>NZ_JBQFZQ010000001.1:0-1411424 GCF_056542325.1 Ruegeria sp. AD6 | reverse complement strand
TCGCCAGCGCCTCGACCTGATCATAGTCCAGCATGTTGTCTTCTTTGCGGACGCCATATTGCACCGCGTTGAACCACTTGCCCGACTGGTTAGGGCGTGCGCCATGGGTCAGGTGGCCGCCTGCGTCCAGGCTCATGCCCAGAATGGTGTCGCCGGGCTGGATCAGTGCCTGAAATACACCCTGATTGGCCTGGCTGCCAGAGTTCGGCTGCACATTGGCAAAGCCGCAGCCAAACAGTTCCTTGGCGCGGTCGATGGCCAGATTCTCGGCAATATCGACGAACTGGCAGCCGCCATAGTAGCGCCGACCGGGATAGCCTTCGGCGTATTTGTTGGTCATGACCGAGCCCTGCGCCTCCATCACGGCGGCAGAGACGATGTTCTCGGACGCGATCAACTCGATCTCGTCGCGCTGGCGGCCCAGCTCGGATGTGATCGAGCCGAAAAGTTCCGGGTCGCGGTCGGACAGGGATTGGGTGAAAAAGCCCGTATCACGAAGGTTGGCGTTCATTTGCGCTCCATAGACTGGGGTAAAAACTTGCGGATTTCCTATCGGAAACCCACCATCGGCAAAAGGCATAAAGCGACGATTTGGCCCGCTGCGGCGTCAAGTCTGGCCTATTGAGGAAAGGTATGTTTGTTTCGGAACCAAATGTGTAGCACCGGAAACCAGACCCAATGAAAAAAAGAATCGCCTTCCTCGCCAGTGAGGCCGAGATGGCGCAGGACGCCCGCGATCGCCTGATTGAACAATATGGCAATGCCGCCCCGCGCGACGCCGAGGTTGTGGTTGCCCTGGGCGGTGACGGTTTCATGTTGCGCACATTGAAGAACATGCAGCATCTCGACGCGCCGGTATACGGTATGAATCGTGGCACAATCGGGTTCCTGATGAACAATTTCCACGAAGAGGACCTGATGGCCCGTCTTGCCGATGCGCAGGAAGAGGTCATCAACCCGCTGGCCATGCGGGCCATGGACCAATCGGGAAAGCTGCACGAGGCATTGGCGATCAACGAGGTCTCACTGCTGCGCGCAGGCCCGCAAGCCGCACGGTTGAAAATCAGCGTCGATGGGCGCGAGCGGATGGCGGAACTGGTCTGCGACGGTGCGCTTCTGTCCACGCCTGCCGGTTCGACGGCGTATAACTACTCGGCCCATGGTCCGATTCTGCCAATCGGGGCGGACGTCCTTGCCTTGACCGCAATTGCCGCATTCCGGCCGCGCCGCTGGCGGGGGGCTTTGCTGCCGAAGATTGCCAAGGTTCGATTCGACGTACTGGACGCAGACAAACGCCCCGTCATGGCCGACGCCGATTCCATTTCCTTCCCGGATATCGACTGGGTTGAGATTCGGTCAGAGCCTGCAATCACCCATCGCATCCTGTTTGACCCGGGGCATGGTCTGGAAGAGCGCTTAATCTCTGAGCAATTCACTTAAACTGCGATTTTTTTAGATTTATTTTCTCTTGTGTGAAGAAGTTCACACGGCATTCGCTACGGATTGGCTAATCTGACCGTGCTCGGAGATCACGCTATGGTGGGAGTGAGTGGCCACCTGTACGGCGTTTTCGAATGATTGCGTAAATTTCGCGCTGGCGAGGGTGGGTGGTGCTACGCTCGTCATCAGAAATCCGGGCACATTTAAGCAGCTGGACCCCGGGCCCAATAACCCGGGGTCTATTTTGTTTTGGGGCGGTTACCCGCCCGAAAGACTGTCCCACAATGGCAGACACATCTGTCCGACACGCTCTTCGATGGCGGCGGCGGCGTCCACGGCCAGATCTTCGCGCCAGCGCCGCGCGGCAATCTGGACATTGATGGGCTGCGGACCTTTCGGCAACTGAGCCAGACGGGCAGGGACGCAGGCGGCGGGCAGGCCCAGAAAGTTCATCGCGTAGGAATAAACAGCGCAGCCCAGAACCTCATGCACGCCTTCGGCCCCTTCGGTGTCGCGGTCCGGCTTAAAGAAGGGTTGCGGCAGGAAGGGCGACAGGACCAGCGGGTAATCTTGCATAAACAGCGACCATTCGCGCGCATAATGGCTGCGTTTGGCCAGCATTTTAAGCAGTTCGGTTTCGACGATAGGCGGGAATTCCTGAAAATAGACGTCGAAGATGTCCTGAATGGTCTGAGAGCCCGCAGCCTCGACATCCGACTTCATCAGGGTCAGCACTTCGCCCATCAAAGAGCGATAGCCAATCCGCCCGCATTCAAAGACATCGGGCGGATCGATTTCTTCCACCAAATACCCGGCATCCGTCAGAGCGTCGCGCGCAGTGTCCAGTGCTTTTTCGACCTCGGGGTGAAGGGCATAGTCAAAGGTGTTTTTGGTTAAGGCAACTTTGATCGGCCCTTCCAGATCGTCCCCGCGCCAAGGCATCGGCACGTGGAAAGGGTCTCGCGCGTCGGGCGCGATCAGGCTTGGCATCGACAGGTGCAGATCCGCGGCGGAGCGGGTCAACAGCCCTTGCACCGACATGGATTGGGCCAGCGATCCGCGCTCGGCCTTTTGGCTGGGGTTCCAGGCGGGCACGCGGCCCAGGCCGGGCTTGACCGTAACCGCGCCATTGGCGGCGGCGGGAAACCTGAGGCTGCCACCGATGTCATTGCCGTGACCCAGCGCGCCGATACCCGCCATCACGGCAGCACCGGCCCCACCAGACGATCCCCCGGGCGAGATATGCTGACCCCAAGGGTTATGGGTGCGCCCGTATAGCGGGTTGTCCGTATCGGCGCGGAAGGAAAACTCTGGCGTGTTCGTGCGACCGATCACAATGGCCCCGGCCTTTTGCAGGTTCGACACAACCGGGGCGTCATCCGGCGCGATCACGTCTTTCAACGCGACCACGCCGTTTGTGGTGGCGTGACCCTTTTGATCGACATTCACTTTGATCGTGACCGGGACGCCGAACAGCGGGCCGGGATATTCGCCCTTTGCGCGCGCCCGATCCAGATCGCGGGCACGGTCAAGCGCCGGATCGCTCAGGTCTTCGACCACCGCATTGAGGCTGGGATTGACCGCATGCATCCGATCAATCGCGGCTTGAGTTGCGGCTTCGGCGCTCAAGTCGCCGCTGCGGGTCAGCTGTGTCAACTCGGTGGCGCTGAGACGCCAGATATCGCTTTGTGTCATGGGCCCTCACTGTCTGATCGTGACAGTAGGGGGCCTGTACCTGGTTGCAAGGGGGGCGGTGCAGGCCGCCCCGGACTTATTGCGCGTATCCGATGGTTTGCAGGGCCGCTTTGATCTCGTCCAGAATGGCCGGATCATCAATGGTTGCAGGCATCTTGTAGTCCTGCCCGTCGGCAATCGACACCATGGTGCCGCGCAGGATCTTGCCCGAGCGGGTTTTGGGCAAACGATCCACCACGACAGCCAGCTTGAAGGCCGCGACCGGCCCGATCTTGTCGCGGACCATCTTGACGACCTCCTGAACCACGTCGCCATGATCGCGTGCGGCACCCGCGTTCAGACACAGGAAGCCGACCGGCATCTGGCCTTTCAGCTGATCCGAGACGCCAATCACGGCGCATTCTGCGACGTCGGGATGGGCGGCCAGTACCTCCTCCATCCCGCCGGTCGACAAGCGGTGGCCCGCCACGTTGATCACATCGTCGGTGCGCGCCATGATATAGAGGTATCCATCCTCGTCGATCATGCCTGCGTCGCCGGTTTCGTAGTATCCGGGGAAGTGTTCCAGATAGGATTTCCGGAAACGGTCCTCGGCATTCCACAGCGTTGGCAACGTGCCGGGGGGGAGGGGGAGTTTCACGGCAATCGCGCCCAACTCACCCGGTTTCATCGGGTGGCCGCCCTCGTCCAGGATTTGCACATCATAGCCGGGCATCGGTTTGGCGGGCGAGCCAAGTTTGGTCGGCAATTCCTCGATCCCCAATGGGTTGCCAGCAATGGTCCATCCGGTTTCGGTCTGCCACCAGTGGTCGATCACCGGAACCTTCAGCGCGTCTTGGGCCCAGATGATCGTATCGGGGTCAGCGCGTTCGCCCGCCAGATACAGCGCGCGCAAGCCGGACAGGTCATATTTGGCCAGCATCTCGCCTTTGGGGTCCTCGCGCTTGACGGCGCGGATGGCGGTGGGGGCGGTGAAAAAGCTACGGACATTGTGTTCCGAGATCACCCGCCAGAAGGTGCCCGCGTCGGGGGTGCCGACAGGTTTGCCTTCGAACACAATAGTGGTGTTGCCGTGGATCAGCGGCGCGTAGCAGATGTAGGAATGTCCCACGACCCAGCCCACATCCGAGGCCGCCCAGAACACTTCGCCCGGATCGACATTGTAGATGTTCTTCATCGACCAGTTCAGCGCAACCAGATGCCCGGCGGTTGGTCGCACAACCCCTTTCGGCGCACCCGTGGTACCCGAGGTATAGAGGATATAGGCCGGATCATTGCCCGCAACCGGCACACATTCCGCCGGTTCAACGCCGTATTGGAAGCCGTGCCAATTGAAGTCGCGTCCTTCAATCAGCTGCGCAACCTCTTGTTCACGCTGGAAAATCACGCAGAACTCGGGCTTGTGCTTTGCCATGTCGATGGCGCCGTCCAGCAAGGGTTTGTAGTGCACTACGCGGCCCGGCTCCATCCCGCATGAGGCGGCGATGATCGCCTTGGGCTGTGCGTCATCGATGCGGACGGCCAGTTCGTTACTGGCAAAACCGCCGAACACCACTGAATGCACCGCGCCAAGCCGGGCGCAGGCCAGCATCGCCTCAAGCGCTTCGGGGATCATCGGCATATAGATGATGACCCGGTCGCCCTTTTCGATACCCTTGGCCCGCAACGCCCCGGCCAGGGTGGCGACGCGGTTGCGCAGCTCGACATATGAGATCTCGCGCTTGGTATGGGTGATCGGGCTGTCATAGATTATGGCGGTCTGCTCGCCGCGCCCGTTTTCGACGTGGCGGTCGACGGCGTTCCAGCAGGTATTGACCTGCGCGTCACTGAACCATTCATAAAGCGGGGCGTTATCGTCAAACAGCGCTTTGCTCGGAGGTTTGTCCCAATCGATCCCTTTTGCAGCGTCCATCCAGAACGCCTCGGGGTCGTTTTTCCAGCTATCGTAAACGTCCTGATATGCCATTTTGTCTTCCTCCCAAAGCACTGAGCACGTTGTTAGGTATCCGCCGCGTATCAAACAAGCGGCGCTTGTGACGCCGCGTCAGTTTATCGCAAAATCTTTGCAGTTCGGTTCGGAATGATCTGCAAATTATTGCAAACCCGTTTGGTTTTTTGGGCTTAGTTGAATAACCTTGCGGAAATTGCAAATTTGTTAACTTTTCTGTGCAAAGGCGACGACTCGCCGAACGCCAAAGCAGGCGTTCGGCTTCATAATCGCGCATCGCATCAGCCGTAATGTGCGACTGGGGTGCCGGCGATGGCCGCCATGTTCAGCAACCCGCGCGCTGTGATCGACGGTGTCACGATATGGGCTTTGTTTCCCATACCCATCAGAATCGGACCAACCTCGATCCCGTCGGCTTTCATCTTCAGAATGTTCCGCACTCCGCTTGCCGCATCGGCATGGGCAAAGACCAACACATTTGCCGCACCTTCCAAACGCGAGGCCGGGAAGATCCGGGCCCTGAGCTCCGGGTCCAGCGCGGCATCAAGGTTCATCTCGCCTTCGTAGATGAAATCTCTTGGTCGCTGATCGAGTATTTCGATGGCAGCACGCAGGCGTTTGCCCGAGCCTTCGGCCTGATTGCCGAACTGAGATTGCGAACAGAAGGCGATTTTGGGCTCCAGCCCGAAACGCCGCACATGGCGGGCCGCGCCTATGGTGGATTCGGCCAGTTCCTCGGGCGTTGGCAATTGCCGGACATGGGTGTCGGCAATGAACAGGGGGCCGTCTTCCAGAATCATCAGCGACAGCGCGCCATGCGGACGCAGGTCGCCCTTGTTCAGCACCTGCTCGACATAGTTCAGGTGCCAGCGATATTCGCCGAACGTGCCGCAGATCATGCTGTCCGCTTCCCCCCGGTGCACCATGATCGCCCCAATGGCGGTTGTATTGGTGCGCATGATGGCCTTGGCCAGATCCGGCGTCACGCCCCGGCGTTGCATGATCTTGTGGTACGAGCTCCAATAGTCGTAATAGCGCGGGTCGTTCTCCGGGTTCACGATCTGGCAGTCCTTGCCGGGGCGGATGGTCAGGCCCAGCCGGTCGCAGCGGGCATCGATCACCTCGGGCCGTCCGATCAGGATCGGTGTTTCGGTGGTTTCCTCCAGAACGGCCTGCGCCGCACGCAGGACGCGTTCATCCTCGCCTTCGGCAAACACGATCCGGCGCGAGGCTGCGGCGGCGGCTTCGAACACAGGCCGCATCAGCAGGGCGGATTTGAAGACGGTCTGGTTCAGCTTTTCCCTGTAGGCATCCAGATCCTTGATGGGACGTTTGGCAACGCCGCTGTCCATCGCTGCGCGCGCCACAGCCGAGGACACAACGCCCACCAGACGCGGATCAAAGGGTTTCGGGATCAGATAATCCGGGCCGAAATTCAGCTGCTCGCCCTTATAAGCAGCGGCAGCCTCGGCGCTGGTGGTGGCACGGGCCATTTCGGCGATACCGTCCACGCAGGCGATTTGCATCTCGTCATTGATCTCGGTCGCGCCAACATCCAGCGCGCCGCGGAAGATGAACGGAAAGCAAAGGACGTTGTTCACCTGATTGGGAAAATCGCTGCGCCCTGTGGCGATGATCGCATCCGGCGCGACCTCGCGCGCGGCTTGGGGCAGAATTTCCGGGGTCGGGTTGGCCAGCGCGAAGATGATCGGTTGATCGGCCATTCGGCTGACCATTTCGGGCTTCAGAACGTTCGGGCCGCTGAGACCCAGAAACAGATCTGCCCCGTCGATCACGTCGTCCAGTGTGCGCAGGTCGGATTTCTGCGCGAACTGATCCTTGTGCGGGTTCATATCCTCTGCGCGGCCCTCATAGACCAGCCCGTGAATATCGCACAGCCAGATGTTTTCGCGCTTCACGCCCAGCTTGACCAACATGCTCAGACACGCGATGCCCGCCGCGCCACCGCCGGTCGAGACGATCTTGATGTCCTCGAAGGACTTGCCGGCAACGTGCAGCGCGTTTTTGGCGGCTGCTCCGACCACAATGGCCGTGCCATGCTGGTCGTCGTGAAAGACGGGGATGTTCATGCGCTCGCGGCACAGCTTTTCGACGACAAAGCAATCCGGGGCCTTGATGTCTTCCAGATTGATTGCGCCGAACGTGGGTTCAAGCGCGCAGACGATATCGGCCAGCTTTTCCGGGTCGGGCTGATCGACTTCGATGTCGAAACAGTCGATTCCGGCGAATTTCTTGAACAGGACCGCCTTGCCCTCCATCACCGGCTTCGAGGCCAGCGCGCCGATATTGCCCAGCCCCAGAACAGCCGTTCCGTTCGAAACCACAGCCACCAGATTCCCGCGCGAGGTATAAAGCTCCGCGTTCGACGCATCGGCCTTGATCTCAAGGCTCGCCTCGGCCACGCCGGGCGAATAGGCGCGGGCCAGATCGCGACCATTGGCCATTGGCTTTGTGGCCTTGATCTCAAGCTTTCCGGGTTTTGGATGGGCGTGATAGTCAAGCGCGGCTTGTCTTTGGCTGCGTGAGTCAGACATCAGCGATACGGCTCCCTTCTGGTATCTAACCGTGTGGTAAACGAGTTTTTCCGGCTTGGCTACGTTGCGTCACCTATCACAGCTTGATGTCTCTTAATCCGGGCTTGGTTGATTTCCGTTGTAAAATATTTACATTCGGCCAAATCCACTCACTCAAACTGCCGAACCAGCAGAACCAAGATAGGCATGACTTTCAGCACTGAAACCAAAGCAGAGCGTTTGACTCTGCCCGTTCGATTTGCACCCGCAACCGGCGTTGCGGTGACCCATTGTGTCATGTTGGCGACGCTGCTGTTTTGCGTGGTTGGGATACTGTGGCCAACCTGGGCGATCACGCATGTTAATGAAGGCGGGATTGTCGAGATTGCATCGGCTGTGATGCTGTTCGGCGCGGCTGTGGCGGCGTTGGTAACTTTGAAGGGGTTGCCGCGAGTGTATATTTCGCTGGGCTGTTTCCTTCTGGCAGAGCGAGAGATCGACACCGAGATCTTCGCCACAGACAGCTCGATTGCGGCTGTTTTCAACGCGATTGACAATATGCTTGATCCCACTTGGGTGCGGGTGGTTCTGGGTCTGGTCTTGCTGTTCGGAGTGGTCTGGCACGGGATGCCAACGATCTGGAAAGCCCGCAAGGCCCGTGCGCCATTCCTTACCGTTTTCGCTTTGGCAGTGTTGGCTGTCGTCGTGGCGCAAGTCGTGGATCAGGTCGCACGGCCCAAATATACGGACTTTTCCCAACTGACACTGATGCGTCTCTTTGTTGTGGAAGAAACGCTCGAGCTATTGTTTTCGATTGGCATTTTCGCTTCGGTTCTGATCGGATGGCGTAAACACCAACAGCACGAGACGATGCCCGATGCGCCCTTTGCGTTCGAACCAGACGATAGCCGAGTTCCGCTTACCAACGAATGAGCTAAGGGACGACATCCCGTTTTACACCAAGGTTCTGGGGATGCGGATGGATATGATCTATCCCGCAGACGATCCGCGGACTGCCGTGTTTTCGGGTCATGGGTTGCGCCTGCGCATCGAAAAAGATGCGCCTGAAGGTGCCGGAACGCTTCGCATCCTGACCGAAGACCCCGACGCATTTGCCGGCGGCGAACGGGTTTTGATCGCGCCAAACGGAACCCGAATCGAGATTGAAGACCGCGACCCGCCGCTGGTCATGCCTGAGACTGTCCATTCCTTTGTCGTGCGTCGTTTGAAAGATCAGGCCCCTTGGATCATCGGGCGGGCGGGCATGCATTACCGTGATCTGGTGCCGGATCGTCTGGGCGGCTCGATCATCGCCAGCCATATCCGCATCCCCGATGGTGGGCCGGTGCCGGATATGGTGCATTTCCACAAGGTGGGTTTTCAGCTG
Source organism: Ruegeria sp. AD6 (assembly GCF_056542325.1). Taxonomy (NCBI): domain Bacteria; kingdom Pseudomonadati; phylum Pseudomonadota; class Alphaproteobacteria; order Rhodobacterales; family Roseobacteraceae; genus Ruegeria; species Ruegeria sp. AD6. The sequence goes on along the minus strand of NZ_JBQFZQ010000001.1, from coordinate 1,402,420 downwards.
ATCTTCTGCATCCATGGCTGGGTCGATGTTGTCTACGAAGATCAGGGTGACAAGATGCGACTGACCGCCGGGGATTGCTTTATCCAGCCCCCGGAAATCCGCCATCGCGTGCTGGAAGCCTCGGACAACGTGCAGGTGATCGAGATCGGCGTCCCGGCCGAGCATGTCACCGAGATTGATCATGAGATGGAGCTGCCGACGCCTCATTTGCGTCCGGACCGGGAATGGCAGGGTCAACGCTTTGTCTACAATCAGGCCAAGGATGCCGAGTGGATACCCTTCCGGCTGCCGGGCTATGTTTGCCGAGACACGACGATTGCCGAAAACACCAAAGGCGTGGCCGGGGTACAGGTCGTCCGCCGCGGGCAGGGGGACCCGGTCTGGGCCAGCCATGATACCGACATTCACTTTACCTTCGTCATGACCGGAGAGGTCACGTTGGAAGGCGAAGGGCGCGAGCCATACCGGCTGGAACAGGGGGATGCCTTTGTTATTCCGCCGGGAATGCGCACGCGGCTGGCGGACCCGTCCGAGGATCTCGAATTGCTGGAAGTGACATTACCGGGAACCTTCAACACAATGCTGGAATAGGCGAAAAACACATGCTGGGGGCTTCAACTTCCCCGGCGCTTGCTATTAGGGTACGTTTTTCTGACCAACTGATCAAAAATTGGGGAATCGCCATGTCGCTCAAAGATGCTGCCCTGAAGGTTCGCGAAAACGCCCATGCGCCTTATTCGAACTTCAAGGTGGGCGCGGCGATCCTGTCGGGGTCCGGTACGCTTTACGTCGGCTGCAACGTCGAAAACGTGGCTTATCCCGAAGGCACCTGTGCCGAAGCAGGGGCGATAGCCGCCATGGTTGCCGCAGGTGAGACCGAACTGGCCGAGGTCTACGTCGTGGCCCAAAGCCCGCAACCGGTGCCGCCCTGCGGGGGGTGCCGCCAGAAACTGGCCGAGTTTGGCGCGCGCGACGTGAAGGTCACGCTGGCGACGACCGGGGGGATGGAACTGGAAACCACCATTGGTGATCTTCTGCCGGGCGCGTTCGACGCGTCCCATATGCAGGACGCCTGAGCCAATGGATGCCCGCTCGATCATCGCAAAACTGCGCCGGCATGAGGTGCCGACCGGCGAAGAATTGACATGGTTCGCGCAAGGTCTGGCCGATGGCGGGGTCAGCGACGCGCAGGCCGGGGCCTTTGCGATGGCGGTTTGCATGGGCGGGCTGGGCGCGCAGGGACGTGCCGACCTGACCCTAGCCATGCGCGACAGCGGCGATGTCCTGAGTTGGGATGTGGATGGGCCGGTGATCGACAAACACTCGACTGGCGGGGTGGGGGATTGCGTCAGCCTGATACTGGCCCCGGCGCTGGCGGAATGCGGGGCCTATGTTCCGATGATTTCCGGGCGGGGCCTTGGTCATACAGGTGGCACGCTGGACAAGCTTGAAGCAATTCCCGGTGTCACCACGCAGATCGGGCAGGACCGCCTGGCCCAGATACTAAGCGAAACCGGGGCCGCGATTGTTGGCGCAACCGGTCAGATCGCACCGGCCGACAAGCGGCTGTATGCGATCCGGGATGTCACGGCGACGGTCGAAAGCCTCGATCTGATCACCGCGTCAATCCTGTCCAAGAAACTGGCGGCCAGCCCCGAGGCATTGGTGCTCGATGTCAAAGTCGGCAGCGGCGCGTTCATGAAAACGCTGGACGAGGCGCGCAAGCTGGCACAGGCCCTGACCGAGACCGCGAATGCGGCTGGGTGCCGGACTTCGGCCGTGATCACCGATATGCATCAACCCTTGGCCCCGGCGCTGGGCAATGCGCTGGAAGTGGCCGAGGTGATGAATGTTCTGACAAATGCGCATTACGCGCCGCTGGCCGAAATTTCGGCCGAGTTGGGTGGCGTATTGCTGGCCGATGCGGGCATGGTCGCCACGGCTGATGAGGGGCGCGACAAGATCACCGACGTCATCCGCGACGGGCGGGCAGCTGAGCGGTTTGGCCGCATGATGGCCGCTGTCGGCGGGCCGCTGCAGTTCGTCGAAAACTGGTCACGCTTCCTGCCCGAAGCCAGCGTGATCCTCGAGGTTCAAGCCCCGCGCGGTGGGTATATCAACGCGATAAATGGCGAGGCATTGGGCCTTGCCGTGGTTGCCTTGGGCGGTGGTCGGCAGGTCGAAAGTGACGTGATCGACCCGGCGGTCGGTATGTCCGGCATTGTCCGGCTGGGCGACAAAGTCGACAAAGGCGCGCCCTTGGCCGTGGTGTATGCAGCGCGTGAAGACGCCGCGCGGCAGGCCGCAGAAACGATCCTGCAAGCCATCTCGATCGGCGATGATGCACCGATGACCCCGACGCTGGTTCATGAAAGGATCACCGCATGAGCCGGGCTTTTCTGGTCGTCATGGACTCGGTCGGCATCGGCGGCGCGCCGGATGCGGGCCAGTATTTCAATGGCGACGTGCCGGACACTGGGGCCAACACGGTCGCACATATCGCGCAGGCCTGTGCCGAGGGTCGCGCCGAGGACGGGCGCTCTGGCCCGCTAGACCTGCCCAATCTGGACGCGTTGGGCCTTGGTGCTGCGGCGCGTCTGGCGTCGGGGGAGGATACGCCGGGGCTTGATGCTGATCCTTCGGGCCTCTGGGGATGCGCGCGCGAACGTTCGCCGGGCAAGGACACGCCCTCGGGCCATTGGGAACTGGCCGGGCTGCCCGTACCGTGGGATTGGCACTATTTCCCCGACACCACCCCGGCCTTTCCCGCTGATCTGAGCCGCGCCGCAGCCGAGGCGGCGGGCGCCGATGGCATTTTGGGCGACTGCCACGCCTCGGGTACCGCGATCATCGCGGAACTGGGGGCCGAACATATGCGCACCGGCTGGCCGATTTGCTACACCTCTGCCGACAGCGTGTTCCAGATCGCCGCGCATGAAGGCAGCTTTGGCCTCGACCGTCTGCTTGAGATGTGCCGGACGCTCGCGCCGCGTTTGCACCAGATGAAAGTGGGTCGGGTGATTGCACGGCCCTTTGTCGGATCGCCTGAGGACGGTTTCACCCGCACCACTAACCGGAAGGATTTCGCGATCCTGCCGCCTGCTCCGGTGCTGACCAATTGGGTGCAGGATGCCGGGCGCAAGGTGCATGCGGTAGGCAAGATCGGCGACATCTTTTCGATGCAAGGGATCGACACGCTGCGCAAAGGTTCGGACGCCGAGTTGATGAGGCACCTGTCCGATCTGGTGGACCACGCCGAAGAGGGCAGCCTGACCTTCGCCAATTTCGTCGAATTCGACAGCCTCTATGGTCACCGCCGCGACATTAGCGGCTATGCGCGGGCTCTGGAATGGTTCGACCGGGAAATCGGCGTGATCCTGCAAAAGCTGCGCCCGGACGACCTGCTGCTGCTGACCGCCGATCACGGCAACGATCCCAGCTGGACCGGAACCGACCACACGCGCGAACAGGTGCCTGTTATGGTCGCTGGAAAAGGCAGCGGCCAGATCGGGCAAATCGCATTCGCCGACGTCGCCACCAGCATTGCCCATCACCTGAACGTACCGGCGCAAGGGCCGGGGAGAAGCTTTCTATGACCGTTGCGGATCTGCCCAAAATCGAATTGCACCTGCACCACGAAGGCGCGGCCCCGCCCGCCTTTATCCGCCAACTCGCCCATGAAAAGCGCGTTGACCTGAGCGGGATTTTCAAACCTGACGGCAGCTATGACTTTCGTGATTTCGCCCATTTCCTCAGCGTGTATGAGGCCGCTTGTGAGGTTCTCAAAACGCCCGAGGATTTCCGCCGTCTGACGCTGGCGATACTTGAAGAAAGCGCCGCAAATGGTATTGTTTATTCAGAAACCTTTCTCAGCCCGGATTTCTGCGGCGGCGGGGATCTTCATGCCTGGCGTGACTATCTGACGGCCATTCAGGACGCCGCTGACGAGGCTGAGCGCAAGTTTGGCATCACCCTGCGCGGCGTCGTCACCTGTGTCCGTCATTTCGGACCAGAACAGGCCAAACGCAGCGCCCATTGCGCGGCGGAAACCGCAGGCGACTGGATCACCGGGTTTGGCATGGGCGGCAACGAATCCGTGGGCACCCAGGGGGATTTCAAATGGGCCTTCGACTGCGCCCGCGAGGCGGGTTTGCGTCTCACCACCCATGCGGGCGAGTTTGGCGGCCCGGAAAGTGTCCGCGATGCGATCCGCGACCTTGGTGTGGAACGCGTCGGCCACGGGGTGCGCGCGATTGAAGATCCTGACCTTGTGCACGAAATTACCGACCGTGGTATCACGCTAGAGGTCTGTCCGGGATCAAACGTGGTCCTTGGCCTGTTTCCCAATTTCGCAGACCACCCGATTGCAAGGCTGCGCGATGCAGGCGTCAACGTAACCGTTTCCACCGACGATCCGCCCTTTTTTCATACCACCATGCGGCGCGAATATGAGATGCTGCACGCAGCCTTCGGCTGGGACGCCGAAGACTTTGCTGCGCTGAATGAAACAGCCCTGAACGCGGCTTTTTGTGACGAAGACACCCGCGCGCGGGTCAAGAAAAGACTGGAGAACTCATGAGCGATCACCTGACCGTCGTCGACCACCCGCTGGTGCAACACAAGCTGACGCTCATGCGGGACAAGGGCACCTCGACCGCCGTGTTCCGGCAGTTGCTGCGCGAAATCACGCTGCTGTTGGCTTATGAGATCACGCGGGAAATGCCGCTGACGACGCGGCATATCGAAACCCCGATGGAGGAGATGGACGCCCCCATCCTGGCCGGCAAGAAACTGGCGCTGGTCTCGATCCTGCGGGCGGGCAACGGAATGCTGGATGGGGTGCTGGAACTGATCCCCTCGGCACGGGTGGGATTTGTCGGCCTGTATCGCGATGAAGAAACGCTGAAACCCGTTCAATACTACTTCAAGGCCCCTGAGGGGCTGAAAGACCGTCTGGTCATTGCCGTTGATCCAATGCTGGCCACCGGCAACAGCTCTGCCGCCGCGATTGATCTGCTGAAAGAGCAGGGCGCGACCGATATTCGCTTTCTCTGCCTGCTGGCCGCACCCGAAGGTGTCGAACGCATGAAAGAGGCGCACCCGGACGTGCATATCGTCACCGCCGCGCTGGATCGCGAGTTGAACTCGAAAGGCTATATCATGCCCGGTCTCGGTGATGCCGGGGACCGGATGTTCGGCACCAAGTAAGGCGGATCACTCGCCGCAAATATTCTGTAGCCGGACCCAATCGCGGTCCGGCAACACCTGTTCCAACGTGCGCCCGGCCATCGGGTCGGCCTCAATCAGCCCCAGCACGGTTTCCCCGGTGATGTCACGTGCATAGGCATAAGGGGTCGAGGGCAGGGCGGCCTGCGCGAACATTGCCAGCAACGCCTCATCCGTGACCGCGGGGCGGGGTTCGGACAAGACCTGTTCGGTATAGTTGTCGACGATCTGAGGCGTCAGCCCTCCGGTTGTCAGCAATCGAAACGCCGAGGACGCGCCCGTCCGGTCCAGCAAATCATCCAGCGGGTCCTGCTGTTCGGACCGCGCCCGTTCTGCGATAACAAACCCGGCGGCGACGGCTGGATCCTCATGATCCTCGACCAATGACCGGCTGAGAAGAACAGTGCCGCCCGGCAGGCTGAGGCTGTCCTGCACACCCGCAGGCAGGATGATGATCTGCCGCACGCCGGTCCGTTTCGCCAGCCGATCCAATGACGCCTGCGCATCGCGTGAGGTACAGGCACGCCCCGACACACGCTCGATCCGTTTCAGAATCGCGTCACCAATTTCCTGTCGCTTCACCTCGGGCACGACGGACACCACATGGCTTTGCAGCGCTCCGGGCAGCCACAACAGCATGACCGCCAGAACAGCGGCAACAACGCCCCCAACGCTGAGCCACCGCAGACGCCCGGGATGCGGGCGTGCCTTGTCGATGGCGCGTTGCAGCCGGTCGATGGCTTCGAGCATGGTCTTTTCGCTTTCGGCCAGCTCCAGCGTCTCATCCGGGTCGCCATCGGGGTTGAAGATCGCGGGGAAGACACCCGGATTCTGCCGTTCCAGCGCCGCCAGCGACCAATGCGTCAAGGCGCGGTCATTGAAATCCGAGATGGTCAGCGTGGCCTCACCAATCGAGACGACAACCTCGCGCCGTTGTTCATCGGGCGAGGGGCGCCACAGACCGGTGGCTTCGATCCGCTGGTACTGTTTCAGGGCGGTCATCTGGATGGGTTCTGCTCGTATTTCTTTTGCCGCAGCTTAGCACGCCCAAATCGCGCGGCGCAAACTTGTTGCGTCGGGATTGGCAATTGTGCTGGATGGCGGGACGCAGAACAGGAACATGTGGCAGATGCAGGCAGCTAAACCGACCTCACCGATTTTGGCCGCGGCCCTGATGGTCAGTTCCATGGCCATCATCGGGGTTGTGGACAACGTCGTGATCCTGCTGGCCGAGACAATCGGGCTGTGGCAATTCCACCTGAGTCGGGCCGCTTTGATGTTGCCCTTGATCGCGGGGCTTTCTCTGCTGGGCTTTGGCACGCTGCGCCCCAAACGGTTAGGGCCTGTCGTGGTGCGCAGCCTGCTGATCACCACGGCCATGCTGTTCTATTTCGCCTCGCTGGCTTTGATGCCGATTGCGCAGGCGCTGGCCGGGCTGTTCACCTCGCCGATCTTTGTGCTTCTGATTTCGGCACTGGGGCTGAAACAACCCATCGGGCCGTGGCGTATCGGGGCGGTGATGATCGGGTTCATCGGCATCCTGTGCGTTTTGCAACCCAACCCAACCGATTTCGACGCCCGAACCCTGTTGCCGGTGGCGGGCGGGTTTTTCTATGCGCTCAGCGCCATTGTCACCCGCAGTCACTGCTCGGATGAAAGTACGGTAGCGTTGCTGGCGAATATGGTGATGACCCTGGGGTTGGCAGGCGCAATCGGGTTGGCCTTTTTCACCGCCTTTCCGGTGGATACGCCCGAGGGGCCGGATGGGTTTGTGACCCGAGGTCTGGTCCAGGACTTCCAACCGGCCATTCCGTGGATCGTCGTGCAAGCCGTTGGGTCGACCATCGCGGTCTTCATGCTGATCAAGGCGTATCAAGTGGGCGAGCCGTCCTTTGTTGCCGTGTTCGAATATTCGGTGATGATCTTCGGCCCGCTTTTTGCCTGGGTGGCGTTGGGGCAGTCCATCGGCGTGATGCAGGTCTTTGGCATCGGACTGATCGCAACGGCGGGGGCCGTGCTGGGATGGCGCGCCAGTCGCGCACCGGCAGAGCAGGGCGTGGCGTGATCATCTCGACCGGACGGCGTTATGTGTTTGTGCATATCCCCAAGACCGGGGGCACGTCATTGGCGTTGGCGCTGGAACAGCGGGCGATGAAGGATGACATTCTGTTGGGGGATACGCCCAAGGCGCTGAAACGCCGACGCCGCGCCAAATCCCTGAACGCGCGCGGGCGCCTGTGGAAGCATTCGACGCTGTCCGATATCGACGGGGTTCTGTCTGCCAAGGCTTTGACGTCGATGTTCGTGTTTACGATGGTGCGCAATCCGTGGGACCGGATGGTGAGCTATTATCATTGGCTGCGGGTACAGAGCTTTGATCACCCGGATGTCGGGCGCGCCAAAGATCTGGATTTCGGGTCGTTTGTCCTGCATCCGTCCACGCTGCGATCCTTTCGGCACCACCCCGCGCGCGCCTATGTGACCATGGCCAACGGGGCCGAAAGATGTGACGCATATATTCGCCTTGAGCATTTCGCACAGGACGCGCGGCCTCTGATCGAACATCTCGGGTTTGACGTGGAGCTGCCGCATCTGAACCGGTCGAAGCGGGATCGCGATTACCGTCGGTACTATACGACGCAAACAGTGGATGCGGTTGCCCAAGCCTGCGCGGAAGATATTCGGAGATTCGGATATCAGTTCGACGGATCGGCCCAGTAATCGTTTCCGAATGCGGATCAAAAGAAGTATTTACCCCGCATTTGTCTGTAAAATGTGCGCAAAAGGGGCCTCAAAAGGCCCAAATTGGGCGCAAATATGTCAGAAATAAGTCACCCCTTAAAATTCATGCTATCCGTTTTGCATCGTTAGTTTGTGCCACAAGGGGGTGAGGCACGTGTTTGAAGTAGTGAGTGTTTCGGGGTTTTCGGATCAATCTGGTGACGTTGATTTCGCCGACCCGAATAAAGCGGTAAATGCACGCCGTGGCGGTCTGTTGCACGGCACCAAGGTTGCCACCACCAGTGGCTGGAAGCTGATCGAACGGGTTGCCGTGGGCGATCTGGTGCGAACTTTGGATAACGGGTTTCGCGAGGTGCGCCGGATTTCGACCTGTTGCGTCGTCATTCCGGCCGATGAAACCCGTGCCGATTACATGCCGATATTTGTACCCGCACGGGCGACCTATAACGGGCGGCCCGTCTGGTTGATGCCCGAGCAGGGCATGGCGCTGGACCTTGGGAAACTCGATCCCGACGCGGCGGGTGTCGCGGTCTTTCCGGCCCGGATGTTGAACGGCGCGTGCCGGATGTCGGCGCAGGTGCCGGGGTCATCGTTCCAGGTGACGACTTTGTTTTTTGACACGGATGAGGTGATCTTTGTCGAGGGCGGGCTGCAGACCTTTTGCCCGGCTGGTCGGTTCAGTGCCCGTTCGGCACAGGAACACGCGCCCTATAGGGTGGCGGATGAACAGACCGCGACGGCTTTGGTCAATTCGATTGCAATCAGGGGCGACGTTTCAGCCCTTGCAAACCCGTTGGGTGCACTGCCTGCACCCATCCCGCAGGAACCGATTTTCCCGATCCGCCCGCCATCCGGCATGCGCAGGCCGGGGCGTCCGGGCAGGCCCAATGCGCCTGTCCTGTTTCTGCGGCCTGAATGGCAGACCTAACCAAACACGAAAAGAACGATGCAGGCGCGTGGTGTCACGCGCCTGCATCACTTGATCAAGCGGCTTTGGCTTCGGGGTCGAAGCGGCCATAGAAGGTCTGACCCTTCTCGGCCATCTCACGCAGCAGCGGCGGGCAGGCAAAACGCTCGCCATAGGCTGCGGCCAGTTGGTCGCAACGCTCGGCGGCGTAAGGCGCGCCGATGATGTCCAGCCAGCTGAGCGGACCGCCAGACCACGGAGCAAAGCCCCAGGCCAGAATCGCACCCACATCGCCTTCGCGAATGTCTTCCAGAACACCCTCTTCCAGCGCGCGCACCGCTTCCAGAACCTGCGCGAACATCAGACGTTCCTGCACTTCGATCAGGTCGGGTTGATCCTCGACCAGCGGATACTTGTCCTGCAGACCATTCCAGTACCCGACGCGCTTGCCCTTTTCGTCATAGTCAAAGAAGCCCGCGTTCGATTTGCGGCCCAGACGGCCCTGTTCTTCCATCCAGAAGATCAGATCGTCCGAGGGGCTTTCGGGATAGGCATCGCCCATTGCCGCCTTGGTGGCACGGGCAATCTTGGCCCCTAGATCGATCGAGGTCTCATCGGTCAGCTGAACCGGACCGACAGGGAAACCCAACTGACGCGCGGCGTTGTCGATCAGCACGGGGCTGACGCCCTCGGTGATCATGCGCGCACCTTCGTTGATGTAGGGGATGATGCAGCGGTTGCAGTAGAAGAAGCGTGCATCGTTGACCACGATGGGCGTCTTCTTGATCTGGCGCACATAGTCCAGCGCCTTGGCGACCGCGCGATCCCCGGTTTCCTTGCCCTTGATGATCTCGACCAGGAACATCTTCTCGACCGGCGAGAAGAAGTGGATGCCGATGAACTGATCCGGACGCGCCGAGGCTTTGGCCAGATCGGTGATCGGCAGGGTCGAGGTGTTCGAGGCAAAGATGCAATCCTCGGGGATGATCGCCTCGACCTTCTTGGTCATCTCGGCCTTGACGCCCATATCTTCGAAGACAGCTTCGATGATCAGGTCACAGCCTTTCAGGTTGTCCAGATCCGGGGTCGCGGTGATGCGGCCCAGCATGGCCTCTTTCTTTTCAGCGGTGACCTTGCCGCGCTTCATGCCCTTGTCAAGATAGGTCTCGGTATAGGCCTTGCCCTTGTCGGCGGCTGCTTGATCACGGTCGACCAGAACCACTTCCATACCGGCCTGCGCCGACACCAGCGCGATGCCCGCACCCATCATGCCCGCGCCCAGAACGCCGATCTTCTTGACCGACTGATCGGGAACACCAGCGGGACGCACAGCGCCTTTTTCCAGCGCTTCCTTGTTCAGGAACAGCGAGCGGATCATGGCACCCGAGGACGGGTTCATCAGCACGGAGGTAAACCAGCGCGCCTCGATCTTCAGCGCGGTGTCGAAATCGACCAGAGCACCTTCGTAAACCGCGCTCAGCAGCGCCTTGGCAGCCGGGAAGGCGCCTTGGGTCTTGCCATGCACCATCGCCGAGGCTCCGACGAAGTTCATGAAGCCCGCTGGATGGTAGGGCGCGCCGCCGGGCATCTTGTAGCCTTTGGCATCCCAAGGCTTGACGATGTCGCCGTCCTTGGCGTTCAGCACCCATTCCTTGGCCGCAGCCATCGGGTCTTCGGCGATCTCATCGATATAGCCTGCGCCCTTGGCTTTCTTGACGTCCAGCATCTTGCCTTCCAGCAACAGCGGAGCCGCCGCAATCGCGCCAACCTTGCGCACCATCCGCGTGGTGCCGCCCGCGCCGGGGAAGATGCCGACCATAATCTCGGGCAGGCCGAACTTTGCCTTGGGGTTTTCGGCGGCAAAGATGCGGTGCGTGGACAGCGGCAGTTCCATACCGATGCCCGCGGCGGTGCCGGGCAGAACGGTGGCAATCGGCTTGCCGCCCTTCTTGGTCTTGGGGTCCATGCCCGCAAGCTCGATCTTGCGCAGCAGGGCATGCATCTGCATCGTGCCCTCGAACAGACCCTTGGCCGGATCGTCGCCCGCCTGTTCCTTCATCACCGCCAGCAGGTTCAGGTCCATGCCACCGGCAAACGACCCTTCCTTGCCCGAGGTGATGACGATGCCTTTGACCGCGTCATCTGCCAGCGCATCATCGATGCAGCTGCTCAGTTGCGCCAGCCCGTCAAAGGACATCACGTTCATGGTTTTCCCGGGCACATCCCAGGTGATGACGCCCACGCCATCAGAGTCTTTTGTCAGAGTGAATTCAGTCATTGTCATCTCCAATCTGGTCAGCCGTCAGCGGGCTGCCGTCTTTGCGGGTAAAGCGAAAGCCGTCGGCATCGAACTTCACCATCATGTCTAAGTCGCTGTAATAGCCGGTCTCGGTCGGGGTCCGTGTGCCCACCACCAGAAAGGTCGCGGGCGCATCGGTTTTGTTCACAAGGTGGTGGCCGTTGGCCTCACCTGCGGGAAAGGCGGCGCAATCACCGGGCTGCATCTCATGCTCACCATCATCGTCGATCAGGGTGCAGGTGCCGCTGAGGACAATGGCGAACTCGTCCTGTTCCATGTGATAATGGCGCAGCGAGGACAGCCCCTGCGGTTCCAGCCGCACGATGTTGACCCCGTACTGGGTCAGCCCGCCGGCATCACCCACAGGCTGAACAAAGCGGCCATCGCCTGCCTTTGCCAGCTTGCCGGGATAGCCCGAGCCGCCCCTGAACGGGATCTGAGAGAGATCCAGCTTGGGCATCAGACCCGCTCAATGATGGTTGCCGCACCCATGCCGGACGCGATGCAAAGCGTTGCCAGACCCATTTCCTTGTCCTGACGCTCAAGCTCGTCCAGCAGCGTGCCGATGATCATCGCGCCGGTCGCGCCCAGCGGGTGGCCCATCGCGATCGAGCCGCCATTGGGGTTGACCAGCGCCGGATCGACGTCAAACGCCTGCTGGAACCGCAGCACGACCGAGGCGAAGGCTTCGTTTACTTCGAACAGGTCCAGATCGCTGATCTTCATGCCGTTGTCGGCCAGAATCTTCTCGGTCACCGGAACCGGGCCGGTCAGCATGATGGTCGGATCGGTGCCGATCTTGGCGGTCGCCTTGATACGCGCGCGCGGTTTCAGGCCGTATTTCTCGCCAAACTCCTTGTTGCCGATCAGCACAGCCGCAGCCCCGTCCACGATGCCCGAGCTGTTGCCCGCGTGGTGGATGTGGTTGATCTTTTCCAGATGCGGGTATTTCAGCATCGCAACCTTGTCAAAGCCCGGCATCTGCTCGCCCATCATCTGGAAGGACGGGTTCAGCGAACCAAGGCTCTGCATGTCGGTGCCGGGGCGCATGTACTCGTCGCGGTCCAGAATGGTCAGCCCGTTCTGATCCTTGACGGTGATGACCGATTTCTCGAACCGGTTGTCCGCCCAGGCCTCTGCGGCACGGCGCTGCGATTCAACCGCCAGCGCGTCCGCGTCATCGCGAGTAAAACCATATTCGGTGGCAATGATGTCGGCCGAAATGCCCTGCGGCACGAAATAGGTGCCCATCGCCAGCGAGGGGTCCACGGCAATCGCCGCACCGTCGCTGCCCATGGCCACGCGGCCCATCATCTCGACACCGCCGGCGATATAGGCCTCGCCTGCGCCGCCTTTGACCTGGTTCGCCGCCAGGTTCACCGCTTCCATGCCCGAGGCGCAGAAACGGTTGATGGCCAGACCGGGGATCGATTCATCCAGATCCGAGGCCAGAACAGCCGAGCGCGCCAGACAGCCGCCTTGCTCCATCACCTGCGTGACGTTGCCCCAGATCACGTCCTCGACAGCGTGGCCTTCCAGATTGTTACGCTCTTTCATCGCGTTCAGGGTCAGGGCGGACAGGCGCACCGAGGTCACCTCGTGCAGGCTGCCATCCTTGCGGCCCTTGCCGCGCGGGGTGCGCAGGGCATCATATATGTAAGCTTCGGTCATGAGACTTCTCCTTAAGCTCGATCCGACGGTTTGCCGGGCATCAGGTCATAGGGGTGTTTCCAGCCGGGCTGTGCGCTGAGACGGGTCAGCCAGGCATCGATATGGGGCCAGTCGGCACGGTCAAAGCCGAATGGTTCGGGGTAATACAGATAGCCGCAGCAACTGAGATCCGCGTTGGTGACGCCATCACCAACAATCCAGTCACGGCCTTCCAAATGGGCATTAAGGACTTCGTAAGCCGCTTTCAATCGCCCCTGATTAAACGCAATCACATCCGGGTTACGGTGTTTTTCCGGCAGGAAATTGACCAGAAACCGCGTCAACCCGGCCATCGAGCTGAGCTTGTGGTTGTCCCACAGCACCCAGCGAAGGATCTCGTAGTTCTCGTCCCGGTCCTTGCCGCCGAACTTGCCGGATTTTTCGGTCACGTAAGCCTGAATGGCGCCGGACTGGCTGGTGCGAAAATCGCCATCGACAAGAAACGGGGCTTCGCCCATCTCGTTGGCGTCCTTGCGGAACTCTGGCGTGCGGGTCTCACCGTTGAAGAAGTCGACAAAGACCGGCTCCCACTGCAGCCCGGACATCTCCAACGCCAGCGCCGCCTTGTAGCTGTTTCCGCTTTCTCCGAAGCAGTGCAGTTTGATCGTCATGCGATTGCCCCTCCCAAGGCGCATGTGGTCAGGTTGGAATTGAGTATTTGTAAAAAGATGAAGTGAGGACGTTTACCATTTATCAAACCGGATCTGTTTCACTCGGCTTGCGGTACAGGCTGGAGAGCCGATGACCGCAAAAGGTGAAGTCGTCCCTGTCCTGATGGCGAGTGCGCCCGGTGGCAGGGGCGCATCACGTATTCATCTTTTCAGAAATACTCCCGCCGGAGGCGTCCGGCCCTAAGGCCGTAGCAGGCAGTTGGTTGGTGCGTGCCCTCACCGTTTTCGCGCTTCCAGCTCAGAGTTGAAGATGCGCAGACGGTGGGTCAGATTCTCCTCGTCAATCACGCTGTTGAAGTTCTCGAACAGAAAGGACAGCGCCTCACCTTCATCCAGACCGGCCTCACGGGCGAAACCCTTGAGTTTGCGATACCCGTCTTCAGTCATGGCGACCGGAAAACGGCGGGTCAGGCGAAAACGTTTTGGCATCTTGTATCCTCTCAATAGCTGGGCCCGGGCATGAGCGCCCGGACCCAGACTGAGATCAGAAGCTCGCCGCGTCCAGAGCCATCACAGTGTCCGCACCGGTCTGGATACGGGCCAGATGCAGCGTCGTGGCGGGCAGGCGGCGGGCCATGTAGAAGCGACCGGTATTGATCTTGGTCTCGTAGAACTCTTTGTCCGACGCACCATTGTCCAGCGCACCCTGCGCGGCCTTGGCCATCTGCGCCCACATCAGGCCCAGGCAGACATGGCCGAACATATGCATGAAGTCATAGGATCCCGACAGCGCGTTGTTGGGGTTCTTCATGCCCTGCTGCATGAAATACATGCCAGCGGCCTGCAGATCCTTCGACGCAGCCTTCAGCGGTTCGATGAACGCCTTGTCATAAGCTTCGTCCTGGCCCGTGTTCTCTTTGCAGAACCCCTTGACCATTTCGAAGAAGGCCATCACGTGCTTGCCGCCATCCTGTGCCAGTTTGCGGCCCACCAGATCCAGCGCCTGAACGCCGTTGGCGCCTTCGTAGATCTGGGCGATACGGGCGTCGCGGGTGTATTGCGACATGCCCCATTCCTCGATGTAGCCGTGGCCGCCATAGACCTGCTGCGCCTGAACCGTCATGTCGTAACCCTGATCGGTCAGGAAGCCCTTGATCACCGGTGTCAGCAGCGAAATCAGACCGTCCGCGTCCTTGTCACCCGAGCGATGCGCCTTGTCGATCATCGTCGCGCCCCACAGGATGAACGCGCGCGCGCCTTCGGTAAAGCTTTTCTGATCCATCAGGTTGCGGCGGATGTCGGGGTGCACGATCAGCGGATCGGCGGGGCCGTCCGGGTTTTTCACGCCGGTCACGTCGCGGCCCTGTAGGCGGTCCTTGGCGTATTCGACGGCGTTCTGATAGGCGGCCTCGGCCTGCGCCAGACCCTGCATGCCCACACCCAGACGCGCTTCGTTCATCATGGTGAACATGGCGCGCATGCCTTTGTGTTGGTCGCCCAGCAGCCAGCCGGTCGCCTCGTCATAGTTCATCACACAGGTCGAGTTGCCGTGGATGCCCATTTTCTCTTCGATCTTGCCGACCGAAACACCGTTGCGCTCGCCCGGGGTGCCGTCTTCGTTCACGATGAATTTGGGCACGATGAACAGCGACACGCCTTTGATGCCTTCGGGGCCGCCGGGGATCTTGGCCAGCACCAGATGGATGATGTTGTTGGACATGTCGTGATCGCCAGCCGAGATAAAGATCTTCTGACCCGAGACCTTATAGCTGCCGTCTTCCTGCGGTTCCGCCTTGGTGCGCATCAGGCCCAGATCGGTGCCGCAATGCGGTTCGGTCAGGTTCATGGTGCCGGTCCATTCGCAGCTGACCATGTTGGGCAGGTATTTGTTCTTCTGCTCGTCCGAGCCGTGCGCCAGAATGGCCGAGGCCGCGCCGTGGGTCAGGCCCTGATACATGGTGAAGGCCTGGTTCGCGGCCGAGAACATCTCGCCCACAGCAGTCCCGATGACATAGGGCATGTTCTGGCCGCCATACTCTTCCGGCATGTCGAGGCCAGTCCAGCCACCTTCTTTCACCTGCTCGAAAGCGTCCTTGAACCCGGTCGGCGTGTAAACGATGCCGTTTTCCAGCCGACACCCTTCGGTGTCGCCCACGGTGTTCAGCGGATGCAGCACATTCGCGGCAACTTTGCCTGCTTCTTCCAGAACTGCGCCGGTAAATTCGGCTTCCAGTTCATCATAGCCGGGAATATCCGACTGCGAGACTTTCAGAACGTCATGCAGGATGAACTGCGTGTCTTTGGTAGGCGCGTTATACACGGGCATGGAAAGCTCCCTTAATTCATATTTCCAGCCGGCAGGCCGAGGTTACTCGGCTGCCTTTTTTTCCTGTTTCATCGAGGCGATGACTTTTTCGCCCCAACGCAACTGTTCTTTCAGATCGTCGATTGCCTGCGTCAGTTCTTCGCGGCGCGATTCCATGTCTGCCAGACGGTCGCACGCGATCTCATAGGTGCGGGTCATCTGGGTCAGTTGCTGATCGCCCACATGGTACAGATCCAGAAGCTGGCGAATTTCCTCCAGGCTGAACCCGAACCGCTTGCCGCGCAGAATCAGCTTCAGCCGCGCGCGGTCGCGTTTGGTGAACAGGCGTTTCTGACCCTCGCGGATCGGAAACAGCAGTTCCTTCGCCTCGTAGAACCGCAAGGTACGGGGCGTGACATCATAGGTCTCGCACATCTCACGGATGGTCATCAGATCTTCGGTCATTCGTCATACTCTCGTCACTGGCGTCACTGGACATGACTTGCGCAGTTGCTGGTCGCTTTACAACATGAGAGTGACGTTTACGTAATCCAAACGCTGCGTCATTTCCAAGTTGACGTAACTTCCGAACGCGTAAACAGACTCAGGGGCAATTTTGTTTCCCCTGCGTCAACCGGGAATCGGGACGGACGCCGCCAAAACGACTGGCAGATTTATGGGCGCTTGCGGCACCCGGCAGGCATTGAGCCTGTCAGTTCAGAGATTTTGCTGTCTGGTCGCGCAGGCGCTTGAGCTCGCCCATCGCCTCGTCCAGTTGCTGGCGTTGCTGGTTCAGTTCGTCCATCTGGCGGTCGGCCATTTCGACAAAGGCAGCCATTTGCGCCTCGTTGCCCTGATCTTCATAGATCAGCAGCCACTGACGAATCTCTTCCAGCGGAAAGCCGAATTTGCGCCCGCGCATTATCAGTGTCATGCGCGCGCATTCGCGGGGGCCGTAAAACCGCGACCGGCCTTCCCGATCGGGCTGCAGCAACTCGATATACTCGTAGTAACGCAGGGTACGCGGAGTCACATCGTACTCAGCGCACATCTCTTTGAATGACAAACGGTTGTCGGACATTCCTGGTCTCCTTGGCAGCACCGTAGGGTGTCATGAGGACGAGCGCAACAGGCGGGCTTGCCCTTTGCATCGTCCGCGGCTCATAAAGGGGCAACTTGACGACAGGAGCCAAATGTATGGCGGATATCTCAAAATTTGCGCGCCAGTTCATCCAGGCCATTCCTCACGCACAGGCACTTGGGTTAGAGCTGACGTATATTAACAATGGTGAAGCGGAAATCACCATGCCTTACAACGAGGCGCTGGTTGGCGATCCCCGGACCGGTGTCATTCATGGTGGTGCCGTATCGACAATGCTGGACACGTGCTGCGGCGCAGCTGTGATGAGCAATCCGGTGAAGCCGACAAGCACCGCAACCATCGATCTGAGGATAGATTACATGCGCGCCGCAAAGCCGGGCCAGACCATCACGACACGCGCCAAATGCTATCATATCACGCGGAACGTGGCCTTTGTACGGGCCACGGCAACCGATGAAGATCAGGACAATCCGGTCGCCACCGCATCGGGTGCCTTCACCGTGGAGGTCAAGTAAATGGCGCGTGCACGTCCCGAACCCATGCAGGTTGTCAAACAGCGCCGGGATGCCGCGCTGACCGCTTTGGTTGAAGGTGTTCCGTATATCCGCTTTCTCAATATCAGCTTCGACCGGCGCGGAGATGAGCTGACCGGCGTTCTGAATTTTGACGAAAAGTTGATCGGAAACCCGCTATTGCCCGCCCTGCACGGTGGCGTGACGGCGGCGTTTCTTGAAGTCACAGCCCTTATCACCCTAAGCTGGGAACGTCTGTTCCCCCGGATCGAAAGCGGTGAACTGGATGTTGCGGATATTCTGAAATCAGAAGAGACGCGCTTTCCCAAGACGATCGATTTCACGGTGGATTTCCTGCGCTCAGGCCTGCCGCGCGACGCCTATGCCCGCGCCTTTATCAACCGATCCGGTCGGCGCTATGCCTCGGTTCGGGTCGAGGCCTGGCAGGACAATCACGACAAATTGTTCGCGCAGGGCACAGGGCATTTCCTGATCCCCCAAAGCCGCTCTGACAAGAGCTAAGGAATGCACGATGCCCCGGCACCCATAACGCACGGGCGGGTGCTGAGGATCGCGGTTCCGATTGTGCTGTCCAACGTGACGGTGCCGATTCTGGGTGCGGTGGACACGGGCGTTGTTGGGCAGATGGGTCAGGCTGCGCCGATTGGGGCCGTGGGGATCGGTGCTGTGATCCTGTCTGCGGTCTACTGGATATTCGGCTTTCTGCGCATGGGCACCACCGGCCTTGCCGCGCAGGCGCGCGGGGCAGGGGATTTGGCCGAGATGCGCGCCCTGCTGATCCGGGGGCTGATGCTGGGTGCGGCGGCGGGGCTGGTTTTCATCGTCGCACAGGTTGCGATTTTCAGCGGCGCGTTTCTGCTGTCTCCGGCCAGCCCCGAGGTCGAGGCGCTGTCCCGGGCCTATCTTGAAATTCGGATCTGGGGGGCGCCAGCCACCATCGCGCTTTACGCGGTAACCGGATGGCTGATCGCGGTCGAGCGGACGCGGGGCGTGTTCCTGCTGCAAATCTGGATGAACGGGCTGAATATCGCTCTGGACCTGTGGTTTGTTCTGGGCCTCGGTTGGGGCGTTGAAGGCGTCGCCATTGCAACCCTGATCGCCGAGTGGACGGGGCTGGCGCTGGGGCTGTGGTTGTGCCGCGACGGGTTTCAGAACCGGATCTGGCGCGATTGGTCGCGTATCTTCGATGCGGCCCGTCTACGGCGGATGCTGCAGGTGAACAGCGATATCATGATCCGTTCGGTCCTGTTGACCGGTTCCTTCACAACGTTCCTGTTTGTTGGGGCCGATCTGGGAGACGTCAATCTGGCCGCCAATCAGGTGTTGCTGCAATTTCTGGAAATCACCGCCTTTGCGCTGGACGGGTTTGCGTTTTCTGCCGAGGCGCTGGTCGGTGGCGCAGTTGGCGCGCGGGACAGGTTTCAGGTCCGGCGCGCCTCTGTCGTGTCGTCGCAATGGGGTGTCGGCGGGGCCGTTTTGCTGGGCGCGGTTTTCTATTTCGCCGGACCTGCGCTGATCGATCTGATGTCCACCTCGCCCGAGGTGCGCGAGGCCGCGCGCGCGTTTTTGTTCTGGGCGGCAATTGCCCCGATCATTGGCGTGGCAAGCTGGATGTTTGACGGCATCTATATCGGCGCCACCTGGACCCGTGAGATGCGCAATGCGATGCTGCAATCGGTGGCGATCTATGTCGTGGCCCTGTTCCTGCTGGTGCCCAGCTTCGGCAACCACGGGCTGTGGGCCGCGCTTATGGTCCTGAACCTTGCGCGCGGCGTGACCATGGGCTGGCGCTATCCCCGGCTTGAGGCTCAGGTCGCTTAAAGCAGGTCCAGCAGGTTTTCCGGAGGGCGCCCGATGGCAGCTTTACCCCCGGCGATGGCCAGAGGACGTTCGATCAGGATCGGGTTCTCGGCCATGGCATTGATCAGTTCCGTGTCCGGCGCATCTTTTGACAGGCCCAATTCCCTGAACCGCTTCTCGCCCGTGCGCATCATCTGAACGGCGGATACGCCCAGAAGGGCCTGAGCCGCGCGCAGTTCCTCGACCGAGGGGGCATCTTCAAGATATTTCCGAACCTGAACCTCCGCACCGCGCTCTTCCAGCATTGCCAGACCCGTGCGGGATTTTGAACAGCGCGGGTTGTGCCAATAATCGATCACAGCCAGTCCTCTCGTTTGCTACCCACGGCCTGCGCGACCGAGTTGAACCCGTCGCGCGCCAGCAGGGCATCCAGCCCCTGCGCGATCTCCGCTGCCAGTGACAGACCGCCATATACCATTGCAGTATAGAACTGTACCGCAGACGCCCCGGCGCAAATCTTGGCATAGGCTTGTTCCGCCGTGCTGACGCCACCAACGCCGATCAGAGGGATGTTGCCGCCGGTGAGGTGACTCAACCGGGCCAGCACGCGTGTCGATTTCTCGAACAAGGGTGCACCCGACAGGCCGCCTTTTTCGTCCTTGTGCGCACTGCGCAGGCCGTCACGGGACAGAGTGGTGTTGGTTGCGATCACAGCATCCACGCCGGTCTCGGCGGCGACCTCGGCGATGTCCTGCAGTTCGGTCTCGGTCAGATCGGGCGCGATTTTCAGGAAGATGGGCAGGGGGCGGGGCAGGGCATTGCGTGTCTCGATGACACCGCTCAGCAGCGCACTAAGCGCGGCTTTGCCCTGAAGATCGCGCAGCTTTTCGGTGTTCGGGGATGAGACGTTGACGGTGGCAAAATCCAGATGCGTGGCGCAATGGGCCAGCACTTTGGCGAAATCTCCCGGCCGGTCGTCGCTGTCTTTATTCGCCCCAAGGTTCAGGCCGATCACAGCATCCTTGGGACGGTTAGCCAACCGTCCGGCCATGACCTCCATTCCGTCATTGTTGAACCCAAAACGGTTGATGGCGGCCTTGTCCTCGATCAGGCGGAACAGGCGGGGCTTGGGATTGCCGGGCTGTGGGCGCGGGGTCACGGCCCCGACCTCGATAAACCCAAAGCCTGCGCGGGACAGAGGGGTCAGGACCTCTCCGTTCTTGTCAAATCCAGCGGCCAGCCCCACCGGGTTGGGCAGGCGCAGCCCCGCAAGTTCGGTGCTCAGCCGGGCCGAGGTGATCGGCCCGGGCGCAGGGGCCAGCCCAGCCTTCAGCGCCTTGATCGACAGCCCATGGGCGATTTCCGGATCCATCCGGTGCAGGGCGGCCAGCCCAAGTTTTTCAGTCAATTTCATCCGAAGGACGCCCCGCCCTCGGTCGAACCGCAGCGGATCAGGCGCGAGGTTTCGACCGCCGCCTGACGATGCACAACGGCTTTCTGATAGTCAGGATCGGTGACCATTTCCAAAAACACATGAGCGCTGGGATAACGGGCGATGAACACTGCATCCCACGCTTCATCCGTCGGTCCGATCAAAGTTGCCTGAAACACGCCGCGCCACAGGATCGACGCGCCCAACCGGGCAATGATAGGGGCCGTCTCTGCCCCGTATTTGCCATAGGCATCCGCCCCGGTCAGGTCGGCCCCGGCCAGTTCGTGACCCACCGGATAGGCGGCCTTGGCGCGAAACTTGACCAGATTCAACATCTCGATGGGGTGATCGCGATCCAGCGTCTTGAAGGTTTCGAATTGCTCGCGTTCGGGATCGATATAGGCGGTCATGCCATCTCCTTCGGGAAGTGGTGGGTTTGGCCATCAAAGGGCAGCGCGCGCGACCAGACCACGTCAGATATACGGATCTGGCGGTAGAGATGTGGGAACAGGGCCCCGCCGCGCGACACCTCCCATTTCAGGTCATCGCCCATGGCATCCGCGTCGCAGGCCAACAGGGTCAGCCCCTCGATACCGGCGAAATGCTTGGCTGCGGTTTCAGCCGCCTGTTCAGCGGTGGAAAAATGCACGAACCCGTCGGACAGATCGATCGGAGCCCCGTCCGATGCCCCATTGGCCTGCAACTCGGCCCATTCATCGGCCCGGAAAATTTTGTAGATCAGCATGTCTTGGGTGATGCCTCGCGCTGCGAGGGGAATCAAGTCGGATTTGCCCCTTTGACTCTTTCCCGTCCACAGCGCACGATCTGCGCAATCAAAGATAGGGAGTATTCAAATGTTGACCCGTTTCCTGACCTCCGCAGCCGTGTTGGCCCTGACCGCAGGTGTTGCGGCGGCTGAGTATAAGCTGACGATTTTGCACACAAACGACATTCACAGCCGCATCGAGTCGATCAACAAATACGATTCCACCTGCGACGCCGAAGACGAGGCCGAGGGCAAGTGTTTCGGCGGCGTGGCCCGGCTGAAAACAGCCGTGGACGCCAAGCGGGCCGAGCTGGCGGATGAAAACGTGCTGCTTCTGGATGCGGGTGACCCGTTCCAGGGCTCGCTGTTCTACACCACCTACAAGGGCGCGGCCGAGGCCGAGTTCATGGAAGGTATCGGCTATGATGTCATGGCCGTCGGCAACCACGAGTTCGACGATGGCCCCGAAGGTCTTGCAGCCTTCATCGACGCGGTCAGCTTCCCGGTGATCTCGGGCAATCTGGATCTGTCGAATTCGGCCGAGTTGAAGGACAAGGTGCAAAACCACGTGGTTCTTGAGGTTGGTGGCCAGAAGATCGGCATCATCTCGGCGCTGGCAACGGATACGGTCGATACCTCAAGCCCCGGCAAGGACGTGGTGTTTAAGGACGAAATCGAAAGCCTGAAGGCCGACGTCGCGGCGCTGCAGGAAGACGGGGTGAACATCATCATCGCGCTGAACCATGTGGGTCTGGCCAAAGATCTGGAGATCGCCGAACAGGTTCCCGGCTTGGATCTTGTCGTTGGCGGCCATTCGCACACGCTGTTGTCGAACACGGACGAAGGTGCTGCGGGTGCCTATCCGACGATGGTGGGCGATGTGCCGGTGGTGCAGGCCTATGCCTATTCGAAATATCTGGGCGAAGTGGTTCTGACCTTCGACGATGACGGCAATCTGATTTCCGCAGAAGGTGAGCCGATCCTGCTGGACGCCTCGGTCGCCCCTGACCCCGACGTCGCAGCGCGTGTCGCCGAAATGGGCGCACCGATTGAAGAGATGAAGCAGCGCGTGGTTGCTGAAACCGGTGCCGCGGTCGAAGGGTCGCGCGATATTTGCCGGGTGCAGGAATGCGAGATGGGCAACCTTGTCGCCGATGCGATGCTGGCGCGGGTTGCGGATCAGGGGGCCCGGATCGCCATCGCAAACTCGGGCGGGCTGCGCGCCTCGATTGACGAAGGCGAAGTGACCATGGGCGAGGTCCTGACGGTTCTGCCGTTCCAGAACACGCTGTCGACCTTTGAGATCAGCGGTCAGGGCGTCATTGACGCGCTGGAAAACGGTGTCAGCCAGGTGGAAGAAGTCAAAGGCCGTTTCCCGCAGGTTGCCGGTATGACCTTCACCTGGGATCCTTCGGTCGCGCCGAACAAGGGCCGTATCACTGAAGTCATGGTTGCCGAGGGTGACGGCTTTGTGCCGATCGATCCGGCAGCGACCTATCTGGTCGTGACCAACAACTATGTGCGCAATGGCGGAGACGGGTACAGCATGTTCGAAGGCGACGACAAGAACGCTTATGATTTTGGTCCTGATCTGGCGGATGTGACAGCGGAATATCTGGCCGCAAACGCGCCGTATACGCCTTATGTCGATGGGCGTATCAAGCAGAAGTAAGGCGCTGGTATATCAAAGAAAGCCGCATCATTTCGATGCGGCTTTTTTCGTTTGGATCAGCTGAAATCGTACTCAGGCCATAGATCGGGATCGAACCCGTCCAGCATGGGCTGAATATGCTCGGCGACGGCGCGCCAGCCACCGATCGACTTGGTCGAGATCTTGTTGCGCACCTGATCGATACTGGCTGTTCGCACTTGTTTCGTATTGTCCTCGGGGCGCACCATCGCGGGGTGCCATTCAATCTCGCAGAACGCAGCGATGTCTCTGCTGTAGGTTTCCGGGTCGGCAACCAGTTTTTCATAAGGCACGGTCAGGATGCGACCGGCAAACGCGGCATCCCAATGCGCCATGTACCGACGGTACAGGTTGGCCGTATGCGCAATCGATTCCAGGTTCGAGGCATAGTTCATACCGCCCGCCGGGAAACGCCGAATCCATTTTGACAGGCCAACATCCCGAGGATCGCGCAACATGTTGATGACTTTCGCGTTCGGGAACGCCCCAAGGACGAAGCCGACGCGCTGGAAGTTATGGGGCATCTTATCGACAAAGGCTGTCGAATCCTCGGGGATCGGCGGCATTAGCTCGCGAAACTGCTGCGCGAACTCGCGTGCTGCATCCGCGTCGAACGCCTGTTCGCCCGATTGGAACTCGACAGACAAATCCGCCGCCAAAGTCAGTTCGCCACAACCCGCGATACCGGGCGCGGCGCTGAGCATCATTTCCATCAACGTTGTGCCAGAGCGGGGCTGCCCGATCACGAAAATCGGGGCTGGGGTCTCGACCAGATCAGAACTGACTGCAGGCCCGCCAACCGGAAACAGGTTCGTAATCGCGTTAAACTTCTTATCTTCCGCCGCAAAATGGTAGGGATTGGTGCCGTGCTGCGTCGCGTTGGCTTGCGCGAAATGCGGCATCGCCGCACCCAGCCCTTCAATCTTCGAGGTCAGGTGGGCCTTTGCGAATTGAAGCTCTTGCAAGTCGTGATCACTGGCATCTATCGCCGCTTCAACCTTGTTCAAAAGGGCAGAGGCATTACCCTTGTCGGCAATGGTCGACAATTGCAGCAACGCGTTCTTGTGGTTCGGGTCCTTGTCCACAATCGCACGATAAAGCGTGCCAGAGCTCTCTTTGTCGCCGCTTTGGTGCAAGGTAACTGCTTTGGCAAAGGCGACTGCCGGATTCTCGGCGTCCAACTCGAATGCGCGTGAGACATCGCGCGTATTTTCCTCCACAAAGCCGATCCTTGCGAAAGCACGCGCCCTTTTGATCAGCAGATCAGCATTATCGGGATCATTGGCCAGTTTCTGCGTCGCATAGTCGATGATCGACCGCCAGTTGCTGCCCTTCAGCGAAATCTCTTCGATGACCCGCGCAAGTTCCTTGTTGTTCGGAAACTTCTCGGATTTTTGTTCCGCATAGGTCAGCGCGCGCTCGATCTGGCCGGTCTGCATCAACGCATTTGCAAGGTTCTCGACAAATTGCGGGTCTTCCGGCTTCATACGCGAGGCTTCGACGAAATGCGGGATCGAGCGTTTGTATTGCTTCATCTCGGTCAGGACGAACCCGGCTATGGCGCGATAATCGCAGTCCTTCGGGAATTTCTTGATCCCCAGCTCGGCCTTTTTCAACGCCTGTGGCAGTTTTCCTGCCTCCAAAAGCTCGATTGCCTTGTCTTTCAGGGATTTCGCCGTTTGATTTTTCATGTCACCCCATGAGACCTTGTGCCTGAATGAAACACTTTCGAGGGTTCATTACCCATGTGCGGACGGTTTGCAATAACTCTTCCCAATGATGCCATGGCGCAGCTTTTTGCCGCCAGGCCTGCCAACGCCTTGCCCGCCGTCCCGAACTACAACATTTGCCCGACAAATCAGGTCCACGCCGTGCGGTTGGGTGAGGGCGGTCGGCAGTTGGACGCGCTGCGGTGGGGATTTCTGCCCCGTTGGTACAAGACCGAAACCGCAGGGCCCTTGTTGATCAACGCCCGGGCTGAAACACTGGCTGAAAAACCCGCTTTTCGCGATGCCTGCCGCGCGCGACGGTGCCTGATCGTAGCCACCGGTTTCTACGAATGGACCAAGACGGAACAGGGCACCCGTCTGCCCTGGTATATTCATCGCAAAGATGGGGCTCACATCGCGTTTGCAGGGGTCTGGCAGGATTGGGGCCCTGATGACGCCCGGCAATCCACCTGCGCCATCGTCACCACGCAAGCGAACCAAAACCTGTCTGCCATTCACCACCGGATGCCCTTGATCCTTGAGCCGGACGACTGGTCCTTGTGGTTGGGTGAGGCAGGCAAAGGTGCCGCGCGGCTGATGAAACCCGGGGCCGAGGATGTGTTGGAGTTTCACCGGGTCGACCCGACGGTCAATTCCAACCGCGCGTCGGGCCCCGAATTGATCGAGGCAATCGAAGAATGATCGCTGACAGGCTTTCCATAGGTCGCGCGGACAGCTAGATCGTTGCCATGGCTCTGAAATTCTCTGATCTCACACAGCTTTATTCGCATGGGTTCGACACCGTGATCGACGTGCGCAGCCCGGCAGAGTTTGCCGAAGATCACCTGCCTGGTGCGATCAACCTGCCTGTTTTGGACAATGAAGAACGCGCGCGGGTGGGAACGATCTACAAACAGCAAAGCCCGTTTCTGGCCCGCAAGCTTGGGGCCGCGTTGGTGTTTCGGAACGCGGCCAACCACATCGAACACAGGCTCAGCCATCATGAGGGCAACTGGCGTCCACTGGTCTATTGCTGGCGCGGCGGTCAGCGCTCGGGCTCATTCACCTGGACATTGCAACAGATCGGGTGGCGGGCCGAAGTGGTTGAGGGCGGGTATCGCACCTATCGCCGTTTGGTGAATGCCTACCTGTATGACCAACCGTTACCGTTCCGGCTGGTGGCGTTGGATGGGTATACCGGGACCGCCAAAACCGACCTTTTGCATTATCTGAACCAACGAGGCGTTCAGGTCATCGATCTGGAAGGTCTGGCCAATCATCGCGGGTCTTTGCTGGGGGAAAGGCCGGGCGGGCAGCCCAGCCAGAAGGCTTTTGAATCCGCTCTCTCTGCCGCCTTATGCGCTCTGGACCCGGCACGCCCGGTTGTGGTCGAGGCGGAGTCGTCCAAAATCGGAGAGCGCATATTGCCGCCCAGCGTCTGGACCGCGATGTGCAACGCGCCGCGCATTCACATCAGCGCACCGATTGAAGCTCGCGCCGCCTATCTCGCTCGCGCATATGACGACATCCTGTCGGACACCGAACGTCTGCGCGACCGGCTGTCACCGCTGCGCCTCCATCGTGGGCACGAGGTTGTTGATGGGTGGTTGCAACTGATCGATGCCGGTGACAAACCGGCCTTGACCCGCGCCCTGATGGAGCAGCATTACGATCCCGCCTACACCAAATCCCGACGGTCTTTTGCGACCGACACACTGGCGCAGATCGAAGTCGTGCGCTTGGATGAGCCGGGCTTGAATGAGGCAGCCGCCCGGATCGAACGGGCTCTGGATCAGCATTGAAGCCGCAGGCCCGGTGCTTCGGTCAGGGAACCGATGCGCACCGCCGGATACCCGGCGTTTTGCAGGTCTTCCAACACCGCGTCGGCATCGTCGGGCGCAATGGCTGCTAGCAACCCGCCTGCGGTTTGAGGGTCGAACAACAGCGCCGCCTTGCCGTCCGAGGGAAGTTCGGGCGCGATTGATCTGTTATCCGCGAACAAGGTGGAATGCATGCCGCTGTCGTTCAGGTCCAAGGCCCCGGGCATTGCGGGAACAGCCTCCAGATCCAGAACCGCGCCACCGCCCGAGGCGTCGCACATGCCCTTCAGGTGACCCGCCAGACCGAAGCCGGTGACGTCGGTCATGGCATGCGCATCGACCAGAATACGCGACGCAGCACCCTGCGGTTGGGTCATGATTTCATAAGCTCTTGCCACGCTTGCACCAACTCCGCGCCCGGCCATTTCCGCAGCCATCACGACGCCGCTGCCAATAGGCTTGGTCAGGATCAGCGCATCCCCTGGTCGGCCACCGGCCAGAGTGATCGGCGTATCCCGGCACAAACCCGTCAGGGTGAACCCAATCGTCATCTCATCGCCCATCGAAGAGTGACCGCCGACGATCTCGGCCCCGGCCTCTCGCATGACCTCGTTGGCGGTGGTCATGATCTCGCTCAGGGTGCGTTCCTGTAGTGCTGCGGACATGCGGGGCAGGATCAGAGTCGCCGTTGCAGCCTGCGGTTCGGCCCCCATGGCCCAAATGTCGCCCAAAGCATGCACCGCCGCGATACGCGTCATCAAAACCGGGTCATTGGTCACGCTGCGCAAATGGTCCGAGGTCATGACCTGCCGTACCCCACCCGTTGTCAAAAGCGCAGCGTCGTCTCCGGGCAGGGGCGTCACGTCGGTCCGGGTTGGCTCAGGCAAAGCCGCCAGCGCCTGTTGCAGGGCACCGCGCCCAACCTTGGCCCCGCAGCCGCCGCACATGGGTTTGTCGCCCAGCACCTCGGTTAGGCCCGCCGCGTGATCGCGCGGCAGCGCCGGGGTTGGCATCGTTGGAAGGTCGCGGAATTTGCTCATGAAGGTCTGGTCGATGTGGTTTTTCCACCGCCACATCAATGCGCCGCTGAACGAGGTGCCCAGCCGCTCCCCCAGCGCGGATTTGCCGCCTAGCGAGATCAGCTTCAGGTAATCCTTCTGCGGCACATAGCGCCGCATCCGACCCGCGCCCAACGCCGCCCGCAGGTTATGGAACAGAACCGGAGCTTCGCGCACCGCATAAACGCCCGCCTTGGGGCGTGGGTTTTCCGTCAGATGGGCGCAGTCCCCGGCGGCGAAAACGGCCGGATCGCTGGATTGAAGGTGGCCGTTCACCCGTATGAACCCGTCCTGCAGGTCCAGCCCGGTGCGGGTGATCCAGTCATAGGGGCGGGCCCCTGCCGCTCCGGTTACGAACTGGGTCTCGATCTGGCGACCATCCTGCAACGCCACATGATCGGCGGCGATTTCCTTGATCGCGGTCTGTTCCAGCACCTCGACGCCCAGCCCGGCCATTGCCCGGCGGATCGTCGCGGCGGCTTTGAGCCCGGTCGCTGTCAGGGCCGAGGCATTGTCGATCAGCGTCACCTGCGCCGTGCGTTGGCGGGATTTCAAGGCATGGGCCATGGCCATGGCCAGTTCGACACCCGCGACACCTCCGCCAATCACGGCAACCGATGCGGGGCCGCTGCCATCCAGATATGCAGCCCAACGGGCGGCGAAAGGGCCCAAGGGTTTGGCAGGCACCGCGTGTTCGGCAAAGCCGGGCAGGGCGGGCATGTCCGAGGTGATCCCGACATTGACCGAGGCCACGTCGAACGCCACCGGCGGACGCCCCGGTACATGAACGCAGCGCTGATCGGTATCGATGCCATCGACCGCCCCCAGAATGACCCGCGCACCGGCAAATCTGGCCAGCTTTACCAAGTCGATATCCAGTTCCCACCGGGCATAATGCCCCGCGACATAGCCGGGCAGCATCCCGGAATAAGGCGCGGTCGGGCCGGGATTGATCACCGTCACCCGTGCACCGGGCAGCGGGTTCATCCCCCATTTGCGCAGCAACAGCGCGTGGGTGTGTCCTCCGCCAATCAGAACCAGATCACGGGTCAGGGGCAGCGGAGGTCTATTCATCAGGATCAGTTCGTACTGTGGTCAGGGACGTCTTCGACCTGCTCTACCGCGTGGGTGGCCCAAAGCTCATCCTCGCCCGCGTCGGGCAGATCCTCGGGCTTTTCATGGCGATGTATGTGCCATTTGGCAATGAACAGGGCCGTGATCGGGGCGGTCAGGAACAGAAACAGGGTGATCAGCAACTCGTGCAGGGAAAGTTTGCCTTCCAACAAGACAGAATGCGCGATCGAGGCCAGCAGCACGCCGCCAACCCCCAGCGTCGTTGCCTTGGTGGGTGCGTGCAGACGCGACATCGGGTCCTTCAGTTTGATCATCCCGAAAGAGCCCACAAAGCCGAAGATGCCAGACATAATCAGGAAGGCTGCAATCAGAAGTTCGACGAAAAAAGTCATGCCGCCCTCACTCGATAATATTGCCGCGCAGCATAAAGCGCGCGTAGGCCACGGTTGAAACAAAGCCCAGCATGGCGATGATCATGGCGGCCTCGAAAAAGATCTCGGTGCCCTGATCCAGACCGTAAAGGATCATCAGGGCGATGGTGTTGATCACCATCGTATCCAGCGCCAGAACGCGAGTGCCAACGCCGTCCGCAGTGATGATCCGCCACAGGCACATCATTATTGCGGCTCCGAAACAGGCGAAGGCAAACCAGATCGCATAGTCAATCATTCGAAAATCTCCTTCAGTCGGCGTTCATACCGCTGCTTGATCTGGTCGCGGACCGCATCGGGGTCGGGGGCGTCGAGGCAGTGCACCAGCAGGTTATGCCCCTGCGCCGACAGGTCACAACTGACGGTGCCGGGGGTCATGGTGATGGTGCCTGCCAGAACGGTGATCGCCTCGGGCGTGCGCAGCTCCAGCGGGATGCAGACCCAGTTGGGCTGACGGTCCGAGTCGCGCTTGAACAAAATAATCCGGGCAACGGTGATGTTGGCCATCACGATGTCCCACAGAACGACCAGCATGTACTCAACGACCATCGGCCAGTTGCGCAGCTTGGGGCGGTCGGGCCAGTAGGGTTGAGTGATGAAGGGGATGATGATCCCCAGGATCAGCCCGAAGACCAACGAGTTCAGCGACGGTTTGTTGGCCAGCAGCATCCAGACCACCGTCAGCAGGAAGGTCAGGTGCGGGTGCGGGAATACGCGGCGCAGCAGCTTGATCATTCTTCCCCTCCCAACACGGCCGAGATGTAGTGCTCGGGCGTGAACAGT
The DNA here is from genome assembly GCF_056542325.1 of Ruegeria sp. AD6. Classification (NCBI taxonomy): domain Bacteria; kingdom Pseudomonadati; phylum Pseudomonadota; class Alphaproteobacteria; order Rhodobacterales; family Roseobacteraceae; genus Ruegeria; species Ruegeria sp. AD6. Next base: position 1,372,422 of record NZ_JBQFZQ010000001.1, on the reverse strand, counting down.
TGTTCAGCGGTTTTACTGGTGTAGGTCAGTGCAGGCCCGGCAAATATAGTCAGCAGGATCAGGCCGGCGACCAGACCGCAGACGGATGTAAAGGCCAAGCCGGGTTGCGGCTCGGGCGCGGTTTTGGGGGTGTCCTCATCTTCCGGTGTCGATGCATCGTGGCTCTTCCAGAAGATCAACGATCCTGCGCGCGCCAGTCCGACGATGGTGACAAAGGACCCGATCAGGATCACGGCCCAGACCCATCTCGCATCCGGCGCCCCGCGCGAGGCATCCAGCACCAGCAGCTTGCCGACAAAGCCCGACAGCGGCGGCATACCGGCCATGGCGATGGCTCCGACAAAGAACAGGGCCGAGATCAGCCCGGTTTGCGCCATCGGCGCTTTGGGCATAATCGCTCCGCCCCGTCGTTCCATCACCAGATCGGCGACAAGGAACAACAGCGCCGTGGCGAGCGTCGAATGGAACACGTAATACAGTGCGGCGGCGCTGGCCTGAGGTGTGAACAGCGAGATCGCGATCAGCAGCGTCCCCATCGAGGCGATGGCGCAGAAGGCCACCATCCGCGCGATATGCTGCGACCCCAGAATGCCAATGGCCCCGACCGCAAGCGTCACCAGTGCGGCGGGTTGCAGCCAGTCGCCGACCAGCCCTTGGGTCGCCTCGACCTCGGGTCCAAAGGCCAGCGTATACATCCGGATGATCGAGTACGCGCCGACCTTGGTCATGATCGCAAACAGCGCGGCCACCGGCAGCGGCGCGTTGGCATAGCTGGCTGGAAGCCAGAAATGCAGCGGCAGAACGGCAGCCTTGATGCAGAAGACCAGCAGCAGCAGCACCGCACCGACGCGCAGCAGAGCGGTGTCTTCGGGCGGGATCTCGGCCACGCGCAGGGCGATATCGGCCATGTTTAGTGTGCCGGTCACACCGTAAAGCGTGCCCAGAGCAAACAGGAACAGGGTCGAGCCCAGCAAGTTGTAGGCCACATATTGAACGCCGGATTTCAGCCGCACGGACCCGCCGCCATGGGTCATCAGACCGTATGAGGCGATCAGCAGAACCTCGAAGAACACAAACAGGTTGAAGGCGTCACCGGTCAGGAAGGCGCCGCAAACGCCCATAAGCTGGAAATGGAACAAGGCGTGGAAGTGTTTCCCCCGTTCATCCCAGCCCGAGGCGATAGCGTAGAGCACAATGGGCAACGCCAGCAAAGCGGTCAGCAGAACCATCATCGCCGAAAGCCGGTCCAGCACCATGACGATGCCGAACGGCGCGGGCCAGTTGCCAAGCTCATAGACCTGAATCTCCCCTCCCGCTGCCTGGGCGGTGACGGTCAGGGCAATGCCCAGCAAGGCAACGACGCCCGAGACCGAGAAGATGCGTTGCAGGTCCAGATGATAGCGCAGGACCATGATAATGAACGGGGCCAGGATCGCGGGAAGGACGATCGGCGCAACGATCCAGTGGTTCATGCGTCTTCCTCCGGCGCGTCCACGCTGTCGCTTGCGCTCATGTCGATATGGTCATCTTTCGAGGACAGATAGGCCGACAGGGCGATCATCACGATCACCGCCGTCATCCCGAACGAGATCACGATGGCCGTCAGCACCAGGGCCTGGGGCAGCGGGTCGGTATAGGGGACGTCTTCGTATTTGTTCAGAACCGCAGGCGCATTCAGGGCCAAACGTCCGGTGGCAAACAGGAACACGTTCACCGCATAGGTGATCAGCGACAGGCCAAGAATGACCGGGAATGTCCGTCGGCGCAGGATCAGGAAGATCCCGGCGGCGGTCAGAATGCCTACGGCAGAGGCAACCAGCGCTTCCATCAGGCCTGCTCCTTCTCTTCTACTTCGTCCTGTGGGGCATCCCGCAGCGGGTTGATATCCATCGGGAATTCCTGCGCCATGCCCGGTCGCCACGCAAAGCGCGACAGGCTGTCGAGCGCCAGCATCACGGCCCCCAGAACGGCCAGGAACACGCCCACGTCAAACAACATGGCGGTGGCCCATTCGAACTCTTCCAGCGGGGGCCAGTTGATGTAGCCGAAGTCGCTGGTCAGGAAGGGGCGTTCGTTGAACCAGGCCCCCAGACCGGTGGCGGCGGCGATCAGCACACCCCAGCCGATGGTGCCGTGATAGTAGAACCTTTGTCGTTCAATCGCCCAGGTATAGCCGCTGGCCATGTATTGCATCAGAAACGCAATCGCGACGATCAGACCGGCGATGAAGCCGCCCCCGGGCTGGTTGTGACCCCGGAAGAAGATATAGGCCCCGACCATCAGCGCGATGGGCATCATCACACGGGTGACAACCACCATCATCAGTGGGTGTGAATCCCCCGATTGCGGCCAGTGCGGTTTGCGGTTCAGCAGGTAGCCGCGCACATTGGTGCCCAGAACCGCCTCGGTCAGGGCAAAGATGATCAGCGCGGCAATGCCCAGAACAATGATCTCACCAAAGGTATCAAAGCCCCGGAAGTCGACCAGAATGACGTTCACCACATTGGTGCCTCCGCCGCCTTTGTACGAGTTTGCCAGATGGAAATCGGAAATCGTCGGGAAGGCGAAGTCGCGCAGCATGATCGCATAGATCAACGCCCCGGTTCCCACGCCAGCAACCACGGAAATCGCCGCATCCCGCCAGCGCCGCGCGGCGGAACTGTCCCATGGCGTCTCGGTGGGCAGGAAGTTCAGCGACAGCAGCAGCAGGATCATCGTCACCACTTCGACCGAGATCTGGGTCAGCGCCAGATCCGGTGCCGACAGATAGTTGAAGGCAACCGAAACGATCAGGCCAACAACGCCGATCAGCACGAGCGAGAGCAGACGGTTGCGATGGAACCACATGATGCCCAGCGTCGCGCCGACCAGACAGATCCAGCCAATGATGGGAATGATCTGCGCGGGAATCGGTACACGGGTTTCGACACCGATGGTTCCCGTCGAATAGGCGTAATAGCCAAGCCCTACGGTAAAGGCGACAAAGATGATCGCGTAGCGGCTCAGGACCCCATTGTGCAGTTCATCCGTAATCCACTGGCTGAGGCGCGTGAAGGCGTTGATGATAGCCTCGAAAATCACCTTGGCCTCGGGGCGGGGCAGAGCGTTCCACACATACTCGCCCCGTTTGTGCAGCGCCAACAGGAACAGACCGCCCAGCGTGGCCACGACCGACATATACAACGCCGGAGTAAACCCGTGCCACAGTTTCAGCGAGTAATAGGGCAGTTTCTCGCCCCCGATCACAGCGCTGGACACAACGGCCACCAATGGGCCGACGATAGCGGCGGAATAGAAGCCGATCAGCACAACCAGAACCACAAGGAACGCCGGCGCAATCCACAGCCCGACAGGCGGATCATGCGGATGCGCGGGGTAATCGTCGCGCTGCGGTCCAAGGAACACATGGCTGACGAAACGGAAGGAATAGGCGGCGGAAAACAGCGCCGCCAGCAGGGCCAGACCCGGCATCAGATAGTGCGAGTTCAGCCATGTGGTGTGCACGGTTTCCTCCAGCATCATCTCTTTCGAGAGGAACCCGTTCAGCGGCGGCAGGCCGGCCATCGACAGTGCCGCGATTGTGCCGATTGTGAAGGTGATCGGCATCAGGTGCCTTAGACCCCCCAGCCGTTTGACATCACGCGTTCCGGTCTCGTGATCGACGATCCCGGCGGTCATGAACAAGGCGGCTTTGAACGTCGCGTGGTTGATGATGTGGAACACGGCGGCCACGGCGGCAAACTTGGTGCCAAAGCCCAGCAGCATGGTGATCAAACCCAGATGCGAGACGGTTGAAAACGCCAGCAGCGCCTTCAGATCATCCTTGAACAGCGCGATCACCGCCCCAAGCAGCATGGTTACTAGACCGGTGGTGGCAACGATATAGAACCACGCATCGGTGCCCGACAAAACCGGCCACATCCGCGCCATCAGAAACAGGCCCGCTTTCACCATCGTGGCCGAGTGCAGATAGGCCGAAACCGGCGTCGGTGCGGCCATCGCGTGCGGCAGCCAGAAATGGAACGGGAACTGCGCCGACTTGGTGAAACAGCCCAGCAGGATCAGGATCAGCGCGGGCATGTAATAGGGCGATGCCTGTATCAGTTCCTTGTTCTGCAGAATCACACTCAGATCGTAGGACCCCACGATATTGCCCAGGATCAGCATCCCGGCGATCATCGCCAGCCCGCCGCCACCGGTGACGGCCAGTGCCATTCGCGCGCCCTGACGGCCTTCGGGCAGGTGTTTCCAATAGCCGATCAGCAGGAAGGAACTTAACGAGGTCAACTCCCAGAAGATCAACAAAAGCAGGATGTTGTCGGACAGAACGATCCCGACCATCGCGCCCTGAAACAGCAGCAGATAGGTATAGAACTGCCCCATCGGATCTTCGCGCGACAGGTAAAACCGCGCATAGAGGATGATCAGCAGACCGATGCCCAAGATCAGCAGGGCAAACAGAAAACCAAGCCCGTCCAGCATGAAGTTCGCGTTCAGCCCCAGGCCCGGTATCCAGTCGTACCGGGCGGTCACGACCTCACCTCGCATGACCGAGGGGATGTGGATCAACAACCCCATCAGGGCCAGGAAGGTGGTCAACCCAGCGGCCGAGGCGGCTGCGTTTCGTCCCGCCCGGATCAGGAGGGCTGGAAACACAGCTCCGATAAAGGGAAGGGCCGCGATGAGGAATAGGGACAAGTGCGATACTCCGGTCTGAGCGGTCAATATGATTGAATTGGTAAGGATAATTTATTGACTGTCCAAAAATTGCAAGGTTTCGAACGGCCTCAAAAGATGTATTCCGGATGTGATTAACCTGCGTAATAATGACGCGAACTTGAACGGGTGGCCGGTTTTCCGCGCAGCACCGGCCCCGCTGCTGTGTTAGAAAACACCCGTCAGCGCAGGAGGGCGCCGCATGGCGGACAGGACAAACCGGACCCGAAGGTGGGTTTTGCTGGGTGGCGGGGCCGCCATCGCAGCAGGGTTTGCGATACGGGAATATCGTCTGATCCCGCAGGATTATTCGGGCGGTCAGCTGGACGTATCTCAGGCGCATCAACAGGCGGTTTCGGGCGATGTTCTGCTGGTGGATATCCGCACACCGCGCGAATGGCGCGCAACCGGCATCGGGCAGGGGGCGCAGCCGCTGGATATGCGGCGGGACGATTTTGTTCAGGCTTTGACGACGTTGACGGGCGGAGATCAATCCGCCCCCGTTGCCCTGATCTGCGCCCGCGGGGTCCGCTCAGCCCGGCTGAGCAACCAACTGACCGAGGCGGGGTTCACCAATATCATCGATGTGCCCGAAGGCATGCTGGGGTCTGCCGCCGGGCCGGGCTGGGTGCGCGCCGGGTTGCCGGTCGAAGCTTATACCGAGGGGACGTGATGGAAACGAAATACTGGCTGTCTTTTTGTTTGGCTTGCGCAGGAAGCTCGGCCCTTGCCGATTGTGGTCCGGATCAAGGGACCTGCCAGACGCCGTCGGGCGAATATCACATAGAATTGCCAAACGCCGAAAACCCGCCATTGGTGGTTTTCCTGCATGGCTATGGGGGCAGCGGTGCCGGAACCATGAGAAACCGCGCTATGGTGGACCCATTGCTAGAGCGTGGCTATGCCGTCATGGCTCCGGAAGCGCTGGAACGACCGGACAGGGGCGGCACCAAAAGCTGGAACTTCTATCCGGGCTTTGGGGATCGTGATGAAACCGCGTTTCTTAGCGAAACGGTCGAAGATGCGGCCGCGCGCTTTGGCATCGACAGTGAACGCGCGATACTTGGCGGGTTCTCGGCTGGTGGCTTCATGGTGAATTACCTGGCCTGCGCGGCACCCGATACATTCTCGGCCTATGTGCCCGTCTCGGGCGGGTTCTGGCGTCCGCATCCCGAAGCCTGCGAAGGGCCGGTTCGGATGTTCCACACCCATGGTTGGACCGACAATGTGGTCCCGTTAGAAGGGCGTCTGCTGGGCGGCGGGCGCTTTCATCAGGGCGATATCTTTGCGGGCCTCGAAATCTGGCGCATCGCCAACGAATGCGAGGATACGAAGCCCAGCGGGTTTTCGACCACTGGGCAATTCATGCGGCGCAACTGGATGGGATGCGCCGAAGGCAGTGCGCTGGAATTTGCGCTGTTTCCCGGCGGTCACAACGTGCCCAGTGGCTGGGCTGACATGATGCTGGACTGGTACGAGGGGTTGCCCGGCGGCTGATTACTCCGCCGGGGTCATTGTGCCTTTGCCTTCGATCAGCCGCTTCAACTCATCCCGGTGACGACGGGCCGAGCGGGTGATGGCCGGTTCGGCGAAATCCTCGCGCATGCCAACCATGCGGCGGGCGGTGCCTGCGGACACGCCGCTGAGCGCGGACAGCGGGACCGCCAGCGCAAGGCTGATCGCAATCGGGGCCAGCCAGACCGAGACCAATCCGGCGAGAATACCAACGCTCAGCGCGATGCCGCTGATGGTTTCCAGCGTGTGGCACAGGATCAGGGTGCGCAGAGAATAGCTGCCGCCATCGCGTGCTTGCGGCGACCAGCCCTTTTGCAAGCCCAGGGCGGTGCGGAACACGGCGATCATCTGCTGCACCATCAGGATCGGTGCGTAGAGGATCGACAAGATGACCTCGAACAGGAACGAGGTGAAGAACCGCCGCCAGCCGCCGAAATCGGAATAGCGCACACCGCTGAGGGGCAGGGCGGCCACACCCAGAACCTTGGGGGCCAGCAGCATGGCGTACATGACCAGAATGATCAGCACGTGGCGCGTCTCGGTCATTTCGGGCCATTGCGGGAACAGCGGATTATCGGGGCTGAAGTAATGCAGAACCGAGGCCTCTTCGCCCTGACCGATCAGCGCCCACATCAGCAGCAGCGCAAACCACAAAGGCGACATCAGATATCCAACCGCCCCATGGAACATGTGAAACCGCGAGACCGAGCGGAACCCGCGCGAGCCCAGAAGTTTCAGATGCTGCAGGTTGCCCTGACACCAGCGGCGATCCCGCATGGCGTGGTCGATGAGTGTGGGTGGGGTTTCTTCGTAAGACCCCCGGATGCGCGGCAGGAACCGCACAGCCCAACCGGCGCGGCGCAGCAGACCGGCCTCGACGAAATCGTGGCTCATGATCAGCTTTTCCTGCCCGGTCAAGGACCGCAGCTTGGGCAGACCGGCACATGTGGCGAAGGCCCTGGTGCGGATGATGGCGTTGTGGCCCCAATAATTGCCCTCTTGCCCGCACCAGCGGGCCAGACCTTCGGCAAAGGCGATGCCATAAACGCCATTGGCAAACTGCTGCATCCGGGCAAAGACCGACTGCGCGCCGATCAGTTGCGGGTAGCTTTGGATCAGGCCTGCGCCCGGGTCGCGCGCCAGCGAATCCGTCAGGCGGGCGATGGCGCGGCCGGTCATCAGGCTGTCGGCGTCCAGAACCAGCATCGCGTCCCAATCCGCGCCCCAGCGGCTGACCCAATCGGCGATATTGCCAACCTTGCGGTCCGTGTTCTGCGGGCGGCGGCGGTAATAGAGCTTCAGGTCCGGGGCCAAGGTCGTGCGCAGCGCTTCGATACTGGCTTGCTCTTGCGCGGCGATATCCGGGTCGCGCGTGTCCGACAGGATGAACATCGCGTATTCATGCTGACCGCCCCGCGCGCGCAGTTCTTCCAGCATGGTGCGGGCATTGCCCAGCACGAACCACGGGACCTCATTATAGGTCGGCATCAACAGGGCCACGCGCAGCGGTTGCGCGCGTTCCCGTCTGACCGGACGGTCCTGCCGGGACAGGGAAATCATGCCCAGAAGCACCGTGCAGACGGTGAAGGAAATCCAGAAGAAGTTGAACGAGATCAGTGCCAGCAGAATGCCTTCGACCAGATTGATCCCCTCGGCCCCGAACCAGTCGCTCATGACCCAGAGCAGGCCCAGCGTTGCCGCCATGGCGGGCGAAAAGGCCAGCGCGCGCCAGAACCCGGCGGATCGGCGTTTGCCCGACGGCACCCCGGCATCGCGGAACCCCGCGCGGAAATCCTGCGCGGGCATGGCCAAGGGCGCCTCGGGCGGCATGATATGCAGATCGCGGCTCATGTGGTCCAACGGTACAGCCAGACTTCGGAGGCCGGTTGCTTGCCCACCAGCAGCTGCGCGCGCAGTTCAACATAATCGCGGTCGCCGGGCTGGAACGAGAAGGCCAGACGCACACCGCCTGTGTCCGGGTTGCGTTGCAACACGCCGTCCGAGGTTTCGGCATGGGGCGAATTGGCAAAAATGCGAATGGCGTCCAGATCGTCGAACAACTCGCTGGGTTCGAAATCGATCACGGCCAGACGGCCTTCGCCAAAGGTATTCACACCCATCGCCGTGTTGATGACACGCGGCATCGAGGTGCGCTGCGGCTCTTCACCCCAGATCAGGCGATAGCTGAGGTCCACCTGACTGCCTGCAGCATAGGGTTCCGCCGGACGCCAATAGGCAACGATGTTGTCATAGATTTCCTGATCGGCCGGAATCTCGACCAGTGTGACGGTGCCCTTGCCCCAGTCATCCCCCGGTTCGACCCACAGGCTGGGGCGCTTGTGATAATTCGCCTCAAGATCCGCATAGTCCGAGAATTCGCGCTTGCGCTGCATAAGACCAAACCCTTTGGGGTTGGTGTCCACGAAAGATGAGATTTGCAGGCGCGTCGGGTTGGCCAGAGGCCGCCAGATAACCTCACCCGCGCCATTGCGGATCAGCAGCCCGTCGCTGTCGTGCACGGCGGGGCGGAAATCGTCGAACCGGCTGTGGTTGGTCTGATCAAACAGGAACATCGAGGTTCCAGGCGCGATGCCGACGTGATCCAGCTCGGTGCGCGGGAACAGGGTGGCTTCGACATCCATGATGCAGTCGGCACCGGCGGTAACGTTGAAACGATAGGCCCCGGTCACGCTGGGGCTGTCCATCAACGCGTGGACCACCATGTTGCGCTGGCCCGGTTCCGGGCGTTCCAGCCAGAAGCGGATAAATTCCGGGAATTCCTCACCATCCGGATCGCCGGTTTTCAGCGCCAGACCGCGGGCGGACAGACCGTAAACCTCGTGCAGGCCGATGGCGCGGAAATAGCTGGCCCCCTGCCAGACGCAGAACTCATCTGTTTTGCCGGGGCGGTGCATTTCGGTGCGCAGGCGCAGGCCCGAGAAGCCCAGCGTGTCGTCGATAGGCAGGGTCGGAACCTCATCCGACTTGTCGAACATCGCAAGATCGAAGGCCACCGGTTTGGTCATGCCATTCTCCACCGTCGACACTTTGACCGTGCGCGGGAAGTACAGGCCCGGCGTGAAGAAATCGACGTTGAAGGGGGTCTCGGTCTCGTACCAAAGGGCGCGATCCAGACGGAACCGGATCGAGCGGTATTGCTGGTACGTCAGGTCCTGCCATTCCTGCGGCACCATCTCACGCTCGGCAAAGGGGCGGCTGGCCAGTTCACGGGCCAACTCGATCACATGATCGCGGTCAAATGGCACGTCTCCGCCCGAGGCAAAGGTGGCGGGCGCCAGAAACAGCGCGGAGGTTGAGGCCAGAAATGCGCGGCGCGTCAAAGTCATTTCTTAGATTTCCACGGATGAGATTTGAACCAGCCGGCCAGATAGGCCACTGCGATGATCATGGCAAAGCCAATCATGTTGGCGGCGAAAACGGTGGCGGCATCCCGCCCGGCCTGATCCAGCGCAACACCGATCAGACGGGCTGCCGCCATCGAGAAGACGAATACGGCAAGGGATTGCTGGCCGACTTTGGTCACCAGCTTCAGCACCACTTGCCAAACCCGTGCGCCGACACTGTGGCCCGAGGCGATCAGGCGGTGGCCATGTTCACCCGCGACGACCCAGCCCAGATAGGCCAGCGACAGGAAGTGGATATAGCGGAACAGGCCGAACTCGGTCTTGCCGCGCAGTTCCTTGGTCAGGGGCCAGATCTCGCGGATTTCTTCGGCCAGGCCGGGGGCTGCGGATTGCACCCACAGGAACACTTTCCACGACCCAATAGGCGCGGACAGAACCAGAAACGCAATCGCCGCCCAGATCAGTGTTTTTGACACCCGCGGGGCAGGGATCCAGCCGCGCATGAAAGCAAAGCCGGTGAAGAACAGCAGCTGCCAGCCGAACGGGTTGAAGAACCATTGCCGGTCAGACCAAGGCTCGGCCGGAAGGGCAAGCGCGCCGGTCTGAGCCACCAGCCAGATCGACACCGAAGCCAGCGCGACGGCCCAGAACCCGATGCGCGACAACGCCATGAACAGCGGCATCATCGCCAGCACAACCAGATACATCGGCAGGATGTCGAAGTAGTTCGGCACATAGGTCAGGGTGAAAATCCCGACCATCTGCGGCAGCGGATCGTTGAAGAAATGCTGCAGGTTCAGGGACGAGACGTAATTCTTTGTAAACAGGCCGGAATTATCAAGCGCGGCCATTGTCATGGCGACAAAGAAGAACAGACAGATATGCGCCCAATAGACCTGCCAGATGCGGAACGCCACGCGGGCGGTGCCCATCCACCAGCCCTTGCGCAGGAACGCGCCGCCAAAGGCGATGGCCGAGGCCATGCCGGAACAGAACACAAAGATCTCGGTAGCGTCGGAAAACCCGAAGCGCGCCGGAATCCAGCTTGTCCAGGGGTTGCCGGGGATATGGGCAACCAGAATGATGAACATCGCGATGCCGCGATAGAAATCCAGTCGCGGGTCGCGCACGGTTGCCGGAGCGGCCACCGGGGCCGCCACAGGCGCAAAATCAGAAGCGGGCGATGCAGTCGCCATACGTTTTCTGTCCTTCTTGGTCTTTTTGTTATTCGGCCGGGACGCTTTGAGCGTCTCCGCTGTCGCGGGCCGCGTCGATCAGGGCGCGGCGCGCAAGTGCGTAATTGTCCTCGCCCCCGGCACGTTTGGCGCGCCGGTCGTCCAGGATGCGCTCCACCGCGTCCAGACGCCCGGCGCGCAGGCCGGAATCGATTGTGATGCGCTCGAATACATCACGTTGTGCGTGGCTGCCACCTGCCATTTGCATGCCAGCGCGCGCGGTCGACAGGAAATCGAAGGCCGCGCCATAAAGCCCGTCGCCGAAGGCCTCCAGGCCCTTGGCCGCAGCAATGCCCGGATCGGACATGCGGATCGGGGTGTCCCCCTGATTGCGCTGCGCATCCTTCTGAATGCGCTGCAACATTTTGCCCGTCGCGTCCGCGCGGTTGTCGCCGGTCAGGGCCAGCAGGTAATGCAGGTCGGCAAAGATCAGGCAGCCGTCCTCGGTCCGCGCGGCGCTGAGATCGGCGAGTTCTTCCCAGCGGTTGCCAACATCGATGCCCTCAAGCTCCAACCGCGACAGCAGCGAGGTCGCGTTCGAGATGTCGCGATAATCATCCGTCTTGTCCTTGCGGATATGCTGATCATACAGCGCCATCACCTGATCGACCTGACCCAGATCCAGATGCATCAGCGCCTTGTGCCACCAGACGTGATAGCGAAAGTTGTTGCAATGCGCCCAGGCGTCCTCGCGCCCGGCAAGCCAGTCCAGACCCAGTTGCGCGTTGCCTGTCATCTCGTGGACGTGAGCGACAGCATGCAGACCCCAGGCATCGTCCGACACCATCCACAGGGCCTGTCGACCGGCAATCTCGGCCTTTTCATAGGCGCCAGTTTCTTCCAGCGCGAAGGAATGGCAGCCCAGCAGATAGCCGCGTCCGGCATGATCCGGCTCGTAGGCGGGCAGAACCCGTTCAATCGACCGACGCATTCCCGCCGCGTCTCCCAGCACAAACCGTGTCGCGTGGCTGAGTTTCATCGCCAGCGTGTCGGTCGGATGGGCGCGCAGGACCTCTTCGAATTTCTGCACAGCTTGCGAGGGCAGGTCGGCTAGATAGAGCGACAAGGCATCGACATACAGCTTCTCACGCGCCGACACGGTCTGGCGTGTCATTGCGGTGTTGGCTGCGGCCAAAGCCTCGGTCGCGACGGGCAACATCTCGCGCCGACCCAGCAGAACCATGAACAGACCCTTGATCGCATGACCCAATGCGAAGTCCGGCTCAAGCTCGAGCACCTTGCCCAGATGCTGAGGGGTGATTGCCGCGTGCGCCATGAACCCAAGCAGAACACCATCCCACGCTTCGACGGCTGCCGGGTGGCTGAGGGTGTTCAATTGTCCAAAAACGTCTTGTTTCATACTTGGGTCCAATCTGATTGCGATATTTGACACTGTTCGATTTATCAGAGTGTGCGGGCGCGTCGTAACAGTATCGACCCTGCTCTCGAATTGGTGAAAAGCCGTGTGTGTAAAAATTGAAAAAAACCGCCGATTCAAGGGCATGTTTCAGCAACTTGCCGCCGAAATGGGCAAGTGTTTCAGTCTTCGAAGGGGTTTTCAGCGCCTAAAACTGCATCAGTATCCGCACCAAACACCGGCGGGGCATGCCGATATGTTACAGGCGTGCGTGACAGGTTCAGGGGATTCCCGATCAGTTTCACCTCGGCCGGATCGGCCTGCATGGCGATCTGCATGCCACGGGCTGCCACCTGATCCGAGGCAAAAACCTGATCCAGTGTCCGCACCGGGCCAACCGGCACCTTGCGGGTTTCAAGCTCGGAAATCACCGTGGCCGTTGCCTGGGATTTCATTGCCGGACGCAGCACGGCGTTCAGCGCATCGCGATGTTCAAGCCGCGCGGGGTTGGTGGCGAAACGCGGCTCGTCGGCCAGTTCGGGATGGCCGATGAAATCGCAGAAGCGGCGGAACTGGCTGTCATTGCCAACTGCCAGAATCACGTGGCCATCGGAGGTTTCGTAAACCTCGTAAGGCACGATATTGGGATGCCCGTTGCCACGCCGCTGGGGCACATCGCCCGAGGTCAGATAGTTCACGCCCTCATTGATCAGCCAGGCCACCTGCGAATCCACCAGCGCCAGATCGATCTGCTGGCCTTCGCCGGTCAGATCGCGGTGACGCAGCGCCGCCAGAATGCCGACAGTCGCATACATGCCGCACATGACATCGGCGATGCCAACACCCACTTTCATCGGCGCGCCATCGGTATCGCCGGTCAGCGACATGATCCCACCATAGCCTTGCGCCATCAGGTCATAACCGGGCTTGCTGGAATTGGGTCCGGTCTGCCCGTATCCGGAGATTGAGCAATAGACGAGTCCCGGAAGATCCTGAGACAAGCTGTTGTAATCCAGCCCGTATTTCGCCAGCCCGCCGGGCTTGAAGTTCTCGATCAGAATATCGGCATGCGAGGCAAGGCGTTTGATTTCAGCCTGTCCCTCGGGCGTTGCGATGTCGATGGCAACGGATTTCTTGTTGCGGTTGGCCGACATGAAATAGGCGCTCAGGTCCGAGCGGTTGCCATCCCCATCCGCAACATACGGAGGGCCCCATTGCCGCGTATCGTCCCCGCCGGTCGCGGGGTTTTCGATCTTGATGACGGTTGCACCCAGATCGCCCAGCAATTGCGTGCAGGTCGGTCCGGCCAGAATGCGCGACAGGTCCAGAACCTTGACGCCCTTCAGCGGTCCTTCAGATGCGGCCATCATACCCTCCACGATCAATCTCGGCGGCGATCACAGTAAAGCGGTCGGCCTTCATCGCCTCGTTCAATGCTGCGCGCAGTTCTGCGCGGTTGCGCACGGTATGTCCATAGCCGCCAAAGGCGCGGCCCATGGCGGCAAAGTCGTGACGGTCGAAATCGACGCCCCGGTTGCCCATCTGGCGCTGGCGTTGCTTCAATTCGATCAGCGCCAGCGAGGCGTCGACGAACACGAGAAAGATCGGATTTCCGCCCATTTCGGCAGCGGTCGACAGCTCTCCGGCGATCATCAAGAACCCTGCATCGCCCGAAAAGCTGATCACCGGGCGGTCGGGTTCGGCCAAGCTCAGGCCCATCGCCATCGGAAGGGCGCAACCCATTGTGCACAAAGCAGAAGATTGGATCAGCCCGCGCGGCTCTTGGCACTCCCACATCTGGCTCAGCAGGATGCGGTGTGCGCCGCTATCGGCCGAGGCCAGCGTGTTGCCGGGCAGCACGGCGCGGGTTTCGGCGATCACACCCGCAGGCCCCCAATCGTCGTCCTGCGGGAAGGCTTGCGCCAGCGCGGCCTTGACCTGAGCGGGCTCTCCACCGGGCCACGTGGCGCGGGCCGGGTTGCCTTTGGCAATCGCCTCCAGCGTCTGGCCGGTATCGGCCACCAGATTCAGGCCGGCCTGATGCATGTAGTGATCGTTCACCACGGCCGAGATGTCGATGACGCGCTTTTCGTCCGGATCCCAGATCTCGCGCCAGCCGGGGCGCATTTCGATGGGGTCATAGCCAAGGCACAGAACCAGATCGGACTGTTCGATCAGCGGCACCAGATGTTTGTCGGCCAGAGGCGACAGCCCCGCGCCGCCCAGACACAAAGGGTGATCCTCGGGGATCACGCCCTTTGCCTTGTAAGTGGTGACAAAAGGAATGCTGAAATGTTCTAGAAACGCCTGAACCACACTGCGCGAGTCGTCATACAGCACATCCAGCCCGATGATCGCGACGGGACGTTCGGCCTCGGCCACCCAGCGGCGGGCCTTGGACAGGCAGTCGCCTTCCGGGGCTACAGCCGCCACCTTGGCCAGGCGGCGGCGTTTGGGCGAAGACATACGCGCATCCGCAACCGAGATTGGCACGTCGATATGGACCGGGCCGGGGCGGGGCTGATTGGCCAGAGAGACTGCCTTATCCGCAATGATATCCGCGCCTTCGGCGGTCATCACATAGGTGGCCTTGGTGATCGAGCGGTAGACCTGTGAATGGTCCATGACCTGATGGGTATAGGTCAGCGCCTCGTCTGCATCCACACAGCCGGTCAGCACGATCATCGGCACGCGGTCCTGAAACGCATTGGCCACCACGTTGATCCCGTTCATCGCACCCGGCCCGATGGTCGCAACCAGAATGGCGGGCGCGCCGTCGCGGTGATGCACGGCCTCGGCCATGAAGCCCGCGGCGTTTTCGTGCTTGGTCAGATGGAAGGTGATGCCCGCCTTTTCCAGCGCATCAACCAGCGTCAGAACCTCGCCGCCCGGCATCCCGAATGCGTGGCGGCAACCCGCCTCGTACAGCCGTTGGGCCAGAAGGTCCGCAGCGCGGGGGGACAGGTCCTGCATCAGTCATGCTCCGAATTAGCCAATGGGAAGCAAATGTCTGACATCCCTAACAGAGGCAAGCCGGATCACGCCAGTGTGACTATTTGACTGCGGAATCCGCGATGGATTGAAACTTTGCGTCCAATTCTTCGGCAATCGCAGACAGCGCCGCGCCGCCTTCGTCAGCGTAAGGCTGGAAGACAAAGCTGGGTGTTTTGTAAGACAAGGTCGCCGTGCCATCGTCATTTTCGGTGACGTAAAACCGGATCGGCGCTTCGATCATCGCAGCGGTCGAGGTTTCCAGAACGCGCACGGCAAAATCGTTGTTGAACACGCCGATCACGCGGTTGCCGGGGATGGTAATCCCACGCGCCGCAGCGGCCTTGGTCGGACCGGCCTGAGTGACCACGATCAGCCCATTGGCCTTCACCGCCGCTTTCGTGTCAGCGACCAACGCCTCATAGGATTTTTCGCTGTCAAACACGGCCCATCCGGGCAAAGGCTCATCCGCAAAGGCGGGCAGAGCCAGCAAACACGCAAACGCAACGACAGGTTTCATCGCAGGCCCTCCGTCAACTTGGCTAACTGCTTGATGCCAGAATTCGCGTGTCGGCGCACTCACATTCTTGTGCCGTTACCTGTTAGTCAGCGCGTCGCTTCAACAGATAGATATCCATGATCCATCCATGTGCGGCCCGATGTCTGGCGCGATTGGCCAGAATCTCTTCGGCCACGTCGGCCAGAGGCCCATGGATCAGAATCTCTTCCTTCATTCCGACATAGGCGCCCCACCAGATGTCATAATCTGCCATCTCCAGTGACTGGAACGAACATTCTCCATCCAGCATGACGGCGACATTCGATGCGCCCGGGGGCCAACCTTCGTCCCGCAAACGTCGCCCCGTGGTGACGACATAAGGCGCACCGATCTCGTTGATCGGGATTGCGTGGGCCGCCGTCAGCGCTTGCAACGCGGTGATGCCCGGGATCACCCGCTTGTTCGGCTGCGGATTCAGCCGGGCCGCAATGCGCAAAGAACTGTCATAAAGCGACGGGTCGCCCCAGATCAGCAGGGCAACCTTGCTGGCCGTCGGATGGGCCGAGATCGCCTTTTGCCAGCGCAGCGCAATGGCGTCGTGCCACTCATCCACGCCTTGCAAATAACCGTCCTCGGACCGCCGTTTGGGAATGTCGAAATAGGCGATCTGCGGCGAGCTGTCCGTGACCGTGGCAATGATCTCTTCGCGCAGTCCGGCCAGATCGGCCTTGTTCTCACCCTTGCGCGGGATCAGGATCAGATCGGCCTCGCGGATTGCCTCAATGCCTTGCCGGGTCACATGATCGGGGTTGCCGGTGCCGATCCCGATCAGGGTCAGATCATACATCATCCAACTCCGCCAATGGACCATAAAGGATCAGGGCAGGGGCCGTGCCGATTTCGGATTTCAGCGTGTCGGCAAGCGCGCCGATGGTGGAACGGTGCAGCACCTGATCGGGGGTCGACACGGATTCCGCCATCAGCGCGGGCGTGTCCAATGGCAGTCCATGGGCATGCAGCGCCTCGACCAGCAGGGGAAAGGTGCGCTTGCCCATGAACACAACAGTCGTGGCCATTCCGTCGGCCAAAGCGGGCAGGTTCAGATCGTCGGGCAACTGCCCACTGACATCATGGCCGGTGACAAATTGCACCCGCCGTGCCGTAAGGCGACGTGTCAGCGGGATGCCAGCAGCGGCGGCTGCCGCAACGGCCGAGGGGATGCCCGGAATGACCTCGTATTCGATCCCGGCCGCGCGCAATGCCACCAGTTCCTCCTCCAGCCGTCCGAACAGCCCGCCATCGCCGGATTTCAACCGCACGACGCGCTGACCGGTCTGCGCATATTCGACCAGCAGGCGGCTCACATGGTCCTGTTTGGGCGAGGGGCGTCCGGCGCGTTTGCCGACGCCGACCAGATCCGCATCCTCGCGCGCATGCGTCAGGATCGGCCCACTGCTCAGGTCATCGAACAGCACCGCATCGGCCTTTTGCATCCGGTCCACGGCCTTGAGCGTCAGCAGCTCCGGGTCACCGGGGCCTGAGCCTACGAAAGAGACAAAACCGCTCATGCCGAGGCCTCGGCAATCAGGTGAAAGAACGTGCCGGTGACGTTGCCACGCACTGATCCGGTTTGGGGGCCTTCGGTTCCCTCGGCGTCAAACACCCGCGCCAAGGGGGCATCGGGCTGTTCGATAATCGAGGAATAGTGGAACTCGTGCCCCCGCAGGGCTGTCCCTGCCGCAAGTCCCGGCATCGGGGCCAGAAGTTCAGCCCGGCGATAGCCCAGATTGAATTTGCGCTTTTCGTAAGATGTGACCAACCCAAGCAGCCCGGCCATCTTATGCCGCGTGCCGTCCTTGTCGATCAACCCTTCGCCCAACGCCATGTACCCGCCGCATTCGCCGTGAACCGGTTTGGTTTCGGCGTGGCGACGCACTCCGGTCAGGAAGGTATCAGCAGCGGCCAGAGTGCCCGCATGTAACTCAGGGTATCCACCCGGCAACCAGACCAGATCGGCATCCGTCGCCGGAGCTTCATCCGCCAAAGGCGAGAAGGGCAACACCTCGGCCCCAGCCCTGCGCCAGCCTTCCAGCAAATGTGGGTAGGTAAAGGAAAATGCCGCATCCCGCGCCAATGCAATTCGCTGGGCCGGGGGGCGCGGCAGCGCGGCTGACGATGGCCCAGCCGGGCCTGAGGAGGCCGCCCGCTTGATCGCTTCCAGATCTACATGCTCACGCAGGAAGGCCGCATATCCGGCGATGGCGCTTTCCAGATCGGGGTGCTCAACGGCCTGGATCAGGCCCAGATGCCGCTCGGGCAGGGTCAGATCACCGCGTCTTGGTAGCACGCCCAGAACCGGCAGGCCTGCGCGCTCCATGCCCAGGCGGGTCAGACGCTCGTGGCGCAGGCTGGCACAGCGGTTCAGGATCACGCCGGCAAAGGGCAGATCGGGGTTGTACATCTTGAACCCCAGCGCCGTCGCCGCCGCCGATTGCGCCTGTCCGCCCACATCCAGCACCAGCACCACCGGCCAGCCCATCCGCTGCGCTGTCTCGGCGCTGGAGCCATGCCCCAGCTCCCCGGGCCTGGCCACGCCATCAAACAACCCCATCGAGCCTTCGGCGACCACAATATCCGCCCCGTCCGCCTGCGCTGAGATCGCGTTCAGCAGCGGATCGCCCATCGCCCAACTGTCGAGGTTGAACGAGGCCCGCCCCGCCGCCGCCCGATGAAAGGCCGGATCGATGTAATCAGGCCCGCTCTTGAAGGGCTGCACCGTCAGACCGTCCTCGGCCAGTGCCCGCAACAGGCCCAGCATGACGGTGGTTTTACCGGTGCCCGAGGACGGCGCCGAGATCAGCAATCCGGGAGGGTTAGTCATCACCATGACTCCAGCTCGACCACGGGCTGTCCGCGCTTTGCGGGCGATACCGACGGTCATAGGTCTTAGAATACAGGCAGCTTTCGTCGAACCCTTCGCCCGCCAGCGCTGGTCCGACCATGATCAACGCGGTGCGCGAGATGCTCTCGTCCAGTGCATCTTTCAACGTTTCCAAGGTCGCGCGGATGATCCGCTCATCCGGCCAACTGGCGCGATAGACAACGGCCACCGGACAATCCGCGCCATAGGCCGGGGTCAGGTCAGCGATAACCTTGTCCAGATTGCCAATCGACAGGTGAATGGCCAGCGTGGCCCCGGTGCGGGCGAAGTTCTCCAACGTCTCACCTTCGGGCATCGAAGATGCACGGCCGGGCGTCCGGGTCAGCACCACCGATTGCGCGAGTCCGGGCAGGGTCAGTTCAGTGCCCAGAGCCGCTGCCGCGGCGGCAAAAGACGGCACGCCGGGCGTGACGCTGACCGGAATGCCCATCTCTTTCAACCGACGGATCTGTTCCCCCATCGCGGACCAGACCGACAGATCGCCTGAATGCAGCCGGGCCACGTCTTGCCCCGCCTTATGAGCCGCTTCGATCTCGGCCATGATCTGGTCCAGATCCATCGGCGCGGTGTTCACGATCTTCGCGCCTTCGGGGCAATGGCTCAGGATCTCCTCCGGCACCAGCGAGCCCGCATACAGGCACACCGGGCACGACGCGATGATATCGCGCCCGCGTAAGGTAAGCAGGTCGGCGGCGCCCGGTCCGGCGCCGATGAAATGAACGGTCATGTTGGTCCTCCGATGGCCAAGGCGCAGGTCGCCAGCCGGTCGTCTGAAATCTGTCTTGGGGATATCAACCGCGCGCCGGGTCCGGCGGCGGCAAGGGCGGATGCTTCGGCCACGCTGCCGGTGCCATAGCTGGCGCGGCTGCGGGCTGAGCATGTCAGGGTGCGCTGTCCGGCCAGGTCAGCGGGTGCAACAAGGTGCAAGGGCAGGTCGACGATTGCCGCAAAGGCGTCCAACGCGGCGTGGCCGTCCTTGTCCGCGACCGTCGCCAGCGCATCCACGGCATGGCCCGAGGACGCCTGATCATAGGCCGCCTTCAGGCTGTCCACCGTGGCGGAGCTGGAAAAACCAAGACCGGCGACGATCATAGGGTCACGCTCCACTGCACCACCGGATAGGCGGATTTCCATCCGCGGCGGGGGCCCAGAGCGCCCGCCTGCGCCAATTCAATCCGCAGCAAGTCGCCGCCAAGGGCCTCGTGCCATTGGGCGAGCAAAGCCTCGCTTTCCAGCGTCACGGCATTGGCGACCAGCCGCGTGCCCGGTTTCAGGTTGTCGCGCAGCCAGACCAGCAAAGCCTCGGACAGCCCGCCGCCAATAAAAACCACATCAGGCATGGCCAAGCCCGGCAGAGCATCGGGCGCGGTGCCATGAACGACCTCCAGTCGATCCTGCCCCAACGTGTCCGCGTTGCGCCTAATTCGGTCTGCACGCTCGGCCAGCGGCTCGATCGAGGTTGCGGTCAGGGTCGGGTCGCACATCAGCCATTCGATGCTGATCGAACCGGTTCCGCCACCGATATCCCACAGATGCTCGCCCCGTTGCGGTGCCAGCGCGGACAGGGTCAGCGCTCGGATGGGCCGCTTGGTGATCTGACCATCGGTTTCAAAGATGTCGTCCGGCTTGCCGGATGCTTTGGGGAATGCCAGTCCGGGGCCGGTGACCTCAAGCCCGACACAGACCGGGTGATCGAACGTGCCCAGCAAGGCTTCGGTCAGTGTAACGGTCTGCGTGTTTTCGCGTGGCCCACCCAGGGCTTGCATCACATGCAGCGCGCTGTCGGCGAAACCGGTCTCGGTCAGATAGGTGGCCAATTCAGCCACCGCCTTGCCATCGCGCAGCAGCAAAATGGCACGCAACCCCGCCGCCAGATGCGGTCTCAGCCGGGTCAGCGGCGCGGCGTGCAGCCCAAATGTCAGCGTGCTTTCCAGCGGCCAACCCAACCGGGCAGCGGCCAGCGAAAAGGTGGATTGACCGGGCAGGGCAGTCCATTCGCCCGCGTCAAAGGTTCTGGCAATGACCGAGCCCGCACCGAACCAGAAAGGATCGCCCGAGGCCAGCACAACCGTTGGCCGCCCGCGCAGACCCGTCAGGATCGGGATGCCATCGGCAAACGGCACGGGCCATTCGATCCGTTCAGCCTGTGTTTCGGGGATCAGCGAAAGATGACGGGGCGGGCCCATGACGACCTCGGCCCGATCCAGCACTTGACGACTTGCGGGCGGCAGGCCATCCAGTCCATCTTCGCCCAGCCCCAGAATGGTCAGCCACGGAGCCTTATTCATGCCCAACCTCCTGCTTCTTGGCGGCACGACCGAAGCCAATGCGCTGGCCCGCAGCCTTGCCGATAGGGGGGTGCGCGCAATCTACTCTTACGCCGGGCGTGTGGACAATCCTCGCCCGCAACCTTTGCCGGTGCGCGTCGGCGGGTTCGGAGGGGCCGACGGGCTGCGCAGCTATATCCGCGACAACGCGATCACGCATGTTGTGGACGCAACGCATCCCTTTGCCGCGCAGATGAGCCGGAATGCCATCGCCGCCTGCGAAGCCGTAGGTGTTCCGCTGGTTGCCTTGACCCGACCGGCCTGGGTTCCGCAGCACGACGACCGCTGGCAGCATGTTCCGGACATTCCGGCGGCCGTTGCAGCACTGGCAGGCCCCGCTCGGCGCGTCTTTCTGGCTGTGGGCCGGATGCACCTGCAGGATTTCGCCGCGCAACCCCAGCATGACTATTTGCTGCGGCTGGTTGACGAACCTGCCAATGTGCCGCTGCCAAACGCCGATATTGTCGTCTCGCGCGGGCCGTTCACGGTTGAGGGCGACCTTGCGCTGATGCAACGCCACGCCACCGAACTGGTGATTTCGAAAAACGCAGGTGGCACCGGCGCGCGCGCCAAGCTGGACGCCGCGCGGGCGCTGGGCGTGCCAGTCCTGATGATCGACCGGCCCAGCCTGCCGCCCCGGCAGGAACTGTCCTCGGTCGCGCAAGTTCTGGACTGGCTGGCTCATCCCTGACCCTCGGCCAGAGTGAACCTTGGCGTATAGACAATCGGCGCGCCGTCGCCTTCGATCACGCGCGTCAGAGAGGATCCGACAATCACAACCGTCTGCATGTCGGCCATATCCGGTGTCGCCTCGGCCAGCGTTGAGATTCGGATCGCTTCATCCGCCCGAGTCACAGCCCGTGCGAACAGGATCAACCGTTCTGGCTCACATTCTTCCCGCAGGATTTCCAGCGTTTTTACAAAACCTTCCGGGCGGGATTTCGAGCGCGGATTATAGAACGCCATGGCGAAATCGCCCTGTGCCGCAAGGCGCAGGCGCTTTTCGATCAGGGACCATGGCTTGAGGTTGTCGCTCAGGTTAATGGCGCAAAAGTCATGGCCCAAGGGCGCACCGGCACGGGCCGAGGCTGCCAGCATCGCGGTGATGCCCGGCAGTACGTCCACCGGAATATCACGCCATTCACGCGGCCCGTTTTCCATAGCCTCGAACACTGCTGCCGCCATGGCAAACACGCCCGGATCACCCGACGAAACCACGACCACACGTTTCCCCTCAGCCGCCATTTGCAGCGCGTGCTGGGACCGGTCGATTTCGACCCGGTTGTCGCTGGCATGCAGGGTCAAGCCCTCACGGTCGCCAACACGGGCAACATAGGGAATGTAGCCGACAACATCAGTGGCCTTGGCCAGCGCTGTGGATACTTCGGGCGTCACCAGTTGTTCATCACCGGGGCCCAGCCCGGCGATCTTGACCCATCCGCTCATGGTCGCCGTCCTTGGCCATGCACGATGATAATCGAGAAATAAGGGGTAATGCCGTCCCCGTCCTCGGACAGCTTCCGCACCCGTTGATTGGGCATCTGCGCAAACTCGACGATCCAGGCCCGGTCAAAAAGACCCGCAGTCTTCAGCGCCCGTTTGACCTTGTCGATATTGCGCCCGATCTTCATCACAACCAACGCATCGGTTTGCGCCATACGTCGCGCCAGATCATCCTCGGGCAGGGTTCCGACCAGCACGGTCAGCACATCATCGCCCCATGTGATCGGGTCGCCCGTTGCCGTCCACGCGCCGGACATGCCAGTAATTGCAGGCACCACATCTACATCAGCTTCATCGCGTAAGCGGCTGTAAAGATGCATGAATGACCCGTAGAAGAACGGATCACCCTCACACAGAACAACAACGTCCTCGCCTTTGTCGGCCAGCGTTTTCAGATGTCGTGCGCAGTCTTCGTAGAAAGCGGCGAGCAATTCGTTGTAGCGCGGGTCTGTCACGGGAATTTCCGTGGTGACGGGGTATTCCATCGGGAATTCCACCACGTCTCCGGGGATCATGCCGTTGACGATCTTGCGCGCCTGACCGCTGCGGCCCGGCTTGCGGAAAAACGCCACGTGGCGGGCATTGCGCAGCAGCCGGTCGGCCCGGACGCTCATCAGATCCGGGTCGCCAGGGCCGAGGCCCACGCCATAGATTTTACCCGCGCTCATTCGGCGCGGCTCGCGATGGCGTTGATAGCGGCCACAGTGATCGCGCTGCCGCCCAGACGGCCCTTTACTATGCAGGACGGCACCGGCTGCGCCTCCCACAGCGCGTCCTTGGATTCCATTGCGCCGACAAAACCCACCGGGCAGCCGATGATGGCGGCGGGGCGCGGGCAGTCGGGGTCTTCCAGCATGTTCAGCAGGTGGAACAGCGCCGTGGGCGCGTTGCCGATGGCGACCAGAGAACCCTCCAGATGCGGCCGCCACAGTTCCAGCGCGGCGGCGGAGCGTGTGTTGCTCATCTCAGCCGCCAGCGGGCGCACGCGGTCGTCATGCAGGGTGCAGATCACCTCATTGTCGGCGGGCAGGCGAAAGCGGGTCACACCTTCGCTGACCATCCGCGCGTCGCACAGGATCGGCGCGCCATTTTCCAGCGCGGTGCGGGCGGCGGTCACGAAACCGGGTGAGAAATGCACGAACTCTTCCAGTCCGACCATGCCTGCGGCGTGGATCATGCGGACGGCGACCTGCTCCTCGTCGGCGTCGAACCGGGCCAGATCGGCCTCGGACCGGATGGTGGCAAAGCTCTCTTTGTAGATCGCTGCGCCGTCGGTTTCGTATTCATAGGGCATCAGGTCAGGTCCATGGTCAAAAGTGTTTCGGGGCTGAGCCCGCGCTGACAGGGCTCATCCCCTGCGCGGCCCCGTTTGACAAGATCAAATCGTCCGTTGTTGCCGACCAAAGTGACGTCGGCGGGGCCCATGCGGGCACATCCCTTGGCGCAGCCCGAGACATGCAGGCTGCCGGGAACGCGCGCGGCCAGGGCGCGGGCGATGTCGCGGGTTTCCACTTGCGCCTGCGGGCAGAATGGCGCGCCGGGGCAGGCGTCGGTGCTCATCAGCGGGTCGGTGCCATCGGTGACGAAGTCCGGGGCAGGTATCGCCGCCCCGCCTTCCAGCAGGATCAGCCGCCACGGGGTGACACGCAGGGCGGTTGCGCCGCTGTCGTCAATCAGATCATAAAGCTTGCGGGCAGGCAGCGACCCAAAAGCGGCACCATACAACGCACCAAGTTCACAAGGGCCGGGGCGCAGTTTTTTACCGACCGGGCCGGGTGCATGTCCCTGCCATTCCTGCGGCAAAGCGTCGGTGACCCGTGCCATGCGGCGCGTCTCGGGCGTATATGTTCCTGCAAACCACCGTGCCAAAGCGATGACATGGTCAATGGCGTCGGCCTCGGCCACAGGCCGCCCGGTCTCGCAGCCGTCGGCGCGCAGGATCAGATCGTCAACGCCGGTTTCCAGACGAATATCCGCTGAATCCGCGCTCAGCAGGCGCGCGGGCCCGGTGTCGATGGCAAAGCCGAACTTTGCGGGCAGGGCAGGCAGTTCCGCCAGCCGGTCAATCAGTTCCTGCGTCAGGCGCGCGGTCAAATCGCCCGCCTGGTACAGCGGCGTGACCAGAATGTTGCGCCGCACCTCGATGCCAGGTTCGGCATCCAGCAGGTCCAGCGCCGCAAGTTCCTTGAGCAGCGGCTGGTGGTCATAATCCTCCACCCCCCGCAGTTGCAGATTGGCGCGGTTGGTCAGGTCGATGGTGCCATTTCCAAACCGATCTGCAAGGTCGCACAGACCCAGCGCCTGATCGACCGTCAGACGCGCCAGTCGGGGTCGTACCCGCACCACCAGACCGTCGCCCGACATCATCGGGCGGTGTGCGCCGGGGCACCAGCCCTGTATGACGGGGGCGCTCATCCCAGCCCCTCCAGATCGGCGCGGATCGAGTTCCGGCGGGTGTTCCACAGCCCGGTCTCCAACAGCGCGCGGAACCGGTCCTGCATGGCCTCATGGGCCTGCGGGTTGGCCTCGGCCAGAAAGGCATCGACCTGCGGATCGCCCAGCGTTGCGTCGTGATACAGATCGAACAGATGCGGCGCGACCGTGCCCGACAGATGCGCGAAGGACGCCATGTGATCCAATGTCGCCGCGATCTCGGCAGCGCCCCGGAACCCGTGCCGCTGCATTCCGGCGATCCAAGCAGGGTTGGCGGCGCGGGCATGGACAACGCGGCTGATCTCTTCGGGCAGGGTGCGCGCGCGGGGATTGTCCGGGTTGGTATTGTCCAGATGGTACAGCTGCGCCTCGCCGCCGGTCACCTTTTTGGCCGCTGCAAACCCGGCCTCGTGCGTGGCGTAATCGTTGGCCAGCAGCAGGTCGGTCTCGGTCAGGTCCTGCAGGTGGACAAAGCTGTCGGCATTGGCGACGCGCTGCGTGATCCCATCGACGTCCTGCGCGATATGCTCGCCTTCCAGCGCATAGGAACTGGCCTGCAACCATGCTTCACCCGCCTGCGTGCGGGCCTCATCCGTATAAATTTCAGACAGTTGCGTCATGTTCACGCCATAGCTGCCCGGCGCGGGGCCGAACACGCGCGCAGCCGGGGCCTGCCCGGCATAGGGGTTCCAGTCCGGTGCCTCATCCCGTTCGGATAAGGCCCGCACCGCTTGACCGTAAAGCGCAGAGAGCGTCGGGAACACGTCGCGGAAAAGTCCCGAGACGCGCAGGGTGACATCCAGACGCGGGCGGCTGAGGTCGGTGATCGGCAGAACTTCGATGCCTGAGACGCGCTCGGACCCCTTGTCCCAGACCGGCTTGACGCCCAGCAGGTGCAGCGCCATGGCGAATTCTTCCCCGGCGGTGCGCATGGCGGCCGAGCCCCAGAGGTCGACGATCAGCCCCTTGGGATAATCGCCCTCTTCCTGCAAATGCCTCCGCACCAGTTCCTCGGCCAGTTTGACCCCTTGGGTATAGGCGGCGCGGGTGGGCACAGACCGTGGATCGGTGGTGTAGAGGTTCCGCCCCGTTGGCAGCACATCCGACCGACCGCGATAAGGGGAACCCGAAGGGCCAGCCTCGATCCGTTTGCCCGCCAGCGCGTCCAGCAGGGCCGCACGTTCGGCATGGGCCGAGGGTGCCGGGTCGAAATTGCCGCTCACGTCGGGCACCCGGCCAAAGATATGCAACCCGTCGCCGAACTGGCTTTCCTTGATGTCGCAGACAAAGCGGTCGATGCGGGTGATCGCCTCGGCGGTGCAGGTGGCCTGATCCAGGCCGAGGTCGCTTTCGAGCCCAATCGCCTGCGCCTCGTCCCGGATATCCTCTTGCAGTCGGTCGCGGCGCTTGGGGTCCAGACCGTCAGCGTTCGAGAACTCGTCCAGCAGCGATTCCAGCCGCACCATCCGATCCGGCGTGCCGCTTTCCTTGAGCGCGGGCGGGATATGGCCCAGCGTGACGGCTCCGATCCGGCGCTTGGCCTGTGCGGCCTCGCCGGGGTCGTTGACGATGAACGGGTAGATCACCGGCAGATCGCGGATCAGCGCCTCGGGCCAGCAGGCGGCGGACAGGGCGACCGATTTGCCGGGCAGCCATTCCAGTGTGCCATGCGCGCCGATATGGATCAGCGCATCCGCGCCCAGCCCTTGGCGCAGCCACAGGTAAAACGCAACATAGCCGTGGCGCGGGGTGCGCGAGAGGTCGTGGTAATCGTCATCGCGCAATTCGGGCGTGCCGCGTTCGGGTTGCAGTGCGATCAGGGCCTTGCCGCGTCGCAGGGCGGTGAAATGGAAGGCTCCATCGGCGCAGGCCGGGTCATCCTCGGGCTTGCCCCAGACGGTTTGCAGAGCGGTGCACAGGGTCTCGGGCAATTCGGCCAGAGCGGTCAGGTAGTCCGTCAGCGGCCATGAAATCCGGGCGTCTGGCAGTTCGGATGCGAGGTCTTCACCTGTTTCCCGGGGCGGCAACCCCGGATCGCGCCCGACCCGCCCCCCAGGGCGGGCGCGATTGCGCCCACCCTCGGGCTGGTCGCGATCCTCAGTGCTGTATCCCTGTGTTTGTAGATCATCCAAGATAGCCTCTGCCGAGGCCAGCGCGTCGAGGCCAACCGCATGGGCCATCTGCCAGTCCTTGCCGGGATAGGTGGACAGCACCAGCGCAGGCGTCTGATCGGCCTTGGGTTTGTCGTGCAGGGCCAGCCAGCCGGATACACGGTCGATGATCGCTTCGATCCGTTCGGGTTCTGCCCGGTGGGCGAAGCGGGAATATTCCAGATGCGGGTCGCGCTTGCCCGGTTCCTTGAACGAGGCGATGCCCGCTGAAATCCGCCCGTCCACTTCGGGCAGTACCACATGCATGGCGAGGTCGGCGGGGGATAGCCCGCGTTCCGCCTCGGCCCATGCCTTGCGGCGCGAGGTGGCCAGCGCGACCTGAAATACCGGCACGTTGGCGGCGTCCAGAGGCGAGGTGCCCGACGCGCCTTTGCCCGAGAAGGAGGTGGCGTTGATGATCGCTGACGGGGCCAGTGCCACGACCTGTTGGCGCAGCCAATCTGTCGCGACGGGGGCTTTCAGAGAGGGGGCGAACAGGCCCACCGCCTCGAATCCGCGGGCTCGGAGGCTGCGGATCAGAGCCGCGACAGGAGCGGTGTCGGCTGAGGTCAGGTAGGCGCGGTAGAAGGTGACGAGGATGCGTTTCGCACCGCCCGAAAACGCCGTATCCACCGGGATCACGCCACGATCCGGGCACCACGCACCGCATTCCGGCAACGTCTTGGCCCCCATCACCGGCCCGGCATAAAGCCCGGCTGCCAGCGCCATCTGCGCCAGGGCGGCTTGTGCCGCGACCTCTCCGCCGGTGTCGCACAGATGCGCCAGCCGCCGCAGGGTCGAGACGGGCAGGGTGGAATAGTCATCCAGCCGCGTATCCTCGCGCCCGTCCGCAGGCAGCACTGCCAGCGCGATCCCTTTGGCCTGCGCCAGCGCCAGAACCTGTTGCAAGCCATAGGACCAGTAGGGCACACCGCCGATCAGGCGGATCAGTATGCCCTTTGCGCCCTCCAGCGTCTGTTCCACATAGGTATCGACCGACAGAGGGTGCTTGAGCGCCGTCAGGTTCGCCAGCCGCATCGTCGGCATCCGCCCCTCGGGGCCGCCACCGCGATGCCAGCCCGCCGCAAAAGCGCCAAGGTCACTGTCCGAAAACGACAGCACCACCAGATCCGCCGGACTCTGGCCCAGATCGGTCGGGGTCTCGGTTTCCTCTAACCCGTGGCTTTCGCGGAAGACGACGTGCATGGCTTACTCGGCGGCCTCGGTCACACCCACGAGGATATCGCGGATCGCGGCCTCTTTGATGTCGTCATGCTCGGCAATCACCACAAGGCGCGAGCGGCGGTCCTCGCCGGGCTCCCATGGGCGGTCATATTGGTGACGCACGCGCGCGCCAACGGCCTGCACCAGCAGACGCATGGGCTTGCCCTGAACGGCGGCATAACCTTTGACGCGCAGGATGTTCAGCTCATTCG
Source organism: Ruegeria sp. AD6 (assembly GCF_056542325.1). NCBI lineage: Bacteria > Pseudomonadati > Pseudomonadota > Alphaproteobacteria > Rhodobacterales > Roseobacteraceae > Ruegeria > Ruegeria sp. AD6. Next base: position 1,343,954 of record NZ_JBQFZQ010000001.1, on the reverse strand, counting down.
CCAGACGTTCGATCTTGGCAACCAGATCGGCGGGTTCGGTCTGTTCCGGCAGTTCGACGATGATGCTTTCGAAATCGTCATGCTCGTGGTCGTGGTGGCCGTCGTGATGCGACGGTCGAGCGTCCATGTCATCCTCGGCGGCGGCCTCAAGGCCCAGCACGACGCGCACGTCCACGGCACCTTCGGCCACTTCAACCACGGGCAGAGGGCGCGGGGCTTCGGCCGCGATGATTTCTTTGGCTTTCGCCACACCTTCGGGACCGGCCAGATCGGGTTTGGTCAGCAGGATGATGTCGGCGCAGGAAATCTGATCCTCGAACACCTCGGACAGGGGCGTTTCGTGGTCGATCGAGTCATCGGCCAGACGCTGCGCATCCACAGCTTCGACATTCGGCGCGAAGCGACCGGCGGCGACAGCCTCGGCATCGGCCAGAGCGATCACGCCATCCACGGTGATTTTCGACCGGATATCGGGCCAGTCGAACGCCTTGAGCAGCGGTTTCGGCAGGGCGAGGCCTGAGGTTTCGATCAGGATGTGATCGGGGCGCGGCTCCAGCGCCATCAGCGCCTCAATGGTGGGGATGAAATCATCAGCCACGGTGCAGCATATGCAGCCATTGGCCAGTTCCATGATGTTTTCCGCCGGGCAATCCGGGATCGCGCAGGATTTCAGGATGTCGCCATCGACGCCCACATCGCCAAATTCGTTGACCACCACGGCCAGACGCTTGCCCTGCGGGTTCTGCATCAGATGCTTGACCAGCGTCGTTTTGCCCGAACCCAGAAAGCCGGTGATCACAGTGACGGGGAGTTTTTCGAGATTGCTCATTTCAGGGCTCCAATCGGGGGAATACGGGCCGCACAGTTTTTGCGGAAATGTTCGGTGCGCTCGCGCCATTTGACCAGACCGTCCTCGGTCGCGAGGTATTTGGTGACACCGTCGACGATGGTTTCGACATGGTCGGTCTCATTGAGGTTCTCATAGACAAAGGTCCAGCGATCCGGCCCGCCGCGCAGCACGATGGAACAGCCCTGATCGCAGTTCGACAGGCATTCTACGGCTTTCAGCGTGACGCCCTCGGGCAGATCCGCCTGTTCCAGCGCTTTGTGCAGCAATGTGCCAGGGCGCTGATCATCATCCTCGATGGGCAGCCCACGGCGGCAGGTGGTGCAGACCAGCAGCTCGACCGGCGCAGTCTCGGTCATGTCTCTCATCCCCCCAAATCCTCTTCGCGGGGGACGGGGTTTCATGCGGGCCACGCGATGCACATGGACCCGACACCGGAACACCCCGCCCGGTTTCAACTTCGGGTGCTGGCAGGTCTCCCGGCTTGCGGATGTCAGAGGCCCGGTTCGTCTGGCTCCTCTGTCGGATGTCCCGCCTTCCCGGCTTTGCAGCCAGTGGCATTGGGCACCCTCTCCGGTCACGGTCGCGGGGGCGGCTGCGTTTGGCGGATAACCCGTTGACGCATTCCCTTTTCATCGGCTGTCGCCGACACCAACGACAGGGACATGCGGCACGTGCGGGCAGGTTGTCAAGCGCGATGCGACCACCATCGCGTGGCTAGGATGAAAAGCGACCTGCCAGCGTCGCTGGGCGGCATGACGCGGTGCCCGCGACATGGTCGCATACCGGAAATCACGCAGGGAGACGCGAATAATGAAAGTTGGGTTCATCGGACTTGGAAATGTGGGCGGAAAACTCTCGGGCTCGTTGCTGCGCAACGGGATCGACCTGACGGTCCATGACCTCAATGCAGACCTGGTGGCAGAATTCGTCGAAAAGGGCGCAAGGGCCGCCGAAAGCCCGGCCCAGCTGATGCGCGATTGCGACGCGGTGATCACCTGCTTGCCATCGCCTGCCGCCTCGGACGCTGTCATGCAGGAGATGTTGCCCGAGGTCGGCCCCGGCAAAATCTGGATGGAGATGTCCACCACCGACGAGGCCGAGGCCAAGCGGCTGGGTGCCTTGGTCATCGAGCGGGGCGGGGCGGCGGTTGATTGCCCGGTTTCCGGCGGATGCCACCGGGCGGCAACCGGCAATATCTCGATCTTCGCGGGTTGCGACCGGGATACCTTTGAGCGAATCCTGCCCTTCCTGACAACGATGGGCCGTCGGGTGTTGCATACGGGCGATCTGGGCTCGGCCTCGGTTCTGAAAGTTCTGACCAACTATCTGGCAACCGCCAACCTGATCACCTGCGCCGAAGCGCTGGTGACCGCCAAAGCCGCCGGGATGGACCTGAACACGACCTATGAGGCGATCAAAATCTCGTCCGGTACGTCGTTTGTGCATGAGACCGAAAGCCAGGTCATCCTGAACGGTTCGCGGGATATTTCCTTCACAATGGACCTTGTCAAAAAGGATATCGGCCTGTTTCAGGACGTCGCCGACCGCGCGGGTGTCCCACTTGAGATCAACCCGATCATGATCAAGATCTTCGAGGACGGCATCGCACGCTACGGCGAACGCGAACTGTCGCCCAACATCATCAAACGCCTGGAAGACGCCACCGGCCTCGACATCCGCGCGCCCGGCTTTCCACCTGAAATGCAGGACGATGAACCTGAAGAACCGGGTTATGAGGTTATCCCGGCGGGGCGCGATTCCTAAGAGAGGCGCGCTTTCGTCTTTGCGTCGCGAGGTGGAGGTATTGAAGGAAGTGGAGGCGAGTACCGGAATCGAACCGGTGTACACGGATTTGCAATCCAATACTTTATCGTTATTAAACAATAATTTAGATCGAAAAAAGTATCAAGACAAAGCTGGAACTATCAGTGAACATGATACCGGTGAAACAGGGGGTTTTCCTGCGGTTCTGACGCCGGTTTGGGGCGCTCGATGAGCCGCCATAGTTTTGATCCTGACATTGCCGCGTTGGTAGGGCTAAACGCGGCTGTGATTTTCCAGAACATCACCTTCTGGATCGAGAAGAACCAAGCCAACCGGCGCAATCTTCGGGATGGGCGCTATTGGACCTACAACTCAATCTCTGCATTTGCCGAGCTGTTTCCTTACTTGACCGAAAAGCAGATCCGCACAGCGCTGGATAAGCTGCTTACATCAAAGCTGATCCTGAAGGGAAATTTTAGCGATGACCGTTATGATCGAACGTGCTGGTATGCGTTGGGCGATTGCATTTGCCCAAATGGGCAGATCGAGAAGACCAAATGGGAAAATGATACATTTGCCCGAGAGGGCAAGCCGTCTGCCCCTGAGGGCAAATCATGTAAGAACAGATATAAACCAAATATAAATCCATATCCTTCGCGAGAGGTGGAAACGGATAATGAAGCTGAGAAAATCTTGGCGACATATCCCGAAGATCGCATTCGCCGGAAAACGGATTGCTTGCTGGCGATTCGGGAGATCCTGACGAATGATGTTGCTGCTGGCGACCTGATTGAGGCGGTTCAGGCCTATGCCAGTGAAAGCGCGGGGTTCACCCGTTCCAAGGTTTGTTTTTCGGATAACTGGTTCAACTCTGTTCGTTGGCAGAGGTATGTTCAAGAAGCCCAGATCCAGCGAGAGGACGCTAAAGCCAAAGAGGCCGAGGCGCTGAAAGGGCTGGCGGTTTGGATCACAGATCGCAGTCCGCTTTGTCGGCACATTTCGCCCAGCCAGATCACGGCGCTTTTGGCCGCTAAACTGGTGACGCCGTTGCAGATTCAGGCAGCAGGGCTTGGCTGATGGGTAAAACAGAACCGTTTTCAGTGCAAAGAGCAAGGCGACCCATGTCATACGCTGATGCTTCTGACATGGGACCTTGCGAGGGGTGGCAAGCCTCCCCTTCGAACCCCACCGGCGGGGGCAAGCCCCACGCCAAAGCAGCTCTGACCGATACATTTGTCTTTCGGTGCAGCACCGCCGAAAAGGCTGGGTTACGCGCGAAGGCTGAGGCGGCTGGCGTACCTGCTGCAACTCTCTTGCGTGAGGCGCTTGGCCTGACTGAGGCGCGTCGTCGAAAGACCATGCCACGCGTTGATCCGGCCTTGACGCTGGCGGTCGGCCGCATCGGTGGCAACCTCAACCAGATCGCTCGTGCTACGAACCGCGCCTTGCTCGCTGGGCGGATCGACCTCGATACGCTGGCCCTTGCGTGTCAGCTCGTGGTGATCGAACGTCAGCTTGCCCAGATCCTTGATGAGGTGCGGGAATGCTGATCAAGTTCTTTCCCAACGGCAAAGGCGCGGGAGCTGGCCCTGTCGGCTATCTGATCGCGGATGAGGTGCTGGTCTATGATGCCAACCGTGACTTGATCCGTGATTCCGATGGCCAGCCGCAGACAGTCATGCGCAACCCGTTGCCGGAGGTGTTACGCGGCAATCCTGATCGCACCGAGGCGCTGATTGACGCCAGCCGCAACCAATGGACCTACCGCGCGGGTGTTGTCAGTTTCGCCCATGGCGATGCTCCCACCGAGGCCCAGCAGACCGAAGTCATGGATGCCTTTGAAGAATTGGCTTTCGCAGGAATGGACCCTGAGCAATATGACATGCTCTGGGTCCGCCATACCCACGAAGATCGGGTCGAGCTGCATTTCTGTACCCCCCGGCTGGAGCTGACCACTGGCAACAGCCTCAATATCGCGCCGCCGGGCTATCAGGATGCCTATGACAGTCTGCGCGATCTGATGAACAAGACCCATGGCTGGGCAGATCCGTTGGATCTGGAGCACGCCCAAGAGGTACAGGTGACAGCTGAGGCCCCGAGCCGCGCGCAGGGACGTGAGGAACTCCACGACTGGGTTCTCGACCAGATCAGCGTTGGCACAATCACCGACCGCGCGAGCATGGTCGATGCTCTGACAGATGCAGGGTTCGATATTCCCCGCGCCGGCAAAAACTACATTACCGCCGAAGACCCAGAGACAGGCGAACGCTGGCGGCTGAAAGGAGAGATTTTCAATGAAAACTGGCAAGCCGACCCGGCTGAGCGAGAAATTGAACGCGGATCTGGATGTGATCAGGCAGGAACACACCGCCTTGATGAATTCTCAGTTGGAGCGCTTCAGGAGCGATTTGAGCGGCATTGCGACAAGCGCGCTGAATACCATCGAGACCGATATTCGCTATTTTCTGAGCGACAGCAGGAGCGAATTACAGAGGCGCAGCGAGATAATCCGGCGCTGGCTGACGATATCGCCTTGGGTGATCGCGGGGCTGATCATGGCGTGGATCGTTTCGACCATGGCGGTGAGCTGGCTTTGGATGGTTTTTTTGACGCGCTTGGAAATGACAGAGCTTGGCCTGACACGGATCGAACAGGCGGGGCAGATCTGGCTGACGCTGGACCCGGAGCAGACCGAATTGAAAACCTGCACGATAGCGGGCACGCCAATCATCTGCATCGAAATCAGGGGGCAATAAATGACGACGCCCATGACAGCCTTGGAACGCGATTTGCTCGCCTGCGTCGAACGATTAGTGACGGCCTGCGAAACCTCAGCGCAGGAATTGCACGCCTTGGAGGCACGCTCGACGACCGGGATCGAGAGCAAAGTGAATGGGTTGGCGCATTGCGTGGCGCTGCTGATGAAATCGCATCTCTTGTCGGTCACCACATTGGCCGACTTGCTGAGAGAGGAACAGACCTACGAGACGCTTCAAGAGGGCTTAGAGATCAGCTTGAAATTAGCGAAACGCGCCGAGCAACTGCTGAACGAGAACTAAATGAACGTGAACGCGGCCATAGCCACAGCCTTTGAATTGAAAAGGAAAATCAATGTACTTCCCGCATGACCATTTCACCATGTCCTACGCCCAATCCCGCGATTATGGCATCGATTACCGCACGTTTGACAAGGTGATACGCCTGCCTGAGGGGGTTCCGTTGATGGCCATTGCCGGTGTCTGGGGTGATTACAGCGATATCCGTTGCCTGTTCATCGACGCGGAGGGGAACGGTTATCGGCGTCATGTCTACGGTGGGGGCGGTGAATACATCATCCGAGAACTGGATTTGAATGCCAAGAATCTCAAGGTGGGGCAGATACTTGTTTTGGAAAGTTAACTTGCTGTTTCGTTGTCGTCCGGCTCAATGCGCTTTCACGCTGAATTCCTGAGCGCAAACTGATATCTTGTCGACTTTGGATGTTGCGGAACCTATGGTGCCGAAAAAGACGAAATGGCCCCAATTTTATGTCAAATCATTCCTGTGCATCCGATTCTGATTTCGCCGCAGAGCTTTTCAAAGCTGCAGACAAGATGCGTGGTTCGTTGGAGCCGTCCGAGTACAAGCATGTAGCCCTTGGTCTGATCTTCCTAAAGTACATCTCGGAAGCCTTTCAGGCGATGCATGATCGGCTGAGCGAGGACGATTACGCCGACCCAGAGGACCCTGAAGAATATCTGGCTGAAAATGTCTTTTGGGTGCCGGAAAAGGCCCGATGGTCACATATCCAGCAAAATGCCCGCTCTGAGAACATCGGCAAGATCATTGATGACGCGATGGAGGCCATTGAGGCCGTTCCGACCAATGAAACCCTGAAAGGTGTTTTGCCCAAAACCTACGCACGCCCGACGCTGGATAAAACCATGCTCGGCGAATTGGTTGATCTGTTTTCTAACATCAAACTGCATGACAGCGCTGACCGCGCGCGCGACCTCTTGGGCCGGGTTTATGAATATTTCATCTCGGGCTTTGCCAGCGCAGAGGGCAAGCGGGGCGGTGAGTTTTTCACGCCGCGTTCTGTGGTTCGCACCCTTGTTGAAATGCTCGAACCCTATCAGGGGCGCGTATACGATCCATGTTGTGGGTCGGGCGGCATGTTCATTCAATCCGAGAAATTTATCGAAGAACACGGTGGCCGCCCGGATGATATCGCTGTCTATGGCCAAGAGATTAACCATACCACATGGCGGTTGGCGAAAATGAACCTTGCCGTGCATGGGATTGATGCTGCAATCGAATGGGACAGTGCAGGCAGTTTTCACAAAGACAGTCACCCTAACCTCAAGGCCGACTACATCCTTGCAAACCCACCGTTCAATATCTCGGACTGGGGCGGGGATCGTCTCGCCGAGGATCTGCGCTGGCAATACGGAACGCCACCCAAAGGCAATGCCAACTTTGCGTGGATACAGCACATCATCCACCACCTTGCCCCGCGCGGTCATGCGGGGGTGGTGCTGGCCAATGGCTCCATGTCCTCACAAACCAGCGGTGAGGGTGAGATCAGGAAAAAACTGATCGAGCAGGACCGCGTCGATTGCATGGTCGCCCTGCCGGGGCAGCTTTTCTATTCCACGCAAATTCCCGTCTGCCTGTGGATTTTGAGCCGCGATAAATCCGCCAACGGACTGCGAGACCGGCGCGGAGAGGTGCTGTTCATCGACGCCCGCAACATGGGCCATATGGTGGACCGGGTGCGGCGCGAGTTCTCGGATGAGGACATAGACAAGATCGCAGGCACCTACCGCCGCTGGCGCGCCAAGCCCGAGACGCTGGAGGAGAAGAGCTGGGAGGCCTACGCCGACACACCTGGCTTCTGCAAATCCGAAGGGCTGGAGACCATCCGCAAGTTCGACCACGTGCTGACGCCGGGGCGGTATGTCGGGGCTGCTAAGGATGAAGGCGATGGAGTGCCGTTTGAAGAGAAGTTTGCGTCTTTGACAGAAACTCTCACTCAACAGTTCCAAGCTGCACGGAAACATGAGCTGAAGGTTTCTAGGCTTCTGTCGACGGTTCAACATGACTGAGTTTGCTACAACAGAACTTGGCAAAATTGCTGCACCAGAGAAAGGCTCCATTGCGATTGGGCCATTCGGTTCAAGAATGAAAGCCGACGTCTACACCAAAACCGGCGTTCCAGTCATACGCGGCACCAATATCGGCGCTGACAAAACCCTAAAGGGCGACTGGGTGTTCGTGCCGGAAGAGTTCGCGGACGAAATACCAAACTGTATTGTGCATCCCGGCGATCTTGTCTTTCCACATCGTGGCTCAATTGGGGAAGTCGCACTCATACCGGCTGGTGTCGAACGTATAGTTCTTTCTTCCAGTATGATGAAATTCAGGGCCGACAGAACAAAGGCGGTCCCTGAGTTTCTATATTACTACTTCAAGTCAAAGGCTGGCCGAGCCGAAATTCTCAGGTTTGGCTCTCAGGTTGGAACACCCGGTATCGGGCAACCGCTAACTTCATTGAAGCGCTTTGTTACTCCTTTGCCTAAGCCGAACGTGCAAGCTGGCATAGCTCGGCTTCTTGCATCACTCGATGACAAAATCGAGTTGAATCGGCGGATGAATGATACGTTGGAAGAGATGGCGCAGGCACTGTTTCGGGATTGGTTCGTCGATTTCGGCCCCACCCACCGCCAAATGGAAGGCTTCATTGACCCCGCTGCCATCATGGGCCACGCCTTCCCCCCCGAAACAGCCGCTACCCTCGCCCCCCTTTTCCCCGCAAAGCTAGGCGACGATGGCTTGCCGGAGGGTTGGGAGAAGCGCGTGCTGCACGACCTCACCGATTGGGTAAACGGCGCGGCATACAAGAACATGCACTTCTCAACCGAACCAGACGCCCTACCGGTAATCAAAATCGCGGAACTGAAGGCAGGGATCACAAAGACCACCAAACACACCAACACCGCTCTTGGCGCGAAATTCCGGATCAGCAACGGAGAGGTGCTATTTTCTTGGTCGGGAAATCCGGACACTTCTATCGACACATTCATTTGGTCAGGCGGCGAGGCTTGGCTGAACCAGCATATTTTCGCTGTCAGGCCCAACGGGGAAGTTGACCTGTCGCTCCTGTATTTCTTGCTCAAATACCTGCGCCCTCAATTCGCTGAGATTGCGCGTGACAAGCAAACGACCGGACTGGGCCACGTCACCAAGCAGGACCTAAAGGGGATGAGGGTCTGTTTGGGTTCCAGAAAGGTCGAGAGCGCCGCAGTCAATTTGTTTAAACCTCTTTTCGAAAAGCTCTACGCAAATCAGCAAGAAAACCAAACCCTCGCCCAGTTGCGTGACCTCCTCCTGCCCAAGCTCATGTCCGGTGAAATCCGTCTGAAAGACGCGGAGGCCGAGGATGAACTGGATACGAAGCAATCCAACGTGATTTTCGCAACAGACATGTTCGGCGCACCAGTCCTGACACCTGAGCAAGAGGCAGAGCGCGAAGTTGTCATGGTAGCGGCCAACGTAGACGCACTGCAATCAGATGATCTACTGGTTGGGAATGTGCGCCTTATGAAAGCAAACTACCTGATCCATCGACGAATGGGCTGGTCCACCAGCAGTTTTGAACGACGCGCTGCGGGTCCTCATTGTAAACGGCTCAATGATGACGTTCGCGAAATGGCTCGACAGCGGAGCTGGATACGGCAGACGACTTCGACCAACGCACAAAGCAAACGTATTCTAGGCAACCGTCCGGCGAGCAAATTCTCGGAAGTTGTACCGCTAGTCTCCCAATATGGTTTGAGCGACGCAATCGACTGGCTGCAAAAACACTTCAAGGGTGCATCACGGGACTGGATGGAATGCGTGGCCACTGTGGATGACGCGATGCAAGTGTTAAACCGTCAGGGCGTTGAAATCACAGTTGAAAGTATCAAAAACAATGTCGCTGCCACCCCTGAATGGAAAGCCAAGCTCTCTAAGTCGAATTTCTCGGACAATGAAATCAGGAAAGCGATCAAAAAGCTGGGGGAGATATTCTAGGTATGCAGGCGCATGAACATGCTTCTCTCACTATGAAGCAAACAGCGGAAAGGAGCCTGGCTTGACGGCCCGCTTGATCAATATCTATTGCGACGAAAGCTGCCATCTGGAGAATGATCGGGAGCGGGTCATGGTGCTGGGTGGCGTATATTGCGACGCGTCGGAAATCCGGCGCATTTCAAACGCTATTCGCGGTATCAAGGATAGGCACAATATCGCGCCGGGGTTTGAGATCAAATGGACCAAGGTTTCGAATGGTGCGCTGCCATTTTACCGTGAGCTGCTGGCCTTTTTCCTGAATGATACATCCCTACGATTTCGGGGTGTTCTCGTTCCTGACAAGTCCATCCTGAATCACGCTCAATTCGACCAAACTCATGATGATTGGTACTACAAGATGTACTATCTCATGTTGCAATATGTGTTTTCAGCGCCGCATTCCTATAATGTTTATCTGGACATCAAGGACACGCGCGGCAGCGATAAAGTCCAGCATATGCACGATGTTCTCTGCAATAAGATCTATGACTTCGACCACCAGACAATTCGCCGTGTACAGCAAATTCGCTCACACGAAAGCCCGATATTGCAACTGGCTGATCTGTTGATCGGTGCGGTTGCTTATCAGAATAGGGGGCTTGAAGGCAGCGAGGCCAAACTGCGGTTGATTGACGATTTGAAGATTAGGTTGGGAGATAACATCCTGACACGGACATCATCGTTTGGTGCAGAGAAGTTCAACCTATTGCGATGGGTTCCCAACGGCGGGGCCGTATGACTCTACCTGATTTAGTTTCATTCAATGATTTTGATGGAGACTGGCCTCGCTACGAGAACGGCCTCTATGCCGTTTTTCAGGGAGACATCCTGCGCTATGATCTGCGATTTCGAGGATCAAGGGTCACTGCGCGTCGCAATCCAGAGCATGAGCGCAAATGGGCAGGGTTTTGGCACCTGATTTCTGAAGGGCGCGTCGAAGATGACCGTTTGCCGGATTTACGGCGATGTGAACGCCTAACGTGGATTCGGTGGATTATCGAAAATGCGGACAGTTGTACTGAGATTGATGTTTGGGAGAACCGCCGCGGGAGTGAAACGAACACCTTGTTGTGGATTCGAGAGGAGTATTTGGTTATTCTATCCGCTCGATCCGAAAATTTCCTATTAAAAACAGCGTATTGTACTGAGCGAGAACATCGTATTCGTAAGCTCAGGAAGGAACGGGATAGTGCGAACAAGAACCCATGAAACGGCTGAAGCCGCGCCGGTTTCCCGGAGCGGCCTCGAATACTCCTTCTACGCATGGCAGATGAGCTGTCCTCAAAATGTGTTATGTCGCGGCAAATGTCAAGTTCGGCCAGCGTGCGCGGTAGTAGGGATTTGAAATGAGTTTTACGGAAGATCTTGTTGAGCTTGCAGCTCTTAACATCCTTCAAGACCTCGGTTGGCGCTTTGCAGATCCTCAGTTGATTGCACCGGATGGCATCGAAAGGGCGCGCGGATCTTTTGGCGAGGTTCTATTGCGCGATTTATTGTCAGATGCCGCAAAACGGTTGAATCCAGATATTCCGCAAGAGGCACTGGATTCGGCGATCCGGCAAGTGCAGATTTCAGAAACACCATCTCTGATTGAAGAGAATCGGCGCATTCACCGTTTGCTTGTCGACGGTATCGACGTTGAATATCGCCGCGCGGACGGAACGATCAAGGGCGACAAAGTCTGGCTGATCGATTTTGCCAACCCATCCAACAATGATCTGACCGTGACCAATCAGTTCACCGTGGTTGAAGGCGGGCATAATCGCCGCCCGGATGTTGTGGCGTTTATCAACGGTCTGCCTTTGGCTGTAATTGAGCTTAAGAATGCCGCCAGTGAAAACGCCACGATCCATGACGCGTTCAATCAATTGCAAACCTATAAACAGCAGATCCCCTCGCTGTTTCGCACCAATGCGGTGCTAATCACCTCAGACGGGCTACTGGCGCGGATCGGGTCTCTGAGTGCAGGCGAAGACCGTTTCATGCCATGGCGCACGGTAACGGGCGCACAGGATGATTTCACGCCGGAAGGCCCGAAAGAGATGGAAACCCTGCTGCGTGGTGTGTTTCGGCCGGAATACCTGTTGCAGCTGATCCGCGATTTCACGGTGTTTGGCGACAAGGGGGATGGGCCTTTCAAGATTGTAGCGGGGTATCACCAGTTCCACGGCGCACGCAAAGCCCTGGCCAGCGCGATTGATGCGGTTAGCGAGGATGGCGACCGTAAGGTAGGGGTGATCTGGCACACGCAGGGCTCTGGCAAAAGCTTCTTGATGGCGTTTTTTGCGGGGCTTTTGGCGCGGTCTGCGGATTTGGGCAACCCCACGGTAGTTGTCTTGACCGACCGAAATGATCTGGATGATCAACTGTTCGGGACCTTTGCTATGTGCAAGGATCTGATCCGCCAGACTCCCGAACAGATCGAAGACCGCGCGGACTTGCGCGAAAAACTGGATCGCCAATCCGGCGGCGTGATCTTTTCGACCTTGCAAAAATTCTCGCCCCAAACAGGGGAAGAGCATTTCCCGATGTTGTCGGACCGGCGCAATGTCATTGTGCTAGCCGATGAAGCCCACCGCAGCCAATATGGGTTTGATGCAAAGCTCAACCGTGTCACGGGTGAGCGGCGTTATGGCTATGCCCATTATGTGCGCCAAGCTCTGCCCAATGCGTCATTTGCTGGGTTTACCGGCACGCCGATTGAGGCGGCGGATGTGAGCACCCCAGCGGTGTTTGGCGAATATGTCGATATCTATGACATCAGCCGAGCGGTTGAGGACAAGGCGACGGTGCCGATCTACTATGAGAGCAGGTTGGCACGTGTCGAGCTGGAGCAAGATAAGCTGCCCGAGATTGATGCGGCTGTCGATGCGTTGTTCGATGATGAGAGCCTGTCGGAGCAGGAAAAGGCCAAAGCCAGTTGGAGCAGCGTCGAGCGGCTTGTGGGTGCGCCTTTGCGGTTGCAAAAAGTTGCTGCCGATATCGTGTCCCATCTCGAAGGTCGCATTGAGGCACTGGATGGCAAAGGCATGGTTGTGTGTATGAGCCGGAAGATCTGCGTTGATCTTTATGATGCTATCATTGCATTGCGCCCAGACTGGCATTCAGAAAGCGACAATGAAGGCGTGATCAAGATTGTCATGACTGGCTCGGCCTCTGATCCGGTGGATTGGCAGCGACATATCGGTAACAAAGCCCGCCGTGATCTCTTGGCCAAACGTGCGCGAGACACCAAAGATCCACTGAAGCTGGTCCTTGTGCGGGATATGTGGCTTACGGGATTTGATGCTCCCTCGATGCATACAATGTACATTGACAAGCCCATGCGAGGTCACGGGTTGATGCAGGCCATCGCTCGCGTGAACCGGGTGTTTAAGGATAAGCCCGGTGGTTTGGTGGTCGATTATATCGGCATTGGACAGAATCTAAAAAACGCTCTGCAAAGCTACACCGCAACAGATCGTGACCAAACGGGCATCAGCGAAGAAGAAGCAGTTGCTGCACTTCAGGAATTTGTTGAGCAATCGCGTGAGCTTTTTGCGGGGCATGACTATTCTGTGGGAATTTCTGGCACTCCGCAACAACGCTTAGTTGCGCTTGCGGATGCTATGGAATGGGTGCTGGACAAGCAGAAAATAGCTGCGGATAGGGTCAAGGATGAAAAGACTCGCCGTTGGGAGCTAAACCGCTTTCAAGAGCTTACAACGCAGCTCTCCAAGGCATTTGCCTTGGCTTCGGCCAGTGACTATGCCCAAGAGGTCAAAGAAGAGGTTGGCTTTTTCCAAGCTGTCAAAGCCGGGTTGACCAAAACTGCGCCAAAATCAGGTCTGAATGCCCAAGAGAAAGAGTTCGCGGTGGCGCAGCTTATGTCTAAAGCCATTGCTGATGCGAGCATTATCGATGTGCTGGCCGCCGCTGGCGTGAAAAGCCCGGAGATTTCCGTTCTGTCTGATGAATTCCTTACGGAAATTCAGGGGATGAAGCAGAAAAACCTAGCGCTTGACGCATTGCGTAAACTGCTGGCCGGTGAAATCAAAGCACGTCAAAGACAAAACGTGGTTGAAGCAAAAGCATTTTCTAAACGCTTAGAAGCCGCCCTTGCACGCTATCATGCCAACGCGATCACCAGTCTGGAAATGATCCAGGAATTGATCGATATGGCCAAAGAGCTTAACGCCTCTGCGCTACGTGGGGATGATCTGGGCATGACGCCAGAGGAACTGGCATTTTACGACGCTCTGGCGCTGAACGACAGTGCGGTTGAAGCGATGGGAAACGATGAGTTGCGTGTGATCGCTCATGAATTGGTAGAGCAATTGCAAAAGAACGTCACGGTAGATTGGTATCTGAAAGAAAGTGCCCGTGCCAAGATTCGCGTCCTTGTGCGCCGGATCCTCAAAAAATTTGGCTATCCACCTGATCTTGCTCCGGCGGCAATCAACACGGTTTTAAGCCAAGCGGAGACGCTGTTGCGCTGGTCGTGATCTTCAGAAAAACAGCTTTAGATCTATGCGTCGATGTTTCATCAGTGTGCGCACCATCCGTCGCCCAATCAAAATACCGATTGGCCCCACTGCAACCAGCAGCCAGTAAAGTGAGCGCGAGATATCCCATGTGATCTGATCAGACGTCGCAATAATGCCGGTTGTGCCGACGATCAGAGAGACGCCACCGGCAATGGCAAGGCGGCGAGCGAACTGGAACATCTCCTGATCACATGGATCTAAGTGTTTGCCTGAAGAAACGGGAGGTGGGCTAATATCTGTCATGTCGATTTCCGTCAGAGCGTATCAAAATACTTACGGGCTACTTCGGCAGGAGTTTCATCACTTTGTGAAGCCTGCTCCGCCACGAACCCAATAATTTTTCCGAGCTTTTCTACCGGAAAGTTCGCTTGCCGGGATTTGTGTTCCTTCAGTACGGCCACTGAACAGGTCTCAGCCAATCCGGGGCTGTTGCCTTTGCGCAACTTCCCTGCGCCGGTCAATAGCCACTCAAGATTCACATCAAACCGGTCGCTGATTATGACGGCTGCTAATGCAGGTAGATCACGCTTTTCTTGCTCGTAGTATTTGTAGGTTCGATCTGAAACATCGATTGCCGCCGCCATGACTGGTTGGGTGAAGTCGTTGAGTTTGCGGATTTCCCGCAACCGTAGGCCAATTCCCGATAAATCCGTTGACAATGGTGCACCTAAGTTTATCAATAGTGCATATAAGTGCACTATTGTGTATTTAGATTCTGTTTTGTTCACTCTTGCAGAACTTTGAGTCATTTCACAACAGAAAGGTGAAGAGTGGAGAAATCTCTCGAAACCCCGAAGGAGCTGGCTGAACGAGTCGGGCTTCCCGTGACGAACATTCGGTATCTGATCCGTGAGGATATGCTGGATCATATTTTCACCGCCCCCGGCAAACGTAATCCCAAAATCCCAAGTGGCGCGTGGGAGAAGTATATCGCGCAATATACAGTCAAGGCGCAGGCGAAGGGGGCGGCTTCATGAGGTCGAAGACACCGCTGATGGCCAGTGAAACCACAGCCGCACGATTATTGGATCTGGGGGCAAAACAGTTCCGATCTTTGGTGGATGAAGGTTATTTGCCAAAAGGGCATGAGATTGCCCCGGGTGTCGTGCGTTGGGATACTGATCTGTTGAAACAGATCTCAAATGGTGAGGCAGGCGACATTCAGGGATCAATTGAATGGTGATCCGGCGCAAGAAATACCTGTGGCGGCATTCGTCCGGTCGCTGGTATGTGCGTAAATGTGTCAACGGCAAAATGATCTATCTTGGGCGCGTCACAGCGGAGGAAGGCACCGCCGATTTTGACCACCAGTATTGGGAAATCGTAAGCGGCAAGAGGGCAGAGGCCAAAACCTCTTGGGCCGCACTGATTGCTGCCATGCGTGACACCGACAAATGGGCAAATTTTTCGCCTCGGTATCGCAAGGATCTGGAGCCTGTATTTGAATACTTGATCGAGAAGATTGGCAAGGCGGACGTGGCGCGCCTGACACAAGCCGATATTTACGATGCAATGGAAAAGAACCGGCATAGGGTTCGGTTCGCAAATTACATCCCGACTGCGATCAGCATGTTGTCCAAATTAGCGATCCGCAAGCGGTGGCGAAGGGACAACCCCGCGATTGATATCGAGCCGCTCAAAGTTCCGAAGGCACGTAAAAAGCCGCATGTGCCGTGGGCTGATTGGGCGGTGGAAAAGATGCGTGATGAAGGGGAACCGCTTCCTTTGCTGATCTTTGAAATTGGTGTGGGCAGTGTGCAGCGCCCCGGTGACTGGGTGGATTTTCAGTGGGGCGATTATGATGGCGAAACCTTGAAGCTGCGGCAAAACAAGACTGGAAAGCCATTGCTTTTGCCTTGCACTGAGGCATTGAGGGCGGCGCTGGACCGGGCGAAGACTGAGCTGGGGTTCTCTCCACATCCATCACGGCACATCTTAACGCGCGCAGATGGCTCAGCGATGGATTACTATGCCATGGCGCGGGTCATGGTGCGGGAGCGTAAGCGATTGGACCTGATGGCCTTTGACCAACACGCGCTGCGCTATCGTGGTGTGATGGAACTGGCTTGGGCGGGATGCACCGACGACGAGATTGCCAGCTTCAGCGGCCATACGTCCAAAGCCATGATCATCAAGTATGCAGGCGAGGCGCGGCAAATCATGCGTGCGCGTCAGGCGGCAGCAAAGCGCAAATAATTTGCGAACAGAACAAGCACAGAACGAGAAACTGATACCCGAGGTGATACCCCATGACAGCAGAAAATCATAAGTTATTGATTTTAGTGGAGGCGAGTACCGGAATCGAACCGGTGTACACGGATTTGCAATCCGCTGCGTCACCACTCCGCCAACTCGCCTTTTCAAGTAAAATCAAATACTTGCCGTGGTGTGACAGGCGTTTTAGCAGCTTTCTTATGGGGCGTCCAGAGGATTGCGTGTAATTTTGGTGCCTGAGGCGGGAAATGCTGATCTGGGCCGGATCACAAACCTGTCGCACGGTCCGGGCTGTGGCAACAGGGCCGTTGCCGGTTGCTGCGGGATGTGGCAAAAGCCAAAAAAACGTGGGAATTCAGACGAGAGATCACATGACAGATTTCGCAACCCGACGCCGCACTATGGTCGATACGCAGATTCGGCCCTCTGATGTCACGAAATTCCCGATCATCGATGCCATGCTGACCGTCCCGCGTGAAAATTTTGTGCCGGATGCGCAGCGCGAGGCCGCCTATGTTGAAGGCATAATCGATCTGGGGGACGGGCGCAGCATGCTGGAGCCTCGGACTCTGGCCAAGATGCTGGACGCTGTGAATATTTGCAAAGATGAGGCGGTTCTGGATATCGCGCCGGGGCTGGGGTATTCCACCGCCGTTGCCGCGCGCATGGCTGAACTGGTGGTTGCTGTTGAAAGCGATGAGGCGCTGGCCGCAGAAGCGCAGGATGCCCTGACCGAGGCGGATGCAGACAATGCCGTGGTGCATGTGGGCCCGCTGGAGCAAGGGGCCGAGGAACACGGGCCTTACGACGTGATCATGATACAGGGCGGCGTGCAGCAGGTGCCGGACGCTCTGCTGGGTCAGTTGAAAGACAACGGGCGCATCGCCTGTCTGTTTGTGCAGGATGGTCTGGGCGTCGTTCGGATCGGGCGCAAGGCGGGTGACCGGGTCAGTTGGCGCGACGCGTTCAACGCCAGTGCGCCGACACTGGACAGTTTTTCAGTCGAGTGTGCATTTTCGCTATAGTCGGGCGGTGGTTTTTTCTGCCACCTTGATTAGTTGAAAACGGCAACGCAAACTTCCCGCAGGGCAGTGTAAATTTGATTTGAGAGGATTTGGTGATGCGTGGAACGGCAACTGGTAAGCTGGTCAGGGCCTTGGCGGTGACCGCTGGTCTTGCCCTTAGCGTTATGCCTGTACGCCTGGCATGGGCGGACAACCTGACCGATGCCTTTATCGGGGCGTATAACACCAGCGGTCTTCTTGAACAGAACCGCGCGCTGTTGCGTGCCGCTGATGAAGATGTTGCCATTGCGGTGTCCGCGCTGCGTCCGATCATCAACTGGACAGTGCGCGTTTCGCAGGATTACACGCGGACAACGACCAGCGGTATAGTGGTCCGGAACGAGCCTTCGACATTCTTTACCGGCCTCACGCTGGCCCAGTTGATCTATGATGGCGGGTTCTCGATTCTCGGTAAGCAATCCGCGCAGGAAATCGTGTTGTCCACGCGCCAAAGCCTGATCGATGTCGAGCAGGCCATTCTGTTCCGCGCAGCAAACGCTTATCTCAACGTCGTTCTGCAGGAAGAAACCGTGCAGATTCAGGTGAATGACGTCGATGTGTCGGCCGAGGAACTTCGGGCCTCGCGGGACCGTTTCGAAGTGGGCGAAGTCACCCGTACCGACGTCGCCCTGTCTGAGGCACAGCTGGCCAGTTCCCAGGCCGATCTGGCGGTTGCACGCGGTAACCTGAGCACGGCGCAGGCGGAATATGTAAATGCCGTCGGCAAACTACCGGGGGCGACCGCTGGTCAGCCCAGCCTTCCGTCACTGCCCCGGTCCGAGTCCGAGGCGATCTCGTTCGCGCGCCGCAACCATCCGGCCATTCTTGCGGCCCAGCACGAAGTGCGTGCGCTTGATTTGCAGGTCCAGCAGCAGCGGGCGAATCTGGGACCGAATGTCACGCTGAATGCGGATGCGGGCATTACGGAAAGCTATGACAATGACGATGACACCGAAAATGCGAGTGTCTCGCTGAACTTCAACCAGCCGATCTATGCCGGCGGACGTCTGGCGGCATCGGTGCGCCGGGCGATGGCCACCCGCGATGCGTCGCGCGCGAACCTTCTGAACGTGCAAAAGGACATCACGCAGGGCGTGTCCGAAGCCTATGCAAACTTTCAGGCCGCTTCGGCCAGCCTGCGGGCATCGACCGAGCAGGTACGCGCCTCGCAGGTCGCCTTTGACGGGATTCGCGAAGAGGCAACCCTGGGCGCACGGACCACGCTGGACGTTCTGAACGCGCAGCAGGATTTGCTGGATGCGCAGCTGAACGAGGTCGCCTCGCGCACCGAGCGTTCGCGCGCTGCCTATCAGCTGTTGCAGGCTCAGGGCCTGTTGACGGCGGAACGTCTGGGTCTGGCGGTGCAGATCTATGACCCGACGCTGTATTATAATCTGGTCAAGAAAGCCCCTGCACAGGTCAGCAAACAGAGCAAAGACCTGGATCGCGTCCTCAAAGCGTTGCGTCGGGACTGACGGGCAATACTATCTGTTGTTCGCTCTGACAGGATTGGCTACACTCGGGCCTGAGGAAAGAGCGGTAGAGCAAAATGACGGACAATGTCGTAAAAGCCGGGATCGAAGACGTTTTGTCTTCGGTCAAACGTCTGGTCAGCGAAGAGGGGCGCAAAGCCCCGTCCTCGGGCGCGCGCAAGCCCGGGCGTCTGGTGCTGACCGAGGCGTTGCGAATCTCAAAACCCGCTCAGGTTGAACAGCCCCCGCTAAAGCTGGAACCGAAATACAGCGCCGAGGAATCGGCGAAACCAATGCTGCTGCGCGCCTGTGACATCGTGAAGGCCGATGCGGCGGCCAACAGTGACACTCCGCGTCAGGAAGAGGCCACGCCAGAGCCTGAGGCCACCGAAGACCCCGCAACCAGCCTGAGCGCGAAGATCGAAGCGCTGGAGGCTGCGATCGCCCGGACCGAGGATCAGTGGGAACCCGATGGCGACAGTGACGATGCCTATTCGGGGACACCGACTCAGGGCCTCGCCTGGACCACGGATTCAGGGTTCGAAGAGCCCGAGCCAGAGGATGTGCCTGTAGAGCAGGCAACAGACGTTGAGGACGCGGCTGCAGCGGTCGAGCCCGAGCAGGAAGAACCGCAACCAGCCACCTTCATTCGTTCGCCCGAAGTCATGCCTGTGGCCGAAGACGCTGTGCCCGCGCGCGACGTGGCCATCGACGAAGACGCGCTGCGTGACATGATTGCCGAAGTTGTCCGGCAAGAGCTTCAGGGCGTGCTGGGCGAGCGGATCACCCGCAATGTGCGCAAGATGGTCCGGCGCGAGATTCACCGGGCGCTGGCAGCGCAGGAGCTGGAATAGCCGCTCAGCCCCGCTGCGGCGGCTGCGCAAGGTCCAGCAGTAAATCAAGGTTCATGTTCTGCTCTAGGTGATCGGCCAGATCATCCAGCGTTTGCTCGACACCATCCTCATAGACGGTTTCCGATTTCACACCCAGTTTTGCCAGAAACTGCGCCCGAAACGCGTCGGACGAAAATATGCCGTGCAGATAGCTGCCCAGAATGCGCCCATTGGCGCTGGCTGCGCCTTCGGGGCGGCCCTCAACCTCTAGCCAGGCCCGCGTACAATCCGGGCCTTCCGTTTCGCCCATATGAATCTCATACCCGCTGACCGGTTCGCGGTTGGGCAGGGCGCAGGCTTCGGTCAGCGTGACATGCTTTTTACCGGCCATGACAGTGTCCACATCCAGCAGGCCCAGCCCTTCAACCTTGCCCGGCCGACCGTCCACCCCGTCGGGGTCCGAAATCGTTTTGCCCAACATCTGATAGCCGCCGCACAAGCCCAGAACATGCCCGCCGCGGCGTACATGGGCGAGAAGGTCAATATCCCAGCCTTGCGCCCGGAAATAGGTCAGATCGCCAATGGTGGATTTGCTGCCCGGCAGCAGCACAAGGTCGGCATCGCCGGGCAGGGGGCGGCCTGCGGGGATGACCTCGACGCTCACACCGGGTTCGGCGGAAAGCGGGTCCAGATCGTCGAAATTGGCCATGCGCTCAAGCTGAGGTACAACGACCTTGCACGCCCCGCCGGTGTGTGAACGGATGTCCATCATATCCTCGGCGGGCAGCTTCCACGCATCGTGGAACCACGGCACCACGCCCAGACAGGGCCAGCCCGTGCGCGCGGCTATATCGTCGCGGCCCTCATCAAACAGCGACACGTCGCCCTTGAACCGGTTCACGGCAAAGCCCTTGATCATCTCAAGATCGCCGGGGTCCAGCACGGCCTGAGTACCAACGATCTGCGCGATTACACCGCCCCGATGAATGTCTCCAACCAGCACCACCGGCACACCGGCTGCGCAGGCAAAGCCCATATTGGCAATGTCGCCTTTGCGCAGGTTGGTTTCCGCCGGGCTGCCCGCGCCTTCGATCAGCACCAGATCTGCGTCGCTGCACAGCCTGTCGAAGCTTTCCAGCGCGGCCCCCAGCAGTTTGGATTTGTCCTTGCGGTAATCCCCGGCCTTCATCGTGCCTGCGCGCTGGCCCTGAACGATGATCTGCGCGCCGGTGTCGGTTTCAGGCTTCAACAGGATCGGGTTCATATCCGTATGCGTCGGACGGTTCGCAGCCCACGCCTGCAGGGCCTGAGCGCGCCCGATCTCGCCCCCGTTTTCGGTCACGGCGGCATTGTTTGACATGTTCTGAGGTTTGAACGGGGCCACCCGCAACCCGCGTCGCGTATAAGCGCGCGCCAGTCCGGCTACCAATACCGATTTTCCGACATTGCTGCCGGTGCCCTGAATCATTATGGCGCGAACCATGGTCGTCTCCTATACCTTGTCGCGCAGATGACCTGATTTAAGGCCAAAGGGAAAGCCCCGGATGAACACGCCAGCGCATCTTTTGATCGGTGCTGCCGCCTTTGCGCGGCCCGCACGGGGACGCATCCTGTGGGCGGCGGTGCTGGGATCACTGCTGCCGGATCTGTCCTTGTATCAGATGGCGGGGACGTCGCTGTATATCCTCGGCATCCCGCCACAGGTCGTGTTTGACGAACTTTACTTCTCGCCCGCCTGGCAAACGGTCTTTGCCATCGACAACTCATTCATTCTGTGGGGGTTGGCTTTGGCGTTGGGGATGTGGCGGGACTGGTCGTTTCTGACGGTGGCCGCTTCCGCAGGACTGCTGCATCTGGTGATGGATTTTTTCCTGCACGCGGGCGACGGGCGGCCTCAGTTCTGGCCGATCAGCGATTGGGTCTTTCACAGCCCGGTCAGCTATTGGGACAGCACCCATCATGCGCTGTGGGTGGCCCCTGTATCCGCCATGATCTGCCTGTTGGCCTATGTCGCCTTATGGCAGCGCGGCCTGTCCATCACGGCAAAGCTGTTCTTTGCCCTGCTGCTGATGGCCGAGGTCTGGGTGCTGCGGCAGTGGCTGCTGTTTTTCTGACCCCGCAACAGAAAAGCGCGCCCCTGTTGACGGAGCGCGCTTTTTCAAAGGGAAGTCGCCCAGTGTCTAGGCAGCTTCGGCCTGCTGAGCGGCATTGCGACGCTCGCTTTCTTCACGCGACAGCGCGACCGAGGTCCGCACGCCACGGCCAACGAACTCCATCAGTCCGCTGACAACCCGCTCATTCGGGTCGATACCGGCGCAGGACAGCACCTCGCGCCCATCGCGCGAGCGTGCCCAGCGGGCGATCTGTTCGGGGCCATTGCCGTATTTCTTGTCATCGGCGATAGCGTCATCAAGTGCAGCCAACACAACGGCCGCGAAAAGTTTGCGTGCACGATTGCCTTGCTCGTTGTTAAAGGCAGTGCCGTCAACGAAATCTCTCATCTCGTCTTCCTTGTTGTTCTTGCTCTTGCATTTTCGGCGTGACGGTCCTTATGACCTATTAGGTGCGATTCGGATACACCTAAAATGCATAGTTGCGTTGCGTCATGTGCATGGCTTGCTGCAAGTGCAGCACTAGGTCTCGTTGTCTTGTCAGGGTTGGTCCTGCCAGATATAGGGACCGCAACTGACGCATCAACCGTTTGTGAAGGATTTATGTCATGCCCAAGATAAATGGGAACGAAATTCGCCCCGGCAACGTGCTTGAGCATAACGACGGGCTGTGGGCGGCTGTGAAAGTGGATCACGTAAAGCCCGGTAAAGGCGGCGCTTTTGCCCAGGTCGAGCTGCGCAACCTGCGCAACGGATCGAAGCTGAACGAACGGTTCCGCTCGGCGGACAAGGTCGAACGTGTGCGCCTGGAACAGAAGGATCAGCAGTTCCTTTATGAGTCCGACGGGATGCTTGTGTTCATGGATGCCGAGACCTATGAGCAGATCGAACTGCCCGCTGACCTGCTGGGCGAACGCCGCCCGTTTCTGCAGGACGGCATGACCATCGTGGTCGAATTCTACGAAAGCGAAGCGCTGAACGCGACGCTGCCCCAGAAAGTGACCTGCAAGATCGTCGAGACCGAGCCAGTGGTCAAAGGTCAGACGGCTGCGAACTCGTTCAAACCGGCGATTCTGGACAATGGCGTCAAGGTCATGGTGCCGCCCTTCATCGGGCAGGATGAGATGATCATCGTGAACACCGAATCCATGGAATATTCCGAACGCGCGTAACGCTGCGTTACCGGATCGAAAAGACCGCGCAGGCACCCGCCCGCGCGGATTTTTATTTTCTGTGCATCTTCCGATAGCGGGTCGGATCCGGGCCGAAAAGCTCTAGCATCAGTTCGTATTTGATGCGGTTGGCGCTGACCTGCCGGTAGAAGGCGATCAGAAAGGCCGTCGGCCCCTGGATGCGTCCCAGCCCGCTGACGGCGGCAACCACGGTGCCCACATCGGTTCTGCCTTGCAGGACCAGCCAGCCGCCCAGCATCAAAACCCCGACCGTGCCCGCGCCGTTGATGACGCTCAGCAGGAACTTGGCGGACAGTTTCCATAGGAACATCCTCCGCCGGGTTTCGTAGATATCGTCGAACATCGCATCGATGTCTTTTTCGACGGCCTCAAGGTCTTCGACCGTCAGGCTGTCGGTGGCACTGCGCAGAATTTGTACGCGCCGGGCGACGAAGACGTTCACTTTGCGCTGGGACAGGAGGACAATGATGATCTGCGGCACGATCATCGAAAACGCAATCATCCCAAGCCCCGGCTGGGTGGACGAGATATAGCCGATCACGCTGATCAATGTGCCGATCTGCACCACAGGGTCCGAGAACGCGCCACCTGCGAATTTGCCCAACTCTTCAGCCTCGGCAGAGATGGCCGTGCTCATCGCGCCCTTGCGGACCGTTTCACCGGATTCGTTCAAATCGGTCGAGCGCCAAAGCAGCCGTTGCCGGATCATGCGAATGAGGTCTTCGCCCAGAGTGCCCGCGCGGTAGCCCAGAACCCATTTCAGCCCGAGGCTCAGCAGGATGACACCCATCATGCCCAGACCCAGCAGGATCAAGCGCTCGGTTCCTACATCGTCCGAGGTCAGGTGGTTGATGATGTCGCGCTGAAACTCAAGGGGTACGGCGGCCAGCGCCGCAACGGCCAAGGACAGCACGATCAAGATGATCTGCCGACCGGCACTGGCGCGCCAAATCGCAAGGTAAAGCTGTAGCATGCGGGCATCCGGGTGGTTCCGTTGCCCGTACTGTGACAGTGGGGAGGACTACGTCAAACCGGCAGGGTGTGCATAGCAACCCAAGCGTAACGGATCGGCAACAGCGTCGGATCAATCCGCTAGAGTGACAATAGCGTCTGCAGCTTGCATCGGCCCGCTTGCGCGGTCAAAGCGCAGATAGGCAATGGCGTGGTCGCCGGATCGCGTGAACAGGATGCCCACCGGTTTGCCATTGGCAGTGATCTCGGTCCCGGCGGACGCATCGCCGGTGATCCGGACGCGGCGCAGCCCTTTGCGCAGTTCGGTTTTGTGCTTCATGCGGGCGGTGACTTCCTGACCGACATAACAGCCCTTTTTGAAATCCACGCCGTTCAGACCCTCGAACCCGGATTCCAGAATGTAGCTGTCCGGTGTCAGTTCCACCCCGCTTTCGGGGATGCAGTGGCGCACGCGGATCGCGTCCCAATCGGTACCGTCATCGCCTTCGGGAATGTCAGAGTATGCGCGCCAGCCCATATCGGCATGGCGCGGATCGGGCAGGGCGCCGTCCGGTGCAGGCCCGGTACCGCGTTGCAGGTTCAGGCCAGACGGTTCGATTGTCACATCCGCCCGCAGCTTGTACATGCCCAGTCGCTTGGCTAGCCCATCCGCCATGTCCTCGGCCACGTCCAGCAGCACAGCATCGCCGTCACGCTTCAGGAAGAAGTCAGCCAGATATTTGCCCTGAGGCGTCAGCAGCGCCGCATAAACCAGCCCCGTGTCCAATCCGCCGATATCGTTGGTGATGAGGTCCTGCAAAAAGCTCTCGGTGTCCGAGCCGGTCAGGCGCAGGATGCGGCGATTGGGCATGGCAGGGTCCTCGTCATTTGCCTTGGCCTCGTGATATAGGAAGTTCCGCTGCCAAGACCAGAGGTTATCCGCCGTGCCCGCCCCGATCAGCATCGTGATCCCCACGCTGAACGCTGAAACCGCGTTGCCCGCCTGCCTTCAGGCTCTGATGGAGGGGCTGCACGCCGGTCTGATCCGCGAACTGATCATCAGTGATGGCGGATCAACCGACCAGACCTTGAACATAGCCGAGGAAGCCGGGGCCGAGGTTGTCGAAGGACCCGCCTCGCGCGGGGGGCAGCTCAGGCGAGGATGCGCGCTGACAAAAGGTGACTGGGTGTTGGTTTTGCATGCCGATACTGTGTTGGAACCGGGATGGGCAAAACCCGTGGCAGATCATTTGGCGTCCAAAACCCCGGCGGCGTTTCGGCTGGCGTTTCGGGCCAAGGGGATCGCTCCGCGATGGGTCGCCGGTTGGGCCAATCTGCGCAGCCGTCTGTTCAGTTTGCCCTATGGCGATCAGGGTCTGCTTGTCCCGCGCGATCTTTATATCCGCGCGGGGGAATACAAAGATCAGCAGTTGATGGAGGATGTCGCCCTTGCCCGTGCCTTGCCGCGGATCACGTTGCTTGACCCGCGGGCCGTTACAAGTGCGGAACGCTATGAGCGGGCGGGCTGGCTGCGGCGGGGTGCTCGGAATCTGTGGACTCTGACACGGTATCTTCTTGGGGCCGATCCGGAACAGCTGGCTCAGTCGTATCGGCGATAAGGGTTGTCCGCAGCTCGACAATGGATTTCCCCAATCGGAAAGGTGCTGCGAAACTGACCAGACACAAGGCGACGATCTGCAAGACCAGAATATGCGCGTTGGCCTGCAGATATTCCCATTCGTCTTTCAGCTTGCTGACCTGCTGGATCAGGTCGTCATAGCTTTGGGCCAGGATCAGATAGTCTCCGGCAATCGCGGGCACCTTGCGGCGCATGTTGTCGATGGCGGTTTGTGTTTCGTCATCCATCGAGGTGAAGACCAGAAAATGGTCGATATCGAACGCATCGGCCTTGGCGGCCATCTGCTCCATCTCGTCCTTGTCGTCCCGGCCGAACAGGAAATGCAGCCCTTGCAGCGGGGCGACCTCGTTCGTGACTTCGATGAACAGGGGCAGATCTGCGTTGCTGGCGGTTGAGGCCGACAGAAACTCGACCTTCTCGCACAGAACGCCTGTATCCGGGTCATAGGCCGGATCGCAGAACCGCAACCGGAACCGCGCAGCGTCGCGGTCAAAGGCTGATGAGGCCGCAAATGCCACATCAATCTGTCGGTCCAGCCGAGAGCTGTCGGCCGTGTAAAGCCCCGCCAGAACCGCCACCAAAGCCCCGATGCCGCCCAATACGACCCAGACCAGATCGGCCAGTTTCCAAGCCCGGTGCCCCGCTGGCTTGCGGAACAGAAAGCCGGTTCCGACCGATCCGATCAGAAAGAACAGGATCAGCAGTGGCAACTGGTTTTCGGTCACAAATGTCATGGGGCTGAGTTTAAGTGGTCCGTCCCCTCACGCAACAGCGATCACGCGCAGTTGTTTCGTTTTACAGGATGCTCATACTGGCTGTATCAATCAGGAGATTTCCATGACCAAAGACATCGTTCTGATCCACGGCGCGTTTGCAGGCCCATGGTGTATGGAAGATTACGCAGGTTTCTTCCGTGAACGCGGCTGGACCGTCCACACCCCGGCGCTGCGCTATCACGGCGGTGACCCGAAGGCTGAACCGGATCCGGGCCTGATCGATACCAGCGTCACGGACTATGCCGATGACATTGCCGAGTTCGTTCAGGGATTGGACAGCAAACCCGTCCTTCTGGGCCACGCAATTGCGGGCGTCGTGGCGCAGCAGGTGGCCGCGCGCGGCTTGGCCAGTGCGATTGTCCTGATCAACCCAAACGCCGCCTGGGGCACACTGCCCGAAACCGACGACGAACGCGCCGTGCCGCGCGCGCTGATGGAGGGCGGGGCGTTCTGGAAACAGCCCATGCGGGTCGAATTCGACCTGATGGCCCCCTTCGCGCTGAATAAAATGCCTGAGGCACAGCAACACGCGGTGTTCGACCAACTGGGCCCGGAAAGCGGGCGGGTGATGTTCGAGATGTTCTTTTGGATGTTCGATGACCACCACGCTATGAAGGTCGATATCGACAAGGTCGATTGCCCCGTGCTGATTGTTTCCGGCACCGAGGATCGGGCTGTGAACCCCAACACCTGCCGCGCGCTGGCGAAACTCTATGGGGACCGCGCGACCTTCTTGCCGGTCGAAAACCACGCGCATTTCCTGTTTATGGAGCCGGGGTGGGAGGGTCCAGCCGCCCAAATCGCTGATTGGCTGCAGGAAAAGCTGGATTAAGCCACACATCCCGTATTGAGATCGCTCAAACGCTGTGCAACCTGCGTAATTGACCCAATCAGGACCAATACTCAGCGCGGAAGGCACAAGCGTGACCCTGTTTGTCATCCTCATCATTCTCACGGCGGCCCTGCTGCACGCGGTCTGGAACGCCATTGTCAAAACCGCCGCCGACCGGACGACAACGCTGGGCCTTGTGGCGTTTGGGCACGTCATCCCGGCCTCGGTGATGATCCTGCTGCTGCCGCTGCCCAGCGCCGAGAGCTTCATCTACATCGCGCTCTCGACCGTCGTGCATTTCGGCTATTACTTCATGCTGGGCAAAGCGTATCAGCACGGCGATCTCAGCGTCGTCTACCCCATCGCGCGCGGCATCGTGCCCGCGCTGGTCTCGCTCTGGGCCATGCTGCTGGTGGGCGAGGTTCTGCCCCTGCAAGCCTGGGCCGGGATCGCCCTGATCGCGCTGGGCATCCAGCTGAGCAGTTGGAGCGCCCTGCGCTCCGGCGTCGGGCGCAGCGCGCTGGGCTTTGCGCTGGGCACCGGGTTCTGCATCTCGATCTATTCGGTGGTCGACGGGATTGGGGTGCGGCTGTCGGGCAATACGCTCAGCTACTGGGCCTGGGGCGCGTTCCTACACCTGTTCATCGCGACTTTCGTAGGGGTGCGGAAGCGAGACACGCTGGCGGCGCTGCCCGCCAAGGTCTGGATGATCGGCATCCTTGGCGGGCTGGTGTCGATGACGGCCTATGGCTTGGTGCTATATGCCAAGAACTTCGCCCCGCTGGGCGCGGTCTCGGCCCTGCGCGAAACATCCGTGATCTTCGCCGCCTTGATCGGGTTCATCTTCCTGCACGAGGGCAACTGGATTCGCCGTCTGGGCGCTGCGGTCCTGATGGCGGGCGGAGTCGCCCTGATCGGACTGGCTGTCTAGCAGACGTCACTTGCTGACCTGAAACGTGCTTTGCGGCTTCCAATGCATCGGCCCGGCCTCGCTGGGGACACAGCGCAGCAGCCGTTCCTCGCGCGTACTGACGGTCGGCGTGACGGTGTTGTCACCGCTGATGACGATGAACGAGTCCATCGAATAGGCCATGCCTTCGTAATAGCAAAACCGCGTCTCGGCCCCATCCGGGATCGGTGATGCGGTGCTGAGCACCTGCTGCGCGGCGGCTGCCGAGGCCAACAGGCCAAAGGCCAGCCCGAGGGTTAGTGTTTTCATGTCGTCCTCCCGTTCGAAAATCTGTTCGTGGTCAAATTGGGTCTTGGACGCCCGGAGCCTCAAAAGTCGTTCTTGGATGACGGGTTGAGGGTAACTGTGAACGGGATCAACAGGTTAGGCAAGGGGAGTGCAGTGCGCCGGGCTGAAGCCCGGCCTACGGGGTGTGGAGATGTTCTGCCCTATCCATCCAATGCATGATGCGGGGCATCATGCACGCGCCCGACCCGCCCCCCAGGGCGGGCGCGTTCGGCACCCACCCTCGGGCCGGGCGTGAGGGTTTTGGCGAAGTAGGGTGGGTGTTTACACCCATCTCGCAATACGGGTTTGATGGCTGTAAACACCCATCCTGCGCTCGCTCGATATTAGAATTTGGTGGGTACGAGCATACATCCCACGTAACTTGGTCGACTACCAACTAAAACAACGGTCGCTCGACCAAGCGAAAATTCTTGAAGTCGGGAGCGAGTCGCACAGGAAACCTTTCCATCCGCGTCGTTCATACGGCCAAGAAAAAATAACGTGCCCTTCAAAATCAGTCATCGCCAAAGTGTTACTTCCGTCAAAGACTAACAAATGAGCGGAATACCGGCGTAGCACTCTCCAAGTTTCGTATTCAACTGATTGGACAGACGTATTGATGTCACTGGTGAAGATTCTGGATTCTGCGTCATTGGCACCTCGATGCATTGCCGATACCGCTAAAATTAGGACCACCCGCAAAATCCATGCTTTTATGGAGCTTAGGTTCAGTTTTTCTGAAAGTTTGCCTTCAGAATAAAGAATAAGAATCAAAAGAAAAAAGTAAAACCAAATGCTTGAAAGCCAAACACCGCCGAACAACAAGAAAATTGTGAATCCAGTAACCGCAAAGGACCACAGAAAAAAATCGAACCACCAAGAGTCTAAGCCACCCTTTTCAAACTGACTCTCGTCAAAGCCTTTGTTAGTTAATCCATCAGAAAGTCGGGACAACGCAAAAAGAAGAAATATTGCCGTGGCGAATGGGATCGTGAAAATGCTTGTCTTAACCAGATCAGCAACGTCAAGTAAGTCGCCCATCTTTATCCGTAGTTGCCACGCGAAACCAAACTCATACAAGAACGCCAGTGAGACCCCAGAAATCGAAATTACTGGGACGGTTTTAGTACTAAATAGAATTGGCTCGGACTTCTTTTCGGTTCCATCACTCAAACATCCAACTCCTCCACAAACCGCGCGTTCTCCTGAATGTACTGGAACCGCAGTTCGGGTTTCTTGCCCATCAGGCGTTCGACCAGATCGCCGGTTTCGCCGGGTTCGTCCTCGTCGATCGTGACGCGGATCAGTTTGCGCGAGGCCGGGTCCATCGTGGTTTCTTTCAGGTCCTTGGCGTCCATTTCGCCCAGACCCTTGAAGCGCGAGACGTCGATCTTTCCCTTGCCGCCCAGACCTTTTTCAAGCCACTCGTCGCGCTCGGCCTCGTCCAGACAATAGACGCGCTTGGCGCCTTGCGTCAGGCGGTAGAGGGGCGGGCAGGCCAGATACAGGTGGCCCGCGTCGATCATCGGGCGCATCTGGGTGAAGAAGAACGTCATCAGCAGCGAGGCGATATGCGCCCCGTCCACATCCGCGTCGGTCATGATGATGACCTTGTCATAGCGCAGGTCGTCGACGTTGAACTTGGTGCCAAGCCCCACACCCAGCGCTTGGGTCAGGTCGTTGATCTCGGCGTTCGTACCAAGTTTCGAACTGGCCGCGCCCAGCACGTTCAGGATTTTACCGCGCAGGGGCAGCAGGGCCTGTGTTTTGCGGTCGCGGCCCATTTTGGCGGACCCGCCCGCCGAGTCGCCCTCGACAATGAATAATTCCGTGCCGTCGCGTGTTGAACTAGAACAGTCCACCAGCTTGCCGGGAAGACGAAGTTTCTTAGTGGCGGACTTGCGTTGTGTTTCCTTCTCGGCCCGTCGGCGTAGACGTTCTTCGGCTCTCAGTATCAGGAAGTCGAGAATGGCGCCGGCGGATTTCGTGTCAGCCGCCAGCCAGTTGTCGAAATGGTCGCGGACCGAGTTTTCGACCAGCCGCTGCGCTTCGACCGTGGCCAGACGGTCCTTGGTCTGGCCGACGAATTCCGGCTCGCGGATGAAGCACGACACCAGCGCACAGCCGCCGGTGATCAGGTCATCGCGGGTGATCTGTGCGGCTTTCTTGTTGTTGATCAGCTCTCCATACGCCTTGATCCCCTTCAGGATCGCAGCCCAGAACCCGGCCACATGGGTGCCGCCTTCGGGCGTGGGGACGGTGTTACAGTAGGACTGGATGAACCCATCGCGCGAGGGCGTCCAGTTGATCGCCCATTCGACCTTGCCGGGGGTGCCGAATTTCTCGTTGAAGTCCACAGTGCCCGCGAAAGGTTGCTCGGCATAGGTGGACGAGCCGTTCATCGTCTCCTTGAGGTAGTCGGACAGGCCGCCGGGGAAGTGGAAGGTTGCCTCGGTTGGCGTTTCCCCGTCGTCGATGGCGGATTTCCAGCGGATTTCCACGCCAGAGAACAGGTAGGCCTTAGAGCGGATCGATTTAAACAGCCTTGCGGGCTTGAACCGGTGGTGGCCGAAGATGTCGGCATCTGCGTGGAACGTCACCGTGGTGCCGCGCCGGTTGGGGGCCGCGCCGATCTTTTCGACCGGGCCCAGAGGGACACCGCGCGAAAACCGTTGTTCGAACAGCGTCTTGTCGCGCGCCACCTGCACGACCATCGAATCCGACAGCGCATTCACCACCGATGCACCCACACCGTGCAGACCGCCCGAGGTCTGGTACGCTTTGCCCGAAAACTTACCGCCCGCGTGCAGTGTACACAGGATCACCTCAAGCGCGGATTTGTCCGGGAACTTGGGGTGCGGGTCGATGGGAATACCGCGCCCGTTGTCGCGCACGGTCAGGGCGTAATCTGCGTGCAGCTCAACCTCGATCCGGTTGGCGTGGCCTGCAACCGCTTCGTCCATCGAGTTGTCGAGGATTTCGGCCACCATATGATGCAGGGCACGCTCATCCGTGCCGCCGATATACATGCCGGGGCGTTTGCGGACCGGTTCCAGACCTTCCAGCACCTCGATGGACGAGGCGTCATAGGTAGTGGTCGCGTCAGGCGTCAACAGATCGTCGGGCATATGGGCTGCTCTTGCTTTTGAGTTTCCCCCATTATGGCAGGGGATGTGGTTCGGGGGAAGAGGGCCACGAGGTGTTGTGGACAAATTGCTTGCGATCACCGTCGAACTTGGATTGACGGTGTGCCGTCCCTTTCAAACGCTAAAGCGGAAAGACAGTTCCGGCAGGAGAGGTTAGATCAGATCGCAGCAAACGCGCCTCATGCGGTTTCAGGACAGGTAGGGCGGTTTCGCTGAATGGACCATTGGGCGTCATGAGCTCGGGAAACAGTTCCAGAAGCTCTTGCCGGGTGGCACGTGTCATGGCGTCAAGGCTTGTGTCGCCGGGAAAGAATGTCTCGGACCAGACGCCTTCGACACGGACAAGTTCGTGCTGGTCGAACAGGATATGAACATAATCCACGTCCCGGTCCGGCGGCAGTTGAGAGATCGCATCGCCGGTTACAAGACCCTTGGCCGGGGCCAGCATCAGGTCGTCGCCGAAAAACAGCTGCGTATTGTAAGACGACACAACGATCCGGTGTTGCGGCGAAACCAGCAGGTCGCGCGCCGGGCAGCCGTGCGAAAAACTGTTGGCTCTGATGCGAATGGGGCAAAATTTCGGTTGTCTTCTCAGGTCGCGCACCGAAAGGTGCCGCCGTCCGATCCACCGGACAGGGCGGCTGCTGCCATCCGCAACGATTACGGGGTCGCCCGGGCGCAGGGTCTCGATCCGCTTGTCTCCAGACGGGGTCAGGATCAGCGACCCGGCAGTGAAGCAGACGAAAGAGGGCAGGGTGTCATAATCCACCGGCGGGGCGGTGATGATCGAATTGTTGGTGTTTTCGATCGTGTCGCCAACATCCACATTGCCTGATGTGACAATGATATATTGGGGGTCGGAAAACTGAATCAGCGTGAATGTGACCGGCGATCCGCCAATGTCTCCGCTATAAGTTTCAAAGGTCTGAAAGTTTGTTGAATCACCGATGAACCCCGGAACGCTGGATACATCCAACTGCTGACTGCCATCGGCATCAGGGTCTTCCAGCGTATCGTCATCGTCAATAACGGCGACCTGAAAGGAATTCAGGACGGTGACATCCGTAAAGCCAAGCGGGTCGTTATCTATTTCTAGAATCGTGACAAATTTCATTCTGCCAACTCGCGCGGTACAACTTTTTCAACAAATAGAATTCTACAATACACGACATGGGTGTGAAAAAACACATTTCAGTCGTGTTTAGTGATTACCGGGGGCTGGCAGGGATATTCAGGCGATACACGCTCTTCTCGGGCATGGGTTCTGTTGTTTATATGTTGCCTGAAACTCTCCAAAACGGGCAGGCCGCGTATGAGCTGGATCAGAACAATTCCCTTTGCCGAAGCTACGGGGAAGCTACGAACCCTTTATGAGCGGGTCACGGGGCCCGGCAACAATGTGGACAACATCATGATGGCGCATTCGCTGCGGCCACATTCGATGGAAGGCCATATGGCGATCTACAAAAACGTGCTGCATCATTCGGGCAACACGGTGCCGAAGTGGTTTCTTGAGACGCTTGGTGTTTGGGTCAGTTCGCTCAATCAATGCAGCTATTGTGTCGAGCATCATTTCAACGGCTTGCAAAGGCTGCTGAAGGACCCGGCACGTGGCGATAAGATCCGAGCAGCGATTGAGCAGCGTCGTCCCGATGATGCGCCGCTGAACAGGGCGCAGATTGCGGCGATGGGGTATGCGCGAAAGTTGACCGAAGCTCCGGCGGAAATGGTCGAGGCGGATGTGATTGCCCTGCGGGAGGCCGGGTGGGACGATGGCGAAATCCTCGAGATCAATCAGGTCTGCGCCTATTTCTCTTACGCGAACCGCACGGTTCTGGGGCTGGGCTGCCCGACCAAGGGCGATGTGCTGGGCCTGTCGCCCAACAATTCGGACAATCCTGACGATTGGGGGCATCGGTAAGGTTTATGAGGGATGTCCGAGCCAGCCCAGAATTGCCTCAGCCACGGCTTTGGGGTTCTGGTGGTGCAGCCAATGATCGGTTCCCGGAATCGCGATCCGCGTCAGGTCTGGCGCAAAGTCCTCTAACCCTTCTGTTGTTTCGGGCAACAGGGCCTTGTCCTCTGGGCCCCACAGCAGAAGATGGGGGCAGGTGATATGAAGCCGGTCCAGCGGCAATTCAGGCAGGTGGGTCAGCGGTTCACCCGGTTTGGCCACGACCAGGGGTGAGGCGCGGTACCAGTTCAACATCGCCTCCAGCCGTCCGGGGCGCGCCCACTCGGCCCGGTAGTCCTCCATCCGGTCATCAGACAGCCAGTCAAGGCCCATACCGTGGCGGAAGAACCGCTCTAGCCTGGCAAAGCGGTTATCGGCCAGCTTTTGCACGGCATCGGACGCGCGCAGTAGGTTGATGTATTGCGAGGCCTCGGATTGCGCGCCTCCCGCCGCCATGGCCCGCTGAAACGGAACCGGATGCACACCGTTGGCGATGATCAGATGGCTGACAAGATCAGGCCGGAACATCGCCAACCCGTAGGCCACCGATGCACCCCAGTCGTGCCCAAGAACGGCAAGCGGTGCCCCCAGTTGTTCGATCAGCGTCGCCATGTCCCCGACCAGCTTTGAAAGCGCATAGTGCCGAACGCCTTCTGGCGCCCAGCTTTGTCCGTATCCGCGCTGATCCGGTGCGACGCAGAGGAAGTGCTGTGAAAGATACGGGGCGAGATCGACCCACGCACCGCCATATTCCGGAAACCCGTGCAGCATCAGCAACGGAGGATT
The DNA here is from genome assembly GCF_056542325.1 of Ruegeria sp. AD6. NCBI lineage: Bacteria > Pseudomonadati > Pseudomonadota > Alphaproteobacteria > Rhodobacterales > Roseobacteraceae > Ruegeria > Ruegeria sp. AD6. The sequence goes on along the minus strand of NZ_JBQFZQ010000001.1, from coordinate 1,309,511 downwards.
AGCCTTGTCGCCCCATGTTCGGACAAAAAATGTCTGGCAGTTCAGATCGGTGAAGGTGCTGTCCAACTCTCTCTCCTACGACTTCGGAACAATCGGCGTTTTCGGGCATCAGTTTGATACCAATCAAAGCGCATTTTCCCTGTTTCTGCTAGAGCTTCTGCAGGACAGTGAAAAAGGAAAATGTGCATGGACGCAGTGGCTCAACTCGATCTGAAATCCGTTCCGAACCAGCAGGTTCCGCCTCAAAACACGCAAAACTCAACACCCGGCCCGGAAGAAATCCGCAAGGCGTTTGAAAGTGGGAAATACCCTTATGGGCGCAAGATGGCCCGTCCGGCCTATGAAAAGCAAAAGGCGCTGTTACAGGCCGAGCTGCTGAAAGTGCAGCTTTGGGCACAGGAGACAGGGCAGCGCTTTGTCCTGCTGTTCGAAGGGCGCGACGCGGCCGGCAAGGGCGGCACGATCAAACGGTTCATGGAGCATCTGAACCCGCGTCAGGCGCGTGTGGTCGCGTTGAACAAACCGACATGGGAAGAGAAGGGCCAGTGGTATTACCAACGCTACGTGCAGGAACTGCCGACAGTGGGCGAAATGGTGTTCTACGACCGGTCCTGGTACAACCGGGCAGGGGTGGAACGTGTGATGGGGTTCTGCACGCCCAACGAGTATCTGGAATTCATGCGGCAGACACCGGATCTGGAGCGGATGCTGGTCCGCTCGGGCATTCAGTTTTACAAATATTGGTTCTCGGTCACGCAGGACGAGCAACAGCGCCGGTTCAAAAGCCGCGAGACCGATCCATTGAAACAATGGAAGCTGTCGCCCATCGATAAGGCAAGCCTGGACAAATGGGACGACTATACCGAGGCGAAAGAGGCGATGTTTTTCTACACCGATACCGCTGATGCGCCCTGGACCATTGTCAAATCGAACGACAAGAAACGCGCGCGTTTGAACTGTATGCGCCATTTCCTATCGACGCTGGACTACCCCGGCAAGGATCATGAGATCGTTGGCGAACCCGATCCCCTGATCGTCGGGCAGGCCCATCACGTCATCCACCGGTCCGAGCATATTCTGGGTACTGCCCTGCACCCCGAGACGCGCTGAAGGTTCCCCCTGTTTCGCGTTGCACCGATGGCAGGCAGAGGCCGGATTAGTCTCAATTTGAAATTTGCTTGATCTGGTCTTGTCCCGGCGTCAAGCCGGGCATATGGCTGGTCGGATGAACAAGGTGATGACATATCCGGCCCATTTCAAGGCCATTGCTGTTCTGGGCCTGCCGTTGGTCGGTGGACATCTGGCGCAGTTTGCCATCGGCTTGACCGATACGATCATGCTGGGCTGGTACGGGGTCGAGGCTTTGGCGGCGGTGACGCTGGCCAGCAGCTATTACTTTGTATTGTTCCTGTTTGGGGCCGGGTTCGGCTGGGCTGTCATGCCCATGGTGGCCACCGCTGCGGCCGAAGAGGATGAGACCAGCATTCGCCGCTCGACCCGGATGGGGCTGTGGCTGTCCTTGCTGTATGCGGCGCTGATGATGCCGCTGCTGTGGTGGTCGCACCCGATCCTGATCGCCTTGAAGCAAGAGCCGCAAGTGGCTGAAACCGCAGCGGAATACTTGCGTGTGGCCGGATGGGGTCTGTTCCCGGCGCTGCTGGTGATGGTGCTGAAATCCTACCTTGCGGCGCTGGAGCGCACACAGATCGTCCTTTGGATCACCGTTGTCGCTGCGGTCGTCAACGGTCTGACGAATTATGCGCTGATCTTCGGCAATTGGGGCGCGCCCGAGCTTGGGGTCATGGGGGCGGCGATCGCCTCGATCGTGACGCAGGTCGTGTCGCTGGTGGCGGTTGTGATTTATGCCGTGAAAGTGCTGCCGGAACACAGCCTGTTCCGCCGGTTCTGGCGGCCCGATTGGGAGATGTTCGGAAGCGTTCTGCGCCTTGGTGTACCCATCGGATTGACGACTTTGGCCGAGGTGACGTTGTTCGCCACATCGGCTGTCATGATGGGCTGGCTGGGGCAGGTACCTCTGGCCGCGCACGGGATCGCGCTCAATCTGGCATCGGCCACCTTCATGGTGCATCTGGGCCTGTCCAACGCCGCGACCATTCGGGCTGGCAACGCGCTGGGCCGTCGGGATCGCCCGCACCTTGAGAAAGGTGCAATCGCGGTCACTGCCATGTCGCTGGTTATGTCCGTGCTGACGATCATCCTGTTCCTGACCTGCGCCGAGCCGCTGATTTCCCTGTTCATGGAGGCGGACGACCCGCAGCGCGCGCAGATCCTGATGATCGGTACCGGGCTGCTGGCGATGGCCGCGTTGTTCCAACTGGTGGATGGTGCTCAGGTCATTGCGCTGGGGCTGTTGCGCGGCTTGCAGGATGCGAAAATTCCGATGCTGATGGCGGCGCTCAGCTATTGGGTCGTGGGGCTTCCGTCGTCATACTATTTCGGCTTTATCCGCGGGATGGACGGAATTGGCGTCTGGCTGGGCCTTGTGCTTGGACTGGCCTGCGCGGCGGTGCTGTTGATGGCCCGGTTCTGGATGCGTTCCGTGCGCGAGGTTGGGGTTCCGGCGGAATAGCCGTTACTCTTTCCCCATCCGGTCCGCTTTTTTGCGCACCAGGACCGAGCGCAGATCGTGCATTGCCATCAAAAGCCTGTCGGTGACGTCTTCCAGCTGTTCGTCCGTCGCTTTGGACTGCGCCCACTGGGTGGTCAGGTTCAGGTAATCGACCGCGCGATGGATGTCGTCGATGTCGCGCTGGGCCAGCAGGGCCTTACGTTCGTCCATCCAGCGCGCGATTTCGGTCTTGTCGGCCTCGCTCAGCGTGCGTTGCCCGTGTGGTTTGACCTCGCCGTTGCGGATATTGATGACCGCGATCTGGTCCATCTCGATCCGGCGCTGGCGGTTCTCGGTGTCGATCCGAAAGACTGCCGCACCATTCTCGCGGACACGAAAGTAGTATTCTGGCAATTCAGTGGACATGAAAGGCTCCGCCTAGGTTAAGGACGCACAGAAGGTCTGAATGCGGGTGCAGGCCTCGGTCAGTGCCTCGTCCGAGGTTGCGTAGCTGACGCGGAAGTTCGGCGACAGGCCAAAGGCGGCACCAAAGACGACGGCGACGTCGGCCTCTTCCAGCAAGGCGGTGGCAAAGGCTTCATCATTGTCGATCAGGGTGCCTGCAGGGGTGGTCTTGCCGATCAGCCCGGCGATGGACGGATAGACATAGAACGCGCCTTCGGGGGTGGGGCATTGCACCCCGTCAATCTCGTTCAACATGCCGATCACCAGATCGCGGCGGCGTTTGAAAATCTCGTTGTTGGTGGCCAGAAAATGCTGCGTTCCGTTCAGTGCCTCGACCGCCGCCCATTGGCTGACCGTGCAGGGGTTCGAGGTCGACTGAGACTGGATCTTGCGCATGGCTGCGATGATCTCGACCGGCCCGGCCGCGTAACCAATGCGCCAGCCGGTCATCGCATAGGCCTTGGAAACCCCGTTGCAGGTCAGCGTGCGATCATAAAGCCCCGGTTCCACCTCGGCAGGGGTGCAAAACTCGAACCCGTCATAGGCCAGATGTTCATACATGTCGTCCGACATGATCCAGACCTGCGGGTGGCGCATCAGCACATCGGTAAGAGCTTTCAACGCATCCCGGCTGTACCCTGCGCCGGTGGGGTTCGACGGCGAGTTGAAGATGAACCACTTGGTCTTGGGGGTGATCGCGGCCTCAAGCTGCTCGGGTGTCAGTTTGAAGCTGTTCTCGACGCTGGTTTCGACAACAACCGGTGTGCCACCGGCCAGCAGCACCATATCCGGGTAGCTGACCCAATAGGGGGCGGGAATGATAACCTCATCCCCGTCATTCATCGTGGCCATCAGCGCGTTATAAAGCGTCTGCTTGCCGCCGGTCCCGACCGAGATCTGTGCGGGTGTGTAATCCAGACCGTGATCGCGCTTCATCTTGGCACAAGCGGCCTGTTTCAGCTCGGGGATGCCGTCGGGGGCCGTGTATTTGGTTTTGCCAGCGGCAATCGCGGCAACGGCGGCGTCCTTGATGTTCTGCGGCGTGTCGAAATCGGGCTCACCGGCGCTGAGGCCAATGACATCCCGCCCGGCGGCCTTCAATTCGGCCGCTTTAGCCGTCATTGCGACGGTCGGCGAAGGTTTGACGCGGGACAATGTCGCAGACAGGAAACTCATGGGCGGCCTCGGTTTGTATGTTCAGCCTGACTGTCATAGGGTGCGCCCGAATGACGATCAAGCGATATGAAACCGGGAATCGGAGACCTGAATGAGCGACGAAAACGATTGGTTCGGACCAGACGCGGCGACATTTGGGGATCGGCTGGCAGGCGCGCGCGAGGCGGCGGGGATGACTCAGGCCGAACTGGCGCGTCGGCTTGGGGTCAAGAAGTCAACGATCGGGGATTGGGAAAACGACCTGTCCGAGCCGCGCGCCAACCGTCTGTCGATGATGGCGGGGATGGTCAACGTCTCGATCAAGTGGCTGCTGACCGGCGAAGGCGAGGGGATGGATGCGCCTGTGGACGAAGAGCATGCAAATCTGGATCTGGCGGGGGCCGTGGCCGAACTGCGCGCCATCCGGGGCGAGATGCGCGCCTGCTCGGAACGCGCCGCGCGGCTGGAAAAGAAACTGCGCCTGATGCTGGAGGCCAGCAAATGACCGAACCCCGCGATATTCGGATCAAACGGATGAAAATGCGGTCGATGCGGCGGGGCATCAAAGAGATGGACCTGATCCTGACCGCCTATGCTGACCGCAATCTTGACGGAATGGATGCCGACGGTCTGGACACCTATGATGCGATGCTCAGCGAAAACGATCAGGACCTGTATCAATGGGTGACAGGGCAGGTCCAACCGCCCGAGGCACTGGCCGACCTGATCGCGGATATCGCCCAGACCTTTCAAAAGTAAGGATAAAACAGGCTTAACTGATTTTTCGGGATTTCGGTTCATCGTGTCGGAAAGGCACGACTGAATCGGAGGGTTGGATGAGTATGGAATTGCAGGTCTCGGCACCGGGGACCAAAGGGTTCATGACCAGCTATCTTGAGGCGCTGGCCCTGGTGGAACGGTTGCACCGCTTGCTTCTGGACGTGATCAAGGACGACTTCGAGCGGGTCGGCGTGCTGGAAATCAACGCAGTTCAGGCGCTGTTGCTGTTCAACATCGGCGATCATGAGGTGACGGCGGGTGAGTTGAAGAGCCGGGGTTACTATCAGGGCAGCAATGTCAGCTACAACCTCAAGAAACTGGTTGAGATGGGGTATATGCACCATCAACGGTGCGAGATAGACCGACGTTCGGTCCGGGTGCGCCTGACGCCGCGCGGGCGCGAGATTCGGGACATTGTGTCAGACCTGTTTGCCCGCCATGCCGAAGGGTTGCAAAATCGCGGTGTGCTGGGCCTGGAAGGGATCGATGATATTACAAACTCATTGCGCCGGGTCGAGCGTTACTGGACGGACCAAATCCGCTATATCTACTGATCCGGGGCGCGCGTCCGACAGCACAAGGCCCTCCAGCTCTCGGATCAGTTTGCGCGCCATGGCATCTTCGTAGGCATCAAATCCCAGGGCGACCTCGACAAACGCATCCGGGCCGAGGATGACCCAAGTGTTGTAATAGGCTGAAAGCTCACCGACCTGCACCTGCCGTTGATCGCCTTGTCTCGGATCGTCTGCGCCAATGACCAGCCCGTTGATTGTGATGCCGGTGGAGTGCAGTTGAGATTTTACTTTGCGCGGATGCGGCCCCAGATTGTGTTTGCCATCGCCGGATAGGTCCAGCGTCCGCTTCCAACACTCTTGCCGGATCAGCAGATTGGCACCGAAGGCCATGGCCGAACCCACGGCGGTGCCTTGCGGGGCAGGGCTGCGTTTCACGGCATCTAGCTGTTGCCCAATGCGGGTCAGATCAAACTGGGTGCGGATCTCGGTCCAGTCCAACAGCAGTTTCTGATGATCGGGTTCGCTCCATTCGAACACGGCAATCCGTACAGGCGCGCCAGGATTGGACAGGATCAAACGCGCTACGTCCGGACGACGCAGAGCTGCCGCAAGCCCGCGCAGTTGCAACCTGTACTCCTGCGCGTCGACCGAGCCCGACACGTCCAACCCCAAGGCCAGAGCCTGCCTGCACTGAGCGGTGGCGTGAGTCGCGAGCAGACACAGCGATGTCATCAGGATGCGCAGCATCATTCGGTCACATCCTGCAACGCCCCAATTTGCAGGCCCCGCAATTCCCGTTCCAGTTTCCGGCGCATTGCGCGTTCGAAATCTTCAAACCCCTGCGCCACCTCAAGAAACGCGCCGGGGCCGTGCAGAACGTTGTTCTCAAAAAACGGGATCAGGAACAATTCGCCTTCAAAATCAGAGGCATTGATGACCAGCCCGTTGACCACCACGTCGCGGAACGGAAAGTGCCGATAGGCGTTCTGCGGGCCATACCCGTCATTGTTCGACCCGTCCCCCGACAGATCGATCGTCTGAAACAGGCAGGGCGGGGCCCGTTGCAGCAAGGTCGCCCCAAAGGCCAGCGCATAGCCCATCGCCGTAGCCGACCCGGCATCCGACCGTTCGGATTGGCTGATCTGTGTCGCGGCGGCCAGCAGATCGCCGGTGTTCCGGATCATCCGCCAATCCATGATGATATGCTGCGTGGACCGCCCGCTCCATTCGTAAACAGCCAGGGCAACGGGCATGGGTGAGGAGAAAAAGGCCTCTTGAACCTCGGGCGCGATCAGGGCGGCGGCCAGCCCTTGCCGTTGCAGCGAGTCTTCGCTTTCATCCACCGACACCGAAATATCCAGCGCCAGTGCCAGGGCCAGACGGCAGGTCTCGGCCTGGGCAGGGCTGGCCAGCGCGGCCAGACCCACGGCTATCAAGGTGCGGATCACCAGTGGCCGGTGTTGCCCATGCTGACCCAGGGTTCCGCCGGTTCCAGCGCATCGCCGTTCTGCAGCAGTTCGACCGAGATATTGTCGGGCGAGCGCACAAATGCCATGCGCCCGTCACGCGGGGGCCGGTTGATCACCACGTCATTGTCCTGAAGGTGCTGGCATGTCTCGTAAATATTGTCGACCCCATAGGCGAGGTGGCCGAAATGGCGGCTGTCATTTGGCAGCTCGTCGTCGCCATCCCAGTTATAGGTCAGTTCAATCGGTCGATCCTCTTGCCCCGGAGGCGCCATGAAGATCAGCGAGAACCGGCCCTCTTCACTGTCATAGCGGCGTGTTTCCTTGAGGCCGAGCAACTCGTAGAACGCCAGAGATTTTTCCAGATCTTTCACCCGAACCATAGTGTGAAGATATTTCAGCCCCATCACGGCAATCCTTATTCTGCATGAGTTCGCCATCAGCTTAGCGCGCTGCGGGGGCGTGTCGAGGGGGGCTGCGAACACATTTCCGGAAATCGTCCATGTGCGGCACATCATGCGGTTCCAGCGCCGGAATTGACGATATATAGTAGGCGGCGACTCATTATCGGAAAGGATGTTTTCATGCCGCTGTCTGCCGACCAACAGGCCGAGATCGAAGCGCAACGCGCGCTGTCGCATCAAACACGCCGCGTCGTTGCAGCGGGAATGGAAAATCACCTGTATACCGCGCATCAGGTGCTGGACCACGGCTTTGTGCGCGTGATCGACTATATGGGCGACGATGCCGCGATCTGTCAGGCGGCGCGCGTGTCCTATGGCAAAGGCACGAAATCCGTCCAGAATGATGAGGGGCTGATCCGCTATCTGATGCGGCACTGGCACTCGACCCCGTTCGAGATGTGCGAGGTCAAGCTGCACGTCAAGCTTCCGGTCTTTGTGGCCCGTCAGTGGATTCGCCACCGGACCGCCAATGTGAACGAATACTCGGCGCGGTATTCGATTCTGGATCGTGAGTTCTATATCCCCGCGCCCGAACATGTCGCTGCCCAGTCCGAGGTGAACAATCAGGGGCGCGGTTCGGCGCTGGAAGGGGAAGAGGCCGCGCGCGTGCTGGAAATCCTGAAGGCCGACAGCACCCGTTGCTATGACAATTACGAGGCGATGATCAATCAGGACGGGCAACAGGGGCTGGCGCGCGAATTGGCGCGGATGAACCTGCCCGCGAACGTTTATACGCAGTGGTACTGGAAGGTCGACCTGCACAACCTGTTCCACTTCCTGCGCCTGCGCGCTGACCCGCATGCGCAATACGAGATCCGGGTCTATGCCGAGATGATGTGCAAGATCGTGGCCGATTGGGTCCCATTCGCATATCGCGCGTTCGAGGATTATCGCCTTGGCGCGGTCAATCTGTCGGCTCAGATGGTCAACAGTCTGCGTCGGATGTTGGCGGGTGAAACGGTCACGCAAGACAACTCGGGAATGACCGCGCGCGAATGGCGTGAGTTTGAGGCCATCATCCGCGAAGGCTGAACCGGGCGCATATCAATCCGCTATACAGGTTGTCATGAAACTGTTACCTTGGTTTCATGACCCATGCTTCGTTTCTTTCCGTTCTGGGCCTGACCTTTGCGCTGGCTGTGCCCGCGCAGGCCAAATCCCCGATTGCCGAGGTGTTGTGCGAGCCGACTCAACGGCTACATGACAAGCTCAAGGGACAATTCCGGTCCGAGCGTGTGGCAACGGGAATGCGTGGCCCTGAACAGATCATGGAGGTCTGGAGCAGCGAAAGGGGCGACTGGACCATGGTCGTGACCTATGCCGCCGGTACGTCCTGCATCGTTGCGATGGGACAAGACTGGCATACGCATGCCGAGGACAAGCCAGCACGGGGGTAGGGCATTCGCCGGAAAAGGGGGCGATTGACGGCCGGAAATTGGCCGCCAATCTTAATTGAAGAACCCCGCGTCACACGGGGGCGTCGTTACAACGGCTTCAAATCAGCTGCCATCTGACGGCCATCGCGCCCGTCCTGCAACTCGTACGAGACTTTCTGATTGTCTGCGAGCCCGGTCAGTCCGGACCGTTCTACGGCCGAGATATGAACAAACACATCTTTGCCCCCTTCGTCAGGGGCAATAAACCCATAGCCTTTGGTGGTATTGAACCATTTCACGGTGCCAGTTGGCATCTCCCGTGTCTCCTTCTACTTTCGCATTGTCCCACAAATTGGTGGGGCGGTGGTTGGCAAGACCGCAAAAAACGGACTGTTTCCTGATCGGGTTACAGTCCGATTTGCACGTTTCACCTTTTTCAACATTGCACGGTGAAGTAAAAAATCAAGAATAACCGCTGGAAACTGGCACAATCGCCTAAAATTGAAACAAATACCGGAGCAGTCCCCAAATGCGCCTTTATGGTCTGAAAACATGCGACACCTGCCGTAAGGCGCTGAAATCACTACCAGATGCCAAGTTTTTAGACGTGCGCAGCGACGGAGTTCCCGAAACTGTACTGGCGCAGGCTTTTGCCGAGTTCGGCGGGGCTTTGCTCAACACCCGCTCGACAACCTGGCGTGGATTGGATGAGGCGCAGCGCACGCGCCCGGCTTTGGAATTGCTGCAAGACCATCCGACGCTGATGAAGCGCCCGCTGATCGAAAATGACGGAGCATTGACGTTAGGTTGGACCGCCGAGGCGCGCGCAAAGCTTGGCGTGGCGTGATCGGGTACTTATCTGATCAGGCGCAACTGCGAGGATAATTTATGCGAAACGCCGCAATGATTTTGGGTGTCATCGCCGGTTTGGTCGGGATGATTGTTGGGTTCTTTGGATATGGATATGTTGAGGCGATCAAGCATTTCGGCGATATCGATGGCATCGCCGAGCAGGTGGATAATCCCGCTTTGATCCAGACGGCGTCCATCGTGGCACCGCTGCTGGCTCTTGTCGGTGGGGCAATGGCCCATGCCCGCGCGCTGGTGGCGGGTGTCTTGCTGTTGGTGTCGGCGGCGGGGATGTATTACGCGTTCGGGTTCGGTGTCTTCACCATGTTCCCGATTGCGTTTGCCGGTGTGGCCGGGGTGCTTGGGCTCGCCGCTGGAAAACCGGACGAGCCCAAGGCGCATTTCTGAAGCGCTTTGCGTTAAACTTGAATCGGAATGCGCTGCCTCTCCCTTTGGTCGAACGCGCATTCCGATGAATGTGTCTCAGATAAAACGCAAAACGCTGTAGATCATTTCAGGCGCAGCAAGCGGTCCAGGGACAGCGGACCTGCGCCATGGATGACGATCACCAGGAACAGGAAGGTCCACATCACACGCTGATCCATCAGATCGGGCGCAGCGTTGAACAGGCTGCCCAGTTTGACGCCGTGGCCGGTGACATCAACAATGGTTTGGACCCAGACAAAGCCGATCATGGCCAGCGCGGCCAAGCGTGTGAACAGGCCAACCAGCAGCAGGGCGGGCAGGACAAATTCGGCCACGGTGCCAAAGAAGATCACGATGCGCTGGAAGAAGGTCATCTGCGTGACGTCCCACAAGACCGCCTCGGCCGCTTTGGGAAAGATCTGCCCGAACGCCCCGCTGGAGGGCGAAAAGATCGACCCGTCGATCTTCAGCATGGCCGAATTCCAGTAATAGACCAGCAGAACCGCGATGAAGATCAGCCGCGCAAGCGTCGGTGTGAGCCAGCCGGACGCGTGGTCCACCTTACCCAGAACGTTGTTGTGGATTGAAATCAGGGCAGTCATGTCGCCAGCCTTTCGATAGTCACAGAGGTTATTGCACCGCCTTGCAGAAGCAGTGCCAGAGTGGTTCCAAGATCAAAGTCAGGTGTTTCCGCAGCGGTTTTTTCGAACGCTTCGCCGATGGTGTTGCCTGACTGAATATGTCCGATCCAGTTTGCGCCGCCCGGTGGCAGTAGATGTGGGGCCGGATCAAATTCGGGGCGGGTGATCAGCACATCCTCGGCCCCGGTGGTGGGTTTTGGGGCATCGGGTTCTGAATTGAACCGCCAGATCGCGTGAATGGGCCAGTCCGAGCGAATGATCCGCATCGACGGCGCGAACGTCAGCCGCGCTTGCATCACATCCTCGGGCGGGACGGCAAGCGCATCGGCCGGGGCCGCTTGGCTGTCGGCCGCATGGTAGGATTGCCGCAGGGCCAGTTCCAGCCGCGCCACATCTGGCAGATAGGCCAGATGCGAAAGTTGCGGCATGTTGGCCAGAAACGCGGGAAACGCCTCGCCATAGAACATCATCAGGGGCGAGGTCGGCGGGTGTTGCCGCAGAAAGATACCGGACAGCCCGTCCATGTTCTGCGCGCCCAGAAGCTTGGCGATCACCGGAAAGGCCTGATGCATGGCCTCGGTCAGGGAAACGGCGACGTTGTTGCGGTAGACGCTGAACCGACGGCCCGCCGGTTGCGCCTCGGCATCGGTCAGCCCGTCCGGAACCGGGGTCTTCGCGTCCAGTAAGGCCGCGTGAAACTCCGTTTGCGAGACGGTCATGCCGGAACCCTGTCCAGCGCCGCTTGCGCGCGTTCGGCCTCGGCCCGCAGAACCGGCCAGTCGGGGACATCCGTGTCCCATTCAACCAGCAGAGGTTTGGGACCAGAGCGCTCCAAAACATAGTCCAGCAACGCCCAGACCGGATCCACAACTTCGCGCCCGTGGCTGTCGATCAGCAGGGGGTGGCCGTGGTCATCTTCGTCCTCGTCATGACCGCCGAGGTGAATTTCGCCCACCTGATCCAGCGGATAGGCGTCGATATATCCTTGCGGCGAGAAGTCCAGATTGGTGGCTGAAACAAACACGTTGTTCACATCCAGCAACAGCCCGCAGCCGGTGCGTTTGGCGATCTCGCGCAGGAAATCGGGTTCCGACCATGTGCTTTCCTCGAACGCCAGATAGCTGGAGGGATTCTCTAGCAGCATCTGACGACCGACGGTTTCCTGCACCTGATCGATATGCGCGCAGACCCGTGCCAGCGTCGCATCCGTGTAGGGCAGGGGCAGCAGGTCGTTGAAGAAATGGCTGTCATGGGTGGACCAGGCCAGATGTTCCGAGAAGCTGGCCGGGTTCAGCCAGCCGACCAGATGTTTCAGCCGGGCCAGATGATCCGGGTCCAAGGGGCCTTCGCCGCCGATGGAAAGGCCGACGCCATGAACCGAGATCGGGAATTGTTCTGAAAGATGGCGCAGTTGCGCCAGCGGGCGACCACCGTCGCCCATGTAGTTTTCGGCATGAATCTCAAGCCATGCGACGGGCTGGGCGTGGTCCAGAATCTGGGCGAAGTGCTGCGGCTTGTATCCGACACCCGGCGCTGCGGGCAGGCGGTTCGACCTGAGGGCATCATCCAGCATTTGCACGCTCCTTCATCGCGAAGAAAAGGGCGGGCGATATTGCCCGCCCCCAACGAGTCGTTTGGCCGAAGCTTATGCCGGCAGGTCGCGGTCCAGCTCTTCCAGCGAGCCTTGGCGCGGGGTGCCGTCTGCCTGTGCGGGCAGTTCGATATCGGCACAGGTGCCTGCATCGACCAAGGTCCATGCGTTGCCCTGATAATCAACGGTCGAGGTGCCCGCGCAGGTGGTGCCGGGGCCTGCTGCGCAGTCATTCTGACCAGCCAGCGAAACGCCATAGCACTTTTCTTTGGCCTGAGCGGTTGCTGTGGTCGCTGCACCCGATACGGCGGCTGCGACTGCGCTGGCGATGACAAGGGTTTTTGCTGTGTTCGACATCTCTGAAATCCTCTTGATGACTGGGTATGTCTGCTTGTGACAGTGACTAAGGTAGTGGGTAGTTGGCTACAGTTAAACTCACGAGCCCGTGTCTCACAACCGTGTCAGGGTACAGATTGCCCCCTTGCAGGTTAATATACTGTTTTTAAGAAAGAAAAGAGGAAATGTTACAATCCGACCCCTTCCGAGGGGTCGGATTTCCGGCGATATGGTGCCGAATGTTACAGCAGGTCGGGCGGGGTTGCGGCCTGGCCCAGCTCAATTGTTACAGCCTCAAGGGATTGAACCTGCGTCTGTTTTTCGCCAAGGCGGCGGACACTGACGGTGCGGTCTTCAACTTCACGGTGCCCGACGGCCAGAATGACCGGCACTTTGCCGACCGAATGCTCGCGGACCTTGTAGTTGATCTTCTCGTTGCGGATGTCGGCTTCGGCGCGGACACCTGCAGCCTTGAGCGTTTCGACCACGTCCATCACATAGTCATCCGCATCCGAGGTAATCGAGGCGACAACGACCTGACGCGGGGCCAGCCAGAACGGCAGCTTGCCCGCGTGTTCCTCGATCAGGATACCGATGAAACGTTCGAACGAACCAAGGCAGGCGCGGTGCAGCATGACCGGCGTGTGCCGTTCACCATCCGCTGCGATATAGGTCGCGCCCAGACGTTCGGGGATAATGAAGTCCACCTGCAGGGTGCCGCACTGCCAGTCGCGCCCGATGGCGTCGGTCAGAACAAACTCCAGCTTGGGTCCATAGAACGCACCTTCGCCCGGGTTCAGATCATAGGCACATCCAGCCGCGTCACAGGCGGCTTTCAGCAGTTCATCGGCCTTGTCCCACTGCTCATCCGTCCCGGCGCGCACTTCGGGCCGATCCGAGAACTTGACCTTGAAGTTCTCGAACCCGAGGTCCTTGTAGACGTTGGACAGGAAGTTGAGGAACAGTTTGGTCTCATCGGCGATCATCTCTTCGGTGCAGAAGATATGCGCGTCGTCCTGCGTGAACCCGCGCACCCTCATGATGCCGTGCAGCGCGCCCGAGGGTTCGTACCGATTGCACGATCCGAACTCGGCCATGCGCAGCGGCAGATCGCGATAGGATTTCAGACCCTGCTTGAAGATTTCCACGTGGCAGGGGCAGTTCATCGGCTTGAGCGCATTGACCGCCTTGTCGCGGGCATGTTCCTCATCGACTTCGACGATGAACATGTTTTCCTGATACTTGTCCCAGTGGCCCGAGGCCTCCCACAATTTGCGGTCGACGACCTGTGGGGTATTGACCTCGACATAGCCGCCGCGTTTCTGCTGACGGCGCATGTAGTCCTGCAGCATGGTGTAGATGGTCCAGCCGTTCGGGTGCCAGAAAATCTGGCCCGGCGCTTCGGGTTGCAGGTGGAACAGGTCCATCTCCTTGCCCAGCTTGCGGTGGTCACGCTTGGCGGCCTCTTCCAGCATATGCAGGTGCGCTTTGAGCTTTTCCTTGCCGGTGAAGGCCACGCCGTAGATGCGTTGCAGCATCTGGCGGCTGCTGTCGCCGCGCCAGTAGGCACCGGCGATGGACATCAGTTTGAACGCGTCACCCGGAACTTGTCCGGTGTGCTGCAGGTGCGGGCCGCGGCACAGGTCCTGCCAGTCGCCATGCCAGTACATGCGCAGCGGTTCGTCGCCCGGGATGGCTTCGATCAGTTCGACCTTATAGGGCTCATTATTCGCCGTGTAGAAATCGATCGCGCGCTGACGGTCCCAGACCTCGGTGGTCACGGTGTCGCGCTTATTGATGATTTCCTTCATCTTTTTCTCGATCAGGCCGAGGTCTTCGGGGGTGAAGGGTTCGGCGCGGTCGAAGTCGTAGTACCAGCCGTTATCAATCACCGGCCCGATTGTGACCTTGGTGTCGGGCCAGATTTCCTGCACCGCGCGCGCCATGATATGGGCCAGGTCGTGACGGATCAGTTCGTTGGCCTGAACTTCGTCCTTCATGGTGTGAATGGCGATGTCGGAATCAGACTCGATGGGCCATTGCAGGTCCCAATGCTGGCCGTTCACCGTGGCCGAGATGGCCTTTTTCGCCAGCGAGGTCGAGATATCGGCAGCCACCTGCGCAGGCGTGACGCCTGCGTCATAAGAACGTGCATTGCCATCGGGAAAGGTGAGTGAGACGGATTTTGAATCCAGGGCCATGGTCTGGCTCTCCTCGTCGGTTTGGCGCCCACTGAACGCCCGGTTGCGGGTTATTTGCGTTCGGCTCATGTGGCAGGTGGAGGTGCCTGTGTCAAGTGTGGGAGCGAGGGGCGCTGCCCCTCGCGCTCCCCGGGATATTTTTGGCCAGATGAAGAGGGATCCGGGAATTGCACTTGGGGGTAGGGCGTGCATGATGCTGCAAAAGGAATGAGGGTTTTATGGCAGCAACGAATTTTCTGGAGACGGCGCAGGGGCGGCGGTTGGCCTATCACAAAAGCGAAGGCGCGGGGCCGACCATTGTTTTTTTGGGTGGGCTGAAATCGGATATGGAAGGCACCAAGGCCGTGCATTTGGAAGCTTGGGCAAAGGCGCGGGGGCAGGCGTTTTTGCGGTTTGATTATTCGGGGCACGGAGAGAGTTCCGAAGCGTTTACCGATGGCTGCATTGGGGATTGGCATGAGGACACTGTTGCGGCTGTATCGGGTCTGACCGAGGGGCCGCTGATCGTTGTCGGGTCGTCCATGGGGGGGTGGCAGGCTTTGTTGCTGGCGCGTGCCTGCCCCGAACGCATTGCAGGAATGGTCACTATCGCCGCTGCCCCGGACTTTACCGAAGATGGTTACTGGTCGTCCTTTAGTGATGAGCAGAAGGCGGCGCTGGAGACTTTGGGTCATGTCGAACTGCCCTCGGATTACATGGAGCCGTACATCATCACTAAAAGGATGATCGAAGATGGCCGACAGCGTTTGGTGCTGCGATCACAACTGGACCTGCCATTTCCAGTGCGCTGTCTGCACGGAACCGCAGATACCGCGGTGCCCACAGAAACGGCTGTGCGACTGCTCGAGCACGCAACCAGCCCGGATCTGCGCCTGTTGCTGGTCAAGGATGCGGACCATCGATTCTCGGACGGGCCTTGTCTGGGATTGATCGAACAGACGGTTCTTGAAGTGATGGGGGAAGGCTGATGCGGCGTTTTGGATGGATTTTGGGGCGTCTGTTGTTGGCACTGGTCGCGGTGGGTGGTCTGATCTACTGGTTCGGACCGCGGGAAGAGGTAAACCTTCATCCGAGCTTTGATGCAGGAAAGTTCGGCGAGGGTGTTCAGGTCTATTTCGAAAGCACCGAGTCCGCTTTTGACGACATCGTTCCCGGTGTTGAAAAACGTGTGATCTGGCAGGATGGATTCAAGGAACAGCGCACGCCCTATTCGGTACTGTATGTGCATGGGTTCTCGGCCAGTTCCGAGGAAATCCGGCCGGTCCCTGACAGGGTTGCCGATGCGCTGGGGGCCAATCTGGTCTATACCCGCCTGCAAGGCCATGGGCGCGATGGGTCTGCGATGGGCGATGCAACCGCCTCGGGGTGGATGCAGGACATGGCAGAGGGGTTGGCCGCCGCGCGGGCCGTGGGGGACAAGGTGATCGTCATGTCGACCTCGACCGGGGGCACACTGGCTGCGGCTGCCGCGCGTGATCCCGAGCTGAGTGCGGATGTTGTTGGCATGGTGTTTGTGTCGCCCAACTTCGGCGTTAACACCCCTGCGGCCTTTATCCCCGGCCTGCCTTGGGCGCGGGAGTGGTTGCCGATTCTGATGGGGGAGGAACGCGATGTATCCGGCCCGGATCCGGAAAAGAACAAATACTGGTCTTCGGTCTATCCTTGGGAGGCCGTGGTGCCCATGACAGTTCTGGTTGAAACGGTCTATGCGCTCGATTTCTCGGACGCTCTGGTCCCGGCCCTGTTCTGGTTCTCGGATGACGATCAGGTCGTTCGCCCCGACCGGACTCATAAGGTGGCTGAAGCTTGGGGCGCTCCGGCAACGGTTGAGTTGGTCACGATGGGGCCGGGCGATGATCCGTCATCCCATGTTATTTCCGGTCGCTTGATGTCACCCGGGCAAACAGACGCGACGGTTGCCGGTATTCTGGATTGGCTGAAAGGGTTAGGGGTTCAATAGCCGCCCTTGCCGTTTCCGATCGGAGCCGATGATGCGTAAACCGGCCAGTATGTGGAGCCTTGAGACGCTGGGCCGTGTGCGCCTGTCGCGGCATTTCTTCATGCGGGACTTTCTGTATTCCGAGATTGGCAATTTTCACGAACGCCAGAACATCCCCGACAACCCGGATCTGGCGATTGAGACCGGGCGCGCCTTTTGCCAGACGCTGCTTGACCCGTTAGAGGAAACCTTTGGCCGAATAGCAGTGCGGTCCGGCTATCGGTCGCCGTCGCTGAACCAATTCGGCAATGAAAACAAACTGAACTGCGCGCGCAATGACAACCCTTTGGAATGTCACATCTGGGATCGCGGCGAGGGCGCGGCGCGGATTGCCGGGGCCTCGATTGTGATCCCGTGGTTTGCCGACCAATACGAACAGGGGCGCGATTGGCGCGATCTGGCGTGGTGGATGCATGATCATCTGGACTATTCCGATATCTGGTTCTTTCCCAAACTCTGCGCTTTCAACCTTGTCTGGCGGCCTACGCCGATGCGTCGGATCGACAGCTATATCGCGCCCCGCGGATGCCTGCTGCGGCCCGGAGCCGAGCCTGAGGAAACACTGGCAGCCCGGCAGGCCCGATATGCTGATTTTCCCAGTTTTCGCGGCATCACCTACCCGTGAAGTTTCGCTTGCCCGGTCGCGGCAAAACTCTCATTCTGGGGGAAAACGAAGGGGTTCGGATATCCGAACTGATGGAGGCCCCGCGTGATCGAGCCGTTGGTGTTGTTACCTGGTTTTATGTGTGACGCTCGACTGTTTCGCCCGCAGATCGACGTGCTGTCGCGCGAACGGGCCGTGACTGTTGCCCCCATTTCACTGGGAGAGCGGGTCGAAGAAATTGCATCGAGCCTATTGGATCAGTTGCCGCATCGGTTTGCGCTGGCCGGGCTTGCCCTGGGCGGTGTGGTTGCGTTGGAAATCATGCGGCGCGCGCCGGATCGGGTGTCGCGGCTGTGTCTGATCTCGACCGATGCGCAGGCCGACACGCCGCAAATCGCGGCTGCACGCGAAGACCTGATCATCGGGGCGCAGGCGGGGCGTCTGGATGAGGTAATGCGCAAGGTCGTGGGCTCGGACGCGCTGGCGCCGGGTCCGCAACGGATCCCGATCCTGAACGATCTGCTTGCGATGGCGGGTGATCTGGGCCCCGAGGTTTTTGTGCGGCAGATGCGTGCCTTGCAAAGGCGACCGGACCAGCAAAGCACCCTGTGCCGGATCAAAGCGCCCAGTCTGGTCTTGGGGGGAAAGCATGACACGCTGACCCCTGCGCGCAAACTCGGCTTTATGGCAGACATGATCCCGAACGCAGATTTGCACCTGTTGGACAATGCAGGGCACTTGCCGACGTTAGAGGAACCGGGCGTTGTGACCAATGCGATGCAAAGCTGGCTTCAGGTGCCGTCCAGACCCCGCTACGGGTAAAGCGCGTCGCGTTCGGATTTGTCGATCAGTTTGGGGGGCACCACAGGTTCGCCTGTCGCCGGGTCGAAAAACGGAGTTTTCTTCCAACTGCCGGACAGACGGGATTTGGCAACACGTCGAACCAAACCGATGATGGCCGGGCCAAGCCCCTCGTGCTTTTGCTTGCCGTTGGGCTGGGGAATGAACCCGCGCGTTGTGATCGGACCAAGGGCCGAGTTATCGGCGATCCGGGCGGCGATCACACCGGCAAATGGGAATTTTGGTCCGCGTGGTGTGGTCGCAAGCGGCACGTTGCAGCATTTGGCATACCAGCGCAACATGCCGTTGGGGCTGAGTTTCATTGCCGCCAGATGTTCATGGCCGGTTTCGATCACAAACTCTTCGGGGGCGATCTGGAAAACCTCAACTGGACCGGGGGCTGGGTCGGGCTGACCGAAATACAACTGGGCCGCGCGGCAATCATGGCAAAAGCACTCGGCATGCGTGGCGAGGCGCGCACCGTCACGCGTGATGCGGCCCGTCAGCTTGCCGCACTGGCAGGAAAAGGCGAGATCGGTTGCGTCGCTCTCGCCCATATCAATCACGCGACCTTGTTTCGGTTCGCGGCGCGGCGCTGTGGTTTGCGGCTGTTTTCATTCATAAAATCAATCACAAGCGGGCGAATGTTGTCGCGCCAGCTGCGCCCCGCAAAGATGCCATAATGGCCTGCGCCGGGCTCGACATGGCTGGCCTTTTTGCTGTCCGGCAGGCCGGTGCACAGGTCCAGCGCCGCGATGCACTGACCGGGGGCCGAGATGTCATCATTTGCGCCTTCGACGGTTTTCACGGCAACATCGGTGATCTTGCTCATATCGACCTTGTGACCGGCCACAACAAATTCGTTGCGCGCAATCTCGCGGTTTTTGAAGACACGCTCGACCGTGGACAGATAGAATTCCGCAGTCATGTCCATGACGGCCAGATATTCATCGTAGAAGCGGTTATGCGCGTCGTGGTCCGAGGCCTCATCCCGGATCACCCGCTGGATCTGGTCCGAAAAGGCTTTGGAGTGTCGCTCGGCATTCATCGACATGAACGACGCCAGTTGCAGCAGGCCCGGATAGACCATGCGACCGACGCCTTTGTACTTGAACCCGACCCGCTGGATCATGGTTTCTTCCAGCTGACCCATTGTCACCCTGCGGCCGAAATCCGTGACATCGGTGGGCGTTGCATCCGGATCGACCGGACCGCCAATCAGGGTCAGAGTGCTCGGCTGCGCCTTCGGTTCCAGCTCGGCCAGATAGGCTGTTGCGGCCAGTGTCAGCGGCGCGGGCTGGCAAACAGCGACGACATGGGTGTCGGGCCCCAGCTCTTTCATAAAATCGACAAGGTAGAGGGTGTAATCCTCGACATCGAACTTGCCTGCAGACACGGGAATGTCACGCGCGTTATGCCAATCGGTGATGTAGACCTCACAATTGACCAACAGACTTTTGACCGTGGAACGCAGCAATGTTGCATAGTGACCGGACATCGGCGCAACCAGAAGGACCTTCCGCTGTTGCTTTTCCCGCCCGTTTACCTTGAAATGGATGAGATCGCCAAAAGGGCGTTCCAGAACAGTGGTAATGTCGACAAGATGATCTTTGCCGTCCTCGCAGGTGAAAGTACGGATCCCCCAGTCAGGTTTCACGACCATGCGCTGGAAGGTCCGCTCGGTCACTTCGCCCCAGGCGGCCATCCAGCTGAAGCCCGGGTTCGGAACCATCGCAAACAGGGGGTAAGAGGCCATCGCGCTGGCGGTAGAACCAAGCCATTGGTTCGTGTTGCGCATGGTCTCCATCAGGTCGTAGGTCATCATATAGCGCATGGAAGCTGCCTCCGGCGTGTAAGGCTAAGAGTTGTGGACCATTCGCCGCTTTGCCCCCCGACACCCACGACGTTATTCTGCATAGCAGCGAGGTTAGGGGGATATTGTTAAAATGACAACAAGTGAAGACCAAATGCCTGACGTGACTGAAGAACATATTGAACGCCTTAAAGAAAATATGGACAAGGTCGAGACGCTGTCCAAGCGCCTGATCGAGATTATGGCGACAAAGAAGACCCATACCCCCGCTTTGGATGGTCCGAATCAAGTGCTTTTCGCAAGAGCAGCAACAGCCTACTGGGCCGAGGCGTGGCAAAATCCCGCCAAGCTGCTGGAACAGCAAATCGAATATTGGGGAAAATCGGTTCTGAACTTCGCCGAGGCGCAGCAGGCGCTGGCCACGGGGGAGGTCGAGGACGAGCAAAACGCACCCGGAGACAAGCGTTTCTCGAACCCGATGTGGGAAACCAATCCTTATTTCCGCCTGATCCGCCAGCAATATCAGACAAACGCGCAGGCTATTGCGCAGGCTGTCGCCTCGGTCGACGATCTGGGCGACAAGGACAAGCGGCGGTTGCAGTATTTCTCGCAACAGATTGTCGACATGATGGCCCCGACCAATTTTCTGGCGACAAATCCTGACGCTTTGCAGAAGGCCGTCGAAACAGAAGGGCAGTCGCTGGTTCAGGGGCTCGAAAACCTTGTTTCGGATCTGGAGGCCAATGATGGAGAGTTGGTCGTAAAGCTGGCCGACGAGAACGCGTTTGAGGTTGGCGGAAATCTGGCCACCACACCGGGCGAAGTGGTCTATCGCAACCGCATGATGGAGCTGATCCAGTACAAGCCTGCGACTGAGACGGTTTACGAAACGCCCGTGGTGCTGTTCCCGCCCTGGATCAACAAGTTCTATATCCTGGACCTGAAGGCGCAGAACAGCCTGATCAAGTGGATCACGGAACAGGGCTATACACTGTTTGTCGTCAGCTGGGTCAACCCGGATGAAAGCTATGCCGAAACCGGCATGGAAGATTACATTCAGGATGGCTTTCTGACGGCGATCGAAGAGGCCAAGAAGATCTGCAAGGTCAAGCAGGTCAACGCAATCGGCTATTGCATCGCCGGCACAACGCTGAGCCTGACGCTGTCCCTATTGAAGCAGCGCGGTGACAAATCGGTAAAGTCCGCCACTTTGTTCACGGCCCTGACCGATTTCTCGGATCAGGGGGAATTCACCCCGTTCCTGCAAAACGACTTCATCGACGGGATCGAGGAAGAAGTGAACAAAGAGGGCGTGCTGCGGTCCTGGATCATGGCGCGCACGATGTCCTTCCTGCGATCCCGGGATCTGGTTTATGGACCTGCCATTCGCAGCTACATGATGGGCGAGATGCCCCCGGCCTTCGATTTGCTGTATTGGAACGGGGACGGTGCGAACCTTCCGGCAAAGATGGCCGTCGATTACTTGCGCGGCCTGTGCCAGCGGAACGAGTTTGCGGGCGACGGGATCGAATTGCTGGGCCATAAGCTGAAGGTCAGCGACGTCGACGTTCCGCTGATGGCGATCACATGCGAGACCGATCACATTGCCGCCTGGAAAGATTGCTATCGCGGCGTGCAGAAAATGGGCTCACGCTCGAAGACATTTGTGGTTTCGGAATCCGGTCACATTGCGGGCATCGTCAATCCGCCCAGCAAGAAGAAATACGGCCACTACACCAACCCCGAGATGAAGGTGGACTCCGACACCTGGTTGAAAGAGGCGGATTTCCACGAAGGGTCCTGGTGGCCGATGTGGGAGGCATGGCTGAAAAAGCGGTCCGGCAAGCAGGTACCGGCGCGTGACACGGGCGATTCGGATCATCCTGCCCTTGCACCGGCCCCCGGAACCTACGTTGTGGCCAATCCAAACGCCTGATTTCATTTTGAAACTAAAATTTTCTGCATTGCAGCAAAAAATACTTGCAATGCTGCAATGCAGAAACCATATTGTCCTCAAGCTGATGAAAGCCGGGGTGGGCCCGGTTCGGCAAAAAGGATTAGGACAATGGCAAAGACCCAAGACTTTACCGCGATCATGAAAGACGTCATGGGCGCATTTCCGGTAGACACCACCGCAATGGAAGGTGCCTTCAAATCGACCGCAGCCCTGAACGAAAAGCTGTCGGGCGTTGCACTGGACGCGGCTGAGAAATCGGCCGAGATCTCGAACAAATGGACCAAGGACACCCTGGCCAAGCTGAGCGAGATGTCCAAAGCAAAGGCAGAGCCTGCTGACTACGCCAAAGCGGCAACCGACTTCGCAAGCGCGTCGGCTGAAGTTGCAGCTGAAAACCTGGCCGCTTTCGCAGAAATCGCGAAAAAAGTTCAGACCGAAACCGTCGAGCTGCTGATGGCCGCTGGCAAAGACGCTGCTGAAGAAGCAACCGCAGCTGTCAAGAAAGCCACCAACGACGTGACGACTGCCGCAAAGAAAGCAGCCGCCGCCAAGTAAGAACGGCCGCGACAGGCACCTTATCCTCCCTACAGGTGCAATCGCGTTGGGCAGGTCCATTGACCTGCCCTTTCTTTTTGTGCTGCAGTCGCATAACCTGCGCTGCAACGCATCATCCTTGGGGAGGGTACAAGGTGTCGGACCAAGAAAAGCCGCTATTGATCAAGCGCTACGCCAGCCGTCGGCTGTATAACACTGAGACCAGCGATTACGTGACGCTCGAAGACATTGCGGGGTTCATTCGGGACGGGCGCGAAGTTCAGATCATCGACCTGAAAACCGGCGACGACCTAACCCGTCAATATCTACTACAAATCATCGCAGAACATGAAAGCCGGGGCGAGAATGTGCTGCCGGTCAATGTGCTGAACGATCTCGTGCGCAGCTATATGGTGCCGGGCGGGGGTATGATGCCTCAGTTCCTGCAAAGCTCGTTCGAGATGCTGCGCGAAAGCCAAAGCAAGATGATGGAAAACATGAACGCCATGAATCCGATGTCGCAGATGCCCGGGTTCGACGCGCTGCAGGCGCAGCAGCAGGCGTTTCTGAAAGCCATGACCGGTGGTCTGTCCGGCGGCTGGTCCGGACCGGACAAGGAAGAAGAAAAGCCTGAGGCCAAGGAAGATCTGGACGATATCAAAAAGCAACTGGCCGAGCTGCAGAACAAGCTGTCCAAGTTGAACTGATACCACTATCAGAAAAAGCAAGGCCCGCATCGCGCGGGCCTTTTTCGTGTCAGGTGCCGTACACCGGAACCGGGCCCGTCACCTCACCGACCGAGGCCAGCAGGATGTCGGCGATCACATCCAACTCCTCGCGCGTCAGGCGGACGGGAAGGCGCACATCGCAGGCTTTCATCAGCATGTCGCGGGTCTGGGGCAGATCGAATGTTTCGGGCAGGAACTGCCAGTTCCAGAAGGCGCGGGCGTTGTTCTCGCTCAGACCAAAAACCTGAACCTTGACGCCGCGCGCGTCCGAGGCGGCGGCAAAGGCGCGGATCTCGTCCTCATCCAACCCGACCAGATTGAACTGGATCGAATCCGGCGCGCGACGTTCGGGCGCCAACGGGGCAGGGACGTTGATATACGGAGAACCGTTCAGGCGCTCGGCAACATAGTCATGGTTTGCCAGCCCATCTTTCACCCGACGCGCCAGTTCCGGCAGTTGCGGACGGATCACGGCGGCGCTGAGGTTGCTCATCCGCAAGTTATACAGCGGCAACTGGTTCTGCCAGCGGGCAAAGGCCTGCTCCAACTCGGGCGAGTTATCGCCGCGCGGGGTTTTGTGTTTCTTCCAGTTGCTCTCATACGCGCCGGACATGATCACGCAACGGGCCACCAGATCAGCATCGTCGGTGATCAGAATGCCGCCTTCACCTGCATTGATCATCTTATAGGACTGGAACGAGAAGCAGCCGATCTTGCCGATGGTCCCGATGTTGCGACCGTGCCATGTGGTACCCAGCGAATGGGCAGCGTCTTCGATCACCGGGATGTCGCGCGCGTCACACAGCTCCATGATCGCGTCCATATCCGAAGTATGGCCGCGCATATGGCTGATGATGACGGCCTGCACATTGTCCAGCTTGGCTGCGAAATCAGCCATGTCGATGCGATAGTTCTCGGCCACTTCGCACAGAACCGGAATGCAATCCGCATGCACGACCGAGGAGGGCACCGCCGCAAAGGTGAAGCCCGGAATCAGCACCCGCGCATCGCGGGGCAGGCCCAGCGCCTTCAGCGACAGAAACAAAGCCGCCGAGCAGGACGAAACTGCTAAAGCGTATTTAGAGCCCAGAAGTTCAGCAAATTCCGCCTCCAGCAGTGCGACCGGTGCATCCTGTGGTGCGGTATAGCGAAACAGGTCGCCTGATTGCATTAGGGCATCGATGGCATCTCGTGCAGCGGCGGGGATGGGTTCGGCGTCGTGGACGTTGGGGGGCAGCGTCATATTTGGATTTCCCGAATTCTAACTTTCGTTTATTTAAATCAAGCGCGCAGCCCGTGCCAAGCCCCCAATCGCCGGATCGGCAAAATTTCACCAAACTGTCGCAATGGAAAATGGGGTCAGATGCCTAGCCTGTCCCGCATCGCATACCAGGTCATTGCCAGCACCAGCAGCGGGCTTCGCAGGGCGGGGCCACCGGGGAAGGGCAAGGCGGGCACGCGGGCCAATGTATCGAACCCTTCGGCCTGTCCCTGAATGGCCAGCGCCATCAGTTGACCCGCATGAGTCGCAGTCCCGACCCCGTGGCCGGAATAGCCGGAGGCTGACAGAATATTGGGTGCAACCCGCGCAAGATACGGCATCCGGCGCATCGTTATCGCAAGCGTTCCGCCCCAGGCAAAATCGATTTTGACGTCCCGGAGATGCGGGAAAATCTCGGTCATCGGTTTGCGCACCGTCGAGGCGATGTCGGACGGAAACCGATACCCATAGCTTTCACCGCCGCCAAACAACAACCGCCCATCCGCGCTGAGGCGGAAGTAATTCACCACAAACTTCGTATCCGCAACGGCAACGTCCTGAGTGAGCACGCGCGCGGCGTTATCCCCCAACGGCTCGGTCGCGGCGATGAAGTTGTTGATCGGCATAACCCGCGCGGCCACCTTCTGGTTCAGCGCACCAAGATAGCCGTTGCAGGCCAGAATGACATGCCGGGCGCGAACCGCGCCATGCTGGGTGCGGACCAAGGCGGGGTCGCCTTCGTCGATCGCCAGAACCTCGGTGCCTTCAAAAACGCGCGCGCCTGCCATATGCGCCGCCTTTGCCAGACCAAGCGCATAGTTCAACGGATGCAGATGCGCCGCGCCCCTGTCCAGATAGCCGCCTTTGTAAGCAGGTGAGGGGCACAGCGCATGCCCCGCCTCTTCGTCCAGCAACTCGATCTGGTCATAGCCATACCGGTCCGACAAATGGGCAGCGTGGTCATGCAGGTCGTTCTGTTCCGCAACTGACAACCCAAGCCCCGCAACGCCGGGTTTCAGATCGCAATCAATCTTGTGCTTCGCGATCAGGGACTTGACCAGATCCTTAGCGTCTTCGGCCAGATCCCACAGCTTGACGGCATCGTCCAGCCCGACCAGCCGTTCTAGATCTTCCTGATCCATCCTCTGCGCGCTGCCCAACTGCCCGCCATTGCGGCCTGAGGCTCCGAACCCGACACGGTGCGCCTCAAGCAGCACCACATCCATCCCGGCTTCGGCCAGATGCAGTGCTGCCGACAACCCTGTATAGCCGCCGCCAACGATACATACATCGGCGCGGGCCTCGCCCTCAAACGCCGGGAACGGCTCCAACGGATTGGCAGTCGCGGCGTACCAGCTTGCCGGATACTCGGCCTTGCGGTCATTGGAGTAGAGCAGATTCATCTTCTTCTCGTTCCAAATACGGATATCCCGAACGCCTCAACAGGCTCAGACGTTCAGCAAAAGATGCTCACGCTCCCACGGGGAGATCACCTGCAGGAACTCCTCATACTCGGCTCGCTTCACGATGCCGTAGACGCGGGCGAATTCGGGGCCCAGAATGTCATGCAACTCGGTGGCCTCGTCGAACAGATCAAGCGCGTTGCCCATGACCTGAGGGATGTCGCCGTCGCCTTCATACGCGTCGCCATAGAACTGACGGCGGGGGCGTTCCTGCTGGATCAGGCCCAAATACCCGCAGGCCAGCGACAAAGCGATGCCCAGATATGGGTTGCAGTCCATCCCGGCGATGCGGTTCTCGATGCGCCGCGCCTCGGGGCCCGACAGGGGGACGCGAATGCCGGTGGTGCGGTTGTCCCGCGCCCATTCCAGATTGATCGGTGCAGCGTGGTCTTTGACATAGCGGCGATAGGAATTCACGTAAGGCGCCATCACCGCCAGACCAGCGGGCAAATGGCTCTGCAGCCCTGCGATGAAGTGATAAAACGCATCCGTCTCGCCACCTTGCGGGCCGGAAAAGATGTTCTGACCGGTCTCGATATCCGTGATCGAGTGATGGATGTGCATGGCCGAGCCGGGCTCATCCTCAATCGGTTTTGCCATGAAGGTGGCGAAACAGTTGTGACGCAGGGCGGCCTCGCGGATCAGGCGTTTGAAATAAAACACCTCATCGGCCAGCTTGACCGGATTGCCGTGGCGCAGGTTGATCTCCAACTGTCCCGCGCCGCCTTCCTGAGTGATGCCGTCGATCTCGAACCCCTGATGCTCCGCGAAATCATAGATGTCGTCGATCACCGGGCCGAATTCATCCACCGCAGTCATGGAATAGGCCTGCCGGGCGGCAGCCGGACGTCCAGACCGGCCCATCATCGGCTCGATTGATTGGGCGGGGTCGACATTGCGGGCGACCAGAAAGAATTCCATCTCGGGCGCGACGACAGGTTTCCAGCCTTTGTCGTGATACATCTGCACAACGCGTTTCAACACGTTGCGGGGGCTGTAGGGGATGGGCTCTCCGTCCCTGTCATAGGCGTCGTGGATCACTTGCAAGGTCCAGTCACCGGTCCAGGGTGCGGCAGATGCGGTCGTGAAATCCGGTTTCAGGATCATGTCCCGTTCGATGAACCCGTCCTCGCCCGCGGCCTCACCCCAGCCACCAGTGATGGTCTGGTAGAAGATGCTATCGGGCAGGTGGAAATAGGACTGCCGGGCAAATTTCGAGGCCGGAACGGCCTTGCCCCGCGCGATACCGGGCAGGTCCGAGATGATGCATTCCACTTCGTCCAGCCGGTGCCCGTCGATATAGTTCTGCGCGGCCTGCGGTAAGTCGTCTGTCCAATCGGCCATCAGGCCCTCGCTTTCTTCAGGAAATCTGCCATGACCTGCGCGATCCGGGCATTATGATCCGGCGCGGTTTGCCGGTTTGCGGCGGCTTGCATCAGATCATCGGGCACCACGCCCTTGCCGCGTGTGCGCATCAGGCCCGAAACGAAGTCGTTAGTGAACTCGGGATGGGCCTGAACCGTCCAGATCTGATCGCCATAGCGCAGCATCGCGTTCTGGCAAAAGTCATTGTGCCCGGTGACCTCGGCCCCGTCCGGAACCGCGACAACCTGATCCTGATGCCAGGCGTTCAACCAGACTTTTTCGCCGTCATAGTCATATTCTGTGCGCCCCACGGCCCAGCCGCCATCGAATTTCCGGACGGTTCCACCCAAGGCCTGCGCGATGATCTGGTGGCCGAAACACACGCCCACAAGCGGTTTACCACTTTGATGGATTTCGCGGATCAGCGCCTCAAGCCGGGGAATCCACGGCAGATCCTCATACGCGCCATGGCGCGAGCCGGTGATCAGCCAGCCTTCGGCATCCTCTGCACCGGTCGGGAAGTTCCCATCAACGACGGGGTAGCTTTCAAAATCCAGCCCGTGCCCGTCCAGCAGGTCGGGAAAGAGTGAATCGTAATCCCCGAATGTATCCCGAAGCGCATCAGGGGTGTGGCCGGTCTGTAGAATGCCGATTTTCATAAGTCACCAAATTTGATCAAATTCAGAAATACCCGAGTCCCACTCGGCGGGCAAGGGGTCAGACTGCTTCGAGGTAACTCAGCCAGTGCTGATCTTCGGGACGGTCCGCAAAGCGCGCGATTTCCTGCCGCTTGGTCATTGCCATGTTGCGGATCAGTTCGGTCGGGAACAGGCGCGTCATCAGCGGGTCTGTTTCGAACGCGTCGATGGCCGCCGCCCAACTGTCTGCCAGTTGCGGCAAGCCGTCAATCTCGTATGCGTTTCCGGTGATCGGGGCGGGGGGTGACAGGCCGTCTTCAATCCCCAGCAGCGCCGCGCCAAGGACAGCGGTCAGCATCAGATAAGGGTTGATGTCGCCCCCTGCCACGCGGTGTTCGATCCGCCGTGCCGCCGGGGCACCGCCCGGAATGCGAATGGCTGCGGTTCTGTTTTCATAGGCCCAGCTTGCCCCCGTCGGGGCATGCGCGCTAGGCACAAGCCGCGTGTAGGAGTTCCCGTGCGGCGCAAAAATCAGGGTGCTGGCGGGCATAGCGGCAAGGCATCCGGCGACTGCGGCGCGCAGCAGATCGGTGCCCATCGGCCCGCCATCGTCAAAGATGTTCTGGCCGTTCTGATCGAGGACTGAGAAATGCACATGCATCCCGTTTCCGGCGTCATTAGCGTAAGGCTTTGACATGAAGGTCGCGGCAAACCCGTGTTTGCGCGCCAATCCGCGTGTCAAACCCTTGAAAAGCCATGTATCATCGGCGCAACGCATGGCGTCCTGATGGTTCAGGTTGATTTCGAACTGGCCGATCCCGCTTTCGGAAATGGCGGTCTGCGCAGGAATGCCCATTGCCGCGCAACCGTCATAGAGGTCGTTGAAGAACGCCTCAAACGCGTCCATTTCCGCGACGGACAGAACCGCCTCATCCGCCAGACGGTGACCTGTCACCGGGTTGATCGGCGGCTGAGGCTGAGGGCCTGAGGCATCCAGCAGCGTGAATTCCAACTCGGTCGCGGCGACCACGGACCAGCCGCGTTGCGCATAGCGCGACAGGATAGCCCCCAGCGCGTGGCGCGGGTCGCCCGCAAAGGGTGCGCCGTCATCGTCATAAAGGCTCATGGGCACCAGGGCCGTTTCGGCGTTCAACCACGGGACCGGAACCGCGCCGCGTTCAGTTGGCAGCAACACGCCATCGGCGTCGCCGGTTTCAAACACCAGCGGGCTGCCTTCGATATCCGCGCCCCACAGGTCGACATTCAGGGCGGAAAACGGCATCCGAACCGCGCCTTTGGACAGCTTGTCCGCATAGGTAGGTGGCACGCGCTTACCCCGCATCTGCCCGTTCAGATCACAGGCCGCGACGCGGAAATTGTGAAGGGCATTCAGGTCCATTGGGGCCTCCGTTCCTCGGGTTATCCGAGATGTATCGAAGGCATGTGCCCTTGTCACGAAATTTGATCAAATTTTTTCTGGCCGGAAAATTACAATGCCGCGCCGAGTCAGAACGACCCGGCGCGGCGTGTTTTGGATCAGGCGAAGCTGACCCCGTTTTCAGCCATCGGAAGCTCGGCCACCAGATTGCCCGACATTGCGCGAATAGCGTTGGCCAGGGCAGGGGCTGAGGGCGGCGTTCCGGGTTCACCCACGCCAGTTGGTGCTTCGGCAGACGGCACGATATGGACGTCGATCGCGGCAATGTCGCCGATCCGCAGCGGCTCGTAATCGGGGAAGTTGAACTGATCCACCGCTCCGCTGGTCAAGGTGATCTGGTCGCGCATGACGTGCCCGATCCCGTATCCGATGCCACCTTCCATCTGGGCGCGGACAACATCCGGGTTCACGGCAATACCGCAATCGACGGCACAGGTGACCTTTTCGATCTTGATACCGCTGTCCGGATCGCCCGAGACCTCGACCACTTCGGCCGCGTAAGACCCGAAGGACTTGTGGACCGCAATCCCTTGGGACCGACCCTCTGGCGCATTGCCCCAACCCGCTTTTTCGGTCGCCAGCTTCAAGACGGCGGCCTTGCGCTGCTGGTCCGCGTTGCTGGTGTCGGACAGATGCGCCAGACGGAACTCGACCGGGTCACGCCCTGCGGCTTCGGCCACCAGATCCATCATGGTTTCCATCGTGTAAGCGGTGTGGGTATGACCCACCGAGCGCCACCACAGAACCGTGGTTGCCTTCGGCGTGTCCGTCAGACCCACCGCCATGCCCGGGATCGAATAGGGACTGTCCGAAACACCCTCGACCGAGCTGTGGTCGATGCCGTCATGCACCAGAACCGCCTCGAACGGAGTGCCCTTGATCACGGATTGACCTGCAATCTGGTGCTGCCAGCCGACGATGTTGCCGTCGGCGTCCAGACCCACACGAACCTTGTGACCAAAGGCAGGGCGGTAGTACCCGCTGCGAATGTCATCCTCGCGCGTCCAGACCAGCTTGACCGGGCGCGAGCGGTCGGTGACGACAAAGGCCAGCGCAGCCTCGACCTGATAATCCGCGTCCGGTGTTGCGCGGCGACCGAAAGACCCGCCTGCCAACATGGTTTTGATGTGGATCTTCTCGGGCGGCAGTTGGAAGATCTGCTGATAGGCCATATGCGGCCCGGTCGGCATCTGCGCGCCGTCATGCAGGACGATGTCACCCTCTGCCGTCTGCTCGATGGTGCAGTTCAGCGGCTCCATCGGTGCATGGGCCAGCAGCGGGAAGTAGAAGGTCTTTTCGACAACCTTGTCTGCCCCGTCGATGGCGGCTGCCACAGCGGCGACGTCAGCCTTGTTCACGTTATATGTGGGTTCAGCATCCAGCGCCGCCATGATCTCGGCCTTGATCTGGTCCGAGTCGCGGGTTTCAGCGCCGGACAAATCCCATTCGACCTCCAACGCATCGCGCGACTGAATCGCGGCCCAGGTATTTTCCGCGTACACGGCAACACCCGCCTGATTGGGCAGCACGGCGGCGTTGATATAGCCTTTGACCTCTTTCGACGCGCTGTCGTCAAAGCCAAGGGCGATGCTGCCTTTCGATTCTGGGCGTTTGATCATGGCGACCATCTGGTTGGGCAGGTGAACGTCCATGGCATACATCGCCTGACCGTTGCCCTTGATGGCCGAATCCTTGCGACGGACGGCGTCATTGCCGATCAACCGGAACTCGGACGGGTCTTTCAGGCGGGGTTCAGCAGGGGCCTCCAACTGAGACGCGGCGGCCACGAATTCAGCGATGGGCGCGGACTGGTCGCCTGCCTTCACTATGCCTTCCTCGATGGTGATGCCCGACGCATCCAAGCCCCAGCTTTGTGCGGCAGCGTTGATCAGCATCTCACGCGCCGCAGCACCGGCCTGACGGTATTGCAACCACGAATTCGCCATCGCGGTGGATCCGCCGGTGCCCTGGAACGGGCCAAACAGAAGGTTGTTGTAGACATTCGGATCGGACGGGGCGAACTCGTACTCGATCTGATCCATGGTCAGGCCGATTTCCTCGGCGATCAGCGTCGGCAGACCGGTTGCAGGGCCCTGACCTTTTTCAAAGTGCTTGACGATGGCCGTCACGGTGCCATCGGCATCGATTTTCACAAACGGGTTGAACGTCGCGGTCTCGGACGAGGCCACGGCCAGAACGCCATCGGGACGGGCACCAACCAGAAGCACGGCACCAGCGGCAGCAGCGCCTTTCAGAAATCCACGGCGAGAGGTGTTAATGGTCATGATCAGGCCTCCAGAATTTCAGATGCGCGCTGGATACCGGCGCGGATGCGTTGGTAGGTGGCGCAGCGGCAGGCGTTGCCAGCCATGTAGTCGTCGATTTCTTCAACTGACGGTTTGGGGTTTTCGGACAGCAGCCCAACCGCAGACATCACCTGACCGGATTGGCAGTACCCGCATTGAACGACATCAAGTTCAACCCAGGCCTGTTGAACAGCAGCGCCGATTTTTTCATCGCCGATGACTTCGATTGTGGTGATCTCGGCACCTTCGACATCTTCGACATAGGTTTGGCAGGACCGAACGGGCTCACCATCCAGATGCACGGTGCACGCGCCGCACGATGCGACACCGCAACCAAATTTGGTTCCTGTCAGCTTCAGCTCATCACGGATCACCCACAAAAGGGGCGTGCCGGGTTCGGCGTCGACCGTGTGGGTCTGGCCGTTCAGTTTCAAAGTAAGGGTCATAGGGGGACTCTCCTGTTGGCTAATTACCTGAGTCGGTAAACTGGCGCGTTTACAAGTGGCATAATTTTCGCGACCTGTAAACTGGTGAGTTTACGTAGGGTTTGACCCGCGCCGGTCAATGGGTCTATAGCTCGGGTATGAACGAATGCAGCGCCCCGAATGCGTCCAAATACGCACAGATCATCGATGCTGCCGTGGCCGAGTTTCTGGAAAAAGGGTTCGCCGCGGCCAGTATGGATCGCATTTCGGCCAAGGCCGAAGTGTCCAAGCGCACGCTGTATAAGTATTTCGAAAGCAAGGAGAACCTGTTCCGCTCTATCGTGGTGGAACTGTCAAACAGGTTCGCGGAAGTGGTCGAGATCAAGTACGAAAAGGGCCGCGATATACGCGCGCAACTGACCGAGCTTGCCTGGGCCGAAGGCCGCATTTTGATGCTGCCGGATGTGATTGCGATGTCGCGCATGGTGATAAGCGAAACCTTGCGCAACCCGTCCCTTGCGGTCGAGGCGCAGGGCAAGCTGGATAAAACAGCCGTGTTTTCGGACATGCTGCGCAATGCGGCAGAAGACGGGCAGTTAAAGATCGACAACCCCGATCAGGCCGGGAAAGAGTTTATCGGCTTGATCAAGGCCCGCGCCTTTTGGCCGATGCTGTTCAGCGGTTCGGTCCTGAGCCAATCTGAAATGGCCGAAACGATCGAGAACAGCGTCGATATGATGATCAGCCGCTACGGCATCGAGACCTGACACACACCGTGAACGACGGGCGCGTCCACCATTTGTGCCGGCGATAGGCCTTGAGAATTTAGTCTAAAAACAATGGATTGACGACCGTCGCATGCGTCCGGCACCTGATGGTTTGGAAAATTTCCACCACCGGGTAAGATGAAATTGCATCTGCTCAAAGGAAATTTCTAGTGCCTTGGGGTGATTTGGTCGAACTTCTGGGGGGCTCAGCCATCATTCTGGCTGTACTTGCCGTGTTCTGGAAGGGTGACGACTGCATATCGAAAGAGTTCAGGGATGATCTGGCCGCCTGGCTGATATTGCTTAAGCCACCCCCCGGAAACAGCCCTGTCGTTCAATCCGTTCTTGCGATGTTCGAAAAGTTCTTTGGGGAACGGCACTTGAGCTGGAAATGCCTTAGCAGATCGTTTGTTCTTTCAGCCGTTTTCTTTTTCTCGGTGGTCTTACTGATGCGACTTTTCCTTCCGGACAGTCGACAACCATTGGGCGACGAAGAAATAACTGCCTCAAACATATTCATGCTCCTATTGGCGGGATTGCTTTTCAACGGGATCGGAGACTATCCGGCGCTTTACGTCACCAGAAAGGTCTTGCAGCAAAGTTTAAAAAAGTCGATGTCGCTAAGCTGGGCAATTTTCTTCGATCTGGTGTTCACAGCCCTCATCATTTTTGTCATCATATTAGTAATCATATGGCTGTTCACTCAGGCCTTCGGCGCCACGTCGTCTGGTCTGCTAACAACCGCTTTTGTCTTTCTATATGGGTTTTTGGGCGCATTTGGCTTCGATGCTGACGGCATTGACAGCCCTTTGGGCTTTGCTGTTCTTTTTACAGCTTTCATCACCAGCTTTTGGCTCTGGGCCGCTGCGCTTGGAACGCTGCTGATCCGCTTGCTGGCCCGCTCTGGCCCGATCCTTTCCGCGCTGCAATATGCGCTGCCAATCGAAGAGAAGCCTATCCGGTCAATGGGAATCGTCGGCTTTCTGGTCTTTTTTACCTACCTGGTGATCACAATAGCTCTGTGATCAGTTTGAATAGCGGCAAGTTGGGTGCGCCGAATTGAAACCCATCCAACGCTATGGCTGAAAGATCTGGTTCGCGCACCGTTGAAGACCTGAAAGGTCGATAGTAATTCCAGACAAAGAAGTGCTAGACCGGGCCAGCCGGGTTTCGGCGGCAGGGGGATGCAACTTGTACCCGGACCAAGACGGAGATTTGCTGTGACTGGCAGAGCAAAAACAGCAGCGCGTTTAAGCGTGGCACCGATGATGGACTGGACGGACCGCCATTGCCGGTATCTGCACCGGCTCCTTAGCCGTGAAACGCTGCTGTATACCGAGATGGTGACAGCCCCGGCACTGGTGCGGGGTGGGGCGCTGCATCTTCTCGAATACAACCCTCAGGAACACCCGGTTGCCCTGCAACTTGGCGGCTCGGACCCG
Source organism: Ruegeria sp. AD6 (assembly GCF_056542325.1). Lineage (NCBI taxonomy): Bacteria > Pseudomonadati > Pseudomonadota > Alphaproteobacteria > Rhodobacterales > Roseobacteraceae > Ruegeria > Ruegeria sp. AD6. The sequence goes on along the minus strand of NZ_JBQFZQ010000001.1, from coordinate 1,275,097 downwards.
CAAGAGCTCGCGCAGGCGGCGCGGCTTGGGGCGGATGCGGGCTATGATGAGATCAACCTGAACTGCGGCTGCCCCTCGGATCGTGTGCAATCGGGAACCTTCGGGGCCGTGTTGATGCGAGAGCCCGCGCGCGTTGCCGACTGTGTCGCGGCGATGCGCGAGACTGTGGATGTTGACGTTACGGTCAAATGCCGGATCGGGGTGGATGATCAGGAGCCGCAGGAGGTCCTGCCCGAGTTTCTGACCCAAATCCGGGCCGCAGGCTGTGATCGGGTCACGATCCACGCGCGCAAGGCGTGGTTGCAGGGTCTCAGCCCTAAGGAAAACCGGGACATCCCGCCTCTTGACTATGATCTGGTGCATCGGATGAAGGGTGAATTTCCGGACATGCATGTCTCGATCAATGGGGGCATCACCTCATTGAACGAAGCGCGTGTGCATCTGGATGCCGGTTTGGATGGGGTCATGATCGGTCGGGCTGCCTATCATCAGCCCACGGATATTCTGGCCGAAGCGGATATTCAGATTTACCAGAGCGGAACCCCGTCAGACCCGATTGCAGTCGTTCAACAAATGGTGCCTTATGTCGAGCGCCACCTTGCCAATGGTGGGCGTTTGCACCAGATCACGCGACATATGCTTGGCCTGTTTGCCGGGCGTCCGGGGGCCAGAGCTTGGCGGCGGGCCTTGTCCGAAGGTGCGGTGCATGAAGGCGCCGGGCCCGAGGTGATGCTGCAAGCGCTGGACCGCGTCGCGCCCTTGGCCGAGGCCTGAACAAGTAACACCGGCCCGCCCGGTATTTTGGGGGAAAGATGCCCGAGACGATGTTGCTGGCCCAAATGCTGGGTCTTTTGCTTGTGATCGGTGCGTTTGCCGGGGTGCTGGCAGGGCTGTTGGGGGTCGGGGGTGGCATTGTTCTGGTACCCGCGTTCTTCTACGCCTTTCAGACGCTTGGCTATGGCGGTCCGCAATTGATGCAGCTGTGTCTTGCCACCTCTCTGGCAACCATCATCGTGACGTCCATCCGTTCTGTTCTGGCCCATAACAAGAAGGGCGCGGTGGATTGGGACATCCTGCGCGGCTGGGGGCCGGGGATTGCCGTCGGTGCGATTGTCGGTGTTCTGGTGGCGTCGGCCCTGCGGACCGAGGCGCTGCAGGCCCTGTTTGGCATCCTGGGTATGGTGATCGGTGCCTATCTGGGCCTTGGCAAATCCGAATGGCGCTTGGGCGATGCGATGCCAAAGGGCGTGAAACGTGCGGCGCTGTCGCCGTCGGTCGGGTTTCTGTCCGTGCTGATGGGCATCGGCGGTGGCAGCTTTGGTGTGCCGTTGATGAGCCTTTATAACACACCCATTCACCGCGCCGTCGCAACCGCTGCCGGGTTTGGCGTGATTATTGCCGTCCCATCGGTTCTGGGCTTCCTGTTCCTTGGCATCGCGGCCGAGCACCGACCGCCGCTGACGATCGGGGCCGTGAACCTTGTGGCCTTTGGAATTGTCGTGGCCATGACCATGATCACCGCGCCATGGGGGGTGAAGCTGGCCCACGCGATGGACCCGAAACCCCTGAAGCGGGTCTTTGCGGTGTTCCTGACGCTGGTTGCGCTGAACATGCTGCGCAAGGCGCTGGGATGGTAGATGACTTCTGGTCCAAGGGCTGGGTGAAGTTCCCCTATGATCCCTTGCTGGCGGCATGGGTCGCTCATGCACTTCCGGTGGCCCGACAGTCCATAGACGACCCGGCCTATGCCGAATGGCTGGATTGCGAAGGAACGTGGTTTGTGGGCGTGGATGCCTTGGCCAATGATGCGCAGGGCAGGGTCGGGCAATCGGGTCCTCTGACCGGGGTTGCGATGTCATTCATTCAGGATCACTACGGAAACCTGCCGCTTCATAGGGGGCAGGTCTCGGTCATCCATCCGGGCTATCCGCGTCCCCGGCGTGGGGAGAGTGAGGCCGCCGCGCGCTATCGCCGAAACCGGGATGCTGCGCATGTGGATGGGTTGCGCCCGATGGGTCCGGACCGCCGCCGCCGGGTTGATGAGCCTCACGCATGGATTTTGGGTATCCCGCTGACCGAGGCCAACGAAGACGCCGCCCCGATGGTGCTGTGGGAAGGCAGCCATAAGCTGCTGGGCGACATGTTCCGGGACGCTTTGGCCGGGCATCCAAGGGAAGGTCTGCACAAGGTCGATATCACCGACGCCTATCAGGCCGCGCGGCGAGAGGTTTTCGAAACCTGTCCCCGGATCGCTTTACCCGCCAAACCGGGCGAGGCGTATCTGCTGCATCGCCATTGCCTGCACGGGGTTGCACCATGGGGCGACAGCGCCACCGCTGGCCCTGATGGTCGAATGATCGCCTATTTCCGCCCCGAGTTCACGGGGGGAGTGGCCGAATGGATCGAATCTCCGTAGTCTCCGCCCATTGATTTTTGGTGGAGAATTAGGGTCATGATTACAGTTCATAGAAATTCTGACGGCGCATTGATCGAAGTTGAACTGTCCGGTCAGGTCACCAGCACCGACTACTCTGAAACCCTTGTTCCCGCGATCGAGGCCGCATTGGCCGAACATGATACGGTCGGCCTGCTGGCCATCGTGCAGCCCGAATTCAAAGGGTATGACCTGGGGGCCGCGTGGTCGGACACCAAGCTGGGCCTGAGCCATTGGCGCGGCTTTGACCGGATTGGCGTGGTGGCCGATCAGGGGTGGGTTCAGACCAGTGTCCGGCTGGCCGCCCCGATCCTGCCATGCCCTTTGCATGTATTCGAATTGGCCGAGCTCGAGGCGGCACGGCGCTGGATGCGGGAATCGCTGGGATCGATCCATGTCACCGATCTGGGTGGATCCTGCGTGCAACTGAGCCTTCTTGGAAAGCTGGACCCCGAAGAATACGCCAAGGCCGGCCGCGATCTGGACCTGCTTTTGCAGGATCGCGAGGGGTTCCGGCTGCTTATTGACCTGCGCGAATTTGACGGGTGGCAGGGGCTGTCGGCATTGGCTGCGCATTTTCGTCTGGCCAGCGGCCATATCCGGATGCTGGATCGCGCGGCGATTGTCGGCAACAAGGCATGGCAGCAGATGGCGCAACGCGTCGCCAGTCACGTCCTTGGCACGCGCACGCAATTCTTCCCCTCGGAAGAGATCGAAAACGCCAAATCCTGGCTGTCTGCGGGCTGATTTCTGACCACATTTGATTCGAAAACGGGCCCAGCACCCGAAAAATGGCCTTTTGGGCCCCAGATATCGTCATTTTGTGACGTAAGGGAATTTGTTGGAATTTGTGGGGTTTAGTGTTTTCAACCTCAAAAACGAGGAAAATATGAGTGTTTTCCCCGTAAAAATGAAGTTTGCATTGATTAGCTCAGCCTCGTTGCCGCGGGTTGCCACTCACATTCAGCTACGTTCTTGAGCCGACCCTCGGAGCTCGGACGCGACCCGCGGCGACATCGATTATTTAATTCACTACAGGATGCTCGAAATGACGTTCAGGACTGTCTTAAATAAAATCTTTTCCGGAAACGGAGTTGTGCTGCCTTTGCCGGGTGATTTGGCCCGTGACGATCAACAAGGCCCGATCTCCGACCAGCCTCGGACAAGCCAGTCCGAGATCATCAATCTGTTTGCAGAAGAATTGCGCGGTCGGGAACCGATTCACAGCGCGACCGATGCCAAGGACGAGGACCGGCGCGTCAAAACGAACTAGGGGTTTAGGAACCGTTCAACCGGGCCGCCCGACCGCCGCGACGTTTTGCCAGGCGTGGCTTGCGGGCGGGCAGGTCTTCCATGATCTCGGCGCGTTCGCTGCTGTCCATCTTGGACCACCGGGTGATCTCGTCGATGGTGCGGTAGCAGCCGGTGCAGATCCTTTCGGTCGGGTGTACGACACAGATCTGGACACACGGGCTTTCAACCTCGTTCCGTTTCCAAACCATATTCGTCATCAGCGGTCTCCGACCAGTTATAGAAAGCGCAGCCTGTCCAGCGCTCCTTGCAGGATATAACCGGCTGCGACGTGGTCGATAACCTGTCCGCGACGTTTTCGTGTCGTATCCGCCTCGAGCAGTGCCTTTTCTGCCGCAACCGTGCTGAGCCGTTCGTCCCAGAACCCGATGGAGACGTCGGTCAGGCGCGACAGATTGCGGGCAAAGGCGCGGGTGGATTGGCACCTTGGACCCTCAGTCCCGTCCATGTTCTTAGGCAGGCCCAGAATGACGCCGCCAATCTCGCGATCTGCGATGATCTCAAGCAAACGGGCGGAATCCAGAGTGAACTTCTTGCGTCGCACGGTTTCCAGCGGGCTGGCCACGCCGCGCATCCGGTCCGAGACCGCGACGCCGATGGTCTTTTCCCCAAGGTCCAGCCCCATCAGCGCGGTCATCGGGGGCAGGGCGGCTGCGAAGTCTTCGAACGCGTCGTGGATCATTGCGCGATCCCGGCCTGCAGGGCGGCCGCGTCCAGCATCTGCAACGCATCCGCGTTATCGGCAAACACCACTTTCGCTTCCTTGTGGATATCTATGGCCCGCTGGCCTTGGCCCAGAACCCCAAGTGCTGCAATCAGACGGGCCCATTCCTCGGGCGAGCCGCCTTCGGTCGCCAACCGGTCTGAAAGCTGGTCGACCATGCCCTGAATCATCTCCTGCCGTTCTTCCGGCGTCAGCTCGGCTGCGGCGGCCATATCCTCTTGGCTGGGTCCGGGGGCCGGTGCAATGTCCGGCGCGTTGAAAACACCTGCTCGGAAGGCAAGCTCATCCAGTTGAACCCTGATCGCCTCGGCCCAGGGCGCGCCCTGGGGGGCGTCGCGCAGGGTTTCGATCCACATTCGATAAGCGATGTCCGGGCGTCCGACCTGCGCCAACATCTGGCCCAGATAGTACCGGGCCGGCCCGTGCCGTGGATCGCGATCCAGCGCTTGCGACAGTGCCTGCTCGGCCTCGGGCGAGACATATCCGTTGGCCGCCAGAATCATCATCTCGGCGAAATCCGCATAGGCATCGGCGGTTGCGGTGTCTCCGGACAGCTCGATCACCCGCTGCTGCGCCTGGTATCCAGCCTTGAAGTTGCCAGCGTTGGTTTCGTGCTGAGCCAACAGCATATGCCCCTGCAGATCTTCGGGCCGTGCTTCAACTGTTTCGCGCAACTGGTTGAGAAGGTTGGCGTAACTTTCATCCAACTCGCGCGGTGGCGGTGGTGTCGCCAACTCCTCGGCAGCGGCTTGCGGTGGGCGGTTTGCACGCACCTCCTCGGCCAGTTCGATGCGGTCGGTCAGGGGCATATCTGGCAGACCAACCGCGCCGATCCGCTGATACATCCACAACCCGCCGCCCGCCAGAACCACGGTCAGACACGCAATTGTGATCGCGGATACAACGCCCGACGGTCCGGCACCTGCGACCTCTTTGGCCATCTGCGCATCTGCTGCCAGAATGCGGCGCGAGATTTCGGTGCGGACCCGTTCGGCATCCGCTTCACCAATGACACCGCGCGCCAGATCGCGGTCAACGCTGGCCAGTTGTTCCCGATAGACCCGCAAATCATAGGCCGCCGCAGGCTCGGCGCCGCGACGGCCACGCAGCAGGCTGTAGCTCAGGAACGCCGCGATCAACAGCGCAATGATCAGTAGCAGAACCCAGAACGTCATGGTCCCTCCGAAATAGCTGCTTTGACTTAGACCTGTCAGACGCCCGACAAAAGGGACAAATGGCCGCGAAAGGGCGACATGTCGCAATAGTGCTATATTGTGGCGTTGCCCGGCAGGGGTAGAGTCGGCCAACACGGCATATCTTCGCACAATCACCGAACCGGATGGATTCGCTTATGAAACACTATTCAGCCTTTGCTGTGGCGCGCGAAGCGTTGCGCTATCACACAGGATGGGAACGCGCTTGGCGGTCCCCCCAGCCCAAGAAACGCTATGACGTGATCATCGTCGGTGCGGGGGGGCATGGTCTGGCGACGGCCTATTACCTTGGCAAGAACTACGGCATCCAGAACGTCGCCGTGATCGAAAAGGGCTGGCTGGGTGGTGGCAACACCGGTCGGAATACGACCATCATCCGGTCGAACTATCTGCAGGACCCATCGGCCGCGATCTACGAAAAGGCGCGCAGCCTCTATGAAGACCTGAGCCAGGACCTGAACTACAACGTCATGTTCAGCCCGCGCGGCGTGATGATGCTGGCCCAGACTCAGCACGAAATTCGCGGCTATCAGCGCACCGCCCACGCAAACGCGCTGCAAGGCGTCAAGACCGAGTGGATCGGCCCCGAGCGCGTCAAAGAACTGGTCCCGATCATCAATATCGACGGTCCGCGCTATCCGGTACTGGGGGCGCTGTGGCAGGAACGCGGCGGCACCGCGCGCCATGATGCGGTGGCCTGGGGCTATGCCCGCGCCTGTTCGGCGATGGGGATGGACATCATCCAGCAATGCGAAGTCAAAGGCGTTCGGTCCGAAAATGGTCGCGTTGTCGGCGTCGACACCACCAAAGGCTCGATCGACTGTGACAAGCTGGGGATCGTAGTGGCAGGCCATTCCGGTCAACTGGCCGAGATGGCGGGCTTCCGTCTGCCTTTGGAGGCGATTGCCCTGCAGGCGCTGGTGTCAGAGCCGATCAAACCCTGCATGGATGTGGTCGTGATGGCCAACACCGTGCACGGTTATATGTCGCAGTCCGACAAGGGCGAGATGGTGATTGGCGGTGGCACCGACGGGTTCAACAACTACACCCAGCGCGGCAGCTTCCACCACATCGAGGAAACGGTACGGGCACTGGTCGAGACCTTCCCGATGATCTCGCGCCTGAAGATGCTGCGCCAATGGGGCGGGATCGTGGATATGACCGGGGATCGCTCGCCCATCCTGTCGTCAACACCTCTGGGCAATTGCTTCATCAACTGCGGATGGGGCACCGGCGGCTTCAAGGCCATTCCGGGCTCGGGCTGGGGCATGGCACAGCTGATGGCCACGGGGCATTCGCCACTGACCGAGGCATTCTCGCTGGACCGCTTCAAAGAGGGCCGCTTCATCGACGAAAGCGTCGCCGCCGGGGTGGCGCACTAAGGGGCTGCCCGAAGGTGCCAAAGAACAGAATTCTGATCGGCCCGCGCGCCGACTGACCGCCAAAAGGATGACCACATGCTGATCCTGAATTGCCCCTATTGTGGCGTTGACGCCGAAGAAACCGAACTGGCCGCCGGTGGCGAGGCGCATCTGAAGCGCTATGGCCCGGGCTCGTCGGATGACGAGTTCCACGACTACCTGTTCATGCGTGAAAACCCCAAGGGCGTTCACCTCGAACGCTGGCGCCACGCCAATGGCTGCGGCAAGTGGTTCCACGCCGCGCGCTGCACCCAAACGCTCGAGGTGTTCGGCACCTACACCGCCCAGACCTCTGAGCCGCCGCAAGAGATCAAGGACGCCATCGCCGCCAAACGGCCCGGCTGGACGTGGAGAGAGTTCTCCTGATGCTTCATCTTTTCCAAAATACTCCCGCCGGAGGCCCTGACGCCTCCACCTGCGAAAGGTCCGCACAATGAGCACCCGTCTCGCAAAACAAGGCCGTCTGATTGATCGGTCGAAAAAGGTTACCTTCACCTTCAACGGCACCTCGATGCAGGGGTACGAGGGCGACACGCTTGCCTCGGCCCTGCTGGCCAATGATCAGATGATGATGGGCCGGTCGTTCAAATACCACCGCCCGCGCGGCGTGGTCGCCAGCGGCGCGGAAGAGCCGAACGCTCTGGTCGGACTGGGGCAGGGTAATCGGTTCGAGCCGAACCAGCGCGCCACCACGACCGAGCTGTTCAACGGACTGACCGCAGCGTCGCAGAACCATTGGCCGAATCTGGAATTCGACGTGGGCGCGATCAACACCCACCTGTCGCGGTTCCTGCCCGCCGGGTTCTACTACAAGATGTTCATCCATCCGAAACCGTTCTGGAAGCATGTGTATGAACCCTTCATCCGCCAGTCCGCCGGTCTGGGCAAGGCCCCCAACAAGGACAGCCGCGATGCGGACACTTATGAGCACTTCTATGCCTTCACCGACGTCCTGGTGATCGGCGGCGGAGTGGCTGGTCTGCAGGCAGCCAAGACGGCAGCGGCGTCTGGTGCCAAGGTCATGCTGATCGAACAGACCGCGCATTGGGGCGGTCGCGCTCCGGTTGACGGCGGGTTGGTAGATGGTGAGCCTGTGGATAAGTTCGTGGAACAATTGGTTTCCGAACTCGAAACAATGGACAATGTCACGATGCGGTCCCGCTGCATGGGCGCGGGGGTCTATGACCACGGTTACGTGCTGGGATACGAGCGTCTGACAGACCACAACCCGGGCGCGCAAGGCCCGCGCCATCGTCTGTGGCGTATCCGCGCCAAACAGGTTGTGACGGCGACCGGAGCCATCGAGCGTCCGCTGTCCTTTGCGGGTAACGATGTGCCGGGCGTGATGCTGGCCTCGGCCATGCGTGACTATGTCGTGAACTGGGGTGTAACCCCGGGCGAGAAGGTGATCGTCGCCACCAACAACGATGACGCCTATCGCACGGCTATTGCCCTGAAACAGGCCGGAGTGGATGTGATCCGCGTGGTCGATGCCCGCGCCACCGCCGGACCGCTGGCGGAAGAGGCGCGCCAGCTTGGCATCCGCGTCGATCCGGGCAAGGCCATCGCCAAGGTCAAGGGCGGCAAGCGCGTCAAGAAAGTTGCCATCTGTAATCAAGAGGGCGTCGGCGGCGCGCGGGAAGAGGTCGAATGCGACGCGGTTGCCATGTCGGGCGGTTGGTCTCCGGTTGTGCATATGTGGTCGCATTGCGGCGGCAAGCTGATCTGGGATGAGGCGAACGCCCATTTCCGCCCCGACCCGTCGCGCCCGCCTCTGGGTGCAAATGGCGAAGGGTTCGTTCTGGCCGCCGGGTCGTCGAACGGTCCGCTGGCTTTGGCGGATGTTATGGCCGACGCGGATGCGGCTGGTAAGGCCGCAGCCAAAGCAGCCGGTCACAAGCCTAAGCGTACCAAGGCCCCGGTGGGCGAGACCACGGACGAGGCTCCGATGGAGGCCGTCTGGCTGATGCCTGCCAATGCCGACATCCAGCTGCGGATGAAGTCGTGGTTGGATTTCCAGAACGACGTCAAAGTCTCGGACGTTCAGCTGGCCGCGCGCGAAGGCTACGAAAGCGTCGAACATACCAAGCGTTACACCACGCTGGGCATGGCGACCGATCAGGGTAAGCTGAGCAATATCAACGGCTTGGCGATCCTTGCTGATGCGCTGGAATCAGAGATTCCGAAGGTCGGCACCACCACGTTCCGCCCGCCCTACACGCCGATCTCTCTGGCGTCGATTGGCGGTGAAGCGCGCGGAGAGGTGTTCCAGCCGATCCGACAGACGCCGATGCACAACTGGCACGACAAGAACGGCGCCGATTGGGAGCCGGTCGGCCAGTGGCGCCGGACCTATGCCTATGTGCGTCCCGGTGAATCCGTGCATGACGCGGTGAACCGCGAGGTGAAGAACACCCGCGACAACCTCGGCCTGCTGGACGCCTCGACTCTGGGCAAGTTGATCGTCAAAGGCCCGGATGCGGGCAAGTTCCTCGACATGATGTATACCAACATGATGTCCACGCTGAAGATCGGCAAATGCCGCTATGGTCTGATGTGCTCGGAAAACGGGTTCCTGATCGACGACGGCGTTGTCGCCCGCATCGATGAGGATACATGGCTGTGCCACACCACCACCGGCGGGGCCGAGCGCATCCATGGCCATATGGAAGAGTGGTTGCAGACCGAATGGTGGGACTGGAAAGTCTATGTCGCCAATGTGACCGAGCAATACGCGCAGGTCGCCGTGGTTGGCCCCAATGCCCGCAAGGTGCTTGAGAAACTGGGCGGGATGGATGTGTCGAAAGAGGCGCTGCCCTTCATGGAATGGCGCGACGGAAAAATCGGTGACTTCGATTGCCGCGCTTACCGCATCTCGTTCTCGGGTGAGCTGTCCTATGAGATCGCCGTGCCTGCGTCGCAGGGACAGGCGTTTTGGGACGCGCTGATGGAGGCTGGCAAAGAATTCGGTGTGATGCCGTACGGCACCGAATGTCTGCACATCCTGCGGGCCGAAAAGGGCTTTATCATGATCGGGGACGAGACCGACGGCACCGTGATCCCGCAGGATCTGGGGCTGCACTGGGCGCTGTCGAAAAAGAAAGAGGACTACCTCGGCAAACGCGCCCATTCGCGGACCCATATGGCCGATCCCGAGCGCTGGAAACTGGTCGGCTTGGAGACTGTGGATGGTTCCGTTCTGCCGGACGGCGCTTACGCAGTGGGCGAGGGCGTCAACGCCAATGGTCAGCGCAACATGATCGGGCGCGTGACCTCGACTTATTACTCGGCCAATCTGGGCAAGGGCATCGCCATGGGCCTGATCAAGCACGGCCCCGACCGGATGGGCGAGATTGTCGAGTTCCCGGGCACGGATGACAAAATCTACAAAGCCAAGATCGTGGACCCGATCTTCTTCGACAAGGACGGGGAGAAGCAGAATGTCTGAACCCATCAGCGCACTGAACCACGCCAGCTATGACGGCATCGCCAGGGTCGAGGAAATCGGCCTGCAGGGCATGATCACCCTGCGCGGCGACCTGTCCGACAAGGTGCTGGCCAAGGCCGTCAAGGACGCCACCGGGCAGAAAATGCCCGGCCAGCGTGAGGCGCTGGTCGATGGCGACACCGGCGTCTGCTGGATGTCCACCGACGAGCTGCTGGTGCTGGTGCCCTATGCCGAGGTTGAGGCCAAGCTGGCAGCGATGACCAACGCGCTTGGCGGCACGCATGCCCTTGCGGTCAACGTCTCGGACGCGCGGGCGGTGTTCCGCATCTCGGGCGCGTCCGCGCGCGAGGTTCTGGGCAAACTGTCCCCGGTCGATCTGTCACCCGAGGCTTTTCAGCCCGGCCAAATCCGCCGCTCGCGTCTGGCGCAGGTGGCCGGGGCGTTCTGGATGGACGAAGCCGAAACGTTCCGTGTGGTTTGTTTCCGCTCGGCTGCCGACTATGCGTTCAACCTGCTGAAGGTTGCGGCGCAGCCGGGCAGTGAAGTGGGCGTTTATTGACCCGCCCACACACCTAAGGGATCATTCGATGGCCACCTCGTTTCAGACAGGTGGCCATTTTCCTTTTTAAGACTTTTTTCGTGATTGAAGTGTCAAGTTGCGCGACAGATGCGCGCGCGAGTTAGGATTGGTAAGTTCCCCTTTTGCGGGTGGAAAGGGGCTGCTTTATCGATATGAAAAAGACTTAAACTAAAGACATTTGGATGAACATTTTTAGACTAATCGCCATCGGTTTAATCGCCGTTTCAACTATACCTGATGCAGCGCGATCCGAAACCTATTCAGAGTCGTTCGAGTGTGTTTTTAAAAAAGGTCTGGCAAACCGGCCTACGCCCGCGCGCGTCATATTCTCGGTTGACAAGTATGGGCGCTCGGCACTGTTGCACGAAGTTCAATTGCAGGGGATCGACACACCCAAAATCGCGGCTTCAATCAATAGAAACAGCTTTCGTTTGCTCTCCATCAGTTGGTCTGGTGAGGCGTATACGTTTTCGCGCACCGGTCGACGTACAAGGGCAGGTGATCCCCGGCGAATGGTTCTTGATTTGGGGCGTCTGGATTTTTCGATCTTCTTGAACCGTAAAACGATGCGGGCAATTGCTAGCTCAAAATCAAACGTACAAGCGTCCCATGATGGCAACGCCAATGGGACCTGCGTTGAAATTCAAACGCCAAAATAACGATATGTTGGAGCAAATTATGAAACTACAAGCAATTGCATTGGCAGTCGGACTTGCGATCGTCCCGACTGTTTCAGTTTCTCAGACCTTTAAAGAGACGTATGAATGCAACTTTAGCCGTGGCATTGCCAACAAGCCGACGCCAGAGTTCTTGATCTTTTCAGTGGATGAGTACGGGCGCTCGGCGTTCATCCATGAGGCGCGGACGCCGAATATCGATACGCAACCCGGGCCCGCCAGGGTAAAGCGCGATAGTATTCGAAACCTGTCAATCGCATGGGTCGGACAAGACTATGTCTACTCGGATTCAGGCAGAAGCTATGCGTCGAACGAGTCGCGAATTGATGCCATTGACCTGCTTAATCAGGAGTTTGCGGTCTTTGTGGACCGCCGAACGCTAAAAGCAACGGCGCGGTCATCCTCATACAGCGCATATCTGCCGAGAGACGGTTTCGCGCGAGGCAAATGTGCAAAAATCCCAACGCCGTCAAACTGATACTGACAAGGTGCTGAACATGAAAATAAGACTTCTTGCCATCGGTCTGTGTTTTTTCGCCTCGGCGGCACAAGCTGAGGTGGTAAACTATGACTGTGAACTTCACAGTATTGAAGCGCAGGGATGGATTCCCTCGCGCGTTTGGCTGAGTGTCGACGCCGAAAACAAGCGGGCCCGCGTTTATGATGGCGCGATCCGTGAAGACAACAGATTGAACGGCCAGAACGACGAGAAGCCCAAGGACGCGAAGTTCAAGGTGAATCGACGCGGTGAATATCAGTTGAGTTGGCGAATTTCCCTGGTGGCCAGTGCTGGCGGTCAATTGCGCGTGTCTTACACTGGGATGCTGAACCCGCAAACCAATGAGTTTGAGATGATCGCGCGGTTCCCGCAGGCCAATGTCAGCAATCGGCCCAGCGGTGTCGGGCGCTGCAAAGCGGTCAATACGCCCGCCCTCTACTGATCGGGCGGTTAATTTGGGAAGGGCATTCAGAATGTGCTTCCCAGCCCGCACGGATAGCGCGTTCTGACTGCGTCATGACGTGAGCAAATACGTCTGGAACCTAGCTAAGGCGTCTTCATCGGTCATCGGGTGACCGGACGGTGACGCCGGACCTTCACGCTGGCATGTATGGTAGAAGGACAAAAGTTCAGCCAGGTTGCCCATCTTCTCAGCCCTGTCTTCATCGCCAAGCAAAGGCGCGTGTGTTGACAACAGCAAAGCCGGGCGTTGCCGTTTGAGCCATGAGATCAGCGCGGGCAGGACAAAGAACTCAGCCCCTTCGATATCCATCTTGACCAACGAAACGCCGGACAGGTCATTGGCCGCCTCGAACTGTTCCCACGCAATCGTCAGGGCATCCGTTCCATGCGCGCCGTCATGCAGCAGGGAACTGGTCGAATCCCCCGGCTCTCCGCGGACCGAGGCCATACGGGCCACGCCGAACTGATCCGACAGGGCGACCCCGAAGGCTGAAACATTGTGGATGTCGTTCAGGTCCAGATTCCACGCCAAATGCCGGAACGCGGTCGGGTCGGGTTCGAAACACCACACATGTCGCGCTTTGCGGGCACCGTACAGCACGGTGGGGCCGATCCACGCCCCGATATCCAGATAGTCACGATCAGGCGACAGGTATTGGTCCAGAACCGCAAAGGTTTCGGGCTCCCAGTCGCCCGCAGAGGCTTTGCGCCAGAATTTCGAATGATAGGGGTCCAGGCGGAACGGCTCGCCGTTCAGGGTGCCCGCATAGTATCCGCGGGCGCGGTAGAACATCTTGCGCGCCTGTGTCAGCATCGCGGACCTCCGGGTTTTCTTGTCTCGGCTCTTGACCTGCGGCTGCTGCCAAAGCATTTAACCTTGGGAACCGCAACTTACATTTTAACAGGGGGCCGACATGGCTTTTGAACTTCCTGATCTTCCTTATGCACATGACGCGCTGGCAGCCAAGGGTATGTCCGCGGAAACACTGGAATATCACCACGACCTGCACCACAAGGCCTATGTCGACAATGGCAACAAGCTGATCGCCGGGACCGAGTGGGACGACAAGTCGCTGGAAGAGATCATCGTTGGCACCTACGACGCAAACGCCGTGGCGCAGAACGGTATCTTCAACAACATCAGCCAGCTGTGGAACCACAACCAGTTCTGGGAGATGATGGGCCCCGGCGGCAATGCCATGCCCGGTGAGCTGGAGAAGGCTCTGACCGAAAGCTTCGGCTCGGTTGACCAGTTCAAGTCGCAATTCAGCGCCGCAGGTGCCGGCCAGTTCGGCTCGGGCTGGGCGTGGCTGGTCAAGAACGCGGACGGCTCGCTGGCCGTGACCAAGACTGAAAACGGCGTGAATCCGCTGTGCTTTGGTCAGACCGCGCTGCTGGGATGTGATGTGTGGGAGCACAGCTACTACATCGATTTCCGCAACAAGCGCCCGGCTTACCTGTCGAACTTCCTCGACAATCTGGTAAACTGGGAAAACGTTGCATCGCGGATGTAAACCTTGACCCGACGAGGGTTCATAAAGGGCCTGCTGGCGGTGACGCTGGCAGGCCTTTTTGCTGCGTTTTACGGGTTTTTCATCGAACCGGCGCTGCGCTTGCGTGTGCGTCGGTGGCGGGTGAAGCGCTCGGATTGGCCGCAGGATCGCCCAGTCAAGGTCGCGGTCCTGACCGACCTTCATATGGCAGAGCCGACGACGCCGCTGTCTCGGCTAGAGAAGATCGTGGCGCGCACAAATGCGCTGGGTGCCGATCTGATCGTGGTTTTGGGCGATCTGACGGCCGGGCATAGCTATGTGACCAAGGATGTTCCGGTGCGAGAGACGGCCACGGTTTTGGGGGCATTGTCGGCTCCGCTAGGTGTTTACGCGATATTGGGCAACCACGATTGGTGGCAGGACAAAGCCGCGCAAGACCGGGGGCGCGGGCCGGTCGAAACCGCTGTCGAGCTAGAGCGCAACGGTATTCCGGTGTTGGAAAACAAGGCGGTAGCCTTGCCAAACGGTGTCTGGTTGGCGGGCCTTGGGGATCAGATCGCCATTCGCCATAGCCGAGGTGTTTATACCGGGGTGGATGATCTGCCCGGAACGCTAGAGCAGATCCCGCCGGACGCCCCGGCAATTCTGTTGGCACATGAGCCCGACATTTTTCCCAAGGTGCCAAGCCGTGTTGCATTGACGTTGTGCGGTCACACTCATGGAGGGCAGGTGCGGCTGTTCGGGTGGTCTCCGGTCGTGCCATCGCGGTTTGGCAATCGCTATGCGTATGGCCATGTGCACGAAGATGGGCGCGATCTGGTTGTGTCGGGTGGCATTGGCTGTTCCATGTTGCCGGTGCGCTTTGGCGTAACGCCCGAGATCACCGTGATCGAGCTGTCGGCCTGATCAGAAAAATCCCGCCGATGAACAAAGTTTCATCCTGAGACGGGATTGTACCCCACCTGCCAATGCTTACCCAAGGTGAGCGGAAGGAGAAGCCCGCCAACAACAAAACGGACGGCAACCGCCACACCTACGAGGCTGTGGGCAGACGCTATGACTGACGGATGAGGGATGCCACCTGACATCGCTACGGGAGAACACGATGGTCGCACTTGCACAAGGAACCTGGGTTATTATTGCAGACGGGGAAAAGGCGCTGTTCATGGAGAACATCACCGATGCCGAAGACCCCAATCTGGTTGTTGTTTCGGTCGAAGAACCAGATACGCTGCCTGCAAAGCCTTCAGATCGTGCAGGGCGTCGAAATGACGGTGGTCCCAATCAGAAATCGGCGATGGAGGAGGTGTCCTGGAAAACCCATGCCAAGTCCCTTTTCGTGCAGGATCTGGCAAACCTGCTGAACCGCAAGGGGTTGAAGGGCGCGTATAAACGTCTGGTTCTGGTCGCCAGCCCCCATGTGCTGGGGCTGTTGCGGCGGCGTTTGCACAGCGACGTGCTGGCCAAGGTCGTGGCCGAGGTCGATAAGACGCTGACCAACCATCCGCTGCACAAGGTCGAGCGGGTTTTGCGGCAACGCCTGAAGCCCGCGCCGCGGCTGGCGTAAGGGCGCCAAGGGCGGCAACAGCCGCCCACACTAAGCCAGTTTGTCGCGCAAAGCGTCCATGGCGGCCCCGGCGCTGTCGGCCCATGTGATGAAATCGGCCAGCGATGCGTCGGCAAAGCCCTGACCCATGACCTGATCCAGCAGCGTATGCAGGGCATCCCAATAGCCATCGACATTCACCACCACGATGGGCTTGTCATGCAGACCCAACTGCCGCCATGTCAGCGCCTCGAACAGCTCATCCAATGACCCGGGGCCACCGGGCAGAACAACGACTGCGTCGGCATTCATGATCATGACTTTCTTGCGCTCGTGCATCGTTTCGGTGATCACGAAATGGGTCAGGTCGGTTTTGCCAACCTCGCGCTGCACCAGATGTACCGGGATGACGCCAAAGGTCTCGCCGCCTGCGTCCTGTGCGGCGCGGGCGACTTCGCCCATCAGGCCAACATCTCCGGCACCGTAAACAAGCCGCCAGCCTTCCTTTGCCAGCAAGGTGCCAAACGTTCGGGCCGTATCGGAATAGGCCGGTTTTGCGCCATTGCGTGACCCGCAATACACACAGACAGATTTCTGGGACATCGAATGGGGGCTCCGGGGTTGTGTCAGGGGTTTTGACCCGTGATAGCGGGATTGATAAATTGGCTCAACTGTCCGCCGGAACGCATTAGGAATGAATGCCTTCGCGCTGCGGAGCGAAAGGAAAAGAATGGACGCCAAGTCGGGAAACGGAAGCTCGGGGAACTTCGTGTGGGGGGTGGTTGCCGGTATCATCGCAATTCTGGGGGCCGGCGGGCTGTATCTGTCCGGGGTCTTCACCTCGGCCCCGGCACCGGAAGACGTCCCTCAGGAACAAACGGCTGCGGTGCCGGCGGACGAGACCGAGCAACAGACTGAAGAAGCAGAGCCTGAGCAAGCAGCCGAAGCCCCCGCGCAGGATACCGCCGAGATTGCGTCGGATGAGGCCGAAGCCGCCACGGAAGAGCCCGCCGAACAGCCCGCGCCCGAGGTTGCCGATACCGCGACCGACGAGCCAACCCAAGCAGAGCCCGAGGCGGAAACCACCGAAGAGGTGGCCGAGGCCCCCGCAATCGCCGCTCCTGTCCTAGATCAGATTTTCGTTGAAAAAGACGGCAATGCGCTTCTGTCCGGCGAGGCCGCGCCCGGCAGCGAGATTCAGGTGCTGCTGGACGGAGAACCGCTTCACAGCTTCACCGTGGACAGCAGCGGGCAGTTTGCCGAGTTCGTGTCGATCCCGTTCAGCGATGATGCGCAAGGGCTGGTGCTGCAAACCTCAGACGGCCAGCAAACTGCGCAGTCGGATGACTACCTGATTGCGGCGCTGCCGAAACCGGTTGAAGGCGAACAGGTGGCCAGCGCCGATCCGGTGCCAGAGCCGGAGGAAGCGCCAGCGGCACCAACCGAAGCGGACAGCAGCGATGCCCCGGCGCAACCGGAACAGCCTGCTGAAGACACGCAGGTTGCCGAAGCCGCCCCGGTCGAGGATGAAGCCGACGATCAACAGATTGCCGTTCTACGCTCGGGCGAAGAGGGGGTTGAGTTGGTTCAGTCACCATCCGCATCTGCCAGCGAACCGCAACAGGTCGAGTTGGATACGATTGGCTATTCCGACACCGGTGAGGTCGAACTGACAGGCCGCGTCAGCGAAGGCTCTGCCGTTCGCCTTTACCTGAACAACCGTCTGGTTGCGGACCTGACACCTGCCGATGATGGCAATTGGCGGGGTGAGTTGGAGGGTATCGATCCGGGCGTCTACACCTTGCGGGTGGATGAGGTTGCCACCGATGGCACCGTCATCAGCCGGGTGGAAACGCCCTTCAAACGCGAGCCGGTGGAAGTTCTGCAAGCAGCCGAGGCGACGGCTTCGGAAGAGGTTGCGGAACAGGCGGCCCCGATCCGCTCGGTCACTGTGCAAAAGGGCGACACGCTATGGGCCATTTCGCGCGAGCGTTTTGGTGATGGCATTCTGTATGTCCGGTTGTTTGATGCCAACCGCGACCTGATCCGGGACCCGGACCTGATCTATCCGGGGCAGGTCTTCACGATCCCTGAATAAAGAAACCTCTGGCCCTTTTGGGGCCAGAGTATATCTCTGACCGCAGACAAGGTACGTGATGAGACGGACGGTCCCAATGACATCTGAGGAATTGGCCGAAATCGACGAGCGAAAGTCGGGCTGGCGCACGATCCGCAAGGTCACGCCTTACCTGTGGCCGGATGATGAGCCCTGGGTGAAGCGCCGGGTCGTCATTGCGATGTCGATGCTGGTGCTGGCCAAGCTGATCGCGGTCTATACACCGATCCTGTATAAAGGGGCCGTTGATGCGTTGGCGGGGGAAGGGGTTCCGCCCGTTGCGCTGGGCGCGGTCGGGTTGACCGTCGCTTATGGCGTTGCGCGCATGATGACAGTTGGGTTTCAGCAATTGCGCGATGCGTCCTTTGCCCCGGTGGGTCAACGCGCCCTGCGTGCCCTTGCGCTTGAGACCTTCGGGCATATCCACCAGTTATCGATGCGCTACCACGTCACCCGCCGCACCGGCGGCCTGAGCCGCATCATCGAGCGTGGGGTCAAAGGCGTCGATTTTCTTCTGCGGTTCCTGCTGTTCTCGATCGGGCCCCTGATCCTGGAACTGCTCTTGATCGCCGTCATCCTGATGTGGCTGTTCGACATTTGGTATCTGGTGGTCGTGGCGGTCACCATCGCGCTTTATATCTGCTTTACTTTCGTCGTCACCGAATGGCGCGTAAAGCTGCGGCGCGAGATGAATGATCAGGACACCGAAGCCAACCAACGCGCCATCGACAGCCTTCTGAACTTTGAAACCGTCAAATATTTCAACGCGGAAACGCGCGAGACCGAACGCTACGACGTATCGATGAAGGCCTATGCCGGGGCTGCGTTGAAAACGGCCTATTCGCTGGCCTTCCTGAATTTCGGACAGTCCTTCCTGATCACCTGTGGTCTGATCGGGGTCATGGTTCTGGCGGCCGTCGGGGTGCAGAACGGGTCGCTGACCGTAGGCGATTTCGTGATGGTGAACGCCTACATGATCCAGATTACCGTGCCGCTGAACTTTTTGGGCACTGTCTATCGTGAAATCCGGCAGGCTCTGGTCGATATGGGTCAGATGTTCGACCTGTTGGAACAACCCGCCGAGGTCAAAGACAAGCCCGATGCGCCCAAGCTGAACGTCAATGGCGGTGAGGTGACGTTGCAGGATGTGCGCTTTGGCTATGACCCGGACCGTGAAATCCTGAAAGGCGTGTCTCTGACCGTTCCGGCAGGGAAGACGGTGGCCATCGTTGGGGCGACCGGGTCCGGCAAATCCACCATCGGACGCCTGCTGTTCCGTTTCTATGACGTCACCGGAGGGGCACTGAAAATCGACGGGCAGGATGTGCGGGACGTGACCCAAGCCAGCTTGCATGGCTCTATCGGCGTTGTGCCGCAGGACACGGTTCTGTTCAACGACACCATCCGCTACAACATCGCCTATGGCCGGGATGGCGCGACGCAGGAAGATGTCGAAGCGGTCGCGCGGGCGGCACAGATTCACGACTTCATTGCCTCCTTGCCCGAAGGCTATGACACCAAAGTGGGCGAGCGGGGGCTGAAACTGTCCGGCGGAGAAAAGCAGCGGGTTGGGATCGCCCGCACGCTGCTGAAGAACCCGCCGATCCTATTGCTGGATGAGGCGACCTCGGCCCTTGATACGGATACCGAGCAGGACATCAAGGATGCGCTGGCCCGCGCGGGTGAAGGGCGCACTGTGATCACCATCGCCCATCGGTTGAGCACGATTGCCGAGGCCGACCGCATCGTCGTGCTCGAGGCCGGTGAGATCATCGAGCAGGGCACCCATGACGAATTGCTGGCCCGCGAAGGGCGATATGCGCAACTGTGGAACCGACAGCAATCCGACAGTCAGGCCGCCTGAGGCTTTCGCTAAAAAAACGGTTGAGCTTTGAATTGACCTTTCTCCCCTGCGATGAAATGCAGGACCGACGCAGCAAAATGCTGCGGCGAGGTTCAACAAAGGAAATATCTATGAATAAGTTTACGGCGGCGCTGACCGCTGCGCTTTTGGTGTCGAGCACAGCGGCCAAAGCCGAAGATCTTAACTTCCTGCTGGTTAACGAGACCAGCTCGGATCTGGTTGAATTCAACGTTTCAACAAGCTCGTCCGATGAATGGGAAGAAGACCTGTTAGTCGACGGGTATCTGGCATCGGGTTACGAGGTCGAGGTTCTGATCGCCGACGGCCTGAGCACCTGCGTTTATGACATTCGCGGCGTCTTCGATGACGGCGGTACCTACGAAGATTTCGGCCTGGATTTGTGTGATCTGGGTGAATACACGTTCACCGAATAATCGGGACCACGGACCGGACTATTGAAAAGGGCGAACCATTGCGGTTCGCCCTTTTGCTTTATTCTGCGGCTTTCAGCGGTGCGCCGGGCGGGGTGTCGGGGCGATCCTCGGGTTCGACCCGATTGGGCAGAGGCTGATCGTCCCACACAATCTCGGTCGATTGCATGGCGCGCGCGGTCCGGCCAATTGCCATGTCCTGCGCGATCCTGCTGGAACGGCCTGCGGACACCCGTGCCAGAAGCTTGCCCAGCCAAACCGCATAGGTCGTCACCCAGACGCGCAGAGCCAGGAAGGAAGGCGTCACGATCAGGGTCAGCACGGTCGCGATGCCCAGACCAAAGACCACGGCGGTCGCCAGTTGCTTCCACCACAGCGCGGTGGGGCTGTCGATCGTGTAGCCCCCGTTTACGAAATCCAGCGACAGGCCAAACATCATCGGTGTCAGACCGGCCATTGTGGTCAGCGTGGTCAGCAGAACCGGACGGATACGCGCCTCGGCCGTGCGCACGATGGCATCGATCCGGGGCATATAGCGGCTGTATTCCTGATAGGTGTCGATCAGAACGATGTTGTTGTTCACCACGATGCCTGCCAGCGCCACGATCCCGGTGCCGGTCATGATGATCGAGAAGGGCTGCTCCATCACCAGCATCCCGATCAGGACGCCAGTCGTGGACAACACCACCGCCAGCAGCACCAGAACCGAGTTGTAGAAGCTGTTGAACTGCGCCAGCAGGATCACGAACATCAGTCCCAAAGCGGCCAGAAACGCGCTGGACAGGAAGGCCTGGCTTTCGGCCTGTTCTTCCTGATCGCCGGTCCATTCCCAGCTGATTGCGGGATCGAACGGGTCGGTTTGCAGCCACTCGGTCAGAACGGCGATACGTTCGTTTGGGTTGATCAGGCTGATGCGGGCGTCACCTGCGTCGATCACGCCGCGCAGCTCTTCAACGCTGCCTGCACCGGTCAGTTGAACAAGGTCGAACTGCTTGCCGTCCGGCGTTGTCAGGGTCGAGGGTGAAGGCGCGGCACCATCCTCAAGCGCGCGCAGAACGGCCAGACGTTTGTCTGTGCCGTCGGGTCCATCCGTCACCACCTTGCTCAGACCGGGTTCGACATCGGCCTTGACGTCATAGTAACGCTCCTGATCGATGCGGTTGATCTCGGCCAGTTTGGCCACGGGTTGACGCGACACGAAGTTGGACAGCGGCACCAACCCGTCAGGCGTGCGGACTTTCAAGGTGTCCAGCGTCGACAAAACGCGGTCTTCCTCGGGCAGGCGGACGCGGATCTCGATCTCTTCATCCGTGGAGTCGGGGCGCATCTCACCCAGCAGGATACCGCGCGTGACCAGTTGCACCATAGCCCCAACAGTGGCCACGTCGGCCCCGAACCGACCCGCCTTGGCGACATCCACGTCGATCTGCCAGTCGATGCCGGGCAGGGGCAGGGTGTCTTCGATCTTGATCAGGCCGGGCATGGTATCGAACGCCTCACGCGCCGCCAGAGTGGCGCTTGTCAGACTGTCCCAACCATCACCCTTGATCCGCAGATGTACTGGCTTGGCCGAGGCCGGTCCCTGTTCCAACGGCAGAATCTCGACCACGAAGCCGGGCAGTTCGGCCAGTTGGGTATTCAGCTCGTCCAGCACATAGTCGCCGTCATATTCAGGGGCGACAAAGTGGCGATCAAACAGCCCGCCCAGAATGGGTTCCGAGATGTTCGGGCGGTCTTCCCATGGGATGATCTCGAACTGCACGCGCCCGACGGTATCCGCAGGATCCTGTGCGCCGCCGTTGTTCTGGTCCAACCCGCCTTCACCGGCGAAGGAAAAGACGTTGATAACGGCAGGATGGGCCGCGATTACCTGTTCGGCGGCCAGAACCATGGCGTCTTTTTCCGCCAGCGACAGGTTGCCCCGCGCCCGAACGAAGGCGGTGGCCTGTTCGGGCTCGCTTTCGACGAAGAATTCGACGCCGCGGTTGTTTTCGCCAAAGATCGTCATCACGGTCATCACCGCAAACCCGACGGCGGCGATGGACACAATCGGCATGATCGGGTTGCCGACGAGGAACTTGATGAAATAGCCGAATGGCGTGTGCTCTTTCGCGGTATGAACCTTGGTGTCCGGCTTGCGTTCGATCTTGGCCGCACCCAGCGTGACCGATCCGGCGAAGGCACCAAAGATCATCATTACAGCGCCGATGAAGGAACCACCACCGGGCACAAGGTAGTTCGGGTTCAACACCTGCATCGCGCCCAGGAACACCAGATAGAACGAAGGCGCCACCAGCACCGCACGCAGCCACCACGGCGTGCGGGCCCGCAGCCAATTCGAGCAGCGGTCAAAGACACGGCTCAGGCGGCCGGACACACCGCCCATGACCGGCAGGTAAATCAGCGCAACGATCAGCGAGGCGGACAGAACGAAGATCAGGGTGACGGGCAGCATCCCCATGAACTCACCTGGTACGCCTGGCCAGAACAGCATCGGCAGGAAGGCACACAGCGTTGTCGCCGTGGACGAGACGATGGGCCAGAACATCCTCTGCGCTGCCTCGACATAGGCGTGCATCGGGCCGACGCCTTCCTTGATGCGCTTGTCGGCATATTCGACCACCACAATCGCACCATCCACCAGCATACCAACCGCCAGGATCAGACCAAACATCACGATGTTCGAAATACTGACGCCCATAACCGCCAGGAACGCGAAACACAGAAGGAACGAGGTGGGAATGGCGAAACCCACCAGCAACGCGGCGCGCGACCCCAGCGAGGCCAGCACAACGATCATCACCAGCGCAATCGCTGTCAGGACCGAGCCTTCCAACTGGCTGACCATCGATCCCACGATGCGGCTTTGGTCGTTCGACGTGCCGACATCCACTGCGGCTTGCAGTTCTGGCGGCCATTTGCTTTGCGCCTCGGCAACGGTGGCTTTGACCTGTTCGACCGTGTCGATCAGGTTGAACCCTTTCCGCTTGACCACTTGCAGCGCAACAGTAGGCACGTTGTCGAACCGCGCCGTGCCTTCGCGGTCTTCGAAGGTGTAATTGATCTCGGCCAGTTCACCCAGCGTGATCACCCGGTCGCCGTTGACCTTGACCGGCAGCCCATAAACATCCTGCGCGGTTTTGAAGGATGAGGGGATCTTGACCGAGAATGTGCCTTGCGCCGTTTCAACCTCACCCGCCGCGATCAGCTGGTTGTTGTTTTGCACGACATTGATCAGTTCGGCCGCGGTGACGTTGTAGGCTTCAAGCCGCAGGGGGTCGATGACGACCTCAAGCAATTCGTCGCGATTGCCCGCAATACCGGCCTCCAGCACCGAATCCAGTGCCTCAAGCTCATCCTGCAAGTCCTTGGCTACGCGGGCCATTGTGCGTTCGGGCACGGCCCCGGTCAGGTTGACGATGACGATGGGGAATTCGGAAAAGTTGATCTCGTGCAGCGAATACTGCTCGGCCCCTTCGGGGAACTCGGCCTGCGCGCTGTTCATGGCATCACGCACGTCGGCCATGATCGCTGTCTTGTCCCAACCAAAGTCGAATTCCAACGCGACGCCGGCATAGCTTTCGGCGGCGGTTGCCGTCATTTCTTTCAGACCGTCAAGGTCCGCAAGCTCGGTCTCCATCGGTTTGACAAGCAGGTTTTCGGAATCCTCAGCCGAGATGCCCGGAAACTGGACCGACACAAACAACGCCGGGATTTCGATATCCGGCTCGCCTTCTTTTGGCAGGCTGACATAGGCAAACCCGCCGATGACCAGCGAGATGGCAATAAAGGCCAGAACCATTCGGGCCCGATCAGCGGCCCAAGCAACAATACCTGTCATTGTGACGCTTCCTGATAGGTCGGGGCGACGGTGACGCCCCGGGTCACGAATTCTTGTCCGACAACGATTATATCAGTTTTTTCCGGCAATCCGCCAATCCAGACGCCATCGGCGGTATCCCGCAATACGCGGACCGGCATGAAATCGACCACATCGCCCGCGCCAATGGTGCGCACGCCCAACTGGCCTTCATTGTTCAGCGTCAACGCCGATTGCGGCAGCAGATGCGCCTTGGCCCCTTCGGCTGCAATGCGGATCGTTGCGGTCTGCCCGTCGCGGATGGTCAGATCGGGGTTCGGTACGGTGATCTCAACCTCGAAGGTACGGGTGGTCTCATCCGCCGACCGGCTTAGGAATGTCACGCGCCCTTCAACCTGTCGCCCGGTAACCAGTTGCGCCGAGGCTTCTGCACCGACCTGCACGCGGTTGACCTCGGTCTCCGGCACAAAGCCGACCAGCTTGATGGGGTCCAGTTGGATGACCGTGGCGCATAGCGAACCGGGCTGCATCAGGCTGCCAAGCTCTGCAGTGTCGCTTTCCAGCAAGCCCTGAAACGGGGCCTCGATGGTCAGGCGGTTGATCTCACGCCGTGCGGCTTCGACCTCGGCTGTGGCAGCTTCGATCCCTGCGCGGGTGGCTTCCAGCCCGGCTTCGGCGGATTTGATGCCGGCTTCGGCGGTGCTCATCGCGGCTTCGCTGGAAATGCGCCGGGTCTCGGACCCGAACCCGGTTTCCGACAGTTTCTGGGCGGCTGTAAGATTGATCTGCGCCTCGGCCACAAGCGCGTGCGCTTCTTCCAGCCGCGCTTCGGCCTCGGGAATGCGGCTTTCGGCTTCCAGTTTTCCAGCCATGGCTTCCGCCAGGCTGGCGGGGCGCGTGCCCGGATCAAGTTCGCACAGCAGATCGCCGGTCTCTACAAACGTACCCCGGCGTTTGGGTTCCGAGACAACGGTCGAGGTTGTTTCGGCCAGAACCTCAACCTGCCGGTTGGCTTTGGTTTGTCCACGCAGCAGCACGGCGCTGTCGATTTCGCGCGCCTCCGAACGCACCGCGACGACGCGAATAATTGCTTCATCCGCGGCTGCAACCTGGGTTGCTTCGCCCTCGGTTGTGGAAGAGTCCTCGGCGTCACCCCGTCCGGCAAACGCAAACAGCGCGTCACGCTCGAACACAAGAAAATACAGTGCAACAATGACCAAAAGGGCGTTGATGAACGAAATCAACCGCATAAGGTACTTCTCCCAGAATTTCACGTCAGGCGGACCTGACATACATGTCTGAAAATGGGGGCGGACATGTATATTTTCTACGCTAAACTGAATAGTTCGGTTCACTTTTTTGCGCAAGAGCGGACTGCCGCTACGGTATTGTGCACAATCCGGGCCTTGGCTTGGCCGTGGTGCCGGGGTATGACATGGCGCACGAAAGCAGAAGACACAGCCCGGGGGCAGGGATGAGCGACACCGACAGTTTCATTGATGAGGTCACAGAAGAGGTACGCCGTGACCGCATGTATCTGCTGTTGCGCCGATGGGGCTGGGTCGGTGTTGTTGCCGTCATACTGGTCGTCGGCGGGGCCGCTTTCAACGAGGTTCGCAAGTCCCGCGATACGGCTCAGGCGCAAAAGCTGGGCGACGAAATCCTTGCGGCGCTTGAGGAGAACGATTCTGCTGCGCGGGCGACCGAATTGCAGGCGGTTCAGCCACAATCGCCGGGCGGTGATGCTGTTCTGAGCATGCTGTTGTCCGCCGCGCAGGTGGATGCCGGATCCGAACAGGACGCCGTTGCCAGCCTGAACGCAATTGCCGTGCAGGGCGATTTGCCGGAAATTTACCGGGCGATTGCAAGTTTCAAGGCACTGTTGCTGCAAGCGGATACGTTGCCTGCCGCAGATCGCCGCCTGCAGTTCGAGGCTCTGGCCGCGCCGGGCGCACCGCTGCGCCTGCTGGCCGAAGAGCAACTGGCCCTGATCGATATTTCCGAGGGTGAGGTTGACGCGGCGCTGACCCGTTTGCAGGCATTGCGGCAGGATGCCGAGGTGGGCGTAGATTTGCAGCAACGCGCTGCGCAGTTGATTGTCGCCCTGGGGGGCGAGCCGGACCCGTTGGTGGCACAACAGGGCTAAGCTGGCGGTATAATAAAGGACAGGCGAGTTCGGATTGACATGGTAACACGACTATTTTCCCGTATGGGATTGCCGGCTGCGGCAATTGCCCTTACTGCCCTGGCCGCCTGTGAAGAGCCCGAGTCCATTCTGCCCGGCGCTCGCGAAGACATCCGGCCTGCCTCGGACACCGAGGTTGTGGAAACGCGCGGGTCTCAGCCGATCAGCCTGCCAGCGCAAACGGCCAACTCCAGTTGGTCGCAGAGTGCCGGAACCCCGGCTTTCCGCACCACCAACGCGGCCCTGCGTGGTACGCCGCAGCGGATCTGGTCGGCCCCGATCGGCAAGGGCGACTCGCGCAAACAGCGCATCACCGCCGAACCTGTCGTGGCCGGAGGGTTGATTTACACTCTGGACGCGGTCGCGACCGTGACAGCGGTTTCGCCGCAAGGGCAGGTTGTGTGGGAGACCAACCTGATCCCCAGAAATGACGGTGATGTGGACGCGACCGGCGGCGGCATGGCCTATGCCGACGGTGTTCTGTACGTCTCCTCTGGCTTTGGCCGCCTGACCGCGATGGATGCACGAACCGGAACGATCCGGTGGCAGAAACGCCTGAACGCCACAGGCAGCGGATCGCCCCTGGTTGCGAACGGGCTGCTGTATCTGGTCGCAGGGGACGAAACCGGCTGGACCATCGACACCAAAGACGGCCGGATTGCCTGGCAGATCGAAGGCACGCCGAGCGTCGGCAACGTTCTGGGCGCTCCGGCCCCGGTTCTGGCCTCGGACCTTGCTGTTTTTGCCTTTGGTTCCGGTGATATTGCCGCCACCTTCCGGCGGGGCGGTATCCGCCGCTGGAACGCGTCGGTTGCCGGCGGGCGCCGGGGACGGGCCGCAGCGCAGATCATCGACGTGACCGGTGGGCCGATGGTGGCGGGCGACACGATCTATATCGGCAACCATTCCGGGCGCACCGTCGCATTCGACGCGGGTTCGGGCGAACGTCGCTGGACCGCCGATGAAGGCGCGGTGGATACGGTCTGGCCTGCGGGCAACAGCATCTTCCTGATCAGCGACCGCAGCCAGTTGGTGCGCCTGAACGCTGCTGATGGTTCGATCATCTGGGCACAGGACCTACCGGGTTTTGTCAAAGACCGTCCCGGACGGCGCGGACCGATTGTGGCCCACTACGGCCCGATTCTGGCGGGTGGACGTCTTGTCGTGTCCTCAAACGATGGCTATGTGCGCTTCTTCAATCCGGTCGACGGATCGCAGATTTACCAGGTCGAGGTTCCGGGCGGGGCCACCACCTCACCAGTTGTGGCGGGGCAGACGCTGTATGTCGTTTCGACCAAGGGCGATCTACACGCTTTCCGTTGACGTTCAGATGCGCTAAAGGGCGCTTCTTGAGTCTTGAAAGTTGAGAACATGTCGCTGACCCTCGCCATCGTGGGGCGCCCGAATGTGGGCAAATCCACCCTGTTCAACCGCCTTGTGGGCAAACGTCTGGCCTTGGTCGACGACCAGCCCGGCGTGACGCGCGACCTGCGCGAGGGCGAAGGGCGGCTGGGCGATCTGCGTTTTACCGTGATCGACACGGCGGGGCTTGAGGATGCAACCGATGACAGCCTGCAGGGCCGGATGCGCCGCCTGACCGAGCGTGCGGTGGACATGGCCGATGTCTGCCTGTTCATGATCGACGCGCGGACCGGTCTGACCCCAACGGATGAGATGTTTGCCGAGATTCTGCGCAAACGCTCGAAACACGTGATTCTGGCAGCCAACAAGGCCGAAGGGTCCGCAGCGGATGCCGGTGTTTTGGAGGCCTATAACCTGGGCCTCGGCGAACCCGTACGCCTGTCGGGTGAGCATGGCGAAGGGATGACGGACCTTTATGCCCAACTTATGCCGCTGGCGGATGAGGCTGAGGACAAGGCCGAGGACGATACCCCCGAAACCGATATCGAGCTGGATGAGGATGGCGAAGGTGAAACGCCTCTGATCACCGCCGCCAAGCCGCTGCAGGTTGCGGTGGTTGGACGTCCGAATGCCGGTAAATCCACGCTGATCAACAAGATCATCGGCGAAGACCGCCTGCTGACCGGCCCCGAGGCCGGGATTACCCGCGATGCCATCAGCCTGCGCATCGACTGGGCCGACCCTGATGGGGACAGCACCCCGATGCGGATCTTCGACACCGCGGGCATGCGCAAAAAGGCCAAGGTGCAAGAGAAGCTGGAAAAGCTCTCGGTCTCTGACGGGCTGCGCGCCGTGAAATTTGCCGAGGTTGTCGTGGTTCTATTGGATGCTGCGATTCCGTTCGAACAACAGGACCTGCGCATTGCCGATCTGGCCGAACGCGAAGGCCGTGCCGTGGTTGTCGCTGTCAACAAATGGGACATCGAAGACGACAAGCAGGAAAAACTGCGCGAGCTGAAAGAGTCCTTCGAACGCCTGCTGCCACAACTGCGCGGCGCGCCTTTGATCACCGTCTCTGCTAAAACGGGCCGGGGGCTCGAGCGTCTGCGCGCCGCAATCCTGCGCGCCCACGACATCTGGAACCGGCGCGTGCCGACCGCTGCGCTGAACCGCTGGCTGACCGCAATGCTGGAACAGCACCCACCGCCAGCCCCGCAGGGCCGCCGGATCAAGCTGCGCTACATGACTCAGGCCAAGACCCGCCCGCCGGGTTTCGTGGTCATGTGCTCGCATCCCGACAAGATGCCCGCCAGCTACACCCGCTATCTGGTCAATGGTCTGCGCGAAGATTTTGACATGCCCGGCACACCGATCCGCCTGACCCTGAGGGGGCAGGGCGACAAGAACCCCTACAAGGGGCGACGCAAGAAAAATGCGGGTGCTTTGGCCAAACATCTCAAGGGTAAGGCGTAACTGCGCCAATTTTCAGCGTTTTTAGCCTCGGGGCGTGACAGCGCCTTTTCCCCGCGCTAGCATTCAGTTGCGTGCATTTGTTTCGTGTGCGCTGCTTGTACGCGGACACTCCGCACATATTTTTGGGTTAATTTTTGTCGGGCCATCGTGGGGAGCGGGCTGGATGGATCTTAGGGAATACACAAGACAATACGCGGTTCAGGACAACAAACTGGCAGCGTTAAGCTATTTTGGGACCTTCGCGGTGTATTTCGCATCGCTGGCGCTGGCGATCGCATATGTCGATCGCTGGTACATCATGGTCCCGGCGGGGATTGTTTTTGCCTTTTCGGCAGTGCGTCTTTACGTGCTGCAACATGATTGTGGGCATCATTCGCTGTTCGAGACACGGCAACAGAACGAATGGGCCGGGCACGGCCTGTCGCCTTTCACCTTCGCTCCGTTCGAGGTGATGAAGCAGAACCACAACCTGCACCACGCCGGAATTGGCAATCTGGAACACCGCGAAACCGGCGAGATCCATACGATGACCCTGCGGGAATGGAATGAGGCGGATTGGAAAAAGCGCCTGTTCTACAGACTTTATCGCAACCCGTTCATCCTCGTGCCGGTTGGGGCGTTGTTTACTTATTTCATCCGCTATCGCTGGCCCAAGAACACCGTTCGGTTCGGAGTGAAGGGGGTTGTGCTGCACAACCTTTCCATCGTCGTATTCCTGGGGCTTCTGTGGTTGATTGCGGGTACAACGGGCATTCTGGTCTGGCTGGTATTCTCTCTGCTCGGGGGGATGCTGGGCGTATTTCTTGTCTACCTGCAGCATAATTTCGAGGACACATACTGGGATCGTCGGCCTGATCTGGACCCTCAGCTGGCGGCCTTGCAAGGATCGTCTGCTCTGGATTTCGGGTGGTGGTTCGACAATGCGGTTGCCTGCATCACTTTGCACGACATCCACCATTTCAACGCGCGCATCCCGTCCTACCGGCTGCGGGCGTGTCACTATAACCTGCCGCCAGAATTCACCCCGCGTCGGATCAAATTCCCCGAGGCTGTGGCCGCGCTGACCCTTAAGCTATGGGACGAAGACGCCAAACGTTTGGTGCCGTTTCCCAAGCAGCGGCAGGACGCCAAGCTGGCTCACGGCAGGTGAGAACGCGGCGGGACAGCATCACGACTTGAAGGATTGTATATCCTGTGTATATACGGATATGCAGGGAGACAGAGAAAGGACCCATAATGACCGCATTGACCGATGTTAAGGGCGTGGGAGAAGCGCTTGCCACAGCCTTGTCCGCGAACGGTTTCAAGACAGCCGAGGCCGTGGCGAAAGCCAAGCCCGAAGATCTGGTCAAGGTCCCCAGAATAGGTCTGGCACGGGCCGCTGTGCTGATTGCTGCCGCGAAAGAGGCCGTCGCTGCGAAACCCGCCGCCGCCAAGCCTGCCGCCAAGCGCGCGCCAGCGGCACGTCGCGCGACGCCGCGCAAACCTGCGGCGCGACGCCCCGCGGCCCGCAAGACAGTCGCCGCTGCAGCCGCCGAAAAACGCGCGGAAGAGGCCGCGAAGAAAGCTGCGGCTGAAAAGGCTGCCGCCGAAGCCGCCGAGGCGAAGGCGAAGAAGAAGGCCAAGGCAAAAGCAAAGGCTGAAAAGGCCGCCAAGAAACGTGCCGAGATGGAGGCCGCGTTCTCGAAAGCCAAGGACAAGGTGAAAGCCAAGTCGAAGAAGGACAAGAAGTCCAAGAAGGACGACAAGAAAAAAGACGCTGCCAAGAAGGACAGCAAAAAGAAAGATAAAAAGAAGGATAAGAAAAAGGCGAAGAAGTAAGCCTTCCTCGCCCTTTGGGAAAGACCGGCGCTTGTCGAAGCGCCAGTTTTCTTATGCCAGCGTACCGTCTGTTTGCAGGGTCCGCTTGCCGCCCAGATAGGGGGCCAGAACCTCGGGCACGGTCACAGTGCCATCTGCGTTCTGCCCGTTCTCCAGCACAGCGATCAGGCAGCGCCCCACGGCCAGCCCCGAGCCGTTCAGGCTGTGGACATATTCCGGTTTGCCACCCGCTTCGGGGCGGAAACGAGCATTCATGCGCCGGGCCTGAAAATCGCCGGTGGTCGAGACCGAGCTGATCTCGCGATAGGTATCCTGACCGGGCAGCCATGCCTCGATGTCAAAGGTGCGGCGCGCGCCAAATCCCATATCACCGGTGCACAGGACAACGGTGCGGTAGGGGATGCCCAGCTGCTCCAACAGGTCCTCGGCGCAGCGCAGCATCCGTTTTTGTTCCTCGTCCGATTTATCGGGATGAGTGATCGAGACCATCTCGACCTTTTCAAACTGGTGCTGCCGCAGCATCCCGGCGGTGTCCTTACCGGCGCTGCCAGCTTCGGACCGGAAGCAGACGGTGTGGGCGGTCATGCGGATGGGCAGGGCGGCCTCGTCCAGAATCTCCCCGGATACCGAATAGGTCAGTGTGACCTCAGAGGTCGGGATCAGCCACCAGCCATTGGTGGTCTGATAGCTGTCATCGCCGAATTTCGGCAGTTTGTCGGTGCCATACATCGCCTCATCCCGGACCAGAACGGGGGTCTGCATCTCGGTCAGACCGTTCTTGTCGATATGGGTGTCCAGCATGAACTGGGCCAAGGCGCGGTGGATACGCGCGACGCCTTTTGACAGGTTCACAAACCGGCTGCCGCTGGTCTTGGCGGCGGTCTCGAAATCCATTGCGGCGGCGACGGCGGGAATGTCGAAATGCTCTTTCGGAGCGAAATCGAACGCACGCGGCGTGCCCCAGCGGTTGACCTCGACATTATCATTCTCGTCCGCGCCTTGGGGTACATCCTCGGCGGGCAGGTTGGCGATGCGGGCCAGTTGATCGGTCAGCAGCGCGTCCAGATCCTTGGCTTCGGTCTGCATCCGCGCAATCTCGGCCTTTTTTTCGGCGACCAGAGTGCGCAGGCGTTCGAATTCCGCCTCATCTCCGCGCCCCTTGGCGGCACCGACCTCTTTGCTGGCTTTGTTCTGTTCGGCCTGCGCCGTCTCGGCGGCCAGAATTTTGGCGCGGCGGCTTTCGTCCAGGCGCAGCAGGTCTGACGACACCGGCGCGTCCCCACGGCGCGCAAGAGCGGCGTCGAAGGCGGCGGGGTTTTCGCGAATGGCGCGGATGTCGTGCATGTCTCAGATCCTTAATGCGTGAATCACTAAAGCTGCTTATGCACCATATGGCTGGAAGGGTGTAGCGCTGGTTAACCAAATTGCGCTTAACTGTCTGGCGTCTCTTCGTGATGCGCCAGATGACCATCCCAATCCCCGGCTGGGATCTTCGGCTCGGGCGGGTCGGCCATGTAGGACGGGGTCATGATCTGCACATTGTTCTCGTTAAACACAGCCACGATGTTGCGGTGCAGGTCTGACCGGATTTTGGGGATAATACTGCCGCGTGTGGTGTACCCATTGATCTGATAATTGATCGCGTAATCGGCCAGCGCGGTCCACAATACAAAGGGTTCAGGCTTGGCCTTGATCCCCTTGGTGCGATGGGCGGCTTCGATCAGCATCGCCTCGACCTTTTCGGGCGGTTCCTCGTACCCGATGCCGACAGTGGTGTGCAGCAACAGACCGCTGCCGTCGGTTTTCTTCGAGAAATTCACCACATCCGAATTCATCAGCTGCGCGTTGGGGATCGAGATCAGCTCATTCTTGATGGATTTCAGATGTGTCTCCATCAGCTTGATCTGCACCACGTCACCAATGTGATCCCCGATCTGAATTCGATCCCCGATCGAGGTCGAGCGGCGATAGATCACAAACAGCCCCGCCAGCATATTCGACACGACCGAGTTTGCGCCAAGCGACAGCATCGCACCCACCAGAATGGTCAGCCCCTGAAACGCCGCGGAATCCGAGCCCGGGATATAGGGCACAGCAAAGACCAGCGCGATCAGGATCACAACCACCCGAGCGATGTTGAAGGTTGGGTTGATCCAGTGCTTTTCGAAATCCCCCAACTCGAACGAGCCCGCTTCGACCGCGTCAAAGAACACCCGCATGCCCTTGATAATATACATCGTTACCCAGGTGATCAGGCCAAGCATGATCATATTCGGGATATAGCTGAGGATGCCCTTGAAGATCAGAAGGACGGGTTCCGTCAGGTAGGTCAGAAGCAACTGCGCGAAATAGCGGGTTTCGGCAAAGGCAAGCAGGACGAAGGACAGATAGTAGTAAAAGCCCAGAAAGAAGATCACCAGCAGGACAAAATTCAGCCCATAGCGTACCAGGGCAGCAATTGCCTCGGCCTGAACGCTTTTGGCGGTGGCGGTTTCAACGTCCTTCAGGTGGCGTTTGACGAATTTCAGGGTGCGCCGTCGGATCCTGCGATGCAGCCACAGGATGGCGACGACAAAGACAATAAAGCCCAAGGTCCAGGCCGCAGCTTCGATCGCGCCCGACACGCGCGCCTGATCCGTTCTGTTCGAGCGGTAGGCTTCGATGGATTGCTTGATCGCATTGCCGTGCAGAACGCTGACAACGCTCAGCTCCATCTGATCCAATTCGGCATCGGCTTCGGTGACGATTGAGACCCTTTCACCATCTGCCAGAATCCAGGTGCCAAAGTCGGTTTCTTCAAAGCTGATTGCGACCTCGGTCGCGTCCGAGGCTTCGGCGATTTCGATGATCTTGTTCTGAACACCCTCGGCCCGTTCGGGCGCGGGCAGGGCGCTTGAGCCGCGGACCTGAAACAGGATGTCCCCGTCCACAATGACCGGGGCCATAAAGGCCTCTGATTCAGCCGTTTCAGGCGCGGTCGCTTCCGCAGGTGCGTCCTGTGCCCGGACAGGACCGTCAAACCACAGGATCACCGCCAAAGCGGCCAGGAAATAACGTAACAAAAGGAAGGGCTTGAATTGCCGTGCCATATGTCCCCCTTACCCCGGACTATACCCGGTTTGGGCCATGTTCCTAGGACATATCTGCAACGCTTTGACTGTTCTTGCGGTGACAGGGTCGCGTTCAGGTGGGTCACACCGCCGCCTTTGCTTGCAAACAGACATATCAGCGCATAGGTTCCCGCCAAATTTGCGGAACGGTGCCGCAACACAAAGCAAAAGGAATATCCCATGGAAGGTGGCGCAATCGCCCAGTTTCTCCCGCTGATCCTGATCTTCGCGATCATGTATTTCCTGCTGATCCGTCCGCAGCAAAAGAAGATGAAGGAACATCAGGCCATGGTCGAGGCCGTGCGCCGGGGCGATCAGGTCGTCACACAGGGTGGTCTGATTGGCAAAGTGTCCAAGGTCAAGGAAGGCGAGAACGAGATCGAGGTCGAGATCGCCGAAGGTGTGAAGGTGCGCGTGATCAAATCGACCATCGCCCAGGTTCTGAACAAGACCGAACCTGCGAAGTAACTTCGCCTGACAATTCCTTGAAAAGGCAGGGTAATGCTGCAAATTGATACCTGGAAGCGGGTTCTGATCTGGCTGGTCTGCGTGACCGGCCTGATCCTTGCCCTGCCAAATGCGTTTTACACGCGGGTCGAACAATCCAACGACGCCAAAGCCGCGATTGAGCTGGGCGCAAACACCCCCGAAAATCAGGCGCAAGCCGAACAATGGCCCAACTGGCTGCCTTCGTCTCTGGTCAATCTGGGCCTTGATCTGCGCGGCGGTGCCCATCTGCTGGCCGAGGTTAAGGTCGAGGATGTCTACGAATCCCGGATGGAGGGCATGTGGCCGGAAATCCGCGACGCCCTGCGGGACGAGCGGGCGACAGTTGGAACCATCCGCCGTCAGGACTCGGCCCCCGATCAGATTCGCGTCCGCATCAGCCAGCCCGAGGGGATGCCCCGCGCGCTAGAGGTTGTGCGCGGTCTTGCCCGTCAGGTGCAAACCCTGACCGGGGTCGGCGCGACCGACATCGAAGCCTTCGCCGACGGGGATACGATTGTCGTGCAACTGTCCGAGGCTGAAAAACTGGCCTCAGACGACCGCACCGTGCGCCAATCGCTTGAGATTGTCCGCCGCCGGATTGACGAGGTCGGAACCCGCGAACCCACCATTCAGCGCCAGGGCGCGGACCGTATCCTGATCCAGGTGCCGGGGATCGGCAGCGCCGGAGAGTTGAAAGACATCATCGGAACGACGGCGCAGCTGACCTTCAACCCTGTGGTCAATCGCGGCACCGACCCGGATGCGGTTGCTGGTATTGGTCAGGAAGTCGTGCCCTCAATCGACGAAAGCGGTGTTTACTACATCATCGAATCCGCCCCGGTCGTGACGGGTGAGGAACTGGTGGACGCGCAGCCATCCTTCGATCAGAATGGTCGTCCGGCGGTCAGCTTCCGTTTCAACACATCAGGTGCGCGCAAATTTGGTGACTACACGCGCGACAATATCGGCGCGCCCTTTGCCATCGTGTTGGATGACGAGGTGATCTCGGCCCCGGTCATCCAAAGCCACATTCCGGGCGGGTCGGGGATCATCACCGGCAACTTCTCGGTCGAGGAAAGCACCAATCTGGCCATCCTGCTGCGGGCAGGGGCCTTGCCCGCCGAGCTGATCTTTCTGGAAGAACGCACCATCGGCCCTGAACTGGGCCAAGACAGCATCGACGCCGGTAAAGTCGCCACAATCGTGGCCTTCGCCGCGGTGCTGGTCTTCATGGCGCTCAGCTACGGGCTGTTCGGTATCTTTGCCAACATCGCTCTGATCATCAACGTCGGTCTGCTGTTCGGCTTGCTGTCCTTGATCGGGGCCACTCTGACGCTGCCGGGCATCGCCGGGATCGTGTTGACCGTGGGTATGGCGGTGGATGCCAACGTTCTGATCTTTGAACGCATCCGCGAGGAACTGAAATCCGCCAAAGGCCCGGCCCGCGCCATCGAGCTTGGCTATGAAAAGGCGCTGTCGGCCATTCTGGACGCCAACGTCACCACATTCATCACTGCGACCATCCTGTTTGCCATGGGCAGCGGTCCGGTGCGGGGCTTCGCTATTACGCTTGGGCTGGGTATCATCACCTCGGTCTTCACTGCGATCTTCGTGACGCGCCTGATGGTGGTCATGTGGTTCGAACGCCGCCGTCCGAAAATGATCGAGGTTTGACATGAGACTGAAACTCGTACCCCAGGAAACCTCGTTCGATTTCTTCAGCCGGTGGAAAGTCTGGCTGGGCATCTCGGGCTTGATGATGGTGATCGCCTTTGTTTCATTCCTGTTGCAAGGTCTGAATTTCGGCATCGATTTCCGGGGCGGCACCACGATCCGCACCGAAAGCGCTCAGCCGATTGACGTG
Source organism: Ruegeria sp. AD6 (assembly GCF_056542325.1). Classification (NCBI taxonomy): domain Bacteria; kingdom Pseudomonadati; phylum Pseudomonadota; class Alphaproteobacteria; order Rhodobacterales; family Roseobacteraceae; genus Ruegeria; species Ruegeria sp. AD6. Next base: position 1,238,753 of record NZ_JBQFZQ010000001.1, on the reverse strand, counting down.
GGCACCTACCGCGACGCCATCGCGCCGCTGGAATTGGGCGATGTCACGATCACCGAGATTTTTGACCCGACATTCGGGCCGGACGAAAACGTCGCCATGATCCGCATTCAGGCGCAGGCCGATGCCGAAGCGGTTGAAGCTTCGACAATCACAGCGGTTGAAAGCGCGTTGCAAACTGTGATCCCCGACATCCAATTTGTCTCGGTTGAATCGGTCGGCCCGAAAGTGTCCGGCGAACTGATCCAGACGGCGGTCATCGCCGTGGCTTTGGCCATCGGTGCCGTGCTTGTCTATATCTGGTTGCGGTTCGAATGGCAGTTTGCGTTGGGGGCGGTGGCCGCACTTGTGCATGACGTGATCCTGACCATCGGCATCTTCTCGGAACTGCAAATCCGCTTCGACCTGGCCATTATAGCAGCCCTGTTGACCATCGTTGGCTACTCTCTGAACGACACCGTGGTTGTGTTCGACCGGGTGAGGGAGAACCTGCGGAAGTACAAGAAGAAAGACCTCAAGGAAGTTCTGAACATCTCGATCAACGAAACGCTCAGTCGGACAGTGATGACCTCGGTCACAACCTTGCTGGCGCTGATCTCGCTTTATGTTTTGGGCGGCGACGTGATCCGGGGGTTTGTGTTTGCGATGATCTGGGGCGTGATCGTGGGGACCTATTCGTCGGTCTTTGTGGCCTCGACCATCCTGCTGTGGCTGGGGGTCAAGCGTGACTGGTCCAAGCCATCCAACACCGCCGGCAACCAGTTTGCCAACATAGATGCCTGAGGTTTTCGGCCAGTCCCCGCAGGGTCTGGGCGTTATCTTTTTTGCAGCGTTTCTGGGCGGGGTCGTGCGCGGCTTTTCGGGATTCGGAACCGCTTTGGTCTTCCTGCCCATCGCCACGCCTTATCTGGGCCCCTTCGGGGCTCTGATCGGTCTGACCATCATGGATATCTTCGGCCCCTTGCCGAACCTGCGCCGGGCTTGGGGCGCGGTGAACAAGGGCGATCTGGCACGTTTGGTGATCGGTTGCGCCGCGATTCTGCCGGTCGGCCTGTGGGTACTAACGCAAGTCGACCCCGAAGTGTTTCGCTACGCGGTCAGCGGCCTTGCCCTGATCATGCTCGCCATTCTGATCCTGGGCCTGCGCTATCACGGCCGTGTCGGCCGCGCGATGGTCACAGGTATCGGCGGTGCCGCTGGATTTCTGGGCGGCGTTGCGGGGTTGCCCGGACCAGCCGTTATCCTGTTCTACATGTCGCGCCCGCTGCCTGTGGAAGTAATCCGGGCAACCATCCTGCTTTTCCTGTTTGCCTTTGACTTCCTGCTGTTGGGCTATCTCACCGGCATGGGGCAGGTAACGCTGGCCGCCGCGGGGCTGGGGTTTGCGCTGGCCGTGCCAAACCTGTTGGGCAACTGGCTGGGGGGCTGGCTGTTCCGACCCGACCGCGAGCACCTCTACCGTGCCGCCGCCTATCTGGCGATTGCGCTGGCGGCCTTGTCCGGCCTGCCACTTTGGGGATAGATACCACCCATGCGATTGAATGAGATCACCTATTCCAACGCCCAACCCATCGACGGCTACGGACCGGGCTTTTTTCGTATCGGAGGGCAGGTCCATAACGGAGGCGTCTTGACTGGCGCAACTGGAACCCAATCGTGGGAGGGGTACGCCGACTCCGAACCCCTGCTTAACCTTTCGGACGCCGTAGATGTACTGTTGATCGGCACCGGAGCCGAACTGACCCACATCCCCACAGACCTGCGCCACGCATTGGAAAATGCGGGTATCGGGATCGAGATCATGAACTCCCCAGCTGCTTGCCGCACCTATAACGTCCTGCTGTCAGAAGGTCGCCGCATCGCGCTGGCCCTGATCCCCGTGTAACCGGATCCCCCTTCATCTGGCCAAAAATATCCCGGAGAGCCGCCATTAGTGCGCCATTGGTTCGAGCGCCAATGGCGGCGAGGCTGGCCTCTCGCTCCCGCAATCACCAATATGCGCCGACATCGCCACCCTGCGGCAAATCCCGCCTTTTGCCTGCGTCCCCAATCGGATAAGCGGGTCACATGACGTTAACCGTAACCGATCTGACCATCACCCGAGGCGGCATTCCAGTACTGGAGGGGCTGAGCTTCACGCTCCATCCCGGTCAGGCCCTGATCCTGCGCGGGCCGAACGGGATCGGCAAGACAACCCTGTTGCGCACGCTGGCCGGGTTGCAGGCCCCGTTGACCGGTCAGATAGACGGTGCCGAAGATCAGATCGCGTACGCCTCGCATTCCGACGGGTTGAAACCAACGTTGACAGTGACTGAAAACCTCAGCTTCTGGGCCTCGGTTTTTGGGACGCAGCAGATCCAGTCCGCCTTGGACGCCTTTGCGCTGAATGAGCTTTCGGACCGTCACGCTGGCAACCTGTCCGCCGGACAAAAGCGGCGATTGGGGCTGGCGCGGATGCTGGTCACGGGGCGGCCGATCTGGATGCTGGACGAACCAACCGTTTCGCTGGACAAAAACGCCGTGCAGATGTTCGCAGATGCGGTGCGCGCGCATCTGGGGCAGGGTGGCTCGGCCCTGATCGCCACCCATATCGATCTGGGCCTTGATGGCGAGGTCCTGGACGTAGGCCCCAACAAAGCCAAACCCGCCCCCATCGAAGACTTTGACGGAGGTTTCCTGTGATCGCCCTGTTGCTGCGTGATCTGAAACTGGCCTTCCGGGCGGGCGGCGGCTTTGGTCTGGGGCTGGCCTTCTTCCTGATCGTAACGGTTCTGGTGCCCTTTGCGGTCGGCCCGCAATCGTCGCTGCTGTCTACGATCGCGCCAGGTGTCCTGTGGCTCGGTGCGCTTCTGGCCTGCCTGCTGTCGCTTGACCGCCTGTTGGCGCTGGATTGGGAAGACGGCTCGCTGGACTTGCTGGCCACCGCGCCACTACCGCTTGAAGCGGTTGTCTCGATCAAGGCGCTGGCCCATTGGATCACCACCGGCCTGCCGCTGGTCCTCGCTGCACCCTTTCTGGGTGTGCTATTGAACCTGCCGGTGCCGGGCTTTTTCTGGCTGGTGATCTCGCTGCTGCTCGGCACCCCAGCCATGAGCGTTATTGGCACCTTCGGCGCAGCGCTAACCGTCGGCCTGAAACGGGGCGGGTTGCTGCTGTCCCTTCTGGTCCTGCCGCTTTACGTCCCAACCCTGATTTTCGGCGCTGAGGTCGCCCGCCGTGGTGCCATCGGGATGGAAACACAGACACCGCTTCTGATGCTTGCCGGGATCACCGCAGCAACCATCGCCCTGCTGCCCTTTGCCAGCGCAGCGGTGCTGCGGATCAATCTGCGGTGAAGCGCCACATCTTTGACCGAGGTCAATTGAGAAAACCTCCGATTCAGACTAAATAACGGCCATGACAATCGCAGCCAAAGCCAACGCCCTCTGGGAATATGCCAACCCGCGCAAGTTCCTTGCCACCAGTGAACGTGTCCTGCCGTTTTTCTGGATCACATCGGCAGTGTTTATCGTGGTCGGGCTGGTCTGGGGCTTTTTCTTCACGCCGGACGATTACAAGCAGGGATCGACCGTTAAGATCATCTACCTGCACGTCCCGTCGGCGCTGATGGCGATCAATTGCTGGCTGATGATGCTGGTGACCTCGCTGGTCTGGCTGGTGCGCCGCCACCATGTCAGTGCTCTGGCTGCGCGAGCCGCCGCCCCGATCGGCATCGTCATGACGCTGATCGCGCTGGCAACCGGTGCGATCTGGGGACAGCCGATGTGGGGGACATGGTGGGCTTGGGATCCGCGCCTGACCTCGTTCCTGATCCTGTTCCTGTTCTACCTCGGATACGTGGCGTTATGGGAGGCGATTGAAGACCCCGATACCGCTGCCGACCTGACCTCGGTCCTGTGTCTGGTGGGGTCGGTCTTTGCGATCCTCAGCCGCTATGCGGTGAACTTCTGGAATCAGGGCCTGCATCAGGGCGCGTCCGTCATGCGGGCGGGTGCCGTCACCGGCACCGATACCGAAGAGAAGGTCAGCAATATCTTCTTCTATCCGCTGCTGGCGTGCATCATCGGCTTTGTGCTGCTGTTCATCGCGCTGGTGCTGTATCGCACCGGCACGGAAATCCGGGCGCGGCGGATCAAGGCGTTGCTTACACGGGAAAGGGTGGGCGGATGATCCCTGATCTTGGAAAATACGCGGACGCGGTCCTGTCGTCTTATGCAGCCTCGATTGCACTGCTGGTCGCACTGGTTGTCTTCAGTATCCTGCGCGGACGCAAGGTGCGGGCCGAGATGGAAAAGATCGAACAAAGGGTAACCCGGAATGGCTAAAATCTCGCCCCTGATGCTCGCTCCGCCCCTGATTTTCGGGGCTTTCGCGGTTCTGGCCGGGATCGGCATGTTCCGCGAGGATCCAAATGCGCTGCCCTCTGCGCGCGAGGGGCAGCCTGCGCCCCCGGTCGTGCTGACCGAGTTTCCCGGCAAGGCCCTGTTCGACGACACGACCCTGAGGGATGGTGAGGTCAAGCTGGTCAACTATTGGGCCAGCTGGTGCGCTCCATGCCGGGCCGAGCACCCGAACCTTGAGGCGCTGTCGGACGAAGGCATCCCGGTCTATGGCATCAACTACAAGGACAAGTTGGACAATGCCGAGGGATTCCTGACCGAGTTGGGTGATCCATACGAAGCCATCGGCCGCGACGAGCAGGGCCGCATGGCGCTGGATTGGGGCCTATACGGCGTGCCGGAAACCTATGTGATTGACGGCGAGGGTATGGTCATTCTGCGTTTTGCCGGGCCGATCACTCAGCGCGTGATCGAAAGCACGATCCGCCCTGCTTTGGAAAAGGCGGCGGGCGGATAACCCCTTTGCCTAAAGCCTGTAGCCCCCGGTAACCGCCAAGGTCTCGCCGGTGATGAATGCAGCGTCATCCGAGGCGAGGAACCGAACGGCCTTTGCAATGTCTTCCGGTCGTCCGACGCGCCCAATGGCCGTGTCTTTCACAAACAGGGCTGTCAGATCATCGGGCCGCGGGGCCTCGGGGATGTTGATGGCCCCTGGTGCAACTGCGTTCACCCGGATGCCTTCGGGCCCAAGCTCCTTCGCCATGCCGCGGGTCCATAGGTTCAGCGCAGCCTTGCTTGCCCCATAGGTTACCGCGTCTTTCGGCGGCAAAACGGCGTTCATCGAAGATATGCTGACAATCGCCGCACCCGGTTTCAGATGCGGCAACGCGGCAGTCAACAAGGCTGCGGGCACAAGCAGGTTCAAATCCAGAATGGCGCGGTGGTCGTCGCGATTGAACACCTCTTTTGGGGTCGATTTCACCGCCCCCGCGTTGTTTACGATCACGTCCAGCCGGCCAAACTTGTCGATGATCTGCTGAATCACGGCCTCCGGCTGCCCATCCTCAGTCAGGTCGGATCGAATGGACAGAGTCCCGTCACTCAAAAGCGTATGCGTCGGCTCGGTCGAAAACCACGTGAATGCGATGTGATGGTCGCGGCTCAACTCCTCGACAATCGCGCGCCCAATGCCGCGCGCGCCTCCGGTTATCAATGCCACCTTGTTCATCGCGACCTCCCCGGCGCAGCAAACCCGGTCTCTTGCGCCAATTCAACTTCTTCTGTTCAAAAATACCTCGGAGCGCGAGGCAGAGCCTCGCAAAAAAAAGGACGCCCGAAGGCGTCCTTTCTGATCAAGTCCAAAGGCGCGGCTTTACCCCGCCTTTGCCAGATTCCGCAGCACATACTGCAGCACGCCGCCGTTTTCGATATATTCAATCTCGGGCGCGGTATCGATCCGGCATTTCAGGGTGATGGTCTTCTCGGATCCATCCCCGTAGATGATGGTGCAGGGCACCTCTTGCAGCGGCTCGACAGTGTCCAATCCGTGGATCGAGACCGTCTCATCCCCCTTCAGACCCAGCGTTTTGCGCGTGTCGCCGCCTGTGAATTCCAGCGGAATTACACCCATCCCCACAAGGTTCGATCGGTGAATGCGCTCAAAGCTTTCGGCGATCACCGCCTTGACGCCCAGCAACGCCGTGCCCTTGGCCGCCCAGTCACGGGACGAGCCCGCGCCATATTGCTCGCCACCAAACACGACCAACGGGGTTCCGTTCGCCTGATGCGCCATCGACGCCTCGTAGACTGAGGTCTGCTGACCGTCCGGCCCGACGGTGTAGCCGCCCTCGACGCCGTCCAGCATCTCATTCTTGACGCGGATATTGGCGAAGGTGCCGCGCATCATGACCTCGTGGTTGCCACGGCGGGACCCGTATGAGTTGAACTCGCGCGGCTGCACCTGGCGGTCGGTCAGGTACTTCCCAGCCGGTGTGGTCGTCGCAAACGATCCGGCGGGCGAGATGTGGTCGGTGGTGATCATGTCGCCCAGGATCAGCAGAACCTTGGCACCTTCAATATTCGAGATCGTGCCCGGCTCGGGGCCCATGCCCTGAAAATAGGGCGGGTTCTGGATGTAGGTCGAGCTCGGCGGCCAGTCATAGGTTTCCTGTTGCGGAACCTCGACGCTCTGCCATTTCTCGTCGCCCTTGAACACATCCGCATATTTGGTCTGGAACGCCTCGCGGGTCACGGTTGCCTCGACCAGTTCGGCGATTTCGCTTTGGCTGGGCCAGATGTCTTTCATGAAGATGTCGTTGCCGTCCTTGTCCTGACCGATCGGCTCCGAGGTCAGATCGATATCCAGTGTGCCCGCCAGCGCATAAACCACGACCAGCGGCGGTGATGCCAGATAATTGGCGCGCACGTCCGGAGAGATACGACCTTCGAAGTTGCGGTTGCCCGACAGAACCGAGGTGGCAACCAGATCGCCCTCGGCAATCGCTTCGGACAGTTCTTTCTGGATCGGACCCGAGTTGCCGATACAGGTGGTACAGCCGTAACCCACAAGGTTGAAGCCGATCTTGTCCAGATCATCCTGCAGGCCAGCGGCCTCAAGATAGGCCGACACAACCTGCGATCCGGGCGCCAGCGAGGTTTTGACCCACGGCTTGCGATCCAAACCCAGCGCGGCAGCCTTGCGCGCCACCAGACCTGCGCCGATCATCACATAAGGGTTCGAGGTGTTTGTGCAGGAAGTGATCGAGGCGATCACGACCTTGCCCGATTCCATGGTGTAGTCTTCGCCTTTGACGGGGACCTCTTTGCCCATGGGCCGCTTGAAGGTCTCGGCCATCTCGTGTGCAAAGGCGGCCTTGGCGTTGGTCAGCGCGACATAATCTTGCGGCCGTTTCGGGCCCGAGATCGCCGGGACAATGGTGCCCATGTCCAGCGACAGGGTATCGGTATAAATCGGCGCATAGTCCGCCCCGCGCCAGAACCCGTTTTCCTTGGCATAGGCTTCGACCAGCGCGATCCGGTCCTCGTCGCGGCCCGTATTGCGCATGTAGCGCAGGGTTTCGCCGTCGATGGGGAAGAAACCGCAGGTCGCGCCGTATTCCGGTGCCATGTTGGCGATGGTGGCACGGTCGGCCAGCGGCAGGCGATCCAGACCGCTGCCGTAGAATTCGACGAATTTGCCCACGACGCCTTTCTCGCGCAGCATTTCCACAACCTTCAGCACCAGATCGGTGCCGGTGGTGCCTTCGACCATCGCGCCGGTCAGCTCAAAGCCCACAACCTCGGGGATCAGCATCGAGATCGGCTGACCCAGCATCGCGGCCTCGGCCTCGATCCCGCCAACGCCCCAGCCCAGAACGGCCATGCCGTTGACCATGGTGGTATGGCTGTCAGTGCCGACCAGCGTGTCGGGATAGGCGACTTCTTCGCCGTTCTGGTCGGTGTCGGTCCAGACGGTCTGGGCCAGGTATTCCAGGTTCACCTGATGGCAGATGCCGGTGCCGGGGGGGACAACGCGGAAATTGTTAAACGCGTTCTGGCCCCATTTCAGGAACTGGTAACGTTCCATATTGCGTTCATATTCGCGATCCACATTCATCTGGAAGGCGCGGGGGTTGCCGAACTCGTCGATCATGACCGAGTGGTCGATGACCAGATCGACCGGGTTCAGCGGGTTGATCTTCTGCGCGTCGCCGCCCAGACCCTTGATGCCATCGCGCATCGCTGCCAGATCGACCACCGCCGGAACGCCGGTGAAATCCTGCATCAGCACGCGGGCAGGGCGGTAGGCGATCTCACGCGGGTTCTTGCCGCCATTCGCGCCCCATTCGCCGAAGGCCTTGATGTCCTCGACCGAGACGGAAAAGCCGTCATCCTCGAACCGCAGCATGTTTTCCAACACGACTTTCAGCGCGGCGGGAAGCCTTGAAAAATCACCCAGCCCGGCCTCTTGCGCTGCGGGGATTGAGTAGTACGAGATGGTTTTGCCATTCACGCTCAGGCTGCGGCGCGTTTTGGCGGTGTCCTGTCCGACTTTGATGGGCATCTGTTGGCCTCCCTCTCAAACAACTTGGAATTCAGGGTCGCTGCATTTTATCTGCATCACTCGGGCCACCGGTTCAAGAAGGATCGGCTCGTTAAGTGCATTTTTTGTATACCATTGCACACATTTTGGTGGAAATCCTTGCAACCGGTCTCAAGAAACCTTGATTGGAGGGTGATGAGCAAAGGGTTTAAACCATTACCACACCTTATCGAATCCAGAGAATAAAGCTGTTAGCCCGAGGCCAGACATGATCCGAACTGCCGCCATTGCCACTGCATTTTCCCTTTTTGCGCTTGTCCCCGTTGTGGCCAAAAGCGATCCGGTGGTGATCGAGCTGTTTACCTCGCAAGGCTGTTCGTCCTGCCCGCCGGCCGACGACATCATGCACGAACTGGCCAAACGCGACGATGTGATCGGTCTGGCCCTGCATGTGGATTACTGGGACTATATCGGTTGGAAAGACGAATATGCCGACCCCAGCCACACTGACCGGCAGCGCGCCTATGCACGGCAGGGCGGACGGACGATGATCTACACACCGCAGATGGTGGTAAACGGACAGCAGGGCGTGGTCGGGGCACAAGCCCGCCAGCTCGATCAACTGATCAATGCGCATCTGACGGCGGCCCCGCAAGCTTCGGTTCAGGCGCAGCGGGATGGCGGTGCCGTGACTGTTGAGGTCTCACCGGTCGAGCTGCCCGCGGGGCAGGTCTATGACGTCCGAGTGGTCCAATATTCGCCGATGCGCCATGCCTCGATCCGCCGGGGTGAGTTGGCGGGGCATGAACTGGATTATGCCAATGTGGTCGAATCCTGGCAGATCGCCGGGCAGTGGGACGGTGTTTCGTCGCAAAGCTACACAGCGGAACTGGTGTCAGACCTGCCTGCGGTCGTGCTGGTGCAGCAAGCCGGGCACGGGCCCATTGTTGCCGCCGCCAAGGTCAGGTGATCAGGGCATTTCCTCGGGGCTGACGCCCAGCCCGTTCCAGTGTTTCCACCGGCGATGGATCCAGAACCATTGGCCCATGTGCTGACGAACCATCTTTTCCAGATCGTTATTGGTGAACTGCGTCATTTCCTTGGGATCGGTGTGCGGAACCGGCTCATGCAGAACGATTTCAAAGTCGATTCCGTTGGGTTGACGCACCGCGTAAACCGGGATCAGGACCGCTTTGTACTTCATCGCAAGTTCGGCGTTCAGAACCGAGGTGATCGCGGGTTTGCCAAAGAACTGCAGCTGTTCGCCGCCCTGAACATGCAGGTCTGATACGATCGCGATAATGCCACCACTTTTCAGCGACCGCACCATTTCCACCATTCCGCGCCGACCCTGCTCGAACATGGGTGAGCCGGTTTTGTAGAAGGCTTTGACGTAATCGTCGTTGAAATAGGGGTTTGCCATTCGACGATAAAGGCATCCGATGGGCTTGCCGCACCGGGCCTGAAGCGCGACGCGCGCCGCCAGATAATGCCCGAAATGAGCGGTGATCATCATCACCGGACGGCCTTCGGCAATGGCGGCATCAAGCGCTGCGATTCCGGCACCACTGATTTTGGCGGTATTCTGACGCGCCATGAAACCTTCGGGCGAAAAATGCTCCATGATGGCGCGCCCGGCATTGTCCGACACATCGCCCGAGATCTTGCGAATCTCGGCCTCGGACAGGTCCGGGCAGGTCAGGTTCAGGTTGCGGCGCACGCGTCTGCGAAATCCAACCACCGGGGCAAGGCCGCGCACGATGGCACCCATGGTCGCGATGCGCCGTTCATACGGCAGCAGGCGCATGGTGCCGATGACCCCCTTCAGGAACAGATTGGCGACATAGTATTTTGCAAGCTCAGTCTGGCTGAGCTCTGACTTTTCGACAGGCATGAAGGCGTCTCACCGCATATTGCGCGTTTCCCGATCAGACATACAGACCGGGGCTGGCAACCTCAAGCATCCTCATGGGTCCATGGCGACCCAATCTACGCGTCCTCTTCCTCGGCTTCGATCAGGGTGAGCGTGCCTGCATCCACCAGATTGCGAATGGCACCGACGATCTGCGTCATCGCCTCCTCGGCTTCGGCTTGTTTGACGCGGCCGCGTTCGCCCATTTCTTCGCGTAGGTTATCGGCCATACGGGATGAGATGTTCGAAAGGACATATTCCACCGACGCCTTGTCGTCATCCGCCGCAGCACCTGCCAGGGCGGTGATCAGAACGGGTTGATCTACCTCGCGCAGGATGGCCGGAATGTCGCGGGCGGCGATACGGGTCGTGATATGGGCGAAGGTGAATATGGACTGGCGCACGACGCTAGCGAAATCTGCATCCTCTTCGTCCAGCGCGGTCAGCAACCCGTCGCGGGTCGAGGCCGCCGACTGGTTGAGAATCGCCCCGACCCGCGCGCCGGGCCCGTCGCTGAAGGCCTGGGCCGGACGTTGATCCAGTTGCGAGGCCAGCGACCAGCCAATCCGTTCGACCGCTTCGGGGGTGACATTGGCGGTTTTAGAGATGGCATAGGTGATCCGTCGGGCCACAGGTCCGGGTAAATGACCCAGCAATTGCGCCGCCTGCGCTGTATCGAGCTTGGAGACCATGACCGCCGCAATCTCGGTGCTTTCGGCTTGCGCCATTTGGGCAAGGTCTTCGGTTGGAATTTCGCGCAACCTTTGCCACGGATCACCGATCTGGCGCACGCCAGCCATTTTGCGCAACCGGGCCGCCGTGGCGGGCGCGATCTTGCCGTTGATCGCGTCCAGAGCCCCAGCCAAACCATGCGGGAAGGACAATCCGATATTGTCCAGCGCATCGCCAAATTCACGCGCGACGGCATCCAGTGTAACGCGATCCACCAACCCCATCTGACCCAATTGATGGGTCAGCTTTTCCTGCAAATCGTCAGGCAGGTCTTCCAGCGGTATATCCGCTCCTTCATTCAACAAAAGCCGCACAACAACCGCGGCCTTTTGTAGAGAGCTGAGCGATCGGGGAACAACCCTTGGGGCGTCGTTACCGTCACCGGCGGGGGCGGCCGCCCCCGGTGCCAATTGTATCAGCGCGTTCGTATCCTGCATCTGCCTGCCGAGCGAAAATCAAGTCCACAGGCAGATTAGCGAGAATCGGGTAAAGAAAGGCTGAAGCCTAATAGCTATATGTCAGCCCGGTGCGGATTGCGTCGCGCAACGAGGCTTCGGCCCAGGTGCCTTCGCCACCACGGGCCTTGATCTCGCGCCATTGTTCGATGGCCAGATCGGTGCGGCCTTCCGAGACAAAGCCCTGACCCATATAGCTGCGCGCCAAAATGTTGTCGGGGTTTGCAGTGATCGCATCCTGATAGAACGCATTGGCCAGCGCCAGTTCGCCCATCTTGCGGTAGGTAAAGCCCCAATATGTAAGAACACGGTCATCGCCTTGATCCATCACGCGCAGAATGTCCTGCGCATGTTCATACTGCCCGTCATAGGCCAGCTCGCGCACCGCGTCATACAACTGATCTTGGGTGAAATTGGTTTTGTTCGGCTTCACACAGCGGCCCGCAGCCTCGTCATACACACGGCCAAACAGGCATTTCTTCGTCGTGTTTGTCGGTTTCGGCGGGCTGCTGTCGCCACCTGCGGCATGAACAATGGGGGCAAAGGCAAATGCCTGAAATGCAATCGCGGATGCTAGGACTAGGCGCATAATTTAACTCCGTTCTCGGGTCTGCTAATTGAAATCATAGTGCGATCTTCAAAAAAGCTAACACCGGACGGGTCGCATTTATTCACAAACAGGAAAGAAAACTCTTAGCTGTTTATGATTTTTGTGCAGCTTTGCGATTCCTGATCCCAAACGGCGCCATCGGCGCAGGATTGGGTCTGCTTGGAATGGCCGGTGCAGGCAAGGCTGGCCGAGGCAAAGCAGACAAGGGCGATCGAGCAAAGAACGGTTCGGATCATGATCAGTTCCTTTTGCAGAGACGTCCCGTGAAGAGTAACCGATTCTTGCTGAATCGCAAAAAAGCCCGGCCTGCTGCTGTGGCAGACCGGGCTGTTTCACGGCTTACGATGATTTATTCGCCAAAAACACGCTCGAAAATCGTGTCGACATGCTTGGTGTGATAGCCAAGGTCGAATTTCTCTTCGATCTCTTCGGGGCTCAGCGCGGCGGTGACGTCGGCATCTGCCAGCAGCTCTTGCTTGAAATCGGTCCGGTGTTCCCAGACTTTCAACGCGTTGCGCTGCACCATGGCATAGGCGTCCTCGCGGCTGACACCGGCTTGGGTCAGGGCCAGCAGAACGCGTTGGCTCATCACCAGACCGGGGAACTTGTTCATGTTCTCCAGCATGTTCTCGGGGAAGATCAGCATCTTGTCGATCACGCCGGTCAGACGGGCCAGGGCAAAGTCCAGCGTGATTGTGGCGTCGGGCCCGATCATGCGTTCAACCGAGGAATGCGAGATGTCGCGTTCATGCCAAAGTGCCACGTTTTCCATCGCCGGGATCACAGCCGCGCGCACCATGCGGGCCAGACCGGTCAGGTTCTCGGTCAGAACCGGGTTTTTCTTATGCGGCATCGCCGACGAGCCCTTTTGACCCATCGAGAAGAATTCGGCGCCTTCCAGCACCTCGGTCCGCTGCATGTGGCGGATTTCGATGGCGATGTTTTCGATGCTGCTGGCGATCACGCCAAGGGTTGCAAAGAAGGCCGCGTGGCGGTCGCGGGGGATAACTTGGGTGCTGATCGGTTCGGGCACCAGACCAAGTTGGTCGCAGACGTGTTCCTCGACGCGCGGGTCAATGTTGGCGAATGTGCCAACCGCACCGCTAATTGCGCCGGTTGCGATTTCCGCACGGGCGTCGCGCATGCGGGACAGGTTGCGGTCCATCTCGGCGTAGAAACGGGCAAAGGTCAGGCCCATGGTGGTCGGCTCGGCGTGGATACCGTGGCTGCGGCCGATGCGGACGGTGTTCTTGTGTTCAATCGCGCGGCGTTTGAGCGCGGCCAGCAGACCCTCAAGATCGGCGATCAGCAGATCGGCGGCGCGGGTCAGCTGCACATTCAGGCAGGTGTCCAGCACGTCGGAACTGGTCATGCCCTGATGCACAAAGCGGGCTTCTTCACTGCCAACATGCTCGGCCAGATGGGTCAGGAAGGCGATGACGTCGTGCTTGGTGACGGCTTCGATCTCGTCGATGCGGGCGACGTCGAATTCCACGTCCTTGGCTTTCCACACGGCCTCGGCATTCTCACGCGGGATCACGCCCAGATCGGCCATGGCGTCGCAGGCATGGGCCTCGATCTCGTACCAGATGCGGAACTTGCTTTCGGGCGACCAGATGGCGACCATATCGGGGCGGGAATAACGTGGAATCATAAGCAGCGGCACCTTATTGTGTTTGGGCAGGAGGCGATGCGGCGGGGTTTAAACCCGCACCATCTAATGAACAAGGTGTGAGTGCGGATATGAGACGGTTTGCCCTGATTTTAGCGATCTGGCCCGGCTTTCTGGCGGCTGAAGAGTTTCAGACCCTGTCCGGCGAAGGAATTCTGGCGACGCTGACTGAACAGAAGCTGGATTACGGGGATGGCGTCTGGCAGACCTTTGAGCCCTCGATGCTGACCCAGTATTTTGCGGGCGGCCCAAGTGAGGGGCGCTGGGCTGTGCGGGGGGATCAGTATTGCTCGCTCTGGCCGCCATCGGATCTGTGGGCGTGTTATGATGTTCTGCAACAGGGTCAGACAATCCGCTTTGTCGATGACGCCGGCAACACAACAGATGGCGTGCTTGTTAAGCGGGGGAACTGACCCAACCCCTCCCGCAAGGATTTTCCGTTGTTGGGCAAGGCAGTACTGGACAAAGCAAGCGCGCCCGGTTCAATCTGATGGCAGCGAAACCATCAGGTTATTGAGATATGCGTATTTTTCTAGCGTCAACACTTGCTGCCTGTGCGGCCCTATGGGCGGCAGGGGCTGCGCCTGTCCGGGCCGAGACGCCTGTGACCTATACCGATGCGGGTCGGGCCTTGTTCCGGTTCTCGGTTCCGGATTTCTGGGCCCTGCGCACCGGCGGGCCGCGTGACATTGAAGATACCGAGTTAGGGGATGCCCGCGCCGTTGCGCGCGTGATGGCCATTCGACCGGTTACTGACGACACGGTCTGGATGGGCTTCGTATCGCCAGCCGGAGTTGAAGATATTCAGGACGGGGAGCGGTATCTTGAAGATATCGACAAGTTCCTTGTCAAAGATCCAAGCGTCACCAGCACCAGCGATACCCGCATCGGGGGGTTGCCCGCCCGTGTCTACCGTGGCACCGGCAACCGCGATGGTCGCCGGATCAATTTCACGGCGACCCTGATCGACCTGCCGCGAAACCGGGTGGCCGTCGTGGTGGCGATCCTGCGCGATGGGGCTGATCCGGCCTATGTGGATGATCTGAACGCCGTTTTCGCGTCGTTCCGGTCGCTGCAATGACGGAGGTTGGTATGACACGCAAACTGATCAAACGTTCTGTGCTAGCGCTGGGCTTGGGGGTCGCAGGTCTGACCCTGTCAGGCTGCGATGGCGTAAGTGTCGGCGTGGGCTATGGGTACCGGTACGACCCGTTTTACGACTCGATGCTGTGGAATGATTATTACCACGACGTCGATGTCGATATCGACGTGAACCGACCGGACCGGCCCAGACCTCCGGACGGCAAGCCGCCCAATCGACCGAAGCCCCCAGCGGGCAAGCCACCTGCGCGTCCGAAGCCGCCGATTGCCAAGCCGCCGTCGCGTCCGCGTCCTCCGGTTGCAAGACCGCCTGCGGCGCGGCCTCCGATCCATCGGCCTGCGCCGCGGAGACGCTGATTGGCGATCTGTTCCGTGCCCGGCATGCAGCCGGGCAGGGCCTAGCTTTGTTCTGCCTGATCCCAAATCCGTTCGACCCAGGTTGCAGGTCGTACAAATTGGCGGATTCCCCGAAGCTTGTGCTTTGACCTTAGCGCGCGCCAGATGTGTTGGCCGGGCGGCAGGTGCGGAACCTCGGCGTGGTACTGGCCTTTGATCGCATCGGGCGGGTTGAGCGATCCGGCAAAGATCACAACGCGTGCGTCCTTGGGTGCGCGCGTGTCCAGAAAGTAGTTCAGCGGGAACTTGGGAATACACTCGATCCGGAAATGGCGGACCCAGCCGGAGGGCCAGAACCTTATCCCGTTTGGCGCGTTCTTTGTCACAAAATGCTGTTCAAACCGATACGTATCCGCCACGCCCTGAGGGTCGGCGGCAAAGATATCCTGCAGCGGGGCAAGCGCCCCGACCGGCATACGGTAGATCGACGTCTGCCCCAGACGGCTGAGGGGTTTGGCCACATTGCGAGCAAGGATGACGTCGTCCGGGTCGCCGAACTCGAAGAACGGATCCAGCGAGCCGGTGATCGCGACGTCCAGATCCAGAAACAGGAATGGCCCCGTCAGATCAGCCAGCTCTGCGGCCCACAGTCTGGATTTCGGCCATTGGCCAATGGTTCGCTGCGGCATGAAGCCGGGCATCTCGGGCAGGTCAAAGCACTCGACACCGGGATCGACACCGTCGCGCGAATCCGTGAAGGCCACAAACCGGAAAGGCGGCGTCGTTCTGGCACAGACCATCCGATAAAGGCGGTTGATATAGGGGGCACCGTAGAGCGTGCCCCAGTTTATGCACACGATCTGTTTTTCCATGGCCGCGTGGGTAGCAGCCACGCGAAACAGTTCCGTGACAGGATTTCAGGTCACGCGTCCAGCAGGATCGTGGTCACAACGGACGAGCCTTCCAGCGTGCGGTGCACGGGGCATTTATCCGCAATCTCCAGAAGGCGCGCGCGTTGGTCGGGGGTCAAGGGACCTTCCAGCCGTATCTTGCGTTTGAACTGATCGATCTTGCCCTCGTTTGCCAGCCCCGCATCCTGCGCGTGGACCTTGTCGTGGCAGACATCGACGGTGATGCCGGTCAGTGGCCACCGTTTGCGCCGCGCATACATGCGTATGGTCATCGAGGTACACGCCCCAAGACCCGAGGAGACAAACCCGTAAGGCGACATGCCACGATCCGTGCCGCCATATGACACCGGCTCGTCCGCCACGACGTGATGGCGCGGCCCCGATTGAATGTCCTGCAAGAAACCGTTGGGGTCCGACTCGGTCACGCGAATGACGCCTTCGGGCGCGCCCGGCGGTGGGGCAGGCGGGCATAGCGAAACATAGCGCGACACCCAGGCTGCGATCACATCGGCCGCATACTCGGCATCTGCGGCGCGGGTGATCAGGTGGTCGGCATCGTCAAGGGTGACAAAGCTTTTGGGGTGTTTGGCCGCAAGAAAGATCGTGCTAGCATTGTCGATGCTGACGGTTTCATCCATCGGCGCGTGCAGGATCAGCAATGCGGCTTTCAGATCAGCAACCGATGGGGTCAGTGCTGCTTCGGCAATATCGTCGACAAAGGCCTTGCCAATGCGGAACGGACGCCCGCCCAGCGAAACCTCGGCGCTGCCGTCCTGTTGGATCTGCGGCAGGGCATCTTCGAAATGGTGCGAGACGTGGCTGGGATCGGCCGGGGCCCCAAGGGTCACAACCGCCTTGACCGAAGGGATGCCCGCACGGGCGCGCAAAACCGCAGCACCGCCGAGCGAGTGACCGATCAACAGGGCTGGGGCCATATTCCGGCCCGCAAGATACTGAGCCGCCGCAATCAGGTCTTCGACATTCGAGGTGAAGGTGGTGTTTGCGAATTCGCCTTCCGAGTGGCCCAGACCCGTAAAGTCGAACCGCAAGACCGCGATGCCCATTGCCGCCAGCCGGGCCGAGATGCGGCGCGCGGCTGGAATGTCCTTGGAACAGGTAAAGCAATGCGCGAACAGGGCGGTTGCCAGCACCGGACCGTCGGGCAGGTCCAGTCGTGCTGCAAGTTGACCGCCGTCATGTCCGGCAAAAGTGATGCGTTCCGTGGGCATTTCGGCTCCTTCGGTTTGGGGGGATGCCTGCAATACTGTGGTGAAGCAAAGCCAGTCTCAAGGGATATGTCAAAGGCGTAACGGTAAGGTGAGGACTTGGCGGACAGGTGCACAGGACCTGTGCACTTGCGCAGGTAAGCGGTGTTGCGGCGTCCAATTGAATGACCAAACATCACAATTGGTGATGTTGTGTCGATTAAATATTCATTTTCATAATTCAACTGCCTCCCCCATCTTCACGGTATCCACACCATCGCCGGAGGAAAGCATGACACATATTACAGCAACCCCGCAGTCGCCCGGTATCGGGGCAGGCACATTGGTTACTCTTGTTCTGGTTGGCGCATTGGGTTTTGCGCTGGGACAGTCCTGGCCACTGGGCGAATTCGCAAGCGACCCGCAATTGACGCAGCCGATTGAAGACTGGCACGGCAATGTGCGTCGTTCAAATTGGTCAGAGTGAGGGCATCCTCACTCTGACCCCATAAGCCGCCCATCAAACGGGTATTTGGTCAGGTTTTCATAGCCGTCCTCGGTTATCAGTACCTGATCTTCCAGCTTGATCGAGAAATCTCCGCCCACTTCGCCAACAGCGGCTTCGACACAGAGCACCATGCCGGGTTCCAATGGATAGTCATAGGCCCCGGTAACCGCCTTGTCGGGATAGGCAACCAACGGCCATTCGTCACACAATCCCACACCATGCATCAGGCAGCCGTATTTCTGCGCCTGAAACTTGTCGTCCAACCTGTGAGAGTTGGCCGTCAGTTCAGGGATCATCACACCGGGTTTCAGCATTTCCATATTGGTCATGATGTGTTCATGCGCGTGCTGCATGGCATAGATCATATCGGCGCGGGGTTTCTGGTCGCCGATCCACCATGTGCGTGAAATATCGATGCAAATCCCGTACGAACCGATCAAGTCCGTGTCGAAGGCAATGATTTCATTCTGCTGCGTAATACGGGGGCCGCATTCCTGAAACCACGGGTTGGTGCGCTGGCCCGAGGCCAAAAGGCGGGTTTCGATCCACTCACCCCCGCGCCGGATGTTTTCGGCATGCAGAACGGCCCAGATGTCATCTTCCGAGGTTTTGCCGTCGCCGACATTGGCACGGGCGAATTTTTCCATCTCGGCCACGGCGGTCTCGCAGGCATGGCTGGCGCAGCGCATGGCCAGAATCTCGTCCGGGCCTTTGATGGCGCGGGTCTTTTCGGTCAGTTCCTCGCCTTCCATGATTTCGAACCCCTGCGCCTCAAGCGCGCGCAGCCCGTGCAACATGATCTTGTCGACCGCCAGACGCTTGTTTCCGCCGCCATGTGCGTCGATCAGCACGCGCACCTCGTTCGAGAACACGTCCGCTGCGATATCCACCTTGTCGCCCCGGTCGAAATAGAACAGATCCGCGCCTGACCGCTGTTCGCGCACCAACGGGTTGAACGTCGACAGGAAGGGTGAGTTCTTATAGTCCCAGATCACCATATACCCGTCGGCGCATAGCAGCACAGCCCGGAACGGGTTGTGGGTGTTCCACAGCTGCATGTTGGTGCTGTCAGTGGCGTAGCGGATGTTCAGCGGGTCGAAGATCAACAGTCCACCGTATCCGCGATCGACAATCGCCTGCGTTAGGCGCTTCCAGCGGTATTCGCGCATCCGTTCAAGGTTCGGTAGCTGCAACCCGGCCGCAGCCCATTCGTCAAAGGACAGTTGCGTCGGTCCGATCTCGATCCGGTTGTTGTCGTTGGGTGTTCCGTCGCCCAGTGTTTCCCCTCGGGTCGGGTCGATTTTGCGGGTATCCCGGTAGTGTTGATTCACGTCACGCCTCCCTGACATGGGGTCGAGTGTGTTGAGGCCCTGATCCGTCGTCGCAGAAGATTGCGACCGTCTGCGGGTCGTTTTTTGACCGACATTGCATGGATTCGGTGGTAGCTGGGTCTCATGACTATCATTTTGCAGGAAAAAATCCCGTATGACCCGCGCAACGCCCGTGCGCTGCCCGGTGTGCAGCCTGCGTCGCTGGACGCGTGGCTGCATCAGGATGATGCCTTTGCCGCGCAGATGAGCCATCGGGCGACCCTGTTGAAAGAACTGCGCGATCAGGTGCTGGCACTGGACCAAGGTGCCGAACCTGCGGCGCAAGAGCTTTTGGAGCTGGTTCTGGCGCAGGTCTATCCTGATGCTACGGACAGCGTGCGCCGACCTGACGGCGTGTCGGTTGACATCGATAGGACCCGGCCACTGGATACGCTGTGCCATCTGGTTCAAGAGGATTTCTGTATCCTGCAAAAGCAAGCCGAACAGCATGTTCTGACAGGCGCGATCCTGTGTTTTCCGGCCAGTTGGCGTTTGAGTGAAAAATTCATGCGCCCGCTGGTAGATATTCATGTGCCGGTCGCCAGCTACGACGACAATATCGCCCGGCGCGTGCAGCGATTGTTCGATGGGATTCAACCAGATCGCCCGCTTTGGCGCTTCAATGCGCTGTGGTACGAGGACCCGGAGCTTTTTCAACCCCGCAGTGCCAGCGAACCGCGGGAAAAACCAAAAGCGGGGACCACCTCATACCTGCGAAGCGAGCGTCAGACTTTGATGCGGCTGCCCAAGACTGGCGCGGTCGTTTTCTCGATCCACACCTATGTTTTGGCCGCGCACAGCCTGGCAGAAATGGAAAACCCCGCCTGACGGCGGGGCCTCCAAGGAGGGTTCTTGTAATTCGGTTACATGCCCAAAGCGGTGGCAACGTCGGCAAAGGCGTTGCTGGCATTCAGGGCGACAATGGCAAAGGTGAAGACCAGAACCTGAGTGTTCAGTCTGAAATCCTCACCGCGGATCAGGTTAACCGCCGCCATGGACAGCGCAATCGGGGTGGAGACACTGGCGATCACGCCTGTCATGCACCAGCTGCTGAGCCGCAGAATGTCGCTTGGCCGCTCGTCTTCCTCAGCGGTTTCGCTGGGCAGGGTTTCTGTTGGGGTTTGGGGTTCGTCCGTGCGAAACGCGATGCTGAGCAGTTGTTCGTCTGACAGCTGGATCGGACGGGCCGCAGGTTTGGCTGCTTCGATAGGATCTTGCGGTTCTGGGATGTCCAGACCTGCAAACTGACCGGTCACAGATTGAAAGATCTGTTTTCGGTTTCTGGGTTTGCTGGGGGCCAGCGTGTCAAAGGCGCTCATGAACTGTTCGACGGTCAATACCGTGTGCGGTGACAGCCATTCCACCCGCCGGGTCGAGCAGATATCGACCATGCGATACAGAATGACGACCAGCATAAGTTCCGAGATCTCGAGATCGTCCAGCAGCGGCGACACCGGAGTAACCGTCAGGACCAACCGGTTCTGAGGGTTGGACACAACGGGCCGGGCGAGCGTCCGCAGGCCAGCCGCGCGATCCATACGTTCGTAACGTGTGTCGGTATCCGCCGCTTCGGTATCCAGCGTCAGGCGCACCATATACTGGCTTGAGACAACGCTTGCCTCAGTCCGTGACAACAGCGCTTTGCGTTCGACCAAATGGCCGTAATCCTCAAGCGTCGTGGCGACAATTGTGCCAAACCGCTCGATCGCGCCGTCTGTGTCGCCATCGAATTGCAGGCCGCCATGGTAGCTGTGCTTCCGAGCCACTGGAGTGTTCCTTTGCCGCTTATTGTCTAAGCCGACAAACTATCAACGGTTTTTGGACAGAATTTGACCAAAATGGAAAAAAATCGAAATTTCCGAGGATTGATTACGCTTTGGAAACCCTGAATCCAAGGCGTTTTGGTGGCCACTATGGCAATTTTGTGGCCGAATTGCGTGTAGGGCGTGGTGACGGAGTGTCGGGCCTAACCATCGATTCGCGCGGCCATGATGGCGATGGATTGCTGATAGACCGATGCCGCATTCCATTGTTGAATGACTGCGAAATTCGGCTGTCCCGGCTGATACCCACGCCCCGGTTTCCATCCTTTTTTGCGAAGGAAATTCGCGGTCGAGGCCATTGCATCCGTCAGGTTGTAAAAGTCCACACGTCGGTCGCCGGTGGCATCGACACCGTATTCCAGGGCGTTGCCGGGCAGGAATTGCGTATGGCCCAGTTCGCCATGTTTTGCCCCTTTTGTCGCCATGGTGATGCTGCCCTGATCGACCAGTTTAAGCGCCCCAATGGCATGGGGGATAAAGAAATCCGATCTGCGGCAATCATAGGCTAATGTTGTGATTGCGGAAACAACCTGACTGTCGCCCATGAAGCTGCCAAAGCCGGTTTCCATGCCGTGGATGGCCAGCAGAATTCCGGATGGCACGCCGTATTGGCGTTCCAATGCGGCGTAGAAATCCGGGTTTCTGGCTTTGCGTTTGCGCCCCTGCGCAACAATTGTATCCGCGCCGCGCACACGCATGAATTTATCCAGCGAGTATTTGAAACTCTTCTGGTTTCGGTCGGCCGCAATGGTGCGGGTGGCGTATTGCGTCTGAGCCAGCGCTTGCAAGCCCTTCCTTTTCACTCCGGCCCGGCGCGCCTGTTTGGCAAAGTCCGCTTTCCAGGCCTCGAACCCCGCGCTGGTATTCCCGCAGGGCGCGGTTAGTCCGACGGTCGGGATGGTCAGGGCAAGCGACAGAAAAAGCGCGCGCAGCATAGGGGCACTCCGATTGGCTGTGGTTGTGAAAGCGTAAATGCCAAGGGCGAAATGGCAAGTCGGTTAATACAGGTCCAGTTCGTCCGTGGCTTTCAGGCTTTCGAACCATTCCTCGGGGGTTTTGTCGATTTTCGCGTGTTTGACCATCATCGCGTTCATGTTCGGCAGTTGCGAGGCATCGGGCCAGTGATCGGGTTGCCACAGGTTCCCACGGATGACGCATTTGGGGCAGTGGGCAAAGGCAGTTTCGACATGGATCAGCAGGACAAGTTTCGGCACCCGCCCGTTCACGGCCATACCGCTTAGCAGGTCGGGGTCAGCGCATATTCGCGCCGTGCCGCGAATGCGCAGAGTTTCCATTTTGCCGGGAACAAAGAAGATCACACTGACGCGCGGGTCTTTCAGAACGTTGTGAAACGTGTCCACCCGCTTGTTGCCGGGGCGATCCGGGATGGCGATCAGGGTGTCCGAGATCACCTGAACAAACCCCTCAGGGTCGCCTCGCGGTGAGATGTCCAGATACCCATCCGGGTTGGCCGAAGCGATCAGGCAGAAGGTGGATTTGTCGATGAAGTCGCGGCACATCTGGTCCAGTGCGGACAATTCCTTGGCGATGATCTGGGGCAGAGGCGCGCCGGTGATGCGTTCCAGATCTTCGACCGAGGTTACAATGTCCGAGAATTGTGCAAACGGGGTATCGGATGACATGCGCTCTCTCCTGACCGGTTTGCATCCGAGTGTGAAAGATCATGCCAAACGAAACAAGGGCGCCCGTTTGGACGCCCTTGCAGATGTAACCCTGTGCCGGATCAGCAGCTGTAGTACATGCCGTACTCAACCGGGTGCGGGGTATGCTCGTAGGTTTCGACCTCTTCCATCTTCAGGGCGATGTAGCCGTCGATCTGGTCTTTGGTGAACACGTCGCCCTGCAGCAGGAAGTCGTGATCGGCAGCCAGAGCTTCCAGAGCCTCACGCAAGCTGCCGCAGACGGTCGGAATGTCGGCCAGTTCTTCGGCGGGCAGGTCGTACAGGTTCTTGTCCATGGCTTCGCCCGGATCGATCTTGTTCTTGATGCCGTCCAGACCAGCCATCAGCAGCGCAGCAAACGCCAGATAGGGGTTTGCGGCCGGATCGGGGAAACGGGCCTCGACGCGCTTGGCTTTCGGGCTTTCGGTCCACGGAATACGGACACAACCCGAACGGTTACGGGCCGAGTAAGCGCGCAGAACCGGGGCTTCAAAGCCCGGGATCAGGCGCTTGTAGCTGTTGGTCGACGGGTTGGTGAAGGCGTTCAGGGTCTTGGCGTGTTTCAGAACACCACCGATGAACCACAGGGCCTCGTCCGACAGGTCGGCGTATTTGTCGCCTGCAAACAGTGGCTTGCCGTCTTTCCAGATCGACATGTTCACGTGCATGCCAGTGCCGTTGTCGCCTGCGATGGGCTTCGGCATGAAGGTCGCCGATTTGCCATAGGCGTGCGCGACGTTGTGGATGACGTATTTGTACTTCTGCAGCTCGTCCGCCTGTTTGGTCAGGCTGTCGAAAATCAGGCCCAGCTCGTGCTGGCACGAGGCAACCTCGTGGTGGTGCTTGTCGACCTTCATGCCCAGACGCTTCATGGTGCTGAGCATTTCCGAACGCAGGTCCTGAGATTCGTCGATCGGGTTAACCGGGAAGTAGCCACCCTTGACGCCTGGACGATGGCCCATGTTGCCCATCTCGTATTCGGTGTCGGTGTTCCACGACGCGTCGGTCGCATCAACCTCGTAGGATACCTTGTTGATCGTGTTCGAGAAACGGACATCGTCAAACAGGAAGAATTCAGCTTCGGGGCCGAAGAAGGCCGCGTCGCCGATGCCGGACGCTTTCAGGTAAGCCTCGGCTTTTTGGGCGGTGCCGCGCGGGTCACGCTCATAGGCTTCGCCGGTGTCGGGCTCGACGACCGAGCAGTGCACGCAGATGGTTTTTTCTGCATAGAACGGATCGACATAGGCGCTGTCGGTGTCGACCATCAGTTTCATGTCCGATGCTTCGATCGACTTCCAGCCCGCAATCGACGAACCGTCGAACATGAAGCCTTCTTCCAGGAAGTCTTCGTCAACCTGATCAGCCATCAGGGTCACGTGCTGAAGCTTGCCGCGCGGGTCGGTGAAACGGACGTCGACGTAATCGGCGCCTTCGTCTTTGATCAGCTGAAGAACTGCGTCCTTGCTCATTCTATTGTTCCTCTGGTTTGAGAATTCGGTAATGGGTTACAGCGCGTCCGAGCCGGTCTCGCCGGTGCGGATGCGGATGGCTTGTTCAACGGGTGAGACAAAGATCTTGCCGTCGCCGATCTTGTCGGTCTTGGCGGCCGAGACGATAGCCTCGATGGCGGCATCGACCTGATCGTCGTCCAGAACCACTTCGACCTTCACCTTGGGCAGAAAATCGACCACGTATTCGGCACCCCGGTAGAGTTCCGTGTGACCCTTTTGGCGGCCAAAGCCTTTGACTTCGATCACGCTGAGGCCCTGGACGCCAACGTCCTGCAATGCCTCTTTCACTTCGTCCAGTTTGAACGGCTTGATGATCGCTTCGATCTTTTTCATCCCGGCTCACCTCGCATGGTTGTCAGACCCGCAGTGATCACGTCTAAGATCGCTCAGCAATGTGATTGCGAAAATGTAGGCCTTAGGGCGGGGCGAAATTTGGCGTGGGGTGAAATTTTAGTCACTTTGCACAAAAAGTAATCAGAATTGAATCGCGAAGGGGTTTCGGATGGCAGAATTGCTGACAGCGGCGCAGATGCGGGCGATCGAGCAGGCGGCTATTGGGTCCGGTCAGGTGACGGGTCTGGACCTGATGGAGCGCGCGGGGCAGGGCGTTGTCGACGCGATTTTCGAGGAGTGGCCAGAGTTGAGGGATCGAGGGGCCAGCCCCTCGAACTCCCCGGGATATTTGGGGCCAGATGAAGGGGATCCCTTGCGTGCTGTGGTTCTGTGCGGGCCGGGGAACAACGGGGGCGACGGGTTTGTTGTGGCGCGGGTGATGCGGGAGTTGGGTTGGGAGGTTGAGGTTTTTCTGTATGGCGACCCAGAGAAGCTGCCTCCGGATGCGCGCGTGAACTATGAGCGGTGGATGCAAAACGGTGCTGTTCAAGACCTTTCTGTTCGCGATGTTTTTGACGACATGGCGGCAGTGGACTTGATCGTTGACGCGGTTTTTGGAACCGGGCTTGCGCGTCCTATTGAGGGGCAGTTGGCCCATGCCTTTCAGTCTGTTAGGGCGTTCAGGGAGACGCGCGGCGGCAGGATTGTCGCGGTCGATGTGCCCTCGGGTCTTTGTGCAGACAGCGGCAAGGTACTGGGCGACAGGGAGATTCTGATTGGTGCAAACCTTACGGTTACCTTCCACGGCAAAAAGCCCGGTCATATGCTTGATATTGGCCCCGAATACTGCGGCAAGACAGTGATGACTGACATTGGGTTGTCATTACCAGGAGAACCGAATTCAATTTCGCGCGCGGCTTTGATTGCGTTCCATGATGAAAGAAGGCTCGGCAGGGTGCTGAGTTTAGAGGTGGAGCAAAGCACTTTGTCACCGTACCTTTGCAAAGAGCCTTTCGAGCACAAATACACGCACGGTCACGCCCTTATCCTATCGGGTGGTGCTGGCAAAACGGGCGCGGCGCGGTTGGCGGCTCGGGGTGCTTTGCGGATCGGTGCCGGGTTGGTGACGATTGGGGTGCCTCCGTCGAGCCAGATGGAGGTTGCGGCGCAGGTGACGGCCATCATGTTGCAGCGCGTTGAGGGCGCAGATGGATTGCCCGAGGTGTTGCAGGATGAGCGGCTGAATGCCGTGTGTCTTGGTCCCGGACTGGGCTTGGAGCGCGTGCAACAATTGGTGCCGGCCGCGTTGGCAGCGCGGCGAGCGACGGCTCTGGATGCCGATGCGCTGACGGCCTTTGCGAACGACCCGGACGCGCTATTCGGATTGCTGCACGCCAACTGCGTGCTAACCCCACATGGCGGTGAGTTTGCGCGGCTGTTCCCGGATATTGCTGAGAAACTGAATGCGGTGCCCTCCAAAGGCCCGGCTTATTCCAAAGTGGATGCCACTCGTGAAGCCGCGAAACGGGCCGGGTGTGTCGTTCTGTTCAAAGGGCCGGATACGGTGATTGCCGATCCAAGTGGCCGCTGTTCGATCAACGCGGCGCATTACGACCGTTCCGCCCCGTGGTTGGCGACAGCCGGGTCGGGGGATGTGCTGGCCGGGTTCATCACAGGGCTGATGGCACGAGGGGTTTCAGCCATGCAGGCCGCCGAGAGCGCGGCCTGGCTGCACGTCGAATGCGCGCGCCATTTCGGCCCAGGGCTGATTGCAGAAGATCTGCCCGAGCAGCTTCCATACGTATTTAGGCAATTAAATATATAAGTATATTGGGCGGGGAATGGCTCAGCGGGGTGCGACTCGGCGGAAATCCGCCGTCAAGACCTGCGCGGATGCATAGCGAGTGTTTGCCAGACGCATGGCTCGGCGTCACAATTCACTTGTGGTGCTTGGCGAGATCTAGTGTGTGAATATTCAAGCCTTTATAAACATTAAAAAATATCAAATTTTGCGAGTTTCTGCTGTTGCGAAAAAGCAATGCTCGCGCGGGACCGATTGCGGCGCACTGGAACGCTCACGTTCCGTAAACATCTGAGCAGTACCTGAAACCTGAATTTTTCATGGTGAGTGAAATGACCCTGAACTTTAAATCCACATCGGTTGTTGCAGTCCTTGCCGCATCAACGGCAATTCCGGCTGCGGCTGAATTGAAATATGAAAACAACAGTGGCGGCTATGTCGAGCTTTATGGCCAGCTGAACCCGGCCATTATTTCGGTCGACGATGGCGAAGAGACCGAGACCCGGCTTTTGGACAACGATCTGTCGAACAGCCGCGTTGGCCTGCGTTTGCTGCAGCCTTTTGGCAGCAACGAGTTTACCTTCCGCTTTGAAACCGGCCTGGGTCTGCCCGGATCAGCCTCGGCGGATCAGTTCGGCACCAATGGCGATGGCTGGACGCGCGAAGATCTGCGCCATGTCGATTTCGCCTTGAAGGGCGATTGGGGTAAATTCTCGGCCGGGCAGGGCAGCATGGTGTCCGATGGTGCAGCCGAAGTGGATTTGTCCTATGTCGGCACAGCGCTTTATTCGTTCACCAACGACGAGAACGCGGGCTTCTTCTACCGCGGAACTGACGGTATGCTGAGCGATATCACCGTTGGCGACTCCAGCAGCAACCTGGACGGTTCGCGCCGGGGGCGCATTCGTTATGACACGCCGACCGTCAACGGGTTTTCTGCCGGGATCGCCTATGGTCAGAACATCCTGTCCAGCAGCGATGACGACGATTACTACGACATTGGCCTGTCCTACGAAAACACCTTTGCGGGCGGGGTCGAATTTGCGGCCGGTCTGGCCTATGCCGTGCGCGACCGCGACGACAACTCGGGTGAGCGCAAAGACACGATCGGCTCGGCCTCGGTTCTGTTGCCCAGCGGGTTCAGCTTTACCGTTGCAGCAGGTACGCGCGACGACGACGCGGATGGCGCGTCCGATCCCAATTACTGGTACGGCAAAATCGCCTATGAAGGGAACTGGGTACCATGGGGCAAAACCGGCGTCGGGATCGACTATTTTGACGGTTCGGATTTTGACTCGGACGGGTCCAGCACCAAGGCGTGGGGCATCGCGGTGGTGCAGAAGATCGACGCAATCAACACCGATGCCTATCTGAAATACCGCAACCACGACTTTGACGACGGCACCTCGTTCGACAACAACGAGGCCTGGGTTCTGGGCGCGCGCTGGCGGTTCTGATCACCCGGACGATTTCCTGAACAAACGCCCCGGTCCAATCCGGGGCGTTTTTTATACTGAGAAGCGGTAAATCCGGGGTGATCCGGCCTTTGCCCCCTTGCACGCGGGCGGCTGGGCAAATAGAAGGCGTCAAATTTGCCCGGCGCGCCGTTTTGCGCGCCCCGAATCCTATGGGGACTACCATAATGCAGGTTACCGAGACGCTGAACGAAGGTCTGAAACGCGGCTACAACATCACCGTCACAGCAGCCGAGCTGGACGACAAGGTCAACGAGAAGCTGACCGAGGCGCAGCCCGAAGTTGAGATGAAGGGCTTCCGCAAAGGCAAGGTGCCGATGGCGCTGCTGAAGAAGCAATTTGGCCAGCGCCTGCTGGGCGAAGCGATGCAGGAAACCATCGACGGTGCGATGAACAAGCACTTTGAAGACAGCGGCGACCGCCCTGCGCTGCAGCCCGAGGTCAAGATGACCAATGAGGACTGGAAAGAAGGAGACGACGTCGAGGTCGCAATGTCCTACGAAGCGCTGCCGGAAATCCCCGAGGTTGACCTGAAATCGGTCGAACTGGAGAAGCTGGTTGTCAAAGCCGATGACGCAGCCGTGGAAGAGGCGCTGAACAACCTGGCCGAAACTGCACAGGATTTCAAAGCGCGCCGCAAGGGTTCGAAAGCCAAAGACGGCGACCAAATCGTGTTCGATTTCGTCGGCAAGGTTGACGGCGAAGAGTTCGAAGGCGGCTCGGCGGAAGACTACCCGCTGGTGCTGGGCTCGAACAGCTTCATCCCCGGCTTTGAAGAGCAGCTGGTTGGTGTGAAAGCCGAGGAAGAAAAAGACGTCAACGTCACCTTCCCCGAAGAATACGGTGCCGAGCATCTGGCCGGTAAAGACGCCGTCTTCACCTGCACCGTCAAAGAGGTGAAAGAGCCGGTCGCCGCCGAGGTCAATGATGAGCTGGCCAAGAAATTCGGTGCCGAGGATCTGGAGGCTCTGAAAGGTCAGATTTCCGAGCGTCTGGAGGCCGAATACGCTGGTGCGTCACGCGCTGTGATGAAGCGCGCCCTGCTGGACGCGCTGGACGAGAAGGTGTCCTTTGACCTGCCGCCGTCGCTGGTAGAGGCTGAGGCCAAGCAGATCGCCCACCAGCTGTGGCACGAGGAAAACCCCGAGGTCGAAGGCCACGATCACGATGAGATCGAACCCACCGACGAGCACAACAAACTGGCCGAGCGCCGCGTGCGTCTGGGCCTGCTGCTGGCCGAGCTGGGCCAGAAGGCTGAAGTTGAAGTGACCGATGCCGAGATGACTCAGGCGATCATGAACCAGGCGCGTCAGTACCCGGGTCAGGAACGCCAGTTCTTTGAGTTCGTGCAGCAAAACGCCCAGATGCAGCAGCAACTGCGCGCGCCGATCTTTGAAGACAAGGTTGTCGACTACGTTTTCGAACTGGCCACCGTTGCAGACAAAGAAGTCAGCAAGGACGACCTGCAAAAAGCCGTTGAGGCACTGGAAGAGGAATAATCCTCTTCCCCCCTTTTCGGGGGCCAAAAGTAAAGCGGAGCCGCCTGAAATTGGCGACTCCGCATGGGTGGCTTTGTACTATGAGGTGAGGGGGTCAGGCCTCATGAGCAAAAGCACGGGGGGTCTGTAGCAGAGCGGTCTTCTGCTCTGGCGTGAAGGTGTCGGTCAGCGCTTCGATCAGCTTCAGAACATCTTGCCGTTCCGCTTCGGTGCGCGCTGCGCTCATCTGTTCGACAAAGTATTTTTCGAGGTCAGTGAGCGGTTTGTGATCGCGGTTGGCCGGATTGGGCTCAACAGCTTTCTTCGAGTTGAACAGGGCCAGCGCCTCTTCCTCGTCCAGGAAGACATCGCCTTCGATGCCAGCGAAGTCGCGGACGCCCTGAATGCGTTCATCGGTGCAATCCAACAGCGCGGCCAGTGCAGACACTTTGCCCATTGGAACAGTTTTGCCGACATAGTCATAAGGCGCACAGTTCGACCGCTGCAGAACGCGATCCATAACCGGATCGATTACGGTGATGATGTCCTGGATACCTGCGTTCTTGGCATATTCCAGCGAGCCAATCATCAGTTCACAGGTGGCATAAGACACCGAGTTTTTGTCCTTGCCGCGTTTGAGACGCTGCGTGTCGACGCAAAAGCGCGTGGATTCCCACATCGTCGCGCTGCGCAGCGGTGCTTCGCCATCCAGAATGGCCGAGAAAACATCGGAAAGCATGTGAGGTCCGGTGGTCTGCAGGGCACGCACGGCTGCGACGACATTCCCCCCGTCGTCGAGTCCGATTACGTATGCAGGATCCAGGTGATCGAATTCATCGATCTCTTTCCCGTCTTCGATATTAACGTCCCATCCAAGACGTCCGCCGAATACGCGTGCGCGCAGTTCAAACATTTCGTCGAGAACTTCGCCGAACAGGTGTCTGTTCAGCCCATCTACCACGATGATCATTTTTTCCCCCTTCGAGTGGTTGTTCGGTAAACTAGAAGTTACCGTTTTGAGGGGGTTTTTCTATTGGGGGTTTCCCGTATTTTGACGGAATTTGGGGAATTTTGTGTTTAACCTGGGGTAATAAGCCCAATTGCGATGGCCCGGCCGACGGCTTGCGGCGTGGTCAATGCGCTCAGCTTTTCGCGGCTTGAACGCAGATGCACCTCGACGGTGCGGTGTGAGATGGACAGAATGTCGCCGATATCCTGCTGCGACTTGCCTGCCGCGACCCACTGCAGGATCTCGGCTTCGCGCGTGGACAGGGTGGGATGGTACAGCGCACCGGTCAGTTCATCTGAGGTCACGACATGGTCGTGAATGTGAACGGCCATCGATTGCAGGTCGCTGATGACATGGGTGTACAGTTTACGCCATTCTTCCTTGCTGCAATTGCGGGTCGCGCTGAGCAATCCAATATCGCCGTAAGGTCCACGGACAGGAATGGTAACGCCTTGATTCGGAATGCCAAAATCATGGGCGTCCCTGAAAACGCGCTGAAATTCCGGGCTGCGTTCAAGACGGCTCCAATCCACGGGGGCGATGCTGCGTCGGGCCATGTGGATTGTGGGGTCGATCATGATCAGACCCTGGTTCTGATAGTGTTCGTTCCAGGCGTCGTCGTAGGTCACAAAACCGGCTACGGTACCAGCCGCAGGATTCATGCCAGCATAGGCGGCATGGTCCATTTCATGCTTGTCGCAAATCTGCTTAAGAAACTCGGTATACCGAGTTTCTGCATCCGGCAGAGTGCTCAGATCGAAAATTTCCATGCGGCGCCTACCAACTGCGGCCCATACCACAAGTCTGATGGTGTCGTCAGACCGGCAGTAAACTTAGAGTGGAACCCAACTTACCTCACGGCAGCCAGCACAACATACTTTTGAAAACATGACAAGGCGACGTGCGAAATGTCTGCGCTTTTCGACGCTGCTGGTGACGTATTAGAACATTTTTGTCACTATCGGAACGCAACTGCTAACAGAAGATCATTCCGATTGACCGCCCCATATCACGGCGCGGGTCGTAATCCTGTCTCAACCAGCATACCGCGTGCCTTGGCTTCGGGATAGTACCCTTTTGCATATAAAAAGATGGCGCGTTGCTGATCGCCATCGGAAAGCAACCATGCACCGCGCAGGTATTTTCCCGCAAACTCAAGATTGGTGTCAGCGTCCAGCAGACCTTGCGCGTTGCCCTTATATCCCATTGAGCGCGCCGTGGCAGGCAGGATCTGGAGCAGGCCGTAGTAAGGGCGGTTCACAGCCCACGGTCTGTGCGTGCTTTCGCGGATCGCCAGCTTGTGCACCAACTCACGCGGCAACTCGTAGTGATCTGCCCATTTGTTGATCGACGCGCGCAATTCCGGGGTCTCGTTGGGGTAGAGCGGCGGATCGAACGGTTCCGCGTCACCTCGGGATACTTCGGCGCCGCTACAGGCGGCAAGGGTGGCCATTGCGAGGAAGGCGATGATGCTGCGGCGGGGGAAAACTGCCATCTAAATTCTCCAGGTTCCGGTGCGCGATGATATGGATCGCGGTCGACGCCGCAAGATTAGCTGTGAAATTGGGCTGAATTTTGCTGGCTCGGGCAAGAAAAAGGGCCGCGCGAATGGCGCGGCCCTTTCTGTAAGGTCAGCTTGGCCAGATCAGGCTTTTGCTTCGTCTTCTTGGGCAGGGGCGTCTTCGGCCACCAGATCGTCGTCGTCCGAAGCGGCCGAGCCGATGTCGTCGAACAGTTCGGCGATTTCGAATTCAGCGGCAGCTTCTTCTTCAGCGGCCAGTTCCTGAATCGATTTGCCCGATGCCTGCAGTTCGGCTTCTTCTTCTGAGCGGGCAACGTTCATCTTGATCTCGACTTCAACCTCGGGGTGCAGGCGAACGGCGACCGAGTGCAGGCCCAGTTCCTTGATCGGAGCGATCAGGATGACCTGTTTCTTGTCGACGGTGAAACCTGCTTCGGTTGCGGCACCTGCGGCGTCACGCGGGGTGACCGAGCCGTACAGAGCGCCAGCATCCGATGCCGAGCGAATCACGATGAACTGCTGACCGTCCAGCTTTTCAGCCAGGGCTTCAGCTTCTTTCTTGGTTTCCAGGTTGCGTGCTTCCAGCTGCGCTTTCTGGGCTTCGAACGACGCGATGTTGGCGTCCGATGCGCTCAGGGCTTTGCCCTGGGGCAGCAGGAAGTTGCGGGCGTAGCCGGGCTTGACGTCAACGACGTCGCCCATCTGACCCAGTTTCGCAACGCGTTCCAGAAGGATAACTTGCATGTCAGTCTCTCCTTACTTCACGGCGTAGGGCAGCAGGGCGAGAAAGCGGGCGCGCTTGATAGCACGGGCCAGTTCACGCTGCTTTTTCGCCGAAACGGCGGTGATGCGCGAAGGAACGATCTTGCCACGCTCAGAGATGTAGCGCTGCAGCAGACGAGTGTCTTTATAGTCGATCTTCGGCGCGTTCTCACCCGAGAACGGGCAGACCTTGCGGCGGCGGAAAAATGGTTTTGCGGCCATGGTTTAGTGTCCTTTTCTCAGGCGTTGATCAACGACGCTCGCGGCGGTCGCCACGTTCGTCACGCTTCTGCATCTGAACCGACGGGCCGTCTTCGTGACCGTCGACCTTGATGGTCAGAACGCGCATGACGTCGTCATGCAGGCGCATCAGGCGTTCCATTTCCTGAACCGCACCCGAGGGGGCATCGGTCTTCAGGAAGGCATAGTGGCCTTTGCGGTTCTTGTTGATCTTGTAGGCCATCGTCTTGACACCCCAGTACTCGCTATCCACGAGGTTGCCGCCGTTGTCGGCCAGCACGGTGCCAAAGTGTTCGATCAGGCCTTCGGCCTGCGCGTTGGACAGGTCCTGACGCGCGATCATTACATGCTCATACAGTGGCATGTTCACTCCTGTTTATATCAAGGCGCATTTCATAGGCGGGGCCATTGTGGTCCTTCGCGACCCTGCCACGAGAGGCTGCGCGATTCATGTGTCGTGCGAAGGATGGCCCCGTATACACGTTTCCCCGTCCGGGGCAAGGCCTGCCGGGACTGCCATGGTGAAGTCGTCCAATTTCCTTTGCTGCGCCCAATTCCTGACGCTTTTCGGCTCAAAGTTGTTAAGCAAGCCGGAACACATCCGGACAGCCAAATCTAAGACGGTAACCTTATACAGGGTGATGATGTTATGACCGCGACGAACACGAACACACTTGGCAAGCAGGCGCAGGGCGCGGGCTTTGAACATTCCGTGCCGGTCAAGATTGCATTCAAAGTGAACTGGAAAGCCCGGATCGTTCTGGCCCGCATCGTCGGAGCCTTCCTGATCGTGTCGGCCTTTTCGATGTGGCTGATGCCGGGGTCGGTGATCGGGGCCGAGGTCTGGCCGATCAAGATGGTCGCGTCGATGCTGTTCCTGATCGTCGGTGTCAGCCTGTTGACCATCGAAGTGATGGATTCACGCCCGGATGCCTATTTCGACCCGATCCGCCGTGAAGTCCGCATTTTGCAAAAGAATGAGAACGGCCGTCCCCAGACGGTTCTGCGTCGCAGCTACGAAAGCCTTGGCGGTGCCCGTTTCGAGGATGATGAAGTCCAATTGTATGACGTTGACGGCAGCCTGCTGATGAAACTGCCGTTGCAATCGGCGGATGTCAGCCGAGCGCTGAAGGGTCAACTGAGCCAAAGCGTAACAATTTTCGCCTGAGTTTTATTCTGTTCAAAAAGGAACAGAGTTTGTGAATCAAAAATACTTGTGTGCCGCCCTTGGGCGGCACATTTTTGTTATGAGCAACCCAAACGGTTTGCATTCACAAAAAAGCGGAGACTGTTATGAAATCCACCCTGCTTGCTGCTGCCCTGGCCATGACGGCGACCACTGCCTTCGCCAGCGCCGAGAAATACGTTCTGGATCCAAGCCACAGTCAGGTCATTTTCAGCTATGACCACCTGGGATTCTCGACCACCACTGGCATGTTCTCGGGCTTTGAAGGCGAGATCATGTTCGATCAGGAAGACCCTGCCGCATCCAGCGTGTCGGTCTCGATGCCGGTGATGTCGATGTTCACCGGCTGGGAAGCGCGTGAAGATCACTTTATGACCGAAGACTTCTTTGGTGCGTCCGAAGGCGATCTGATCACCTTCACCTCGACCGGGATCGAAGTTACCGGAGACGACACGGCCAATATTACCGGCGACCTGACCATGAACGGTGTGACCAAGTCGGTCGTTCTGGATGCCAAACTGAACAAGGTCGACCAGCACCCGATGGCCAACAAGCCCTGGGCCGGTTTCAATGCGACCACAACCCTGACCCGCAGCGAGTTTGATCTGGGCCAGTTCGCCCCGTTCGTCAGCGACGAGGTACAGGTTCAGATTTCGGTCGAAGCGCAGAAAGCCGAATAAGCGAAGCTTGATCGTTACGACAGGAAACCGCCGGGTCAGACGACCCGGCGGTTTTTTTGTCACTCTTCGTCCCGCTCGGTAGTCAACTCGACCGAGACTATGACGTTAAAGCCCAGCGAGTCCTCTGTCGGTTGAGATGTGCCAACGTCGAAATCCATCCGGTTCAACTGCAACTCGCCTGACATGGTTGCCTGATCATCCTGCAACTCCAGGGCGAAAGGCAGAACAACGTCCAGGGATTTGTCGCGGATCGTCAGAGGCCCGCGGGCCTCATAGCCTGTTTCGGTCTTGAACAGATCGGCCTTGAAAGCGGCGGTCGGGAATTGCGCGCTGTCAAAGAAATCCGCGCCCATCGCCTGATCGGTCACTGTACCCAGGCTGAGCGATCCGATGGCAATTGTCACATCAACCGCCCCGGCCAATCCCGGTTCGGCGGGGTCTTCGAAGGCAATCGCGGCTGTCCAGTCGCCAAAGGTCCCGGTCACGGGGCTGCCCAGCTGAGAGATGGTGATCGACAAGGTGCCATCCTCGACCTCCCATTCCGATTGCACGTCTTCAAGCTCGGCCGTGTCGGTTGCCGCTTTGGAGTGGTCATCAAATGTGCCGTTGGTCCAGCCAAAGCCCAGAACCCCCAACCAGACGATCAAGGCAGCGAATGCAGGCAGGGCCGAGTGGTGTTGTGCTGGCGGTTCGGGTGCGTCCGCCTGACCGGGCAGCATGCGGCGCAGGGTGCTGTCCTTATCTACAACGTGGTGTTTCAGGGCGCCCATGATGTGCAGAACCAGTGACCCGCCTAAAACCCAGATGAACAGCCAGTGCAGCCCAGCGGTCACCTCGGCCACGTATGGCGATTTCGGAACAAACGGCAGGTTTTGGCCGAAAGGCCACAGGATCGGCGCAAACCCTTCGGCGGCGGCGTGGTGAAGCCAGCCGGTCAGCGGCACCAGAACCAGCGAGGCATAAAGCATCCAATGCACGGTTTCGGCGGCAAAAGCCTCGGGCTTGTTTTCAGCGTTCAGCAATCCCGGTTTGGTTTGAGACAATGTCCACAGAATGCGGGCCAGCGCGACAAAGAACACCGTCACGCCAACGGTCTTGTGCAGCGAGAACAGGCGGGCCGCGTTGGCAATATCCTCTTCGGATGTCGGGATGTTAGGGTCATAGATCGCGTGGGCCAACTGGTTGGCGTACCAGCCCAGTGGCAGGGCCGTGAAGATCAGCAAAGCCGTCAGCCAGTGAAAAGCCTTGGCGACGCTGCCATAGCTGGAAAAGGTATTGCTTGAGGGCATCGAACAAACGCTCCGGTATGGGTAGGCTGCCCCCAACCTAAAGCGCACGCGCAATGACACAAGTACGAGACTGCGCACATTCAAGGTGCCGCAATGCACCCTACTTGTGCCGCGTCCCATGTCAGTTTACACCCCGCCGCAACCTAACGTCATCCATGAGGTTGCAATGACACGCGCGTTCGTTTTTCCGGGGCAGGGCGCCCAGACCATCGGAATGGGTAAAGCACTGGCCGAGGCCTACCCGGCGGCCCAAGCCGTTTTTGATGAGGTCGACGAGGCGCTGAGCGAAAAGCTAAGCAGCCTGATCTGGGACGGCGAGATCGAAGAACTGACGCTGACTCAGAACGCGCAGCCCGCGCTGATGGCCACTTCTATGGCGGCGATGCGTGCGCTGGAGGCCGAAGGTGTGTCTGTAACTGATGCGGCCTATGTGGCCGGGCATTCGCTGGGTGAATATTCCGCACTGGCGGCGGCGGGTGCTTTGTCGGTGGCCGATACCGCCCGCCTGTTGCGCAAGCGCGGTCAGGCGATGCAAAGCGCGGTTCCGGTGGGTGAAGGTGCAATGGCCGCTGTTCTTGGTCTGGACCTTGAAGCGGTGCGCGCCGTCGCTGAAGAAGCCGCGCAGGGCGAGGTGTGTCAGGCGGCAAATGACAACGATCCAACGCAGGTTGTCGTATCCGGCGCCAAGGCAGCCGTGGAACGCGCTGCCGAGATTGCCAAGGAAAAAGGCGCAAAGCGGGCGATTTTGTTGCCGGTAAGTGCTCCATTTCACTGTGCGCTGATGCAGCCTGCTGCAGATGTAATGGCAGACGCCTTGGCCGCAGTCGAAATCAAGGCCCCGACGGTTCCGGTCGTCGCCAATGTGCGCGCCGAGGCCGTGAGCGACCCGGACCTGATCCGGCAGTTGCTGGTCGAGCAGGTGACGGGCTCGGTTCGGTGGCGCGAAAGCGTGCAGTACATGGCGGCGCAGGGCGTGACCGAGACATGGGAGATTGGCGCGGGCAAAGCCCTGTCCGGCATGATCCGCAAGATTGACCGGGCCATCGCTGGCAAAGCGGTTGGAACGCCAGAAGATGTCCTAAAGGCCGTCGCGGCCGAGTCGTAAGCATAGAACGCGCCGTTCAGGGCGCCTCACGAGGGAAACAGTATGTTTGATTTGACGGGTAAGAATGCGCTGGTTACTGGCGCTTCGGGCGGGATCGGGGGCGATATCGCCCGCGCCTTGCATGGCGCTGGTGCCAATGTGGGCCTATCAGGTACGCGGGTTGAGCCACTGCAGGCTTTGGCCGATGAACTGGGAGAGCGGGCGCATGTGCTGCCCTGCAACCTGAGTGACACAGAGGCCGTCGAGGCACTACCGAAACAGGCAGCCGAGGCGATGGGATCAGTCGACATTCTGGTCAACAATGCCGGCATCACGCGTGACAATCTGTTCATGCGCATGTCCGATGAAGAATGGCAGAGCGTCATTGACGTGAACATGACCTCGACCATGAAACTGTGCAAAGGCGTGATCCGGGGCATGATGAAGGCGCGTTGGGGCCGGATCGTGAATGTCTCGTCCGTGGTGGCCGCGATCGGCAATCCGGGGCAGGCGAACTATGCGGCGTCGAAAGCCGGAATGATCGGCTTTTCCAAGGCCTTGGCCCACGAAGTTGCCACGCGCGGCATCACCGTTAACGCTGTGGCTCCGGGTTTCATTACCACGGCCATGACCGAGAAGCTGACCGAGGAACAGAAAAAGGGTCTGTTGCTCAAGGTTCCGGCGGGTCGTATGGGCGACCCCGAGGAAATTGCGGCCGCCGTTCTGTATCTTGCCAGCCCCGAAGCGGGCTATGTTACCGGAAGCACCTTGCATGTGAATGGCGGTATGGCCATGTTGTGAGCGCATAACAGGACAGGCGCGAAAGCGTTTGCCTTGTGCGCGGACTATGTTATAGGCGGCGCATCTATGCAGGGGCCGGTCGTTCAGGTCGGCCTTCTACTTTCCCGGTGAGCCGGGACCCAAACCGCCCGGAACGGGCAAATCAAAGCCAACCCGTGCGGGCAAGGGCAGAACCGGGCAAACCGCCCTGAATAGGAATGAGGAATAGACATGAGCGACGTCGCAGATCGCGTTAAAAAGATCGTTGTTGAGCACCTGGGTGTTGAAGAAGACAAGGTTGCGGAAAACGCCTCCTTCATCGACGATCTGGGCGCAGACAGCCTGGACACCGTCGAGCTGGTCATGGCCTTCGAAGAAGAGTTCGGCATCGAAATTCCTGATGACGCAGCCGAGACCATCCAGACCTTCGGCGACGCGGTCAAATTCATCAGCGAAGCGTCCTAAGCGTTTCATTTCTGATCAAAAGCGGCGCTTCCGGGCAACGGGGGCGCCGTTTTTTATTGTCGGCCCAACTTTCAGGCTTGCGTGACGCCTGTTCGCTTAGCACTGTTTCCACTGAGGCGTTATTCCAAGTGGGCAGGCGATGATAAGATCCACACCGATGATCAATACGGCACGGCTGACGCTGTGTGCGATGCGGCCCGAGGATTTTGAGCGCTTTGCCGAAATCTGGCGCGACCCTTGCGTGGTTCAGCATATCGGCGGCCAGCCCCGTTCGCGCGGTGAAGCCTGGGATTCGTTCCTGCGCAATGCGGGCCATTGGCAGATGGCCGGGTTCGGGCAGTGGGGCGTTTTGCAACAATCGAATCGCAAATTGATAGGTCAGGCCGGGTTCTTCTACGCCGATCGCGGGATGGGTGAAGAGTTCGACGCTTTCCCCGAGGCCGGTTGGGTCCTCGCCACCGAAGCCCAAGGGCAGGGGCTGGGGTATGAGGCCGCGCAGGCCGCGCATGACTGGTTCGACCGGATCATGCCGGGGCCTTTGGTTGCCATGGTGAATGCAAGCAACGCGACTTCGCAGAAACTGGCGAAAAAGCTGGGCTATGTGCTGACGCGCGAGGCCGAGTACAAGGGCACTCCGGTCCACTTGCTACGTCGCAACGGACCACCGGCGCGGGCGTAACTCCGCCGAGGGCAACTTATGCCGCAAATTGACCAGACTTTGCCGATCCCGGTAAATTGAGCCGATCCATCGCATGTATGCTATTCTGGATTTCCAGAACGATTGAGCGGAGGAGAATGCTCATGCGGATTTACCCCACGATGGAATTGCAGAACGGGCGGTGCGTCACCCTGGACAAGGGTCGCCTGGACGATGCAATGATCTGGCATGTGGACCCGGTTGAAACAGCGCGCAGCTGGGCTGCCGTCGGTGCTGAATGGATGCATCTGACCGATTTCGACGCGATCGAAGGGCGCGACACCAACGCGGGGCTGGTCGAAGAGATCATTCGCAGCGCTGAAATCCCGGTACAGCTGGGCGGTGGCATGCGCAGCCGCGAGCATGTCGAGCATTGGATCGACAAAGGCGCGGGCCGTATTGTGATCGGGACATTGGCGGCGCGTGATCCGCAACTGGTGAAAGAGCTGGCCAAGCTGTACCCCGATCAGATCGTGTTGGCGGTGGATGTCTGGCAGGGCTACGTGATGACCGAAGGTTGGCGCAGCCAGAGCGCCTTTACGCCCGAGGCATTCATCGACGCGTTCGAGGGTACGCCCTTTGCGGCCATCGTGGTGACGGATATTGACAGCGACATGGAAGATGTCGAAGCCCAGCTTGGGCTGATTTCCGGCCTGGCGCAGCATTCGCGTACGCCTATCGTAGCAAACGGCGTGGTGCGTTCGGCTGATGATATTTCGCGGCTGGCCTATATTCCCAACATTTCGGGTGCGATGTTCGCGCGCGCATTGTTCCGCAAAACGCTGGATCTGTCAGAGGCGCTTGAGGTTGCGACGGCTGCCCATGAACCGGTAGCGCAGTTCCAGTAAGACTGGCCGGGAAATCTGTTCCGCCCTTTTCCACATCCGGGAGAGGGCGGTTTTTTTTGTTCCAGCGGGGTGGCGAAACCCGGCTGCCCGGCAAGATGTGACCGGAATTGGCAATATGATGACGGTAAGGAATGCGCCCTTGCTCTTGCCCCCGTACCCCGGGGCGGGGTATGAGCGGTTCTCATAACAGGAAGCAGGCAAGAGGCACTTCATGCGCAGAGTCGTCGTAACCGGTCTGGGATTGGTCACTCCTTTGGCCAGCGGGGTCGAAGAAACCTGGTCACGTCTGCTGGACGGAGAGTCCGGCGCTGGCCCGATCACACTGTTCGATGCCGAGGCAAGCGGGGTCACCACGACCTATGCCTGCGAAGTGCCACGCGGGGACGGAACCAACGGGACGTTCAACCCCGACGACTGGATGCCGCCGAAAGAGCAGCGCAAGATCGAGGACTTTATCCTGTATTCCATCGCGGCGGCCGAGATGGCGTGCAAGGATGCGGGCTGGACGCCCGAGGATGAAGAGGATCGTCTGCGGACCGGCGTTCTGATCGGGTCGGGCATTGGTGGCCTGGGATCGATTGCGGAAACTGCAAACCTGATCCGCGACAAAGGCCCACGCCGCGTATCGCCGTTCTTTATTCCCGGCGCGCTGATCAACCTGGCGTCTGGTCAGGTTTCGATCCGGTTCGGTTTCAAGGGGCCCAACCATTCGGTGGTGACGGCCTGTTCGACCGGTGCCCACGCCATTGGCGATGCCAGCCGGATCATCCGGTCGGGCGACGCGGATGTGATGATCGCCGGTGGCGGCGAAGGCTGCATCTGCGAGATTGGGATTGCAGGATTCAACGCGTGCAAGGCGCTGTCGACCAAATATGCCGATGATCCGAAGAAAGCCAGCCGTCCCTATGACGTTGATCGTGACGGTTTTGTCATGGGCGAAGGCGCAGGCATTGTGGTCCTGGAGGACTATGAGCACGCCAAGGCGCGCGGTGCGAAGATTTATGCCGAGGTTCTGGGCTATGGCATGTCCGGTGACGCCTATCACATCACCGCACCGTCCGAGGATGGAGACGGGGCCGAACGTTCGATGAAGGCCGCGCTGCGCAGTGCCGGGCTGGAGCCGAAGGATCTGGACTATATCAACGCCCACGGTACCTCGACCATGGCGGATACGATTGAGCTGGGCGCAGTGGAGCGTCTGCTGGGCGATCATGCCAGCAGCGCCACGATGACCTCGACTAAGTCGGCCACCGGTCACCTGCTTGGGGCTGCGGGTGCGATTGAGGCGATCTTCTCGATCCTGGCGATCCGCGATCAGGTTGCACCGCCGACGATCAATCTGGACAATCCGGCGGTTGAAACGCCGATCGATCTGGCCCCGAATACCAAGCGCGAGCGTGAGATTAACGTGGCCCTGTCGAACTCGTTCGGGTTTGGCGGAACCAATGCCAGCGTGATCTTCGGAAAGGTCAGTTAAATGTTGCGTGCCCTGGCATCGAACGCGCTGACCATTCTGGTGGTCGGCCTGTTCCTGATGGGCGGTCTGATCCTTTGGGGCCAATCCCAGTACAAGGCCGAAGGCCCGCTGGACACCGCGATTTGCCTGCAAGTGGCAAGCGGGTCGAACATGACCCGCGTCAGCCGCGATCTAGAGGATCAGGGCGCGATCACCAGCGCCACGATCTTTCGGATGGCTGCGGATTACACCGACCGGGCGCAGCAGTTGAAGGCGGGCAGCTTTCTGGTGCGCGAAGGCGCGTCGATGGAGCAGATCATTGACGAAATCACCAGCAGCGGGGCCAGCACCTGCGGGTCCGAGATTGAGTATCGGATCGGCGTGACCCGTGCCCAGACCCGTGTACGCGAGTTGAACCCGGCGACGCTGGACTTCGACGAGATCGCGTCATTCGATGCCGCAGAAGACGAAACGCCCGAAGCCTATACGGAGAAGCGCAACGAAGCGGATACCCGCTATCGTGTGTCGCTGGCCGAGGGCGTGACCTCGTGGCAGGTGGTTGAGGCGCTGAAGGGGTTTGAAGCGCTGAGCGGTGAGGTGACAGAAATTCCCGCCGAAGGATCGCTGGCGCCGGACAGCTATGATGTCGTCGCCGGGCAGGACCGGAACGAAATCCTTCAGGCGATGCAGGAAACTCAGCAGTTGCGCATCAATGCAGCTTGGGAAAGCCGTCAGGATGGTCTGCCGCTGCAAAGCCCCGAGGAAATGCTGATCCTTGCGTCGATCATCGAGAAAGAAACCGGTGTCCCGGAAGAACGTGGTCAGGTGGCGAGCGTGTTTGTGAACCGTCTGAACCAGGGTATGCGGCTGCAAACAGACCCGACCGTTATTTATGGCGTCACCAAGGGGCAGGGCACGTTGGGCCGGGGATTGCGGCGCAGCGAGTTGAACCGCCCGACGCCGTGGAACACCTATCAGATCGATGGTCTGCCGCCGACTCCGATTGCCAACCCCGGCCAGGCCAGCCTGCAAGCGGCGGTTACCCCAGACAGCACGAATTACATTTTCTTTGTCGCGGATGGCACCGGTGGTCACGCTTTTGCCGAGACCCTGCAGGAGCATAACCGCAATGTCGCCAAATGGCGCGAGATTGAGGCCGAACGGAATTCGGGCAACTAAGCTCTGAGTTTGAAAGAAAAAAACAGCGCCGGTTCGGGCGCTGTTTTTTGTTGGGTCAAGCTGCGGGTTTGCGACGGGGCCGCCTGCGCTTGGATTGCGACGGCTTTGAGCCGCCACTGGCGGGCTTGGGTCGGAATCCACGGCGGCGATTGTTCTGACCGCGCGCGGGGCGTTCGGCCTGAACGGCTTCGGGCATTTCTCCGCTGGCCACGGGAATGTCGATTTTCATCAGCTTCTGAATCTGGCGCAGCAGATCGACCTCCTCCGCTGAGCAGAACGCGATGGCTTCGCCCTCGCGCCCGGCCCGTGCGGTGCGGCCGATGCGGTGGACGTAGTTGTCGGGCACCTCAGGCAGATCGTAGTTGATCACATAGGCGACGCCCGGAATGTCGATCCCACGTGCGGCCACATCTGTTGCGACCAATACATTGATTTCTCCGGCGCGGAAGGCCTTGATGGCGCGGTCACGCTGGCCCTGACTTTTGTTGCCGTGGATCGACGCGGCGTTATAGCCATCGGCGACCAGACCTTTCATCAGCTTCTCGGCCCCGTGTTTCGTGCGCGAGAAGACAAGCGTCAGGGCATCGGTGTCCTGCGACAGGATTTCCCGCAGCTTGCCGGGCTTTCCGGGTTTGCTGACAAAATGCACCGACTGGGTGATCTTGTCCGCCGCCTTGCCCGGAGGCGAGACCTGCACCCGTTGCGGGTTGGTCAGGTACGCGCGGCTAAGCTCTTCCATCTGCTTGGGCATGGTGGCCGAGAACAGCATGGTCTGGCGCGGCGTCCCCAGCGCGGGCGCGATCTTGCGCAGCGCGTGGATGAAGCCGAGGTCGAGCATCTGGTCTGCCTCGTCCAGCACCAGATGGCGAACGGCGCCAAGGTCAACCGCGCCGCGCTCCATCAAATCGATCAGACGTCCGGGGGTGGCGACCAGAATGTCGGTGCCACGGGACAGAAACATGATCTGCTTGTTAATGGACTGTCCGCCCACAACAGTGGCCACGCGCAGCTTTGTCTTTTGGGTCAGGGTGCGCAGGCTGTCGGCGATCTGGTTCACCAGCTCGCGGGTGGGGGCAAGGATCAGGGCCTTGGCGGTTTTGGGATCGGGCTTGCCCGGCTGGGCCAGCAGGTGATCGATCAGCGGCAGGCCAAAGGCCAGGGTTTTACCGGTACCCGTCTGGGCGAGCCCCAGAATGTCATGCCCGTTCAGGGCCAACGGAATGGCCTGGTTCTGGATTGGGGTCGGTTGCGAAAAATTCGCGCGTTTCAGCGCGTCATTCAAAGCTGGCGCAAGGCCCAGCATGTCAAAGTCGAACAATGTCTATCCTTTTTCCACCCCTGACCGAACTGGCCGGGGCGCATTTGAAACGGGTCACGCGGCAACCGCGCAACCGGCAGGGGTTTTGCGCGGCCTCGGGACTCACAGGCGAACCCTGTGCCATCCGGCCATCGCATCAAGAACCCTGCGTGAAGGGGAACTGAAGAAGTGTCTGTGGGGCGCTGTGGGGCGGAAGAAGCCCGGCAATGCTCACGCGTCAGCGCTTTGATGGGGCACATGAAGGCTGTGACGGCGTTTGTCAAGGTGTTGAGCCTGCATTGGGTAAACCCTAAGCGCCTCGAGGTATAGAATCTGCTGGTGTTCCTGGGCGGATTGCGGCATCGATTTTGTGGTCCAGGCCGCTGCAATTTGAGCGGGTT
This sequence comes from Ruegeria sp. AD6, assembly GCF_056542325.1. Taxonomy (NCBI): domain Bacteria; kingdom Pseudomonadati; phylum Pseudomonadota; class Alphaproteobacteria; order Rhodobacterales; family Roseobacteraceae; genus Ruegeria; species Ruegeria sp. AD6. Next base: position 1,194,564 of record NZ_JBQFZQ010000001.1, on the reverse strand, counting down.
GTGCCGCAACCGGAATTGATCGGCACCGAGTATCACAGATGATGTCAAGAAACTTGCACGGCTCTAACCTGAAGGTCGCAAGTGTCGCCCTTGTGTTTGGCGGCATGATGTGGGGGCTGTATTGGATCCCGGTCCGCTTTTTCGTTGATCAGGGACTAAGCGGCGCTTGGCCCGGCATCGTGATGTATTCCGCTGCTCTTGTCGGTCTGGCACCCTTTTTGTGGCGCGACTGGCGGGATCTGGTGCTTCGCTGGCAGGACTTGATGTTCAGTGGCGTTTTCACTGGCGCAGCTTTTGGCCTGTTCACGATCAGCCTGATCTATACCGATGTCGTGCGCGCGATCCTGCTGTTCTACCTCACACCAGTATGGGGAACGATTGTCGGCCTTGTCTTTCTGGGCGAGCGGCTGACCCTGATCCGGCTGTTGGGGCTTGCCTGTGGGCTTGGCGGTATGGTCATCGTCCTCGGGGGCGAGCAGATCATCCCCTGGCCCAGCAATGCCGGGGATTGGGCGGCCCTTCTGTCAGGGATGGCCTGGGCTGTGGGAACACTTGGGCTGTACCGGGCGTCAGGTATTTCTGTTCCGGGGCAGGTCTTTGCGTTCATCACCGGGGCATTGTTGCTGTCAGTGGCCAGTCTGGCCTTCAGCGCGGGCGCGTTGAGCGAGCAGAGCGACGTTATTGTCCGGGTGCTTCCGATTGCGCTGCTGTCGGTCCTATACACGCTGCCGATGATTTTTCTGACAATTTGGCCCGCAACGCTGTTAACGCCTGCGCGGGTCGGTTTGCTTTTGATGAGCGAGATTGTCGTTGGCCTGATTTCCGCCGCCGTGTTCTCGGGTGAACCTTTTGGGCTGCGCGAATTAATCGGCGCGACGCTGATCGTCAGCGCGGCATTGTTGGAAATCGCGCGGGGGTAAGGCCTGAAACCGTCAGGAGATTGACGGCGAAGTGTAAACAGGTCGCACGGTGCGTGTTGCGCGTGTGTTGCGTAAAACATTGACTTCGCGCGCTTTTTTCTATATCGATTGTGCCATGCTAGAAGAGGTGGGCAACGGCCTCGGGGCAACCCGGTGGCCGTTTTTCGTTTCTCTCGTGCGGAAAAAACTCACGCATGAGGTCACAGGCAAACATGACTTTGATTACCCCGGAAGAGCGGATTTCCCAGACGGCTGACTTGTTGCAGTCGCTTGAGAGGTCCATTCGCGATCTGCGGCAAGCGGCGGAAGACCTGCGCAAACAGATCGGTGCCGGGGAGGATGCAGATCTTGCTGGTTCAGCCAGGCAACTCGGGCAGTTAGAGGGGCTGATCCGAAGTTGTCAGAAAGTGGAGACAAGCTTTGTCGAACAACATCACAGACAAGCCGGAATTGCCCAAGGGGGATATGCGCTCGACCTTGAGCGCGCTCGATTTGAAATCGGGTGCAGGTTGGCTCGCCTCCGCCGATGCTGCGGTGCGAGAGAGATTTCTGAGTGAGATCGGGGAGGGGGGGCTGTGCGCCCTCCCTTTCCTGTTCGAGTTCTGGGCGCTGCCGCATCAATTGCCGCCCGAGGGCGATTGGCGGTCATGGGTGATCATGGGCGGGCGCGGCGCGGGCAAGACGCGCGCCGGGTCCGAGTGGGTGCGGTCGATGGTCGAGGGGTCTTTGCCGCTGCATCGCGGAGAAGCCAGCCGGGTGGCGTTGGTCGGTGAGACCTTTGATCAGGTACGCGATGTGATGATCTTTGGCGATAGCGGGATATTACAGTGCTCGCCGCCGGATCGTCGGCCCACATGGAAGGCGTCGGAACGGAAACTGATCTGGCCCAACGGGGCCGAGGCGCAGGCGTTCTCGGCGCATGATCCCGAGGGGTTGCGTGGCCCTCAGTTTGACGCGGCTTGGGTGGATGAGCTGGCCAAGTGGAAGAAGGCGGGCGAGACCTGGGATATGCTGCAATTTGCGTTGCGGTTGGGGGAGCGGCCTCGGGTCTGCGTGACCACGACACCGCGCAATGTGAAGGTTTTGAAGGCGTTGCTGGCCTCTCCCTCCACCGTGCAGACCCATGCGCCGACCGAGGCGAACCGGGCCAATCTGGCGGACTCGTTTTTGGAAGAGGTGCGCGCACGGTATGCGGGCACGCGGCTCGGTCGGCAGGAGTTGGACGGTGTGTTGCTGTCGGATGCCGAGGGGGCGCTGTGGACGGGTTCAATGCTGGAGGCCGCGCGCTGTGCGCAGGTGCCCGATTTGGATCGGGTTGTGGTCGCGCTGGACCCGGCGGTGACATCCGGTTCAGGTTCGGATGCTTGCGGGATCGTGGTTGTGGGGGCGCAAGTGCAGGGGCCGCCCGAGGAGTGGCGTGCTTATGTGCTGGCTGACCGGACGGTGCAGGGCATTGGGCCTGCTGGTTGGGCGCAGGCGGCGATTGACACGATGGATGAGTTCGGGGCCGAACGGCTGGTGGCCGAGGTCAATCAGGGTGGCCAACTGGTGGAAGAGGTCGTTCGGCAGGTGGACCCTCTGGTCCCGTTCCGCGCGGTGCGGGCCTCACGCGGCAAGGTTGCGAGGGCCGAGCCTGTGGCGGCGTTGTACGAGCAGGGCCGGGTGTTTCATGTGGCCGGTCTGGACGCGCTGGAGGAGCAGATGTGCCAGATGACCGCGCGCGGGTTCGAGGGGCAGGGCTCGCCCGACCGGGTCGACGCGCTGGTCTGGGCGCTGCATGAGTTAGTTGTGGGGCCTGCGGGGGCGTATCGGCGGCCTAGGGTGCGGAGTTTGTGATCTCGCCTTGGATTTTGACTCTAAGAAAAATGCTTGAAAAACAATGCGTCCATAACCAGAGTTCGTTCATTGAATGCTTGGAGATTGTAAATGCTTGCACGGCTTGTTCGAAACTATGAGTTGCTCAGAGCGCAACGACTGGTCGCAAAATGTGAGTATTCCAGAGCAGAGCGAATTGTTTGCCGACTTCTGGAGAAACACCCGCGTTCGGTAGGCTACAATCTGTTTCTGGCTGATATCAAATTGTTCGAAGGCGACATAGAACGAGCTTTGTCTATGTATAGCGCAACGAAGCAGATATTGGACAGCGAGCAGGAAGTGACGCAGGAAAACAGACGGTTCTATGCGGCGTATATGAATTTTAGAACCACCGCGATCCAATTTCATAATAAGGGTCAAGAATTTGCGAAGTGGCGCGAGTTCGCGGCGTTGATTAATAAACTTGAGGCGGACCGCCTTGTCAAAAGACTGTTTCCGTTGCCTGAGTAGCTGCTGCTACGCCTTTTCGAACTAGTCTACATCTTCATGAGTTGTTCTTTGTACCCGGTAGGCAGCAGGTCTTCGGCATCGTGTGCCGCTTGTGCCACCCGCTGGTAATATCCGTCGAAACTTTTTTTGTAGTCGTCGACCGTGCTCATTTCTTTATGCAACGCATAGCGTAGGTCACACAGAACTTCGTAGATCTCGATTATCTTTTCGTCTTGTTTGCTCATTACTAGTTTCTCAAGTTCGAATGCTAGGAATACAGGCTTTTGCTGTACGGTTCGGAACCGCATTTGAATGGCGGGTAAAGCACTCTGGCCTCCCGTTTATTCAAATGGTTATGTCATTCGACTTTGCAATTAAACTACAAACTCGCGCCTTCTTTGACCTACCCGTTGCCCAACTCCCGTACGCCCCATTCCCAAGCCCTAAACTTCTTTCCGTCATAACTCCTTTCAACAAGCCGGGCAGAGCGGCGGCAGAAAGGAGCACAGATGGTATTCGATTTCTTGCGTCGTGGATCGGCTGGCGAGGCACCCGAGGCGAAGGCGAGCGCGGCGGGGCCTGTGGTGGCGTGGCAGACGGGTGGGCGCGTGGCGTGGAGCCCTCGGGACGCGGTGTCGCTGACGCGGACGGGGTTTTCGGGGAACCCGGTGGGGTTTCGCTCGGTCAAGCTGATTGCCGAAGCGGCGGCGGCCTTGCCCTTGGTGTTGCAGGATCAGGCGCAGAGGTTTGATGTGCATCCGATCCTGTCGCTGATGCGCCGACCGAATGCGGCGCAGGGGCGGGCGGAGTTGATGGAGGCCTTGTTCGGGCAGTTGTTGTTGTCGGGCAATGCCTATGTCGAGGCGGTGCAGGCCGAGGAAGGGTTGCCGGTTGAGCTGCATGTTTTGCGCTCGGATCGGATGAGCGTGGTGCCCGGGGCGGATGGATGGCCCAAAGCGTACGACTACGCCGTCGGCGGCAAGAAGCATCGGTTTGCTGCCGACGCGATCTGCCATATCAAGTCGTTCCATCCTCAGGATGATCATTACGGGTTCTCGCCCATGCAGGCGGCCGCGATGGCGATTGATGTGCATAACAGTGCGTCTCGGTGGTCGAAGTCGCTGCTGGACAACGCGGCGCGTCCTTCGGGGGCGCTGGTGTGGAAGGGCGACGGCCATGGGGTGATGGCCGAGGATCAGTTCCGCCGCCTGTCCGATGAGATTGAGCAGAACTATCGCGGGGCGCGCAATGCCGGGCGGCCGATGGTTCTGGAAGGGGGGCTGGATTGGAAGCCGATGGGCTTTTCCCCTTCGGACATGGAGTTTCAAAAGACCAAGGAAGCCGCCGCCCGCGAGATCGCGCTGGCCTTTGGGGTCCCGCCGATGCTGCTGGGGATCCAAGGCGACGCGACCTATTCGAACTATCAGGAGGCCAACCGGGCGTTCTATCGCCTGACCGTGCTGCCCCTGGTGACGCGGGTGGCGGCGGCGGTGTCGGACTGGCTGGCGGGCTTTACCGGCGAGGAGTTGGTGTTGAAGCCCGATCTGGATCAGGTGCCCGCATTGTCGGCGGAACGCGATGCGCAATGGGCGCGGGTCAACGGGGCCGATTTCCTGAGCGATGCCGAGAAGCGCGCTTTGCTGGGGCTGCCGGAGCGTGCCGATGGCTGAGGGGTATCCCCCGTTCGAGTGCGCGCCGGGCCTGCGTCTGGCCGCGCATGAGCGGGTGGCCGAGATCCAGCACGCTCACCTCTGTCGGCGACTGGATCAGATCGAAGAGATGATGGAACGGCTGGAGCGGCGGTTGTGGCTGACGGTCTATGGCGTGGCGGCGGTGATCCTGGCGCAGGCGTTTCAGTCATTCCTTGTGGCGGCGCCATAAAGTCAGTGAGTTACATGGAGAAGTTCATGGATTTGGAACATAAATTCGCGCGGTTTGGGGACGGTCTGTCCGTCTCGGATGATGCGGTGATTGAAGGCTATGCCAGCCTGTTCGGGCAGGTCGATCAGGGCAGCGATGTGGTGCAGCGCGGGGCGTATCGAAGCTCGCTGGCCGGGCTGGCCGAGGCGGGTCAGCGGGTCAAGATGCTGTGGCAGCACGACCCGGCCCAGCCCATCGGCGTCTGGGACGAGGTGCGCGAGGATGACCGGGGCCTTTGGGTCAAGGGACGTCTGCTGGAGGCGACGCAGAAGGGCCGCGAGGCAGCGGAACTGATCCGCGCCGGTGCCATGGACGGACTGTCGATTGGCTATCGCACCAAGCGGGCCGTGAAGAATGACAAGGGCCAGCGGGTCCTGACCGAACTGGAGCTGTGGGAGGTGTCTTTGGTGACCTTCCCGATGCTGCCCAGTGCGCGGGTGGCGGCGAAAGGGGCAGACCCCGAAACCGCGTTCACCTGGCGCAGTATTGCCGAGGTGTTCCGAGATGCCCGGCAGGAGCTGGCGCGGATCTAGCGCCGCAACCCCCCAATAAGGAAGTGCTGATGAGCAAGACCGAGACCCCGGCCTTGACCGGAGAGGGTGCGTCCCTGGTTCAGGAGGTGAAGCAGGCGATGGCTGGCTTCGTGAATGAATTCAAGGGCCTCAAGGCCGAAGTTAAAACCAAACTGCAACAGACAGAAGAGCGACTGACCATGCTGGATCGTAAATCAACCATCGCGGCGCGTCCGCATCTTGCGGCCTCGATCGAAGACGGCGCACCGCATCAGAAGGCGTTCGACGCTTATGTGCGGTCCGGCGAGGATGACGGGCTGCGCGGGCTCGAGATGGAAGCGAAATCGCTGTCCACCGCGGTCAACAGCGATGGCGGCTATCTGGTCGATCCGCAAACCGCTGAGACGGTCAAGTCGGTGCTGAACTCGACCGCTTCGATCCGTTCGATTGCGTCGGTGGTGAATGTCGAGGCGAACTCGTTCGACGTGCTGATCGACCATACCGATGTGGGCGCGGGCTGGGTGGATGAGGCGTCGACTACGGCAGAGACCTCGACGCCGGTGATTGACCGTATCTCGATCCCGCTGCACGAGCTGAGTGCGCTGCCCAAGGCCTCGCAACGTCTGCTGGATGACAGCGCGTTTGACGTCGAAGGCTGGTTGGCCGGTCGCATCGCGGACAAGTTCGCCCGTGCCGAGGCCGCAGCCTTTATCAACGGGGATGGGATCGACAAGCCCAAGGGCCTGATGATCCACCGTGCGGTGGCGAATGACACCTGGTCGTGGGGAAGCCTGGGCTATGTGGCCACCGGCATCGATGGCGGCGTTGATGCGGATGCGATTGTCGATGTGGTCTACGCGCTGGGCGCGCAGTACCGGGTCAATGGCACCTTCGTCATGAACTCGAAAACCGCCGGTCAGATCCGCAAGCTGAAGGACAGCGATGGCCGCTTCCTGTGGTCGGACGGTCTGGCCTCTGGTGAGCCTGCGCGTCTGATGGGCTATCCGGTGCTGATTGCCGAGGATATGCCGGATGCGGCGTCCGACAGCTTTGCCATTGCCTTTGGCGATTTCCAGGCGGGCTACACCATCGCCGAACGCCCCGATCTGCGCGTGCTGCGCGACCCGTTCAGCGCCAAGCCGCATGTCCTGTTTTACGCGACCAAGCGCGTCGGCGGTGACGTGAGCGATTTTGCTGCGATCAAGCTGCTGAAATTCGGCACTGCCTAAGCGGTGACGGATCCGGGGGGCCATTGGCCCCTCGGGCGGCGGGCGCGGGCCGGGGTGAGATCCCCCGCGTTGTCTAGCTGCTCCCCTCCGTCCGAGCAACGTGGGGCGGCGCGTGCCCGCCAATTTCCTGAAGTGACGACCCCCGGAGGGGGCCGAGATTGCGGAGTGAATGGATGATGTTGATCGAAGAAACCGCCATCGCGGATGCGGCGCTGCCGGTGGATCAGTTCAAGGCGCATCTGCGGCTGGGCACAGGCTTTGCCGAGGACAATGTGCAGGACGAGGTGCTGAAGGGTTTTCTGCGGGCAGCGATTGCGGCGATTGAGGCGCGCACGGGCAAGGTTCTGATTGAACGCGCTTTTTCCTGGAGCCTGAACGGCTGGCGCGATCGGTCTGGCGAGGTTTTGCCGGCTGCCCCGGTCTCGGCGATTGATGTGGTCACGGTTACCGACGCGGCTGGCGTGGACAGCGTTGCCGATGACGGTGCTTATCGGCTGGAGCGCGACAGTCAGCGCCCCCGGCTGCGGCCTGTGGCGACTGCTTTGCCCAAGGTCCCGACCGGGGGCAGTGTGAAGATTGATTTCACCGCCGGGCTGTCGGTGGATTGGGGCGGATTGCCCGCCGATCTGGGGCAGGCGGTGCTGCTGCTTGCTGCCCATTACTACGAATATCGCGATGAAACAGCGCTTGGCGCGGGCTGCATGCCCTTTGGCGTCACCAGCCTGATCCAGCGCTACCGGATTGTACGCTTTGGCGCAGGGGTGACCCAATGAGCGCTCCGCATCTGAACCGCAAGCTGGTGCTTGAGGCCCCCATACGCGTGGCCGACGGTGCGGGTGGCTTTGCCGAGACCTGGGAGGCGCTAGGCACAGTATGGGCCGAGATAACAGCGCGCAGCGGGTCCGAGCGATCCATCGCCGGGGTGCCGGTGTCGCGCGTTGGCTATCGCATTGTCGTGCGCGGCGCGCCCGAGGGGTCCTCGATGCGGCCTTCGCCGGATCAGCGTTTCGTGGAAGGCGCGCGCCGCTTTGTGATCCGCGCGGTCGCGGATCGGGACCCACAGGGCCGGTATCTGACCTGTTTCGCAGATGAAGAGGTGGCGGCATGAGTTACGGCGTTTCAGCTGCTTTGCAGGCGGCGGTGTTTCAACAGCTTTCGAACGACGCCGATGTCAGCGCCCAATCCGGTGGCGCGATCTATGACGCGGTGCCCATCGGAACCGTGCCCGAGACCTACGTGACGCTAGGCCCGGAGGAGGTCCGGGAAGCCTCGGACAAATCCGGCGCGGGTGCATTGCATCGGTTCACGGTTTCCGTGGTGTCCGAGGCGGCTGGTTTCAGCGCGGCCAAGATGCTGGCCGGGGCAGTGTGCGATGCGCTGGAAGGCGCGGACCTGACCCTGGATCGGGGGCGTCTGGTTGGGCTGTGGTTCGAACGTGCCCGCGCCCGGCGCACCGGAACAGGCGGCGCGATCCGCCAGATCGACCTGAGATTCCGCGCCCGCGTGGAAGACGACTAAGCAATCAACGGAGAGAGCACATGGCTGCCCAGAACGGAAAAGACCTGTTGGTCAAAGTGGATATGAACGGCACGGGCCTGTTCGAGACCATCGCGGGCCTGCGCGCCACGCGGATCAGTTTCAACGCGGAAAGTGTGGATGTGACAACGCTGGAAAGCCAGGGCGGCTGGCGTGAGTTGCTGTCGGGGGCGGGGGTTAAGTCGGCCTCGATCTCGGGCTCGGGCGTGTTTCGGGACGAAGGCACGGATGAGCGCGCGCGGCAGTTGTTCTTTGATGGTGAGACGCCGGGCTTTCAGGTGATCATTCCCGATTTCGGCATTGTCGAAGGCCCGTTTCAGGTGACCGGCATCGAATACGCAGGCTCGCACAATGGCGAGGCGACCTATGAGATGAGCCTGGCAAGCGCCGGTGCGCTGAGCTTCACGGCGCTCTGATGGCCAATCCGTGGACGGGCGAGGTGGCATTGACCATCGATGGGGAGCGGCGGGTGCTCAAACTGACTTTGGGTGCCTTGGCGGAGTTGGAGCAGGAACTGCAGGCCGGGTCGCTGGTCGATCTGGTGCAGCGGTTCGAAGGTGGGGCCTATTCCAGCAGTGATGTGCTGGCGCTGATCGTGGCCGGATTGCGCGGCGGTGGGGCCGATGTGGCGCGGGCCGATGTGATGCATGCCGAGATCACAGGCGGCCCCATGGCAGGCGCAAAAGCGGCGGCAGAACTACTGGCGCGGGCCTTCATGGTGCCGGGTGGCGCATGAGCGGGTTCGACTGGCCTGTTCTGATGCGGGCCGGTTTCGTCGGCTTGCGCCTGACGCCGGAACAGTTCTGGCGTCTGACCCCTGCCGAGCTGCGGCTGATGCTGGGGCAAGGCGCCGGGATTCCCGCGATGAACCGCGCCGGACTGGACGCGCTGTTGGCGACCTACCCGGACAAGCAACTAGGAGAGCGTGATGACGGATCGTGACGGGTTTGACGACCTGCAGGAACGGGGCGAGGCACTGGGCGACTCGCTGAGTGATGCGGCCAGCATGGCAGCGGCGTTTGACGGGCAGATGAAGCGCATCAGCGCAGCTTTTGAAGAAACCGGCAAGGATGTCGCCACGCTGGAACGCGGCATGTCCAGCGGGTTGCGCAAGGCCTTTGACGGCGTTGTGCTGGACGGGATGAACCTGTCGGATGCGCTGGACGTGTTGAAGAACTCGCTGATCCAGACGGCCTATGCGGCAGCGATCAAGCCGGTGACGGATCACTTTGGCGGGTTGCTGGCCAACACAGTCGGCAGCGTGGTGCAAGGGGTTCTGCCCTTTGCCGATGGCGGCAGCTTCAGTCAGGGGCGCGTGATGCCCTTTGCCAATGGCGGCGTGATCAGCGGCCCGACCACCTTCCCGATGCGGGGCGGCACGGGGCTGATGGGTGAGGCGGGCCCCGAGGCGATCATGCCCTTGGCCCGCGGGCCGGATGGCAAGCTGGGCGTGCGCACCTCGGGCGGTGGGCGCGCGGTCAATGTCGTCATGAACATCACAACACCTGACGTTCAGGGGTTCCGACGCAGCCAGGGCCAGATCGCGGCACAGATGAGCCGGGCCCTGGGGCGCGGCAATCGCAACAGATAATACCGGGAGCAGATCATGAATTTCCACGAGGTCAGATTTCCGGCCAGCCTGAGCTTTGGCTCGGTCGGCGGGCCAGAACGGCGCACCGATATCGTGACGCTGGCCAACGGGTTCGAAGAGCGCAACACACCCTGGGCGCATTCGCGCCGCCGCTATGACGCGGGGCTGGGTATGCGCTCACTGGACGATATCGAGACGCTGATTTCCTTCTTCGAGGCGCGACAGGGGCAGATGTTCGGCTTCCGCTGGAAGGACTGGTCTGATTTCAAGTCCGGCGTGGCCTCGGCAGATGTTGCGATGGATGATCAGGTCATCGCGCTGGGCGACGGGGTGCGCACCGTGTTTCAACTGGTCAAGACCTACACATCCGGCGGCGTCAGCTATGTGCGTCCGATCACCAAACCGGTTCTGGGCACAGTTGTACTGGGGCTGGATCAGGACGCCGTGCGCGAGGGCGTGGATTTCGAGGTCGATCTGAACACCGGCTCGGTGACCTTTGCCGATCCGCCACCCGAAGGGATCGAGATCACGGCGGGGTACGAGTTCGACGTGCCGGTCCGGTTCGACACTGACAAGATCCAGACCAGCGTGGCCAGCTTTCAGGCCGGTGACGTACCGAATGTTCCCGTGGTCGAGGTGCGTGTCTGATGGCCGGAGATGTTCAGGGGCTGCATGGCCATCTGCAAAGCGGGCTGACCACGGTTTGCCGCTGCTGGGCGATAACGCGCACGGATGGGCAGGAATACGGGTTCACCGATCACGATTTGGAACTGGCCTTCGAGGGTCTGACCTTCAAGGCCAGCACCGGCCTGACCGCCGCCGCCATCGAGCAGGCCACCGGCCTGTCAATCGACAATACCGAAGCGATGGGTGCGTTGTCCGATGCAGCTGTGCGCGAGGAGGACATTGAAGTCGGTCGGTTCGATGGCGCTCAGGTACGGGCCTGGCTGGTCAATTGGGCCAATCCGGACCAGCGGATTTTGCAGTTTCGCGGTTCAATTGGTGAGTTGCGGCGCGCTGGTGGTGCTTTTCATGCCGAATTGCGTGGGCTGACGGATTTGCTGAACCGGCCCGTGGGGCGGGTGTATCAAAAGCCCTGCACCGCCGTCCTTGGCGACCGGTCCTGCCGATTCAATACGGATGCCGAAGGTTTCTGGATCGAAGCGGATATCGTCGGGTTCGACGGGGGCACTCAGATCCGACTGGCGGGTGGAGCGGCCTTTGCGTCCGGGTGGTTCAAACGCGGTCGCCTGGACGTGCTGTCCGGATCTGCCAGTGGGCTTTGGTCCTCGATCAAGACGGATCAGAAAACTACCGGTGGGCGAGAGATCACCTTGTGGTCCAGTATCGGCGGCGGGCTTGCCTTGGGCGACCGCGTCCGTCTGACCGCCGGGTGTGACAAACGCATGCGCACCTGCCGGTTGAAGTTCAACAACCTGCTGAATTTCCAAGGGTTCCCTGATCTTCCGGGCGAATACTGGATGATGGCCGTGCCCAAGAAAAGCAATCCGAACAAAGGGGGAAGCAGGCGGTGAAGCCCAACAGACAGGATATCGTGGACGAGGCGCGCGACTGGCTTGGTACGCCATACGTCCATCAGGCCTCGACCAAGGGGGCGGGTACGGATTGCCTGGGGCTTTTGCGCGGTGTGTGGCGGGCGCAAATTGGCCAGGAGCCCGAAGAGGTGCCGATCTACAGCATGGATTGGTCCGAACCTCAGGGCGAGGAACGGATGTGGGTGGCGGCGCAGCGTCATCTGACCGAAAAGCCAATCGCGGATCTGGCCCCGGCGGATGTGGTGTTGTTCCGCATGCGTGACGCTGGCGTTGCCAAGCATCTTGGGATTGTGACCGGCATCGGCGCGGTCCCGCGATTCATTCATGCCTATTCCGGATATGGCGTTGTGGAAAACGCACTCAGCGATCCGTGGCGTCGCCGCGTGGTCGCTTGTTTTGAATTCCCGTTGGAGGACCGCTGATGGCGACTATTCTATTATCCGCAGCCGGGGCTGCGCTGGGCGGCTCAATCGGTGGTACGGTTGCGGGCCTTTCGACTGCCATCATTGGCCGCGCCGTCGGGGCCACACTGGGACGTGTGATTGATCAGAGATTTCTGAGCCAATCCGTCATGGGCGGCGGCAGTGAAGTGGTGGAAACCGGCCGCATGGACCGGTTTCGCCTGACCGAGACAGGCGAGGGTGCCCCGGTTTCGACCGTGTTTGGCCGGATGCGGGTCGGCGGGCAGGTGATCTGGGCATCGGACTTTCTGGAAACCCGCAGTGAAACCACCGAAGGCGGCGGGGGTGGCAAAGGCAAGCCCAAAGCCCCCGAGGTTACGACCGTCACCTACAGCTACTCGATCTCGCTGGCGATTGCCGTTGGCGTCGGTACGATTGCCGATGTCGGGCGTATCTGGGCCGATGGGGAAGAGCTGGAGCACAACAGCCTGAACATGCGCATCTATCGCGGTACGGCAAATCAGTTGCCGGACCCGCTGATCGAGGCGATTGAGGGCGCGGGAAATGTTCCGGCCTATCGCGGTACGGCTTATGTGGTGATCGAGGATTTTCAGCTTGCCGCGTTCGGCAACCGCGTCCCGCAATTCTCTTTCGAAGTTGTGCGTCCCTCACAGAGCGACATGCCAGACTATGAAACCTCGCTTCCCCAACTGGTGCAGGGCGTCGCGCTGATGCCCGGCACGGGTGAATATGCGCTGGCCAGTCAGCAAGTGAACTATGCGCTGGGCTACGGCAAGAACGCACCGGCCAATGTCAGCTCGGCATCAGGTCGGACCGATCTGGTGTCGTCCACGCGGGCGTTGGGACGGGAACTGCCGGGATGCGACGCCGCCTCGCTTATCGTTTCGTGGTTCGGGGATGATCTGCGCTGCGCGTCCTGCGAAATTCGGCCAAAGGTCGAGCGTCGGGATGCGGATGGACAGGGGATGCCATGGCGTGTCTCGGGCGTCCGGCGCAGTTACGCTCAGATCGTAGCGCATGACGACAATCGCCCGGTTTATGGCGGAACCCCGGCGGATGCTTCTGTGGTCGAGGCGATCCGGCACCTGAAACAGCGCGGCAAGCGGGTCATGTTCTATCCGTTCATTCTGATGGAGCAGTTGAAGGGCAACGGTTTGCCTGACCCCTGGTCTGATAACGCCAACCAGCCGCACCTGCCATGGCGCGGGCGCATCACCTTGAATATCGCGCCGGGACGTACCGGTTCACCGGATCAAACCATCTCGGCGGATGTGCAGGTGGCGCAGTTCTTCGGGACGGCACGCGCCAGCGATTTTGTGGTTGGCGACGGCGTTGTCACCTATACCGGTCCGCAGGAATGGGGCCTTCGCCGCTTCATTCTGCACTATGCGGCGTTGTGCAAGGCCGCGGGTGGGGTCGATTCCTTCTGCATTGCGTCCGAGATGCGAGGCCTGACTCAGATCCGCGGTGCCAACGGGTTCCCGGCGGTGGCGCAGCTGCGCGCGCTGGCGTCCGAGGTGCGCAAGATTTTGGGTCCAAACACGAAAATCGGCTATGCGGCGGATTGGAGCGAGTATTTCGGCTATCAGCCACCCGGCACCAGTGATCGGCTGTTCCACCTCGATCCCTTATGGGCAGATGATGACATCGATTTTGTCGGCATCGACAATTACATGCCCCTGTCCGACTGGCGCGACGGCGAGGATCATCTGGATGCCGCCGCAGGCGCGCCGTCGATCTACGATCTGGACTACCTTCGCAGCAATATCGAAGGCGGCGAAGGGTATGATTGGTACTATGCATCGCCCGAAGAGGACGTGGCGCAAATTCGCACTCCGATCGAGGATGGCGAGCATGATGAGCCGTGGATCTGGCGGTACAAGGATCTGCGCAACTGGTGGTCGAACACGCACCACAACCGGATCGATGGCGTAAGGCAGGCAAACCCGACCGATTGGGTGCCGGGCTCGAAACCGATCTGGTTCACGGAATTGGGCTGCGCCGCCATTGACAAGGGCACGAACCAGCCGAACAAGTTTTTGGACCCCAAATCCTCGGAATCCCGGCTTCCGGCCTATTCGAACGGGATGCGCGACGATTTCATTCAGGTTCAGTACCTGACGGCGATGCTGACCTATTGGGCCGATCCTCAGGTGAATCCAAAATCACCCGTCTACGGCAAGCCCATGGTGGATCTGTCGAACGCCTATGTCTGGGCCTGGGATGCGCGACAGTTCCCGGCCTTCCCGAACCGCCGCGGGAAATGGAGCGATGGGGCGAATTATGCCCGTGGCCATTGGCTGAACGGGCGGTCCGGCGCGCGCACGCTGGCCTCGGTCGTGACCGAGATCTGCCATGGCGCAGGTGTCACCGATATTGACGTCAGCGGCCTATACGGTGTGGTGCGGGGCTATGTGATCGAAGATGTCACCAACGCGCGCTCGGCCCTGCAACCGTTGATGCTGCGCTATGGGTTCGACGCGATCGAGCGGGATGGCGTGTTGCGGTTCCAAATGCGGGACGGCTTTGGCGCCATTGACGTCGATCCGGATCGCCTGGCGATTAGCGCTGATCTTGACGGCACCGTCGAATATCGTCGCGAGGCCGAAGCCGAGATGACCGGTCGGGTCCGTCTGCGTTTTGTCCAATCCGATTCCGACCACGATATTGTGGCGGAAGAGGCGATTTTGCCCGACGACAAAACCCATTCTGTCGCGGTCAACGAAATGCCCTTGTCGATGACACGTGGCGAGGGGCGGCAAACTGCTGAGCGGTGGTTGAGCGAGGCGCGGGTGTCCCGCGACTCTGCGCGTTTTGCGCTGCCGCCCTCCATGATGCATCTTGGGGCGGGGGATGTGGTGCGGTTGTCTGACGATGACACCGGTGCGCGGTACCGGATCGACCGGCTGGAAAGCGCCGGGTTGCAACTGGCCGACGCGGTTCGCATTGAACACGGTGTCTACAAGCTGTCGGACATTGAAGACGAACCCCCGACTGTGCGGCCCTATTTGGCCCCGGTGCCCGTTTTGCCGGTCTTCATGGACCTGCCGCTGATCACCGGGGCCGAGTTGCCGCACGCGCCGTATCTGGCTGTTGCAGCGGACCCATGGCCGGGAAATGCCGCCGTCTATAGCTCGACCAATGATCAGGGCTATTCGCTCAGCGATGTGATCACCGCCCCGGCGACGATTGGTCTGACTGAAACGCCCCTGCGACGCGCAAGTGCCGGGGTCTGGGATGAAGGCCCGTTGCTGCGGGTTCGGCTGATTGACGGTCAGTTGGAATCTCAACCGCGCGAGTCTTTGCTGAACGGTCTCAATCTGGCGGCCATCGGGGATGGAACGCCCGGCAACTGGGAAATCTTCCAGTTCTCAAGCGCCTATCTCGAAAGCCCCGGTGTTTATGCCTTGTCCGGGCGGCTGCGGGGCCAGTTGGGGACCGACGCCTTGATGCCGGATGCCTGGCCCGATGGCTCACTCTTTGTGCTGCTGAATGACAGCGTCTCGCAGATCAACCTGTTGCGGACCGAGCGGCGCGTGGACAAGCACTATCGCATCGGACCGGCAACGCGCGGTTATGATGATCCGGCTTATGAGCACCTGGTTCACGCCTTTGACGGTAACGGGTTGCGGCCCTATTCCCCCGCGCATTTGGCGGTGCGTCAGATCTCCGCCGGTCATGAGGCGACATGGGTCCGGCGCACCCGGTTGGACGGTGATGACTGGTCTGGTCTGGATGTTCCGCTGGGCGAAGAGACCGAGTCTTATCTCGTTCGGGTCCACTCGGGCGGCACGGTCATTCGCGAGGATCTTTCAACACAGCCCCGCTGGACCTACTCAACGGCGATGCGGATCGCGGATGGCGTGACCGGAGCGTTTGAGATTGAGGTCGCGCAGGTCTCGGCCATATTCGGGCCGGGCGCAACGGCGCGCGCGACCGTTGGGTAAACCGCCGCCATGCGTCCGGTTCTTCACGGCGATCTCAGTTCGGCGGCGCGGGCCTTGCTGGCCGCGCCGCGCCTTAGCCGCAAGCGCCTGTGCGTGCAGATGATTACCGAGGCGGAACTGGCCGACGCCCATGTTCAGAAAACCGGGCGTCTGCATCCTCTATATGGCAACGGCTCGCTTATGGCCGCGGCGCGTACACGGGTTCTGGCGGATGAGCCGGGGTTTGACGATGTGCAATATTGCCAGTGTTTTGAGATGGTTCTGCGACAGTTGATCCGTTTTCACATCAGCCGGACGCGCAACTGACGCATTTACTGGCCGCCAGATCCAGCTTCAGACGGCCATCGGGAATCCGCTCGCCACAATCCTCGCAATAGCCGTATTCACCGTCCTCAAGACGTTGCAAGGCGGCGTTCAGGCGGTGGGCTTCAATATCCCGGTTGGCCTGCTGCGCCTTGGCCATGGCCTGATATTGCAGCGCATCCATGCGGCTGAGCCGTCCAACCGCTTGCTGATCCAATTCCACTACAGCCTGTGCCTGCTGCCCCGAGGCAGAAAGTGCCGCCAATTCGGCCAATCGCTCGCGAATTTGTGTCTCGAAATAACGGCGCTGGGACTCATTCATTTTCGTTGCGATGCAGTTCACGGGTTTGCGTTTGGTGTTTTTGCCACTAAATGGCATTCTAGGCGCAGCAAAGGATCAAAAGCTATGTTCAGAAAGCGCAGCCATGTGACACAAGTCGACCCGGTTTGGGATCGCATCACCTCGGAAGCCACCGAAGCGGTGGAGCAAGAGCCGCTGATGGGCGGGCTGGTGCATGCCTGTATCCTGCACCATCGCAGCCTTGACCGGGCTTTGTCCTATCGGGTTTCGGCCAAGCTGTGCTCGAACGAGATGTCGATGATGGTCCTGCGCGAGATCGTGGATGAGGCCTATGCCGACGATCCAAGCCTGGTCGAAGCGGCGCGGGCCGATTTGATGGCCGTTTATGAACGCGATCCGGCGTGCCACCGCCTGTTACAGCCGATTCTGTATTTCAAGGGCTATCAGGCTATGCAGGCCTACCGGGTTGCACATTGGCTGTGGACCAAGGGCCGGCACGATCTGGCCTATTTCTTCCAGATGCGCTCGTCCGAGATTTTCGGGATCGACATTCACCCGGCTGCCAAGATCGGCAAGGGCATCATGATCGACCACGCCCATTCTATCGTGATCGGCGAAACTGCGGTTGTGGGCGACAATGTCTCGATGCTGCATTCGGTGACGTTGGGCGGGACCGGCAAGGAAGAGGAACAGCGCCATCCCAAGATCGGGAACGGTGTTCTGATCGGTGCCGGGGCCAAGGTTCTGGGCAATATCGAGGTCGGCCATTGCAGCCGTATCGCGGCCGGGTCCGTGGTTCTGCAACCCGTGCCATCGTGCAAAACCGTGGCCGGTATTCCCGCTAAGATCGTGGGCGAGGCCGGATGCGATCAGCCCTCGATCTCGATGGATCACATGCTGGGCAAGGACCAGTAAGGATCAGTTCAAGCGGTTCTTCTTTCGGTTCAACCGCTTGAACCGTCTTTCCTCACGCCGTTTTTTCCGCTCTTCAAAGCGCTGTTTCTGCTCGGCTTTTTGCTGGGCGATCACGGCGGGGTCGCTGGATTTGAACTTTGAATTCTCACCCGGATAACTGTTGGGCTTGGCAATGGCCGCAGCGGGCAGCGCGGTCGCCGTCAGCGCGACCAGTAACAGGGTTTTTGTGGTAGTTCCGAAAGCCATGGCGCACCTGTGCATCTGGGTTGTCTATGCATCCAAGGTGGTATGGGATCGGGTGTTAGGCAATTGCCCGGGCGATCACGCCCGCTCACATCATGGCGGTGATCGCAAAAATTCCCGCCGGGCTTGGACCCGGCGGGAGAATTTCGTTCAGGCCAGCATGACCATCGGGTTTTCCAAATTGTCGACGATGGCCTGCAGCAGTTCCGCCCCAAGCGCGCCGTCGATAACGCGGTGATCGACCGACATGGTAACGGACATGACGGTGGCAACGGCCAGTTCTCCGTCATCGCCCACAACCGGTTTCTTGACGCCTGAACCAACAGCCAGAATGCCCGCATGCGGCGGGTTCACGATGGCGTCGAAATTGTCGATGCCAAACATGCCCAGGTTCGAGATTGCAAACGTGCCACCCTGATATTCGTGCGGGGCCAGCTTGCGCTCGCGCGCGCGACCAGCAAGGTCTTTCATCTCGGTCGAAAGGGCCGAGAGTGATTTGGTGTCGGCATCCTGCAGAACCGGAGTGAACAACCCGCCTTCGATGGCGACGGCGACAGCCACGTCCGAGGGTTTCAATTGCAGAACCCGATCGCCCGCCCAAACCGCATTGCAGGCCGGAACCTGTTGCAGTGCGTTGGCGACGGCCTTGATAATGAAGTCATTGACGCTCAGCTTCACGCCACGGCCTTCCAACTGCTTGTTCAACTGGCTGCGGAATTTCAGCAAGGCGTCCAGCTTGATGTCACGGCGCAGGTAGAAATGCGGGATGGTCTGCTTGGCCTCGGACAGGCGCGCGGCGATGGTTTTGCGCATCCCGTCGAGTTTGATTTCCTCGTACTCGCGAGTTTCGTACATCCGGGCGACAGCATCTGCCGATGGGCCAGCCGGGGCAGCAGCCGCCGGAGCCGCTGCGGCGGATGCCGGGGCAGCGGCAGGGGCCGTTGCGGTTGCGCCTTCGACGTCGGCCTTGACGATACGACCATGCGGGCCGGACCCAGTGATCCGCGCGAGGTCAAGACCTTTTTGCGCGGCGATGCGACGGGCCAGCGGCGAGGCAAAGATCCGTCCACCATCTGCCTTGACCGGGGCCGCCGGGGCAGGGGCGGGTGCCTCGGATGCCGCTGGCGCGGCAGCCTCGTTACCCGCGGCGGCTGGGGCCGCCTCAGGAGCCTTGGCAGGTGTGGCCGCGATATCATCAGCGCTTTCGCCATCTTCCAGCAGGACTGCAATGGCGGTGTTGACCTTGACGCCTTCGGTGCCTTCGGCGATCAGGATCTTGCCGATGGTGCCTTCGTCAACGGCCTCAAACTCCATCGTGGCCTTGTCGGTTTCGATCTCGGCCAGCAAGTCGCCGGAAGAGACAGTGTCGCCCTCTTTAACCAGCCATTTGGCAAGCGTGCCTTCCTCCATCGTGGGCGAAAGGGCGGGCATCAGAATTTCGGTGGGCATGTCTTCATGTCCTCTTACTTCGAAAATGAGTAGATCAGCGTTGCGATATCGATCAGGAGAATGGCCGCGCAGAAGGTGACGAACACCCCCACGACCACAGAGCGCGCCTTGGAGACGCGCGGATGGTTCTGTTCAAGCCATTCGGTGAACTGGCCCAGGGCGGCTGCGTCGCTGTGTTCGATGGCGGCCAGATAATCCATGCCCAGCTGCAGGCGCTGCTGTTCGAGCACGATGTAAATGACCGAGGCATAGGACACGACACAGGCGACACACAGCATGGCCCGGATAGGCCAGGCGCTTGTCAGACTGCCTTCGACCGACAGCAGATCGAACTGAAGCTGGTCGAAGGCATCCAGATTGAACGCGATGCTGACAAAGGAGACCAACAGGAACGCCGCACAAACATAAAGAAGGTTGCGGTTATTGTCCTTGCGCGCCGAGACGAGGCTTTCGAAAAGCCAGTCCACGCCCGCAGGATTATGTACGTTCCCGGGGGTCATTGCCTATCGGTAGGTCACTTGTTTGACCGCCGCGATGACCTCATCCGTGGTCACCAACGCCAGCTTTTCAAGGTTCGCCGCATAAGGCATCGGAACATCCTTGCCGGTGCAGTTGATGACCGGTGCGTCGAGGTAATCGAACGCTTCCTGCATCACCACCGAGCTGATGTAACTGCCGACCGAGCCTTGCGGCCAGCCTTCTTCGACCGTGACCAGACGGTTGGTTTTCATCACCGAGTTGATGATCGCGCCGGTGTCCATCGGGCGGATGGTGCGCAGGTCGATCACTTCGGCGCTGATGCCGTCTTCGGCCAGCTTGTCGGCGGCTTCCAGCGCGTATTGCATGCCGATGCCAAAGCTGACGATGGTCACGTCCGAGCCCTCGCGCCAGATGCGCGCCTTGCCCAGTGGGATGGTCAGGTCATCCACTTGCGGCATGTCGAAGGACCGGCCGTAGAGGATTTCGTTTTCAAGGAAGATCACCGGGTTGGGGTCGCGGATCGCCGATTTCAGCAGGCCTTTGGCGTCAGCTGCGGAATAAGGCATGACGACTTTCAGGCCGGGGATCTGCATGTACCATGCCGCGTAGTCCTGAGAGTGCTGCGCGGCCACGCGGGCGGCGGCACCGTTGGGCCCTCGGAACACGATGGGGCAGCCCATCTGACCACCGGACATATACAGCGTCTTGGCGGCAGAGTTGATGATCTGGTCAATCGCCTGCATGGCGAAGTTGAAGGTCATGAACTCGACAATCGGTTTCAGACTACCAAAGGCCGAACCGACCGCGATACCGGCAAAGCCATGTTCGGTGATCGGGGTGTCGATCACGCGTTTGGAGCCGAATTCGTCCAGAAGGCCCTGGGAGATTTTGTACGCGCCCTGATACTCGGCGACTTCCTCGCCCATCAGGAAGACGTCCTGGTCGTTGCGCATTTCCTCGGCCATGGCGTCCCGAAGGGCTTCGCGCACGGTTTCGGACTTCATTTCGGCATCGGCGGGCCAGTCGGGGGACAGATCGACCACCGGGGCAGGAGCGGGGGCCTCAACCGCCACAGGGGCGGCCTCGGCCACCGCTGCGGCTGCGGGCGCAGCCGCGGGCAGGGCGGAGGCGTCTTCGCCTTCCTCAACAAGGATCGCGATGGGGGTGTTTACCTTGACCCCTTCGGTGCCTTCGGCGATCAGGATTTTGCCGACGATACCTTCATCGACTGCTTCGAACTCCATCGTCGCCTTGTCGGTTTCAATCTCGGCCATGATGTCGCCCGAGGATACGGTGTCGCCTTCCTTGACCAGCCATTTGGCCAGCGTGCCCTCTTCCATCGTGGGCGAAAGGGCGGGCATGAGAATTTCGGTTGCCATGTCTTAGTCGTCCTCTCAGGCGTAAATATCGGTCCAGAGCTCTTCTACGGAAGGCTCGGGGCTTTCTTTCGAGAATTCGGCGGCCTGATTAACGATCTCTTTGATTTCCTTGTCGATCGCTTTCAGGTCATCCTCGGAGGCGTGTTTGCCGGACAGCAGCAGCTCACGCACGTGCTCGATCGGGTCGCTTTGTTCGCGCACCTTTTGAACCTCTTCCCGGGTCCGGTACTTGGCCGGGTCGGACATCGAGTGGCCGCGATAGCGGTAGGTCTTGACCTCAAGGATGTAAGGGCCCTTGCCCGAACGGCAGTGAGCCACGGCTTTTTCACCGGCTTCCTTGACGGCCAGCACGTCCATGCCGTTGACGATCTCGCCGGGAATGCCGAACGCCTCGCCCCGGTGATAGATGTCCTTGGTCGAGGTCGACCGCGCCTGAGCGGTACCCATGGCGTATTGGTTGTTCTCGATCACGAACACCACGGGCAGGTCCCATAGTGCGGCCATGTTGAAGGTCTCATAGACCTGTCCCTGGTTTGCCGCACCGTCCCCGAAATAGGTGAAGGTGACACCGCCGTTTTCTTTGTACTTGTCCGCAAAGGCCAGACCGGCCCCAAGCGGAACCTGCGCACCGACGATGCCGTGGCCGCCATAGAAATGCTTCTCTTTCGAGAACATGTGCATCGAGCCGCCTTTGCCCTTGGACAAGCCGCCTTCGCGCCCGGTCAGTTCGGCCATCACACCACCCGGATCCATGCCGCAGGCCAGCATATGGCCGTGATCGCGATACGAGGTGATGCGTTTGTCACCGTCCTGTGCCGCCGCCTCGAGGCCAACAACCACCGCTTCCTGACCGATATACAGGTGGCAGAACCCACCGATCAGACCCATGCCATAAAGCTGGCCAGCCTTTTCTTCGAATCGGCGGATCAGCAGCATTTCGCGGTAGTAGGTTTTAAGCTCTTCCGCAGAAACATTTGGTTTCTTTGTGGTTTTTCGCGCAGCCATCGTGGCGATCTCCCCCTTTCGGACAGATAGTTTAGCGTTAAACTATCTTTTAGAGCATTTGCGACGGTCTGGCGAGTGCAAATGTGACGCAGCGTCGCCAGACGCGGAATCCGGCTGGCACGTGATGATAGGTTTTCGGAAATATATGGGGCAGAGGGCGCGGGTCGGCTTACCGGATCACAATCTCATCGGCGCGGATCATGCCCAGAACCGAGCGGGCCTGCTGATCCAGAAGGTCCAGATCCAGATAGGTATCCGATAGCCTGCGGGTCAGGTTCTCCAATTCCGTGATCTCGGCATCCAAATTGGCCAGATCGCGCGACAGAGCGTCCCGTTCCGCCGCAATCTCGACCCGTCGGAACAGGCCATAGTCACCCTGCACGGCGGCAAAGGTGAAATAGACACCCAGCATGAAAGCCACCGAGAAGAAAGCAACTGAGCCCAAACCGGGGCGATTGGAACGGGACACTCTGTTTACCGCCGTATGAAAACTTGCCTCAATAACGGGTCCTTTTCGAACCTCTGCCAGCACTATGTCACAGGTGATTCGCGATGTGAATCCCCTGATTCGCAAAAATGTCAGCCTGAGTCAGAATGTCTCGCCGCGCAGGCCTGCGTCACTGATCCAGTGCTGCGACGCCGGGCAGGGTTTTGCCTTCCATCCACTCAAGGAACGCGCCGCCTGCTGTCGAGATATACGAGAAGTCATGCGCAGCGCCCGAGGCATTCAGCGCCGCAACCGTGTCACCGCCACCCGCGACCGAGACCAGTTGCCCGGACCGTGTCAGCGCCGCGGCTTTCAGCGCGGCGGCATTGGTGGCCGCGTCAAACGGTTCCAGTTCGAACGCACCCAGCGGGCCGTTCCAGATCAGCGTCTGGCTTTTTGCGAAAATCTCAGAGATCGCGGCGACGCTTTCGGGGCCTGCGTCAAGGATCATGCCCTCGTCAGGGCAGTGATCGGCGGGAAGCACCTGATGCGGGGCATTTGCCGCAAAGTTTTCGGCCACAACAATATCGGTGGGCAGGACAATAGTGCAGCCCGAGGTTTCGGCCTTGGCCAAGATCTCGGCAGCGGTGTCCTTCATCTCACGCTCGGCCAGCGATTTGCCGACGCTGATCCCCTTGGCGACAAGGAAGGTGTTGGCCATGCCGCCGCCGATCACCAGGTAATCCACCTTGTCGATCAAATTGCCCAGCAGTTCCAACTTGGTCGACACTTTCGCGCCGCCCACAACTGCGGTCACGGGGCGTTTTGGGGCACCCAGAGCGCCCTCCAAAGCCAGTAGCTCAGCTTGCATCAAACGGCCTGCGCAGGCGGGCAGAAGGCGGGCCAGTGCCTCGGTCGAGCTGTGGGCGCGGTGCGCGGCTGAAAACGCGTCGTTGCAATAGACATCGCCCAGCTTGGCCATACCTGCGGCCAGATCGGCGTCATTCTTGGTCTCGGCTGCATGAAAGCGGGTGTTTTCCAGCAGCAGCACCTGACCCGGTTGCAGCGCATCTGCGGCCAGTTCAGCCTCGGCTCCGACGCAATCGGCGGCAAACAGGACCGGGGTGCCAAAGGCGCTTTCCAATGTCGGGACCAACTGCTTTAGCGACAGGTTCTCGCGCCGCTCACCGCCCGGACGCCCGAAATGCGCCAGCAGGATCGGTTTACCGCCGGCGGCCAGAATGTCGCGGACGGTGGGCACGATCCGTTCGATGCGCGTGGCGTCGGTGACAACGCCGTCCACGACGGGCACGTTGATGTCCACGCGCACCAAGACGCGTTTGCCGTTCAGGTCCATGTCGTCCAGCGTTTTCCAGCCCATCGTGCAATCCTTCGTGAGTTTGATACCGATTTAGGCGGTTCTTTTCCTTCATTTTGCCCTCAGGTCAATGCGTCACTTGGCATTCACGCGCCCGGCGCATAGGTATTTGCGCAAGACAAAACGACAGGAGGGCCAGATGGCCGAAATCAAGGATCCCGAAAACACCATCATCATCGAGCTAAAAGACGGCAATGTCGTGATCGAGCTGCTGCCCGATGTGGCCCCGCAGCACAGCGCGCGGATGAAGGAACTGGCCCGTGGGGGCGAGTATGACAACGTGGCCTTCCACCGTGTGATCGACGGCTTCATGGCGCAAACCGGCGACGTGCAGCATGGCGACATGGAAGACGGGTTCAACCTGCGCATGGCGGGCACCGGTGGATCGTCGCTGCCGAACGTTCCGGCGGAATTCTCGAAGCTGCCGCATGATCGCGGGACGCTGGGCGCGGCGCGCTCGCAGAACCCGGACTCGGCCAACTCGCAATTCTTCATCAACTTCAAGGACAACCACTTCCTGAACGGTCAATACACCGTTTATGGCCGCGTCATCGAAGGTATGGAGCATGTGGACGCCATCACTCGTGGCGAGCCGCCTGCAAGCCCCGATCGCATGATCAGCGTGAAAGTGGCCGCAGATGCGTAAGCTGGCCGCCGCTTTTGCCCTGCTGGCCAGCCCGGCGCTGGCCACGGGGCTTCAGATCGAGGTCGAAGGAGAAGGGGCCAACGGCACCATCACCATCGACCTGTTCGAAGATCTGGCGCCCCAGCATGTCGAACAGATCACCGCCCTGGCCAGCGAAGGCCAATATGACGGTGTCGTGTTCCACCGCGTGATCGACGGATTCATGGCCCAGACCGGGGATGTTCAGTACGGCGACCAGTCGGACGCGTCCTTTGATATGCGCTATGCCGGTCGTGGCGGCTCGGACCGTCCTGATCTGCCTGCCGAGTTTTCGGACCGCACCTTTGATCGCGGTATCGTTGGCATGGCGCGGTCAAACGATCCGGACAGCGCGAACTCGCAGTTTTTCATCATGTTCGATCCGGGCCCGTTTCTGGATGGTCAGTACACCGTCGTCGGTCAGGTCACCGAAGGGATGGAGGTGGTCGACGCGATCAAACGCGGCCACTCTCAGACCGGGGCGGTCACAGGCCAGCCTGACGTCATGAAAACCGTCACGGTCACCGAATAAACCTGTACTCCGGCGTGGATGACTGCGCCGGGGTACCCGTATCGGATCAGTTCACCTTTTCCGAAGTGCGCGGCGGGGTCGGCAGAACCACCTGCCGGATCCGCGCCAGCATCCCGTATTCATTCACATGCCGCTGATAGGCCCGGTACGACGGTGCCTGAGACAAGCACCGTTCCTCATGCCAGGCGCGCAGGAAATAGATGACGTTGATGCCCAACAGCGCCACGCAATTGGCCACTCCGGTCCAGAAATCCACCGCGATGAACGGGATCGATACCATCCACCAGCTGAGGTTCTTGCTGATATAGGCGGGGTGTTTGGTGATGTTATAGGGGAAATCGCAGGCCAGACCGCGATAGGTGAGGTTCGAAAACCGCAGCCCCATTCGTGCTGAGGCCAGAGTATAGATGAACAGGCAGAACAGGATCGTACAGCCCCAGATCGTATAAATGACCGGGTAATCCCACAGCCACGCGCCCCAGGCGAACCCGTCCTGCACATAATTGAAGTACTCGCGCGACAGCACCTGCCAGAAGGGCGAATAACACAGCACGCAGACCAGCCAGCCGCTGACGGTCGTTTCTGTCCACCGGATATGGGACATCAACAGCCGCGTGGCCGTGGCGTATCCGATCACCACGATGGTCAGGTCAAGGAAGAAGGAAAACCGGTAGAGGTATTCATAGACCTCGGGAAAGGTTGTGGCCTCCCATAGCGATCGCGACTGAAAAAAGCTCCAGTCATAGACCAGATAGCAGAACATTAGCGGCAGAAAGAAGCCTTTGACCAACAGGCCCAGCATGTACACCTTGAGACCGCGCGCGTGCAGCGACTCTTGCCCAAGCGTCAGGACAACCCGGCCCAGATGCCACATGCCGTCGCGGGGGTGGCGCATCATGAAATGGACGGATGTGACGACGCTTAGAACGACGGTCAGGATCAGCCACCAATAGTCGGCAAGCAGGGAAAAGAAGGGCCAGTACCAGTCGCCGTGGTACAGGTCGGCGGACCAATAGACCAGGGCCAGTAGCGCGGCGCTGGTTGCCAATCCCACCAGCTTGATCTGGTAAGCCCGAATATAGGCGGGGTCACGGAAATTCTGCGGTTTGTAGACCAGCCCGCTGCCGGGCATCCGGTGCAGCTTGCAAATGGCGAATTCAGCCGCAGCCATCAGCCCAAAGATCGTCAGGGCAAACAAAACCGTTTGATCCCGGTCAGACACACCCGGCATGTCAGGCCAGAGGTAATGCAGGATCGGAATGCCCAGCATCGCAATCCATCCGGGTGTCACCGGAATAGCCGAGACAGGGCGTTTGAAACCGGTTCCGGAGGTCATGAAAAATCTCTCATACACATAAGGCGGAGTTTTCGCCGCTTTTGGGCGAAATTCAACCAGCCAGTTCCGGGTACAAGAATTCTGCGCAGACCTGTGTCTTGCCGCAGTTCAACCGGCGCGACCCTTTTGGCCGCGCCGTGAAGGGGTTCAGTCGTCGGACGCCATTGCCTTCCAGATCAACGCGCCAATGGCTCCGCCGATCAGTGGCGCGACCCAGAACAACCAAAGCTGTGCAAGGGCAGGGCCATCGGCAAACAGAGCAACCCCGGTCGACCGCGCCGGGTTGACCGACGTGTTGGTCACCGGGATCGAGATCAGGTGGATCAGGGTCAGGCCCAGACCAATGGCGATGGGCGCAAAGCCAGCAGGCGCTTTGTCGGACGTCGCGCCGAGGATGATCAGCAGGAAGAACGCGGTCATCACGATCTCGATCACCAGCGCAGACATCATCGAATAACCTTCCGGCGACGCCTCGCCATACCCGTTCGAGGCGAATCCGCCCACACCCTCAAACCCGGGCGCGCCGCTGACAATCACATAAAGAACAACGGCTGCAACAATGGCCCCGGCGACCTGAGCGATCCAATAGGGGATCAGATCCTTGGCGTCGAACCGCCCGCCGATCATCAGGCCAAGGCTGACAGCCGGGTTGAAATGCCCGCCCGAGATCGGACCGACCGCATAGGCCATGGTCAGAACCGTCAGGCCAAAGGCAAAGGACACGCCCAGCCAGCCGATCCCGACATCGGCAACACCCGCCGCCAGAACCGCACTGCCGCAACCGCCCAGCACCAGCCAGAATGTGCCGATAAACTCGGCCATCAATTTGGATGACATGGAAACTCCTCCGTTAAACCAATGGTTTTTAGTCTAATTCAGGAAATGCCATTTGTTAATTTTTTTGAGAAAGGGGAGTTTTTCCCGGCTTTCGTCAAACGCGGCAGGTTTGGCTAATTCCAGCTGACCGGGTCCAGATGAAACAGTTGGGACAGTTGGTCATAGACGTCTGGATTGCTGGATTTCAGCGCCCGCGGTCGTTCGAAGAAAACCTCGACCGAGACGGCAAAGAACTCTTCATGGCCTTCTGCTCCGTATGGGTCTATGACAGTTGGTTGCCAGGTTTCGACGGCGCGGACATGGGCGTCATAGGCGGATACAAAAACGCGTTCCCAGTCGGCATAGCTTTGTCCTCGGCTCAGAACCGGCACGCCATCCGTGCCGCCTGACAGGTCGTCAATCTGATGCGCGAATTCGTGAAAGACGACGTTATGCCCGTCATGGTCGTTCAACGCGCCTTGCTGGCTGTGCGCCCAGGACAGGATAACCGGCCCCCGGTTCCAGCTTTCCCCGGTGCGCACGATCTCTTTCTCGGTCACCACATAGCCGCTGCGCCGTTGTTGGCGGGATTTGAAGGCGTTCGGGTAGATCAGAATGGTGGTCAGGTTGTCGAACCACATATCGGTGTTCACGACCAGCAGGCAGGCCTGAACGGAAATCGACAACCGCATATCTTCGGTCACTTCCAGCCCGTCACAGCCATAGAAGCTGACCTGGTTCTGAAACAGGTTCATCTTGCCTTCAAGCTTGGCGCGCAGCTCGGACGGCAGGCGTTCGACAATTGGCACCATCGTCTCAATCGTCTGGCGCTGAGACGCAGTCAGCGGCGTTGCCAGCAACTGCGCGCGCGCCTGTCTGCGCGACCACAGGTAGTAGGCAACGACAGCAGCGATCAGGGCAACAACGCTTAGAAACATGAACATGGCCCGAGCCTAAGCCAGTTCCCGCCTGACGGGAAACGCAAAACGGCCCGTCGCAGGCCCAAAAGAAAAACGCCGCAGGAAGGTCCCGCGGCGTTTTCGAATTCTATTCGGCGAATGGCTTACTGCTTGACTTCCGCCGCAGGGTTGCCGCCGGATTTCGCGCTGCGACCCGGGTTCAGCGGATCGTCCTGACGCTGGACCGAGCCTTCGAAATGCGCGCCGCTTTCGATGGCGATGGTCTTGTGGATGATGTCGCCTTCAACCCGCGCGGTCGAGGTCAGGCGGACCTTCAGGCCACGCACGCGGCCCACGATACGGCCATTGACCACAACGTCGTCGGCGGTGACTTCACCCTTGATGGTGGCGGTTTCACCGATGGTCAGAAGATGCGCGCGGATGTCGCCTTCGACGGTGCCTTCAACCTGAATGTCGCCGGTTGTCTTGATGTTACCGGTGATGTGCAGGTCCGAGGACAGAACCGACGCGGGCGGCTTGGGCTTGGGCGTGGTGCTGGCCTTGGGCTCGGATGGTGCAGGGGCCGCCGGAGTCGCCGGAGCAGCAGGTTTCGCCGCCTCAGAATCCTTGGATGCGGGCTCGTTGATTTTGCTCTTAGAAAACATTTCTCGCAGCCTTGATGTAAGTCATTGGGTTCACGGGTTTTCCGTTCACGCGCACCTCATAGTGCAAATGCGTGCCGGTGGACCGTCCGGTGCTACCCATATCAGCAATATGATCCCCGCGCGAGACCCTTTGGCCAACCTTTACGTTGATCTTGGTGTTATGAGCGTAAAGTGTCTCAATCCCGAAGGCATGCTTGATCTTCACAAGGCGGCCAAACCCGGATTGCCAGCCTGCGTGGGTGACCACTCCATCAGCGGTTGCAAAGATGTCGGTGCCCTGAGGCCCGGCAAAATCAACGCCATTATGCATCCGCCGACCGCCGCTTTTGGGATCGCGGCGGGTGCCGAAGCCGCTGGTGAAACGCACGGCGGAATGCACCGGATTGGCAAAGGGCGCTTTTTCCGCAGCCAGACGGTACAGGTTCAGTTGATCCATCTGTTGCAGCAGTTTGTTGGCCCGGATTTCGTCAGCCGTCAGCTCTTCTTCAGTGCCGCGGCTGCTGAAGGATAAAGGGGTCAGCGGACCGCCCATACCGCTATATCCGCGCCGGACCTCTTCGATGATACGATCTGTGGGCATGCCTGCCTGACGGAACATTTTGTCCAGCGGCTCGACCGAGATTACCATGGCCTCTTCCAACTGGCGGAAGATCTCGTCGCTACGTTCCTGCATCAGCTGGATTTCCAGCTCCAGCTCGTCGCGCTGATCCAGGGCATCCTGCGCATCGGTGGCGATCTGATCGCGTTCCTCCGCTGTGCGCGCCAGTGCCTCGGTCATGAATTCCATCTGCGCGGGGTTGGCGACCGCCGCCATATACATGTCTGAACCGTCAGCACCCTGTTGCAGGTTGGCCAGCTCGGTCCGAACCTCTTCGCGCTGTTTCATGGTCGCGCGCAGGGTGGTCTGGATGACTTCGATCCCGGTTTCCAACTCGCGCCTGCGGTTTTCCGAGGCCAGCAATTCGGACTGCATGGCCGAGATCTGTTCGAGCGCCGCATTGAACCGTTCATGTGCGGCCAGTGCTTCCTGCGCGCGAGAATCGCGTTCTGTGGACAGAATGTTCAGACGTTCCTGATAAGTCGCCTGATCGCGTTTTGCCTGCTCGCGGAAATTGCCGGATCCGATGCTGTCCATCAGCAGGATCGCGGTGGCAACCGTCGTCCAGCCCACCATCACGGCCACACCGGCAACAGCAGCTACCTGCGTTTCCGAGCTAAGCCGGATGAACCGCGTGTCTTGATCAGATTTCAGAAAAACCCGGCGTTCCGGGAAGCGGCGTTCAAGCCACGAGTGAAACTTAATTGCCAGACGTGTTCGCACGCGTCTTACCTCTCATCCCCAAGATCGGGACCGGTCGTGGTGCAGTAGCCGTCCCTTGGGGCGATTGCATAAACGGGTCGTGGCCATGCGGCAAGTTTGTTGACCAATTTGCCACAAACCTCGCAATTTTACCCCACGTGATCGGCGGGATTTTGCCGAAATTAACCGGCAAGGATCACTTTGAGACAGCGCCCGGCAAGGGCAGGTCTTCGGTCAGCGGCCAGTAGAAATCGGGCGGCAACCCGGCCTCGGCGCGTTTTTCCTCGTTAAAGGGCGGTTTCAGCACGCCGTGGAAGTAACGCCTCACAAGCGTATGGAACACGTCCTTGGGGTCGGCATTCTCGCGCCCGCAGAGGAAATGAAACCATTTCGAGCCGTAGGCGACATGGCCCACCTCTTCGGCATAGATCAGCTCTAACGCCGCGATGGCCTGTTCGGCTTTGGCCTTGCGGAAGATGTCGATCATGCCCGGCGTCACGTCCAGCCCGCGCGCTTCAAGCACCATGGGCACTACGGCCAGACGCCCCATCAGGTCCTCGGCGGTGTCTTCGGCAGCGCGCCACATGCCTGCATGGGCGGGCAGGGCGCCGTAATGGCTGCCCATCTGTTCCAGACAATCACAAACCATCTCGAAATGGCGCGACTCTTCTTCGGCGCATTTGACCCAATCGTCGTAAAAGCCGATGGGCATGGGAACATGGCCAAAGCGCGCGATGATGTCCCAATGGAGGTCGACGGCGTTCAGCTCGATATGGGCAACCGCATGCAACAGGGCGATCCGCCCGGCCTCGGTCCCCGGTTTGCGCTTTGGAACCTCGCGGGGCGACAGCAATTCGGGTTTGTCGGGGCGTGAGGGTTGCAGCGGTGGCGTTGCGGTGCCGATCTCAATCGGCTCGCCCTCACCCTTGCGGGCGGCAAACCAGGCGGCGGCATGGCGTTCGGACAGGGCGGTTTTCGCCCGCCCGTCCGCTGTGGTCAGAACCTCGGTGGCCATCTGGGTCAGTGTTTTGGGCACGGGTGCGCTCCGCCTGTTGATTGCAAGGCTGCGACATAAACCGGATGGCCGCCGGGGTCGAGGGACTTACATCGCCTTAACGGCCTCCAACACGGCCTCGACATGGCCGGGCACTTTGACCTTGCGCCAGATCTGCGCGATGCGACCTTCGCCGTCGATGATGAAGGTAGACCGTTCGATCCCCATCGATTTGCGCCCATACATGTTCTTCTCGACCCAGACGCCATAATCCTCGCACACGGTCGAGTTCTCGTCGGACAGTAGCGGTGTGGTCAGGCCGTGTTTGGCGACGAACTTGCCATGCTTGGCCACGCTGTCGCGCGAGATGCCGAAAACTTGAGCGCCTGCATCCGCAAAGGCCTGTAGTTGTTCCGAGAAACCGATGGATTCCTTGGTGCAGCCCGGCGTATCATCCCGAGGATAGAAGAACAGAACGACGGTACTGCCGCGCAGGTCCGAAAGGCTCACCTCGCCACCGCCGTCGCGCGGCAGGGTGAAATCGGGGGCCATGTCTGAAATGTCGGGCATTGGAAACTCCGCTAAAGGTTTTTAAAGGCTGCCCGAGATCATAGGGCGATACCAGCGGGTTAAAAGGCGTGAACAGCAAATTGGCGCAGCAGGAACAGCAAGGGGGCGATCCGCCGGAACGCACCCCACGCCGCCGCTCGCGCCGACGGACGGCAGGCCTTTGGGCGATGCGGGGCACCATTCTGCTTGTGGTGCTGGCAGTGGTGGTCGGGTTCATGATGATCGGCCAACGTATGCACGCCCCGGCATGGGTGCGCGACCGGGTCGAGGCGCGGCTGGAACAGACCTTGGGCGGTCTGCAAATCCGGTTCGGGGATGTCAGCTTTATCATCCACGAAGGATGGCGACCCCGCCTGCGCCTGACCGATGTCAGCATCAGCGATGCGGCGGGCCAGCAGATCGCACAGGTGTCGGATATGCGGGCCAGCCTGGCCATGCGCCCGTTGCTGCGCGGCAACGTGCGCCCCAAACGCATCATGCTGAGCGGCGCCCAGATCGCACTGACCCGAGGGATGGATGGCGCGCTGACACTGACGGTAGGAACCGACAGCTCTCCTGTGCAGGAAGCACCAAACCTGGCGCAGTTGATCGAATCCTCGGACCAGGTGTTCCTGTCGCCCATGTTATCGGCGCTGACCTCGGTGCAGCTGGACGCGATCACACTGGATTACCGCGATCTGCGGCTGGGGCGGTCCTGGGTGCTGGATGGTGGCCACATCCAACTGACCCGGAACGACAATGAGATGCGGCTGGCGACGGGCTTCTCGGTTCTGTCGGGGCGCGATTATGTCAGCGGGATCGAGGCGAACTATACCAGCGTTCTGGGCACACCCGAGGCGCGGTTCGGCGTTTCAATCACCGATCTGCCGGCCGAAGATGTCTATGGCCAAAGCCCGGCGTTGGCGTGGTTGCAGGTGCTTCGCACGCCAATCTCCGGCGCGCTGCGCGGCAGTATTGACGGCGAAGGCGCGGTTGGGCCGCTGTTTGCCACGCTCAACCTTGGGGCCGGGGCAGTACAACCCAACCCCGAGACACGGCCCGTTCCCTTCGACTCGGCCCGCACCTATTTCACCTACAACCCCGTCGGGCATCAGATTGATTTTAACGAAGTTTCAGTAGTGTCCGCCTGGGGCTCGGTCCAGGCGGAAGGGAAGGCGTTTCTGCAAGGGGTGGAAAACGGCACCCTCGACAGCCTCGACGCGCAGTTGCGCCTGACCGGCATCGACGCCAACCCGGCAGACCTGTTCCCCGAGGCGCTGAAGCTGCGGCAGGCCGATCTGGATTTCAAGATGACCTTCGCGCCGTTTCATCTGCGTCTTGGTCAGATGACCATCGAAGATGGGGATCACCGGGTGCGCGCATCCGGTGATCTTGTGGGCCTGCCTGACGGGTGGTCGGTCGATCTGGACGCGCATCTGGATCGCATGACCTCGGATGAGGTGCTAAGCTACTGGCCCGAACGTCTGGCCCCCAAGCCGCGGGAGTGGGTGACAAAGAACCTGTATCAGGGCCTGCTGTCGGACATGGATTTTGCGCTGCGTCTGCGGCCCGGGTCCAAGCCGGATCTCTATCTGGATTTCGGGTTCGAGGATGCAACGATCCGCTTTGTCAAAACCCTGCCGCCCATCGAAAACGCGCAAGGGCAAGCCAGCCTGATAGATCGCCGCTTCACCGCGACGGCGCAGCGCGGGATTGTGATCGCGGATGCGGGCGGTGAGGTGGATGCCTCTGGGACGTCCTTTATCATTCCGGATACAAGCATCAAGAAATCCTCGCCGGCGATTGCACGGATCAAGGCGTTGGGCAGTGTCACGGCAGCATTGTCCTTGCTGGACCGGCCGCCGTTGTCATTGCTCAGCAAGGCCGGGCTGCCGGTTGATCTGGCGGATGGGACCGTCGCGCTGGCGGGTACTTTGTCACTGCCGATGAAGAAAGAGCTTCAGTTTCAGGACACGCAGTTCCACTTTGACGGCGATCTGGGGAATCTCAGCAGCGACAGGCTTGTCCCCGGATTTTCCGTCAGCGCCGATCTGCTGGATCTAAGCGGAGATCAGACCGGAGTTGAGATCGCTGGTCAGGGCAATTTCGGCGACGTTCCGATTCAGGCCGCGTGGCGCCAGCCGATCGACGGAAAAACCGCGCAGCGCAGCGAGCTGACGGGCCAGATCGAACTGTCCCCCCGACTGATGCAAGAGATCAACGCGGCCCTGCCGGACGGTATGCTGACCGGGCAGGGCACGGCGGACATCAGTCTGGGTATCGGTGCAGGCGAGCCGCCCAAGCTGTTGGCGACATCGGATCTGTCCGGGGTCGTGCTTGCCATCCCCGAACTGGGTTGGCGCAAAGGCGCGAACAGCACCGGTACTTTGATTGCCGACGTCACGTTGGGCGACCAGCTGAGCGTCGACTCCCTGCGTGTAGATGCGGCGGGATTGCGTACCAATGCCTCAATCTCGTTCCGCGAAGACGGTGAATTTGACCGCGTCCGCTTTAGCTCGTTCGATCTGGGCAATTGGCTGGCCGTTCCGGCGGAACTGATCAGCCGGGGCGGGGCGGTGCCGGATATTCGCGTTCTGGGCGGTGTCATGAATATGGGCGATGCAACCTTTGGCGAGGGCGGAGGTTCGGGCGGTGGCGGTCCGGGGCCAAAGCTGGATGTAACGCTGGATCGGCTGCAAGTGACCGAGACCGTGGCGCTGACCGGTTTCAAGGGGAACTTCCAGACCACAGGCGGTGTCACCGGCGGTTTCACGGCTGCCGTCAATGGCGGGGCCGCTGTGCGAGGGCAGGTGACACCGCGCAGCAACCGCAGTGCGGTCAGCCTGACGTCAAAGGACGCGGGGGCGGTGCTGCGATCAGCCGGGGTGCTGACGCAGGCGCGCGGCGGCGATCTTGACTTGCAGCTTGAGCCGGTGGCGGCCCCCGGCAGTTATGATGTGATCGTCAAGATCGTGAACACTCGCATTACCGACGCGCCCGCCATGGCGGCCCTGTTGAACGCCATCAGCCTTGTTGGCCTGCTGGATGAGATGGCGGGGCAGGGCATCTTCTTTTCGTCCATCGACAGCCGCATGCGGCTGACACCAACGGACATCAAGGTGCTAAGCGGCAGTGCCGTTGGCCCGTCCATGGGCCTGTCGTTTGATGGCACCATCGATACCGTCAACGGTATGCTGGACCTGCGCGGCGCGATCTCTCCGATCTATCTTGTGAATGCAATTGGCAGTGTTCTGACGCGCAAAGGCGAAGGCGTGATCGGCTTTAACTACAGGCTGACCGGACCGCTGAGCGCGCCGAAAGTATCGGTGAACCCGCTGTCAGGGCTGGCACCCTTGTTCTTACGTGACCTGCTGCGCCCACCGGCACCCAGGGTGTCCGACGGGCCAAATTCCCAGCCTCAGAAACCCGATGAGGTGAAACGCACCTATGGATCACCGCCAAGGGACAACTGATCCGGGGATATGGCCGAATCTGTTTTGGCCTTGTATGGCGCGGCCATGAAACTCAGCGATTTTGATTTCCACCTGCCCGAAGACCTGATTGCAACGCGGCCCGCCAATCCGCGATCCTCGGCGCGTCTGCTGGTGGCGCGGGGGGATGCGGTTTCGGACAGCCATGTGTTCGATCTGCCCGACTGGCTGCAACCCGGTGATCGGCTGGTGCTGAACGATACGCGGGTGATCCCGGCAAGACTCAGCGGCAGGCGTCATCGTGACAGCGCACAGGGCCCTGTGTCGGCCGCGATTGAGGCCACCTTGCTGGACCCGCAAGCCGATGGCAGTTGGGCCGCTTTGATCAAGCGGCTGAAAAAGGTCAAACCGGGGGAAGAGATCATCTTCTCGGACGATCTGACCGCAACATTGGACCGCGTGGAAGACGGGCAAGCCTATCTGCGGTTCAACCTGACGGGCGAGGATTTCGACACCGCGCTGGAACAGGCCGGTGCAATGCCCTTGCCGCCCTACATCGCCGCCAAACGCCCTGCGGACGAGCAGGACAAGACCGATTACCAAACCATCTGGGCGCGGAATTCAGGCGCGGTTGCCGCCCCGACGGCTTCGCTGCATTTCGACGAACCGCTGATGCAGGCGCTGAAGGAACGCGGTATCGAATTCAGCCATGTGACCCTGCATGTCGGCGCGGGCACTTTCCTGCCTGTGAAGGTCGAAGACGTGACCACCCACAAGATGCATGCCGAATGGGGCAGGGTCAGCGACACCGCCGCCGCCGAGATTCGTGCCACCAAAGCCGCAGGCGGGCGTGTCATCCCCGTAGGCACCACCGCGCTGCGTCTGATAGAAAGCGCCGCGCGGGGTGGTGAGATCCAGGCATGGGAAGGCGAGACCGATATTTTTATCTACCCCGGTTTCCAATTCCACGTCACCGACGCGCTGATGACCAACTTCCACCTGCCAAAATCCACCCTGCTGATGCTGGTCTCAGCCCTGATGGGCCAGGACCGGATGCGCGAGGTGTATGCCCATGCCATTGCACAGAAATATCGCTTCTTCTCATATGGTGACTCGTCGCTTTTGATCCCGTGAAGGACGCGTTTCGGGCCGCAAACGACAGGAAAGTCGTAGACAAGCGCGACCAGAGCGTTTTTTGATCGCACCAACGAATCTAAGTTAAGAACGGCATTTCATCGGAGGCCCCAATGTTTCAGGTCCTGTCCAGCGCGTGGGCGCTGTTGCTCGGAATGGGTCTTTTGATGATCGGCAACGGCCTGCAGGGCACCATCCTGGGCGTTCGTGGCGAGATCGAAGGGTTCTCGACACTTCAGATGTCCTTTGTGATGTCGGCGTATTTCCTTGGGTTCCTGGGCGGATCGCGCCTGACGCCCGAGATGATCCGCAGGGTCGGGCATGTCCGAGTTTTTGCCGCGCTGGCCTCATTCATCTCGGCCGTGATGATCATGTATCCGATGCTGACCGACCCGATTGCATGGGTTCTGGGCCGCGTCGTGATCGGGTTCTGTTTCTCGGGTGTGTATGTCACTGCTGAAAGCTGGCTGAACAACGCAGCCAGCAATGAAAACCGTGGTCAGGCCCTGTCGCTGTATATGATCGTCCAGATGACCGGGATCATCAGCGCGCAAGGGCTTGTTTTGCTGGGCGATCCGGCGGGCTATGAAACATTCGTCATCGCCTCGATCCTGGTTTCGGTCTCGTTTGCGCCCATTCTGCTGTCAATTTCCCCCACACCGGCCTTCGACACCACCAAACCCATGACCCTGCGCGAGTTGATGGGGAAATCGCCCCTGGGCTGCGTCGGCATGTTCCTGCTGGGCGGCGTATTCTCGGCCCAGTTCGGGATGGCACCAGTCTATGGCGCACGCGCCGGGCTGACATTGGTCGAAATCTCATCCTTCGTGGCCGCGTTCTATATTGGGGCAGTGGTTCTGCAATATCCGCTGGGCTGGTTCTCGGACCGGATGGATCGCCGTGTTCTGATCATGCTTGTTTCGGCTGGCGGCGGCATCGGTGCCGTGGTTGGAATGATCTTTGGTCTGGCATTCCCGGTTCTGCTGGGCGCTGCCTTCCTGATCGGCGGCATGTCCAATCCGCTCTATTCACTGCTGATTGCCCACGCTAACGACTTTCTGGAGCATGAGGATATGGCGGCGGCCTCGGGCGGGCTGATCTTCATCAACGGTCTGGGCGCAATTGCCGGTCCGCTGATCACCGGCTGGCTGATGGGTGATGCCATTTTCGGACCGCAGGGCTTCTTCCTGTTTATCGCCGCCCTGTTGTTCATGACCGCAGTCTATGCGCTCTACCGGACGACGCAGCGCCCGACTGTACCTGTCGACGAAACCGGCACCATGTCCCCGCTTTATCCCACCGCGTCGCCGGTTGCGCTTGAAGTGGCACAAGAGGTGGCCATCGAGGCCGCCGAAGCTGAACAGGATACGCAGGAAGTCGCTTAAGACACGTAAATATGTCGCTAATGTTGCAATATTTTACTGTTACAATTCTGTAAAACAGCCTTAAATGACGTTACGTCCCTGGGGAGGGCACAAGTTGGAGTTTAGGGCAATGGTAGGGCCTGAAGACGTATTGAGTTATTGGTTAGATGAAGTTGGTCCCAAAGGTTGGTATCTACAGGATGACGCGTTGGACGTGGAAATCCGGGACCGTTTCCAGACAACATGGGAGGCCGCAACCGAAGGGACATTCTCTCTTTGGCTGACCTATCCCAGCGGGGTGTTGGCCTACATCATCCTGACCGACCAGTTTCCACGCAACATGTTCCGAGGCAGCGCAAAAGCCTTTGCAACGGACAAGGCGGCGCTTACCGCCGCCAAATGTGCGGTGGACAAGGGTTGGGATATGAGGATCGATGAACCGGCCCGGCAGTTCTTTTATCTGCCCATGATGCATTCGGAAAACCTGTGCGATCAGGAACGCTGTGTGCGCCTGATGTGCCAGAACCTCAGCAGCAACCCGGGCAATCTGTTACATGCTCGGGCCCATCGTGAGGTGATCCGCAAATTCGGCCGGTTCCCCTATCGGAACGAGGCACTGTCGCGCCACTCGACCGAACATGAGACAGCATATGTCAACATGGGCGGCTACGGTACAACAGTGCGCGAGCTTCAGGCGGCGAGTTAAGTCTCGGGGACGCATCCCCTGATGGCAAGGACCCGGTCGGCGACAACGTCGCCCGAGGTCTGAATGGCTTTTTCGATCAACAGATCCGGATGCTCTGCCAGGTCAGAGAACCGGGCCTGAGTTGTTTGCAGCTTGTCCTCGATCGCGTTCAGCCGGTTCATCGCCGTCTTAATCCGGCGCGACGTGGCGATGTCGATAACGCTGCCATCGGTTGGCAGGGCTGCAAGCTCGCTGCGCAAAGCCGCCAGTTCCCCCCGGATACCTTGTGCTTCGTCCCGCAGAGGTGTCACAACCTGCAGTGTTTCGGCGAAATCGGTTGTGACATTCTCGACGCTCGAGGCCAGCTTCCATCCCAGAAACAGGCAAAGCGCCACCAGAATCAATGTTGCGTTGAGCAGGGCAAGAAATAGATCTTTCAGAGTTTTGGCCATGGTAAGCCTTTCGAATGACTTGTGATTAGGAAAGCGGCGCCTCTGTCGGCTGTTCTTTTCTAGCCTTTGGGATGGCGCCGGTATAGGCTGAAAACAGCGCAATCCCGCCACTGTTTACCCTGCGTCGCTTTTGTCGCGGGTAGGGTGTGTTGATGCGTTCTGAAAAATAGTTTAATGGTAAACTAAATTTCATCCGACCTGCGCCGAGAGGGACACATGGCAGCACAATCTTTTGATCTGATCGTAATCGGGGCAGGCCCCGGAGGCTATGTTGCTGCCATCCGCGCGGCGCAACTGGGGCTGAAAACCGTTGTGGTCGAGCGTGAGCATCTGGGCGGTATCTGCCTGAACTGGGGTTGTATCCCGACCAAGGCGCTGCTGCGCTCGTCCGAAGTGTTCCATCTGATGGAGCGGGCCAAGGATTTCGGCTTGAAAGCGGACAAGATCGGCTACGATCTGGATGCGGTGGTCAAACGGTCGCGCGGTGTTGCGGGGCAGCTTTCCGGCGGCATCGGGCACTTGCTGAAGAAAAACAAAGTGTCCGTGATCATGGGCGAGGCCACGATCCCCGCCAAGGGCAAAGTGACCGTCAAGACGGACAAAGGCACCGAAGAACTGACGGCCAAAAACATCGTGCTGGCCACCGGCGCTCGGGCGCGCGAACTGCCGGGGCTCGAGGCGGACGGCGATCTGGTCTGGACCTACAAACACGCGCTGCAACCGCCCCGGATGCCGGAGAAACTGCTGGTCATTGGGTCGGGCGCCATCGGCATCGAATTCGCCAGCTTCTACAATACGCTTGGCGCGGACACGACCGTGGTCGAGGTGATGGACCGCGTGCTGCCTGTCGAGGACGCCGAAATCAGCGCCTTCGCCAAGAAAGCCTTCACCAAGCAAGGCATGACCATCATGGAAAAGGCGATGGTCAAGCAGTTGGATCGCGCCAAGGGCAAGGTCACGGCGCATATCGAGGTCAAGGGTAAGGTCGAGAAACACGATTTTGACACCGTGATCTCTGCCGTTGGTATCGTGGGCAATGTCGAGAATCTGGGACTAGAGACTCTGGGCGTCAAAATCGACCGAACCCATGTGATCACAGACGAATATTGCCGCACGGGGGTCGAGGGTCTCTATGCCATCGGCGACATCGCTGGCGCGCCTTGGCTGGCGCATAAGGCAAGCCACGAGGGCGTCATGGTCGCGGACCTTATCGCGGGCAAACACGCACATCCGGTCAAACCCGAAAGCATCGCAGGCTGCACCTATTGCCAGCCGCAGGTTGCTTCGGTCGGCTACAGCGAAGCCAAGGCCAAAGAACTGGGCTATGACATCAAAGTCGGCCGCTTCCCGTTCATCGGCAACGGCAAGGCCATCGCGTTGGGAGAGCCCGAGGGCATGATCAAAACAGTCTTCGATGCCAAAACCGGAGAGCTTCTGGGTGCCCATATGATCGGCGCGGAAGTGACCGAACTGATCCAAGGTTACGTGGTTGGTCGACAGTTGGAAACAACAGAAGAAGACCTGATGAACACCGTCTTCCCGCACCCAACGCTGTCCGAGATGATGCACGAAGCCGTGCTGGATGCCTACGGGCGTGTGATCCATATGTAAGGAAGGGGGCTCTGCCCCCGCCGCGGCAAGCCGCGACTCCCCCGAGGTATTTTCAAACAGAAGAAGCAGGGGATCCGTACTTCTTCTGTTCCCAAATACCTCGGAGCGCGAGGCAGAGCCTCGCAAAAGACTCTTACTTATTCAAAGCGTCCAGAATGCGGGCCCAGGAGCGGATACCTTTGTGGAAGCTTTTGACGTCGTATTTCTCGTTGGGTGAGTGAATGGCGTCGTCGTCATTTGCATAGCCGACCAGCATCGAATCCAGCCCGAGCACCGTGTTGAAGTATCCGACAACCGGAATCGATCCGCCCATTCCGGTAAAGACGGCCTCGCGGTCCCATTCATCCGACAGCGCACCGCGCGCGGCTTCGAATTCAGGGCGGTCCAGGTTCATGACCGAAGCGGGTGAACCTTCAAGGTCGTTGTCCCACGTGACTTTGGCGTCCGGCGACAGGCGGTCAGCGACATGTTTGCGGATTTTCTTGCGCAGGGCGTCCGGATCCATGTCGCCAACAAGGCGGCAGGTGATCTTGCAATGCGCCTCGGACGGGATCACCGTTTTGGACCCTGCGCCGTTGTACCCGCCCCAAAGGCCGTTGACCTCAAGCGTCGGGCGCGTCCATTGCTGTTCGAGAGTCGAGTATCCCTTTTCCCCATGGGGCTGGCTGTAACCGACCGAGTTCAGGTAGTCGGCTTCGTCAAAGCCGCAGTTTTTCCATTGGCGCAGCTGCTCGGCAGGAACCTCGTGCACGCCTTCGTAGAATCCCTCGACTGCGACGCGTCCGGTTTCATCGTCGTAGAACGAGGCGATGATCTTGGACAATTCGCGCAGGGGGTTCAGGCCCGGGCCGCCGTAGTGGCCGGAATGCAGGTCGATGCGCGGGCCGATGATGGTGAATTCGTCCTTCAGCATCCCGCGCAGTTGCGATGAAATCGAGGGCACGCCGCGTGACACCATCGAGGTGTCACAAACCAATGCCAGATCGGCCTGCAATTCTTCTTTGTTGGCCTCAAGAAAGGGCACCAGCGAGGGCGAGCCCGATTCTTCCTCACCTTCGAAAAAGAAGGTGATGCGGCAGGGCAGGGTGCCGTGAACGGCTTTCCAGGCGCGGCAGGCTTCGACGAAGGTCATCAACTGACCTTTGTCGTCCGACGACCCTCGTCCCCGAATGACCGGGCCGTGTTCGGTGTATTCGATGGCCGGATCGAAGGGATCGCGGTTCCACAGGTTCAGCGGATCAACCGGCTGCACATCGTAGTGGCCGTAAAACAGCACATGCGGGCCATCCAAATCCTCGCCCACATGTCCGACAACCATGGGATGCCCCGGGGTTTCGCGTTTTTCGGCCTTGATACCGATGGTTTGCAGATCGGCCACAAGCCAGTCGGCGGCCTGATCGACCTGCTCTTTGAAGGCGGGGTCGGTCGAGATGGACGGGATGCGCAACAGCTCCATCAACCGGTCGATCGAAGTTTGCAGATCGGAATCGATCCGGGTCAGCACGGCGTCTAGCGACATAACAGGGCTCCTGCGTGATTTTGGATTGTGGCGAACCTACCAGCGTGGCCGCTGCCGTCCAGAGGCGTTGAGGTGGAATTTGTGCTATCATTGGAAACCGGGCGGGCTAAGACACGGGGCCTGCGTCGTTTCCTCGCGTCTGGGGGGCGTAACTATGCTTGCTCGACCCGAATGAAGTTTATATTTGATGCAGGTCAAAGTTAGGTTCTTCCGTTCGACTGTAGTGAGGTAGGACGAGGGAACGAAAAACCGCCGGAACGCTTTAGGTTGTGACAGGTGGTGGAATACGCGCTTAGGGTGGGTGTATCACCTTGGGTGAATTAGGAGGGTCCGGTGGACTATACTGCTCAGCTCGATACAGCGATTGCCAGGCTGCATGACGAAGGACGTTACCGGACCTTTATCGATATCGAACGTCGGAACGGGCATTTCCCGCACGCGGTTCGCACCCGTCCTGACGGATCAACGCAGAACATCACCGTGTGGTGCGGCAATGACTATTTGGGCATGGGCCAGCACCCGGTTGTTCTGGAGGCGATGCATGAGGCTGTCGATGCGGCTGGTGCAGGCTCGGGCGGGACGCGCAATATCTCGGGCAC
This sequence comes from Ruegeria sp. AD6, assembly GCF_056542325.1. NCBI lineage: Bacteria > Pseudomonadati > Pseudomonadota > Alphaproteobacteria > Rhodobacterales > Roseobacteraceae > Ruegeria > Ruegeria sp. AD6. The sequence goes on along the minus strand of NZ_JBQFZQ010000001.1, from coordinate 1,152,197 downwards.
CACGGTCTATCACAAACGGCTTGAGGCCGAACTGGCCGATCTGCACGGCAAGGAATCGGCCCTGCTGTTCACCAGCGCCTATATCGCTAACGACGCGACGCTTTCCACTCTGCCCAAGCTGTTCCCCGGTCTGATCATCTATTCGGATGCGCTGAACCATGCTTCGATGATCGAAGGCGTGCGCCGCAATGGCGGGGCCAAGCGCATCTTCCGCCACAATGACGTCGCCCATCTGCGCGAACTGCTGGAAGCGGATGATCCCAATGCGCCCAAGCTGATCGCTTTTGAGTCGGTCTATTCCATGGATGGCGATTTCGGCCCGATTGAAGAGATCTGCGACCTGGCCGATGAATTCGGCGCCCTGACTTATATCGACGAGGTCCACGCGGTTGGCATGTACGGCCCGCGCGGCGGTGGCGTGACCGAGCGTGATCGTCTGGCCCATCGTATCGACATTATCAATGGCACGCTGGCGAAAGCCTATGGCGTCATGGGCGGCTATATTGCGGCCAGCGAGAAGATGTGTGACGCCGTGCGCTCTTACGCGCCGGGCTTCATCTTTACCACGTCTTTGCCGCCTGCGGTTGCGGCAGGGGCGGCTGCCTCGGTGGCGCATCTGAAAACGGCCCCTGAGCTGCGCGAACAGCACCAGACTCAGGCCAGTATCCTGAAGCTGCGCCTGAAAGGGCTGGGCCTGCCGCTGATCGATCACGGCAGCCATATCGTCCCGGTCATCGTCGGGGACCCTGTACACACCAAAATCCTCAGCGACCGGTTGCTTGAGGATTATGGCATCTATGTGCAACCGATCAATTTCCCGACCGTCCCGCGCGGGACCGAGCGTTTGCGGTTTACCCCGTCTCCGGTGCATGGACCGGGCGAATTGAACCGTCTGGTGCAGGCCATGGACGAACTTTGGTCACATTGTGCGCTAAATCGCGCCGAACTTGCCGGATAACCTCACGCCAAAGTGTGCAACTTATTTGCCACGTGTTAAGCTTACGCTAACAAAAGTGACGGACGAATCGTTATGGGGGCGATTCGCCGTTAGCGCGAAACGCGTGACAGGCAGAATGGGGCAGCAGGATGATTGGGCGCAGATCACAGCGCGAAGCCGAGGAAGGTGTAGACGTCAGACCCAAAGGGTTTGACGATTACGAGGTTCGGCTTGGTGATCGAATGCGCGGCGAGCGTGCCACCATGGGCAAATCGCTTCTGGACGTTCAGCGCGAGCTTCGGATCAAAGCCAACTACATCGCTGCCATTGAAAACGCCGACCCCGACGCATTTGACACACCCGGCTTCATCGCCGGATATGTGCGTTCCTATGCCCGTTATCTGGGTATGGACCCCGACGAAACCTTCGCCACCTTCTGCGCAGAAAGCGGGTTCGAGGTGGCGCATGGAATGTCCGCTCAGGCGTCTGTTGTGCGCAAACCCTCGGGCGATTTGCCCGCGCGCGGACCGATGGGGCGCGACCCCTTCATTTCGCCCAACACACCCTACATTCCGGGCAAGGAATCTCTGGTCAGTCAGATAGAACCGCGCGCCATCGGATCGTCGCTGGTGCTGTTGGCGCTGATCGGTGGTATCGGCTATGGCGGCTGGTCCGTTCTGAACCGGATCCAGCAGGTGCAGGTCAGCCCGGTTGAACAGGCCCCCGTCGTTCTGTCTGATCTTGATCCGCTGGATGCCGCCCGCAGCGCCTCGCCTGAGGTCGAAACAGCAGAAGCACCCAGTGTCGAGGCGCTGGATCGTCTGTACCGCCCGCAGGCCTTGGATGTGCCGGTTCTGGTGGCGCGCGATGCACCGATCTCAACGCTCGATCCGCGTGATGTGGGCACGTTCCGCCCGCCTGAACTGCCCGAGGTTGTGGTGGCCGACATCCATACCGTGGAACGCCCGGCCTTGCCGCAGGTTGTTGAACAGATCGACACCACGCTGAAGATCGTGGCCGTCGATCCGGCCTGGATGCGCGTCACGGCCGCCGATGGCAGCGTGATCTTCGAAGGTACTCTGGGCACGGTCGAGCAGGGCAATGTGTTCGAAGTGCCGCTGACCGAAGAACCGCCGCAGCTGCGTGCAGGCGCTTCGGGTTCGGTCTATTTCTCGATGAACGGCAAGCATTACGGCCCCGCCGGTGCACCGGGCACCGTGGCGAAAGGCGTTGTCCTGTCCAAGGATGCGGTGTCCGAGGTTTATGCCGAAGCCGATCTTGAGGCCGAGCAGAACAGCGCCCTGAAACAATTCGTGGCCGAGCTGCAGACCGAAGTCGCGGAACAACCGTCCGAGTGATCTAGCCATTGCGGTACCCCGGTTCGCGGACTATCTAATGTCGCAACCCAGCTAGACGCGGACAGGTTCTCATGTCTCTTAATCATGTACGCCCTTGGCGCGACATTTATCGCCGCAAATCCCGTCAGATCATGGTCGGCAATGTGCCGGTTGGTGGTGATGCGCCCATCGCCGTGCAGACCATGACCAACACCCTGACCACGGATGTGGCTGCGACGGTTGCGCAGGTGCAGGCGGCGGCCGAGGCTGGTGCGGATATCGTTCGCGTGTCGGTCCCGGATGAGGCATCCGCGAAAGCGCTGAAAGAGATCGTGCGCGAAAGCCCGGTGCCGATTGTGGCCGACATTCATTTTCACTACCGCCGAGGCATCGAAGCCGCCGAGGCGGGTGCCGCCTGTCTGCGGATCAATCCGGGCAATATCGGGGATGAAAAGCGCGTCAAAGAGGTGATCAAAGCCGCCCGCGACCACAATTGCTCGATCCGCATTGGGGTGAACGCGGGGTCCTTGGAAAAGCATCTGCTTGAGAAATATGGCGAGCCGTGCCCCGAGGCGATGGTCGAAAGCGGGTTAGAGCATATCCGCATCCTGCAAGACAACGACTTCCACGAGTTCAAGATCAGCGTGAAGGCCAGCGACGTGTTCCTGTCGGCAGCCGCCTATCAGGGCATTGCCGAGGCCACGGATGCGCCGATCCATCTGGGTATCACCGAGGCCGGTGGGCTGGTCAGCGGCACCATCAAATCCGCCATCGGTCTGGGCAATCTGCTATGGATGGGCATTGGCGACACGATCCGCGTCAGCCTGTCCGCGGATCCGGTGGAAGAGGTCAAGGTCGGCTTTGAAATCCTCAAATCGCTGGGCCTGCGCCATCGCGGGGTCAACATTATCTCATGCCCGTCCTGCGCGCGGCAGGGGTTTGACGTGATCAAGACGGTCGAGGCGCTGGAGCATCGTCTGGAACACATTAAAACACCGATGTCCTTGTCGATCATCGGCTGCGTCGTAAATGGTCCGGGTGAGGCGCTGATGACCGATGTGGGCTTTACCGGCGGCGGGGCGGGCTCCGGCATGGTCTATCTGGCGGGCAAGGCCAGCCACAAGATGTCGAACGATCAGATGATCGATCACATCGTGGAAGAGGTCGAGAAGAAAGCCGCCGAGCTGGATGCAGCGGCAGAGGCGGCGGAGTAGCCTTCTGTCCCACAAAGGGAGGATTGGCATGTATCTCAAGGCAATTGAACAGGGCGGCGTGGCCGTCGTCACAGGGGCGGCCAGCGGTGTGGGCCGCGTATCGGCCATCCGGTTCGCACAGGCAGGTCTAAGCGTCATTCTGGCCGATCTGCCCGGTGAGCGGCTGAATGAGGCCGTGGCCGAGGTTCGTGGCCATGTTGCGGACAGAGCCCAGGTGTTCGCTGTTCCGACTGATGTCACCAAGCAGGAAGACATCGATGCGCTGGCCGACAAAGCTTTTGCCACAGGGCCGGTCGCCGTATTGATGAACAATGCCGGTATCAGCCTGCCGACCAAGGCATGGTCCGGGATGGAAAACTGGCTGAAACTGCTTGAGGTTAACTTTCTGGGTGTTCTGCGCGGGGTACAGGCCTTTGTTCCGCGCATGATCGAGGCCGGTCGCCCCGCCGTAGTGATCAATACCGGCTCGAAGCAGGGTATTACCACGCCGCCCGGCAATCCGGGCTACAATGTCAGCAAGGCGGCTGTGCGCGTTCTCAGCGAACAATTGGCGCATGAATTACGGCAGGCCGAGGCCCCGATCTCGGTGCATCTGTTCGTTCCCGGTTTTACATATACCGGCATGATCGCCGCGTTCCTTCCGGAAAAACCCGATGCCGCCTGGACCAGCGAGCAGACGGTGGATCATTTCATAAGCCGCATGTCGGCAGGTGAGTTCTACATTCTTTGCCCGGACAATGACGTGGACAGCACCCGCGACAACCGCCGGATCGAGTGGAATACGGTCGACCTGACCGAAAACCGCCCGGCTTTGTCACGCTGGCACCCGGATTATGCGGAGAAATTCGCCGAGTTTGAAAAGACCGGAAAGTAGAACCTTCCGCAGAATCGGCGTAACTTTGGATAAACCGCGTTGGCCCGGTTAGTTTGACGATGGCAGCGTTGACAGATCAAGAACGAGAGATTGCCCGCCTTCGGCAAAATAAATCGGGTGTACCTTTAAATTTTTGTCAGTTGGACCCCTTTGAGGGCGACCCCACAAATCGAAATGAGCGCCTTGGCATGGATCGAAGAACCCGTCGTAATCACCAGCCTTGGTCAGGACGATGCACCCAAAACCTCCGGTGTTGATAGGGCTGACGATGAGCCATTCGATGCGTGCAAATTCCTCGGGCCCAAGGAGCGTTGCGAGCGATCCATCATTCAATGCTTCAGCCCAGTCTTCCTGGGGAATGCTCGGGTCAGCTTGCGACATTGCCGCTGCCATCTCTGCTTGGTCGCGGCGCCATATAACGACGGGCTTACGGCCAAAAACTAGGGTTCTAACGTCGCCAGGTTCCCAACTTTTAATAGGTACGGTTTGCATTCTCGCCTGATAGCGGGCTTCAACGTCCGCAGTTGGTTCGGCACTGGAAAACAGGTAATACAGCCCAACTGTGACTATCAGCGCAGCCCATCCTGCGGTCAGGTAGTAAAGGAAATTGCCTTTAGTCTGCATGAAATACATAATCTGAATCGGTTGAGAAACGGCTGATGCCTGCACTTCGCCCGGTATCGCGAATGCGTTGATTTTCGGCGCGGAGTGAACTGCGGTTTTAGGTGGGGCGGTCAACCCGCCCCATCGCGTTACCCGCGATCCGCGCGAACCCCATCCGCAATCTGTTGCATCTGATCGGCGGGCAGGAAGCCGCGCAGCATCTCAGTGCCCAGAACAAACGAAGGCGTGCCCGAGATTTGCATCCGCTGTGCCAGAGCGCGGGTGTGCTGGATTTCATCGGTGACCTGATCGCTATCCATTGCGGCGATGATCGCGTCGCTGTCCAGCCCCAGACCGTCCGAGATACGGCGCAGGGTCACTTCGGACGGCTCGCCGCTGAATTCAAGCAAGGCGTCGTGGACCTGTTTATAGGCATCAGCGCCCGCCACATGTTTGGTGGCCACGGCAAAGCGCGAGGACAGGACCGAGGCGTCGCCAAGGATCGGGAATTCTTTGATCACCAGCCGGATGTTGCCATCAGCTTCCAGCAACTGTGCCACTTCGGGCACCGCGCGGCGGCAATAGCCGCAGCGATAGTCCATGAACTCGACCAGAGTGATATCTCCGTCCGGGTTGCCGCCGACCCAGCTGAAGCCGTCATTGAACAACTCATCCGCGTTGGCCGCGACCAGTTCCTTGTCCGCGGCGGCTTCGGCGGCGGCGTTGCGCTGTTCTAGAATGTTGATCGCTTCCAGAATGACCTCGGGGTTTTCCAGAAGGTACTCACGGACCTGGGCGCCAAATTCGGCGCGCTCGGTCTCGGTCATGGCGTTCAGGTCCAGCGCCTGTGCCGGGCCTGTGATCAGGGAAAGCCCCAGAAGGGCGGGTGCTGCATGTCTGAGGATCATTTCCTGTTCCTTTTTGCTTTCTTTGCGCGTTCCGAGGCAATCAACACATCCTGTGCCCTTTGCCAACCCGGAGAGCCCTCGGGCAATTGCCCGACGGCGCGCCTTGCGTGGATCCCCGCATCGGCCAACCGGCCTTGCAGGGCATATCGTTCCGCGGTGACGGTCGCCGCCATCCCGTTATTTCCAACCTGCGAATAGGCGAGGCCCAGGTCGCGCATCAGGCGGGCGTTTCGAAAATCACGCGCCCGCGCTTTTTCAAGCACGCCCAAAGCCTCGTTAGTCTTGCCTTGCGCCAGCAATGCGCGCCCGTATCCGGCTAGAATCAATGAATCATTCGGAGCCATCTCGACCGCTTGCCCATAAGCTTGAACAGCCTCGGACAATTGTCTGTTTTCCAACAGGATTTGCCCCTTGAGCTCGTAGTAGAACGGATCGTCCGGGCGAATGGCCAGCGCTTCGTCAATGGCTGCGCGGGCACGGGCGAGATTGCGGTTTTGGTGATGGGCCGACGCCTCGCGCATCATGCGAATGTCGCGGTCGGTTTCCTCTTTGGCGCGGCGCAAGGTCCATGTGGGCGAGCGCAGAAAGGCCGAAAGCTTGCCCTTGACCCGCGCGAACCAGTAGTCGGCATTGGCGTTGGGCTCGGCCTTGTCTCCGAATTCTTCCAGAAACGCTTCGGCTGCGCGCAGACGTTCGCGGCTGGTGGGGTGGGACCGCATGTAAGGGTCCTGATTGGTCAGGCTCAGCAATTCCTGCCCGGCAAATTTGCGATGCAGCGTCACCATGCCGCTGGGCGATATCCCGGCCCATCGCAGGTAACTGGCGGCGCTTCGGTCGGCCGAGGCCTCTTCGGCCCGCGTATGGCCCAGAAAACTGCGCAAGGCCGAGCCCTGTACACCAGCGGCAATCCCGGCTGCGGCTTCCCCACCGCCAGCGACGGCGGCGATCAGGGCCAAGGCGGTGCCCAGGCCCGCATTGCGGTTTGCCGCCCGCAGGTTCTCGGCACGACGGGCGAGGTGCCCGTTGGCGATGTGGGCGGCCTCGTGTGCGATCACCGCTTGCAGCATTTCGGGGCTGTCGACACCCAGAATCAGACCGTAATTCAGGTAGATGGCGTTGTAGTCGATGACAAAGGCGTTGAACGTGCTGTCATTGACCACCAGAATCCGAACCCGGTTGGTGTTCAGACCGGCGGCGCGCAGTACCGGAAAGGCCAGCTCTCGCAGCCCATATTCGATATCGGGGTCGCGGATCAGGCTTTGGGCATGGCTTTGCGCTGCGGCCGTCAGCCAAACGACAGCCGCCAGTATCAGGGCCGGGATTGACGCCAGCCGGGATACGCGTTCAAAAGCCATGGCTGCAACATGGGAGATGGGCATGAGAAACTCAACCCGGTCCGGGGTCGATCCGTTTATTGTGATGGACGTGATGGAGGCCGCGCGCAAGGCGGAAGAGGCCGGACGCCACATCATCCACATGGAGGTCGGCCAACCCGGAACCGGTGCCCCCAAAGGCGCGACCGAAGCTTTGGCCGGGGCGATGCAGCAAGGGCCATTGGGTTATACGGTGGCTTTGGGCCTGCCCGCGCTGCGGCAGCGGATCGCGCGGATGTATGGCGAATGGTACAATGTCGATCTGAACCCCGAACGTGTGGTGATCACGCCCGGCTCATCCGGCGGGTTTCTGCTGGCTTTCACCGCGCTCTTTGACAGCGGCGACCGCGTAGGCGTTGGCGCGCCGGGCTATCCGTCTTATCGGCAGATCCTGAAGGCCCTTGGCTTGGTCCCAGTCGATCTGCCGACTGCGCCTGAAAACCGGCTGCAACCGGTGCCCAGCGATTTTGCCGGGCTGGACCTTCAGGGCCTGATGGTCGCGTCCCCGGCTAATCCAACCGGCACTATGCTGGATCACGCCGCGATGGGCGCGCTGATCGAGGCGGCGCGGGGGCAGGGTGCCTCATTCATCAGCGATGAGATTTATCACGGGCTGGAATATGAGGCCAAAGCCGTCACCGCGCTGGAACTGACGGATGAGTGCTATGTGATCAACTCGTTCTCCAAGTACTTCTCGATGACTGGCTGGCGGGTCGGCTGGATGGTGGTTCCGGAAGATCAGGTACGCGTGGTCGAGCGGATCGCCCAGAACATGTTCATCTGCGCGCCCCATGCCAGTCAGGTGGCCGCGCTGGCCGCAATGGATTGCGAAGATGAATTGCAGGCCAATCTGGATGTCTACCGTCAGAACCGGGCGCTGATGCTGGCAGGTCTACCCAAAGCCGGGTTCACCAATATCGCGCCGCCGGATGGGGCGTTTTATGTCTATGCCGACGTCTCGGACCTGACCGATGACAGCCGCGCCTTTGCGGCAGAGATTCTGGACAAGGCAGGTGTCGCGGTCACGCCGGGGCTGGATTTCGACCCCGCGCGCGGTCACACGACCCTGCGGTTCTCTTACGCGCGGGCCACTGCCGATATCGAAGAGGGGCTGTCGCGGCTGCACAGATTCATGTCCGAACGCGGTGCCTTGGCTGAACAGGTCTGACCCGTTCACAAAAGGCCCCGCGTGGTATAGGCTGCCAGCCAAACGATCTCGGGAAAACTTGAGGCCATGAGCAGGATTTTCTTTTGCATCGCCCTGATCTGGGCGCTCGCCAGTGCTGCGTTTGCGCAGGATTTCAACGCGCTGGCGCGTATTCAGCCAGATCAAAGCCGCATCGAGGATACGGGGCGCACGGGTGTCCGCGTCGATCTGGGCCTTAGCCAGGGGGTGCCGTACCGCATCTTTACCCTGCGCGACCCCTATCGCATGGTCATGGACTTTCAGGAGGTCGACTGGAGCGGCTTGAACCGTGACGATTTCCTGCAATCGGACCGGATCAGCGGCGTGCAATTTGGGGCTTATGTGCCCGGTTGGTCACGTTTGGTGCTGGATCTGGGTGCGCCGATGGCCGTGGACACTGCCGAGACGAAAATCGACCAAAATGCGGGGACGGCGGTGCTGTCGCTGAACCTGAAGGGCGTCGATTTTGACGCCTTCAACGCCACGGCAGGCGTGCCGCACAATCCCGGTTGGGATTTGCCGGAACCGGCGGTGACCGCCAAAGTGGTCCCGCCAAATGCAGATCGACCGCTGCGGGTGATGCTGGACCCGGGCCATGGTGGTATTGATCCAGGGGCCGAGGTTGGCGGGATCGATGAGAAAACCATGATGCTGACCTTTGCCCGCGAACTGCGCGAGCTGCTTTTGCGATCAGGCGGTTACGAGGTTTATTTGACGCGAACCGGCGATCATTTTGTGTCGCTGGAACGCCGCATCGCTCTGGCGCATCAGGCGGGAGTGGATCTGTTTGTCTCACTGCACGCGGATTCACTGTCCGAGGGGCAGGCCCATGGCGCGGTGGTCTATACCCTGTCGGAAGAGGCCTCGGACATGGCCAGTCTGAAACTGGCCGAACGGCATGATCGCGGGGATCTGCTGTCCGGCGTCGATCTGAGCGGGGCGGATGATCAAGTCACTGACGTTTTGCTGGATCTGGCGCGGCAGGAAACCCAGCCACGCACGGATGCGCTGGCGCGGGCGGTGGCGAACGGCATGGCGCAGCAGGGTGGGCCGATGAACAGCAAACCCTTGCGGTCTGCCTCCTTCTCGGTGCTCAAGGCAGCCGATATCCCCTCGGTTCTGGTCGAGCTTGGATTTCTGTCCAGCCCCAGAGACCTGAAAAACATCAAAAATCCCGAATGGCGCGCCCAGATGGCGCTGGGGATTTATCAGGGGCTGGAAGACTGGCGGCAGCAGGATGTGATCAGACGATCCCTGATTGGACAGTGACCTGAGGGCGCAAAGCGGCTAGAATGCGCTTGTGGTTTTGACCCTTGGGCGGTGCGTCCCTATATAGGCGGCAGCGCGAGAAAAAGGCAGTAACGTGATCCGGTTCATTCTTTCGATTTTCGGGGCGATCTTCAGCCTCGTGACTTTGGGTATTTTCATGACCGCGCTGGTGATCGGCGCGGTATTCTGGATGTATGGCCGCGATCTGCCCAGCCATGAATCACTGGCCCAATACAAACCCCCGACGATTAGCCGGATTTACTCGGGTGAAGGCCAGTTGATCGACGAATTCGCGCAGGAACGTCGCCTGTTCACCCCGTCCGAGGAAATTCCCGATCTGGTGAAACAGGCCTTCATTTCGGCGGAAGATAAGAACTTCTACAGCCACCAGGGCTATGACCCGCGCGGAATCATCGCCGCCGGTGTTGAAGCGGTGCGCACGAAGGGTGAGACCGTGCGCGGGGCGTCGACCATCACGCAGCAGGTGATGAAGAACTTCCTGCTGTCCGGCGACCGTCGGGCCGAGCGCAAGATCAAGGAAATCATCCTCGCCACCCGGCTCGAGGATACGTTGGACAAGGAACAGATCCTCGAACTCTACATGAACGAGATCTTTCTGGGCCAGAACTCCTACGGCGTGACCGCTGCGGCGCAGACTTATTTCAACAAGACCCTGCAGGAACTGGCCCCGCATGAGGCCGCGATGCTGGCCGCCATGCCCAAGGCACCGTCTGACTACCATCCGGTTCGCCAAAAGGAACGCCTGCTGGCCCGTCGCAACTATGTGCTGCGCGAGATGAACCAGAACGGCTATATCGATCAGGCGACCTATGAGGTCGAGGTCGAAATGCCTCTGCGCTCGGTTCAAAACGGAGATTTCGAAAGCTTCCGTACCGCCTTGCCACCGCGTGATTATTTCACCGATGAAATTCGCCGTCAGCTAAGCGAGGATTTTGGTGAGGGTGAATTCTTTACCGGCGGCTTCACCGTCCGCGCCTCGGTTGACGAAGAGATGCAGGTCGAAGCCGCCCGCGCGTTGCGTGAAGCGTTGCAGAAATACGACCTGTCGCGCGGCAAATGGCGCGGAACCGGCGAGGTGATCCCAGAAGAACAATTGGCGGACGAGGCGCAGTGGCGTCAGGCGCTTGCGCTGATGGAAATCCCCCGCGACGTGGTGCTGCCGACCCAATGGTACCCGGCGGTTGTGATGGACGTGGCCGAACAGCAGTTGACGGTCGGGATCGAGGATGGCCCGTCCGATGGCACAATCCCGCGATCTGACATCAAATGGATGCAGGGCAACTTCTTCGACAATTTCAAACGCGGCGACGTGATCCTTGTCATGGCCGGGGAAGAGGGCCAATGGTCCGCCCGTCAGGTGCCCGAAGTGCAGGGCGGTTTTGTCGCGATGGATGTGAACTCGGGCCGTGTTCTGGCGATGCAGGGCGGGTTCTCGTATCAGGATACGGTGTTCAACCGCGCCACACAGGCGCAGCGTCAGCCGGGATCGTCCTTTAAGCCCTTCGTTTATGCTGCCGCGCTGGACAGTGGCTACAGCCCGGCAACCATCGTTGTGGATGCCCCGATCGAGGTGAACACGCCGCAGGGCCTGTGGCGGCCCAAGAACTCGTCGAACAAATTCTATGGTCCCACGCCGCTGCGCACGGGGATCGAGCAATCTCGGAACCTGATGACCATTCGTCTGGCGCAAGAGGTCACGATGCCCGTTGTCGCCGGATATGCGGAACGGTTTGGGGTCTATGACCGGATGGGCGCGTTTCTGGCCAACTCCTTGGGGTCCGAGGAAACCACGCTCTACAAAATGGTTGCCGCCTACGCGATGTTCGCCAATGGCGGTGAACGGGTCGAGCCCACTCTGGTCGACCGTATTCAGGACCGCTTCGGCAAGACGATCTATCGCCATGACGACCGGCAATGTCTGGATTGCAACTCGAGCTGGCTGGAGCCGGACGAGTCACCCACTATCGAGACCAACCGCTCTCAGGTCATGGATGCGATCACCGCGTATCAGCTGACGTCCATGATGAAGGGCGTTGTGGATCGTGGCACTGCGTCGCGCTATGTGAACCTGCCGGTTCCAACGGCGGGCAAAACCGGAACGACCAACGAGTCGAAGGACGCGTGGTTCATCGGCTTCACCTCGAACATCGTAGCCGGTTGCTATATTGGTTATGACCGTCCGCGTCCGATGGGCCGGGGGGCCTATGGCGGCACAATGTGCGGCCCGGTCTTCCAGAGCTTCATGGAAAAGGCCGTTGAGAAATACGGTGGCGGCCCGTTCGAAGTGCCCGAAGGTGGCCATTTCATCAAGATCGACCGCTTTAGCGGTGCGCGCCTGCCTGCGGATGCAACGGGCGACTATGTGGTGGCCGAGTATTTCCGGGATGGCGTCGATGGCTTCATCGACCGGATTTATGACGGTGGCTTTGCTATCGGCTCGGACCTGCCGCTGTTCGAAGAGGTTCAGCGCGCAGGCGTTCAGGTGCAGACCTCGACCGGTCAGACGGTTACGGTTGGGCCAAAGGCCACGCAAGGCGACGTGACGACGGGCGGGCTTTACTGATCCGCAGCCCTGAGAAATGAGTGCAAAAGATCGGCCTCGTCATCCCTTGTGACGAGGCCGTTTGACCTCCAGAAGATCGACATGGCGCATTTGGCTGCCGCCCATTGGGCAAGCCGTTCGCGCGAAACACCAAGAGCATCGGCATAGAGCGTCAGGCAGCGTTCGATCTGCTTTGACTGGCGCACCAAATCCGGCATTCCTTTCGGGTGACGGATTGCATTTGCCAGTTCGAAGGCGGGATCGCCCAGATACCCTTTGGCATCAAACACACGTGGGCCGCTGTCTGTCAGGATGACGTTGTCCGGGTGCAGGTCGCCATGCAGCGGCTGGGATGTTGGTTGGGTTTCCAACAGATGCTTGGCCAGAGCGATGGCGCGCGTCATGTCCTGCGTCAGGGGCGTTGGGCATCCCGGGGCGAACCTGTATTGAAAGAGGGGTGTCATGACGTCGGCAAGCGGGCGCAGCCCTTGCAGTGTTGGTTGTGGCGATGCGTGTAACCTTGTGGCAGTTTCTGCCAGCGCGTTCAGAGCCTCAATCACCGCGCCTTGCCGGGCTATGTCGCCGAGGGTTGGGCCCTCGAGCCATTCCATCAAAATCGCCGTTTCGGTTTCTCGCAGGATTGTAACGGCACCCCGGTCTTGCCATGCTCTCAACAGATCGGCCCCACAGGCTTCGTTGCCCCGATCGGCGCGGAGATAGAATTTCAGCGCGGCATCTGCGCCGCTCGCATCGCGCACCTTCCACACCCGCGCGGCACCGGTTTCGGCGACGGGGCTGACCATGGTCAGTTGCCAGCGATCCAGAATCTCTTGCGATGGGGCCTGCATTCACTTCTTGCCTGTCTTGTGGTGGCCTTCACCTCTTGCTATCACGCAGGCCTGATTGAGCAAGTTGGGACAAGACCATGCGCGCCGAAACCCAGAATATCGTGGCGGAAATCGAAAAGTCGCTGGAGCTGTTGGCGCAGCGCATGGACTATGAAACCGCACCGCACCGGCTTGAGGAATTCAACGCGCGCGTCGAGGATCCCAACCTGTGGGACAGCCCCGAAAACGCGCAGAAACTGATGCGCGAGCGTCAGATGCTGGTCGATGCGATTGAGACCTATGAGACCATCAAAACCGATCTCAGCGACAATATCGAGCTGATCGAACTGGGCGAGATGGAAGAGGACGAAGAGGTTGTTCAGGACGCCGAAGCGGCCATCAAGGCGCTTGGGGCCAAGGCGGCCAAGAAAGAGCTTGAGGCGCTGCTGGATGGCGAGGCCGACAGCAATGATACCTTCCTCGAGATCAACTCGGGCGCGGGTGGGACGGAAAGCTGCGACTGGGCCTCGATGCTGGCGCGGATGTATGTGCGGTGGGCCGAGAAGAAGGGATACACTGTCGAGTTGCAGTCCGAGACGGCGGGCGAAGAGGCGGGGATCAAATCTGCCGCCTACAAGATTTCCGGCCACAACGCCTATGGCTGGCTGAAATCGGAAAGTGGCGTGCATCGGTTGGTGAGGATTTCGCCTTATGACTCGGCGGCCAAGCGGCATACCTCGTTCAGTTCGGTCTGGGTTTACCCGGTGGTGGACGACAATATCGAGATCGAGGTGAACCCGGCAGATATTCGTATCGATACGTATCGTTCATCGGGTGCGGGTGGTCAGCACGTGAACACCACGGACTCGGCGGTTCGGATCACGCATATCCCGACCGGGATTGTTGTGACCTCGTCCGAGAAGTCTCAGCACCAGAACCGGGACATTGCCATGAAGGCGCTGAAATCGCGGCTGTATCAGCAAGAGCTGGACCGCCGAAATGCCGACATCAACGCGGCGCATGAGGCGAAGGGCGATGCCGGTTGGGGCAACCAGATCCGGTCTTACGTCTTGCAGCCGTATCAGATGGTGAAAGACCTGCGGACGAACCATGAGACCTCGGACACCAAAGGTGTGTTGGACGGGGATCTGGACGGGTTCATGGCGGCGACACTTGCATTGAACGTAGCAGGCAAAAGCCGGTCCGAGGCGCAGGGCGACTAAGTGGGTCGGGGGCTCTGCCCCCGCCGCGGCAAGCCGCGACTCCCCCGAGATATTTTTAGCCAGATGAAGGGGATCCGGGCGGCACAGGCTGACCCGGGAAAGATGTATTTAAACAGTGGGTTTTATTGATCTTGCGGCCCGGCTAGGCTGATTGTGACGTGAGTTGCATTGCTGCCGGAGCCCATATGAACCTCTCAGACCATTCTGCGCGGACGATGATTTCTGACCTGTCGCACAGGCGGGTGACAGCGGTCGAGGTGATGCGTGCGACGCTGGAGCGGATCGGGCAGGTGAATGGCGTGGTGAATGCTATTGTCGCCTTGCGGGACGAAGATGCGCTGTTGGCCGAGGCGCAGGCGTTGGATGATGGGCCCATTCGTGGGCCGCTGCACGGGGTGCCGATCGCAGTGAAGGATTTGGTCAACGTGGCGGGCGTCGTTTCATCGCAGGGATCGCCTTTGTTCGATGGGGTTGTGCCGGAAACCGATGATCTGATTGCAGCGCGGATGCGTTCGGCAGGGGCGATCCTGATTGGCAAGACCAATACGCCGGAATTTGGGTTGGGCTCGCATACGTTCAATCCGGTCTATGGGGCGACGCGGAACCCATATGACGCCGCGCGCACCTGCGGCGGGTCTTCGGGCGGGGCGGCGGTGGCCTTGGCGACGGGGATGGTGGCGCTGGCAGATGGTTCGGACATGATGGGCAGTTTGCGCAACCCGGCAGCGTGGAACAATGTGTATGGCTTTCGGCCCAGCTGGGGGCGGGTGCCGTCGGACCCGGTTGGCGATGGGTTTTTGCATCAGTTGTCGACTTTGGGTCCGATGGCGCGAAGCCCGGAGGATCTGGGCCTGTTGTTGGATGTGATCTCAGGCCCTGATCCGCGCCTGCCTCTGGCTGCTTCAAGCGCAACGGTCTCACCAGTGAGACCCGCCGATCTGAGCGGTATTCGGATTGGGTGGCTGGGCGATTGGGACGGGGCGTTTCCGATGGAGGAGGGGGTTCTGGACCTCTGCCAAGTGGCCACGCGGGTCTTTGAAGACCTGGGGGCTGAGGTCGAGCCCGTGCCGCCGCCCTTTGATGCCGAACGGATGTGGGACAGTTGGATCACCCTGCGATCCTGGTCGGTTGCTACGGGTCTGGAGCCCTTGTCCGGGCAACGCTCGGCCTTGAAGGACAGCGCGCTGTGGGAGTTGGAACGGGGCCTGGCGCTGACCGCCATGCAGGTTCATCAGGCGAGTGTGGTGCGGTCCGAATGGTTCCGGACGGCGGCGGAGGTATTTCAAAGCTATGACGCGCTGATCCTGCCTGCCGCGCAGGTCTGGCCCTTTGCGGTTGAGACACCGTATCCGACCGAGATTGCCGGGCGTGCAATGGACACTTATCACCGCTGGATGCACGTGACGGTGCCGGTCAGCCTGATTGGCTTGCCCTGTCTGGCGGTTCCGGCCGGGTTTGGGGCGCAGGGGTGGCCGATGGGCTTGCAACTGTTCGGGCCGCGCGGGTCGGACGCGCGGTTGTTGTCGCTGGGCGCGGCTTATCACGCCGCAACCGATTGGCCAAAAAGAATACCGGCAATGCTATAGCGCCGGGCAGGGAGGGAGGAAACGAGATGGAGAAGCCTTTTGGAGTTCCACAGATGCAAGCGGTCAACACCGCGATGTTGCGCAGCGCTTTGCGACAGGCCTGGGCCGATTATCGCCGCGCGCCGGTGTTTGGTCTGATATTTGCCGGGTTCTATGTTCTGGCCGGGTGGGCGATGGCCTGGGTGACGGTGCAAACAGGCACAACCTTTTGGCTGGTTCTGGCTGCCATCAGTTTTCCGTTGCTTGGACCTTTTGCAGCGGTTGGGCTGTATGAGGTCTCGCACCGGTTGGAACGGGGTGAACCACTTGATATGAAGGCGATTTTCGGGGTAGTGATACAGCAAAGCCGCCGTCAACTTCCTTCGATCTGCGCCATTATTGTGGTGGTGTTTCTGTTCTGGTTCTTTCTGGGTCACATGATCTTTGCCCTGTTCATGGGGCTGTCGACCATGACGAACGTGTCCACGTCGATCGAGGTGTTTCTGACGCTGAACGGATTGACGATGCTGGCCGTCGGCACCGTTGTTGGCGCTGTGTTTGCGACGCTTCTTTACATGATTTCCGTTCTGTCGATTCCGATGCTGCTGGATCGCGAGCTGGATTTTGTCACCGCCATGATTGCCAGCTTTACGTATGTTTCCGAAAATAAGGCCGTGATGCTTGCATGGGGGGCGTTCATTGCCGTGCTGACATTTGTCGCCATGATTCCGTGGTTTCTGGGCCTGCTGATTGTCCTGCCACTGTTGGGGCACGCAAGCTGGCACCTGTATCGAGAAATCGCGCAAGCCGACAAGGCCGAGATCGCTAGCTGACAGCCAGCCCACCCGGCGCGGACAACGTGCTGGATTTCATGGATTGCCGGGCCGTGTGGAACACGGCACCGGCGTTCTGGCCAAGATGCTGCAACATGACCGGTTTGGGCTCCTGCGCCGTAGACGGCCGGATCACCGTGCCGCGCCAGTGATCTGCATCGGGGGTGATGACGTAAATCTTGCTGTTTGCCCCGCCGCGTTGGGATGTCAGGATCGAGACGTGATCCCCGGAACTGGCGGCAATGCCCTGAATCTCGCGGGCTTTTGGCGGTGCGCCGGGCATCAGGCCGCGTGGCGTGTATCCGCGGACCAACGTGCATTGCGGCAAACGGGTTGCGTACAGCATCGACACTTGCGGCGTAAGGGGCTGGCTTTCGACAACTGCATAGAAACCGGACGGAAAGGGGGTCGCGGCGCTGGGTTCGGACCCAGAGCCAAGAAACTGGGTCAGGACGGAACTGGCCGGGTGGCCCTCGGTCTTAGGAATGTCGTTCAGCGGTTCCAGAACAATTCGGGCATCAATGTCGAAGAACCGGCAGATGCGATCCAGAACGTCGGGGCGGGGAAAACTTTCGCCTGCCAGATAGCGGTTGAACTGGGTCCGGTTGATCCCCAGTTTCCGACACAGAGCCGAGACAGACGGATGCTGTCGCGCAAGCTGTCTGAGATTCGAACCGAACATGGCCCGAAGCTCAGCAGGGCTGCGAATGTCGTCGGTCATGTCTGTCCCCGGCGTTACCAATTCCCTGCAAAAACATGATAGCGGCGTCCGGATAACCGTACGCATATCAGCAATCGTAAAGATGACCCCAAGCAACGTATCCCCACGTCGCGTTGCGGCCACGAGGCTAACGCGCCGTAAGCCAAAGGCAATAGGCTTTATTCCAATTTGTTTGATGTTTATCCGAGAGAGGGCGGCGTTATGACAAAATTAACGCACATAAACTCAATCAGAGGCTGTCAGGGGCAGCATATTGGCACGTCAGGCCTGTCCTTGCCCCGGTTTCATCCAGTGAACCGGGGCAGGGCGTTGGTTCTTTAGTCGCCGCGCAGCAAGGCAGCGACGCCGGTGCGGGCAATCTCGATCAATCCCAGCGGACGCATCAGATCGGCAAAGGCGTCGATCTTGTCCGGCGCACCGGTGATCTCGAAGATGAACGAATTGAGCGTGCTGTCGACCACATTGGCGCGGAAGATATCGGCCAGCCGCAGCGCCTCGACCCGTTTGTCGCCTTCGCCCACCACCTTGATGATGGCCAGTTCACGCTCGACCGAGGGGCCCTCGACCGTCAGGTCATGCACGTCATGAACCGGCACAATACGGCCAAGTTGCGCCTTGATCTGCTCGATCACCTGCGGGGTTCCGGCGGTGACAATGGTGATCCGGCTCAGGTGGCCGGTGTGATCCACCTCGGCCACAGTCAGGCTTTCGATGTTGTAACCACGGCCCGAGAACAAGCCGATCACGCGGGCCAGAACACCGGGTTCGTTCTCGACCAGAACCGCGATGGTGTGGCGTTCCTGAACGTCCGAAAACGTAGGCCGTAGGTTATAGGCCGAGTGGCGGGTGGAGCCTTTTTTGATATGTAGGGCAGACATTTATGTCCCTTTCATCATCCATCTGTGGCCGGACGCGCGAGGCGTCCGACTGAAATCTTCAAATGCGTCAGACCAGAACCGAGCCTTTGGAGTCGATCACGCCCTGTGTCTCGGCCTCGCCCAGCAGCATTTCGTTATGGGCCTTGCCCGACGGGATCATGGGGAAGCAGTTTTCGTGCTTTTCGACCAGACAGTCGAAGATCACCGGGCCGTCATAGGTGATCATCTCCATGATCGCATCGTCCAGATCGGCGGGGTCGGAACACAGGATGCCTTTCGCCCCAAACGCCTCGGCGAGTTTTACGAAATCGGGCAGGGCCTCGGACCAGGAATGCGAATAGCGCTCGCCATGCAGCAGTTCCTGCCACTGGCGCACCATGCCCAGACGTTCATTGTTCAGGATGAACTGTTTCACCGGCAGGCGGTACTGAACGGCGGTGCCCATTTCCTGCATGTTCATCAGCCACGACGCCTCGCCCGCAACGTTGATCACCAGCGCATCCGGGTGCGCCATCTGCACACCGATCGAGGCCGGGAAGCCATAGCCCATCGTGCCCAGACCACCGGATGTCATCCAGCGGTTCGGATCTTCGAACCCGAGGTACTGCGCGGCCCACATCTGGTGCTGGCCCACTTCGGTGGTGATGTAGCGGTCGTGTTTCTTGGTCAGCTCTTCCAGCCGCTGCAGCGCGTGCTGCGGTTTGATGGTCTTTTCGCTGGCGGTGAAGGCCAGGCAATTCACCTTGCGCCAATCCGCGATCTGCGCCTGCCATTGCTTGACCGAGGCCGCATCGGTTTTGCGCCCGCGCGACTTCCAGACCTTCAGGATGTCTTCCAACACATGGGCCACGTCGCCAACAATCGGGATGTCCACGCGGATCACCTTGTTGATCGAGGACGGATCGATATCGACATGCGCTTTCTTCGAATTGGGCGAGAACGCATCGATGCGCCCGGTGATCCGGTCATCGAACCGCGCGCCGATATTGATCATCAGATCGCAGTCATGCATCGCCATGTTGGCTTCGTACAGCCCGTGCATGCCCAGCATACCCAGCCAGTTTTCGCCCGACGCCGGATACGCCCCAAGACCCATAAGGGTCGAGGTGATGGGGAAGCCGGTCGCGTCCACCAGCTCGCGCAGCAATTGGCTGGCCGCGGGGCCGGAATTGATGACGCCGCCGCCTGTGTAGAAAACCGGCTTCTTGGCAGTTTCCATTGCGGCAACCAGTTCGGTGATCTCTTCCAGATCGCCTTTCAGAACCGGCTGGTAATGCGATGTTGACGGCTTCGGCGCGTTGTATTCACCGCTTGCAAACTGCACGTCCTTCGGGATGTCGATCAACACCGGGCCGGGACGGCCGGATTTGGCGACGTGAAAGGCTTCGTGAATGGTTGCGGACAGGGAATCCGTATCCTTCACCAGCCAGTTATGCTTGGTGCAGGGGCGGGTGATGCCGACGGTGTCGGCCTCTTGAAACGCGTCCGAACCGATCATGAAGGTCGGAACCTGTCCGGTCAGAACCACAATCGGGATCGAATCCAGCAGCGCGTCGGTCAGACCGGTCACCGCGTTGGTCGCGCCGGGACCGGATGTCACCAGCGCAACGCCCGGCCTTCCGGTCGAGCGCGCATAGCCTTCGGCGGCGTGCACCGCGCCCTGTTCGTGGCGTACCAGAATGTGGCGAATGTCGTTTTGCAGAAAGATCTCATCATAGATCGGTAGCACGGCGCCGCCGGGGTATCCGAATACCGTGTCCACGCCCTGATCCTTGAGGGCCTGAACCACCATCTTTGCGCCGGTCATCTCACGTGTCATCTGCTTTGCTCCGTTCGCGACATGTGTCTTGCGTTTCGCATAAAAAAAGCCCCCGATTTTTTCGGAGGCGCATGGGTTCGATTATGGTTTACCGTTACCGGCCCATGCGCTTGGTTCCTACGATTACGACTAGCGTTCTCATCGCCAGAGGCTCCTTCTTTGCGTGCAGGGACATTATGGTCGGCGCGCAGGGGCGTCAACAGGCAATTGCACCAATTTTCTATCTCCGAACTCCGATTTTGCGACATTTTGTTGCGCAGATTGCCGCATGCTGGGAACTTCCGGCAATTTGTGGTGGAAAACCGCCGGTTGAACGGAATTTGAACTGGTCGGAATGCGTCAATGGAATGTCCGAAACGGGCATGATTGGCGGTTGTGTCTGCGCCACGCTGTGGGGGACGGAACCAACTGCGAGGCTCATCATGCTGCACGATCTGGTGGATTTGGGGCGCTATCCGATAGACTGTCCGGGGTCTCATGCCTATGACCGGATGATCGGCGACATTCAGCGCGAGTTAGAGCAGGATGGATGCGCCGTTTTGCCGGGGTTCGTGCATCAGGACGGGTTAAATCTGCTGGTGCAGGAGGCGGACGCCGTCGCGCCGCAGGCGCATCGCTCGTTCAATCGCACCAACGCCTATTTCACCAAAGACGACCCCCGGTTTGGCATCGGCCACCCGATCCGGCGCTTTTATGATCGGTCAAACGCGTTTGTCCCGGCTGACAACTTCCCGAAATCCAGCCCGCTGCGCCGGATTTACGAGTTTGACGGGTTCCTGCCGTTCATACGCGTCGCATTGGATGAACCCGAGGACAGGTTCTTTCGTTATGACGACCCGCTGGCGGATGTGATTATCAATGTAGTGGAAGAGGGGCAGGGTTTTCCCTGGCATTTCGACACCAACAATTTCACCGTCACTCTTGCCATCCAGAACGGGGAACAGGGCGGGGCGTTTGAGTATGCGCCGAACCTCCGCACCGCAGAAGATGAGAATTTCAATGCGGTGGCCTCGGTTCTGGATGGCGATATGTCCCGTGTCTGTCAGCTGGAACTTCAACCGGGCGACCTGCAGATATTCAAGGGGCGGTATTCACTGCACCGGGTTGCGCCGGTTTCCGGGGCGCGGCGTCGCTATGTGGGGATTTTTTCCTTTGTCGAGGCCGAGGGGATGTGCGGCGGGATCGAGCGGACGCGACAGCTATATGGCCGCGTTCTGCCGCACCATTACGAACGGGAAGGAACGCGCAAAGATCAGCTGCTGGATTGATACGGCCCAGCGTGTAGGATGGTGCTGTTTCTTGCGGAGGCCGGAATGTCCAACATCCTGCAACTCACGCCATTTGTTCTGTGCGCGTCACTGGACGCGCAGATCGCGTTCTACTGCACGCGGCTGGGATTTGAATGCAACTTCAGGCAGGACAATTACGCCTTTTTGAAGAACGGCCCGATTGCCATTCGGCTGTTGGAATGCCCGCCACGCGAAGATGGCAAACCCTTGGGGGACAATCAGTCCTATTATATCGACGTTCAGGACATTGACGCGCTGTATGACAGCCTGAAAGACGGGCTAAGCGACCTGCCCGAGGGGCGCGTGCGTCCACCGTTTGACCAGCCGTATTTGCAACGGGAATACCACGTCATCGATGAGGACGGAACGCTGATCTTTTTTGGCGAGGATATTCGGCCAAGGGAGTAAGCCTCCCGTCCATCGTCGCAGCGCCTGCGGCGCATCTCCTCTGGTTGGGCCAGGCAGCGCGTGCCGCGCTGCGGCTGCGTCAGTAGCCGACGCCGGTGCCCTGCAAGACACCGTGTTCCAGAGCATAACGGGTCAGGCCTGCCGTAGACGAGATGCCCAGCTTGCGTTTGATGTTCTTGCGGTGGGTTTCAACGGTGCGGACCGAGATATCCAGCGCCAGCGCGACCTCTTTGTTCGATTTGCCCTGCGCCAGTTCCAGCAGAATGGTCTGTTCGCGGCCCGTCAATGCCTCGCGCGTGCTGTCGCCCTTGGGTTTCAGCGATCCGCTTGCGCCGGTGCACAGGTATTGCTGACCCTGCATCACGGCGTCGATGGCCTGTTTGATCTCATCGGTGGGGACGTCTTTGAGGATATACCCCTTGGCCCCGTGGCTGAGTGCGGTCGAGATATATTCGGGGCTGTCATGCATCGACAGGATCAGGATGCGCGTTTCGGGCAGGCGTTCGAGGATGATCTCGGTCGCGCTCAGGCCGCCAAGGCCGGGCATGTTCAGATCCATCAGGATCACGTCGGGGGCCAGCCCGACCGCCTGATCCACCGCCGCCTGACCGCTGCCCAATGTGCCGACCACCTCGATCTCATCATAGCTTTCCAGGATCGACTGGATGCCTTCGGCCACCATCGGGTGATCGTCGACGATGAGAACTCGGATTGTCATGTACCGGCCTTTCGGTTCGGGGTTGCGTCTTCCTGCGGCGGCAGCAGGCGGCTGAGCGGCAGGCTGGCCTCGATCGCCGTGCCCCCGCGCGGGCCGCGTGATGACAGAATACGCAGCGATCCGTCAAGCTGTTCGATGCGTTCCTGCATATTGCGCAGCCCGATCCCGGTGGTGATCTGGCCCGGTTCCGTCCGCAACCCGCGCCCGTTATCGGTGATCCGCATGGTCGCGCCCTTCTTGTGGCCACGCAGATCGATTGTAACACGGGTTGCATCCGCGTGGCGTTCGATATTGGTCAGCGCCTCTTGCGCAATACGGTAGAGGGCGATCTTGCTGTCATGGTCCAGCCGGTTGCGGAACACGACGGTCGAGAACTCGGTCTCGATTCCGGTGCGGTCGCGGAAATCATCGGTCAGGGCCTTCAATGCAGGGCCGAGGCCCAAATCGTCCAGCACGCCGGGGCGCAGGTCGCGGCTGATGCGCCGGACCTCGGTAATGGCAGTCCCGAGGTGATCGATGCCCTTGTCCAGCGGGTCCTGAGCGCCCGCATCATCGCCGCGCGACAGGCGGCGGCGGGCATTGTCCAAAGCGTAGCGCACGCCGACGAGGATCTGGCTGATACCGTCATGCAATTCACGCGCCACCCGGCCACGTTCTTCTTCCTGCGCATCAAAGACGCGCTGAGTCAGTTCCTTCAGCTTGGCATCGGCCAACCGCCGCTCGCGGATATTCAGAAGCATGCCCGAGGCAAAGACGATCAGCACAGCAGCCAGAACGATGCCGCCGATATACATAAAGGTGCGCCTGACCCGAGCTTCGACCTCGGCGCGGGCATTGGCGACGGTGGCGAGGATATCGTCAATGAAGACACCGGTGCCCACAGCCCAGCGCCAGTCTTGCAGACCGACCACATAGGCGATCATCTGCGCCTCTTCCCCGGTCGAGGGCTTTTGCCACATGAAGCTGTGCCAACCGGCCCCCTGACGGGCCAGAGTGATGAATTCGTCGACAATCGGGGTGCCGTCGCTGTCGGTCAGCCCTTCCCAATTGCGGTTGATGAACTGGGTCTGGCGCGGGCTGACCAGATTGGTGCCGTCGTAATCGTAGACAAAAAAGAACCCGTCCTGCCCGTAGATCATGGCGGACAGGATCTGAGTGACAAGGGTTTTGGCGACGTCATCATCCGGTTCGGCGCGACCGTAGATATAGGCAAACCCGTTGCGGGCCTGGGTGACGTAATTCTTCAACTCTTCCTTCTTGGCCTGGATCAGGCTGCGCTCCAGCGCTTGGATCTCGCGCTCGGCGGTGGCGCGGGCCTGATAGGCGACCAATATGGCAATCGCGGCAACGGCAACGACCAGAGGGATGGCCGCAACCAAAGACAGTTTCTGCGCATAGGTCAGCGAAACCAGATTTCTAAGTCTTTGCATGGTCGAATCGATACGCAAGCGGCGGCAAAAATGCAAAAAGATTGAACAATTCGGGCTCAAAAGGGCTGAAAAGACGCGATTGGGCTGGAGTTTCACAGGGATTAACCCGCGAAAAAGGGTCAGAAATCCGGTTTTCTACGCAGTAGTAGGTATTCCCTTTCACATCTTCGGCATTACGCTCCGGCCTATTGAATGCGACAGGCCCGGAACTGTCCGGGTTACGACTATAAAGGGGAGGAACACTTATATGGATCGTCGTTCATTTCTGAAAAAATCCGCTCTGGGCGGCTCGGCTGCTGCGGCAACTGCACTGGCGGCTCCGGCCTATGCGCAGGGTCAGCGGACTCTGACCATGGTAACCTCGTGGGGCCGTGGCCTTGCGGGCGTGTTCGACAGCGCACAGCGCTGCGCCGACAGCATCAACGCGATGTCCGACGGCAGCCTGAACGTTGAAATCAAAGCTGCGGGCGAGTTGGTTGGCGCGTTTGAAGTGTTTGACGCGGTATCCTCGGGTCAGGCCGATATGTACCACGCGGCGGACTACTACTTTGTGGGCCAGCATCCGGGCTATGCCTTCTTCACCGCTGTTCCGTTCGGCATGACCGCGCAGGAACTGGTGAACTGGTACTATCACGATGGCGGCATGGAACTGCATGACGAGCTGGGCTCGATCTTCGGCCTGAAATCCTTCCTGGCCGGCAACACCGGCGCGCAGGCAGGTGGCTGGTACTCGAAAGAGATCAACGGACCCGAAGACTTCCAGGGTCTGAAATTCCGTATGCCGGGTCTGGGTGGACAGGCGCTGGGCAAGCTGGGTGCATCGGTTCAGAACATTCCGGGTTCGGAAGTGTATCAGGCGCTGTCCTCGGGCGCGATTGACGGCACCGAGTGGATCGGTCCGTGGGCCGACGAAAAGGCCGGTTTCCAGGAAATCACCAAGACCTACTACACCGCAGGCTTCCACGAGCCGGGCGCGGGTCTGTCGCTGGCCACCAACCGCGACGTGTTCGACGAACTGACACCGGCGCAACAGAAGATCATCGAGATCGCAGCTGCCGAAGCGCACCAGTGGAACCTGGCGCAGTTCCTGGCCAACAATGGTGCAGCCCTGCAGCGTCTGCAGTCGGGCGGCGTGAAGGTCATGGAATTCCCGGATGCCGTTTGGGACGCCTTCGGTCAGGCCAGCCAAGAGGTTCTGGACGAAAACATGGGCGACGAGCTGTTCAAGCGGATCCACGACAGCGCCATGGAATCGATGGCAGCATCGTCGGCGTGGAACAACCTGTCGTCGGGCGTCTATACCTCGCAGCGCGACCGCGTTCGCGGCTAAACGCCAGTCATCAGACTAAACGGTTTCCCCGCCTGCGTGGGGAAACCTTTCCTGTTGCATATGCGCGGACCCATCATGCCGCTATAATCAGCAATGCAACCGACGCGACCCGGGGACAACATGCAGGACGATAACGGTATCTCGTTTTTCGGCGCCCTGTGGAATGGACTGATCTGGTTCATTCAGAACATTGCCGAAGCCTTCTATAATTTCGGATATGCGGTCACGCATCCGCAGCTGTGGCTGAACTGGTCCGACAAAGAAGCGATCATGCGCTTTGTCTATTACGGCGGCTCGGTCGAGTTCTTCTTTGTGGTCTTCACCCTGTTTCTGGTGCTGACGGCCATTGGCCTCTACTACCGAAACTTCATGTGGGGCATGGTGCGCGGCCTCGAAGGGTTTGCGAACACAACCGGGCGCTTCTTTGCCTGGGCGGGTTTGCTGATGGTGATCCAGCAGATCGTAATCGTCTTCATGCAACGGGTGTTTGCGCGGCCTGATATGTCCTTTGGCCTGGGTATCCCTTTCAGTCAGGATATCAGTTGGTTCGCGGAAGAACTTAAACTTTATAACGCCATGGTCGTGTGCCTGTGCTGCACCTATACATTCGTTCAGGGCGGGCATGTGCGGGTTG
The DNA here is from genome assembly GCF_056542325.1 of Ruegeria sp. AD6. Lineage (NCBI taxonomy): Bacteria > Pseudomonadati > Pseudomonadota > Alphaproteobacteria > Rhodobacterales > Roseobacteraceae > Ruegeria > Ruegeria sp. AD6. Next base: position 1,126,258 of record NZ_JBQFZQ010000001.1, on the reverse strand, counting down.
ACCTGATCTATGCGGGTATCAGCCACCGGGCCAAGCGCGTCGTTGATATGTGCGGAGCCGTGCTGTTCATGATGCCAATGGCGGTGCTGACGTGGATGTATGGCTGGTACTTCATGTGGCGGCACCTGATCGTGCCGAAACCATCGGCCAGTGACACGCTGGATCGCCTTGTGGCCAAGTCACGCGCCCTGCGTTGGAACGTGGAAACCATCGGGTTCAGCCCCAACGGGTTCAACGCCTACTTCCTGTTCAAAATCCTGCTCGTTCTATTTGCGGGCATGGTGTTCCTGCACGCGGTCGCGTTCCTGTGGCGGTCGTATCTTGAATACGTGGAAGGCCCGGAAAGCGCCGGAAAATACCTCGACAAGGACAGCCTTGGCGAGGGTGAAGAAGCCTATGAAGGCGCACATTAAGGACGGAGACCAAGACAATGCTATTCGGACTTGATGGCGTCGAGATAGGCCTCATTATCGTATTCTTCTGCCTCTTCGGAGGTATCCTGTCCGGGTTCCCGGTGGCCTTTGCCATCGGCGGGGCCGGGGTTATCTCATTCGGTATCATCGCCGCGCTGGACAGCGCCGGGCTGCTGATCCATCAGGCAATCGATACCAGCTCGCAAATGTACCGCGATCTGGTCGCAACGGGGGTGAAACCGGATTCGGTCTCGGTGTTCCGATACCCTGACTTGCCGAGGATAGGAGAACCGGTTTTCCCTGCAGGCTGGGAAACCGCGCTGGATCGCAACGTGTCCTTCATCGTGAACCGCATGAACGAACGTGTTCTGGCCGGTCAGTCGATTGAGACGCTGCTGGCCGTGCTGATGTTCGTTCTGATGGGCATCACACTGGAACGCTCGAAGATCGCAAACGATCTGCTGACCACAATGGCCCGTGTGTTCGGCCCGTTGCCGGGTGGTCTGGCGGTGTCTATCGTGGTTGTGGGTGCGTTTCTGGCCGCCTCGACCGGTATTGTCGGAGCGACCGTGGTGACCATGGGCTTGCTGGCCCTGCCGACCATGTTGCGGAATAACTACTCGCCCGAATTGGCAACCGGTGTCATCGCGGCCTCGGGGACGCTGGGGCAAATCATTCCGCCCTCGATTGTGATCGTTCTTCTGGGGACTCTGGCGGGTGATCTTTATTCGACCGCGCAGGAAACCCGCGCGGTTGAGGCCGGGTGTACCGATGCGCTGACCTATCTGGGCGAGCCTGCGGTGGTCTCGGTCGGAACCCTGTTCCAGGCGGCGCTGCTGCCCGGGATCATGCTGGCCTTGCTCTATGCGCTTTATGCTTTTGGCTACGCGCTGGTGAACCCCGACAAGGCCCCCGCAGTAGAACTGACCGGCGGCTCGGGCGAGGCGATCACGCGGTCCGAAGGTCTGACATGGTTGCTGGGTGCGCCCGCTGCGATCATTATTGGTGCGATCCTGTTGGGCAGCGCCGGGGTGATCGGCAGCCAGAATATCTCGGTCTCGGCCTTCTCGGATGTGGGGCAGGGCGCATCACTGCGCACGAACGTGTCCGAAGAGTGTAAAGCGTCGATGATCGACCTGCACGGTCAAACGGCCTGGGATCAGGCGGTGGCCGAGCAGGAAGAGATCGACGCCGCCGGTGGCATCGCCAACGCCGAACGCCTGAGCGAACAGGAACTGGCCACCGCGCGCGAGGCCAAGATCGCCAGCGCCGCGCCTATCGGCACGGGTGTCGCGATCGTCGTTGTTCTGCTGGCGCTGACCCTGGTTCTGGGTCGGGGCATCGCCCCGTCGCGTTCGCCGCAGCCTTTGATCGTGGGGGCGATTGGCCTGCTGTTGATGTTGCTGGTCGATATTCTGTTTATCGCACCGACGACCTCATCCGGGCTGACCTTTGTTCTGCTTGCCATACCCTTTGCCATCGCGATTTACGGGTGCAGAGAGGCCGCCGCACGCTGTGCGACAAACGATCTGATCCGGGTGGTGTTCCCACCGCTGGTTCTGATCATCGCCGTGCTGGGTTCGATCCTGGGCGGTATCACAAACCCCACACCCGCTGCGGCGCTGGGGGCGGGTGGTGCGATCATGCTGGCAGCCTATCGCAAGCTGCAGGATCAGGAGCGGTCAGGCAGCGTGATCATCTGGTCAACCTTTGCAGTGATCATCTGCCTGCTGATGGGCGTGAATTTCGATCTGCGCATCTCTCAGGGGAATGTGCCGGTCGAAACCTGGATCGCGTTTATTCTGGCTTATGCGGCATACCTTTATGCTCTGTTTGGTCTGATCTTTGGCTGCTGGGTCTTGTTCTCGAGCGGGGTTCTGAGCCCGGTGGTGCGGGAAACGGCCAAAGTAACCTCGATGGTGTTCACGATCCTGATCGGCTCGCAGTTGCTGAACCTTGTGGTGATTTCCTTCGGGGGCGAACACTATATCCAGCAATTCCTCAAGAGCTTTGACAACGAGTTCACGGTCTTCCTGATCGTGATGCTTGTGCTGTTCATTCTGGGTTTTGTGCTGGATTTCCTTGAGATCATCTACATCGTGATCCCCATCGTGGGCCCGGTGATCTATGGCGGGTCGTTTGATCCGAAATGGGTGACGATCATGGTGGCGGTGAACCTGCAGACCTCGTTCCTGACGCCGCCGTTCGGGTTCGCGCTATTCTACCTGCGCGGGGTTGCGCCGAAAGAGGTGACGACGGGCCATATCTATCGTGGCGTGGTGCCGTTTGTGATCATTCAGGTGGTGGGGATTGCGATCCTGTGGTCCTTCCCGGCGATTGTGACTATTGTGCCGGATTTGATCCCGAATTGATCTGATTGGGTGATCAAATTGAAAAAGGGGGCCTGCTGGCCCCCTTTTGCTTGTTTGTTTGGCGTTAACGGGCCAGCCCCTTCTTGGCCTGCGGCCAATTCAACCCCGAGATATTTTTGGCCAGATGAAGAATGGATCAGGTGAACTGGATCAGGTCCCAGCGATTGCCGAACGGGTCGCGCCAGACGGCGACCGAGCCATAGGGTTCATGGCGCGGCTCTTCTTCGAAGGTGACGCCTTTGCCTTGCATGTTCGTGTGGTCGCGTTCGAAGTCATCGGTTTGCAGGAAGAAACCGACCCGGCCGCCCGTTTGGTTGCCGATGGCGGCGCTTTGATCCGGGCCGTCGGCTTTGGCCAGCAGCAGGGAGGCACCGTCAGAGCCGGGAGGTGTGACAAGGACCCAGCGTTTACCGCCGCCGAGGTCGATATCCTGTGTCAGGGCGAAGTCCAGCGTTTCAGTGTAGAATTCGATTGCAGCATCATACTCCGGCACCACAAGGGTGACGGCGTGCAGGGTTTGTTTCATGTTGGGTCAGCCTTTGGTGGGGTGGCGGTCTGGCAGTTGGATATTCGCCACCTGTTCGGCAATGGGTGCCGAGGACAGAGGGTGATGAGACTCGTCCGAAAAGGTGTCGGGGTTCCGGATCTTCTGCCATTGCCCCTGCACATAGGCTTCGAGCCCTGAGAACTTGGCCTTGTACCCCATTTTCGGACTGCCGGGCACCCAGTAACCCAGGTAGATATAGGGCAGGCCGGCCTCGCGCGCGATTTCGATATGGTCGAGTATCATGTAGGTGCCCAGAGAGTTCTGAGGCTGCAGCGGATCATAGAAGGAATAGACCATGCTCAGCCCGTCATCGAGCACATCGGTCAGGCTGACGGCAATCAGGTTGCCGGTTTCGGGGTCGGCATATTCCACAACGCGGCTGCGGATCGGGGTTTCCTCGATCATCGCGGCGAATTCGAAGACGTCCATATCGGCCATGCCCCCATCGGCGTGGCGGGTGTCGAGGTAGCGGCGGAACAGTTCGTATTGTTCGTCCGTGGCCCAGGGCGATGTGGCGCGGCGTCGCAGGTAAGAGTTGCGTTTTGCCGCGCGTTTCTGGCTTTTGGTCGGGTGAAAGGCGGCAACGTCGATCCGGGCCGACAGGCAGGCCGCGCAATCTGTGCAGGACGGGCGATAGAGCACGTTCTGCGACCGGCGAAATCCTTGTTGTGACAGGGAATTGTTCAGCTGGTCTGCGCCTTCGCCTTGCAGGGCGGTAAAAAGCTTACGTTCCATCCTGCCCTCAAGATAAGGGCAGGGCTGGGGGGCCGTCACATAGAATTGTGGCGCAATTGGCAGCGTGTGTCGCATGAAGGTCTCATGTAGCCTCGGACCGGATGATAGCAACGGTTTTTGATGCCGCCAAGTGATTCACGCGAAGGCTGTTCAGGCCCGCTGATTGATCATGACTGTGCCCAGGAAGGCATCGGTCAGGCCCTGACAACGGGCGCTGGTCAGCATCATGATGATCGAGATGATCTGGACCACGAAAAACGCCATGCTGATGAAGTATCCGGCGGTATGGGCCACGGCTTTGCCCATATCCATACGCTCGCCGAAGGCATCGCGCAGCTCGATCCCCATGAAGCGCATGCCCAGCGTGGCCGAGCCGTTCGAGATGGTGATTACCCGGTAGACAAAGCTGATGACCGCATAAATCAGCGGCAGGAAGAACAGCCCCGCGCCAAATGTCAGGAAGACGGGCACGATGCACAGCAGTGAGATAAAGGCGATGTCGAACAGCCACGCGAAAAAGCGTTTGGTCGCGACGGATCGGTAAAATTCGGGCTGGCGATCAGGATCGGGCAGGTTGGTCATGTATAACTGTCTCAGAGATAAGGTCGTGTCACCCTGTCCCGAAAATTCGGGACAGGGCAAGGGGCTTTAGGCAGGTTCGCCTTTGCCTTCGTCTTCGGTGTTCTCGCGGGCGCGTTCATCCATGAACTGGTCGAACTCGGCCTTGTCCTTGGCTTCACGCAGGCGATGCAGGAAGGCCTCGAAATCCTGCTGTTCGCGTTCCAGCCGTGCCAGAGTGTCTGCCTTGTAGGCGTCGAACGCGCTGTTGCCGGAAGGTTTCATGGCGCTCATATGGCTGTGCCAGGATTTGCGGCGGCTGCAGGACTTGCTGAACATGCGTTTGCTCCAGATCATATAGGCCAGAAGGGCCAGGCCCAGGGGCCAGAAGAAGATGAAACCAAGGACCATGGCGGCGATCCAGGCGCCTTTGCCTTTGTCGTCCATCCAGGCCTCGGTGCGGTGAAGCCATCCCGGGTTTGCAGGGGCGGCGGGTTCGGACAATGCGGTCATGTGGTCTCTCCAGGGTTTGATGTAAATTCCTTTCACATTGTCTAGATGGGGAGGTTCTGACCGGTTGCAAGGGGTCGATGTGAAAAAGATTTACATTTTGTGGATCGGTTGACGGCAGAGGGCTTCGCGCGCAGGGTGCAGGCATGACTGTAGAAATCGAAACCGCCCCTTCGCTTGCTGATATTCTGAAGCTTGAAACGCAGGTCTGGGCCGCATTGGTCAATGGTGATGCCAGCGCCGACAGGGCACTGCTGAGCGCTGATTTTCTGGGTGTTTATCCCTCTGGCTTTGCCAATCGCGACGACCATGTGGGTCAGTTCGCAGATGCACCGACAATGGCCGAGTTCAAGCTGAGCCAGGAAAAGCTGCGGGTTCTGACGCCTGACGTTGTGCTGTTGTCCTATAGGGCGGATTACCTGCGCCCTGACGCCACCGAATGGGGCGCGATGCTGATTTCCTCCCTATGGGAGCGTCGGCATGGGGTTTGGGTCAACAGCTTTAGCCAGGACACTCCGGTTCAGGACCTGTGATGCGTTTGCCCCATTGACCTTGCCCTGCGGCGATGCGCAGGGTCCGGGTATGAATAATAGCCTGTCCATCAATCGTCTGCCGCGTGCGTTTGATCCCTCGCTGGGGGATGAAACGCGCGCTTTGATCCCGGATCTGAGTGCTGAGCAAGGCGATCTGATCGCCGGGACGGCTGGATCAAGCCCCTATCTGAAAGGTCTGATCGAGCAAGAAAGAGAGTGGTTGCCAAACGCGCTGCACCATCCGGATGAGGCGCTGGAAGAGGTTATGGCAACGGCTCGTGCGCTTGCGCCTGACCAGCTTAAACCGGGCCTGAGACTTGCCAAGCGCCGCATGGCAGTGCTGACCGCTTTGGCCGACATCGCGGGCGCATGGCCGTTGGAAAAGGTGACCGCTGCGCTGACCGATTTCGGATCTTTGGCGGCGGATGTGGCGGCCAAGGCCGAGATTGCCACCCTGATCCGCCGCAACAAACTGCCCGGCATGACCGAAGATGACGTCGAAACCGCCGCCGGTATGGTCATTCTGGCGATGGGCAAGATGGGTGCGCATGAACTGAATTACAGCTCGGACATCGATCTGATCGTGTTGTTTGACGAGACGCGGTTTGATCCGGATGACTTCTACGAAGCCCGGCAGGGGATGGTGCGGGCCACCCGCAATTTCTGTGCCACGCTTAGCGACAAGACCGCCGATGGCTATGTGTTCCGCACCGATTTGCGGTTGCGGCCCGATCCGGCGGTGACTCCGGTCTGCATGGCGATGGAAGCGGCCGAGCGCTACTACGAAAGCCTGGGCCGCACGTGGGAGCGCGCAGCCTATATCAAGGCGCGCGCCTGCGCGGGCGACATTGCAGCCGGGCAGCGGTTTCTGAAAACGCTGCGCCCCTTTGTCTGGCGTCGGCATCTGGATTTCGCCGCCATTCAGGACGCCCATGACATGCGCCTGCGCATTCGCGAGAACAAGGGGACGGGCGGCAGCCTCTCGATCCCGGGCCACGACATGAAACTGGGGCAGGGCGGGATACGCGAGATCGAGTTCTTCACCCAGACCCGCCAGTTGATCGCCGGGGGGCGCGACCCGGATCTTCGCGTGCGGGGGACGGTGCCCGGACTGGCAGCCTTGGCCGCAAAAGGCTGGGTGCCGGAAGACGTCGCTGAAAAGCTGACCGATCACTATCGCGCCCATCGCGAGGTCGAACATCGCATCCAGATGATCCACGACGCTCAGACCCATAAGGTGCCGAAATCCGCGGACGGGATCGAACGCGTCGCCTGCCTGATGGGGATCAGCAGCGCGAACCTGACCGCTGACCTGACCCGCCGCCTGCGCGAAGTGCACGAACTGACCGAAGGGTTCTTTGCGCCCGGACCCGGGGCGTCTCCGACACCGGAACAAGAGGTCACGTTTGACAAGAGCATTCTGGCCCGATGGGCGACCTATCCGGCGCTGCGCTCACAACGGGGCAGGCGGATCTTTGACCGGCTCCGGCCTGAGCTTTTGTCGCGCCTCGCCAAGACGGCCAAGCCCGAAGAGGCGCTTTTGGCGCTGGACGGGTTTCTGGCCGGTCTGCCCGCTGGCGTGCAGCTATTTTCCCTGTTCGAGGCCAACCCCCAACTGATTGATCTGCTGATCGACATTGTGGGCACGTCGCATGCATTGGCCTCGCACCTGTCGCGCAATGCGTCCGTGTTCGATGCCGTGATCGGTGGCAGTTTCTTTGCCGACTGGCCGGGGCAAGCGGCGTTGCAGGCGGAACTGGCGCAGGCGCTGGAGGACGAGGCAGACTACGAGACCCAGCTTGATCTGGCGCGGCGCTGGTGCAAGGAGTGGCATTTCCGTGTCGGTGTGCACCATTTGCGGGGCCTGATCGACGGCGCGCAAGCCGGTCGCCAATACGCCGATCTGGCGCAGGCGGTCATCGCGGCGATCCTGCCTCATGTGGCCGACAATTTCGCCGGCAAACACGGGCCTGCACCGGGGCGTGGTGCGGCGGTTCTGGGTATGGGGTCGTTGGGCGCAGGGCGGATCAATTCACAATCCGATCTGGACATGATCGTGATCTACGATCCGCTGGATCAGGATATGTCCGATGGCCCGCGTCCGCTGGCGACACGCACATACTATGCCCGCTTCACGCAGGCGCTGATCACGGCGCTGTCGGCCCCGATGTCCCAAGGTCGGCTCTACGAGGTCGATATGCGCTTGCGCCCCTCGGGCAATCAAGGGCCGGTCGCCACCAGCTGGGCCAGCTTCACCCATTATCAGCAGGAAGAGGCATGGGTCTGGGAACACCTCGCCCTGACGCGCGCCCATGTGGTCGCGGGCGATGCCGGTCTGGCAAGTGATATTGAAACTTTCCGGGCCGAATTCCTGTCGCACCCGCGTGCGGCCGACAAGGTGCTGCAAGAAGTGGCCGAGATGCGCACCCGTCTGGCCGCCGCAAAGGCACCTGCTGGCGTTTGGGATGCCAAAAACGGCCCCGGCCGGATGATGGATATCGAGTTGATGGCCGAAACCGGTGCATTGCTGGCGGGCATCGCGGAGCGGGATGTCCGCTCGGGCCTCGACGGTGCAGTCGCTGCCGGTTTGCTGGATGTCGCGCAGGCACAAACGCTCAAGGACAGTTACGATCTATGCTGGTCGGTGCAATGCGCGGCGCGGCTGCTTTCGGGCAAGGTGATCGAAGCGGATGACATTGGCGAGGGCGGAACCGCTTTCCTCTGCCGGGCCACAGGGTTCGATCAGGTCGATGCGCTGCAAGCCGCGCTGCAAGACAGTTACACATCCGCCGCCGCGATCATCGGCAGCGTAATCAAAGAGGGCGAAGATGGCGCGCAGCACTGATCCCAACGACCCCAAGGGCCTGATCCGCGAGGCGTATAACATCGAAGGTATCGCCCTGCCGGAATGCCGCAGCATCTTCCTAGACTGGGCGCTGAGCCTGCCGGACGGGTTGGATCAGAAACAGGCGCTGGCCACCTTGCACGCCGCCTATGCCGCGCAGGAGGCCGATCACCCGATGACACAGGTGCTGGCAGAGGGGCTGCAATCCGCGCAGGCCCCGAAACGACGCGGCGGCTGGCGTTCACGCCCGCGCTAAGGGGTTTTCCTTCGCTCTGTTCGAGACTATGAGGCGGTCATGACCCAAACCGCCGACCGCCCCCGTATCCGCCTGAAACCCAAAGCCAATGCGCGCGGTCTGCGCCACGGGTTCCCGTGGGTCTACGCCAATGACATCGTCACCGACCGCCGCACCCGTAAAATCCCCGCCGGGGCACTGGCTGTGCTCGAAGATGACAAACGCGCGCCAATTGCCTTGGTGGCCGTCAACCCCGAGTCCAAAATCATGTGCCGCGTGCTGGATCGCGACCTCGACGCCGAGTTGAACGCGGATTGGTTCGAAACCCGCCTGCGCCGCGCGCTTGACATGCGCGAGCGTCTGTTCGACGCGCCATATTACCGCCTGATCCACGCCGAGGCGGACGGCTTTCCCGGTGTGATCATCGACCGCTTCGGTGACGCCTGTGTGATCCAGCCCAACGCCGCCTGGGCCGAGGCACATCTGGAGACACTGACCGAGGCGCTGGTTAAGGTGACCGGAGTGACGACCGTCCTCAAAAACGCCTCAGGCCGCACCCGCGGGCTTGAGGGGCTGGATGACGTGAACCAAACCCTGCGCGGGTCGGCCCCGGACGCGCCGTTACCGGTGCCGATGAATGGCGCGACCTATATGGCCGACCTGACCGGCGGCCAGAAAACCGGCCTGTTCTACGATCAGCGCCCGAACCATGCCTTTGCTGCCCGACTGGTTCATCCCGGCGCACAGGTGCTGGATGTGTTCAGCCATGTAGGCGGCTTTGGCCTCGCTATGCTGGCCGGAGGGGCCGCGCAAGCTACCTGCGTCGATGGCTCTGCCGCCGCTTTGGAGTTGGCAAGCAAAGGGGCCGAGGCAACCGGCTGCTCGGGTCGTTTCCGGACCCGCCAGGGCGATGCTTTCGACGTGCTGACCCAACTGGGCGAGGAGGGCGCGCAATTCGACGTTGTCATCTGCGACCCGCCCGCCTTTGCGCCGTCGAAACAGGCGCTGGATGCGGGGCTGCGCGCCTATGAGCGCATCGCGCGTCTGGCCGCGCCGCTGGTCAAGCCCGGTGGCTATCTGGGCCTCTGCTCCTGCTCACACGCCGCCGATCTTGGACGCTTCCGCGACGCCTCATCGCGCGGGATTGGCCGGGCCGGACGCCAAGCGCAACTGATCCACACAGGTTTCGCAGGCCCCGACCACCCGCAACTGCCGCAACTGGCCGAAAGCGGTTACCTCAAAGCCGTGTTCTACCGGCTGTGAAGGCGGTTCTGGACACCTGCGTCATCTACCCCACGGTGATGCGAGAGATGCTGTTGGGTGCTGCCAAACTCGGCCATTTCACCCCGATCTGGTCTGCACGCATACTGGAAGAATGGGCCCGCGCCGCCCGCAAACTCGGCCCCGAGGGCGAGGCCCAGGCCCGCGCCGAAATCGCCCTGGCTCAGGTGCAATGGCCGCAGGCCGAACGCGCGCCCGCACCGGGGCTTGAACAGCGCCTGTGGCTGCCTGACCCGGCAGATATCCACGTTCTGGCAACTGCCATTGACGCCTCAGCCGACCTTATCGTCACGGTCAACGCCAAGGATTTCCCCAAAAACATCCTTGCGGAAGAGGGGCTTGACCGCCGCGACCCCGACACTCTGCTTCACAGCTTCTGGCAAACCGACCCCGACGGCATGACCAATATCGCCAACCAGGTCCTGGCCGAAGCCAACCGCCTGTCCGGCGATCAATGGACCCTGCGCGCGCTGATGAAAAAAGCCCGCCTGCCGCGCCTGGGCAAAGCACTCATTCAATAGGCCGGATCCCACTTCATCTGGCTGAAAATATCTCGGAGAGCTGCCATGGGTGCGCCATTGGTTCGAGCGCCATTGGCGGCGAGGCTGGCCTCTCGCTACGCCCCCCTCAGCCACCCGCCCAACGCTGCTCAAGCGCCTCCAACGCCGCAATCCGCTCACCCGTCTTCGGATGGCTCATGAGCCAGGCAGGCACCATTCCAGCCCTCTGCTGCGTCAGATCTTCCAGCTTGTGAAACAAGGATTTCTGCGGCCCGATCCCGATCCCGGCCTTGGTCAGCAAAGCAGCGGCGTATTCGTCAGCCTCATACTCATCCTGCCGCGACAGGCGCGAGGCCAGCAGTGAGGTCAGCGCATTGGCGATCATCGCGCCGACAAACGGAATGAACCGGTTCAGCACCAGGATCAGCGCCGTGCGCAAGGCGTTCTGTCCCGAGAAATCGATCATCCGACGCCGCGCATGACCCAAGGCCACATGCCCCAGCTCATGCGCAATCACGCTGGCCATTTCCTCGGCCGAGACCTCACCGTTCCGGAACTTGCGATAAAACCCGCGCGTGATGAAAATCCGCCCATCCGGCGCGGCCAGACCGTTCACCGGATCAATCTCATAAATATAAACCGGCACCCGCGCGATATCCAAAGCGGCGGCCAGCCGATCGGTCATCCGCTTCAACGCCGGATCAGCCAGCTCGGTCGACTTCTGGTCCAACTCACGATGGGTGCGCCAGACGGAAATCCGGTACATCACAAGGCCATAAGCAATGGCGAGAAGGATCGGGGTGAAACGCAACATGGGGTAGATATGGTAGCGTGAGGCTTTGGGGGCAAACAAAAAGTTTAGATTCTGCTGTGCGCAACGAAGCGGATAAACGGTTATTTTGCTGCCTTTGCGCCAATACCCGATCTGCCAAAACAGCTTCTTACTTCGGCCACCATCGAAGCGTTCGCTCTGGCTGTGTTTGAAGGGTGCGTATATGCTGGCCAGTATGACCGTCGAACCAAGACTGGATATTATTGGCGCAGCTTTGGCCGATCCCAGCCGATCGCGAATTCTTTGCGAGTTGATGGATGGCCGCGCTTTCACCAACAAGGAGTTGGCCTGTGCGGCACGCGTCAGCCCGCAGACGGCAAGTGGTCATCTAAAGCAGCTCGAACATGCAGGCCTGACCGCTTCACTACGTAGCGGAAGACATATCTATCACCGGATCGCCAATGCAGAAGTCGCCGCAATTCTGGAAGGGCTGGCCCAGCTTTCTCCCACCGAGCATTTGTCGCGTCCCGGTCAGCTTGGCACGGACACTCTTCTGTCACGCAGTTGCTACAACCACATCGCGGGCAGGATGGGTGTTTTGATGACAGATCGCTTGATCGCGCTCAATGTGCTGAAAGTACACAATGACACTCTCTCAGCCGGTCCGCGCTATCGAAGCTTCCTCGATGATATCGGCATCCAGAGTCCAATCGGTGGTACGGGCAAGCCTCCGGCGAAGCTCTGCCTCGACTGGACGGAGAGGCGGCATCACATTTCGGGCCCGCTGGCAACTGGGATCATGAATAGATTTCTGGAAGCAGGGTGGTTGGAGCGCCGCACTGGCAGTCGAGCTTTGAACATCACCGATGAAGGGTGGAATGCGCTTAAGCGCCAGTTCGGTATAACCCAACCGGATATCGATCTCTTCAATCCAGTCTGATACTTCGGTCGTTAACGAACTGTCTTTTCTGCCGGTGACACCGATCCCGGTTATTCCGACTGCACATCAGTTGGAGGCAACAATGGCACTACCCACGTTCGACAATGATAGATTCGTATCCGAAGAGGGGCTGCGGATTATTGTTCAGGTACCCGATACACATGCACAAAGGATCGTGGATGCGGTTCTGATCGAGGACAGGCTGAAATACGGAGATTATGATTCCGTGACATACAAGACCACGTTGGGAACCCAGCAGTTCAGGTCACTGGGGAGCGGTCGCAATGCTGCTACTGAGAAGGCAGTCGAAGTGCCCTGCGTGGAAGTCTCGTTTTTCTTAGGCGGTGAGGAAGCCAAATCCGTGCACGTTCTGAAGGCCATTTATGCATCTCACCCCTACGAAGAACCGGTTGTGTACGTGGGCCAGTATCTCCGGACGCTTCACATTCGCGGCGTAGACGAAGACAATCCCAACAGGTTTTGGAACAGCGATGCCGAAGACTGGGTGCCCGAAGAACACCGGTAGCGGTTGCAAAAGCCGCCGTTCTTTCAAAGCGTAAAGTCGGTCGAATAGGGCTTAAAGCGGGCAGCGCAGCTACCGCGTCAGGTCCCGCATGCCCTGTTCCAGCCCGGCCAGCGTCATGGGCACCATCCGGTTCTCGAAAATCTCGCGGACCATGCCGATGGAATGGGTGTATTCCCAGTACTTCTCGGGCACCGGGTTGATCCACAGGTTAGAACTCCACTGTTCCCGCGCGCGCTCCAGCCAGACTTGCCCGGCCTCCTGGTTCCAGTGTTCGTTGGCACCGCCGGGATAGGCGATTTCGTAGGGACTCATCGAGGCGTCGCCGACAAAGATGCATTTGTAGTCCGGGCCGTAGGTGCGCAGAACCTCATGGGTTGGGGTCTGTTGATCCCAGCGGCGGCGGTTGTCGCGCCAGACACCTTCATAGAGACAATTGTGGAAGTAGTAGTATTCCAGATGCTTGAATTCGGTCCGCGCGGCTGAAAATAATTCCTCAACCACCTTGATATGCGGGTCCATTGAGCCGCCGACGTCCAGAAACAGCAGCACCTTGACTGCATTATGGCGCTCGGGCCGGGTTTTGACGTCCAGATAGCCGTGTTCAGCCGTGGCGCGGATGGTGCCGTCCAGATCCAGTTCCTCGACCGCGCCCTCGCGCGCCCATCGGCGCAGGCGTTTCAGGGCGACCTTGATGTTGCGGGTGCCCAATTCAACTGTGTCGTCCAAGTTTCTGAATTCACGCTTGTCCCAGACTTTCACGGCACGCTGATGGCGGCTTTCCTTCTGGCCGATGCGCACGCCTTCGGGGTTATAGCCGTAAGCCCCGAACGGAGAGGTCCCGGCGGTGCCGATCCACTTGTTGCCGCCCTGATGGCGGCCTTGCTGTTCCTGCAAACGCTCGCGCAGCGTCTCCATCAGCTTGTCGAACCCGCCAAGCGCCTCGATCTCGGCCATTTCCTCATCGCTCAGATGTTTCTCGGCCATTTTGGCCAGCCAGTCGGCGGGGATGTCGACGGCATCCAGCACCTGATCAAAGCTGATCTCGCCCAGCCCTTCGAAACTGGCGGCAAAGGCGCGGTCGAACTTGTCGATGTTGCGCTCGTCCTTCACCATCGAGACACGGGCGAGGTAGTAGAACGCCTCGACATCATAGGTGGCCAGACCCTTCTTCATGCCTTCCAGAAAGGTCAGATATTCGCGCAGGGATACGGGGATGCCTGCTTTGCGAAGGTTTTCGAAGAAGGGCAGGAACATGGGCTACCCCACAAACCGCACAAGGATCAGCGACAGGATCAGGCCCACCAGGGCAAAGGCAATGCCATAGCCTGCCGCGTATTGCGCCATATCCGCAGCGTTGCCGTTGCGCTTGCGTGCGCTCAAAACGCCCAGGATTGCACCCAAAACAGCCATTCCCAGTACTACGAGCATTCGTTTGTCATCCGCTTGTATTGTTGTCCAAACGTCCAGCCGCGCCGCTTTCCACCAGCGACTGCACCACCAGATCCGAGCCAAACCCGTATCGCGCCCACCCCAGACTGTCCACCCTGACGGCGCGTGCCTGCTGCATCTGTCCGGCCTGCTTCAACGCCTCGGATTTCAGCAGTAGCAACGTCGCGAGGAGTGAGGCATTTTCGGTACGGGTCATCACATCAATGGCGCTGTCCAGCTGCGGCAGCACGTCCGGCCCGCGATCCTGTGCCAGGGCAAAGGCGGCGGTCTGGGTTGTGACGTGGGCGCGGTGCACCTCGGTTCCCGGTGTGGCGTTCAGGAACTGCATGGCGATCTGATATTGTTGCAACGCCGCTGCCGGATCGCGGAACTGGACCATGCGGCCCATCAGGTAATGCGGATAGGCGCGGCGATGGTCGGTCCATCCCAATTGCCGGCCGATTTCGGCGGCCCGTTGGGCGGCCCGCATTTGCCGGGGGGATCCGGGGCCGGGGCCGAGGGATTTGTTGATGGCGTCGATCCATTCGCGCGGTGTTTCGGTCAATGGCTGCACTGCCAGCCGATCGCCGCGCGGGTTCAGACGGCTCAGCACACCCGGGATCACCGCCTCGACCTGTTCGCGGGTCATGCCGGTGCGCAACTCGGGCGCATAGGCCGCCCGCAGGATCAGCATGTCGAACCCGGTCAGAACGGTGTGGATATTGTCGTCGTTGAACACCGAATCCGGCAGGTGATACAGGTCGTTCAACGGCCCCAGCGCCTGTGCCAGTTCTTCATGCAGGCAATCGCGCATTTCCTGAGGGCTGACATCGTAGGGGATGAAAATCCCCAATCGCTCGCGCTGGCGCAGTTCGGTCCAGCTGCTTTTGATCTTGCGCCGGTCGCGGCGGTATTCTTCTAGGCTGGAAGAGTTAGGCACCACGAAACAGGCCGCGTTTGGCAGGATGCGGTGAATGTCGCGCTGGCTGACGGCCTCGATAGTGATGTTGGCCTGACCCTCGGTGATCTGGCGAATATCGATCCGGGCTTCGCGTTGCAGCCGCGACAGAAGACTGGTCAGATCGCGCTGCATACTGGGCGTGGGCCTGCCGGTCAGACGGACCGTGACCGGCGTTTCGAACCGTGTGAACACCGGCAGTTTTGTACCGCCTTCCAGTGCGAAATGCAGATCGACAAAATCCGAAGCGATGTTGGTGTTCGACCGCGCCGGAGGGGTAGGGCGCGCCGTTGAAAACGTCTTGGCCGGGGGCAGTGACCGTTCGACAACTTTCACGCTGTCCGGTAGCTCGATCCGTTCGACGGATGCGCAGGCGGAAAGCACCAGTGCCGCAGCAAGCGCGCCCCAACGCATCATGAGCGATTGTACCTGATAAAGGGCGTCAGCGTGCCGATCCGGTCATATAACTTTCGTGCCGTGTGGTTGAAATCCTGCGTCAGCCAGTAGACCGAAGGCGCGCCTTGTCGGTCAGCCTCGTCATATACCGCTTCGATCAGGGCGCGCCCGACCCCGGTTCCGCGTGCTTCGGGCCGGGCAAACAGGTCCTGCAGATAGCACACCTTTTCAACCTTCCAGGCGTGGCGGTGGAACAGAAAATGCGTCAGGCCCACAAGCCTGCCATCCTGTTCCGCGACAAAGCACGAGAAATCCTGCGGATCATCGCCTAACAGGCGCTCAAACGTAGTGTCGTAGACCTCATCCGGGACGGAGGTTTCATAGAACGCCAGATAGGCGTGCCACATCTCGGCCCATTGATCCCTGTCCTCAGCCGTGAGGGGGCGAATTATCGGTGCGTTGGCCAAGCGATGCGTCCTGTTCCTGAGATAAGCTTAGGTCTTTCGATGCTGACATCCACCCCGTCGCAAGGCAAGCCGCGTTCACAGCCTGTTCAAAGGCAATTTAGCGCTTGCTGCGCGCCATAAAGGCCAGACGCTCGAACAGATGCACGTCCTGCTCGTTCTTCAGCAGCGCCCCGTGCAGCTTGGGCAGGGCATTGGCCCCATCGCGTTTCAGATCCTCGGCGGTCAGATCCTCGGCCAAGAGCAGCTTGAGCCAGTCCAGCACTTCCGAGGTCGAGGGCTTTTTCTTCAGCCCCTGCGTCTCGCGGATTTCGTAGAACTGCGTCAGGGCGGTGGTCAGCAGTGCATCCTTGATGCCGGGGTGGTGCACCTCGACAATGCGGCGCATCGTGGCCTCGTCCGGGAAGCGGATATAGTGGAAGAAACAGCGGCGCAGGAAGGCGTCGGGCAGTTCCTTTTCGTTGTTTGAGGTGATGATGACGATGGGACGGTTCTGGGCCCGGATGGTCTCGCCGGTCTCGTAGACATGGAACTCCATCTTATCGAGTTCCTGCAGCAGGTCGTTGGGAAATTCGATATCGGCCTTGTCGATCTCATCAATCAGCAGCACGACCTTTTCGTCTGCCTCGAACGCCTGCCACAGTTTACCCTTGCGGATATAGTTTGCGACGTCATGCACGCGCTCTTCACCCAATTGGCTGTCGCGCAACCGGCTGACGGCGTCGTATTCATACAGGCCCTGCTGCGCACGGGTGGTGGATTTCACATTCCACTCGATCATTTTCAGACCCAGCGCACCGGCCACCTGCTTGGCCAGCTCGGTTTTGCCGGTGCCGGGTTCCCCCTTGACCAACAGGGGACGTTCCAGCGTGACGGCGGCGTTCACGGCGATATTCAGGTCGTCTGTGGCAACATATTCGGCTGTGCCTTGGAAACGTGCGGTCATGGGCCCCTCATGTGGTAGCGCGCGGGTGCGAGTGATCTGCGTTCCGGGTTACAGAGGGGTGGGGTTTTTGACAACCCGGGTCGCTGCGTCGATTCAGCGGAAAATCGCAACGACTCCAAACCCTTTTACGTGATTCGCAGGTGCCCCGTTGTGCCGCCGGTTGAAACTTGCCTCAAAAAAACCTGCGTATGACCACTGAAAAACAACGTTTTGTTGTTTCAAGTCTCATATTTAGACAGCCCAGTGACCCGGCGCGCTGGTCCTACGTTTGTGTAGTGACAATCGTGTGCCCGTCGGATAAACGCTGCGCAGAAGGGGGTGCCAAATGTCAGGTGATACTACCGCTACCGACGTTTCAGGCCATACCGAGGGAGCAAATATGAAGCAGGAAGTTTTTCTGCCGGAC
Organism: Ruegeria sp. AD6; assembly: GCF_056542325.1. Lineage (NCBI taxonomy): Bacteria > Pseudomonadati > Pseudomonadota > Alphaproteobacteria > Rhodobacterales > Roseobacteraceae > Ruegeria > Ruegeria sp. AD6. The sequence goes on along the minus strand of NZ_JBQFZQ010000001.1, from coordinate 1,108,893 downwards.
GATTACCGCCCGGCCGAAGATGAACCTTTCATGAATGATCGGCAGCTTGAGTATTTTCGGCGCAAGCTGCTGGATTGGAAGACAGAATTACTCGCAGGCAGCCGCGACACGATCGAAGGGCTGCAAGACAACACCCGAAACATTCCCGATGTCGCCGATCGCGCAAGCGAGGAAACCGACCGTGCGCTGGAACTGCGCACCCGGGATCGTCAGCGCAAGCTGGTGGCCAAGATCGACTCGGCCCTGCGCCGGATCGACGAAGGCGAATACGGGTATTGCGAAAAGACAGGCGATCCGATCTCGCTGAAACGTCTGGATGCGCGTCCGATTGCAACCATGACGCTAGAGGCGCAGGAACGCCACGAGCGGCGCGAGAAGGTTCACCGCGACGATTGATCGCTGCGGAATCCACAAGAACACAAACGCCGGGGCCTGTCGCCTCGGCGTTTTTGCGTTAAGCCAAGGGCATGAATATCGACGGACTTAGATTCTGTGTCATCGGCGGCGGCATCGGCGGGCTGGCCGCAGCGCTGGCTTTGCGCCAACGCGGGGCGCAAGTGACAGTGCTGGAACAGGCCCCCGCCTTGACCGAGGTCGGGGCGGGCCTGCAGATCAGCGCAAACGGGATGCGCGTTCTGCACGCCCTGAACGTGGTCTCGGACATCCCCGAACTGGGGCAGCGATCTTACGGCACGGTGTTGTGCGACTATCGCAAAGGGCGTGTGATCAGCCGCGTTCCGGGCCCGACGGCGGGGGCGACCTATTACTACCACCGCGCCGATCTTCTGGATCTGCTGCATGACGCGGCCAAAAAGGCGGGCGTGGACATACGATTAAATGCGCGCGTGACCCAGGTGCACAAGCACCCCGCAGGAGCCGAGATTGTGTTGGCTAACGGGGAACGCCTCCGCGCCGAATGTGCCATAGCCGCCGATGGCGGGCGAAGCGCCATCCGGCCCGACTTGAACGGGCCCGAGATGCCCAGTTTCACCCATCAGGTCGCCTGGCGCGCGACGCTCCCGTGGAGTGGTGCCGAAGCAGAGCCGCGCGCAACCCTTACAATGGGTCCACGCCGCCATGTGGTGACTTACCCTCTGCGCGACCAGAAACTCATGAATATCGTGGCAGTAGAAGAGCGGTCTGACTGGCAGGAAGAAGGCTGGCGCAAGCAGGGCGATCCAGATGATCTGCGCGCCCGGTTCGCTGACTTCGGTGGCCCCGTGCGCGATATTTTGGCCGAGGTGAAGGAAGCGCATGTCTGGGCGCTGTTCCTGCGGCCCGTCGCCCAGACATGGCAAAACGGGCGTGTTGCCTTGCTTGGGGACGCCGCGCACCCAACCTTGCCTTTCATGGCGCAGGGGGCCTGTCTGGCACTGGAAGACGCCTGGGTATTGGCGCGGTCCTTCACGGACCAATCGGGCGTGGCCCGCGCCCTTGCGGCCTATGAGGCAACACGCATCCCTCGCGCCCAGCGTGTCGTCGCCACAGCTGCCGCAAACGCCCGCAACTTTCACCTGCAAGGCCCCATGCGGTTTGCCGCGCAGCTGGCGCTTTCAGCCCTGGGGCCGCATCTGACGCGCCGGTACGAATGGATTTACAGCCACGACGTGACCGCCTGATCTGTCAGATCTCCAGATCCACCCAGACCGGAACGTGATCCGACGGCTTTTCATGCCCACGGACCTCGGCATCAATCCGGCAGTCGCGCATCAGGTCGGCGGCTTGCGGCGTCAGTAGAAAATGGTCGATCCGGATGCCGTCATTCCTGTTCCAGGCCCCCGCTTGGTAATCCCAAAACGAGTAGTGCCCGGGGCCTTGGGTGCGGGCGCGAAACGCCTCGGTAAACCCAAGATTCAGGATCTTGCGAAACGCCGCGCGGCTCTCGGGGCGAAACAGAGCATCCTCGCGCCACGCATCGGGACGTTTGGCGTCGTCGGGCTGCGGAATGATGTTGTAGTCCCCGGCCATCAGCGCGGGTTCTTCACTGGCCATCAAGTCCTTGGCGCGCGCATATAGGCGTTCCATCCAGGCAAGCTTATAGTCGTATTTGGGGCCCGGAGCCGGGTTGCCATTGGGCAGGTACAGCCCGCAAATCCGTAAGGCCTGCTTTCCAACAACGGTTGCCTCGATCCAGCGCGCCTGCTCATCTTCGTCATCTCCGGGCAATCCGCGCGAAACATCCTCAAGCGGCAGTTTCGACAGGATGGCAACCCCGTTGAAACTCTTCTGGCCATGGGTTTCGACATTGTAACCACGCTCTTCGAACAACTCGCGTGGAAAGTTCTCGTCCACCGATTTGATCTCTTGCAGCAGAACGACATCGGGCTGCGCATCATCCAGCCACCGGGGCAGGGCCTCGGCCCGCGCCTTGATGCCGTTGATATTGAACGTGGCGATTTTCATGCGCGCTCCTCCGATGCCTCAGGGCAACCTATCGCGCAGAACCGGCCCAACGGCAAGGCGGATGGCGGGTTTGCGAGGCTCTGCCTCGCGCTCCGGGATATTTATGGCCAGATGAAGAGACGGATCCCTGCTTCATCTGGCTACAAATATCCCGGGGGTGTGGGGGCTGGCCCCCACCTGCGCTACATGGAAAAAGAGGTGCCGCAGCCGCAGGAGGAGGTGGCGTTGGGGTTCTCGATCACAAACCGCGCGCCGATCAGTTCCTGGGTGAAGTCGATGACGGCATTTTCAAGAAACGGCAGGGAAACGGAATCCACGATGACCTTTTGGCCCTTGCCCTCAAGAACCAGATCGTCGTCCTGAGGTTTATCCAGTGCGATTTCGTATTGAAAACCGGAACATCCGCCGCCTTCCACCGCGACGCGCAGGGCTTGACCCTGATCCGCTGCGCCGATCTCGGCGAGGCGATCAAAGGCGCGTTCCGTGACTGTTGGGGGCAGATTCATGCCAATCTCCAAAGGTTTATTTCCTAAGCCGGGTACAATATATGAAACCTCAGGACAGGCGACAAGGACAAGACCTTTGGAAAGAGCGGGTTTTGCCTCGGACCCAGCCCGCGCGCGGGGGCGGCTGGTGCCGGAGGAGGAGAGCAGTTTCCGGTCATGCTTTCAGCGTGATCGCGACCGGATTATTCATGCCAGCGCGTTTCGGCGGCTCAAACACAAGACGCAGGTGTTTGTCGAGCATGAAGGCGACAGCTATCGCACCCGTCTGACCCATTCCATCGAAGTCGCTCAGGTGGCGCGTACCATTGCCGGGGCGTTGGGGCTGAACCCCGAACTGACCGAGGCCGTGGCTTTGGCTCATGATCTGGGACACACGCCGTTCGGGCATACAGGCGAGGACGCCTTGCACGCGCTGATGGCGCCCTATGGCGGGTTTGATCACAATGCGCAGGCCATTCGGATCGTGACCAAGCTGGAACGTCACTATGCCGAGTTTGATGGCTGCAATCTGACATGGGAATGTCTGGAAGGGATCGCCAAGCATAATGGCCCGGTGGTCGGCGAACTGCCCTGGGCACTGGCCGAGTGCAATCAGGGGTTTGACCTTGAACTGCACACCCATGCCAGCGCCGAGGCGCAGGTGGCGGCGCTTTCAGATGATATCGCGTATAACAATCATGATTTGTTCGACGGGTTGCGGGCGGGCCTGTTCACGGATGCAGACATTCAGAACCTGCCGATTGTCGGCGCGTGTTTTGCCGAGGTGGACGCCAAATACCCAGGCCTCGACCCTTACCGCCGTCGGCATGAAGCGTTGCGGCGGGTCTTTGGAGTTATGGTCTCGGATGTCATTGACACCTCGGCTGATCTGATTGCGGCCTCAGGGGCTGGGTCTGTCGAAGATATCCGGCACCTCGGGTATCCGGTCATCCAGTTCTCGGGTGATCTCTGGGCTCAGCTGAAAGAAATTCGCGCCTTCCTTTTCACGCGAATGTACCGCGCGCCTTCGGTGATGGAGGTGCGGGCCAAGGTCAGCAAAGTAGTCGAGGAGCTGTTCCCGATCTATCTGAATGACCCGAAACAGATGCCGGGTCATTGGCATGACGATATCGAAGCGGCCGGTGATGAGACGGCTTTGGCCCGGATCGTATCGGATTACATCGCGGGCATGACGGACCGGTTCGCCCTGCAGGATCATGCGCGGCTGACCGGAGGCTGATCACTCGATCCCGATATAAGCCAGTGCCCAGACCTGCTGACTGGCCTGTTCCTGCGCCAGATCGGGGTCGTCGGTGGGCGGGAAGACGATCATGGTCGGGCCATAGCCACCGATGCCCATCGGGTTGCTATCGGCGTGCGTGGCAACAATCGGTTGATGTGCTGAGATGCTGTCCCACGGGATTTCGGCCTGATAACCGTCCAACGCCATCGGCTTTGCCGTCTTCCCCTCGGCCCCGGCCATGGTCATCACATCTGACAGGCGCGGGCCGGAGAATGCGATGTCGCGCTGATTGCCTTCGGGGCCGTAGGCTATGGTGATCTCGACCTGTTCGAGCCCGTCCAGCATCACAGCATCGAAACCAGCCGCGCCGTCGTGCTGGACCTCAAGATAACCCAACAACCCGCCGTCATTCTCGCCGCGGGCGGGCAGGTTGGTCTCGGTCACGGCTCCGCCCAGTGTCAGCAGCACATGGCCCTGCGGCGCGGGTATATCGGCCCAGAGCGGCAGGGCGGTGGTCAGCATCAGGCTCAACGGCAGGGCAAGGCGCATTGTCGGATCTCCGGTTCGTGGATTTCTGCCGACACTAGCGGGCTTTGACGGTAAACCAAGCGCAAACTTTAGGCGTCCATTGACCTTGGCGTGGTGCGTGGTAAACCGCCCGGCAAGCAAAAGGACATCCGTAATGAACCTGTTTTCCGAGATCCGTGCCCTGGTACTGGACGCGCTGGCGCAGATGCAGTCCGAAGGCGCGCTGCCCGAGGGGCTGAGCTTTGACAACGTGGCGGTCGAACCTCCGCGCGACGCGGCGCATGGCGACATGGCGACCAACGCGGCGATGGTGCTGGCGAAACCGGCCAAGATGAAGCCGCGCGACATTGCTGATGTGCTGGCCGGGAAACTGGCCGAGGACGGGCGGATCACCAGCGCCGAGGTGGCCGGGCCGGGCTTTCTGAACCTGCGGCTTGCGCCGACCGTCTGGCAGGGCGTACTGGCGGCGGTGCTGGAGCAGGGCACCGACTATGGCCGCTCGACCATGGGGGGGCAGGGGCAGAAGGTCAATGTTGAGTATGTCTCGGCCAACCCCACCGGCCCGTTGCATGTGGGCCATACGCGGGGCGCGGTGTTCGGCGATGCCTTGGCAAGCCTCTTGGCCTATTCGGGTCATGACGTGACCCGCGAGTATTACATCAACGATGGCGGCGCGCAGGTGGATGTGCTGGCACGCTCGGCCTATGAACGGTATCGCGAGGCCAATGGCCTCAGCCCCGAGATTGCCGAAGGTCTTTATCCCGGTGACTACCTGATCCCGATCGGTGAGGCGCTGAAAGAGAAATATGGCGACAGTCTGATCGACAAGCCGGAAAGCGAATGGCTGGAGGACCTGCGCGAGTTCTCGACCGACGCGATGATGGACCTGATCCGCGCCGATCTGAAGGCGCTGGGCGTTGAGATGGACGTGTTCTTCTCGGAGAAATCCCTCTATGGCACAGGCCGGATTGAGGCTGCGCTGGCGTCGCTGACCGACAAGGGCTTGATCTATGAAGGCGTGTTGGAGCCGCCCAAAGGCAAGAAGCCCGAGGATTGGGAACCGCGCGAGCAGACCCTGTTCAAATCCACCGAGCATGGTGATGACGTGGACCGCCCGGTCAAGAAATCGGACGGCAGCTGGACCTATTTCGCCCCCGATATCGCCTATCACTATGACAAGGTGAGCCGTGGTTTTGACGCGCTGATCGACGTGTTTGGTGCTGACCATGGTGGCTATGTCAAACGGATGAAGGCGGCTGTTTCGGCGCTGTCCGATGGCAAGGTGCCGCTGGATATCAAGCTGACGCAGTTGGTGAAGCTGTGGAAGAATGGCGAGCCGTTCAAGATGTCCAAGCGGGCCGGGAACTTTGTCACGCTGCGCGATGTGGTCGATCAGGTTGGCCCGGATGTGACCCGTTTCGTGATGCTGACGCGCAAGAACGACGCGCCTCTGGATTTCGATTTCGACAAGGTGCTGGAGCAAAGCCGCGAGAACCCCGTGTTCTACGTGCAATACGCCCATGCGCGGGTCATGAGCGTGCTGCGTCGCGCCGCCGAGGCCGGGATTGCCGCCGATGATGCGACGCTTACAGGTGCTGACCTCAGCAAGAACGATCACGCCTCGGAACTGACTGTGGCGAAGAAGCTGGCCGAATGGCCGCGCTTGGTGGAAATCGCGGCGCGCACCAATGAGCCGCACAGGGTTGCCTTCTATCTGTATGAACTCGCAGGGGATTTCCATGCATTGTGGAACAAAGGCAATGATGAAACCCAATTGCGCTTCATCCAGGATGGCGATGTTGCCACAAGCCAGTCGAAAATCGCCTTGGCGCGGGCTGTTTCTGTTGTGATTTCAGCGGGCTTGGGTATTCTTGGCGTCACTCCGGCGCAGGAGATGCGGTAACAAAATCGCCCGAAACGCCGGTCTGAGGTAGGCAAGAAATGACCCGCGCGCCGTGTTTTTAAGGCGCAAACGGGCAGTGAGGCGGACATGGCGAGTTACGATTACTCGGGGCAGCAAGGCCCCGAGCATATGCATTACACGAATCAACCGCATGCACAGGATGCGCACGCTGACGATGCGCCGCGTGGCTCTTTCGGGCTGGGCAAAGCGGTGAATGTGCTGGGGGCGGTGGCCTCTCTGGCGCTGGTCGCCGGTGTCGGTATCTGGAGCTACAAGTTGGTCATGCGGGATGTCAGTGGCGTCCCGGTCGTGCGCGCCGCCGAAGGGCCGATGCGTATTCAACCCGAAAATCCGGGTGGCCAGCCTGCCGACCATCAGGGGCTTGCCGTCAATGCCGTCGCTGCCGAAGGCTCGGCTGCGGCACCTGCGGATCGCCTGATCCTTGCCCCACGCCCGGTCTCGCTGACCGACGAAGACCTGCCCGCCGGAGAGTTGATGCCAACTCAGGCGCTGCATGTGATGGAAGAGCCGATTTCGAACCAGGAGGCGGCAGAACTGCGGCAGAACGCGGTTGACGCGCTGGTCGCTGAACTGGCGGGCGAGGCCGCGCGGAACCAGCAAGAGGCGGAACCCGGTGTGCAGGTTGCCGCGCTGGCGACGCCCGAAGAAGAACCCGCCATTGACCCCGCCGATCTGGCCGCATCTCTGCCTGATCCGGCGATTGCGGAACTGCCGGGCGTACGCCGCTCGCTTCGCCCCAACACGCGGCCCGCGCGCCGTGTTTCGGCCGCTGCTGCCTCGGAGGATGCGATCAATGCCGCCGTGAAGGCTGCGGCTGGTTTGGATGTTGACCCCGACACGCTGAGCAAGGGCACCCGTTTGGCGCAGCTTGGGGCGTTCGAAAGCGCTGATGTGGCCAAGGCGGAATGGTCTCGTCTGGATGGTCGATTTGGCGAATATATGAATGGTAAACAGCGTGTTATTCAGCGAACCTCAAGCGGTGGGCGCACGTTTTATCGCCTGCGCGTGCTGGGATTTGAAGACCTGAGCGACTCGCGTCAATTCTGCGCCGCGCTGGTGGCGCAAGGGGCTGACTGCATCCCGGTGGCCGTCAGGTGAGTTTCGGGGCCGTAATCACCGATGCCGAAGGTTTGCGGCTGACCGATGATGAAAGGGCCTTGTTCCGCGAGATGAACCCGTTCGGGTTCATTCTGTTTGCCCGAAATATCGAAAGCGCCGATCAGGTGCGCGCGCTCTGCGATGATTTCCGCGAATCCGTCGGGCGCAACTGTCCTATCACAATCGATCAGGAAGGCGGGCGCGTGCAGCGCCTGCGCGCGCCACTGGCGCGCGAATGGATGCCGCCACTGGATCACGCCGAAAGGGCAGGGGATCAGGCGGAACGGGCCATGTATCTGCGCTATCGCCTGATTGCGCATGAATTGTTCGAGCTTGGGATCGACAGCAACTGCGCCCCAATGGTGGATACCGCACGGGCGGAAACCCATGCCTTTCTGCGCAATCGCTGTTATGGCGAGGATGCGGGCACGATTGGTCAGATCGGGCGCGCCGTGGCTCAGGCGCATCTGGATGGCGGGGTTCTGCCCGTGGTCAAGCACATGCCGGGCCATGGTCGGGCGACGCTGGACACCCATTTCGATCTGCCGCGCGTTGATCTGTCGCTGGATGAACTCACCGAAACTGATTTTGCGCCCTTCCGCGCGTTGAACGATCTGCCTATGGGGATGACGGCCCATCTGGTGTTCGAACAGATTGACCAGATCCCGGCCACGATCTCGGCCCCGATGATGCGCGTGATCCGCGAGGTTATCGGGTTTGAAGGGCTGATCATGACCGACGACATCTCGATGAAAGCGCTCAGCGGTTCTGTCGCGGACCTGTCGCGGCAGGCGCTACAGGCGGGCTGTGACGTTGTTCTGCACTGCAATGGTAGCTTTGCCGAACGGGCCGAAGTGCTGGAAGCTGCGGGCCAGATGACGCAGGCGGCGCAGACCCGCGCAGAGCGCGCCCTGACCATGCGCAAAACCCCTGCGGAACTTGACATTGAGGCCGCCGAGGCGGAACTATCTGCCCTAATGGGCGGGCAGGTATATGAACGATAACCTTTTCAGCGAAGACCCGGTCTCGGTCGCCGATCGGCTGGCCGCCGAGGCGCTGATTGTTGACGTTGACGGGTTCGAAGGCCCGCTGGATGTGCTGCTGACCTTGTCGCGCACGCAAAAGGTCGATCTGCGAAAAATCTCGGTTCTGGCGCTGGCGCAGCAATATCTGGCCTTTGTTGAAAAGGCGCGGGCGCTGCGGATCGAACTGGCCGCCGATTATCTGGTGATGGCCGCTTGGTTGGCCTTTCTGAAATCCCGCTTGCTGCTGCCGCCGGACCCGGATGACGAAGGGCCGTCGGGCGAGGAACTGGCGGCGCATCTGGCGTTCCAGTTGGAACGTCTGCAAGCCATGCGCGACGCCGCCGCGCGTCTGATGGCGCGCGACCAGTTGGGGCGCGATTTCTTCAAGCGCGGGCAGGGCGAGGATGTGACCCGCATCCGCACCGTGACCTATTCCGCCACGCTGCTGGACCTGATGCAGGGCTATGCGCGTATCCGCACCCGCGACGAATTCCGCCCCTTTGTGATGGACCGCGATGCCGTCTTCACGATGGAGCAGGCATTGGAACGAATGCGCCCGCTGATCGGGTTTGCGGGGACATGGACGGATATGGAGACCTATCTGCCCCAAGGCTGGGACGCCGACCCGGTGCGGCGCAGATCAGCCACGGCGGCGACCTTTGCGGCCTCGCTGGAGCTGGTGAAAGAAGGACATATGGAGATCAAGCAAAGCGACACCTTTGCCCCGATCCAATTGCGCAAGAGGACCGAAACACGTGACTGACACCCCCGAAGAGACCGGTACCCTGTTCGAAGCGCCCCCGTTGGCCGAGCAGGAACGCATGGTCGAAGCGGTGCTGTTTGCCAGCGCCGAGCCGGTCACCATTGCCGACCTCGAAGCGCGGATGCCTCATGGCAGCAATGCGGGGCAAGCGGTTGAATTACTTCAGAAACGCTATGAAGGGCGCGGTGTGTGCGTTGTACGCGTCGGCGACGCATGGGCGATCCGAACCGCCGCCGATCTTGGTTTTCTGATGCAGAAGGAAACGGTCGAGACCCGCAAGCTAAGCCGCGCGGCTATCGAGACGTTGGCGATTGTGGCCTATCACCAGCCCTGCACACGCGCCGAGATCGAGGAAATCCGGGGAGTCTCGGTCTCTCGCGGGACCATCGACCAGTTGCTTGAGATGGAGTGGATCAGGCTCGGCCGCCGCCGGATGACGCCGGGCCGCCCGGTGACGTTCGTGGTGACGCCGCAGTTTCTGGATCACTTCGGGCTTGAGAATGCCCGCGACCTGCCGGGGCTGAAAGAACTGCGCGCCGCAGGGTTGCTGGAAAACCGTCCGCCGCCGGGCACAATCCCGCTGGGGGACAGTCAGGACGACGCTGAGAATGAGGATCAAAGCGAGCTGTTCGAGGAAGAGTGATCGCGCCGCCCTTTTGTTGCCGCACAGGATGCCTATCTTGTGGTTTGAGAAACGGAGTTGAGCAATGAATGCCAATCGGATCATCGACATGATCGTGCGACAGGTCATGCGCCGTCTTGTCAACAAGGGCGTGGACAAAGGATTTGATATGGCTACCCGCAATGGTCAAAAGCCCGATGCAGCGCCAGGTGCACAAAAACGCCCCAACACGGCAAATCACGCAAAGAACCTGCGACAGGCCCAGCGGATGACGCGGCAGATGCGCCGGTTCATGAAATTCTGAGAATTACCCTACGGCCTTGAAATGTTTGGACAGTTTCAGGCCCTGACCCTGATAGTTCGACGCAATGCCCGCACCATATAGCTGCGTCGGCATCTCGGCCATTTTCTCATAAACCAGCCGCCCGACAACCTGCCCGTGTTCCAGCACAAACGGGGCCTCGTGGCAGCGCACCTCCAGCACTCCGCGCGACCCGGCACCGCCTGCGGCAGCGTGGCCAAATCCGGGGTCGAAGAAGCCCGCGTAATGTACGCGAAACTCTCCGACCATGGCCAGATAGGGGGCCATTTCGGCGGCATACATGGGCGGAATATGCACCGCCTCGCGGCTGACCAGAATGTAGAACGCGCCGGGGTCGAGGATGATGCGACCGTCTGTGGTGCGCACCTCTTCCCAGTATTCCTGCGGGTCATATTCGCCGATCCAGTCCAGATCGATCACCCCGGTGTGGGGCTTGGCGCGGTATCCCACCAGATCACTGTCGGGCAATTGCAGATCGACCGAGAACCCCAGTCCGTCCTGAATCACCGCAGGCCCATCGACCAAAGGCGATTCCCCGTGCAGCGTCATCAGTTCCGCGTCGGTCAAAACGGCCTGTCCCTGACGGAACCGGATCTGGTTCAGGCGCATCCCCGGACGGACAAGCACCGAGAATGATCGCGGGCAAATCTCGGCGTATAGCGGTCCGGTATAGCCTGCAGGAACCCGGTCAAACTCGGTCCCGCCATCGGTGATGGTACGTGTCAGCAGGTCAAGACGCCCGGTCGAGCTTTTGGCGTTGGCCACGGCCGTGATGCTGTCGGGCAGGGCCAGCGATTCCATCAGCGGCACCAGATAAACGCAGCCTTTTTCCAGAACGGCCCCGTCGGTGATGTCGATGCGGTGCATCTCGAACTCGGCCAGCCGGTCGGCGACTGAGCGCCCTTCACCGGCCAGAAACGACGCGCGTACCCGGTAAGCCACTGTTCCCAAACGCAGATCAAGACTGGCCGGTTGCACCTGTGTAGGGATCACATCCGGGCTCGCGGTGATCTCGCCGCGCGTGATCATCGCTTCGATCTGTTGATTTGGACATACACCTGTCATTCCGATCCCCCCTGATGCCAGAGCGGGATCTGGCCTGTCTGCCATAAACGTCGGTGTGATTTGGTCGGGCTAGCAGGACTCGAACCTGCGACCTTCCGTCCCCCAGACGGACGCGCTACCAGGCTGCGCCATAGCCCGACGTTGAGGTGTTCATAAAGAATTTCCCGGCAGGGGCAAGAGGAAAACACTGCCTTTTTGTCCTATCCCGCCGCTTGGGTTTCGACCCGATCCAGCCATTTGCGCAGGTCTTTCGCCAGCGGCGCGATTCGGCCCAGAAGTTCCTCATCAAACTCGGACCGGTTCCAGGCCAGTGAGGCGATTCCCCCCATCAGTGGGGCCGCGTCCAGTTCGGGTTCCTGCGCGGGTGCGACGTCTGGCCGCGCCGCCTGCGGTTCGCCCAAATCCATATGAATCTGTTCCGACGCTGGGGCAGGGGCGGAGGTGAAGGGTACGACAGTATCATCACCGGCGTTTTCAGACGCTGCGACATCGTCCAGCTCTGGCGACAGCGACGCCACATGCGCGATGCCCTGTTCGCGCAGAATGCGCTGCACGCCTTTGATCGTTATGCCATCTTCATGCAGCAGCTTTTTGATACCGCCCAGCAGGCGCATATCATTGGGGCGGTAGTACCGCCGTCCTCCGGCCCGTTTGACAGGTTTGACCTGGGTAAACCGGCTTTCCCAAAACCGCAGAACATGGGCCTGAACACCGAGCCAGTCCGCAACCTCAGAGATTGTGCGAAACGCGTCGGGAGATTTGCTCATGTCCGTGCGGCCCTCGGGTTACTTGCGATTCCCGGCAGCGACGCGATCTTTCATCAGATGCGACGGGCGGAAGGTCAGCACGCGGCGCGGCTGAATCGGAACCTCTTCGCCGGTTTTGGGGTTGCGACCGATACGGGCGGTTTTGTCGCGAACGCTGAACGTACCAAAAGACGAGATTTTCACCTGCTCGCCGCGCACCAAAGCGTCAGACATGTGGTTCAGAACGCTTTCGACCAGCTGTGCGCTTTCGTTGCGTGAAAGGCCCACCTCACGAAAGACGGCCTCGCTCAGATCCATTCGGGTCAGTGTTTTGTCGCCCATACCTTTTTCCCCTGTTGATATCAAAGCATAGGGTCCACGCAAATTCGCTGTCAATATCAATGAATTGCAGGCGGGTGTGTAAGCTGGAATGCGCTTGTTACCAGCGCAGGACAACCGCGCCCCAGGCCAAGCCGCCGCCGATGGCTTCGGTCACCAACAGATCGCCGGGCTTGATTTGCCCGCGCTGTTTGCCCACCGACAGGGCCAGCGGGATCGAGGCGGCCGAGGTGTTTCCGTGGTCCTGCACGGTTACGACCACGTTTTCCATCGGCAGGCCCATTTTCTTGGCGGTGCCTTGAATGATGCGGATATTGGCCTGATGCGGCACGATCCAGTCGACATCTTCGTTGGACAGGCCGGCGCTCGACAGGGCGGTTTCGGCCGTTTTGGTCAGCTTTTCAACAGCGTGACGGAAGACTTGATTGCCCTGCATGCGCAGATAGCCGGTGGATTGCGTCGATACGCCACCATCCACGTACAGCAACTCCCGATAGCGCCCGTCCGAATTCAGATCGGTTGCCAGAATGCCCCGGTCATCTGAGGTGCCGTGGCCTTCCTGATGCTCAAGCACCAATGCCCCCGCGCCATCGCCGAACAAGACGCAGGTCGAGCGGTCGGTCCAGTCCATGATTCGCGAAAACGTCTCGGCCCCGATGACCAGAACCCGTTTGGCCTGACCCGACAGAATCAGCGCGTTGGCATTGCTGAGGGCAAAGACAAACCCGGCGCAGACGGCCTGTACGTCAAAGGCAAACCCCCTGGTCATACCCAGCCGCGCCTGAACCATCGTCGCGGCGGAAGGGAAGGTCAGGTCAGCAGTTGAGGTGGCCAGGACGATGGCGTCGATATCGTCCGCCTCAAGCCCGGCATCCGCAAGGGCCGCCTGAGCGGCGTTGGTGGCCAGATCCGACGTGGTTTCCCCCTCGGCTGCAAAATGGCGACGTTCGATCCCGGACCGGGTCCGGATCCATTCATCGGTGGTGTCGAGTGTCTTTTCGAACTCGGAATTCGGAACAACGCGTTCTGGCAAATAATGCCCGACACCTACAACAACTGAGCGGCCTGCCATGCTGGGGTACTGCCTTTTTTGTTATTTTTCCGTCTGCGGCGCAGATTGCGCGGCATCTTGTGCAAGCTGGGCCGTCGATGCAACCCGTGCCGCCAATTTTTCGGCAAAACCCGACTCGGCCAAAGTGAAGGCCAGCTTGACCGCCGCTGACACTCCGGTCGGGTCAGCGCCGCCATGGGATTTGACCACCGTGCCGTTCAGCCCAAGGAACACACCGCCATTTACACGTCGCGGGTCGATCCGCTTTTTCAAACGGTTCAGCGAGGTGATGGCAAGGATCGAGGCCAGCCGGGACAGTGGCGTGTATTTGAACGCCTGCCGCAGCAGGTCGCCAATCAGGCTGGCGGTGCCTTCCCCGGTCTTGATCGCGACGTTGCCGGTAAACCCATCGGTTACAATGACATCTGCCTTGTCGCCGGGAATGTCGCTGCCTTCGACAAAACCCACGAAATCGAAATTCGCAGGCTCGGCGAAATCGGCGATCATGGCATGCGCCTCTTTTAACTCGGCGCGGCCCTTGTGTTCTTCGGTGCCCACATTCAGCAGCCCGATCCGGGGGCGGTGCAGGGCCATGCCGTTACGGGCATAAGATGCGCCCATCAGGGCGTATTGCAGCAGATCCTTGGCGTCGGCGCGCACATCCGCACCGACATCCAGCATCACATTGAACCCCTGCGGGTTGCGCGAAGGCCACAGAATCGCAATCGCCGGGCGGTTCACACCTGGCAGTTTGCGCAGGCGCATCATCGACAAAGCCATCAGCGCGCCGGTATTGCCGCAGGACACCGCGCCATGCGCCTCGCCCTGACGGACGGCCTCAAGCGTGGACCACATCGAGGTCTGCTTGCCGCTGCGCACAACCTGGCTGGGCTTGTCTTCCATCGTGACCACGTCAGGGCAATCACGAAAAGCGACGCGCCCTTCAAGGACGCGCCGTTTTGCCACGAGCTTGCGCAGCATGTCTTCCGGACCGTGCAGAAGAAACCCGATATTGGGGTTCTTTTTGGCCGATTCCGCGAGGCCTGCAACAACAACTGCGGGACCTTCGTCCCCCCCCATAGCGTCAACCGAGATGGTGATCCGTTCGGCGTGCGTGGGTTGTTCAGTCATGCCTTGGCCTGCGCTCAATCAGGCTTAGGCTGCGTCTTCGTCCAGGTCGATTTCGTCGGCCTGCGCGACGACTTCACGATCGTCATAGTGGCCGCAGGATGCGCAAACGTGGTGCGGGCGCTTCAGCTCGCCACAGTTCGGGCATTCGTTCGGGTTTGCAGCAACCAGAGCGTCGTGTGCGCGGCGGTTGTTGCGACGCGACTTGGAAACTTTGTTCTGTTGGACGGCCATGGTCTCAACCTTTGTCTACTGAGGGTCAGCAGATTCGCCGCCGACCGTGGTTTCATATTTCGTTTATCGTGGTTTGACGCGCGTTTAGGGGACCAGCCCCGAAATGTCCAACCCAAAATCCGATGAGCGCGCGAAAATACTGCGATTCTCGTCATGTTCAAGTGATTTTTCTGACCGCCTGCTATGACAGGAAAACAGACCTCTGTCACTCGTCTTTTTTCAGGGCATCGCGCAATTCCGCCAGCCCTGCGAAGGGTTTGACATCCTCATCCGTCATCGCCTGTTTGCCCGGTTCGGTATAGTCGGCCTGACCCAGTTCGGCCCCGTCCTTGCGTGGGTATTGGGGCAGGGCCAGCGAAAGCGCCTCGACCATCACGGCTGCTGGGTCGATCTCAGCGCCCAATGGCTCGGTTTCGTCATCTTCGGGGATTTCGAACTCGGGCTCGTCAGGGTCGGTCCAGTCGGCCACAAATAGGCGCGAAACTGGGATGTCGATCCGGGTGGTCACGGGTTCAAGCGTCACCACACAGGGCTGAATCACAGTCGCCCCCAGCTTGCCGGACAGCGCCCAGTCGCGTTTTCCTGCTGCGCGCAGATCTCCGACAAAGCTGAGCTTGCGCAGGCCGAGCAGGCCCAGATCCCGGCCAATAGCCTCCA
Organism: Ruegeria sp. AD6; assembly: GCF_056542325.1. Taxonomy (NCBI): domain Bacteria; kingdom Pseudomonadati; phylum Pseudomonadota; class Alphaproteobacteria; order Rhodobacterales; family Roseobacteraceae; genus Ruegeria; species Ruegeria sp. AD6. The sequence goes on along the minus strand of NZ_JBQFZQ010000001.1, from coordinate 1,093,260 downwards.
ACACGTCCTTTCCCGGGCGCAATTCGAACCGGGTGGGGGCGTTTTGTGGCAGGTCGGCCACCCGCAATGCAGTAACGTCGCTCATTCGTGAGCCTTTCTATGTGTTGAACCGTGGCAGCGGTTTCTGTAATCGGATAGAAGCCGCAAGAGGCCAAGGCAAGAGGGTGCGTATGTTGATGATTGGAAACAGGTCGAAATCGGCGATGCGTTCGCTTGCGTTGGTGGCCTGTCTGGCTGTGATCACCGCCTGCACTCCGATCTTCAGGAATCACGGCTATGTGCCTCCGGCCGAGGATCTGGCCGAGATCAAGGTGGGCACGGATACACGCGAAAGTGTGGCCGAGGCAGTTGGCGCGCCCGGTGCCTCGGGCGTGGTGCGCGATTCCGGCTATTACTATGTCCGGTCCCGAATCCGCCACTATGGCCCCAAACGGCCCGAGGTCGTTTCGCGCGAGGTGGTTGCCATCAGCTTCGATCAGCGCGGGGTGGTCAGCAATGTCGAACGCTTTGGCCTGGAGGATGGGGTCGTCATCCCGCTGGAACGCCGCGTGACCGAATCCAGTGTCGAGAACACCGGCTTCCTGCGTCAGCTGCTGGGCAATATCGGCAACTTCAACCCGGCCAACATTCCGGGCGCGTCGAACTAAGTCACGGGATCGTCTTGCGAGGTTCACAGGACGGTCACATGTCTTATGATATCGGGGCGGTAACTTGGATCTCCGGTCAGCAACCTCGGAGGATGCGACCATGGCAACAGCCGTTTTGTTGAACAAAGGGCGCTATCGGGCCCGGTTGGCGCAGTCTGAACGGGACGTAGCGGCGGCGCAGTCGCTGCGGACGCTGGCCTTTGCGACGGAACAAACCGACGCGGACGCGTTTGATGCGGTGTGTTCCCATGTGCTGGTCGAGGATATGCAGGCCGGTGGGCAGCTTGTGTGCTGTTTCCGGATGTTGACCATGGGGAGCGGGTCCGAGATCGCGCATAGCTATTCGGCGCAGTTCTATGACCTGTCCAGTCTGGAAGGGTTCGGCGGGCGTATGGTCGAGATGGGCCGTTTCTGCATTCACCCCGATTGGACTGACCCGGACATCCTGCGCGTGGCCTGGGGGGCGATGACCGCGTTTGTCGATCAAAACCGGATCGAGATGCTGTTTGGCTGCTCGTCCTTCGCCGGGATCGAGACCGAGCAATATCTGGATTCCTTTGCCATGCTCAAACACCGCCATCTGGCCCCGAAACGCTGGTTGCCGCGCGTAAAGGCCCCGGATGTCTTTCGCTTTGCCGCGCGTTTGCGGCGCATGCCGGATGCGAAACAGGCAATGCTGCGGATGCCGCCGTTGCTGCGGACATACCTGCTGATGGGCGGCTGGGTCAGCGATCATGCGGTGGTGGACCGGCATATGAACACTCTGCACGTGTTCACCGGGCTTGAGATTGGGGCGATTCCCCCGGCACGGAAACGTTTGCTGCGAGCGGTGGCCGGGTGAATCCGTATTTTTGACGAGAAGAAGCAGGGGCGTTGACGCGCCAGCCCAGCCGGTTTAGCTGGCGGGCATGGCGAGAATTCCTTTGTTGCAGATGTCCGGCATTTCCCTGACCTTCGGGGGCGATCCGGTATTTTCCGAGCTTGATCTGGTGGTTCAGCCGGGCGACCGCGTGGCGCTTGTGGGGCGGAACGGGTCGGGTAAATCCACGCTGATGAAAGTGATGGCGGGACTGGTCGAGGCAGATCAGGGCGAGATCGTCGTGCCACCCGGAAAGTCCGTTGGGTATATGGAACAGGACCCCGGAATGGAGGGGTTCGCCACGCTGGGCGACTATGCCGCCAGCGGGTTGGAACCCGGAGAGCTGTATAAGGTCGAGCGTGCGGGTGAAGGGCTGAAATTCGACCCCACGCGCCCCGTTGAGACTGCCTCGGGCGGCGAGCGGCGGCGGGCGGCATTGGCCAAGCTGATGGCCGAAGCGCCGGACCTGATGCTACTGGACGAGCCGACCAACCACCTTGATATCGAAGCCATCGCGTGGCTTGAGCGCGAGTTGGGCGCGACGCGGGCCGCTTTTGTGCTGATCTCGCACGACCGCGCGTTTTTGCGGGCGTTGACTCGGGCGACGCTGTGGATTGATCGCGGTGCAGTACGGCGGCAAGAGCAGGGGTTTGATGCGTTCGAGGCCTGGCGCGACAAGGTTTGGGAAGAGGAAGATCAGCAACGCCACAAGCTTAACCGCCTGATCAAGTCCGAGGCGAAATGGGCCGTCGAGGGCATCAGCGCCCGCCGCAAGCGCAATCAGGGCCGGGTGCGGGCGTTGCAGGCGCTGCGGGCCGAGAAGGCGGCGCAGATCAAACGTCAGGGCTCGGCCGCGATGACGCTGGAGGCCGGGCCGAAATCGGGCCGCAAGGTGATCGAAGCCAAAGGGCTGGCCAAGGGGTTCGGCGACACGCAGATCGTGCGGAATTTCGACCTGCTGGTGCAGCGTGGGGATCGCGTGGCCTTTGTCGGACCCAATGGGGTGGGCAAGACCACGTTGTTGAAGATGCTCTTGGGGCAAGTGGAGCCGGATGCCGGCGCGGTCGCTTTGGGCACCAATCTGGAGATTGCGGTGTTCGACCAGACCCGCGCGCAGCTGGACCCAGAGATGACCCTGTGGGACAGTCTGACCGGCGACCCCGAAATGCGGGTGTCGGGCAAGGCCGATCAGGTCATGGTGGGTGGGCAGCCCAAGCATGTGGTGGGTTATCTCAAGGAGTTTCTGTTCGACGACGCGCAGGCGCGGGCCGCCGTCAAATCCCTGTCGGGTGGCGAAAAGGCGCGGTTGCTGCTGGCCAAACTGATGGCGAAATCGTCAAACCTGCTGGTGCTGGACGAACCGACCAACGATCTGGATGTGGAAACGCTGGACCTGTTGCAGGAATTGCTGGACGACTATGACGGCACCGTCCTGCTGGTCAGCCACGACCGGGATTTTCTGGACCGGGTTGCCACAACCACCATCGCGATGGAAGGCAATGGGCGCGCCACGGTCTATGCCGGGGGCTGGTCGGACTATATCGCTCAGCGCGGAGAGGTTGCTGGGAAAAAGGAAGAAAAACCAAAGCCCTCCAAGCCGAAGGTCAAGCAGGAGGCGAAGCCGAAATCGGGCCTGTCCTTCTCGGAAAAACACCGGTTGGAGAAACTGCCCGTCGAGATCGCGCGCCTTGAGGCCGAGATCGGTAAGCTGGAAGAGTTGATGTCTGACCCCGACCTGTTCACGCGTGAGCCGGTCAAGTTCCAGAAGGCGTCTGAAGCGCTGGTTGAACGGCAGGAAAAGCTGTCGGCGGCTGAGGAAGAGTGGCTGATTCTGGAAGAGAAGGCCGAGGCCGGGTAAACGCAGACTCTTCGACGCTCAAAAGGCCACATTGAAAAAGTTTCACAAAACCGGAGCCTGGCGACTGCTCCGGCTTTGCCGTGGATGGGATCAACCGATCCGTGTCATTTCGTTCAGCGTAAACTCGGCCACGGCCCCTTCGGTAGCCTCCATATACGCCGCGAGATGGGGCGCGTTCATATGCGTTTGCCACAGGTCACGGCTTTCCCAATTCTCATAAAACGCGAAAACACCGGGATTGGTTGTGTCCACATGCAGGTCGTATTGAATGCATCCGTCTTCGACACGGGTGATTGGGATCAGCTTTTCAAGCTCGGCGCGGACAAGGTCTTCCTTACCCGGATGGGCCGTGATTTGAGCGAGAATGGTCAGGGCCATGATGTCTCCTTACAGGGTTCAGTTGCGATGACCCGGGATATGTGACACGTATACAAAACACGCAAGTACGCACTATTTATGCAGGTAGGTACCTTTTGTATACTGTCAAAGGCAGGAGGCGGCGGTGGATCGATTTGAAAGATATGACTGCAGTGCAGGCTGCCCGGTTGAGGCCGGGTTGGAGCAGATATCGGGAAAATGGAAAGGGCTGGTAATCTATCATCTTCTTGGCGGCACCATGCGCTTTAACGCCTTGTCCCGTGCGCTGGGTACGGTGACCCAGCGCAGCCTGACCAAGCAATTGCGCGAGCTTGAGGCAGATGGAATCGTGCATCGAAAGGTATTTGCCGAGGTGCCGCCCCGAGTGGAGTACAGCCTGACTGAAAAGGGGCAAGCGCTGCGCCCTGTGATCGCGGCTTTGGCGGATTGGGGTCAGAACAGGGTTATCGGAGGGGGTGAATAGGCCGGGCGGGGTTGCCGACCACGGTTTCTCTGGCTGCCACGTCTTTGGTGACGACGCTGCCCGCGCCGATGGTTGCGTTGTCGCCAATGGTAATGCCGGGCATCAGAATGGCACCGCCGCCGAACCAGACATTCCGGCCAATGGTCACGGGTAAGCCGATTTCCAGACCCTGGGCGCGCTCGGTTGGGTCTTTGGCGTGCTGGGCGCAATAGATCTGAACATGGGGGCCGAACATCGTGTCGTCACCGATCCGAACCGGCGCGGTGTCCAGAATCACGCATCCGGCGTTGAAATAGACCCGGTGTCCAAGGTGGATGTTCATCCCGTAAGCGCAGTGAAACGGTGCTTCGAGATAACACTCGGACCCAAGGTCCGCGAACAGCGTTTGCAATTCAGGAGCCAGCGCGCCGCGATCGTCTGGCGGGCAAGTGTTGTGCGCGTGAACTGCGCGGCGGGCTTGCGCCCGCAACGCGTCCAACTCGGGGTCCAGGCAGCAATACCACTGCCCGGCCTGCATCTTTTCACGCTCGGTCATTCGACAGACCTAGCGCATACGCAGCGCTCCGTCGATGCGGATGACTTCGCCGTTCAGATAGCCCATCTCGACAATGAAACCGGCAAGGCGGGCGTATTCATTGGGATCCCCCAGGCGAGCGGGGTTCGGAACGTCAGCAGCCAGTTGCTGCTGCACCTCTTCGGGCAGGCCCGCCAGCATCGGCGTCATGAAAATGCCCGGAGCGATGGCCATCACGCGGATACCGGTCGAGGCCAGATCGCGCGCCATGGGTAAGGTCATACCCACCACGCCGCCTTTTGACGCCGCATAGGCCGCCTGGCCCTTTTGGCCGTCGAATGCGGCAATTGAAGCGGTGTTGATGATCACGCCGCGCGCGCCATCCGGCTCTGGTTCGTTTTTGGCCATCTCAACGGCTGCCAGTCGCGACACGTTGAAGGTGCCGACCAGATTGATGTCGATGGTGCGCTGAAAGGCGTCCAGCGGGTGCGGGCCATCGCGGCCCACGGTTTTGATCCCGTAGGCGATCCCGGCACAGTTCACCGTGGCGGTGATCCGACCCATTTTGCTTGCTGCGGTGGCAACAGCAGCCGCGACCGAGCCTTCGTCGGTGACATCGGTTTGTGCAAAATGGCCGCCGATTTCATTGGCCACCTGCGCGCCGCGGTCTTCATCCCGGTCCAGAATCGTGACTTGCGCACCGTGTTGCGCGAAATGGCGGGCAGTGGCCTCGCCAAGACCCGACGCGCCTCCGGTGACGAGTGCGGCTGTGTTCGACAGGTTCATCGGATGCCTCCCAGATTTATGAACGTATGTTCAATAAGCGGCTTGGGTCGGGTGTGTCCAGATGTTTGGCCAAAGACCAAGCGTCATTTGCATCCGACGTGGGTGACGCGAGGTTAACAAATCTTCAGCCAGCGTTCATCCGGACCTCACGAGACGTCTCCATCTCGTGATCGAATAGCCTGACATGGTCAGGTGTTTCTATGTCAGGAGGTACCGACATGTTAACGAGTACGAAGCACAAATTGGGTGCGTTTGCGATTGCACCATTTGTTGGAGTTTTGATGGCCAGCAGCGCCGCGGCCGCGCCCGAGGTTTGCGATTGGCGAACCGCGCGGACGGCGGCGAATAGCGGCGATTATGCTGCGCTGTGTGACTGCACGCAGGTCACGCCGAGCTTTCTGAAGCAGCTACAGCGGCGCGCGGATTTCGAGACCACGTTGCAGAACACCGGCGCGATGTGCCCCGGTTTGGCGGCATTGCTGACGGATCTGCCGACGGCGTCGATTTCGGACGCAGGCAGCACACGGGGCGAAGACCGCAGTTCGGATCGGGTCGCTCAGGGCCCGACGGGTGGTGGAAACGATGGCGGCAATACCGGCGGCGGAGGTCAGGGCCCGGGTAATGGTGGCGGCACCGGTGGAAACGACGGCCCTGGCGACGGTGGTGGTGACGGTCCCGGCGACGGTGGCGGCGATAACCCCGGCAATGGTGGAGGTGACAACCCCGGCAATGGCGGCGGTGACAACCCTGGAAACGGTGGCGGTGAAGGCCCCGGCAAAGGCGGTGGCAAAGGTGGCGGCAAGGGCGGCGACGGTAAAGGTGGCGGCAAGGGCGGCGACGGCCCCGGAAACGGAAATGGGAATGCAGGCAACCCCGGTAACGGCGGCGGTAACAACAACGGTTCCGGACCAGGTACCGGCAATAACGGTAACAATAATGGCCAGGGCAACGGTTCCGGACACGGCAAAGGCGGCGACGGCAAAGGTGGCGGCAAAGGTGGCGGCAAAGGCAAAAAGTGACCCGGCACGCTTGAATAGTAATCGGCCACTTTCGGGTGGCCGAGTTTTTGTTGGCGCCAGATCATCCCTAACGCCCGGTCATCGTCAATTCACAAAAAAGACCAGTCGATCAAAGATCCAACGGTATGCTGAACGGTTTAATCCCCGTGGCAACTGGCATCTTCTTGACAACCGAAGGGGGGAGTTTTGTCCTGGGGATACGTTCGGTCGGCTTGCCGTCTCGGAAGAAACTGTCAAACCGCCAACTGGCCTGCAGGGTCTTTGGTAGCTTGCTCAGCATCCGCGTGGTCTCTTTGGACGCGCCGCTACCCCACCACGGTTTCATCGCGCCCTTGCATTTTGCGTGAAACCGGACCCGCACGCGGTAGCCAGTGACTTTTTCTTCCTTTTTCACATCCTCAAGCAATCTGATCAGCTTGGATTCGAACTTGCTGTAGTAAGTTGAATTCGAACTTGTCGACATCGGCGTCAGGTTCACGTTGGTTCCCGGGCCGCCCAGTTGTTCGCTGAGGATATGACCTTTGACATAGGTCTGGGCCTGCAGCTCGGAATAGTCAGCCAACATATGAATTTCGCTAAGCGCCAATAGTTCTAGGATTTTTTCGACCGATTTGGCTTTGGCCAGCTTCTGCAGTGTCGTCTTGTTCGCAAGCGCCTTTTGAACCGCCGATAGGTCAATCAAATCCTTGACGTCCCAGCGAGAGTTAAAGCGTTCGACGATGTTGCAGTGACCCGAAGCGGGCGGGCTGCCTTTCAGCTTCAAACTGTCTGTCGTCAAAACACAGGTGACTTCATCCGCTCCGGTCGAGAATTTCTCGCCTTCGAAGACAACATCGCTTCTTTTGGTGGATTTGAAAATATTCTGAACAACCATGACACAACAATCTGCGAAACCAAAACCCCGAACAGGTTAGCACAGAATGCATCACGGCAAAGAAGCCGAGTTCACAGAAGGCCCCTGAGCACGCCCTTACGCGCTCAGGGTCAATCGGTTTAGCCCAGTTGCACCAGCGCGTGCCGTTTCTTGCCCGCGCTTAGTTTGATGGGTGAGGACAAGGCACCCGCATCGATCATCAGCCCCGCATCTGTCAGCGGCGCGTCGTCCAATTTGGCCCCGTTTTCGGCAATCAGGCGCTTGGCCTCTTTGCCGGATTTGGCCAGACCGGATTTCACGATCAATTGCACGATCGACATGCCGTCGCCCAGCTCAGCGGCGCTGAGGGTCAGGGTCGGCAGGTCGTCGCCCACGCCGCCTTTTTCGAACACCTCGCGCGCAGTAGCTTCGGCGGTTGCCGCGGCCTGTGCACCGTGGGCAAGCGTGGTCACTTCGTTGGCGAGGCGGATTTTGGCCTCATTGATCTCGGACCCTTGCAGCGCGCCCAGCCGATCACACTCATCCACCGGCATTTCGGTGTAGAGCTTCAGGAACCGCCCCACGTCCGCATCGGTGGTGTTGCGCCAGAACTGCCAGAACTCATAGGGCGAGCGCATGTCGGCGTTCAGCCAGACTGCACCGTCCTGAGATTTGCCCATTTTCTTGCCGTCGCTGGTGGTCAGCAGGGGCGAGGTCAGGCCGTAAATCTCGTGATCCAGCACCCGGCGGGTCAGGTCGATGCCGTTGACGATGTTGCCCCACTGGTCCGAGCCACCCATTTGCAGAACACAGCCGTAACGGCGGTTCAGTTCAAGGAAGTCATAGGCCTGCAGGATCATGTAGTTGAATTCGAGGAAGCTGAGCGACTGCTCGCGATCCAGCCGCGATTTCACCGATTCAAAGCTCAGCATCCGGTTGACCGAGAAATGCCGCCCGATATCGCGCAGGAAATCAAGGTAGTTCAGGCCGTCCAGCCACTCGGCATTGTTCAGCATCAGCGCCTTGTTCTCGGCGTCGCTGTCATAGTCGATATAGGCGGAGAATACCTTTTTGATGCCCGCGATGTTCTCATTGATCTGCTCGGGCCCCAGCAGGGGGCGTTCGTCCGCACGAAACGACGGGTCGCCCACCTTGGTGGTGCCGCCGCCCATCAGAGTGATCGGCTGGTGGCCGGTCTTCTGGAACCAGCGCAGCATCATGATCTGGATCAGGCTGCCCACATGCAACGACTTGGCCGTTGCATCAAAGCCGATATAAGCCGGTTTGCACCCACTGATCAGCGCCTCATCAAGGCCCTGATAATCGGTGCAGTCGGCAAGAAAGCCGCGCTCGATCATCGTGGCGATGAAATCCGATTTGGGGTGGTAGGTCATATCGTGCCCTCGGGGTTACTATTGCGGGGCACTGTATAGGCGGCAGGATGGGTAAGGGAAAGGCACCATTTTGCAAGAATTGGCGGCCTAATGCGCGGCAGTCTCAGCACCGGTTCCGGTGGCGGGCAATCGAAAGGCATAGAGCATCGCGACCACGTTCAAAATGGCCAGCGCGATGATTGGCGTTACCGGGTCGTGCAGATGCGCAACAGCACCCAGAACGGCGGCAAAGGCGATGCCGACCAGACCGGCTGTCACATCGCCCAAAGCGACCAGATAGGACCGCTCTTGTTCCTGCGTCATCTCGATCACGTAGAGGTAGCGCCCATAGATCACTCCGTTGCCGCCAAGGGACAAAAGCAGGATGACCGCGGCATAGATCCAGACGTTGCCGGCATGGCCGGTCAACGTGAACCCCAGCGCCATGATCGCCGAAAGCGCCGAGATCAGGCAGCCCAGCCACATCACATGTTTTACCGACACCCGACCGCTGAGCCACCCCCACAGAATGGATCCGATCACGATCCCTGCGCTGGCACCGATCACAAAATAGCTGAGCGAGTGTTCGGTGCCGATATGGTAGGTGGCCGCGTGAATTGTGTAAAACGGCATCGCTAGCTCGACCGAGATGAACAGAACACGGGCCAACAGGAACTTGCGATACCATGGGTAGGCCATCCCGGTCCTGAAGCCTGTTGCAAGTTCCGCCAGGGGTTTCGGTTTCTCGACGCGTTTCGGCGGGCGCTTGATCTCTTCCTCGAACAGTCGCACCCCGGCAAAGCTGATCCCGGCGGCAAACATTGCAACCACGCCGCACCACATCACCACGATATGCCGCTGCATCGGCTGATCCGAAGCCAGCAGATCCTTGGTCACCCAGACCACAATGATGGCCAGCACACCGGATATGGTCGCCTGCGCAAACACCATCCGGTTGCGTTTCGACTCGGGCACCGAGGTGCCATAGATCTGGCTGGTCCCAAGGCTGTTGATGCCCTGACACAGGCCCATGACGATTGCGGTCAGCAGGAACAGCAAAACCACCATCACCTGCGGCAGGTTGGTCGCAAACAGGGCGACGATGGCCAGAATGGCCCCCGTCAGGATGTTCGGCACATAGACGGCAAGCTTTGCGCGCGTCACGTGGTTGACGAAGGGCGAGACGAAGATTTCCGCGATCAACCGCGCGCCGGTCACGAAGGGCAGCAGCAGGCCCGCGACAAAAGTTGGCGCGCCAAGGGCAAGGTACAGGAATGGCAGCACCAGACGCGGGTTCACCAATTGCCCGCCAATCGTAGCCAGCGCACCGGACCAGAAGATCAACTGGTAGTTCCGGCTCTCAACCGCTTTTGCGTCTTTTGGCGTTTGCGCCTCGGTCATTCCCGCCCCGTTATTCGAAGATGCCCTGCAATGCTGGCGCAGAAGCAGGAATTGCGCAACGGGTTCGGTCGGGCCGAGTGTGGGCCTGCGGTCGCGCCTGCCCAAAATCGCGGCTTCTGTTTCTATTCGTCTTGCTTTGGCCAGGGAATGGCGGGCAGTGTCGAACCCGCAAGGGTAGAAAAAGAACGAACAGGAGAATGACAGGTGCGCCCGGCCATTAAGACAAACAAGCCGATCCGAGCCCTTGGCACGATGTCCGGCACCTCGATGGATGGGGTGGACGCGGCCGTGGTGGAAACCGATGGCCATCGCATCCATGGTTTCGGTGAAAGCGGATACCGCGCCTATTCCGAAGAAGAGCGTCAGATCCTGCGCGCGGCGCTGGGACAGTGGCACGGGCCAGATGTCGATGCGGCGGCTGAACTGGTGACCATCGCCCATGCCGAGGCGTTGTCGGAGTTTGACAATATCGACCTGATCGGCGTGCACGGTCAGACCCTTGCGCATGAGCCACGTGGGCGTGGCACATTGCAGGTTGGCGATGGCAAAGGTCTGGCGCAGGCGCTGGGCGTGCCTGTGGTCTGGGATTTCCGCAGCGATGATGTGGCCATGGGGGGCGAGGGCGCGCCGCTGGCCCCATTCTTTCACTTTGCCTGCGCCAAATGGATCGGGGCCGACGCGCCCTTGTGTTTCCTCAATCTTGGGGGGGTCGGGAACCTAACCTATGTGGACCCGAGCTTTGACGGGCCCGAACAACCCGGCGCCCTGCTGGCGTTTGACACCGGGCCTGCGAATGCGCCGGTGGATGATTTGATGCAGGCGCGCTTGGGTCAACCGATGGACCGGGATGGCGCGGTTGCGCGCGAGGGCACCGTTGAGATGGGCGCGCTGGAACTGTTTCTGGCCGAGCCGTTCTTTACCAAGATGCCACCGAAGTCTTTAGACCGGAACGATTTTGCCGAGATGATCGGGCTGGTTCAGGAACTCAGCGATGCAGATGCGGTGGCGACCCTGACGGGGATGTGCGCGGCAGGGGTTGCGCAGGGGATCGGGTATTGTCTGAAACCTCCGTCCCGCGTTCTGGTTACTGGTGGCGGGCGGCGCAACCCGGTGTTGATGGAGATGCTGCGGGTCTCGCTCGATTGCCCGGTCGAACCGGTCGAGGCCGTGGGTCTGGACGGTGACATGCTGGAAGCACAGGCATTTGCCTATCTCGCCGTACGTGTGGCGCGGGGTTTGCCGACCTCGTGCCCCGGCACAACCGGTGTTCAGGCGCTGGTGGGGGGCGGTGTCGTCAGCGCGGTCTCGATGAATCGGGCCGGGTGAGCCGGAACCGGAAAACAGTTCAAAAAAACAACTCATTGTGCGACGGTTGCGCGACACCCATGCAATGAGGGCCAGAGAGTATGGCAACCAAAGCCGAGCTTGAATCCGAGTTGGAAGCGTTACGCAGCCGCAATGCCGAGTTGGAGGCGAAGGGCGGGTCGGCTTCGCCCCCCGAATATCAGACCGAGCCCGTCAAAACCTCGGATGAGATTCGAAAGCTGCTGGAAGAGCACGGGATTGATCTGAGCAAAGCGCAGGCATTGGGAGAGGACGTGGTCGAGGAATTCGGCCGCCTACAGAAGGATTATCCGATCACTGCCCTGCTGATTGCGTTTTCGCTGGGCTACGTGGTTGGGCGGGTAAAGGGGTAGGAGCAACGTTATGAGCAGGCTGAGCAGAAATCTGGTCACGATCTACCGAACCGAACGCCTGATCGCGCGCCGCCGTCTGGCCGTTATGCAGCAGCAGACCATTCTGATGGTCTTGGCCGGGATTGCCGCCATGTTGGCGCTCGTTCTGCTGAACGTCGCGCTGTTCTTTGCGCTTCGAAGCACGATGTCGCCTGCCGCCGCCGCCGCGCTGCTGTCCTTTGGCAATCTTGTATTGGCCGGGCTCCTTGTGCTGATTGCACGGCGCAGCAATGCCGAAGATGAGGTCGCACCAGCCGTTGAGCTGCGTGATATGGCAATTGCGGATATCGAGGATGAGCTTGAGGATATGGCGACCGAGGCACGCGAAGTGGTGCGTGCGGTCAAAGGCATTGGGGCGAATCCACTGGGGTCTCTGACGGCGGTTTTGGTGCCATTGATCAATATGCTGATCAAAAGCCGGGCTGAGAAATAGGGGGCGCTGCCCCCGTCGCGCAGGCGCGACTCCCCCGAGGTATTTTTGGCCAGATGAAGAACGGATCCTAGGAGTTGAGCGTGCGGGCGTAATCTTTGGTGAAGCCTGAATAGCCGTCGGATGTGGATTTCAGGTGGGTCCGGGTCCAGTCGTGGAATGCGGGTAGCTGGTGGAAGGGCACGTTCGGAAAGGCATGATGTTCGGCGTGGTAGGGCATGTTCCAGGCCAGAAACCGTATGATCCGGTTGGTGAAGGTGGTGCGCGAGTTTTCCAGCATATTGGCGACCGGTGGGCAGAGGCCGTGTTCGGCCAGAAGGTACAGGCGCAGCGCGGGCTGGGCGATCAGGACGGGGATGATCCAAAGCCAGAGCAGGAGCGTTGAGGAAAGCAGGCTGAGCAGGGCCAGTGCGTAAAGTGTGAGCAATATGCGCGCTTCGGTTCGGATCGCAGGATGCTGTCGCGCGGGCAGGTAGGGGGCGTCGATCTGTCCGAAGGCGTTTTGAGCCAGCACTTTGCCCATGCCGGACCAGTAAGGTGCACCGCTGAGGTAGAGTGCAAGACTGCGCCAGCTGTCAGGGCGCGGTTTTCCGCCAAGTTCGGGGTCTTTGTCCGGGTGGTTGGTCCATTTGTGGTGGGCCAAATGGAAATACCTAAACCATGTGAAAGGCAGAGCGATCGGTACCGAGACCAAGTGACCAACCGTATCGTTGATCCACCCGGTTTTGAACGGTGTCTTGTGGGTGCATTCGTGGCTGAGCGTGAACAGAAAGACCAGCAGGACGCCTTGCGGGACCATAAGGAGCGGCCAGAGTGGGATTTGCGCGGCGATACCGATGCTACAAAGGGCCAAAAGCGCGAAATAGACCGCCAGATGTTTCAATCCTGCCGCGTCGGACCGGCGTTGCAGCTTGTCCTTGGTCTCGGCCGGAATTAAGGCGATGAGGGCGCGGTGGTCCATGTGCCTATTCTCTCGGAATGTCGAAGCCGGGTGGGGCCAGATCGAAGCCATCGAACTCGAACCCCGGCGAGACGGTGCAACTGACCAGAGTGTAATCGCCGGTGCTGCGCGCGGCTTGCCAGTGGCCTTCGGGCACGATCAGTTGCGGGGCTCCTGCGTTCAGATCGGGGGTCAGAAGGTGATCGGTCGCAGGGCCCTGATCACTTTCGCTGAGCGACAGCACCAGTGGCGCGCCGGAGTGATAGAGCCAGATCTCGGTCGCATCGACGCGGTGCCAGTGGCTGCTCTCACCTTCCTGCAGCAGGAAGTAGATGCAGGTGCCCGTTGCGCGGCCCGCATTGTTGGCGCGCCAGGTTTCCTTGAACCAGCCACCTTCCGGATGGCGTTGCAGGTTCAGGTGGTCGATGATCTCTTGTGCGGTCATGGTATCCTCGGGGGTTTGAGGTGATTATGCACGGGTGCAGGTGATCCGCTATGGCAATTGTCGGTTCAGGTCATATGTTTGGCGCATGACCCTGACGATCCCGTTCAATAATTCTTATGCCCGCCTGCCGGATACGTTTTTTGCGCGGCAGGCACCGGTTCCGGTAAGTGCCCCTCGGTTGATTGTGTTCAATACCGATTTGGCCCGGTTGCTGCAGATCTCACCCGGGGATGTGCAGGAAATGGCCGAGGCTTTTGCAGGCAACAGCCTGCCAGACGGGGCCGAGCCTTTGGCACAGCTTTATTCCGGGCATCAATTCGGCACCTACAACCCGCAACTGGGCGACGGGCGTGCGGTTTTACTGGGTGAGACCATCGGGGCCGATGGGGTGCGGCGGGATATTCAGTTGAAAGGCTCAGGTCCCACGCCGTTTTCCCGACGGGGTGACGGGCGCGCGTGGTTGGGGCCGGTATTGCGCGAATATGTCGTGTCCGAGGCGATGCACGCGCTGGGCGTGCCGACCACACGCGCGCTGGCCGCGGTCGAGACGGGCGAGCAGGTGTTTCGCGAAACCCCACTGCCGGGGGCGGTTCTGACACGCGTGGCGCGCAGCCATTTGCGCGTGGGGACGTTTCAGGTCTTCGCGGCGCGGGGGCAGTTCGACAGTTTGCGACGCCTGACGGAATACGCCATCGAGCGCCACTATCCCGAGGCCGATGGGCCGATGGGCTTGCTGCGCGCGGTGCGCGATGTGCAGGCGCGGCTGATTGCGCATTGGATGAGCGTCGGTTTCATCCATGGGGTGATGAACACCGACAATTGCTCGATTGCCGGTGAAACCATCGATTACGGGCCGTGTGCGTTCATGGACACCTATCACCCGAACACGGTGTTCAGTTCGATTGACCGGATGGGGCGCTATGCCTATTCCAACCAGCCTGACATAGCCGTGTGGAATCTTGCGCAACTGGCGACCGCCCTGATCCAGCAGATGGAGGACAAAGAGGCCGCCGTGGAAGAGGCGACCGAGATTGTCCATGCGATGCCTGAGCAGATTCAGGATCATTGGCTGACCCGCTTTCGCGCCAAGATCGGGATTTCAGGTGCTGAGGCCGGGGATCTTGAGTTGATTTCCGATCTGCTGAAACGCATGGCCGAGCAACAGGCGGATTTCACCAACACGTTCCGCGCGCTCAGCGGTCAGGCGGCGCGGGATCAATTCACCGACCCGCAGGCCTTTGACAGTTGGGCTGAGGGCTGGACCGCGCGGTTGCAGCGCGAGCCGGAGCCGCAAACGGTCATGAACGCGGCAAACCCAGCCTTCATTCCACGCAACCATCGGATCGAGCAGATGATCGAAGCGGCGGTGCAGGGGGATTACACTTTGTTCCAGCGTCTCGATACGGTGCTGTCACGGCCCTATGACGATCAGCCGGATGAGGCCGATCTGACGCGTCCACCGACGCAAGGCGAGGTGGTTCACGCCACGTTCTGCGGCACCTGATTGCGGCCCAGCAGTTCGAACTGCAAACAGGTCTCGGACATTTCGATGGGCAGGGTCGGAGAAATCAGGCCGCTATCGGCCAGCATGACGGATTCGCGTTTTAGCTGGATTTCACGCCCCGACTCGGATTTCACATAGGTGCCCGAAGTGCTGCGATCGGTCAGGATCAGTTTGCCCGCCTTCATTGCAAGCACGGCGTGAAGCCGCGAAATCCAGGGTTGCGACAGAACCACATGGCAATCCGGAGAGCGGCCGATATTGAACTCGCCATTGCCCAGACACCGCCAGACCCGGTCTTCATGGCGCAGGATCAGCGTCAGCCCTTCGCGCGGCTGCCAGTTTTCCTCGGACCGGCCAAAGTTCTGGGGCAGCCTTGTCTGCATGATCGAATCCGAGTCCGGATGGATCAGTGAATAAGCAGTCTGCGGCTCGTTAAGGCCCTTTAGGCTCAGCTGGCCCAAGGGGATCAGAGTTTGCCGCAATTCATTTGGCAGCAACACCGCAACGCCCTGACTGAAACAGGCCTCTCCCGGATTGGCAGCTGTCGCAAACCGGGCGGTGACGTTGACGGCCTCGCCGTATATCCCGCGCTGACCGATCACGATGGGGCCGCAATGCACACCGATATGGACGGACAGAGGCGTGTGGGTCGAAGGTTCAATCAGCTTGAGCGCGGCCTGGTACGCGGCGCTTGGGTCTTCGAAATAGCTGAGAACATCGTCGCCCTTCTGCCCAACCGGTACGCCGCCGAACTCCAGCAGAACCGAGCGAAGCCGGTCGATCTCAAGCTGGATCAGTCGCTGGGCCTCATCATCGCCTACAGCTTTGTAAAGCGGCGTGCTGCCCACGATATCGGCAATGATCATCGTGGCGAATGTGGATTCAACGTCCAATAGCGCGGTTCCTTTTTGCGGCAGTTTAACCCCGCAGAATTTTGTGTACACTGACTTAATCTAATAATCTTAGACCATTGAATATACGCCCCCGGTATT
Organism: Ruegeria sp. AD6; assembly: GCF_056542325.1. Lineage (NCBI taxonomy): Bacteria > Pseudomonadati > Pseudomonadota > Alphaproteobacteria > Rhodobacterales > Roseobacteraceae > Ruegeria > Ruegeria sp. AD6. The sequence goes on along the minus strand of NZ_JBQFZQ010000001.1, from coordinate 1,077,062 downwards.
GCAAGTCGCAAGACGCGCAGAACACCACAAATGCGGGTTAATCCCGGTCGTTTTGTGACAATCTCGGGGCGGGGCGCTTGTCGGGGGCAGTGAACATCAAAAACGACTTCCAAAAACCACCGACCCTGCGCCTTGCCAGCTACAACATTCAGAAATGTGTCGGGCTGGATTTTCGGCGTCAACCGCAGCGGATCATGCAGGTTCTGAACGGCATGCAGGCCGATATTGTCGTTCTGCAAGAGGCGGATAAGCGCTTGCCGCCGCGCCCGGCCGCTTTGCCGCATTTCATGCTGGATGAGGCCGGATGGCAGATCGTCGATCTGGGCGGGGCCGGCAGTCTGGGCTGGCATGGCAATGCTGTGATCTGGCGCGGGGATCAGATCTCGGTCCGTCAGACCGGCCACCACGACCTGCCGGGGTTTGAGCCGCGTGGCGCTGTACGGGTCGAGTTTGATACGCAGATCGGACCGCTGCGTGTGATGGGAATGCATCTGGGGCTGCTGCCCGCATCCAGGCGGCAACAGATCACGCATATCCGGCGCTTCGACGACGATCTGGACCAGATGCCCACTGTCTGGGCCGGGGATTTCAACGAATGGTCGCGCCAGCCTGTGCTGGACACATTGGCGCCCGAGATGCGGTTTCTACCACCTGTGGCCAGCTTTCCGGCGGCGCAACCGTTGGGCGCGTTGGATCGGATTGCGCTGGGGCAGGGGATCGAGGCGCTGAACCACGGCGCACATCTGGACCGGCCCGCCCATATCGCCTCGGACCATCTGCCGATCTGGGCGGATTTGCAGCGCGCCGGATGATCTGCGCCTTGGGCGTCGAATCCCTGTGGCGCTGGGCGCTGAGACGGTTTAAGACAGCACCCCAAGTAACTTCTGAGGGGCAGCATGTCCGACACGATCATCGCGCGGTGCGAGGCCAAGGGCCTGCGCATGACTGGCCAGCGGCGCACCATTGCGCAGGTGCTTGAGCAGAGCGCAGACCACCCCGATGTCGAGGAACTGTATGCACGCGCCTCGGCCATCGATGCGGGGATATCGATTGCCACGGTCTATCGCACGGTAAAGCTGTTTGAAGAGGCCGGGATACTCGACCGTCTGGAATTCGGCGACGGGCGCGCCCGCTACGAGGATGCCGAGCGCGACCACCACGACCATCTGATCGATATGCAGTCGGGTGAGGTGATCGAATTCGTCGACCCCGAAATCGAGGCGCTGCAGGAAAAGATCGCTGCGAAACTGGGCTACAAGCTCAAAGGCCACCGGTTGGAACTGTACGGCGTTCCGCTGGACAAAGACTGACTCATCACCAATCGCGAAGGTCAGCCGCACGGGATATCATATATTCCGGGCGGTTAAGGCTTGTCTGAACGGGCGTCTTACGATTTGGGTGAGTCAAAGAGCGGTAATTCGGGCCGCTGGTTTCAACGGATGTGATCATGAACAACGTGCACGGCATTTTGCTGGTCGTCGGCGCGATGGCGGCGTTCTCGCTTGAGGATATGTTCATCAAGCACATGTCGGCGACGGTACCGACCGGTCAGATCATGGTAATGCTGGGTCTGGCCTGTGCGGTGCTGTTTGCCCTGATGGCTGTGGCAACACGCAAACGCATCTTCAACACAGAAGCATGGCAACCCCTGCCGCTGATCCGCGCGGCGTGCGAAGGGGTTGGGGCCGTGGCTTTCCTGACCGCGCTGTCCCTGGTTGATCTGTCGACCGTGGCGGCTGTGTTTCAGGCGATGCCTTTGGCGGTGACGATGGGCGCGGCACTGTTTCTGGGCGAACAGGTCGGCTGGCGACGGTGGAGCGCTATCGGTCTGGGTTTCATCGGTGTCCTGATGATCATTCGGCCCGGATTGGACGGGTTTCAGCCGGAAACACTGTTCGTCGTGCTCAGCGTCATTGCCATCGCTGCGCGAGACCTGATCACGCGGCGGCTGGACGCGCGGATTGCCTCATCCGTCGTGGCCTTGCAGGCCTATGTCGCGGTGGCATTGGCCGGGCTGACCCTGATGGTTCTGAACGCGCAGCCGGTGGCCCCGATGGGGTCGGCACAAATCTGGCCGTTTGTCGGGGCGGTCGGCTTTGGCGTTCTGGCCTATTACAGCATCGTCACCGCAATGCGGATCGGCGAAGCCTCGGCCCTGACACCGTTTCGTTATACCCGCCTGATCTTCTCGATTGCGGCAGGGATGCTCATGTTCGGCGAGCGCCCGGATACGATGACGCTGGCCGGTGCCACGCTGATCATCGGATCGGGCATGTATACATTCATCCGTGAACGCAGGCTGGCGCGCGCATTGGCTGTCGCCGCCTGACGGATCGTCGCAGGTTGGCGCAAACATTTGCCCAGAGTCGTGTTAGCGATAACATGAACGGTTTACTTTTTGCCCTGTGATGCTAAGAGGCGTGCAACTGAACGCAGCCACAGGGACGGGCCTCATGAGCACCATCATCGACATCCACGCACGCGAAATTCTGGACAGCCGGGGCAATCCGACCGTTGAGGTGGACGTGATTCTGGAAGACGGCACCATGGGCCGCGCTGCCGTGCCTTCGGGCGCATCGACCGGCGCCTATGAGGCAGTGGAAAAGCGCGACGGCGACATGGCGCGTTATCTGGGCAAAGGTGTGCTGGAAGCTGTTGCCGCGGTGAACGGTGAGATTGCCGAGGAACTGGTTGGCTTTGACGCCACCGAACAGGTCGCCATCGATCAGGCCATGATCGAACTGGACGGGACCGAGAACAAAGGCCGTCTGGGCGCCAACGCCATTCTGGGTGTCTCGCTGGCAACCGCCAAGGCGGCGGCGGACTTCACCACGCAGCCTTTGTACCGCTATGTCGGCGGCACCTCGGCCCGCGTGCTGCCGGTGCCGATGATGAACATCATCAACGGCGGTGAACACGCGGACAACCCCATCGACATTCAGGAATTCATGATCATGCCGACGGCGGCTGCGAATATCCGCGAAGCCGTGCGCATGGGCTCCGAAGTGTTCCACACGCTGAAGAAAGAGCTGTCTGCGGCTGGTCTGGCCACGGGCGTGGGCGACGAGGGCGGTTTTGCCCCGAACATCGCATCGACCCGCGAGGCGCTGGATTTCATCCTGAAGTCCATCGAAAAGGCAGGCTACAAACCGGGCGAGGAAATCCACCTGGCGCTGGATTGTGCGGCGACCGAGTATTTCAAAGACGGCAAGTATGTTCTGGCGGGCGAGGGGATCTCGCTGTCGTCCGAGGAAAACGCGGCCTATCTGGCAGCGCTGGTCAATGATTACCCGATCATCTCGATCGAAGACGGCATGTCCGAGGATGACTGGGACGGCTGGAAAGCCCTGACCGACGCCATCGGTGACAAGGTGCAACTGGTGGGCGACGACCTGTTCGTGACCAACCCCGCGCGTCTGGCCGAAGGGATCGAGCGCGGCTGCGCCAACTCGATGCTGGTCAAGGTGAACCAGATTGGCTCGCTGACCGAGACCCTACGCGCCGTCGATATGGCTCACCGCGCGCGCTATACCAATGTGATGTCACACCGTTCGGGCGAGACCGAGGACGCCACCATTGCTGATTTGGCTGTGGCGACCAATTGCGGTCAGATCAAAACCGGCTCGCTGGCACGCTCGGACCGGTTGGCCAAGTACAACCAGTTGATCCGCATCGAGGAATCGCTGGGTGAGGTCGCGGAATACGCAGGCGCGTCGATCCTGAAACGCTGAACGAACAGGGTTGACCCCGTGGCGGCGCACACCGCGACGGGGTCAGCCACATTACTGTCGGCTGATCGGAACAAAGCTGACGACCAGCCCGGTTCCCGTCACACCCGCCGAGTTTTCCTTGCTGAGTTCGGCAACCAGCTCGGGTTCCAGCACTTCAAGGGCCGCCGACAGATCGCCTGACGCGTTCGAGGTCGACTTGCGCGCAAAGATGATGTCCCCGGAAATCACCGACTGAATCTGATAGGCCGCCCAGTCAAACTGTCCGACATTTTCCCGCCAGCCACTGCATTTGGGCCCGTCGCCCTGTTCATTGAACAACCGGGATGCGTCCTGCAGTGTCACGGATGACTTCCTGGCATTGGTCAGCTTGTAGGAATAGTAGCGATCAATGCCGCCATTCAGCCCGGCCGAGGCGAATTTGGTCTCTATCCCACCCAACTCACCGGACGCTTCGAGCTTTTTCAGAAGGTCGATATCAGCGACACGCTGGTCCGCTTCAAGCGTCACATCGGACAAAGGCAAGTCAAAGAAACACAGGCTTTCCAGGTTTGCAGGGCGGGTCAGGTCGTTGGTGGGGTTTTCGCGAACGTAGTACAAAGAACCGACACGGATGCCTTCACGCGGGGGTTTCAGTTCACGACCGCCGGTTTCGTCTGCGATAGGAACGGTTTCGCCGCATCCTACCAAGGCCGCCAGGCACAGCGCCGAAAGAGAAAAATAGACTGATTTCATATTAACTTACCTCTTAATCTAAATGCGGATACAGGACACCAAAGCGAGATTCGTTCCAAGTCTTACTTTGGCTTCCCAAAAATCCGCATGGATGGCTTCAGCTTTTGTCGCCACACGAACTCAATTGGACAATGTGCACGCGCAAATGTGGGCATGACATCATCAAAAGCGCACCGAGCAGCCGAAGCGCATGTAAAACAGCTTATCAGGGCTGCCTGCTAAAATCCAAATTTCAGGTGAAACCGACAGCACCGGTTGGGTAGGAACGAGGTGGCGACAAAGAACCTTGGCAAGTCAAAAACATCTGATTTTTCACCATTTTGATGCGAAAAAACTGACAATAACATGCTCATATGTGAACTTGTTCCTATATGAGGTACAATGATCGCGGTAATCCTTAACATATTACAGAAAGGGGGACGCGATGTCTGCTTCAAGATTCCTTCTTATTCTTTCAGTGATTTCTGCTGGCGTTTTATCTGCCTGCACCGAGCCCGGAACCTATCCGATTACGGGGGCAGAGATCTCTCAGGATGACCCGGTTCAAGAGATGTACAATCCGGGCCTGATTTTCCGTGGGGAATCCCGCTAGAGCGGCTTGCTCATCAACATGTAACGCTCACGCGGTTTGAAGCCCGTGCGCAGATACAGTTTTTGCGCCGTTTCATTGGTGCGATCGACTTCCAGATGCAGCGCAGTCAGCCCGGCCTCGGCCAGCGCTTTGGGCAGGTCCAACAGCACTTCGGTTGCGATGCCACGGCCCCGGACAGCAGGGCGGATGTAGATCTCGTCGACAAAGCCGTCCATGCCGCCGAACTCGACCGACCAGCCGAAGGTCAGGATGATATAGCCCAAAGGCGCGCGGCCCGGACCGATCAGATAGATGCAGCCATGCGGGATGCCTTCCAGCAACGGCAGCAACGCCTCGCGCCGCTGATCGGCATCCTGCGCGATCTGTGCCTCGGTATGGAAAGCGGTGACCAGACCCATCAGGCGATCCAGATCCTCAGGGCGGGCAAGTCTCAGTGCGGCGCTCATAGGCGGGCCAGCCTTTCTGTCAGCAAGTCGAAAAATCCTTCGGCGTCGACATCCCCCATGAACATCGCGTTCGGCGCACGATCCGTAATCCGCCACCAGTCGGCCACGGTCATGCCCAGCGTCAGCTCTGACTGGGTTTCGATCTCAACATTGATATGGCGGCCCGAGAACAGGTCTGGCCGGATCAGATAGGCCGTCACGCAAGGGTCGTGCAGCGGCGCGCCTTCCGAGCCGTATTTTTCCTTGTCGAAGCGTTCGAAGAAATCGGTCATCTCGGCCACGGCATGGCCGACCTTGCTGTCCAGCGCCCGGAACGCATCGTTGCGATGGGGCGTGACCAGGGCGTCATGGGTTACGTCCAGCGGCATGACCACGATATGAACGCCGGATTTAAACACGATTTCAGCGGCTTCCGGATCGACATAAATGTTGAATTCTGCCGCCGGAGTGATGTTGCCGACCTCAAAATAGGCGCCGCCCATCAGCACGATTTCCTGCACCCGGTCGATGATGTCAGGCGCCTTCTGGAACGCCGTGGCGATGTTTGTCAGCGGTCCCAACGGACACAGCGTAACCGTTCCTGGTTCCTGCACGCGCAGGGTATCGATGATGAAATCGACCGCGTGGCCCTCGGCCAGCGGCATCACCGGGTCCGGCAATACAGGGCCATCCAGCCCGGTTTTGCCATGCACATGCTCAGCCGTGATCAGCGGGCGGTTCAGCGGGCGGTCGCACCCGGCATAGACCGGGATATGCGTGTGCCCGGCCAACTCGCACACGATACGGGCATTCTTGGCTGTCAGCGCCAGCGGGACGTTTCCGGCAACGGCGGTGATGCCCAGAACCTCGATCTCTTCGGGGCTGGCCAGCGCCAGCAGGATGGCGACGGCATCGTCCTGTCCCGGGTCGGTGTCGATGATGATCTTGCGCGGTGCCATGCTGTGCCTCCGGGGTCTTGAAGCGCGGACACTCGCAAGTGTCACCGCACTTGTCCAGCGGTTTCAGGCCCCGGTCGGTGCGTCCACAGGCGGGAGTTTGCCGTTGGCGCGGTGTTCCTCGATCTTGACCTCATCCCACAGCGCGTCCATCTCGGCCAGATCGCTTTGCGACGGCGTTTTGCCACGGGCGGCCAGCCGCGCCTCTACCTGTTCAAAGCGGCGGGTGAACTTGGCATTGGTGCGGCGCAGGGCGGCCTCGGGCTCGATCCCCAGATGGCGGCCCAGATTGACCATCACGAACAGCAGATCGCCGAATTCATCCTCAAGCGCGTCGGCGTCCTTGATGTTGCGCGCCTCTTCCAGTTCGGCGGCCTCTTCGGTGATCTTGGCCAGCACGTGGCTGGCATCGGGCCAGTCAAACCCCACGCGGGCGGCGCGTTTTTGCAGCTTATGCGCGCGCAACAGCGCGGGCAGGTTGGCCGCGACACCGTCCAGCGCGCCTTTCTGTTCCTTTCCCGCACGCTCAGCCGCTTTGATGGTTTCCCAGTCGCGCGTCTGCTGTTCAGCCGATTTATCGCGGGATTCGTCGCCGAACACATGCGGGTGGCGGTCGACCATCTTGTCCGACATGGTGCGCACCACGTCCTGAAAGGTGAAATGCCCGGCCTCTTCGGCCATCTGCGCGTGAAAGACGGACTGGAACAGCAGATCGCCCAGCTCTCCTTGCAGCTCATCATAGGCCTCACGTTCGATGGCGTCGGCAACCTCATAGGCCTCTTCGATGGTATAGGGGGCAATCGTCGAAAAATCCTGTTCGATGTCCCACGGACAGCCTGAATCCGGGTCGCGCAGGCGACGCATGATTTCCAGCAAACGTTCGATACCCGCATCGCTGTCGTGGATCAGAGGATTTTCGGCCATTGCGAACCCTTTCGTTCCGGTGTCAGATGCATCCATTCCGCAGTCCCGATCAGGAGTCCACCCCAGATGCCCGTCGTCAACCGAATTGCCGATTTCTCAGCCGACATGGCCGCATGGCGCCAGCATTTGCACACGATCCCCGAACTGGAGTTCGAGTGCTTTGAAACCGCCGCCTTTGTGGCCGAACGGTTGCGCGAGTTCGGGGTGGATGAACTGCACGAAGGTATTGCGAAAACCGGGATGGTCGCGGTCATCAACGGGCAGGGCGACGGGCCGACCATTGGCCTGCGCGCCGATATGGATGCGCTGCCAATTACCGAGGAGACGGGCGTAGACTACGCCTCGAAACACCCCGGCAAGATGCACGCCTGCGGCCATGACGGGCACACCACGATGCTGCTGGGCGCCGCGCGCTATCTGGCCGAGACGCGAAACTTCCGCGGCCGCGTTGCGCTGATTTTCCAGCCCGCCGAGGAAGAGGGTGGCGGGGCCAATGTCATGGTTCAGGAAGGCATCATGGAGCAGTTCGACATCGCTCAGGTCTACGCGCTGCACAACGCGCCGGGCTTTGCCGAAGGCGCGTTCTACACCACGCCCGGTCCGATCATGGCAGCGGTCGATACGTTCGAGGTGCATATCCAGGGCGTCGGTGGCCACGGTGCGATGCCGCATGAGACCCGCGACCCGGTCATGGCCGCCTGCGCCATTGCGCAGGCGATTCAGACGATTGTCAGCCGCAATCACTATGCCTTGGACGATCTGGTCGTTTCGGTCACGCAAATCCATACCGGGACGGTCAACAACGTGATCCCCGATACGGCCTATATCAACGGCACCGTCCGCACCTTCGACCCTGCCGTTCAGAAAATGGTGATGCAGCGGATGGAGCAGATCGTGCAGGGGCAGGCGGCCTCGTACGGAGTCGAGGCGCGGCTGGATTATGTCGTCAGCTATCCCGCGACGATCAATGATGCCGACAAGGCGGGTTTTGCGGCCGAGGTTGCACGGGACGTTGCCGGGCCAGACCGGGTCATCGCAAATACCGGGCGTGAGATGGGGGCCGAGGATTTCTCGTACATGCTGCAGAAACGCCCCGGCGCGTATCTGTTCTTGGGGCAGGGCGAGGGCGCGGGCCTGCATCACCCGAAATACAACTTCAATGACGAGATTGCACCGGTGGGCGCATCGTTCTTCGCGCGGATCGTCGAAAAGGCCCAGCCGCTGGGCTGATGGGGGGCAGGTATGGCACTGGAAGACGCTAAGCATCAGGTAGACGAGGCCTTTACCAACCCCGATCTCAAAGGGTTGTCCTATGAGAACACCTTCGGCGGCGCGACCTCGTTCCTGCGGCGGCTTTACACCAAAGAGCTAATGGGCGTGGACATCGCCGTAACCGGCGTGCCGTTCGATCAGGCCGTGACCAATCGCCCCGGCACACGTCTGGGCCCCCGCGCGATCCGCGAGGCCAGCGCGCTGCAATCGCCAGATGCACCTTATGGCTGGCCCTTTGATGCACTCAGCGAACTGGCCATTGTGGATTACGGCGACATGGCCTATGACTACGCCAATATCCCGGCCTTTCCGGACACGCTGACCGATCATATCCGGACTATTCTGGCCGCCGATGTGGCCTCGGTCACGCTGGGCGGGGATCACTATATCAGCTTCCCGATCCTCAAAGCCTATGCCGAGAAATTCGGGCCGATGTCTCTGCTGCAATTCGATGCGCATACCGACACATGGGCCGACGATGATATGTCGCGCGTGGATCACGGGACGATGTTCTACAAGGCGGTGAAATCAGGGATCGTGGACCCCAAACGCTCGGTCCAGGTGGGTATTCGCACCCATAACGAGGACACGCTGGGCGTCAACATCATCGACGCGCGCGAGGTTTACGAATCCGGCCCCGCCGCCGTGGCCCAGAAGATCAAGGGCATTCTGGGCGACAATCCCGTCTACCTGAGCTTTGATATTGACGGTCTGGACCCGGCCTTTGCCCCTGGCACGGGAACACCGGTCTGGGGTGGCCTGAGCTCAATCCAGACGCAGATCATCCTGCGCGACATTGCCGGGATCAACATCAAAGGCGGGGATGTGGTCGAGGTGTCGCCGCCTTTCGATACATCCGGTGCGACGGCGATTGCCGGGGCGCATGTGGCCACGCAGATCATCTGCCTGCTGGGGTGGAAACGCCTGATGGCTGGCAAAACGTAAACGCGACCCCTCGGGCGTTAACCAATGGTTAGCCATACATCCGGTATGTGCTGAGGGACGTGATCTGATGGAGTGGGAACCAAACGCGCATGACTGAGTATAATCAACCGATCAGCGGCAATGATCTGGCGCGGTTTTCCGGGCCGAACACCTTTATGCGTCTGCCGCAGGCGACCTCGCTGGCGGGGCTGGATATTGCGCTGTTGGGGATCCCGATGGATATCGGCACCTCGTGGCGCTCAGGCACCCGGTTTGGTCCCAAGCAGATCCGCAGCGAAAGCGCGATGATCCGGCCCTATAACATGGCCACATCTGCCGCCCCGTTCGACAGTTTGCAGACTGCCGATATTGGCGATCTTGCAATCAACACCTTCTCGCTGTCCGAAAGCCTGAAGATCATCAAGGACAGCTATGACGGTATTCTGGCGAAGAACGTGATCCCGGTGGCGATGGGCGGGGATCACTCGATCACTTTGCCGATCCTGCGGGCGATTGCGGCGAAACACGGGCCGGTGGCCCTGGTCCATGTGGATGCCCATGCGGATGTGAACGATGAGATGTTTGGTGAGAAGGAAACCCACGGCACCGTCTTCCGTCGCGCCTATGAAGAGGGGCTGATCGTCCCCGACAAAACTTTTCAGATCGGCATTCGCGGCTCGGGCTACGCCGCCACCGACTTTACCGAGGCCAAAGACTGGGGCTTTCGCCAGTTTCCGGCGTGGGAGTTGTGGCAACAAAACCTGACCCAGATCGGCTCGCAGATCCGCAAGACGGTCGAGGATCACCCGGTTTACATCACCTATGACATCGACAGTCTCGATCCCGCCTACGCCCCCGGCACCGGAACGCCCGAGATCGGTGGATTGACCACCCCGCAGGCGTTGCAACTGATCCACGCCTTGCAGGGGGTGAATGTGGTGGGCTGTGATCTGGTCGAGGTCTCTCCGCCTTACGACCCGTCGGGCAACACGGCGCTGACGGCGGCGAACCTGCTGTTCGAGCTGTTGTGCATCCTGCCCGGCGTGACGTCGCGGTAAAGCCGTACGGGGCACCTTGTTCCGGTGGCGGATCGGGATAGGCTGACGGGAAAAGGTTGAGGTAGGTGATGAAGATAGCCCTTGGTTTGCTTCTTTTTCTGGCCGTTGGGATGGCGGCGTATATCCGATTGGCACCGTCAGACCCAAAGCGCTGGCACGTGGCCCCTCAGGCCGATGCGGATCGTGACTTGCAGGGCGGCGTTTTGCGCGTGGTTGAGGCGGGTCCGGATGGCCTGGCGCGTCTGGATGCGATTGCAAGGGCGGCACCGCGCACCACGGTTCTGGCCGGATCGGTTGGGGACCGGATGATCACCTACATCACCCGCACCAAGGTGATCGGCTTCCCGGACTACACGACGGTACAGCAGGATGGGGATGTCCTGCGCATTCACGGGCGTTTGCGCTTTGGCCGCAAGGATTTTGGAGTGAACAAGGCGCGGGTTGATGGGTGGTTGGGGCAGATGTGACGCCGCAGGTGTCGCTTAGGACGCGGCGGTGTCGGGCGCAGGTTCCAGATCCGGCCAGTCGGACGGCAAACCAGACGACAAGCACCCTTCCTGCACCTCGCGCCACATGGGCACATTCAGTGACATCTGGCATTGCGCCATGAACATGCGGCCATCGACCTGCAGGCAGATCATCTCACCCAGTTCAACGCGCGTGCCGGTTTTGTCGGTGCAATAACAGTCCTGAACCTTGCCATTCGGGCCGGTCACATCCGCCATAACAGGCGAGGCACACAGCAGTAATCCAAGAACAAACCGTTTCATGGGCAGAATCTTAGCACAAGGCTAGCCCTTGACCAAAGCCCCGGATTAAGAGACACCGCCGGGATGATCCCCGAAGAACGCCTTGAGCAGATAACCCAGCGATTCCAATACCTCGAAGCGGCCATGGCTGATGGTGCCTCGGGCGGGGACATTGCGGCTTTGGCCAAGGAGTATTCGGACCTCAAGCCGGTGGTTGACCAGATCATGGCGTGGCGTCAGCTGGTTGCCGATCTGTCCGAGGCCGAGGCGATGCTGTCCGACCCGGATATGAAGGAACTGGCCGAGGAAGAAATCCCGGAATTGCAGGCGCAGATTCCGCAAGCCGAACATGCGCTGCAACTGGCCTTGCTGCCCAAGGACGAGGCGGACGCCCGCCCGGCGATGCTGGAAATCCGACCCGGCACCGGCGGGGACGAGGCCGCGTTGTTTGCGGGGGACCTGCTGCGCATGTACCAGCGCTATGCGGAAAGTCGCGGCTGGCGGTTCGAGATTATCGAGGAACAGGCCTCGGATCTGGGGGGCGTCAAAGAAGTTGTGGCCCACATCAAGGGCGACAATGTCTTTGCCCGGATGAAATACGAATCCGGTGTGCATCGGGTGCAGCGCGTGCCTGAAACCGAAAGCGGCGGGCGTATTCACACCTCGGCAGCGACGGTGGCGGTTCTACCCGAGGCTGAAGATGTGGACATCCAGATCGACGCAAATGACATCCGCATCGACACGATGCGCAGTTCCGGTGCGGGTGGGCAGCACGTGAACACGACCGACTCGGCGGTGCGGATCACCCACTTGCCGACAGGCCTTGTGGTGACCAGTTCCGAGAAGTCGCAGCACCGCAACCGCGAGATCGCGATGCAGGTGCTGAAAACGCGGCTTTATGATCTGGAGCGGCAGCGGATCGACAGCGAACGCTCGGCCGATCGGGCCAGTCAGGTGGGGTCGGGCGACCGGTCGGAACGGATCAGAACCTATAACTTCCCGCAAGGCCGCATGACGGATCACCGCATCAACCTGACGCTCTATAAGCTGGATCAGGTGATGCAGGGCGATCTGGATGAAGTGATCGACGCACTGACCGCCGATGATCAGGCCCGGCTGCTGGCCGAGATGGCGCAATGACCGGGGTGCAAACAGCGGCACAGGCCATGGTGGCCGCCACGGCGCGCCTGCGGGCTGCGGGCGTGGAAGATCCGGCGCGGGACGCCCGTGTTCTGCTGGCCCATGCGGCGCGGATTGAAGCCAGTCGGGTCACTCTGATCGCGCCCGAAGAACTGCCGCCCGACATTGCCGAACGCTACGACCAGTTGATCTCGCTGCGCGCCATCCGGGTGCCAGTCTCGCATCTTCTGGGTGAGCGTGAATTCTATGGTCGCCGGTTCCATGTCAGCCGCGACGTTCTGGACCCGCGCCCCGAGACCGAAGCGCTGATCGAAGCCGCGCTGAGCGAGCCGTTCGACCATGTGCTGGATCTTGGTGTCGGCTCGGGCTGTATACTGATCACATTGCTGGCTGAACGCACCAGCGCAAGCGGGGTGGGCGTGGATCTGAGCGAGGCCGCCTGCCTGCAAACCAGCGCCAATGCAGTGCAGCACAATGTGCAGGCGCGTGCCGAAGTGCTGCGCTCGGACTGGTTCGAGGTGGTCGAGGGCAAGTTCGACCTGATCGTCTCGAACCCGCCATACATTGCGCTGACGGAAATGCCGGACCTGTCCCCGGAAGTGCGCGAGCATGAACCCCGGATGGCCCTGACAGATGAGGGCGACGGGCTTAACGCCTACCGCCATCTGGCCGCCGATGCGCCGGATTTTCTGCTGCCTGGCGGGCGCATTCTGGTTGAAATCGGCCCTACACAGGCCACGCAGGTTGCCGCGTTGTTTGACGCCTCTGGTCTGGCGGATATCCGCGTGATCCCGGATCTGGACGGGCGTGACCGCGTCGTGGGCGCACGTCTGCCTGCTTGAAATCAACAGTATGAGGCCGAAAAACGCCGGTTTAGGTAAAAAAGCTGCAAAATATCCGAGAATCCTCTTGTCTGCCGGGGCAGGACATGTTTACTCAGGATTAGTCGGCGAGGTTGACGCTGTTGCAGCGCACCCCTGACGCCAAGCCCAAAAAAGTTGACTTCCCGTCATGGCAAACGCCGCAGAGCAGTGCAGAACACGGGTTGGTCGACAGCGAATGACAAGGCTGACGTAAAGTAAGATGAGATCTTCCAAATCCCGCTCGCGGGCCAAGAACAACCGCAATCGTCCTTCCGGCGGTAACGTCGTGAACCGTGTTTTTGACAGCTCGGGCCCCGAGGGCAAGGTGCGTGGCACGCCGCAGCAGATCATTGACAAATACAACCAGCTTGCCCGCGACGCTCAGTTGTCAAACGACCGTGTCGCAGCCGAGAACTTTCAGCAGCACGCGGAACATTATCTGCGGATGCTGAGCGAGGCACAGCGCGAGATCGAAGCCCGCCGCGAAGAGCAGGAGCGCCAGAACCGCGAGCGTCAGGCCGAGCGTGACCGCGAACGCGCCGAACGGCAGGAACGCGAAGCCGCCCGTCAGGCCGACCCGGCCGAGGCACCACAACCCGATGTGATGGATTTCTCGCCCGAGGCGTCGGCGCCTGAAAGCGGGTTGGTCGAAACACCGGAAAGCAAAGGCGACGCCCAAACGGCTGAAGCGCCCGAGAAAAAAGAAAAACCCGCCCGCAAACCGCGTGCCCGCAAGCCCAAGGCCGCGCCTGCGTCAGAGGGTGCGCCCAAAACGGATGGGGATACCCCGGAAGCAGCTGAGTAAATCCCGATAGACGAATTCAAAAAGCCCCGGACACTGTCCGGGGCTTTTTTGCTCAGCGGTTCGTAATTTGGCGCGCCAGCGCACAAAAACCTTCAAGCGGGACTTGTTCGGCGCGTTCTGTGGGTTTGATCCCGGCTGCGATCAAGCGGTCCTCGATGTCGGGGGCCACGCCTTTCAGCGAGGCGCGCAGCATCTTGCGGCGTTGGTTGAAGGCGGCGGCCACAACGCGCGACAGCGTGGCTGCATCGGCCGGATAGCGCGGCTCGGGCAGGGCGGTCAGGTGGACCACGGCGCTGGAGACTTTGGGCGGGGGCGTAAATGCGCCGGGGGGCAGTGACATGGCGATGCGCGACTCGGCCCGCCATTGGGCGAGAATGGCAAGGCGGCCATAGGCCTTGCTGCCGGGTTGGGCGACGATGCGCTCGGCGACCTCGCGCTGGAACATCAGGGTCAGGCTTTGCCAGAAGGGCGGCCATTCGGGCGGGGTCAGCCAGCGGACCAGAAGCTCGGTGCCCACGTTATAGGGCAGGTTGGCGGCGACGCGGATCGGTGGCGTCAGATGTTCCAGCGGGTTGATTTCCAGCGCGTCGCCGTTGATCACCTCTAGCTGGCCCGGATAGGCCGCAGCGATGTCGTTCAGGGCGGCGATGCAGCGGGTGTCTTTTTCCACTGCCACAACCTTGCGCGCACCTTCCGAAAGCAGCCCCCGCGTCAGGCCGCCGGGGCCGGGGCCGATTTCCAGAACGTCGCATTGCGTCAGATCCCCGGCCTGACGTGCGATCTTGGCGGTCAGGTTGAGGTCCAGCAGAAAGTTCTGGCCCAGCGATTTGCGGGCCGACAGCTGGTGGGTCGCGATGACCTCGCGCAGGGGGGGGAGGGTGTCGATAGCGCTCATGATCCGGTTACCGTGGCGCGGGTTGATGGGGGAGCGCCAGAGATTTTTTGCCTCCGGCGGGGATATTTTCAGCCAGGTGAAGGATCAAGGGGTTTGTGCCATCTGTTGGGCGAGTTTCAGGGCCTCGATCAGGCTGGTGGGGTTGGCGATGCCTTGTCCGGCAATGTCCAGCGCGGTGCCGTGGTCGGGGGATGTTCGGATGAAGGGTAGGCCGAGCGTCACGTTGACGCCTCGGTCGAAATCCAGCGTCTTGATCGGGATCAGGGCCTGGTCGTGATACATGGCGATGGCCGCGTCATAGCGGGCGCGGGCGGCGGCGTGGAACAGCGTGTCTGCCGGATGCGGGCCGGTGACGGAGCAATCCTTGCTGTCCAGACCGGCGATCAGGGGCGCGATCCAATCCAACTCCTCGGTGCCCATCTTGCCGCCTTCACCGGCATGGGGATTCAGCCCCGCAATAGCGATCCTTGGATGCGCGATGCCGAATTGGCGGCGCAGCCCGTCGGCGGTCAGCGCGATTGTTTCGGTCAGCAGATCGGGCGTCAGTTCCTGTGGCACCCGTGACAGGGGGATGTGAATGGTGGCGGGAACAACCCGCAACTGCGCGCTGGCCAGCATCATCACAACGCGCTGTCGCCCCGCCAGTGCGGCCAGAAACTCGGTGTGCCCCGGATAGGCAAACCCGGCCCCGTCGATCAGGGCCTTTTTGTGGATCGGCGCGGTGCAGAGCGCCGAGGCCGCGCCGGATTGCACCAGTGCCACGCCGCGTTCGATCGCGTCGATCACGCTGGGGGCGCTGGCGGGGTCGGGCTGTCCGGGTGTGTTTTGCGTCGGGAAGTCCAAATGCAGAACCGGCAGCGCGTTTGGGCTGATCTGAACAGCTTCGGCCGGGTCTGCGATGTGTTGGGTTGGTGTGCCCGCAGGCAGGTGGGATGCATCGCCGATAAGGAAAAACGAGCAGGTGCCACGCAACTCAGCCCATGCCTTGGCAGCGATTTCGGGGCCGATGCCTGCCGGATCACCGCAGCTGAGCGCGATGGGGGCTGTCATTGCTCGGTTATGGATGCGTCGGCGCGCAGCTGTTCCAGCAGGCTTTCGGCAAAGGCTTGCAGGCGTTGCTGGGTCAGGGCGTTGGCGACATCAACGCGCGAGGTATCTTCACCCAGATCGCGGGTGCGGTTGCACAGCATCAGGAACATCAGCGTTTGCCCATTGTTGCGGGTCAGCGCCGTAGACACCTCGTTGCGGTCCAGCTTAGCCAGTTCCACGGCAACATCCTGCGGGATTTCCGATGGCGCGGCCTCGATCCGTTCCAGCACCTCGGCGGGTTGGTCCTTGGCGATGCCGTACAGGTCGTCGCAAGTGTCGATATCCTCGCGCAGGCGGGCAGCCTGGGCCAGCGTGTCACCGCTGCGCCCGCCGGGCAGGTAGTAGATCGCGTAGTCGATTTTCGAATATCGGGGTGCGCCGGTCGAGACCTCGCGAATACCGCGCATCTGGAACAGCGCGATGGCGTTGGGCAGGCCCACGGGCTCGGTGATCTCACCGTTTTCCAGTCCCAGAATCAAGGGTTGCAGCGCAGGTGGCAGGTTGGTGATGTTCAGCCAGTCCAGCCGTCCGCCATTGTTGCGGGTGGCAGCTGCCGAGTATTGCGCGGCGGCTGAGGAAAACGCGTCAAACCCTTGCAGGCGCGAGATTTCTTCGGCCAACAACTCGGTTTGTGCCAGGGTTTGCTGGTTCACCGGAATGATGATCTCGGACAGCAGGACCTGAAGGCCGCCACCGCCGCCCTGACCAAGGGCGCGGTTGATCTCGTCTTCGGTGGGGCGGGCCTGAGACAGAAAACGCGCGCTGATATAATCGCGCCAGGCCAACTGATCGGCCACGAAATCGCGTACCGTTTCGGGGTCAACGCCTGCATCGCCCAGCAATTGCAGGAACTGATCGGTGCTGAGTTGGCCGCGCGCGGCGAATTCGTCGATGCCGACCTGCACGTCTTCGGGGGCGGCCTGAATTCCGGCCTCACGCATGGCTTGTTTGCGCAGACGTTCATCGATCAGGGCCTGCCGGACCTCGGCCTCGGTGCCGCCGGGGATGCCCAGAACGTTCAGAAACTGGATCCGCTGTTCCAGTTCGTACCAGGTGACGATGTCCTGATTGACGCGGATCGCGGGTGAGAACAGGCTTTGGGCGCCCGACTGAGGGGCGGACAAGGCCAAGATGGCTGCTGCCAATGCCAAAGTAACCGGTTTGGAGCAACCGGAACGGAGAAACCTGACGAAACCTGTAATCAACTGCATTTTCTCTTGTATGTCTTTCCGCCGCCTTCAACGGCATATCCTGTCAGCGAAAGGGTAAACCCGAATTCGGTCGAAGGCTCAATAGTTGTTGTCGATGTAAAGCGCCTGCTTACGGACATGTTAACCTGCACGCACTCGTTCTGATAAGTCACGCCCAGCCCCAGACGAATGGGTTCCGAGGCGGCCAGATCATAGCGGGCCGAGGCGCGGGTCAGCCAGTTTTCGTCAACCCGGTAGCGCCCGCGCAGCCAGATTTCCGAAATCTCGTCATCCAGATTTTCGGCGGGATCCGCTTCTTGCCAGACATAGCTGCCGGTGATCGCACTGCCTTCTCCGGTCCAGCCGCCGCGCAGCTCGGCCTTGGTAAAGCTGAAATCACCATCGATCAGCCCACGCCCGGCCAGCGACCAACCGTTGGCTGTTTTGATCTGACCGGCCAGCAGCAGATCCGAGGTTGTGCCCTGTAGGCCCGAGGTCAGGTTGAAATTCGGGTCGGCTTCGCTGCGAAAGACCTGACCCACGGTGGCCAGCGCCTGCCAGCCGTTCGCCTTGTACCGCGCCCAGTTCACGCCAAAGACGGCCGTGGCCCCATCCTCGCGCTGGTCTTCTGCCGGGAAGCGGGACAGGGACAGAAGGTTGCCCTGATCGAATTCCTGAAACGTGCTTTCGTCATTGGGCACATCGGTATCGGACACATCGGTCCAGCCGAATTGCGCGATCGGTTCCAGAAACTGGGTCGCGCCGGATTGTTCCCGGCGGGTCATCGGATAGCGCAGGGTCAGTGCCGCGCGTGGCGTTGCACGTGTGACCTGATCCGGGAACGCGCTGTCATTGCGGATGTCGAACGTATCCACCGATGTGCCCAGCTGCACGTCGGCCCGAAGCCCTGTGGCAAAGGTCCAGCTGCGCAGCCACTCGGCGTCAAAGGTTGCACGTGCAATGTCACGCCCAACAATATCCTCGTCGCTGGTGCGTTCATGGGCGTGGGTGATAAAGCCCAGCCGCACTTCACCGCCGATGGCATTGGGGAAATAGCGCCTTTCATAGTTCAGATCGAACACACGCGAGGGGATCTCATCCTGATCCTCGCTGTCGCGCAGGGTCTTGTAATGGATGAAACTGGTGCGGAACGCGGTGTCGCGTTTGATCCGGGTCAGCGCGATTTCGCTGCGCAGGCGGTCGAAATCCGGCAGGCCGTAATCGGCGAGATAGGCGTCATCGGATGTGGTGCGCAGATTGAAGCTCAGCCGGTAGTCGTTTTTGAGGTTGAAGAAACCGTTGGCGAACAAATAGCCGCGATCCTGATCCGGTTGCACATCATCACGGGTAAACGCGCCTTCGATCTGAATGCGGCCGTTCTTGAAGGCCTGACGATAGCGATATCCCAGCGTTTTGGTCTGGGCCGACACATAAGGCGTCAGTGTCAGGTCCTTATGATCGCCGATTTTGAAGAAATACGGAACCTGCACGCCGGTCCCCAGTTGCGAGGTGCTGCGGATCGACGGCACCAGAAACCCGGTTGCCCGGTCAAGTGTCGGATCCGGCAGGCGCAGATAGGGGAAATAAAACACCGGGAAATCCAGCACCCGAAGCTGTGCGCCTTCGAAATACAACTGTCGTTCGAGCTGGTCGTGGATTACCCTGCGCGCCCTGATCTGCCACAGAGGCGGTCTGCCATTTGCGCAGACATGGCACGACGTGGCCGAGACCTTGCTGAACTGCGTATAGCGCCCGGCCGCCCGATTGGCCTGAACCGAGGCGATCTGCACCTGCTGGTCAAACACCATCCGAGCGCCGATCAGCAGGCCGTTTTGAATACCTTCATCCAACTCGCCCGAATCCGCCAGCAGCGTGGTCTGTCCGGCCTGATCGATGCGGATCGGACCTTCAAGGACAAGCTGCCCGGTTTCCTGATCGAAAGTGACTCGTTGGGCGGTCAGTTTCACATCGCCCTGAAACGCCTCGACATTGCCTTCGGCGACCAGCTTTCGCTCGGGCGTGATGAAGATTTTGTCGGCCACCAGCAAGGCGGGCTGTTCCTGCTGCGCCGCTCCATCCGCAGGCGCGGGTCCAGGCGCGGTTTGCGCCTTCAACGCGGTGGTCGGGGCTGCAAAGACCAGGACACCTGCCAGCAGCGCAGATACGATGCGCGGCATTACCCGTCCTCCGCATGCAGCAACAGGCCAAGTGACAGGAATATGGCGGCAACGGGCGGGGCCCAGGCAGCGACGTAGATGGGCAATTGACCGTTTTCCCCAAGAATTTGCGCAAAATTGCGTACGAAATAGATGGCAAAGCCCAACAGAACCGCCGTCAGAACCGCCACACCGGTTCCACCGAAACGCACGTGGCGCATGGTAAATGCGGCTCCGATCAGAACCATCGACACCAGAAAGAAGGGGCGCGCCAGTTGGACTTGCAGCCAGACCTCGTACTGCTTGGTCGAGAATCCGGCCTCGCGCAGATCCTTGATAAGCTGCGGCAGGTCGTACACAGAAACGGAGTCCTGTTGGCCCAAAGTGTCCAGAATGCGCTGACGGGTCAGTGAGGTGGGCAGGTCCAGCCGGTCATGCTCGACCGCGTTCAGTTCGGGGTTCTGGCCGTCCTCAAAGTTCCAGACCTTGGCCTGCATCAGAACCCAGCTTCCATCGATCAGCCGGGCACGGTCTGCAACGATCTGTTGGGTCGGTTTGCCGTCGGGATCGAACGAGACGATGGTGACATCACGCAGGCGCAACTCATCCCCGTTCGACGTGCCTCGGGCGTGGATCACGGCCTGACCTGTGTCGGTGCTTTGACGCAGCCACAGGCCTTCGCTGCTGATCGACAGGGCGGAACTGCCGTTGTTGCGGTAGGAATCGGACAGGCGCTGATATTCCTCGGAGGTGGCTGCCGCGATCGGGTTAAGCAAGGTCACGGCAAGCGCACCGATGATCAGCGCCAGCAGGACAGGGGCCACCAGTGCGCGGATGCCGGACCGACCCGTGGCCCGCGTCACCACAAGTTCAGAGGTGCGCGCCAACCCCACGAACAGCGCGATAGTGGCCAGGATCACCAGCAGGGGCAGCATTTCGCTGATCGCGGCGGGCGTGTTCAACAAGGTCAGTTGCAACAAGCGGCCAAAGGACAGGTCAACCTCGTTGAACCGACGCACCTGTTCGATCAGGTCGATCAGAATCATCAGGGTCAGAAAGATGCCGCCGATGACCAGAAAGCTTTGCAAAAAGCGGCGGGCGAAGTAGCGGTCCAGTATCACGGGCACAGCCCCGCTGGGCTTGCATCACAGGCAGTCTGGCCAAGGCCTGTCCCGCATATGGTCATGCGCGACGGCGTGTGCCTGCCGTTTAGTGCCACTGTCGTCTCCCCTCGAGCCTGCCAAATATTTTTTCAGGACTTTAATGCAATTGGTGGTCGGGGAAAACTGCTATCTGGTCAAGCCGGGCGACGCGGGCTAGGTCTTGGGGAACAGATTTTGAGGAGCGCGCAATGAGCAGTCTAGTCCCCATCCAGTTTCAGGCCTTCGACGTGGACGCGATGGCACAGGCCGAGGGGCGCGTCGTCGTCGTCATTCCCGCGGACAGAAAGCTGAGCCCGGCGGCCAAACGCGCCAATCGCCTGACGCGCGGCGCCGTGGCGCGGCTGCTGGAAAGCGACCGGTTCGAAAAGGTGAATGTCGGGGATGTGGTGTCGCTGGCCTGGCCAAGCGGTATGGCGGCCGAGGCGCTGGACATCCTGATCCTGCCGCGCCGCCCTGATGCAGATGAGGCGCGAAAGGCCGGGGCCAAGCTGGCCAAGCTGTCGGACAATCAACCTTTGCTGGTCATGGCCGGAAATCTTGCCCGCGCCGAGGATCTGGCGTTGGGCATTGCCCTGCGTTGCTATGATTTTGACGCGCACAAAACCAAGGACAGCGACGCGCCGGGCACGGTCACGATCAGTCACCAGAAACCAGACGAAGTCGAAGCTGCCTTTGCGCCGTTGTATGCGGTCGCCGACGGTGTGCGGATGACCCGCGACCTGACCAACGAGCCCGCAAACGTGCTGACGACCACCGAATTCGCGGATCGTTTGGCCGAGATGGCCGAGCTGGGTCTTGAGGTCGAATTGCTGGACGAGGACAAGCTGGCCGAACTGGGCATGCGCACATTGCTGAGCGTCGGGCAGGGCTCGGACAGCCCGTCGAAAGTGGTCGTCATGCAGTGGAATGGCGGTGACAAGGACGATGCGCCTCTGGCGCTGGTCGGCAAGGGCGTGGTGTTCGATACCGGTGGTATCTCGCTGAAACCGGCTGGTGGCATGGAAGACATGACCATGGATATGGGCGGCGCGGGTGTTGTTGCGGGCACCATGCGGGCGCTGGCCAAACGCAAGGCCAAGGCCAATGTTGTGGGGCTTGTGGGACTGGTCGAGAACATGCCCTCGGGCAATGCCACACGTCCTGGCGATGTGGTCAAATCGATGAAGGGCGACACGGTCGAGATCATCAATACCGATGCCGAGGGGCGCTTGGTGCTGTGCGACGTGATGTGGTACGCGCAGGAACGGTTCGAACCGGTGGGCATGATCGATCTGGCGACCCTGACGGGGGCGATCATCATCGGGCTTGGGCATGAAAATGCCGGTGTCTTCTCGAACAATGACACGTTCTGCGATGCCTTCCTGAAATCGGCGCAGGCCGAGGATGAGGGCGCATGGCGGATGCCGCTGGGTGAGGCGTATGACAAGCAATTGAAATCCCGCATTGCCGATATGAAGAATGTGGGCGGACGGCCCGCAGGCTCGATCACGGCGGCGCAGTTCCTGCAACGGTTCGTCAAGGACGAAACGCCGTGGATTCATTTGGACATTGCCGGGGTGGCCTCGGTCGCGTCCGAGACCTCCTACGCGCCCAAGGGGGCCACTGGCTGGGGTGTCCGTGCGCTCAGCCGCTTTGTGCAGGACAATTTCGAGTAAACCATGGGGGCCGTCTATTTCTACCACCTGACCCAGAGGCCGCTGGAGCACACTTTGCCGGTGCTGCTGGACAAAGCGCGGCAGGCCGGGTGGCGGATCGCCGTGCGGGGCACCGATCCCGCCCGGCTGGACTGGCTGGATGAAAAGCTGTGGCTGGGGCCCGAGGAAGCGTTCCTGCCCCATGGCCGCGCAGGCGGGCCACATGATGCGATGCAGCCGATCCTGCTGACCTCAGAGATGCAGGCGGCAAATGACGCCACATGCGTTATGTCGGTGGACGGGGCTGCGGTGGAACCGGATGAGGTTGCAGCACTTGACCGCGTCTGCATCCTGTTTGATGGCAATGACGAACAGGCCGTTAACCATGCGCGCGGACAGTGGAAGGCCCTGACCGCTGCGGGGTGTTCAGCACAGTACTGGTCCGAAGAATCGGGCCGTTGGGAAAAGAAAGCCGAGGCGTAACGCGCGGCTGTCGCAAATTTCAGGAGGGTGACGGATGGAAATGAAGCCATTGGGTCGTACCGGCATCATGGTCTCTGATCTGTGTCTGGGAACGATGACCTTCGGGACGCAGACGTCCGAGGCGGATGCGCACGCGCAGATGGATCTGGCGCTGGGGGCAGGGATCAATTTCGTCGATGCCGCCGAGATGTATCCGGTGAATCCGGTCTCGAAGGAAACCATCGGGCGAACCGAGGAGATCCTGGGCAACTGGAACGCGGCCAACGCGGCGCGCCGGGGCGACTATGTTCTGGCCACCAAGCATTCGGGGTCGGGCATGTCTTACGTGCGCGACGGCGCGCCGATTTCGGCGCAGACCATCCCTGAGGCAATCGAAGGCTCTCTGCGGCGGTTGCAGACTGAATATATCGACCTTTATCAGTTTCACTGGCCCAATCGCGGCAGCTACATGTTCCGGCAGAACTGGAATTATTCCCCGTCGGGTCACAACACCAACGAGGTTCTGGAGAACATGCAGGAGTGCCTTGAGGCCCTGCAGACGCAGGTCGATAAGGGCAACATCCGCGCCTTCGGCCTGTCGAATGAAAGCGCCTGGGGCATCGCGCAGTGGCTGCGCCTGTCCGAACAGATGGGCGCGCCTCGGGTCGCGTCGGTGCAGAACGAATATTCGTTGCTGTGTCGGCATTTCGACACCGACATGGCCGAGCTGAGCGTTCATGAAGACGTGGGCCTGATGGCGTTTTCACCTTTGGCGGCGGGGTTTTTGACCGGCAAGTATCAGGGTGGCGTGGTGCCCGAGGGGTCGCGCATGTCGATCTCGGCCGAGATGGGCGGGCGCAAGTCGGATCGGGTGTTTGATGCGGTGGCAGCCTATCTCGAGGTTGCCTCGGCACATGGTCTGGACCCGACCCATATGGCGCTGGCATGGTGCCGGACGCGTCCCTTCATGGTGTCGGCCATTTTCGGTGCGACGTCGGTGGCGCAGTTGGAACATACCATCGCCGGGAAGGATCTGCAGCTTTCGGCTGAGGTTCTGAAGGACATCGGACAGGCGCATCGCGCGCATCCGATGCCGTTTTAGGGGGCTCTGCCCCCGTCGCCTTTGGCGACTCCCCCGAGGTATTTTTGGCCAGATGAAGCGGATCCGGTCAGTGATGGGTGGGGTGCGCGCGCTCTTGCCTCAGGTCGCGCGCAGATTGGCCGTGGGCGGTGCGGAAGGCGCGGGCGAAGCTGGATTGTGAGGTGAATCCGGTGGCCAGTGCCACATCCATCAGCGGAATGTCGGTGTCGGTGACCAGACGGCGGGCCTCGGCCAGGCGCAGTTGCAGGTAGTGGTCTTGCGGCGTGGTGTTGAGGCGCAGGCGGAACTGCTGTTGCAGCGTGCGCGGGCTGGTGCCCAGACGGTCGGCGATATAGGCGAGCGGCAGGGGGTCGTCGAGCGCCGATTCCATCAGGCTGTTCGCTTTGGCTGTCAGCGCAGTATGGCGGAGCGGAGCACCCGTGCGGCTTTGCGGTTTGGTGGGTTCCGGCGCGCCTTCGTACAGGAACAGGCCCGAGACGCGCGCGGCAAAGCCTGCGCCGTGACGCGCGGCGATGATGTGCAACATCATCTCGACCGCCGGGATCGCGCCGCCGGATGTCAGGCGGTTTTCGGATACTGTGAAGCGGTCGGGGCGGACATCTACCTCGGGGAAGCGGGCGGCGAAATTGTCGAGGTCTTCCCAGTGGGTTGTGGCCGCGTGGCCATCCAGCAGACCAGCCTCGGCCAGCAACCAGGGGCCGCCGTCAATGCCGGCCATTGTGGCACCCGTGCTGGCAATACGGCGCAGACCAGCCAGCAGGCCGGGGGTGGCGTGGCGGGCCAGTTGGAACCCAGCCACGACGATCATCAGGTCGCAGCTTTGCAGCCGCGCCAAGGGGATACCGGGCACGCTCAGCGCGCTGGTCAGCATCGCGGGTTCAGCTGTGGCGGTCACGTAGTCCCAGTCAAAAGCCGGGCGGTCCGCCAGACGGTTGGCGGCGCGCATCGGATCAACCGCCGAGGCAAAGCTGAGCGTGTTGCATTCGTCCAGCACCAGCACCGCCGTTTTCAGGGCGCGATGTTCGGGCTGGAGTATGTTTTTTGCGGATTTCATCAAGTTCGATTCGCATTCTGGCAAGTGTTTCCCCAAGGCTGCGTCAGAGTTGGAGGTGAACGCAAATCGATTGCCGGGGAGAAGCCTGGGGAAAACTCAGGGCGAAACCGGGTATAACTTGGGGAAAACACCATGCCTCTGGAAATGAACCGCGATGTCTTCATTACCTGTGCTGTTACCGGCTCGGGTGGAACGCAGGATCGCAGCCCGCACGTGCCACGCTCGCCGCAGCAGATTGCCGATAGCGCAATCGCTGCCGCCAAGGCCGGTGCGGCGGTGGTGCATTGCCATGTGCGCGACCCTGAGACCGGCGCACCCAGCCGTCGGCTGGATCTGTATCGCGAGGTGACGGACCGTATCCGTGACGCCGACGTGGATGTGGTCTTGAACCTGACGGCGGGTATGGGCGGGGACATCGTGTTTGGCGGGGTCGAGAGCCCGTTCCCGGTGAATGAAGCCGGAACCGACATGATCGGGGCCTCGGAGCGCGTGGCGCATATTGCCGAATGTCTGCCGGAGATTTGTACTCTGGACTGCGGCACGATGAACTTTGCCGAGGCCGACTATGTCATGACCAACACCCCCGGTGCGCTGCGGGCTATGGGGCAGATGATGACCGATATGGGCGTGAAGCCTGAGGTCGAGGCCTTTGACACCGGTCATCTGTGGTTTGCCAAGCAGTTGGTGAAAGAGGGGATTCTGGAGCCGAATGCGCTGGTGCAACTGTGCATGGGGGTGCCCTGGGGGGCGCCGGATGATCTGAACACGTTCACGGCGATGGTAAATAACGTGCCTGATGACTGGACGTTCAGCGCGTTTTCACTGGGGCGCAATCAGATGGCTTATGTGGCGGCAACGGTGCTGGCAGGGGGCAATGTGCGTGTCGGGCTTGAGGATAATCTGTGGCTGGACAAGGGCGTCTTGGCTGAGAACTGGCAGTTGGTCGAACGCGCGGGCACCATCATCGAGAACATGGGCGCGCGGGTGATCGGACCGCAGGAGGTGCGCGAGAAGCTGGGCCTGGTGAAGCGGGCACCGGTTGCGAACTGACACCTGCGGGGAAATTGGGGGCCAGCCCCCAAACCCCCGGAGTATTTGGAAAAAGATGAAGAACGCGATTTGAATGAGGCGTGGTGCGATGAAAACAGCGGCGATCATCGGCGGTGGTGTGATCGGCGGCGGATGGGCTGCCCGGTTTCTGCTCAATGGCTGGGATGTGCGGGTATTCGACCCGGACCCGGAAGCCGAGCGCAAGATTGGTGAGGTTCTGGACAATGCGCGGCGGTCTTTGCCGGGGTTGAGCGATGTACCTCTGCCGACCGAGGGGGCGTTGACCTTCCACGACGACATTGGGGACGCCGTTCGGGACGCGATCTGGATTCAGGAGAGCGTGCCGGAACGTCTGGATTTGAAGCTGAAGGTTTACAAAGGGTTGCAGGAGGCGTGCGATCCGGGCGCGATCATTGGCTCCTCGACCAGCGGATTCAAGCCGTCGGAATTGCAGGAAGGCGCGCTGCGGCCCGAGCAGATTGTGGTGACGCATCCGTTCAACCCGGTCTATCTGCTGCCTTTGATCGAGTTGGTGCCGACCGCCAAGAACCCGCCCGAGATGGTGGAACGCGCGCAGGAGCTGTTGAAATCGGTTGGATTCTTCCCCCTGCACATCAAGAAAGAGATCGACGCGCATATCGCGGACCGCTTTCTGGAGGCGGTTTGGCGCGAGGCGCTGTGGCTGGTCAAGGACGGGATCGCCACGACCGAAGAGGTGGATGAGGCCATCCGCATGGGCTTTGGCATTCGCTGGGCCCAGATGGGGTTGTTCGAGACTTATCGCGTGGCCGGTGGTGAGGCCGGGATGCGGCATTTCATGGCGCAGTTCGGGCCCGCTTTGAAATGGCCGTGGACCAAGCTGATGGATGTGCCCGAGTTCACTGATGAACTGGTCGATATGATCGCGGATCAGTCGGATGCGCAGTCCGGGATGCATTCGATCCGGGAACTTGAGCGTATTCGGGACAACAACCTTGTAGGCATGATGCGGGCGCTGAAGGCGCAGAATTACGGCGCAGGGGCGGTGCTGAACCGGCATGACGCGCTTCTGAAACCGGGTGCTTTGCCGACGTTGGATCAGGCGGATCTGAGCCAGCCGATCCTGACCCTGTCGCGTGCGGTGCCGTTGGATTGGACGGATTACAACGGCCACATGAACGAGGCGAAGTATCTGGAGGCGTTTGCCGCTGCAACCGACGGGTTCATGGAAATCATCGGCTGCGATGCGGACTATATCGCCTCGGGCGGCAGCTATTTCACCGCCGAAAATCACATCCGCTATCATGATGAGGCACATGCAGGCGCGAAGATTCAGGTCCGGACGCAGATGCTGTTGGGGCAGGGCAAGAAGCTGCACCTGTTCCACAGCATGTATGAGGGCGACACGCTTTTGGCCACGGGTGAGAGTTTCCTGCTGCATGTCAGCCTGCAGACCCGCCGCCCAAGCCCGCCGTCGCCCGAGATCGAAGCCGCCATGGCCCGGATTACCAGCGCGCAGGCTGATCTTCCCTATCCGGAAGGAGCGGGTGCCGCGATCCGAAAACCCGCATGACGCAGCGGGTGTTGATCACCGCGGGCGCCTCGGGCGTCGGGCGCGCGATGGCCGAGGCGTTTGATACCGCAGGGGCGCAGGTTTGGGTGGTGGATATTGACGAAGCCGCATTGCAGGGTTGCCCGGACCATTGGCAGTCATCCAAGGCAGATGTGTCGGACGAGGCGCATGTCGCCGAGGTTTTCGGGCAACTGGAACAGGCCTGGGGCGGGTTGGATGTTCTGTGCGCCAATGCAGGTGTGGCCGGGCCAACCGCACTGGTTGAGGATGTGTCTTTAACAGATTGGAAAAACTGCCTTTCCGTCAATCTTGAAGGCGCGTTTCTGTGTTCAAAATACGCAGTGCCGATGCTGAAGCGTGACGGGCGCGGTGCGGTGATCATCACATCATCCACGGCGGGGCAATATGGCTATCCGAACCGCGCGCCTTATGCGGCGGCCAAATGGGGTGTGATCGGGCTGGGCAAGACACTGGCGATGGAACTTGGGCCCCATGGCGTGCGCTGCAACGTGATTTGTCCGGGCGCTGTTGAAGGACCGCGCATGGAAGGCGTCCTGCAGCGCGAAGCCGCCGCAAAGGGCATGACACGGGATCAGGTCTATGCGGGCTATGCCTCGGGCACCTCAATGGGGCGCTTTGTCGAGGCGCATGATATTGCTGAAATGGCGGTCTTTCTGGCCTCGGACGCGGCGCGGCTGGTTTCGGGGCAGGTCATCGCGGTGGACGGTCACACGGTCAATCCTGACCCGAAACTCTGATCTGCTTTGTCAGCCTTGATTCGGGCCGCGGATCTGGCGGATTGTGCTGCGCACGGCCTGCCAGTCTTTGGCTTCCTGCGTGTTTCCGGCGGCCTCACATTCGCGCATCTTTTTAGCGGCTTCCGCCTCGGCCTGGTCGCCATGGGCCGTGTACAATGCGCGTGCATATTGGGCAGTCTGTAATGCGTCCATTCCTGTCATCCTCCATGGAATGTCTGAGGGTTCGCGCGGTCACTATACTACACGACCCGCCAAATCGCACGATTGGGGGATTCCCTTTAGCCCTCAGCCGTCGGCAATCTGGGCGCGCAACTGGCGCAGATGTTCTGGAAAATGGCGCGCTGTCATATCCGCCTCGCGGATCAATGTGTCGAAGTGGCGGGTGAAAACCTCGATCCGGTCGCGGTCCCGGAAGGCCATATAGTGACCGCCTGCATAGAAAACACACAGAAGTGGGCCGAAGATCGTGACCGGCGCGGAATACAGGCGTTTTGCGTCGAACAGATAGATGCGCAAACGCGGGTAGAGCTGTTCGCAGAGGCTCAGCAGATGGTCGATTTGTTCCAGGCGGATGGGAAGCGACAGGCCCTGATAGTATCCCTCGGCCTGCGCAAAGCTTTGGATTTCAAACAGCGGCATGGCGATTTCATAGTCTGACTGCGCGCTGCGCATCCAGGACAGACGGTCCTCGGAGGCACCGATGGCCTGATCTGCCGTGCGACCCAGATGCGGGGCGTATTCCCATTCCAGCACCGCGCGGGTCTTGAGCATGTCGGGCAGGGTGGCCGGCACATAGCGGATTTTGTAGCCCGCAGCCTCTTGATGCCATTGAAAAATCCGCTCATCCACCAGTGCGCGGGGGGCTTCGGTCATGGTCAGGGAACTGGCCAGTAGTTCCGCCGCGCTTTCGGGGCGGTTCGACAGGCTCAGCAGCCAATCCGCTGAAACCCCAAGCGCCGAAGCACAGCCGCCGATCACATGCGCATTGGGCAAGCGCGCGCCTTCATCGGCCAGTAGTTGAGACACCGTGGACCGGTCTACCCCGATACTGCGGGCCAGAGCGCTTTGGCTGACATGGCGGTCCTCCATCGCGCGGGTCAGTCGCAGGCGAAACTGCGCAGCGCGGACGCGTTTGTCGAGTTTTTCATCCATATGTTGGAAAATATCACAGGTGATGAATTTTGTTAATCATATTCAGAATTCCCAACGCCCGGACCAGTAAGTAACACTTTTGTGAGAACAAAAAAAACTGGGGTCCGGAATGGAAACGCGACGAAGATCGGTCGTGAAAGCAATCATTTGGAATGCTGTTGGGTTGGCGGTCATGACTTTGGTCGGTCTTGTCGCAACCGGATCGGCGGCCATTGGTGGTGCGCTGGCGCTGGTCAATACGGCCATTGGTTTGACGCTTTATGTGCTCTACGAGCGAATTTGGGCCGGGATTTCGTGGGGCCGCCATGGGTGAGCCAACGACGCCGAAGACGCCCGAATGGGGCACGTTTGCGCTGATCGTCGCGTGCTATGCCACTTGGCTGGCGGTGCTGTTCTGGTTGGCCGCTTGGGCCTTATGGCTGGCCATTCCGGCGATGGGGTTGGTCGGGGCCTTGCATTCTTCGCTGACGCATGAGGCGCTGCACGGCCATCCGTTCCGCGCCAAATGGTTGAACGAGGCACTGTTGGCCTTGCCCCTGACACTGTTCATCCCGTTCAATCGCTTCCGCGATCTGCATCTTGCGCATCATCAGGATGCCAACCTGACCGATCCTTATGACGACCCCGAGACGAATTACTTGGACCCCAAAATCTGGACGCAATTGTCCGGGTGGAAGAAGCGGCTGTTCGCAATCAACAACACGCTTCTGGGCCGGATCGTGCTGGGCCCGGCTATTGGGCAGGTCATGTTTGTTCGGGACGAATGGCAGGGGATGATCCGGGGGGATCGCGCGGTTCTGGTGGCATGGGCGCTGCATTTTCCGGGCGTCGCGGTGGTTTTGTGGGTTGTTGCGCAGTCGGCCATGCCGGTCTGGGGATTTGTCCTGTCGGCCTATATCGGTTTGGGGCTGGTCAAAATCCGCACCTTCCTGGAACACCGCGCGCATGAGAAATCGCGCGCACGGACCGTGATAATCGAAGATCGGGGGTTGTTGTCCTTTCTGTTTTTGAACAACAACTTGCACGTTGTTCACCACATGAACCCATCCGCGCCTTGGTATCAGCTGCCTGCGCTCTATCGGGCCGGGAAAGAGCGGTATCAGGCGTGCAACGAGGCGTACGTCTATCGGTCTTACGCACAGATATTCAAAGAGTATTTCTGGCGCGCGAAAGACCCGGTGGCCCATCCGCTCTGGCCAAAGCCCTGATTTCGCGACAGAAGGGAAGCCATGAGCTTGTGGATTCCCGTCACCATTGCAGCCGCCTCGTTCCAGACGGTGCGGTTCATGCTGCAAAAATCGCTGAGCAGCGTGAAACTGTCTGCGGCTGGTGCGACCTTTGCGCGGTTTGCCTATTCGATGCCGCTGGCGGTTTTGGGATTGGCTGTGGCGCTGTGGCTGACTGGTGCGGCGATGCCGCCGCTGACGGCGCGGTTCTGGCTGTTTGTTGCCATCGGTGGAACAGCACAGATATTGGCGACGGTCTGCGTGGTCGCCCTGTTCAAACAGCGCAATTTTGCGGTGGGGATTACCTTTAAGAAGACCGAGGTCATCCAGACCGCAATTGTTGGGTTTCTGATCCTTGGGGATAAGGTCTCAGCCGGGGCGCTTGGCGCGATCCTGTTGGGATTGCTGGCGGTTCTGTTGTTGTCCAAAACACCGGGCGGGGACGGGGCGTGGTGGCGTCATCTGACCAACCGCGCGTCGCAACTGGGGCTTGGCTCTGGCGTTCTGTTTGCCTTCTCAGCCGTCAGCTATCGCGGTGCGTCTTTGGAACTCGGAGATATTGACGCCTGGTTCCGCGCCTTAGTGACCTTGGCGGCTGTGGTCACGTTCCAGTTTCTCAGCATGGGCCTGTGGCTGCTGTGGCGCGACCGGGCCGAGTTACGCGCGGTCTGGGAAACCCGATCAACGGGTGTCTTCGTCGGGCTGACCAGCCTCGGTGGGTCGTTCTGCTGGTTTCTGGCCTTCACCCTGCAAAACGCGGCCTATGTCAAAGCGCTGGGGCAGGTAGAGCTGATACTCAGCCTATTGGCCTCGATCCTGTTCTTCCGCGAGACGATCACCCGGCGCGAAATCGCCGGGATGGGTTTGCTGGGCGTCTCGATACTGGCGCTGGTGCTGACGATCTAGCTGGCGCGGCGCTCGTCGAAGCTAAGCGCGATGAAGCTGGGCAGATGATCACCCATGCCGACAACCGCCGGGCCAGTATCGTCCCGGCGACCACGGCCCTTGGCGGGCTTGTCCTGCTTGCGCTCATCCTTCTTGCGGTCGCGCTTTTTCTCGTCCGCGGGCTTGGCCTTTTTCTCGGGCTTGGGCGTGTCCGGCTTCGGTTCGTCCTTTACCGGGTTGTCGATGCGCGGAATGTCCTTCTGGATCAGCTTCTCAATCGCATCCAGCGCCTTTTCATCGCGGCCCGAGCAAATTGTAACAGCCTTACCTTCGCGGCCCGCGCGGCCGGTGCGTCCGATCCGGTGCACGTAATCCTCGGCATGGCCGGGCACATCGAAATTAAATACGTGGCTGACCGAAGGAATGTCCAACCCGCGCGCGGCCACGTCAGATGCCACCAGCAAACGCAATGAGCCATCGCGGAACCCGTCCAGCGTTTTCATCCGCTGGGACTGATCCAGATCGCCATGGATGGCGGCGGCGTTATAGCCGTATTTCTTCAGCGACTTGGCGCAGATGTCCACATCCGTCTTGCGGTTGCAGAAGATGATCGCGTTGGTGCATTTCTCACCCTCGGCATCGATCAGCGCGCGCAGAACCTTGCGCTTTCCACTGGCCTCGCGATCCCGACGCCCACCTTTGAACATGACGACGCCCTGTTCGATGGTCTCGGAGGCGGTGGCCTGACGGGCAACTTCGATCCGGGCGGGGGCGGACAGGAAGGTGTCGGTGATGCGTTCGATCTCGGACGCCATGGTGGCCGAGAAGAACAGGGTTTGACGGGTGAAAGGCGTCAGCGAGAAGATGCGCTCGATGTCTGGAATAAAGCCCATGTCCAGCATCCGGTCGGCTTCGTCCACCACCATGATCTGAACGCCCGTCAGCAGCAGCTTCCCGCGCTCGAAATGGTCCAAAAGACGGCCCGGCGTGGCAATCAGGACGTCCACACCCCGGTCGATCAGCGCCTCTTGCTCTTTGAAGCTGACGCCGCCGATCAACAGCGCTTTGGTCAGTTTCAGATGCTTTGAGTAGGTGTCGAAATTCTCGGCCACCTGCGCGGCCAGCTCGCGCGTCGGGCACAGCACCAGCGAACGCGGCATCCGCGCGCGGGCGCGGCCACGGGCCAGCAGGGTGATCATCGGCAGCGTGAAGCTGGCGGTTTTACCTGTGCCGGTTTGCGCAATGCCCAAAACGTCCTTACCTTCAAGCGCAGGCGGTATCGCGCCTTCCTGGATCGGAGTGGGGGTTTCGTATCCGGCTTCCTCAATGGCTTTGAGGACCTTCGGGTTCAGGTTCAGTTCGTTAAACTTTGTCATGTATGTCCGGTTCAAGCGGACACTTGACCTGGCCCGCGCATCAAAATCTGCCGGGCCCGGATGGCCACGCGCAACAGGCGCGTTTCGGCTTTGGGCGCGGACATAACAAAAAGGTAGGTCAGGGTCAAATGAAGACCAGTCTGACGTTACGCGGTTGCGTCAAATCGGGATTTTGCGCAACAATTCAGGCCCTTCCGGGAAAGTGTTTCGCGATCTTGTCGGGCAGGTTCAAGGGCCTGTGCCGGATCAGCCCGTGTTGTTCCAGCCGTGCACGTACATCCGGGTCCTGACCGCTCATCTCCGCGTAGAAGGCCCGCAGCCCGTCCATGCCTTGCTCGGCCTCGATCCAGCTGAGCAGTTCGTTCTTGCTCAGACCGCCCTTGTAACGCGGTACATTGGGCGACATTCCTGGCTGGTAAGAGCCTCGATTCATTCGGAAATCATAGTGACCGATCCAATGGTCCCAGTCCGGTGCGTGGCGGTGGCACAGCTCAAGCTGGGGCAGTTCGGTTTTGCAGGGCAGCAGCTTCTTGTTCTGGAACAGGTTGTGGATTCGAAAGCTCAGGTTCGGCAATCCGGCCCGCACGAACAGCTTGCCCTGCACGTGGCTTAGAAATCCGCCCAGCACAAACCCGCCATAGGTGGGGTAGAGGTCCTGCACCAGCGCCTCGCGGCCTGGCCCCTTGGGGATGTGCGCTTTGTACAGGTCGTCACCCCCGGCCAGCGCCTCGATCGGGCGCACCCGAAAACCGGGAATGTCTGCCGGAACCGAGCGCAGAACATCCGCAATCGGCTCGGACGACCACAGGAACTCATCCACATCGATATGGGCCAGCCAGTCCAGATTGGTACGCTTGTAGATATGGGTGGCGTGCACGGTTTGACGGATCTGGTGCTTTTCCGGCCGGGTGCGTTTTCGTTTCACCCAGAACGCGTCGTCACAAAGCCGCACCCGAACCTTTGGATGCGCGCGAAGTGCCCGAAAGGCGCGCCGGTTTGGTTCGTCAAGGTAGATGTATAGTTGGTCCGCCCCAAGCTCCAGATGGTGCGCGACAAAGCCAAGGATGTCCTCGGCAGACCCCCGCACCATAGACACGATACCCCAGGTGGGAACGTGCGTGTGATTGTCTTGGTCTGAAGCCATGCAAGTCATTGTGGCGGGGTCTGTTTTTGAGCCTGTGCCGAAATGTGATACGATAGCGCCACTTTATGAGTTCTTACATTTGTTATTGAGGAGATTACAATGCCTCGTGTTGTTCCCGCGTCATGGATGCCCGATGTCAATATGGAGCGCATCCATCTTCATTGGACGGCCGGAGCGCATAGCGCCAATGCCAATGATAAGAACAGCTATCACATTCTGATCGAGTCCGACGGCACCCTTGTGCGCGGAAACAAGTCGATTGCTGAAAATGCACGCCCCATGAGTTCGAACTATGCGCGGCACACACGCGGTGCCAACACGGGCGCGATTGGTGTGTCGCTGTGCTGCATGCTGGGGGCTGAACGGTCGCCTTTCGATCCCGGCAACTATCCCATGACGCGAACCCAGTGGGATCAGGGAATGCTGGTCGTGGCGGATCTGGCCGAGAAATATAACATATTGGTCACGCCCACCAAGATCCTGACCCATGCCGAGGTCGAGCCCAATCTGAACGTCCCGCAAAACGGCAAATGGGACATTGTGCGGCTGGCCTTTGACCTGTCGGTCAAGGGGTATGAAGAAGTCGGACAGTTGCTGCGGTCCAGCGTCGCCGCCGCGCTGGATGATGGCCCGTTGATTGCTGCGGACGCGATGCCCGAAGACGCGAAGGCCCCAAGATACCGTGTGACGGGTGTCGCGCCTTCAACACTGAATTTGCGCCGCACACCCGGCGGTGAAAAAATCGGGGCGCTGCCCGAACGTACAACCGTGGAGCGACTGGGTGTCGATGGCGAGTGGTGGCGCGTTCGCACTAGGCAAGGGTATATCGGCTACGTCTTTTCCACGTATCTCAAGGCGATAAACCCCTAGCCTTGGTCAGACCATCATTTCCTTGGTCGCAGTCAGGTTCAGCGCCGGATAGTCGCGCACGACCCGGTCGATGTCCCATTGCAAACGCGTCAGATAGACGATGTCGCCGTCATGATCATGGGCGATGTGCTGCTTGTTGGCGTTGACGAACTTTTCGACCTCGGCCTTGTCACCGCTGACCCAGCGGGCCGAAGTGAATTGCGACGCCTCGAAGCGCACGGGTAGGCCGTATTCCATCTCGATCCGGCTGGCAAGCACTTCGAATTGCAGCGCGCCGACGACGCCGACGATAAAGCCTGACCCGATCGAGGGTTTGAACACCTTGGCCGCGCCTTCCTCGGCAAATTGCATCAGGGC
Organism: Ruegeria sp. AD6; assembly: GCF_056542325.1. Taxonomy (NCBI): domain Bacteria; kingdom Pseudomonadati; phylum Pseudomonadota; class Alphaproteobacteria; order Rhodobacterales; family Roseobacteraceae; genus Ruegeria; species Ruegeria sp. AD6. The sequence goes on along the minus strand of NZ_JBQFZQ010000001.1, from coordinate 1,041,776 downwards.
TTTTTCCAGATGCTTGGCCTTCATCGGATCGCCCGCGCGGACACCCTGCAGCAGTTCCGGCGCAAAGGACGGGATGCCGGTCACACGCAGCGCCTCACCCTCGGTCAGGGTGTCACCGATGCGCAACTGACCGTGGTTGGGAATGCCGATGATGTCCCCGGCCCATGCCTCATCCGCCAGTTCGCGGTCCGAGGCGAGGAACAGAACGGGGTTGGAAATGGCCATCGGCTTTTTCGACCGCACATGGGTCAGCTTCATGCCACGCTTGAAATGACCGCTTGCCATTCGCACAAACGCCACCCGGTCGCGGTGCTTGGGGTCCATATTGGCCTGCACCTTGAAGACAAAACCGGCGACCTTTTTCTCATCCGGCGCGATCTGACGCGGCTCGGCCGATTGCACCTGCGGCTGTGGGCCATAAGCGCCGATGCCTTCCATCAGTTCCTTGACGCCAAACGAGTTGATGGCCGAGCCAAACCAGATCGGGGTCATATGCCCCTCAAGCACCGCTTGCGGGTCCAGCGCGGGCAGCAATTCGCGCGCCATTTCGACTTCTTCCAGCAGCTTGTCCAGCAGATGCTCGGGCACGTGTTCCGCCAGTTTCGGGTCGTCCAGACCGTCGATCTGAATGCTTTCGGCCACCTTGTTGCGGTCGGCGCGGTCCATCAGCTCCAGCCGGTCGCGCAGCATGTCATAGCAGCCGATGAAGTCACGGCCCATGCCGATGGGCCACGCGGCGGGCGTGACGTCGATGGCCAGCATTTCCTGAATTTCATCGATGATCTCGAACGTATCGCGGCTTTCGCGGTCCATCTTGTTACAGAAGGTCAGGATTGGCAGATCGCGCAGGCGGCAGACCTCGAACAGTTTCTGCGTCTGGCTTTCCACACCTTTCGCGCCGTCGATCACCATCACGGCGGCATCCACGGCGGTCAGGGTGCGATAGGTATCTTCGGAAAAATCCGAGTGACCGGGCGTGTCCACCAGATTGAACCGGAAGTTCCCATAGTCGAACGACATCGCCGAGGCCGAGACCGAAATGCCCCGATCCTTTTCCATCTGCATAAAGTCCGACCGGGTCCGCCGTGCCTCACCCTTGGCGCGCACCTGACCGGCCATCTGGATCGCGCCCCCGTACAGCAGGAACTTCTCCGTCAGCGTCGTCTTGCCCGCATCCGGGTGAGAGATGATGGCGAATGTCCGGCGCCGGGCGATCTCGGGCGGCAGAGAGGGTTGGTTCGAGGTATCAAGCATAGCCGCGCGTATAGGCGGGGAATCCTGCCGAGGCAAGACAAAGGGGTGGTTCGAATCGGCGGGTTGTGACAAAAAGAACATATAGTGAACAAAAAATGGAGTGGACCAATGAATTTGAAAGAAATCGCCGAAGAACTGGTCGCGGGATGCCGCGAGAACCGGGCCAAGGAAAACCTGAGCAATCTTTACGCACCTGACGCAGTTTCGGTCGAGGCGCAGGACATGTCGGGTATGGGCCGGGAAACCCAGGGCCTCGAAGGTATTCGCGGCAAGCACGATTGGTGGGAAAACGCGCACGACGTCTCTGGCGCAACGGTCGGTGGGCCGTTTCTACATGGCGACGACCGCTTTGCCGTGATCTTCGAGGTTCAGGGCACAGTGAAAGATAGCGGCGAAAGCTTTGATATGCGCGAGGTGGCGATTTACCACGTCGCGGACGGAAAAATCGTGCGCGAGGAGTTTTTCTACTGACAAAGCTCTTCTGGTCCTTCCGGTCAGGCCGGTGCAAGATAAGGCAAGACAGGGAGGATCAGAATGGATCTTGGAATTCGCGGCAAACGCGCGCTGGTCTGCGCCAGCAGCAAGGGATTGGGTCTTGGGTGCGCCGAAGCCTTGGCCGAAGCAGGCGTTGATTTGGTGATGAACGCCCGCGGGGCCGAGGCGTTGGAGGCCGAAGCGGCCCGCCTTCGTTCGGACCACGGCGTGGATGTTCAGACGGTGGCCTGCGATGTGACCTCGGCCCAGGGGCAGGCGCAGGTGATCGAGGCCGCGCAGGGCGTGGATATTCTGGTGAATAACGCAGGCGGGCCACCGCCGGGAATGTGGTCAGACTGGGACCGCGAAGATTTCATCAAGGCGCTGGACGCCAACATGCTGACACCGATTGCCTTCATGAAAGCGCTGTTGCCGGGGATGATGGACAAGGGCTGGGGCAGGGTGGTCAACATCACCTCGCAATCCGTGCGTGCGCCGATTGCGGTGCTTGGCCTGTCGAATGCCGCACGCACCGGTCTGACAGGGTATGTTGCCGGGACGGCCCGGCAGGTCGCGCCAAACGGGGTGACCATCAACAACCTGCTGCCCGGCATTCACGCGACGGACAGGGCGGATTCGCTCGACAGCGGCGTGGCGGCGCAGCAAGGGATTTCGATGGATGAAGCGCGTGCTGCCCGCGCGGCCACGATCCCCGCGCGCCGGTATGGGACGCGGGCCGAATTCGGGGCCGCCTGTGCCTTCCTGTGTTCGCAACATGCCGGGTTCATCGTCGGGCAGAATATCCTGCTGGACGGTGGCGCAACCAATCTGACGATGTAGCCATGGCGCAAGGGTTTTCGCTGAAAGACCAGCTGTTTAACGATGAAAAAACCCGTTACCTAGCGGGGTTGTTCGCCAAAGCCGATGCATCCTTTGACGCGGATGCATTTCACGCTCGGGTCATGTCGCGCCTGCTTGAGCTTGAGTTGAAGGAGCGGATGACGTGGATCGCGGATTGCCTGCAAGAGGTTGTTCCGGGTGAACTGCCGCAGGTCGCGCCCGTAATCCTGCGCGCGCTTCCTCCGCCTTTGGATCCGACAAAAACCGATGATGATTTCGGCGATTTCATCTTTGCCCCTTTGGGTGAGTGGGTGGTGTCGGTTGGGTTGGAAAACCCTGATCAGTCGCTGGACCTGCTGGCCGAGATCACGCAGCGCTTTTCGATGGAGTGGGCGATCCGCCCGTTTCTGAACCGCTGGCCCGATCAGGTTCTGGCCCGGATGCAGGACTGGTGCGCGCATGACAGCTATCACGTGCGTCGGTTGGTCAGCGAAGGCACCCGTCCGCGTCTGCCATGGGGGCAGGCCATCGGGCTGGAATTGGACGATCCATTGCCTTTGCTGGACCGATTGCACAGCGATCCGACACGCTATGTCACCCGCTCGGTCGCAAACCATTTGAATGATGTTTCCAAGAAACAGCCTGATCAGGTGCTGGCGCGGCTGCAACAGTGGCGGGATGCGGGCGCGCAGGACGCGGATGAACTGGCTTGGATGACATCGCACACGCTACGGGGCCTTGTTAAGGCTGGTCATCCGGGGGCGATGGCGATGCTGGGCTATGATCCTGACGCCGACGTGGCAGTGACGATTGACCTCAACACGCAGGCCCGGATTGGCGAGGCACTGGAGTTCTCGGTGGATCTGAAAGGCCCGGATGGGCAGCCTGTGCTTGTGGATTATATCATTCACTTTCAACGCCCTGGTGGAAAAACCTCGGCCAAGGTGCACAAGTTGAAACAAGCCGTTCTGAAAGATGGAAAGCTGCGACTGGACAAGCGGCACAAGCTGAAGGGAGATGCCACGACGTTCAAGCTGGTGCCCGGCGCGCACCGGCTTGAGGTTCAGGTCAATGGCAGGGTGCGGGCGGGGATCGATTTCGATCTGTTGGGTTAAATCCCCCCTCACGCTTTCGTCAAAACCCCACATGCCGGATTGCACCGGGCGCAGCCGTGCACTAGCTGCGGTGCAGCTGTTTGCGAAAGGAAAGCTGAGATGAAGCATGAATCGGTGCAGAACTACTATGGCGAAGTGCTGCAAAGCAGTGCGGATCTGCAAACCAATGCCTGCTGCACGCCGGATGACATGCCGGATCACCTCAAGCGTATTCTGTCCAAACTGCACGATGAGGTGCTGACCCGCTACTACGGCTGCGGTCTGATCGCGCCGCTGGATCTGGAGGGGATGAGCATCCTCGATCTGGGTTGCGGCGCGGGTCGAGACGTCTATGCCCTGTCCGCGATGGTGGGTGAAACGGGCCGGGTGGTTGGCGTGGACATGACACCCGAACAGCTGGATGTGGCCCGCGCCCATCAGGAGTATCACGCCGAGGCATTTGGATATGCGGCCAGCAATGTCGAATTTCACCACGGCTATATCGAAAAACTTGACGAGCTGGACCTGGAGCCCGGTTCCTTCGACATCATTGTTTCGAACTGCGTCATCAACCTGGCAACCGACAAAGAGGCCGTTCTGCGGGGCGCGCATCGTTTGCTGAAAGACGGCGGCGAGATGTATTTCTCGGACGTCTACGCCGACCGACGTATCCCGCAGGCGATGGCCGAGGATGAGGTTCTGTATGGCGAATGCCTGTCGGGCGCGCTGTATTGGAACGATTTCCTGTCGATCTCGCGCAAAGCAGGCTTTGGTGATCCGCGCCGCGTCACCCATCGCCCGCTGACCATCGAAAACCCGGTGCTGGAGCAGCGGGTTGCACCGCTGAACTTCCTGTCGGCCACCTATCGGCTGTTCAAACTGCCCGACCTGGAACCGGCCTGCGAGGATTACGGGCAGGCCGTGATCTACAAGGGCACCATCCCCAACGCGCCGCATCTGTTCGAGTTGGATGATCATCACGCGATTGAAACAGGCAAGGTCTTTCCGGTTTGCGGCAACACCTGGATGATGCTGAAAGACACGCGTTTTGCGCGTCATTTTGACTTTATCGGCGATTTCTCGACCCATTATGGAATCTTCGATGGCTGCGGCGGTGAAAGCCCGTTTGAAGCGGTTGGCGAGGCTGCATCGTCGGGCGGGTGCTGCTGATCCCTTGAACCTGCGGGGCGGGGTTGCTATCCCCGCCCAAGCCCGATGCTTTTGATCGGGAAAGGCAACGGGGTCCCTTGGTGACAGAAGACGCAACTCCTCCACGTCTGGAAATTCGCAATATGGTCCGCCGGTTCGAAGGGCGGGTCGTTGTCGATGACGTGTCGCTGACCATTCAGGCCGGGCAGGTGACGTGCCTGCTGGGGCCGTCGGGTTGCGGCAAATCCACCACCTTGCGCATGATTGCCGGGGTCGAGATGCAGGACTCGGGCGAAATCTATGTCGATGGAAAACTGATCTGCGACACGGTGTTCCGGGTGCCGCCCGAACGGCGGGAGATCGGGCTGATGTTTCAGGATTTTGCCCTTTTCCCGCATCTAAGCGTGGCCCAGAACGTCGCGTTCGGCCTGAAGGGCAGCAAAGACGAAAAACGCGCCCGGGTTGAGGAGTTGCTGCGCAAGGTCGACCTGATGCGCTTCATCGACGGGTTTCCGCATCAATTGTCGGGGGGCGAACAGCAACGGGTCGCATTGGCCCGCGCTTTGGCCCCACGCCCCCGGATCATGCTGATGGACGAGCCGTTCTCGGGCCTCGACAATCGTCTGCGTGACGGTATTCGGGATGAGACGCTGGCAATCCTAAAGGAAGAAGATGCCGCTGTTTTGCTGGTCACACATGAGCCTGAGGAAGCCATGCGTATGGCCGACGAGATTGCTCTGATGCGCCGTGGCAAGATCGTGCAGCAAGGTGCGCCCTACAATGTCTACACACGGCCAGCAGATAAGGCTGCGGTTGCCTTCTTTAGCGATGTCAATGTCTTGCGAGCGGAAGTTAACGGAGCCTTGGCAGAAACGCCTTTCGGTCAGTTCCTAGCCCCCGGCATCCCGGATGGCACCGATGTCGAGATTGTCTTTCGCCCACAACACATAAAGCTGGATTTCGACCGCAACGGCAAAGGTCCATCGCCCACCGCCACCGATGGGGTTGCCGCACGCGGCACCGTGGAACGTGCGCGTTTTCTGGGCAATGAAAGTCTGGTCGAGTTTCGGATGGACCATGACGGCTCGATCCTGAAAGTGACGGTGCCAAACGTGTTTGTGCCCAATCCCGGGCGCGTCATGTGGCTGACCATCCGGCGCGACCGCTGCTTCGTTTTTCCGGTCTAAGCTGCAATTTCCGCTAAAGTGGTGCGCGAAAGCCTCAGATTGCGTGCGCGCTTTGCTTGCCGCAATGCAAGGGCGGGTCTATCAAGGGCGAAACGTGGGGATGATCGGGCACATGCGTATTCTTTTGACCAATGATGACGGGATCAACGCGCCGGGTTTGATCACGCTTGAGGCGATTGCAAAGGATCTGGCCGGGCCGGATGGCGAAGTCTGGGTTGTGGCCCCGGCGTTTGAGCAATCAGGTGTTGGGCATTGCATCAGCTACACGCATCCGATGATGGTGGCTAAGCTTGATGAGCGTCGGTTCGCTGCCGAAGGCTCCCCGGCGGATTGCGTACTGGCGGGGCTGCATGATGTGATGCAGGGCACGCCGCCCGATCTGGTGCTGTCAGGGGTGAACCGGGGCAACAATTCGGCCGAGAATACGCTTTATTCCGGTACCATTGGCGGCGCGATGGAGGCGGCGCTGCAAGGCGTTCCAGCCATCGCCTTGTCGCAGTATTTCGGGCCGCGCAATCTGGGGCTGGGTGATCCGTTTGAGGCGGCGGCACGCTTTGGGGCCGATCTGGTACGGCGCATTCTGGACGCGACTCCCACTGAACAAAGCGATTACCGTCTGTTTTATAACGTTAACTTCCCACCGGTTCCGGCGGATGAGGTTCTGGGCATCCGCGTCGCGCCGCAGGGCTTTCGCCGCGACACGCGGTTCTCGGTCGAGCCGCACAGCTCACCTTCGGGGCGGCGGTTTCTGTGGATCAAGGGCGGGTATCAGCACAACCCGACCGCGCCCGGCACGGATGCCGCGGTCAATCTGGCCGGGTATATTTCGGTCACGCCGATGCGGGCCGATCTGACGGCGCATGATGCGCTAGGGGCGTTGAAGTCGATCGAATGAGCGGACTGGACCCCGAAACCGTGATGCAGTTCCTGTTTGCCCTACGCAAACGGGGCGTGACAGATGCGCGCGTGCTGGCGGCGATGGAGCAGGTGGATCGGGGCCGCTTTGTGACCGGTCTGTTCGCGGACCGCGCCTATGAGGACATGCCGCTGCCTATCGCCTGCGGGCAGACGATCAGCCAGCCCTCGGTCGTTGGGCTGATGACGCAGGCGCTGGAGGTACGCCCCCGGGACACGGTTCTGGAGATCGGCACCGGATCGGGCTATCAGGCGGCTATCCTGTCGAAACTCGCACGCCGGGTTTATACGGTCGAGCGGCACCGCCGGCTGGTCAACGAAACCGGTCAGTTGTTTCGCGATATGAGACTGACCAATGTGACCGCGATGTTGTCGGACGGCTCGTTTGGTCTGCCGGAACAAGCGCCCTTTGATCGTATCATCGTGACAGCGGCGGCCGAGGATCCTCCGGGCCCGCTCTTGGCGCAGCTTAAAATCGGGGGTATCATGGTGCTACCCGTAGGACAGTCGGATGCAGTGCAGCAGCTGATCAAGGTGACGCGCACCGAGGATGGACTGGATTACGACGAATTGACGTCCGTTCGTTTCGTGCCCCTGCTTGAGGGGCTGGGAAAGGACGAGGCATAACAGGTCTTAGAGTTTTGTCGCCAAAACCCCGGAGAACAGGGGCAGGTGTTGAGGATCGACGTGATGAGAGCAGTTTCCAAATCGGCAATGCGCCGCTGTGTTACCGGGGTCGCTGCCTTGGCAATTCTTGCCGGGTGCGAAGGGCCGCTGGATTATGACCTGCGGGGGCAGATCGGCGGGTTTTCGACCACCGGTGCCGCGCAAAGCGCCACGGCCAGCCGTCCGGCACCGGATGCGCGTGGTGTGATCACCTATCCGAACTATCAGGTCGCCGTGGCCCGCCGGGGCGATACCGTCCGCGACGTGGCCGCGCGTGTGGGCCTGCCCGAAGGCGAGCTATCGCGGTTCAATGGGTTGCAGACAACAGACAAGCTGCGCGAGGGCGAGGTCTTGGCTCTGCCGCGCTCGGTCGGGGCATCCAGCGGTGTCGATATCGCGTCAATCGCGGGCTCGGCCATTGATCAGGCGCCCGAGACGGGCTCGGTTCAGACTACAACGCTGGAACCGGCCAGAACCGCGCCAGCCCCGGCCCCAGTGCCCGCTGGGCCTGAACCGATCCAGCACAAGGTCAAACGGGGCGAAACAGCTTATACGGTATCGCGCCTTTATCAGGTTCCGGTTGAATCGCTGGCAGAATGGAACGGGTTGGGTCCGGATTTTGCGATCCGCGAAGGTCAGTACCTGTTGATCCCTGTCAAGAACCAGCCTGCGCCGCGCGCGGCTGCGGCGGCCCCGGCGGCTGAGGCAACCAACGTGACGCAACCGGGGCAGGGCTCGCCCACTCCGACACCCCCAAGCGCTACGCAGCCGCTGCCGGATGAACAGGTCGCACCGCTGACCGAGTCGCCCGAAGCTCCGGACGTTACTGCCGAAGCCCCCAGCAATACGGGCACATCGGCGCTGTCACTGCCGGTATCCGGCAAGATCATCCGGACCTATGAGAAGGGCAAAAACGAAGGCATCGATATCGCTGCCGCGCCGGGTACATCCGTTCAGGCGGCTGAGGCGGGGACTGTTGCGGCCATCACAGCAGATGCGGATCAGGTGCCGATCATCGTGGTCAAGCACAACAATGACCTGCTGACGGTCTATGCCAATGTAGATAATATTGCCGTCAAGAAAGGCGATCGGGTCCGGCGCGGGCAGAAGATTGCGGCACTGCGGGGCGGCGACAACGCCTATGTGCATTTCGAAGTGCGTAAGGGGTTCGAGTCGGTTGATCCCGAGCCATATCTGAAGTGACGTTGAATGGCCCGTTCCGGGCCATGCCTCCGGCGGAGGTATTTTTAGCCAGATGAAGCCGGGATTACGCGTTTGGGTCGTAGTCGCTCAGGCGTTTGCCGGGTTCATCTGTGAAGAGTTCCGGTTGGGGCGTGATGGATTCGATCAGGTCGATGCGGAAGACGCGAAAGCCTTCGCGTAGTTCGCACCATGCTGTAAGGGTCCAGACTCGGCCCCAGTATTCCATGTGCAGCGGGCGGATGATGCGGTCGGTCAGGGTGCCGTCGATGCGGGGATAGACGAGGTGCAGTTTCTGTCGTGCTTTGATGGCGGCGCGGATCGGGGCCATATGGGCCAGTCCGCGCGCGGCGTCAGCAAAGGGGTAGACCGCGAATTTCCAGGCATCCGCTTCGGCTACGACCTGCGTGGGCAGAACCGCGTCGATCTTTTCCGCCAGCGACTCGGCGGCTGATTTGAGGTCCGAGTCTGCAGCCTCGGCCACGATGGCCATGCCGAGGTTCAGGGCTTCGAGTTCGGAGGGTGTCAGGTTCAGCGGGGGCAGGGTGATCTGCTCGCGCACCATGTAGCCCACGCCGCGCTCGCCCTCGACCGGAACGCCCGAGGCGACCAGCGTATCCATGTCGCGGTAGATGGTGCGGACTGACACCTCGAGCCGATCCGCGATGTCCTGCGCGCGGTGCAGTTTGCCGTCGCGCAGGATCTGTATGATGTCGAACAGACGGTCAGTGCGGCGCATGACACGCCGATCTAACCGGGGTTACGCGGTCATGTTCCATAGCACAGTCTCATGGCGCATCTGGACGCTGTCGGGATTGATCACCGCCATCATGGCGGCGGCGCAATCCTGCTGCATGAATTGCGCAGCGGCATCTTGCGCGGCATTCATATCGGTCCAGACGACATAGTCGGTCCACCGGCCATCCTCGCCCTGGCTCAGCTGACGATGGGCAAAGCCGGGGGCCGACCGGACAAATGCCTCGGACGCCTGGCTGAGTTTCACGAACTCTTCCGCCGTGGTGCCATTGGCGAGGCTGAAGGTGACGATTTCCGCAACATGGGTCATTTGATTCTCCGTTGACCAGGTTTCGATGACCTCTGCCTAGTCCCTTACAACTGACATAAACCTGTCAGTTGAGAAATGCGAGCCCCATGAATCCATCCGATCACATCAAATTTGAGCACCAATTGGGGCCAGTTCCCTTTTGACGGGCAGGTTTGCGGCGTAAACACAGGCTCAGATCATATTCCGGGCGCACGGCGCCCAAGCAAAGGAGAAGAGACATGCTCAACAATATCGGCCTTCCCGGTCTTCTGCTGATTGCGGTTGTGGTGCTGGTGCTGTTTGGTCGCGGCAAGATCAGCTCGTTGATGGGTGAAGTCGGCAAGGGCATCACCGCGTTCAAGAAAGGCGTCAAGGACGGTTCGGAAGAGATCGAACAGGACGCGTCCGAGCTGGCCAAGGATGTCACGCCCGAAACCGAGAAAGACAAGGTCTAAGCGCAGATGTTTGATCTGGGCTGGACCGAGCTTCTGGTCATCGGCATCGTTGCGCTGATCGTGGTGGGACCCAAGGACCTGCCGGTGCTGTTTCGCAATGTCGGGCGCTTTGTCGGCAAGGCGCGGGGCATGGCGCGCGAATTCAGCAGCGCCATGAACGAAGCGGCGGATCAGGCGGGTGTGAACGAGATCAAGAAGGGTCTTAATGCTGCGACGAACCCTGTGAACACGGCCATGGATGGTGTGAAACAGGCGGCGCAGGACATGGCCAAAAGCATCGACCCAACCAAATACGATCCCGACAGCGCAACCGGGAAACTGGCGGCCGAGCGGGCCGAACAAGCCAAGAAGGTTCAGGCCACGAGCGCCCGCGCCACGGCCGAGCGCAAGGCCAAGGAAGCCGCTGATGCGCTGGCCAAGGCGGAAGAGGCCGAAGCGGCGCTGAATTCCGAGAACAAGACATGAGCAAGACCGACGAAATCGAAGACAGCTCGGCCCCGTTGATCGAGCATCTGGCGGAACTGCGTACGCGGCTCATTCATTGCGTTGTGGCGTTTCTGGTCGGGATGATCATCTGCTTCACCGTGGCAACGCCGCTTTTCAACTTCCTGACGCACCCGCTGTGTGAGGTGCTGAACGAACGTGGGCAGGATTGCGGGCTGATCTTCATCTCACCGCAGGAAGGCTTCTTTGTCGCCATCAAGGTTTCGCTGCTGGGCGGGTTCATTCTGGCTTTCCCTTATATCGGAATGCAGATGTGGCGGTTCGTGGCACCGGGGCTGTATCGGTCGGAAAAGAACGCGTTTCTGCCCTTTATGGTCGCGTCACCCTTCATGTTCCTGCTGGGTGCTAGCTTTGCCTTCTATGTTGTCACGCCTTTGGCTTACGATTTCTTCCTTGGCTTCCAGCAGTTTGGCGCGGAAGGTGAGGCTGTGGTCGATGGTGCAACTGCTGCTCCGCTAAGCGTCGTGTTCCAGGGCTCGGCACAGGAATACCTGAACCTGACGATCAAATTCATTGTGGCCTTTGGGTTGTGCTTCCAACTGCCGGTCCTGTTGACCCTGATGGGCAAAGCCGGATTGGTCAGCGCCGAAGGGTTAGGTGCAGTGCGCAAATACGCGGTCGTGGGGATTCTGGTTCTGGCCGCGCTGGTGACGCCACCCGACGTGATCACTCAGGTCATCTTGTTCGTGGTCGTCTATGGCCTTTACGAAGTGTCGATCTTCCTCGTCGCCCGTGTCGAGAAAAAGCGCGAGGAACAACTGCGTGCCGATGGCTATTATGATGACGAAGCCGAAGCGGATGAAGAGATCATTCAGGAAGAAGAAGGCAAGTAACCTTCCCTGATCCCGGATAAAGGCGCGCCCCGGTTGGCGCGCCTTTTTCATTGGCGGCTCTTGTTGTGGCGGGCGGATCATGGTTTGAAACCGCCAGACCCTGACCCGGAGGCCCCGATGGACGATCAAGCCCTGAAACGTATTGCCGACGCGTTGAATCGTATGGCACCCGCCCCATTGGCCGCCCCGGATTTCAACCAGGCCCCGGCCTTTGTCTGGCATGTCGAGCCGGACCGGCTGGAGCCGGTGAAGCAAGTCAACCGGGTCGACCTGGATCTGCTTGTCGGCATCAACCGCTCACGAGACACCTTGCTGGACAATACGCGCCGGTTCGCGGATGGGTACAAGGCCAACAACGCGCTGCTCTGGGGCGCGCGGGGGATGGGGAAATCCAGCTTGGTCAAAGCAGTGCATGGCACGCTGCAGGCAGATCACCCAAACCTGAAACTGGTGGAATTGCAGCGCGAGGATATGGGCTCGGTCGCGCGCCTGCTGAACCATCTGCGGGCCGCGCCGTACAGGTTTATCCTGTTCTGCGATGACCTGTCCTTCAGCCATGATGACCAGCACTACAAATCGCTCAAGGCCGTGCTGGATGGCGGTATCGAGGGCCGCCCCGAGAATGTGGTCTTCTACGCCACCTCAAACCGCCGCCACCTGATGCCGCGGGACATGATCGAGAACGAACGCTCCAGCGCCATCAACCCGTCCGAAGCGGTCGAGGAAAAGGTCTCACTCTCCGACCGTTTTGGTCTTTGGCTGGGCTTCCACCCCTGCGATCAGGATGAATACCTTGCCATGATCGACCGCTACTGCGACGCGTATGGCGTCAACGTCGATCCCCAAACCCTGCGCGCCGAAGCCATCGAATGGCAGGCCACCCGAGGCGCGCGCTCGGGCCGCGTCGCCTGGCAATTCTTCGTCGATCTGGCAGGGCGCAACGGCGTCCATATCGCCTGATCCCAGCTTCATCTGGCCAAAAATATCTCCGCCGGAGGCATTGCCCGGAACGGGCCATTCCCCTATAGCAGTGCCAAAATCCGCGCCGCCTCATCTGCTGTGCTGGTCAGTGCATCCCGATCTTCGCCGGGATGAAACCGCGCGCGTACGGCTGTCGGCATCGGCGCAGGTTCCACGATGGAAACCCGTGGGCCGGTGCGTTCGGTCTCGACCTGCCAACTGCGGGCCAGTGCCATCTGTGCAGCCTTAGTGGCCCCGTAGATGCCATAGAACTTCTCGCCCGCCTTGGGGTCGTCAAAGAACACTGCGTGACCGGCTTCACCCAGCAAAGGCGTTACATAAGGGATCAGGACCGAGGTGGCATTGGCGTTTGTGTTCATCGCCTTCGTCCACTCTTTCGGATCAACGAAATGCGCCGGTGTCAGGGCCGATGTATGAACGGCCGTGTGCAACCAGAGATCAACCTTGCCCCAGCGATCGTGAATGCCCCGACACAGGGTCGCCATGGCGTTTGGATCGGTGATGTCCATTGGGGCTAGGGTGGCGGATCCGCCCTTTGCCTTGATCCGGTCGTCCAGTTCTTCCAGCCCGCCGGTGGTGCGGGCAACGGCGACGATGTGATAGTCGGGGGCCAGCGCTTCGGCAAGGGCTGCGCCCAACCCGCGTGAGGCCCCGGTGATGAGGGCAATTTTGGTCTGATCGGTCATGGCAGCGGTTTGAACCCCATCGCGCAGGGCGTCAAGAGGGGGTTAGCCCCCCGGAATCGCGATCCGCCGGGTCTGGCCGCTTTGTCGCAGCATGATCCCATGTTCATCGATGGCAACAATGGTGCCCGAACCGACCCGGCTGCCGGTCTTGACCTCTCTCACACGACCCGACGCCATACGCATTAGTGCGCGCAGATCGCTTTTGGGGCCAAAGATCCCAAGAACAGACACAGAGTTTTTCTTCAGCGCGCCCTTTTGGGTGGCCGCGCTTTTGACGGTGGCGTTGGACATGAACTGCGGTCAGGGCAGGGCCCGGACCCCTTTGGTGAGTGGTAGCAGAAGGGTGGTTAACAAAGGCCAAAGGGGAACAAAAGACTGCCGCCGCGTCGCAGATTTCGGTTCAAAACACTGCGCCGCCGAAGCCTTTGCAAATCCAAAGGGTTCAACTTGGGGATGTGGCGGCAACTTTTCGTGATCGATTATGCATCGACCCAAACCGCCCAAATCCCGGACCTGACCCCCTCAGCTTGATTCGCCTTCTGACCTCAGCCCGAGGCCAGCTTGGCCCCGTTCCACGACCCACCAACGACCTGCATGTCTTCGCGCTTTTTGCTGACCCGGCTGCTGTTTTCCAGACTGTCGAGGTAGTCGTCGCTGACGCTGCCGGTGATGTAATCGCCGTCAAAGCAGGAACAATCGAAGGCCTCGATCTCGGGGTTGCCTTCCTTGGCTGCCCAGACCAGATCGTCGAGATGCTGATAGAACAGGGCATCCGCGCCCAGTTCCTCGCGGATTTCTTCGATTTCTTTGCCGTTGGCGATCAACTCATGCTTGGTGGGCATGTCGATGCCGTAGACATTGGGATATTTCACCGGAGGCGACGCGCTGGCGATATAGACCTTTTTGGCCCCGGCCTCGCGGCACATCTGCACGATCTTCTTGATGGTATTGCCGCGCACAATCGAGTCGTCGATCAGCAGGACATTGTGATCCTTGAACTCAAGCGGAATGGCGTTCAGCTTGCGGCGGACGGATTTCTGGCGTTCTTCCTGACCGGGCATGATGAATGTCCGACCGACATAGCGGTTCTTCACCAGACCTTCGCGATAGGGGATGCCGGTGATCTTGGCAGCCTCAAGCGCCACAGGGCGGGCGCTGTCGGGAACCGGGATGATCCGGTCAATCTCAAGCCCCGAATCCTGAATCTGCTTGGCCAGCGTTTGACCCATGCGCATCTGGGTTTTGTATACCGATACGCCATCCAGCAGAGAATCCGGACGGGCCAGATAGACATATTCGAAGATACAGGGCGTCAGCTTGCCTTCGACCGCCTGGAATTCGTGCATGTTGCCGTCCAGATCGATCAGGATCGCCTCACCCGCGCGCAGGTCGCGCAGTTTCTTGAACCCGTTGATGCCAAAAGCCACATCCTCGGAGGCAAAGGCATAGTCGTTGCCGTCGCCATCGGTTTCGCGCACAGCCACCGACAGGGGGCGAATGCCGTACGGATCGCGGAAGGCCAGCATCCCGACTCCTGCAATCAGGCAGATGACGGAATAGGCACCCTGCACCCGCTCCATCGTCATCTTCACGCCCGCGAAGATGTTGCGGATGGGTTCGACATTGCCGTTGACCTTGATCGCATCGGCCACTTTGTCGGCCAGCACATTCAGCAGAATTTCGGAATCCGACGTGGTGCGCAGGTGGCGGCTGTATTTGCCTGTCACCTTCTCACGCTGCTCGGCGGTGTTGGTGATGTTGCCGTTATGGACCAGATAGATCCCGTAAGGCGCGTTCACAAAGAACGGCTGCGCCTCAGCCGCGCTGAGCGAACCTGCGGTCGGATAGCGCACATGGCCCATGCCGACCTTGCCCAGCAGGGTTTCGGCGTCCGTTGCGTTGAAGACGTCCTTGACCAGACCGTTGGCCTTTTTCTCGCGAAAGAACTCACCATTATACGTGACGATCCCCGAGGCATCCTGACCCCGGTGCTGCAGCATCAGCAGCCCGTCATAGATTTCCGCAAACACATCATGTGTCCGGCTTGCGATCCCCAAAATCCCACACATGTACGGGCTCCAATTTCTATGACGTTGTGACGAGAGGTTTGACCGGCATGTAGGATCGGATGGCCTGCGCCAGACGCGGGATTGGGTGTGTTTCCAAAGCCAGATGGCCAATCATCGATGCGGCGCACGCAGATGAAAACACAAAGAACAAGACCGGCAGCTCCGATTCCGTGGCGGGTTGGCCCCCACATAATGCCTTAGAACGCGCCTGTCATCAAAGGATCACAAATACACAATGCCGCAGGTGGGTTTTGTGCAACCGTGATCCCGGGCCAAGACTGATGACATATGATTTCATTTATGCTGACATGTCGGAAAGGGCGCGAAAACCAGGGGATATAGCGGGCAGGGGGCTTCTATGTGGCAAAACAGGGCACCATCGAAGAAAGATGAAACACCCAAGCGGCGGTGCCATCGATGTCGCGGCATGGGGCGAGCGCCCTGTCAGATCTGCAACGGCTCGGGCGAGGTCATCAAAAGCCGCGATATTCACGGCAAGCCGATCACCAGCCGCTGCGACGGCTGTTTCGGGCTGAAGACAATCCGATGCACCGTATGCGGTGGAGAGGGGTTCGTTTAGCTTGACACAAAAAAGCCCGGGCAGTGCCGGGCTTTCCGTAGACTGGTAAAGCAGCAATCAGTTGCCGGTGCTTTCAGTAGCAGGGGCCGAACCGTTCGAGGTGCAGCTTGCCACCAGCTCTTCATACTGCGCGGTGACCCAGCCCAGGGCCGCTTCGGGGTTCTGCTCTTCGATCTGCGAACTGAACTGTTCGAATACCTTGGCCGAGCGGCTTTCGTCCACGATTGTATAGGACTGGCCGGTCATGACCGTGTCGTAGACAAAGAAGGCGATGGCAACCAGCAGGATGCCGCGCGCGACGCCGAAGAAGAAGCCAAGCGCCTGATCCAACCCGCCCAGAGCGGAACGCTGCACCAGTGACGAGAACAGCGGTGTGAAGATGCTGACCACGATCAGGGCGATGGCGAAAACGGCAGCGAACCCTGTGATCACCGACAATTCGCAACTGTCGCGCAGGAAGTCTCCGACAACGGGGATTTCTTTGACCAACGGCACGGCCTGCGGCGCAAAGATGAATGCAAGGACTGCCGCCGCGACCCAGCCTGCGATGGCCAGAACCTCGCGCATGAAACCGCGCGAATAGGCCAGCAGACCTGACAGCACGATGATCAGGGCCACAACCCCGTCAATTATTGTAAAACCTTCCATGGCCCTCGCCTGTTCTTTTTCTGCCCCTCGCGGCGCGACTTTAACCTGCTCCGAAGGTTTCGCCAACAAACCCAACCAAATCAGAGGGCCGGGTGAGTGTCAGACCTGCCACAGTACCGGTTTTGCCGCCTGCCGGAGCGATAGCCGACGTGAAACCAAGTTTTTGGGCTTCTTTCAACCTGTTTTCGGTCTGCGGGGCCGGTCTAAGTGCCCCGGATAGAGAGATTTCTCCGAAAACCACCGTGTCTGCGGGCAGGGCAGTGTCTTCGCGCGCACTCAGCAACGCGGCGGCAACGGCCAGATCGGCGGCGGGTTCGCCGATTTTCAGGCCTCCGGCGACATTCAGATAGACGTCCAGGCCAGTGAACGGAACGCCGCATCGCGCCTCGAGCACGGCAAGGATCATCGCCAGACGCCCGCTGTCCCAGCCCACAACCGTGCGGCGCGCCTGCGAATGGGGCGAGGGGGCTACAAGCGCCTGCAATTCCACCAGAACGGGGCGGGTGCCTTCAATGCCTGCAAACACGGCGGAACCGGGGCTGGGCGTGCCGCGTTCCGACAGGAACAGGGCCGACGGGTTTGTAACCTGCGCCAGCCCTTTTCCGGTCATCTCGAAGACGCCGATCTCATCAGCGGGGCCAAAGCGGTTCTTGACCGCGCGCAGGATGCGGAACTGGTGGCCGCGCTCGCCCTCGAAATAGAGAACCGTATCAACCATGTGTTCCACGACTCGAGGGCCAGCGATCTGACCTTCTTTGGTAACGTGACCGACCATGATGATCGATACGCCATGTCGTTTCGCAAACGTGGTCAATTCATGCGCGGCAGCCCGGACTTGTGACACCGAGCCCGGCGCGCTGTCCACATTGTCGGCCCACATCGTCTGAATCGAGTCGATGATGGCGAGGCCCGGTTTCTCGGCCTCAAGCGTTGTGAGGATGTCGCGCAGGTTGGTCTCGGCCGCCAGTCGGACGGGCGCATCTTCCAGCCCCAAACGGCGGGCGCGCATGCGGACTTGTGCGCTGGCTTCTTCGCCTGAGACATAGATGGTTTTGACGCCCGCGCGCGCGAACCGTGCGGCGGCCTGCAGCAGAAGGGTGGACTTGCCGATGCCGGGATCTCCGCCGACCAATAGAGCAGAGGCGGGGACGAGCCCGCCGCCCAACACGCGGTCCAACTCGTCCACCCCGCTGAGTGTACGGGGTGGCGGTGTCTCCTCGGTCGACAAGTCCGTGAGTGCGATGGACGTGCCCCGCTTGCCGCCGAGGGATTTCTTGGCCGGACCCGCCGAAAGCGGCACGTCCTGGGTGATTGTGTTCCATTCGCCGCAGGCGTCGCAGCGGCCGGACCATCTTGTATGCGTGGCACCACAGGCCGAGCAGGAGAAGGAAGTCGTCTTTGCCATGTGGCCTTTGGTGCCCGAGGATGGGCGGTTCTTCAAGCCCTTGCGGACTTTCATCCCCGCCGATGGCACGCTGCGGGCTCAGGCCCGACGGGCCATCCCCCGCAGCGGGCGCTGACGCGCCTATTCCGCCGCCCGAGGGGGGGACATTGCGATGACGCTGGACGCGCTTGGATCGCTGTCATCAGGGGGGGATTGTAATTGGGCGGAAAGTTCCGGCAGCAACTCGAACAACTCGTCCCGCAGGCGGCCGAGTTGGGATTTGGCGATGGATTCCTCGATCTCGATATCGCGGGTCCATTGGCTGAGCTCGTGCAGGATGGTCTGCGCATCCTCGATCCGCTTCTGAAACAACTCAACCTCTTCCTGCCGCTGTTGCAGGAAGGTGCGGGCGCGTCTGACACGATCCTCGCCGTAGGTTTCGGCCAGTTCCTGACTGACCTGGCTCATCTGGGCCGCCGTTTCCAGAACTTCAGGTTCCAGCGCTTGAAGGTCGGGGTGATCCCGCAGAAAGGCCATCCGTTCCTTCACCGCGTCGAATTCCGAGGCCAGCGCAAACGCCCCACTTCGGTCTGCGGCATGGGCCACCTGATAGGCATAGGCGATGTCCTGCATGTTCAGCGAGAATTTCCGGTGCGCGTTTTCAAGCGCCATCATCCGCGCGTTTGAGGGCAGGTAGAAGGCCAGCATGAGAATCAGGCAGGTCAGCCCGATCTGGATATAGACCCCCGCATCGATGGTGCCGCCGACAAATCCGGCCTGCATCGACAACCACGGCCAGACGCCGAGCGCGGACAGCGATGTAGCGACAACTGCGCCAAGCGCTGCGGCGCAAATCAGGAAAAAAGTCAGTCTTAAAAAGGCATTCTGAAATTGCAATGTAATGTTATGGAGCGCGGCCATGATAGTCCTTCTCCTTTTCAAACCGGTACACACCGGGCCGAAGCGGAGGGAAAGATCAAACACGCAAGGTGATCCGCTGCGGACCCGTAAACGACAAAAAACTTTGCTGCTCGAATATTAAAATGATACTCAGATTAATGTTTTCAATCAATTAGGTCTGAGGATTTCGTGAACTGGATGTCATCTCGGTAATATAACCCAGCGCAAGCGAGGCCAGAATGGAGGCGGTGAACAGGTACAGGCCCCATGCTGTTTCGATGGTGGCGTAAGAGATGCCTTTGGCCAGCGTAATATAGAGCGCGATCAGGAAGATGTCGGCCATGGCGAGCTTACCGAGGATATTGAGCGCGGGTTGTACGCGGGCGTCCATCAGGTCCCATTGGATCAGAGCGGTGCCGATGGTTTTGATGTAAGGCGCCACGAGGGCGAAGAAGGTGACGACCAGCGCGAGGAAGACGTCGGATTTCCAGAGGGATTGAAGGCCGGTGATGACGCTGATTTCACTGAGGCCGAAGATCGGCAGGAGGCCTGCGCGCATCAGCGGGGCGAACCACGCGATGGGGTAGAGGATCAGGAGCGAGAGGGTGGCGAGGCGGAGGGTCATTCCTCATTGTCTTTTTCTGGTGCCGGGAGGCGTCTTACTTCCTCTGGCATAGGAAGTTGTTCATATTCTTTGGTGGATCTTCTGGTAATCTTGAGAATTTCGTTCATTCGGTCAGTTAGAGGTTTGATGTCTTTCCCGAACTTTCCCAGTGTCTCACCAACATCACTTGCGCCTCCCAGAATGACATCAAAGAGACCAAGTTTTTTGTGAACTTCCGCTTCCATAGATGCGATTCTGTTTGCAAGTCGTACTTTGTGTGGTTGGTCAAAATCAGTAGTTGAAAGAACGATCTTTCTCATGTCAGAGCAAAGCTTGATTACTCTTTCTTTGTCGCTGGATTCCAGCGAAAAAGTTGGCAGAAGTTCGACACTCGAATCTGGCCTATC
This sequence comes from Ruegeria sp. AD6, assembly GCF_056542325.1. NCBI lineage: Bacteria > Pseudomonadati > Pseudomonadota > Alphaproteobacteria > Rhodobacterales > Roseobacteraceae > Ruegeria > Ruegeria sp. AD6. The sequence goes on along the minus strand of NZ_JBQFZQ010000001.1, from coordinate 1,021,901 downwards.
ATCTGCTTCAACAACGAAATTGTGGGCTTCCAAAATTTGCTCTAGACGTAGGAATTCAACTTCTGCATTGGTTCCTGGCAGCGAGTATCTTTCATCTAAATTTTTGAGAACCTCCACAAATTTTTTTGGTAGTTCTTTTTCCGCCGCTTCTGTCAAGACCAACAATGCGTCAACAGACGCCCGGCTCCTATCTGGTGAGTTGTATGCTCCACCACTAACTCTAAGTCTAATTTCGTGAAAAATGCTAGAAGTCATCGCCAGTCTCCTAAATCAAATACTTCACCGCACCGCCTCAATCGGCCCTTCTGCACTCCCGCTGATGAACTGCTCCAGGTACGGATCGCCCGAGGCGTCCATCTGACCCACAGGCCCGGTCCACTGGATCACCCCGTCATGCAGCATCGCTACGTTGTCGGCAATCGCGCGGACGGAACTCATGTCGTGGGTGATGGTCATGGCCGTTGCGCCCATTTCGGTCACGATTTCCCGGATCAGGTCGTTGATGACGCCGGACATGATCGGGTCCAACCCCGTGGTGGGCTCGTCGAAAAAGATGATCTCGGGCTCGGCGGCGATGGCGCGGGCGAGGCCGACGCGTTTCTGCATGCCGCCGGACAGTTCCGACGGAAAACGGTCGGCGACGTTGGATTTCAGGCCAACGCGGCGCAGTTTCTCGATGGCGATTTCGCGGGCGTATTCGGGTGGGCGTTTCAGCGGGCCGCGCAGTAGGCGGAAGGCGACGTTCTGCCAGACGGGTAGTGAGTCAAACAGCGCCGCGCCCTGAAACAGCATGCCGAACCGGGCCAGAAAGGCATCCCGGTCGCCCTTGGTGGCGTCTTTTCCGTCCACATAGATCATGCCGCTGTCGGGCTTGATCAGGCCCAGAATGCATTTCAGCGCCACCGATTTGCCAGTACCCGAGCCGCCGATGATGACCATCGAAGTGCCCTTGGGGATCTCAAGGTTCATCCCCTGCAACACATGGTTGTCGTCAAAGGTTTTATGTACGTTCTCCATCCGGATCATAGCGAGAAGAACACCCCTGTCAGAACGAAGTTGGCGGCCAGGATCAGCACGGCGGCGGCCTCGACCGAGCCTTTGGTGGCGCGGCCAACACCTTGCGCGCCGCGACCCGAGCTCATGCCGTAGTAGCAGCCCATAACGGCTGCGATCATGCCGAAGGCGGCCCCCTTGACCAGCGATGAGACGATGTCGCGCGTCTCAAGGAAATCCACCGTGTTTTTCAGATAGGTCGCTGGGTTGAAGCCCAGGTTTTGGGTGGCGACCGTGTAGCCTCCCATGATGCCGATCACATCGCCCACCGCGACCAAAAGAGGAACGGTGATCACCGCCGCCAGCACGCGCGGGGCGGTCAGGTATTTCATCGGATGGGTGGAAAGGGTGACCAGAGCGTCAATCTGCTCGGTCACTTTCATGGTCGCGATTTCTGCGGCGATGGAGGAAGTCACGCGCGCGGCGATCATCAGGCCGACCAGTACGGGGCCCAGCTCGCGCACCATGCCGATGGCGACGATCTGGGGGACCACGGCCTCGGCATTGAAACGCGCGCCGCCGGAATAGATCTGCAGGGCCAGCGCGCCGCCGGTGAAGATTGCGGTCAGGCCGACGACGGGCAGGGACAGCCAGCCGATATTCAGCAATGCCATGGCGAATTCGCGCGGGTAGAAGGGCGGTCGAAAGATATGCGACACCGCGTCCAGCGCAAACAATGCGACGCGTCCGAACGCAGCCAGCATGTTCAGGACCGCGCGGCCCAATCCGCCAAGCATCAGAATGGGGTTCATTCCACGTAACCCCGCGAGTACCTGCGGCCCAGTGACGTCAGAATTTCATAACCGATCGTCCCAGCGGCCTCGGCCAGATCATCCACGGTCTGGTGGCCGTTCAGGATGCGCAGGCGTTCGGGGTCCTGCGGCAGGTCGGTGACATCGACGGTGATCAGATCCATCGAGATACGGCCCACGACCGGGCAGGGCTGATCGCCCGAAAACGTATCGATGCCGCCGCCAATCGCGCGGTGCAGACCGTCCGCATATCCCGCCGCCACTGTGGCGATGCGCGATGGACGCCGGGCAGTCCAGCTGTTGCCATAGCCTACGGATTCTCCGACTTCCACGGCGCGGACCTGAATGACCGGCAGATCAACCGTGACCACCGGCTTGGCCCCGGCAAAGGGCATGCCACCATACAGGCCGACGCCCGGACGGCAGAAGTCGAAATGGAACTCGGGGCCCAGCAATGTCCCGCCCGTCGCCGCAAGCGAGCGCGGCGCGGTGACACCGTCGGTCATCTCGCGGAAGGTTTTCAACTGCTGCTGGTTCATCGGGTGATCGGGCTCGTCCGAACAGGCGAGGTGGGACATCACGACCAACGGGTTCAGCGCCTCGGCCTTGGGACGCAGCTCGGCCCAGTCGACGGGTTCCAGCCCCAGACGGTTCATGCCGCTGTCAAGCTGGATGCCAAAGGGATGATCGGGCAAGGCCTGCATATGGCGCTGGAATTGCTCGGCCGAGTTGATCAGCGGCGTCAGATCGTGATTGCGCAGCAGATCGGTGTCACCCTCCATATGGCCGGAAAACACGGCAACCATCGGTCCCGGGCCAACGGCCTCGCGTACGGCAACGCCTTCCTCGGCGACGGCGACGAAGAACTTGCGCACGCCTTCCTCGGCCAGCGCGCCGCTGACGGGTCCGGCCCCCAGCCCATAGGCGTCGGCTTTGACCACGGCGCCGGTTTCAACATTGGTCTTTGCATCCAGCGCCCGCCAGTTGCTGGCAACGGCCTGAAGATTGATTGTTAGTCGTGCTGTACTCATGCGTCGTTCATGCCATTGCGTCGTGGCAGGTCAAGGGGGTATCGGGCTTTTCCCGACAAGATACGCTGCGACATAGGCAGCATCTGGCTGAGTACAAACGGTCCGCGCGGCTGTCGAGCGTAATCTTCTGCAAAAACACCATTGTTTGAAAGGGGTTTGGATTATGTGACATCTGGCGTCAAACGCGGCTGAAGCCAATTATCGTTGACCCGCTTGGGGTCAAGCCTATCCCTGCGCAGGCGGCGACAGCAGCGGTTTTTCGTTACTCAGATGCCGCGCCACCAGTTTGCGCTGCTGCTTACCGCTGGGAATGAAACAGGCAGGCTTGCCGGTTTGTGCCTCAGCAGCGTTCAGCGCGGGGAACAAGGCCAGCAATTCAGTCCGCGCCTCTGGCGTGACGGCAAACACGGCCTGCGGGCCGGTGAACAGGCTTTCGCTGGGCGCGCCTTCGGCGAACAGGACAACATGGCAATCAAACACCAGGTGGTGATAGGTGACCTGAGTGATGCTGTTGTCGATGAAAATACCGGGCAGGTCTGTCAGCCGGATTGCCGAGATCAGCACGTCCTGCGTTCCAAACATCCGCCCGGCAATCGGCGACTGCACCAGCATACGATGTTGACGCGAAACAAGCAGATCGCGCCCCGGCAAACTCTGGCCCAAGGCTCCGGCCACGATACGGATCGGGCGCAACTCGGGTTGCGAGATCAACTCGGACTGTCGCAGAGCGCGGGAGAGATTCAGCCGCAGAGGCAGATACGCCTCGGTTGCGGTCAGGACCAAGTCGCTGGGTTTCAGGTCTTCGACGGCAATCTGCCCGCTGTCGGTCTGGATCAGAGTGCCGGTCGCAAAACAGGGCGCGCCCGGGCTGGGGTTGTCGTTGACGACGTAATTGATGCCATCGGTCGACGTGACCGACTGCGTTGAATCCGTCAGGTCCGGATCGCTGTCGTTGCCAATGCGGTTTGCGGTCAGACCATCGGCGGCCCCTTCGGTGGCCGTGACGTCGCCGTCGAATGACACGAACCCCAGAACGGTGCCATTGTCATCGAGGGATACCGCGCCAAAGCGATTGATGCGCGCGTTCAAAACGTAGTAGTCGAACCCGCCGACGGTGGTCATGGTGCCGCTATTGACCGACGTTGTGCTGCGCACTGTGCCGTTGGGGTTATACACCTCGACCGTCAGGCCCGAGACACTCTGGCCCGTGGGCACCCGGATTTCGATGAAGTCGTCATCCGGGTTGTTGAAGCCCGGACCGTTACGGTAGCGAATTTCCGAGATGATGGCTGGCAAATTCCGCGCGTCCTTTTCAGAGCATGGCCTCTATCTAGCCCCATACCCAGCCTGCCGTACAGGTGAGAGGCAACGGCATTCTCCCCGTGGGGCAGGGGTGCCCGGCACCAGCTTGGGTCAGTACCCTTCGATCTCGCCGCCCTGTTGCCAGGGTTTGACCAGATTGCCAAAGCGCGTGAACTGCGCCTCGAACGACAACTCGACCGTGCCGATGGGGCCGTGGCGCTGCTTGCCGACGATAACCTCGGCCTTGCCGTGCAGGCGTTCCATGGCCTGCTTCCACTCTTCCATCTTCTCCAACTCGTGATCGCCGGGCTTTTCGCGTTCCTTGTAATATTCCTCGCGGAACACAAACATCACCACGTCGGCGTCCTGTTCGATCGAGCCTGATTCCCGAAGGTCAGACAGCTGCGGACGTTTGTCATCGCGGTTTTCGACCTGACGCGATAGCTGGGACAGGGCGATCACCGGGATGTTCAACTCTTTGGCGATGGCTTTCATGCCCATCGAAATCTCGGCAATTTCGTTGACGCGGTTGTCGGCCATGCCTCGGCACAGTTGCAGATAATCGATCACCAGCAGGTCCAGCCCGTGGGTCCGCTTTAACCGCCGTGCGCGGGCGGCAAGCTGAGAGATGGGCAGGGCAGGGGTGTCGTCGATGAACAGCGGGCAGGCTTCCAGTTCCTTGGCCGCGTCCACGAAACGGCGGAACTCGGCCTCGGTCATGTCGCCCTGACGTATCTTGTGGCTTGAGATTTCGGATGCCTCGGCCAGAACCCGGCCTGCTAGCTGCTCGGCGCTCATTTCGAGTGAGAAGAACCCGACCACACCGCCATCAATCGCGCCCTCGGTGCCATCGGGTTTCAGCCCGCGTTTGTAGGCTTTGGCCACGTTGAACGCCACGTTGGTCGCCAATGAGGTTTTTCCCATCGACGGACGCCCCGCCAGAATGATCAGGTCGGATGGGTGCAGGCCCCCAAGCTGCTTGTCGAGATCGGCCAGACCGGTGGAAATCCCCGCCATGCCGCCACCGCGCTGGTAAGCCTCGTTGGTGACGTTGACGGCTTCTGTGACCGCCTTGAGGAAGGATTGAAACCCCTGTTCGGTCTGGCCCTGCTCGGATAGCTGATAAAGCTGTTGCTCGGCCTCGACGATCTGTTCTTTCGGCTCGCTGGACACATCAACCCGCGCCGCCTTGTCCGAGATGTCCCGGCCAAGCCGGATCAACTCGCGCCGGATGGCAAGATCATAGATCATCTGAGCATAGTCATGCACCGCAAAGGCACTGATCGACGCGCCCGCCAGCTTGACCAGATAGGCCGGGCCGCCCAGTTCCTTCAGGCCTTCATCTTCGGCCATGAAGGATTTCAGCGTCACGGGCGAGGCCAGCGCATTCTTGGCGATGCGGTTGGCGGCGACCTCATAGATGCGGGCATGGACCGGATCATAGAAATGCTCGGCCCCAATGATCGAGGCGACCCGGTCATAGAGGTCATTGTTGGTCAGGATTGCACCCAGAAGCTGCTGTTCGGCCTCAATGGAATGCGGCATGGTTTCGGCGTTCTGAATCTGTGCCGCTGCCTGCTCGATACTGCTGATCTCGTTCATTGCTGCTCTCACCGTCCCTTGGGACAAGGTCCATAGCTTAGCCCTGCGAGTCGGGGCAAATTGTATGTTTTCTGGGGATATGCTGTGAATATCTCCGGGCCCCATCATCTTGAAGCATGAGGGGGCCGGACGTCAACATATTGTGCGGATTAAGTCCGCCGACCTGCCACTGTTTCCGTTCAGAAAACAGATTTCGCGACGTCAGCTTTTGTTCGCTTCCTGCCAGCCGCGCGGGTCGTTCAGGAAGGCTTCGACGCCGCTAAGGGTCTCTTCGTCAAAGGCCTTTTGCGCCTTGGCCTCGGCCAGAACATCCCACCAGGTGCAGAGGCTGTGCAACTGAACACCGTGATCACCCAGCGTCTTTTCGGTCTCGGGGAAGATGCCATAGTAGAAGATCACCGCCGTATGCCCGCAGGTCGCGCCGGTTTCGCGGATCGCATCGACAAAAGACAGCTTGCTGCCGCCATCGGTGGTCAGATCCTCGACCAGCAGTACACGCTCACCCTCGCTCATCGCGCCTTCGATCCGGGCGTTGCGACCGTAGCCTTTGGGTTTCTTCCGTACATAGGTCATCGGCAGCGCCATGCGCTCGGCCACCATTGCGGCAAAGGGGATGCCCGCCGTCTCGCCGCCTGCGATATTGTCGAACGCCTCGAAGCCAGCCTCGCGCATCACGGTGACGGTCAGGAAATCCATCAGGGTAGAGCGGATGCGGGGGTATGAGATCAGCTTGCGGCAGTCGATATAGGTCGGGCTGGGCAGGCCAGAGGCCAGCGTGAACGGCTCGCGCGAGTTGAAATGCACGGCCTTGATCTCCAGCAGCATGCGCGCGGTCAGGCGGGCGATTTCGGTGCTATCGGGGAATGAGCTGGGGATCATGGTGCAAACCTCTGGGCTGAAAACGCGTTGCGGGCTGATAGCCTGACCCTTTGGCCGGAGTCGAGGGGGTGAAAAAAGAAAAGCGGACCCCCAAGAGGTCCGCTTAGGCCCTTACGGGCAGAGCATGCCAAGGTGGGCTTAGCTGCTCATGTCATAGGCCCGCTCGCCGTGTACCGACAGATCGAGCCCGTTTGTTTCGGTCTCGGCGTCTACGCGAAGTGGGGTGATCAGTGCAACCACCTTGACCAGTACAATCGTGACAACTGACGTAAAGACACCCACGATCACCAGCCCGCCCAGTTGCGCGGTCCAGGTGCCCAGACCGAACAGTGCAATCATCAGGGTGCCAAAGATGCCGCCCACCCCATGCACCGCGAACACGTCCAGCGTGTCGTCGATATTCAGCTTGTTGCGGATCACGAACACCGCCTCCTGGCACAGGATGCCTGCCACAGCGCCGATGATCAGCGCCTGAACCGGGCCGACAAAGCCCGAGGCCGGCGTGATCGAGGCCAGACCCGCGATGGTGCCAGTCACCAGACCGACCATCGAGGCTTTGCCAAAGCGGATTTTCTCCCACAGCGCCCAAGTTAGCGAGGCGGTGGCGGCGGACAGATGTGTGACGGTCATGGCCATCGCGGCCCCTCCGTCAGCGGCCAGTTGCGAACCGCCGTTGAAGCCGAACCAGCCGACCCACAGCATCGCGGCACCGACCATAACAAAGCCCGGATTGTGCGGCGGTGTCGTGCGGTTGCGACGCGGTCCGAGGATGACAGCGATGATCAGCGCGGCCAGACCGGCGGTTTCGTGGACAACGATGCCGCCCGCAAAGTCGCGCACGCCGATCTCACCCAGAATTCCACCATCGGCCAGCATCCCGCCGCCCCAGATCCAGTGCACCACCGGCGCATAGCACAGCAACATCCACAGCGCCGAGAAAGTCAGGACAAAGCCAAAGCCCACGCGTTCCACATAAGCGCCGACGATCAGCGCGGGGGTGATGATGGCAAAGGTCATCTGAAAGGCGAAGAACAGAATCTCGGGCAGGGTGCCTGCAAGGCTGTCCACATCGACGCCGTTCAGGAACGCTTTACCCAAACCGCCCCACAGCCCGCTTTCGCCGGGGCCGAAGGCGATGGAATACCCTGCGACCAGCCAAAGGACGCTCATCAGGCAGGCGATGCTGAAACAGTGCATGAAAACGCTCAGCACGTTGCGGGCGCGCACAAGGCCGCCATAGAACAGGGCAAGCCCCGGTAGTGTCATGAACAGGACCAGTGCGGTTGCAACGATGATCCAGGCTGTGTCGGCTCCGTTCATGGGCCGGTCTCCTTTTCCCTGCGGATGCTCCGGGACGCCCATCTGGGCAGGTCGGAGCCGTGTGAGTGATTGTGCGGGGCGTTGAAGCGGAGGCGAGGTGAGGAAAAAAGAGGCAGGGGTGGAAATATGCGCCTAATTTGGCGTCTTTTGTTCAACTGATGACAGTTTTTGCATCAGTACCAGGCGAATGCCTGAAAAACGGGCGGTTTAGGAAAGGGCCTGATGCAGCAGGGCCAGCGCATGATCCCGCGCCGCCTTGCGCACATGGTCCCGTCCCAAAGCACCGAATTCGACGGTTTCGGTGCAGGTTTCCAGCCCGTCACCGGCCATCCCAAAGCACACGCGCCCCTCGGGCTTGAACTCGGATCCGCCGGGGCCTGCGATGCCGGTGACCGATACGGCCAATTGCGCCTGCGAGTTGCGCAGCGCGCCTTCGGCCATTTCGCGGGCGACCTCTTCGGACACCGCGCCGTAGGCGTCCAGAGTGTCAGGGCGCACACCCAGCAAGTCCTGCTTGGCTTGGTTGGTGTAGGTCACAAACCCGCGTTCGACCACGGCGGAACTGCCGGGAATATCGGTCAGGGCGGCGGCCACCATACCTCCGGTGCAGCTTTCGGCCGTGGCGATCATGACGCCGCGTGCCTTTGCCAGATCAAGCAGGGCGGCGGCGGTCACAGCCCCAGAACCCCATGTGCGATACCGGCCAGAACCGCGACGCCAATCGCAGCGAACACCCCGGCGATCACATCGTCTAGCATCACGCCCATCGCGTCATTGCGCCGGTCGGCCCAGCCGACGGGTCCGGGTTTGGTGATGTCGAACAACCTGAACAGCAGGAAACCCGCAATCCAACCGGGCCAGAGCGCCGTGATCTCAATCCCGTGCGCCCAGGCCGGATAGGACACGGCCCAGAGCGCGATGAACTGGCCCGCGACCTCATCAATCACGATTTCCGACGGGTCGTGATCGTCCTGACCAGCGGTCATCACGCGCGTTGCCCACACGCCTGCGATAAAGGTCGCAACGGTGGCAATGGCCAGCAGCGGAAAGCCACCCAATGTGTGCAACAGCCAGGCCAGGGGCAGGGCGGCCAGCGATCCCCAGGTCCCCGGAGCCGGACGCAGGTGGCCCACGCCACAGACGGTTCCGATCAGGCGCGCGGCGTTCATGCCTTCACCAGACAGGCGGTGGCCAAAGCGGCGATGCCCTCACTGCGCCCGGTAAAGCCCAGACGCTCGGATGTGGTGGCCTTGACCGAGACCTGACCGACCTGCAAACCCATGATTCTGGACATCTCTTCCCGCATCGCCTGCGCATGGGGTCCGATCTTGGGGTATTCGCAGACCAGCGTGCAATCGGCGTTCGAGATGCGATAGCCCATTTGCCCGGCCAGTTCGACGGCGTGGCGCAGAAAGATCTCGCTGTCGGCCCCCTTCCACTGCGGGTCAGATGGCGGAAAATGCTGCCCGATGTCGCCCTGCGCCAGTGCGCCATAGATCGCATCCGTCACCGCGTGCATGCCCACATCCGCATCCGAATGGCCCTGCAACCCACGCTCATGCGGGATTTTCACGCCGCACAGGATTACGTGATCCCCCTCGCCAAAGCGGTGCACGTCATAGCCGTTGCCCAGCCTTACATCCATATCCAGCCCCAATATGCGTTCTGCCCGGGCAAAATCCTCGGGTCGTGTGATTTTGATATTATCCGGGTCGCCCGGCACGATGGTCACGTCCAGCCCTGCGGCGCGCGCGACCTCGACATCATCCGCTGCGCCGCCGGGATGGGCGGCATGTGCTTCGGTGATCGCCTCGTAATCAAACCCCTGCGGGGTTTGCGCCGCAAACAGGCCCGTGCGGTCCTGCGTGCCAGTAACCGAACCATCCGCCCCGGTCCAAAGCGCGTCCGTGACCGCCAGACCCGGTGCAGCGGCCTTGGCCGAGGTCAGAGCCTCCAACACGTTTCGAATAGTGTTTTCCGCCACGCAGGGGCGGGCGACATCGTGGATCAGAACGCGGGTGACGCCTTGGTCCGCCAACGCCGCCAACCCGCTGCGCACGGATTCGGACCGGTCATTGCCGCCTGCGGTCAGGGTCAGGCCACTGGTTCGATATGCCGCCCACGCCGCGTCGTCGTCGGGCGAAAGCACCAGAACGATCTGATCGACCTGACCGCGAAACCTGGCGATGGTCCAGTCTGCCACTGTGCGATCGCCCAGCGTGCGCCATTGCTTCGGCGCACCCCCTCCGGCGCGGGTTCCGCGTCCGGCGGCGACGATGATGGCGGCGGTTGTCATTTGGGGCTCGGCCTTCCGTGGTTCTCGCCATTGTTTAGGGGGCGGTGAATGCAGAGGCAATCACCCGCGTTAACGTGATTAAAAAATAGGCAAGTGATGATTTTGCAGGCTTGTGACCCGCCGTTTTGTTGTTCATATGCGCGGAATTCGATATCAAAACCCCAAATGCTCAAGGATTAGGCACGTTGACCCTGCATCTTGCTGACAAAACCCTGAACCCGCCGGTGTTACTGGCCCCAATGGCCGGAATCACGGACCGGCCCTTTCGCGATCTGGTGATGCGCTTTGGGGCCGGAATGGTCGTCAGCGAAATGGTCGCCAGTCAGGAGATGGTGCAGGCCAAACCGGGCGTGCGCGAACGGGCCGAATTGTCTGCGGATGTGGAAAACACCGCCGTCCAGCTTGCCGGGCGCGAGGCGCATTGGATGGCCGAGGCCGCCCGTCAGGTCGCGGACCGCGGCGCGCGGGTGATCGACATCAACATGGGCTGCCCGGCCAAGAAGGTTACAAGCGGCTATTCCGGCTCGGCCCTGCTGAAAACGCCCGATCACGCGCTGACGCTGATCGAGGCGGTGGTCGAGGCCGTGGACGTGCCCGTCACCCTGAAAACACGGTTGGGCTGGGATGATGCGCTGCTGAACGCGCCGGATGTGGCGCGCCGGGCCGAAGGGGCTGGCATTCAGATGGTTACGATCCACGGTCGCACGCGCTGTCAGTTCTATAAGGGTCGGGCCGATTGGCGGGCGATCCGCGCGGTGAAAGAGGCGGTCTCGATCCCCGTCATCGCAAATGGCGACATTGTCGATACCAAAGCGGCGCACGCGGCGCTGAACCATTCCGGTGCTGACGGTGTCATGGTCGGGCGCGGGGCGCAGGGAAAACCCTGGCTGCTGGCGCAGATCTGCCATGAGGTTTACGGCACCGATGCCCCTGTAATCCCGGACGGCACTGATCTGGTCGACATGGTTCGCGCGCATTATCAGGCGATGCTGGGTTTCTATGGCGCCGATCTGGGCCTGCGCGTCGCGCGCAAACATCTTGGCTGGTACATGGATGAGGCCGGAACACCCGCACCGTTGCGCCGGGCGGTTCTGACCTCACGCGATTCAGACGAGGTCCTGCGCCTGCTAAGCGATGCCTTGAACGGCACGGCAGAGGTGGCGGCATGACCTCGGATCAAAGCATCTGGAACTCGCTGCCGGTTCCGGCCTTTATCATTGATGCCGAGGATCGGATTGCCGACGTGAATTCCTCGGGCGAGGGGTTTCTGAATGCCTCGCGCAAAGCGGTGATTGGTGAGCCGGTCTGGGATCAGATCGCCGTGGATGCCCCGCTGGAAGTGGCGTTCCTGCGCGCCCGCCAGCACGGCACGCCCTTGTTCGTCAATGATGTGGATGCAGGCTCGGGCAACCGCGCGCCGTTGCAATGCGCGCTGCAAATCGCGCCCTTGGTCGGGCATCCGGGATCGATGATCATGATCATTTCCCCGCGCGAACTGGCCGGGCGCATGACCCGTGGCAATACCGTCAAATCCGCCGCCCAATCAGCGATTGGCATGGCCGAGATGCTGGCGCACGAGATCAAGAACCCTCTGGCCGGTATCACCGGGGCGGCACAACTTCTCAGCATGAATATCCCGCCGCAAGATCTTGAACTTACAGATCTTATCGTCGCAGAAAGCCGCCGGATCGTGAAGTTGCTGGAACAGGTTGAGCAGTTTGGAAACCTGCAGCAACCTGACTTCAAACCGGTCAATATTCACGATGTTCTGGACCGCGCCCGCCGCTCGGCCTTGCTGGGGTTCGGTGCGGACATGACCATAATCGAGGATTACGATCCGTCCCTGCCGCTGGCCTTTGGGGATCCCGACCAGATCCTGCAAGTGGTTCTGAACCTGCTGAAGAACGCCTCCGAGGCCGCAGGGCCGGACGGCGGCACAATTCGCCTGCGCACCTATTTCGAACATTCGTTCCGGCTGCGCCGCAGTGATGGTTCGGGCCATTCGCTGCCCCTGCAGATCGAAATCATCGATGACGGGCCGGGCCTGCCAGAGAAAATCCGCAGCGATATCTTCGACCCGTTCGTGTCCGGCAAGGAAAACGGAACCGGACTGGGGTTGGCATTGGTCAGCAAGATCATCTCGGACCATGACGGCTGGATTTCAGCCGAATCCGTTCCGGGACGCACCGTCTTTAAACTGTCGCTGCGCCGCGCACCGGCAGAGAGCATATCGAAGGAGAGCACCTGATGGATGGCACCGTTCTGGTCGCAGATGACGACCGCACGATCCGCACCGTTCTGACCCAGGCCCTGACGCGGGCCGGATGCAAGGTGCACGCCACATCCTCGCTGACCACGCTGATGCGCTGGGTGGGCGAGGGCAAGGGGGATGTTGTGATCTCGGACGTGGTCATGCCGGACGGGAACGGTCTGGAAATGTTGCCGAAAATCGCTCAGGACCGGCCCGGATTGCCGGTCATCGTGATCTCGGCCCAGAACACCATCATGACGGCGATTCAGGCGGCCGAGGCGGATGCCTATGATTACCTGCCCAAGCCGTTCGATCTGCCCGATCTGATGAAGCGCACCGCGCGCGCGTTAGAGCAGAAACAGCGCCTGCATACCGAGCCTGAAACCGAACAAAGCGACCGCCCGGATGAGTTGCCTCTGGTCGGGCGCACCCCGGTCATGCAGTCGCTTTATCGTTTGGTCGCGCGGGTGATGAATACCGATCTTTCGGTGATGATTTCTGGTGAAAGTGGAACCGGTAAGTCCCTGATTGCGCGCGCTATTCACGATTTCTCGGACCGGCGTACCTTGCCCTTTGTGACCGCAACGGCGGCCGACCTGCGTGACCTTGAAGGCCCCGCGCGCGTCATGGCCCGCGTGCGCGGCGGCACGCTGCTGATCGATGAGATTGCCGATATCGATGACGAGATTCAGGCCCGGATCGTTCGGATGATGGACACGCCGGGCGATCACGTGCCGCGCTTTATGGCCACCAGCCAGTCGGACCTGACGGACGGAATGGAAAGCGGTCGCATTCGGCAGGACCTGTATTATCGCCTGTGCGGCGCAACGATCCATGTGCCAGCCCTGCGCGAGCGGGTCGATGACATCACCCTGCTGGCCGAGCACTTTCTGGCCCGCGAAGAACGTGACAGCGGCACCAAGCGCTGGCTCAGCGCTGATGCGGTCGAGCTGGTCCGGCGTTATTCCTGGCCCGGCAACGTGCGGCAGTTGGAAAACGCGATACGACGCCTGAGCCTGACCAGCCGCGCGGATGAGATTTCAAAGGCTGAGGTCGAAATGGTACTGGGCAGCCAGCCCGAGGCCGAACCGGTTCTGGGCGGGGGCGAGCGCGAGAAGCTGTCCACGTCCGTTGAACGGCATCTGCGGCGGTATTTCGACCTGCACGGCAACATGCTACCGCCTCCGGGCCTGTACCAGCGTATCCTGCGCGAAGTTGAGGCACCGCTGATCGAAATCGCGCTGGAAGCGACCGGTGGAAATCAGGCGAAATGCGCGGATTTGCTGGGAATCAACCGCAATACGCTGCGGAAAAAGATTACAGACCTCGATATTCAGGTGACACGCCGTCGCAAACTGATGTAATATCGCCACACAAAGCGTGGCATCCGGGTATCGCCTGGGCAACGACCACGACATATGGCGGTTCGTCGCGCAAGCGACACATCAGAATGAGGGCAGACGGTGGCAACCCGAGCACAGAGCGGGATGATCCCATCGATTAGTCGATGGCGAAAATCCCGAAAACTGCGCAATTTCGGCACCTTGGGGCTGGTTCTTCTAGGACCTGCCTTGGCGCTTGCAACCTATCTTGTCATTGGTCCGTTTGATCTGGGGGCGACCGCCCCGACATTGCGTCTGATTCTTCTTGCAGATCTGGTTTACGTGCTGGTTGTCGCGGCCCTTGTGCTGAGCCAGTTGGGCAGCCTGATCGCGGCGCGACGGGCGAAATCGGCAGGCTCTCGCCTGCATTTGCGTCTGATCGGGGCGTTTACGCTATTGGCGCTGGTGCCCACGGTGACAGTTGCGATCTTTGCCGGGCTGACGGTGAATATCGGCCTTGAGGGCTGGTTCTCGGACCGTGTGCGGCAGGTTGTCGGCTCATCCCTGACCGCAGCCGAAGCGTATGAGCTTGAACACCGCCAAGGGCTGACACAGGACGCGGCTGTTCTGGCGCTGTATCTCGACAATGCCCGATCACGCGATTTCTACATCTCGGACGCTGAACTGCGCGAGGTTCTGGCGCAAGGGCAATCTCAGATCCAGCGCGGCCTGCGCGAGGCCTATGTGATCGATGGCAGTGGTGAGATCCGCTCGCGCGGGGATCGGTCTTACCTGTTCAACTACGAAGCCCCGACGCCCGAGCAGATGATCGAGGCAACGGATAATGGCCTTTTGATCATCGCCGATTGGGAAAACAACGAATTCCGCGCGCTGGTGCCCTTGCAGGCCTATCTGGACCGGTATCTCTATGTCAGTCGCGAAGTGGACGGCCAGTTGCTGACCCTGCTGGACGACACCAAGGAAACGGCGCAGTTCTACCAACAGCTCGAAAGCGAACGGGGACGGGTGCTGTTCGAATTTGGCCTTTTGTATCTGGGCTTTGCGCTGATCCTGATCCTTGCAGCCATGTCCCTGGGCATGTGGTTTGCCGAGCGTCTCTCGCGCCCCGTGGGACGCCTGACAACCGCCGCGCAGCGCGTCGGCGCGGGCGACCTGAGCGTTCAGGTGATCGAAGAGGCCAGCGACGACGAAATCGCCATGCTGGGGCGGTATTTCAACCAGATGACCCGACAGTTGAAGGGCCAGCGCGACACGTTGCTGGAGAACACACGTCAGATCGAAAGCCGCCGCCGCCTGTTCGACTCGGTGCTAAGCTCGGTGACATCGGGCGTTGTCGGAGTGGACCCTGATGGGTGCGTGACCTTCGTTAACCGTTCAGCCGAACGGTTGCTGGATTGGTCGCGTGGCGAACAGCATCTGGCCATCGGTATTGCGGTGCCTGAGTTTTTGCCTCTGTTCGAGAGCTTGAAGGACAGCGGGCAAGAGGCTGTGCAGGGCGAAATCAAGGTGACCCGCAAGGGGCAGTTGGAGAACCTGCTGGTCCGGATGGCCACGCGGCGGGGTGAGGATGGCGGGCTTGAAGGCTATGTTGTGGCCTTTGATGACGTCACCGATCTGGTCAGCGCCCAGCGGATGGCGGCGTGGGGCGACGTGGCCCGGCGGATCGCGCACGAGATCAAGAACCCGCTGACCCCGATCCAGCTGAGCGCTGAGCGGATCAAACGCAAATTCTCGCGCAAGCTGGACGAAGAGGATTGCGATAGCCTCGAGTCGATGACCGACGTGATTGTGCGCCAGACCAATGACTTGCGGCGGATTGTGGACGAGTTTTCGAAATTCGCACGTATGCCCGAGCCGGAACGGCGTGAGGAAGACGTTGTCGCCTTGGTGCGCGAGGCTGTGTTGCTGCAGCAGGCCGGGCAGCCCAACGTGCAGATCGATGCGGATCTGCCTAATCAACCAATCGCGGCGGATCTGGATGCGACCATGCTCAATCAGGCGCTCACAAACCTGATCAAGAACGCAGGCGAAGCCATTGATACCTTGAAGGAAAAAGGTGCGTCTGCAAACCTGAAGCCACAGATCAAGGTGGCCGTTTCCGACGATGACGCGGGTACGATCATCACCATTGCGGACAACGGTATCGGTCTGCCCGAAGACCGGGCGCGGTTGTTTGAACCTTATGTGACCACACGCGACGAAGGGACCGGGCTGGGCCTGCCCATCGTCAAGAAAATTATCGAGGAACATGGCGGAGCGCTGACGCTTGAAGACGCGCCCGTATTCGACGGACAGGACCATTTTGGCGCGATGGCCGTGATCCGTTTGCCGGGGGCGAATCTGCCCACCAATTCAGCGCCACAGAAGCAGGCGATTAAAACCAACAAACTGAAAGCAGGCCAAAGATGAGCGACATTCTGATCGTAGATGACGAACGCGATATTCGCGAGCTGGTGTCCGACATTCTGGAGGACGAAGGCTATTCCACAAGGCTGGCGGCAAACTCGGACGAGTGCATGTCGTCGATCAATGCCGAACCGCCAGGGCTGTTGATCCTGGATATCTGGCTGAAAGACAGTCGGATGGACGGCATCGATATTCTGAAGGCGGTCAAACGCGACAACCCGGATGTGCCGGTGGTGATCATTTCGGGTCACGGCAATATCGAGATCGCGGTCGCCGCGATCAAGCAGGGCGCGTATGACTTTATCGAGAAGCCCTTTAACATCGACCAACTGATGGTGGTGATCCGCCGCGCGATGGAAACCTCGCGCCTGCGCCGCGAGAATGCCTCGCTGAAACGCAAAGAGGTCAGCAATTCGGACATGATCGGCAAATCGGCCTCGTTCCGGGCGATGCAGGGCCAATTGGACAAGGTCACCAAGTCGAACGGTCGCGTGATGCTGAGCGGTCCGGCCGGGTCGGGCAAGGAGATCGCCGCGCGCTATATCCACGCCCATTCCAACCGCGCCAACGCGCCGTTTGTGACCGTCAACTGCGCCGGGATCGAGCCGGAGCGGGTCGAAGAGGTTCTGTTTGGCCGCGAATCCTCGGAACGCGGGGTGGAATCGGGCTTGCTGGAAGAAGCCCATGGCGGTGTGATCTACTTTGATGAGGTCGCCGATATGCCGCTGGGCACGCAGTCGAAAATCCTGCGGGTGCTGGTCGATCAGCAATTCCAGCGGGTTGGCGGCAGCGACAAGGTGCGGGTCGATTTGCGCGTGATCTCGTCTACGAACAAGGACCTGGACGACGAGATCGCAGCCGAACGGTTCCGGGAGGAATTGTATCACCGCCTGAACGTGGTGCCGATTGCGGTGCCGTCGCTGGAAGACCGGCGCGAGGATATTCCGGTTCTGGCCCAGCACTTCATCGAAATGTGCAACGAAACCCAAGGTCTGCCGATCCGCGAATTGTCGGAAGAGGCCGTGGCGCTGCTGCAAACCATGACTTGGCCGGGCAATGTGCGCCAGTTGAAGAACCTGATCGAACGGGTGCTAATTTTGGGCGATGGCACCGGGCCGATTGAGGCTCGTGAATTGCCGAGCGACGAGGATAAGGCCGAAGAGTCGGGCCGTGTTGTCCTGTCCGGTGCGCTGGCGACCTTGCCTTTGCGTGAAGCGCGTGAAGCGTTCGAGCGTGAATATCTGCTGACCCAGATCAATCGCTTCGGCGGCAATATCAGCCGCACCGCCAGCTTTGTTGGGATGGAGCGCAGCGCGCTGCACCGCAAGCTGAAATCGCTGGGGGTTGTGACCTCGAACAAATCCGGTGCGCGCGTGGCGCAAATCGATGAGCCGGAACCGGCGGAGTGATGTACCGGAAAGGCTGTGCTGGCCATGAGCGTTCTGACATCAGGGAACAGGCTTGAAACACGCGGGTACCCCGGCTTTGGCAAACGCCTGAAACGGTTGCGCCGGTCGGTCGGGTACAAACAATCTCATCTGGCCGAGTTGCTGCAGGTGGATCAGGCGACCGTCTCAAGGTGGGAGCGGGGCGGGCAAACCCCGCCGCCGGACACTCAGCAGGCTGTGTTTGCCGCGCTAGGGCCTGCACGTGCGGATGACAGCGCCTTGCGGCGGCTGGTCATGACCTCGTCCGACTGTCTGCATCTGGTCGAAGAGGCCAGCCATAAATGCCTTGCCTATTCCGCCAGCCGGGCACGGGATTGGAAGACCAGCCAAAACGCTCTGCTGGGCGTATCACTCTGGCAATTCGCAACCGAGGAAATTCAGCAGGCCGAGGCCGAACTGGACGCCGACGGCTGGTGGGACATGCACACGCCTGCGCCAAAGGCGTTTCAGACGTCTGAGGCCGTCCATGACCGCATTCGCATCAGCGCCGGAGAGATCATCTGGGAACGTCTGTATCTGTCGGACGGAACACCGGTGCGCCTTGTCAGTGGATCCAGACATTAGGGCCGCATAATTTATGCGTTCCGTGGTCTGACTGGGCGCTGTAGAAGCGGCGTATGAGACAAGCATTTCAGGTCCTTCTGCTCTGGCTGGCCGGGCTGGGCGCGGCGACGCAGTTTGCCAAGATCGCGGTGCCTTTCCCCCAGCTTTTGCAGCTGTATCCCGATCACGCGGATACGTTGGGATGGCTGCTGTCGATCATCAGCCTGCTCGGTGCCGTGCTGGGGGCCGTGTCCGGGGCAATCGTGGGTCGGGTGGGGCCTTTGAAGCTGCTGACTTTCGGCCTGTGTCTTGGGGGTGCGATTTCAGTGTTTCAGGCAACATGGCCCGGGTTTTACGTCATGTTGGCCAGCCGGTTTGTCGAGGGTCTGTCGCATCTGGCAATCGTCGTCGCCGCCCCAACGCTGATCGCGCAGATCACCAGCGGCAAGGCGCGGAACATGGCCATGGTGCTGTGGAGCACTTTCTTTGGCGTAGCCTTTGCGCTGAATGCGTGGCTCGGGCTGCCTTTGATCGAACGGTTTGGGCTGACTGCGTTCTTCCTGCTGCACGGTTTTCTGATGATCGGGGTCGCGGCGTTGATCCTGATAACTCGGTTGCCCGTGCAACCCGCCTCGCCAACAGTGCCGTGGCGGTGGAGCGAGGTGCTGCATGTCCATCTGCGCACCTACCGGTCGCCTTTCGTGTCCGCGCCAGCCGTTGGGTGGTTGTTTTACACGCTGACCTTTGTGTCCTTGCTTGCCATCCTGCCGGGCCGTCTGCCCGAAGAGACAAGCGGTCAGATTGCCGGGCTGATGCCGCTGGCGGGGATCGTGCTCAGCTGGGTGGCCGTGCCATTTCTGCTGAACGTGATGCCGTGTGTTGCCGTGATTAATCTGGGGTTTGGGCTGGGTATACTGTCCATTGCTGGCGGTTTCCTCGGCCTGCCGCTGGAAATTGTCTGCGTCCTGCTGTTTGCGGTTCTGGGCCTTGTGCAAGGGGGCAGTTTTGCCGCCGTGCCGATCCTGAACCAAACCGCCGAGACACAGGCGCTCAGCTACGGGGCCATGGCGCAGATGGGCAACGCGGGCAACCTGCTGGGCACGCCGGTTTTGCTGGCTGTTCTGTGGCGGGTTGATGAGGCCGGAATGCTGATCACCGTGATTGGTATCTACGCATTAGCCATTTTTGCGCATCTGGCCTTGTCCCGCCGACGCGCGGCGCAAGGCTCAACCTGATTGACCGGGCGAGATGATCTGGAATGACCCGTCATCGAATTTGACAAAACAGGATTGCGTCGTCAGCGGGGGCAGGGTGGTTGTGCGGGCAAGCGGCACGCTGGATTTCACGCCCGATTTGCAGGGCGGCAGGCTGACCGGGCGATAGCCCTTTTGCGCCATGCACTGCGCCTCGACCTTGTTGCGCAGGGGTTTGTTGACGTCCACCGTGTAGACATTTCCCGGCTCCCACCATCCGGGTGAGCGATAGCACCTACCGCGCCCGTCGCAATAGGTCCGACCGGGCCAATAGACCGGCGGGCTTTGCCGGATCTGGTTGGCAACCGGCGCATCCTTGAGGGCCTGAACCTGACACTGGGTCGTTTCCGTCTGCATGCGCGAGACGCTCTCACCCTCGCGATAATACAAAGACAGGGGGCCACAGGCGCTGAGCGCCATCAGGGGAACCAGCAGGGCAACAAGTGTTTTCATGTGCTTATCTTGCCCCAGACCAACAGTTAAGACAATTCAATTGACCCCTATCGGGCCATCTGTCATTCAAAGATTTCAGGCAGAAGGGCCAGGAACATGAAGGTCATCATTTGCGGTGCGGGTCAGGTTGGTTGGCAGATTGCACGGCACCTTTCGGGCGAGCTTAACGACGTCACCGTGGTGGACAACAACCCTGACCTTGTGCGCCGCGCGACCGAAACGCTGGACGTGCAGGGCATCGCAGGCTTTGCCAGCTATCCGGATGTTCTGGATCGGGCCGGGGCGCGGGACGCGGATATGATCATCGCCGCGACCCACTCGGACGAGGTGAATATGGTCACCTGTCAGATGGCGCATTCGGTGTTCTCGATCCAGCGTAAGATCGCGCGTTTGCGGTCGAAATCCTATTTGCAGGCGATCCATTCCGACCTGTTCCGCCGCGATCACCTGCCTATTGACGTGGTCATCAGCCCTGAACGTGAGGTTGCCGCCGCCGCCATGCGCCGATTGTCGGCCCCGTCCGCCTTTGACACCGAATTGTTCATGGATGGTAAGGCGCAGCTTCTGGGCATTCGGGTGGATGAGGATTGCCCCATCGTGAACACCCCGCTGCGCCAGTTGACCGACCTGTTTTCGACCCTCAGCTCGATTGTTGTCGGGGTCCGGCGCGAGGGCACCTTGTTTGCTCCTGAATCCGAGGACCAACTGTTTGTGGGCGACGAATGCTATGTCTTCACAAGCGTAAATGACGTCGACCGCACGATGGAGGTGTTCGGCAAGTCGCAAAAACGACAGGACCGTGTGGTGCTTGTGGGCGGCGGCAATGTTGGCCTTGAAGTTGCCCGCACTCTGGAAGAACGCGAGGGCCGAGTCAGGGCGAAGATTATCGAGCGGGATCGCCAATGCGCCGAAAAAGCCGCCGAAGCGCTAGAGCGGACGATTGTATTGCATGGCGACGGCTTGGATTCCGCGTTGCTGAGTGAGGCAGGCATTGACCGCGCCGATGCGATGCTGGCGGTTACGGATGATGATCGTACCAACATGCTGGCCGCCGTGCGGGCCAAGGCCGAAGGCTGCGCGTTAGCGATTGCCTTGATCAACGACCCCAGCATGGTCGCTCTGATGGGCCCGCTGGGCATTGACGCCTATATCAACCCGCGCGCCACGACGGTCAGTTCGATCCTGCGTCATATCCGCCATGGACGCGTGCGGCAGGTCTATTCGATTGGCGATGCCGAGGCCGAGGTGATTGAGGCCGAGGTTCTGTCAACCTCGCCCATGGCCGGTCAAAGACTGCGTGATATCGACTTTCCCGAAGGTGTTTTGGTGGGGGCCGTCCGCAAAGGGGATGATGTATTGCGCCCCACGGGCAGCCTGCGGATCGACGAAAAGGACGTTGTTGCGATCTTTGCCATGGCCAAGGACGTGCCCGAGGTTGAGCGGCTGATGCAGGTCTCGATCGATTTCTTCTGATGGCACGCGTGAAACCACAACAGGTTGGGCTATTGCGGCGGTTGCCGCTGTTTTTGCTGATCTGGGGATGCGTTTCGATCTCGATGTGGGTGCCGGCGGTCTTTGCGCTGGTGCTGGATGACCACGATACCTCGCGCGCCTTTCTGTATTCGGGTCTTTTGGGGCTGTTTCTGGTGGCGACCATTTCCCTTGCATCCTCAAACCGGGTGCCGCGGCGGGGCACTTTGGGACAGCTGGCGGTGCTGTTGGGGTGTTTCACGGTCCTGCCGCTCTTTCTGGCCATCCCGTTTCACGAGGCGCTTGGCAACACCACGTTTCTGAACGCCTATTTCGACATGGTCAGCGCCCTGACCACAACAGGTGCGGATCTGTTTCCCAACCCTGATCGACTGAGCGCGCCGCTGCATTTGTGGCGGGCGATGGTGGGCTGGATGGGCGGTCTGCTGATGTGGATTTCAGCGGCGGCGATCCTGGCCCCCCTGTCGCTGGGCGGGTTCGAAGTGACCGCGAAGGGCCAGCCGGGGCGCCCCGTCTCGGGCGTGGCACAAAGTGAGACGGTTGACCCACGCGGCCGCCTGATCCGGGTGACACGCACGCTGACCCCGGTCTATGCCGGTTTGACGGCCGTGATCTGTATCCTGCTGTTGATCGCCGGAGAGCAGGGCCTGACCGCCATCTGTCACGCGATGTCGGTCATGGCGACCTCGGGCATTTCGCCGGTCGGCGGGCTTGAGGGCGCACAGGCCGGGATCACCGGTGAGGCAATTCTGCTTCTGTTCCTGTTCTTTGCCTTGTCCCGCCTGACATTCTCGGCGGACACGGCGACAAGCGGCTTTTCGCGGCTGGACAAAGACCCCGAGTTTCGGATCGGCCTGCTGATCGTGCTCGCGGTTGCCGCTCTGCTGTTTTTCCGCGTTTGGGCCGGGGTTAACGAAATTGGCGGGCAGCTTCAGCCCTTGCAGGCGCTGCATGTCATCTGGGGCATGCTGTTCACTGGCCTGTCCTTTCTGACAACCGCCGGGTTTGAAAGCGCCAACTGGAACGACGCGCAACAGCTTTCGGGGCTGGGAACACCCGGTCTGATTCTGATGGGCCTTGCGCTGGTCGGCGGCGGCGTCGCCACCACGGCAGGCGGCGTGAAACTGTTGCGGGTCTTTGCGCTGTACCTGAATGGCGCGCGCGAAATTGACCGGCTGATCCATCCCTCCTCGGTCAGCGGGGCCGATGGCGGTAATCGACGCATCCAAAGCGACGGCGCGTTTATCGCCTGGATCTTCCTGATGCTGTTTGCCCTGACGCTTGCGGTGTTCAACCTGCTGCTGGCCATGATGGGGTCGGGGTTCGAACAGGCGATGGTCCTTAGCGTTGCCGCGCTCAGCACGACCGGCCCGCTGATCGAGTTGGCCACGGATGTCCCGATCCGGCTGATCGACCTGTCGGGTGGGGCCAAACTGACGCTGTGCGCCGCGATGGTGATCGGGCGGCTTGAGACGCTGGCAATCATCGCCCTGATCACCCCATCGCTGTGGCGGGATTAGGCCAATGTTGAGTCTTGGCATTACTGCCTGATTTTTCATCTGGAATATCTGGGCGCAGCACTTCATACTCTGCCAGAGGGAGCGCGTTGGTCCGCAGCGCGTAGCAAGAACAACGGCGAGATAACAAAATATGGCTTCGGACAGACAGAATCTTCAGGACGCGTTCCTGAACAATGTACGGAAAGCAAAAGTCCCGGTCACGATTTTCCTGATCAATGGTGTAAAATTGCAGGGTGTGATCACCTGGTTCGACAATTTCTGCGTGCTACTGCGCCGCGACGGACAGTCGCAACTGGTCTACAAACACGCGATTTCGACGATCATGCCATCGCAGCCGATCAGCCTGTATGAGGGCGAAGACGCCTCTTGATGGAACATGAACGGAGGCGCACCCGGGCCTGGGTGCTGCATCCTGAAATCAAGTCAGATGAACAGCGCCGTGTCCCCGAACCGGCGCTGGAAGAAGCGGTGGCACTGGCTGCCGCATTGCCCGATCTGGATGTGATCGGGTCCGAGATCGTGCGCCTGCAACGCGCCCAGCCCGGATTGCTGTTCGGCAGCGGCAAGATCGAGGAGCTGGCCGAACGGCTGCATGACGCCGAGGTCGAGCTGGTGCTGATCGACGGTCCGGTGACCCCGGTCCAGCAGCGCAACCTGGAAAAGGCGTGGAAGGTCAAAATCCTCGACCGGACCGGATTGATTCTGGAGATTTTCAGCGACCGTGCTCGCACCCGAGAAGGTGTGTTGCAGGTCGAAATGGCAGCGCTCAGCTATCAGCGGACGCGGCTGGTGCGGGCCTGGACCCACCTGGAACGTCAGCGCGGCGGATTGGGCTTTGTCGGTGGTCCGGGTGAAACGCAGATCGAGGCCGACCGACGCGCGATTGATGAACAACTGGTCCGTCTGCGGCGTCAGTTGCAGAAGGTGGTCAAGACGCGCACGCTGCACCGTGCGGCGCGGGCCAAGGTGCCGTATCCGATTGTGGCGCTTGTGGGTTACACCAACGCAGGCAAATCCACGCTGTTCAACCGCTTGACCGGGGCCGAAGTCATGGCCAAGGACATGCTGTTTGCCACGCTGGACCCAACCATGCGCCGCGTTGTTCTGCCTGATGGCCCCGAGGTGATCCTGTCGGACACGGTGGGCTTTATCTCGAACCTGCCCACCGAACTGGTCGCTGCCTTCCGCGCCACGCTGGAAGAGGTGCTGGGCGCCGATCTGATCGTGCATGTGCGCGACATCAGCCATGAGGAATCGCAGGCGCAGGCCGAGGATGTGCAGGCCATTCTGACCTCATTGGGGGTCGATGATGAACGCCCGATGTTGGAGGTCTGGAACAAAACCGACCTGCTGGACCTTGATGAACGCGAGGCGACACTGGCCCGCGCGGATCGGGATCCTGCGATCTTTGCGATCTCGGCCGTGACGGGGGATGGGATTGACCCGCTGCTGGCGGAAATCGCCACGAAACTGCAGGGCGTCCGCCATCAGGTCACTCTGTCCCTTAGGTTTTCCGAGGGCAACAAACGCGCCTGGCTGTTCCGGCAGGATGTGGTCCGATCCGAAGAACAGACCGAGGATGGTTTCGCAATCACCGTACTTTGGACCGACAAACAGGCGGCTCAGTTCGCCGGGCTGTAAGGCTCAGTCGCGACCGACCTGCCTTTGATACTCGGCCAGGTCAAACCACCAGGATGAGGATCGCACCTTGTGGTTGGTGTCTAACTCCCATTCCTCCCACCCGCGGGTCACGACCGGGTTGCCGGTTTGCGCGTGGTTGCCCTCCAGCGTCCAGACGAACAGGGCGTGGGTTCCGGCCCATCGCAGCATATCGCAGCGCAGGTCCAGATCGGGGAGTTCCGCGTACAGATCGCGCGCCATCGCGGCTATTGCCTCGCGGCCTTCCAGCGGCGTGCCGCCGTTGATGGTCATCTGACAGTCCGGCGCAAAATAGCTGGCGACAGCATCGGCATCACCGGAACTCCAGGCAATGGCGTAGTCGCGCGCAAGATTGTTCAGGACGTCCCGAATACTGGCCATGATCGCCCCCTTGGTCCCACATAGTCGGTAGGGGGATGGTAGGCGAAACCGGGCAGGGGTGCCACGGTGCCTTGCATTATAGGGCGGGGACTCGCCGACCGGGCGGATTATCGCGGAATCAGAGTGGTCACACCGACGGCGGCGGCCCGCGCCAGATCGATGTCGAGTGACATGGGGATATATTCTCCGCGCCGCCACAGTTGGGCCTGATCGTCATAGTAGCGCGACAGGAAATGCCCTGACTGACCGGTGGCCGTGATAAAGACCGAGCTGTCGGGGTCAGCGAAATCATAAACGCCGCGATAACCCGCGCCGTGGACATTCTGGAACGGATCCGGCCCTTCGCCCGAGGTGCGCCCGCGCAGCAGCGTGTTGTCACCGCCGCTGGTCGATTGCCGGATGTTCACGAAATAGCGCAGGACCGGGACCTGTCCCAGAACCGGATGATCATGCGTGGCCTGATGCGCGTCGCCCCAACGCAGCGATTCCAGGGCCGAGCCGTAATTCTCGGAGATCCAGATCAGCGCGTCATCCAGCGCCAGCCGGGCCATGTCGGTGCAGGTTTCCACCGGCGCGCTTTGGCGGACGTCGCACCAGACCGAGGCACCATCGATGTCGCGATAAACCCGTTCGATGAACAAGGGTTCCACATGCTTGAACTCGCTGGCCAGCGGGCCAAGTTCATCCGCGATCAGGCGGATCTGCAACGCGCGCAGCCAGGCGGCGTAGATCAGGGGTTCGGGCAGATGCTCGTTCATCTCGCCGTTCCATTCTGCCAGCAGAGACAAGGCGATCTCGCGTTGGCGCTCGGGTGTGCCTTCGGGGGCTGACGCGCCGGTAAACCACAGATCAGCCCCGATCAGCGGCAGCAGCGACCGGGCGGTGAAGCTGACAGTGTCAAGCTGCGCCTCGATAAAGCTGTCGCGGGTGTGGACCTCTCGCGATTGCATCAGGCGTTCCCAGCGATGAACGCGCTGGGTGTCGCCCCATTCGTACGAGACATGGTTGGGAAAGGGGCGGTCGATGATCTTGTTGTTGGTGTTGCCTAGCAGGCCGCCTATGGGGGCCACGAATTCGGGGTTGTTGGCATAAGGCAGGCGGCCCTGCCAGCGGTTGGCGTCAATCCAGCCGGGAGTCGGGATACGGCCCTTGCTCTGGTTTCGCAGGTTGCGTTGCGGCATGGCGCCGATCAGTTTCATGCCGATCGTGTCCCCATCGACCAGTGAAAGGTTTTGCGACGGAGCGATAAATTTCTCTCCAACCTCAAGAGCTTCCCGCACGGTGTTCACGTTCATCAAACCCATCGACGCGCTCATCGACGTGTCGTTCGGGCTGAGCGCGGTCCAGGACAGGGAAACCACATGACCGGGTGGCGTGATCGTTTCCAGATCGTAATGGCTGCCGGGCAGAACCGGACCATTCTCGGTCCAGCGCAGGGTCAGGGTAATGGGGGCTTCATCCTTGATCTCGATGATCGAGGGGCGGGTGCGGAATTCCTTGTAGCCGTCTGGGGTCAGGTATTCTTCGGGATTGTCGGGGTTCAACTGCTCGATATGCAGGTCCTGGTCGTCCAGATACGAGGATGTCAGGCCCCAGCCCAACCGGTCGCTGCGTCCGCTCATGACGGCAGGAATGCCGGGTATTGTCGCGCCGATCACGCCGCCATTGGCCAGCCCGAGATGCGCCAGATACCACACACCGGGCGCAGTGAAGCCCAGATGCGGGTCATTGGCCAATAGCGTTCCACCACTGGCAGATCGGGTGGGTGCTGCGGCCCACGCGTTCGACGCGCCCGCAAGCCCGCGTTTGGGGAACGGCGACAGGGGCGTGTCCGGCATGTCTGTTCCGGCTGCATAGCGGGGCAGGCCGGGGAACAGCGCGGCATATTCCGGCAGGGCGGCGATGCCGGGGCCGGGGACGTCTGGCAGAATGTCCGAAAGGCGCGCGGGGTCGTTCAGCATCAGGGACGTGCGCGCGCGCAGAACCTCATCCTGCAAATGGCCCGACAATTGCAGCCCCATCAGCTTGATCACCGCAAGGCTGTCCCCCGGTTGCCAGGGCGACACGGGGGCGTTGAACAGAAACATTTCGGGCGCGCCACGGCCCAAAGCCTCTTCGTTGATCTGTGTCAGGCGGGCGTTGACGCCAGCGGCATAAGCCCGCAGCGCGGCTTTTGTGTAATCGTCCTGCGCGTCAACCGACCGATGGGCCAGACCATAGAGGTCGAGCCGGCGCAACAGCTTATCGATGGGCACCGTCCGAGCGCCAAAAACCTCGGACAGACGACCCTGCGCAGTGCGGCGCATGACGGTCATCTGCCACAGGCGATCCTGTGCATGGGCATAGCCCAGACCGTAGAACACATCCGGGTCGGTTTCGCCAATGATATGCGGGACGTTTGCGGTGTCGCGAATGATTTCAACCGGGGCGGTTAAGCCTTTAACCTCAAGGGTTTGATCGTATTCGGGCAGGGACTGGCTGGCCAGAAAATAGACCAGCCCGATTGCGGCAAGCACCAACAGGATCAGACCCGAGGCGATACGCACCAGCCAGCGAAAAACAAGACCCATAAATGCCCCTCAATCCCGTTCGATTATCGTTTGCGCAAAGACTAATGGATGGGGCCAGCAACCGAAAGAGGAACGCGGCAGGAACCTGCCCTGATGTACCGAAAATAAGTGCCCCGCCGCACCGGAATGCGACGGGGCTTGCCAGAGGGGTGTGGTGTTCGAAACTTACGGAATGATCCGGGTGTATTTGGTGCCTTCAACCGTTGCACCGATCTGCAGGCCCGCTTGTCCGAAGACAGCGGCCAGAACCGGTGTGCGCAGCGTGGTTGTGTCGGTCGACAATGAATCGCCTTGATCGCTGACCACGTAGCCAATGTCAGCCCCGGCGGTCCAACCGCTGGAGCGGCGGAAATCGTTCAGCGCGTCCTCGGTCATGAAGAACAAGACGTGTGCGTATTGCTGTGCGCCGATCTGAAGGCCCGCGCTGCCTTTGACGGCCGAGTAATAATCGACCGTCGCACCGTTGATCTGCAACGCGCCGCGTCCGTAGCCGCCACCAAAAACAAACCCGGCTTCCGTGATCAGGGGCATCACCAGCAAGCCATTGGCTTTGTTGGCAATTTCAACCGTGTTTGGATAGCGGCTGTACATCTCGGTCAGCGTTGCGGCGACGCGTGCATCAATCGTGGCTGCGTTCGAATTGCCAACGCCGTTGCCGCAGGCTGCGGTCAAGGTCAGCCCAGCCATGCCAAAAGCAAAGCCGCGACGGCTCAGTCGGGGGGATTGGGAACTGCTCATATGTCCTGTCTCTTGTAAATGTGCCTGATATGTCGGGTGATCCCGATCTTATGTGCAAGAATACGCCGATTGCCCGTATATGTCACGGGAAAGCTTTGCGCGCCTGCGTATCAATAGGCGAAATATCGCGACAATCCGGGGTTTTAGCCCTGCAGCATCTCTGCAACCTTGGGGGCGAAATAGGTCAGGATACCGTCGCACCCGGCGCGTTTGAAGGCCAGCAAGCTTTCCACCATGACCTTGTCGCCATCGATCCAGCCGTTCTGCGCCGCCGCCTGGATCATCGCGTATTCACCCGAGACCTGATAGGCATAGGTCGGCGCGCCGAACGTGTCTTTCACCCGGCGGCAGATGTCCAGATAGGGCATACCGGGTTTGATCATCACCATATCTGCGCCCTCGGTCAGGTCGCGTTCGATCAGGCGCAGGGCTTCGTTCGAGTTCGCGGGATCCATCTGATAGGTTTTCTTGTCACCGGTCAGCGCGCCCGATGCGCCAACCGCATCGCGGAACGGACCATAAAAGGCGCTGGCGTATTTGGCGGCGTAGCTGAGGATCATCACGTTATGGTGCCCTGCACCTTCCAGCGCCGAACGCATCGCCCCGATGCGGCCATCCATCATATCCGACGGGCCAATGATGTCCGCGCCGGCCTCGGCCTGAGCAAGGGTCATCTTGACCAAGGCTTCAACGGTCCGGTCATTCACGATCTCGCCATCGACCACATAGCCGTCATGGCCGTTGATATTGTAAGGGTCCAGCGCCACGTCGGTCATGATCGCGATCTCTGGCGCAGCCGCCTTGATCGCGCGGATTGCACGATTCGACAGGTTGTTGGGGTTCCAGGCTTCGGCACAGTCTTCGGTCTTCAGTGCCGGATCGGTGTAAGGAAAGATGCAAATCGCCGGGATTCCAAGGGCCTGAGCCTCGACCGCTGCCTTGGCAATCAGATCGACCGAGCGGCGCATGACGCCGGGCATCGAAGGCACCGGTTCTTCCACACCTTCGCCGTCGCGCACGAAAACCGGCCAGATCAGATCGTCCGTGGTCAGCGTATTCTCACGCACCAGCCCCCGAATTGCCTCGGACTGCCGGGCCCGGCGAAAACGGGTCATGGGGTAGGGGGCGATGGTCGGTTTCATGGCGCGTGCTCCTTGAACATTGCCGCATTGGGTGGCATGAATTCGCCTAAGGCTCAAGGGTACCAATGGACGCGCCGCTGCGATAGAACCCCCTGAGGATTTTGAATAAAGGGCTGGGTTTGGACTGGTACACCTCGATCTTCGAACTCATCGACATGCGCAGCTTTTCGAATCTGTGGTTCTGGATCGTTCTGGCGGTGATGTGGTCCTCGGCCAGCCATTGGGTGATGGGGGTGCCTTACGACCTGGTCGTGCGGGCGCGCCGGATCGGCGGCCAGGTCGAGCTTGATCTGCTGGACATCGTTCGGATCAATTCCAACCGTTTGCTGTATCTGGTGGAAGTGTCGGGCGCCGTCCTTCTGGCGCTGGCCTGTTTTGTATTCACCGGATTGGCAACGCTTGGGTTTTACTATGGCGTCGAGTTTGCGCAGGCCCTGTTTTTGCTGATGTTCCCGATGACCATCGTCACGGTTCTGAACGTCGTCTACGCCCGTCGCTTGCGGCAACATGAACTGACGCTGGAAAGGGTGGCAAAAGCCTTGTCTCGGTGTCGGCTTTACACCCAGATCATCGGCATGATCTCGATACTGGTCACTTCCCTCTGGGGCATGTATCAGAACCTCTCGATTGGCGTTCTGGGATAACGAAATCTGAAAGGCAAGGCGATGAAGGCTCCGAACCACGTGACAGTCGGCGGCGCCCCGGAAGGGTTTGACGCGCAGCTTGTCCTGAACGAGATCGCGCGTTCGGGTGGGCCGGTCTGCCACGTCGCGCGGGATGATAAGCGGATGGAGGCGATGCGAGCCGCATTGGCCTTCTTTGCCCCTGACATGCCGGTCTTTGTGTTTCCCGGCTGGGATTGCCTTCCTTACGACCGGGTGTCGCCCAATGCCGATATCGCCGCGGCGCGAGTGGCGACATTGGCGGCTTTGGTGCACCAGATGCCCGAGCGGTTCGTGCTGCTGACCACGCTAAACGCCGCGACCCAGCGGGTGCCGGCGCGCGATGTGCTGCGCGAAGCTGCATTCACCGCCCGTGTGAACCATCGCGTGGATGAGGACGCGCTGCGCAAGTTTCTGGTGCGCATGGGGTTCACCCAAAGCCCCACGGTGATGGAACCGGGCGACTACGCGATCCGGGGTGGCATCATCGACATTTTCCCGCCGGGTGAATCCGGGCCTGTCCGGCTGGACCTGTTCGGCGATGTGCTGGACGGCGCGCGCCGGTTTGATCCAGTGTCCCAACGCACGACTGAGAAGCTGGAGGTGGTTGAACTCGCACCGGTTTCCGAGGTCATTCTGGACGAGGCTGCAATCACGAGGTTCCGCCAGAACTATCGCATCGAATTTGGCGCTGCCGGAACTGATGATCCGCTGTATGAAGCAGTTAGCGCAGGCCGAAAACACCAAGGCGTCGAACACTGGCTGCCGTTCTTCCACGAAAAGCTAGAAACGCTGTTCGATTATCTTCCGGATGCGACAATCACGGTTGATGATCAGGTGACACCGGCACGGCTGGCACGTTGGGATACGATTGCCGATCAGTATGAAACCCGTCGTCTGGCGCTGGAAAACCGCTCGCGCATGGATACGGTCTACAAACCGACGCCGCCCGGATTGCTGTATATGGATGACGCGGCTTGGGAACAGGCCGTGGGCGACCGGCGGGTGATGCAGTTCAGCCCCTTGCCGCAGGCCAGCGGTCCCGGCGTGATCGATGCAGGCGGGCGGATCGGGCGTAATTTTGCGCCCGAGCGGCAGCAGGAAAGCATCAGCCTGTTTGGCGCGCTGGCGGGTCACATCGCCGACAAGCTGTCCAAAGGCCCGGTCCTGATCGCCTCGTATTCCGAGGGCGCGCGCGAACGTCTGACCGGGTTGATCGAGGATGAGGGGCTGGCCGAAGCCATCCCCGTCACCGACGGCACCCGTGTCGGAAAACGGGGGTTACATCTGGCGATCTGGGCGTTGGAACACGGGTTCGAAACCCCCGATCTGACGGTGATCGCCGAGCAGGACGTGCTGGGCGACCGCCTGATCCGCCAGCCCAAGAAACGCCGCAAGGCCGAGAATTTCCTGACCGAGACCCAATCGCTGTCCCCCGGTGATCTGGTGGTTCATGTCGATCACGGTATTGGCCGTTACATGGGCATGGAGGTGGTCACCGCCGCAGGGGCCGCCCATGAATGCCTGCTGCTGGAATATGCCGAACAGTCCAAGCTGTACCTGCCGGTCGAAAACATCGAACTTCTGTCAAAATACGGCCACGATGAAGGGCTGCTGGACCGTCTGGGCGGCGGCGCTTGGCAGGCCAAGAAGGCCAAGCTGAAAGAGCGCATCCGCGAGATGGCGGACAAGCTGATCCGCATCGCGGCTGAACGCGCCTTGCGCAAGGCTCCGGTCATGGACCCGCCCCCTCACGCGTGGGAGGAGTTCAGCGCGCGATTCCCCTATCAGGAAACCGACGACCAGCTGCGCGCGATTTCCGAGGTGATGGAGGACATGCATTCCGGTGCGCCGATGGATCGCCTGATCTGTGGCGATGTGGGTTTCGGCAAGACCGAGGTCGCCATGCGCGCGGCATTTGTCGCCGCCATGTCGGGCGTGCAGGTGGCGGTGGTTGCGCCGACCACCTTGCTGGCCCGTCAGCACGCGGCGTCGTTCAAGGAGCGGTTCCGGGGCTTCCCGCTGGAAGTGCGGCAATTGTCGCGCTTTGTCTCGGCCAAAGAGGCGCAACAGACCCGCGACGGGTTGGCGCGCGGCACGGTTGATATCGTGATCGGCACCCATGCCTTGCTGGCCAAAGGGGTGCGGTTCCAGAATCTCGGCCTGCTGATCATCGACGAAGAACAGCATTTCGGTGTCGGCCACAAAGAACGCCTGAAGCAACTGCGCTCGGACATTCACGTGTTGACGCTGACCGCCACTCCGATCCCCCGGACATTGCAATTGAGCCTGACCGGCGTGCGCGATCTGTCGATCATCGGCACTCCGCCCATCGACCGTCTGGCCATCCGCACCTATGTCAGCGAATTCGACGCAGTCACCATTCGCGAGGCGCTGCTGCGCGAACACTATCGCGGCGGGCAGAGCTTTTACGTCGTTCCCCGCATCTCGGATCTGCCCGAGATCGAAGAATTCCTCAAAGACCAGCTGCCCGAACTGTCTTATGTCGTCGCGCATGGCCAGATGGCGGCGGGTGAGCTCGACGACCGGATGAACGCGTTTTATGACGGCAAATACGACGTGCTGCTGGCGACGACGATTGTCGAAAGCGGGTTGGATATTCCGACTGCGAACACAATGGTTGTGCACCGGGCGGATATGTTCGGTCTGGCGCAGCTCTATCAGATCCGGGGGCGGGTCGGGCGCTCAAAAACCCGCGCCTATGCTTACCTGACCACCAAGCCGCGCCAGAAACTGACCGCGACGGCCGAAAAACGGCTGCGGGTTTTGGGCTCGCTGGACACGCTGGGGGCAGGGTTCACGCTGGCCAGCCAAGACCTCGACATTCGCGGCGCGGGCAACCTGCTGGGCGAGGAACAATCCGGTCAGATGCGCGACGTGGGCTATGAACTCTACCAATCGATGTTGGAAGAGGCGATTGCCAAGATCAAGGCCGGTGAGATGGAGGGGCTGTCGGATGCCGACGACCAGTGGGCCCCGCAGATCAATCTGGGCGTCCCGGTTCTGATCCCCGAGGAGTACGTGCCCGATCTGGACGTGCGTCTTGGCCTCTATCGACGTCTGTCGTCGCTCTCGACCAAGGTCGAGTTGGAAGGCTTTGCCGCGGAACTGATCGACCGCTTCGGTGCTTTGCCGAAAGAGGTGAACACCCTGATGCTGGTGGTGCGCATCAAGGCGATGTGCAAACGGGCGGGGATTGCCAAGCTGGATGGCGGGCCGAAGGGTGCTACGATCCAGTTCCACAATGACAAGTTTGCCTCGCCTCAGGGGCTGGTGGAGTTCATCCAGAACCAGCGCGGCCTTGCCAAGGTCAAGGACAACAAGATCGTCGTGCGCCGCGACTGGAAGAAGGACAGCGACAAGATCAAGGGCGCTTTTGCCATTGCCCGCGATCTGGCGGAAAAGGTTGTGGCCGAGAAGAAAAAGGCGAAAGCCTAATCCCCGGTCACAAAGGTACAAAGCTGCCAGTCGCCCGCGTCGGATTTCACCAGTGCGGCGCGGTAGCCCACCATGGACCACAGGAAATCGCTGTGCATATAGCCGAGTGTGCCATCAGTCAGGCGGACCAGTTGGTATTCGGCGCCGTCCTGATATTCGGGCACCAGAACGACCTCGTGGCTGATGAAGTCCAAAATACCGCCACTGCGCGCTGCGGACCGGCGCAGGGTGACCCGGTCTCCGGTCACGAAATAGGCCAGAAACGGATCCAGCGCGGCGGGCAGAGAGATCTGCCATTGATGCGGCATCCAGAATTCGCCCTGATCATCGAAATAGCCAGGCTGGGACAAAGTGTCTTCCAACGCAGTCCAATAGGCTTCGCGCAGCGCGTCGGCCTGGTGGCGTGTATCCTCGGCCAGCGTTTCGGGCGGTACGGTCAGGCTTTGCCGAAACGCTTCGGGGCCGCTTTCGGTGCCGTGACTGATATAGATATCGGGGCAGGCGGCGGCGATCACGGCCTCGGTATCGCGAGCGGCGACTTTGGCCAGCAGGTTGTCGCGAAACGCCACCAGAGACGGGTCACTGCCCGCCTGATCCACGGGGGTGAAACTTTGGCGATCCGCCCAGACCGGCCCACAGATCAGCGCGGCCAGCGCAAGTTTCAGTGATTTCATTCGGCAGCTCTCATCGCGGCTTGGGCGCAGAAACAGGATGCGCCGACTGCACCGTCGGCTCGTGCCAGCGCAAGGTCAAGCCGTTGTTTGATCTGTTTGATTTCAACCGTCTCGCTGCGCGCTTTCAGGCAATCATGAAGGCCCTTCAGGCTCCAGACATTGTCCGGATGGATCGAGGCGCGGCTGAGGTTTCCGCCCAATCCCAGATCCTTGCGATAGACCGCTTCGGCCTCGGCCACATGGCCTTGTTCGAACAGCAGGGCCCCAAGTGCGTGGCGCGTGGGTTGCATCCAGCCCCACGGCTCATCATAGGGCAAGGTGTCGTCCAACTCGACCGAGCGGCGCAGGTGCGCAAAGGCGATCTCGAAATTGCCTTTGCGGTATTCAATCTCGCCGCGCAGCATCTCGGTTGCGACCTCCAGCAGATCGATAACGCGGTTGTTGTGCAGCCGCCGCGCCTCGGGCACGCAGGCTTTGGCGCTGAGGAACAGCTGTTCCTCGGCTTCGGCCTGCGCCACATCGCCGGTTGCGGCATGGGCGATGGCGCGGGCGTAATGGGTGGTTGCCGTCAGCGTGCGGAACAGGTCGGGGTCTTCGGGCAACTCCAGTGCCTTGGCCTCTTCCCAGCGGCCAAAGCGGATTAGGATATGAGGGCCCATCGACATATAGCTTTCGAAGAAATCCGCCATGGGCGGGCTTTCAACGCGCAGCATTTCTTCGGGCGTGGTGTCCCAAAGCCCCTGATTGGCGCGCAGTGCGGGCTCCATCTGGCCCAGAAACAGCGCGCCATAGATGGTGAAGTGATAGTTGTGCTGGCGATAGCCGGTATAGATGTTGAACGCGCCTTCACGTTCGTAATACTTCAGATCGGCGACCGAGGCCTTTTCGTTCCAGTGCACCACATTCTGATAGTGCCCGCAAAGCACATCGATATGGGTCGGCATATGCACAAGATGCCCGGCATCGGGGACCAAAGTACGCAGCACGTCGCCTGCTTTCAGCGCTTTTTCCGGGGTCGGCGACATTTCCATCAGATGAACATACAGATGCAGCAGGCCGGGATGAGACATGGCGGCGGGGTCATTGTCCATCGCCCATTCCAGTGCCTCTTGCGCTTCAAGTGTGGCGGCCCCTTCGGCGGGTTTGCCGGTGCTCAGGTCCCACATTTTCCAAGGGGTCAGGTTCAGCAGGGATTCGACATAGATGGTGCGCAGGTCCAGATGTCCGGGCTGGGCAGCGAAGGCTGCGCGCATGGCGTCGGCAAAGTCGAAATCCCATCGATGCATATCCTCGACCGGATCCCGTTGCGGGTAACGCGCAGGCAGGGCGTTGATCAGCGCCTTTTCGACATCGGTACATGTGTCCGTCAGCGCCAGCGCCTTCTGCGCGGCGTCATAGGCTATGCCAAGGGCCTTTTGCCGCCCCCGGTCATCCTGCAATTCCCATGGCAGGTTGTAGTTCGGACCGGCGGCATAAGCGACGCCCCAATGGGCCATGGCGCAGGCCGGGTCATGCTCAACCGCTTTCTGGAAACAGACCACAGCCTCACCGTGGTTATAGCCATAGGTCCAAGCCAGACCCCGGTCGAACCAAAGCTGGGCCTCGGCCGATGATGTGGTGACGGGGCAGGAATAGGTGCCCAAATCGTAATCATAGCTCATCAAATAACCTCCCCCGGAATGTTCAAGGCAGGTTAGCGCGTTTCACGGGATCTGCACAGGGTCAGGCGGGCAGGCGGTTTTCGATCCGGCCCATGTGAACCATCAGACCAAAGGCGACGATGCACATGGTCAGGATGCCCGTTGACAAAGGCGTGATCGAGCCATCGAACAGCAGCCCCACAGGCGCTGCGATGCCAGCGGCCAGCACCGTGGCAACCGATCCGATGACTGATGCGGCCATGCCTGCAATATGTCCCATCGGCTCCATCGCGATGGCGTTCAGGTTGCCCAGCGTGACGCCCGCCATGAAGAAAATCGTGGTTTGCCACACCACAAACAGCGCGAATGAGGCGTTGGGCGACATTGGCAGAGCGTTCAGCGTAATCACCACGGCGGTGATCAGAATCTGGCCCCCCAGCGCCCATGTGACCATGCGGCGCATCCCAACCCGCACCACGAGGGCCGCGTTCAGCAGACTGGCCGAGCCCGAGATCAGGGCCACAAACCCAAACCAGAACGGAAAGCTGTCCGCCCGGTCATGCACCACGTCATAGACGGGCTGCACCATGGTCAGCATGGTGAACAGGATACCCATGCATAAGGTCTGAACCATGATCGACAGGCGCACCGTGGGATGGGCAAACATCTCTTTCGTGGCGGCAACCATCAGTGGCAGCCGGAAGGGGCGGCGGTTTTCCACTGGCAGAGACTCGGGCAGGCGGGTGCCCATCCATGTGACTGTAATCAGGGCAAACAGGATGAACGAGACAAAGATGCCGCGCCATCCGAACAGGGCGATCACGCCTGCGCCCATCATTGGCGCGGCTGCGGGCACCAGCGTAAAGATCATCATCGCAATCGAGATGATCCGCGCCATGATGCGCCCCGAATATAGATCTCGGATAATCGCCATCGCCACAACACGCGGACCCGCCGCGCCAAGGCCCTGAACCACGCGGGCCGCCAGAACCAGTTCCAGCGAGGAACTGGCCCAGGCCACGACCGAAGCCACGATATACAGCACAACGCCGCCGTAGATGACCGGCTTACGCCCAAAGGCATCCGACAAAGGGCCGGTGAAGAACGTCCCAATCCCCATGCCCAGCACAAAGGATGTCAGGATCAGTTGCGCGCGGTTGACGTCATCAGGGCTGAGCTGCGCGCCGATCTCGGGCAGGGCGGGCAGCATCGAGTCGATTGAAAAGGCTATGGTCGAGAACATCATTGCAATCAGCGCAATGAACTCCCCCCGGGACATGCGATTGGCCATGGGCACTCCTTACCTGTTCGCGCTATCACGGCAGATCAGGTTGCGCCAGACCGGAATTTTGCACAGACCTATGTGCTATTCTGCAGAGGAAGCCTCAAGTTGAGACATGATCTCAGAAATCACTTTTTCCCACATTTCAGGGGGTTGCGCGCCGGGAACGGCGTGTTGATTGGCAACGATATAGGTGGGCACCGAGTTTACACCCATTTCGCGCGAATGGGTGTCGCGCTTGCGAATATCCTCGCGATCGGCGTCTGATTTGAGAAGTTTCATGACCACGGCGGCGTCCATACCCGCGCTGTCAGCGATGTCGGACAGAACCTCGGGGTCGCCAATGTCGCGCGCCTGAACGAAATAGGCGTCAAACAACGCATCGACGACGGCGTTCTGTTTGCCCTCGATCCCCGCCCAATGGATCAGGCGGTGCGCGTCCAGAGTGTTTGGGGTGCGCTTCATCCCTTCGAAATCAATCGTCAGACCGGCGTTTTCGGCATGTTCGACCACAGGTGCATAGGCCCGCACCGCGCCTTCTTTACCGCCGAACTTACGCTCAAGGTATTCGCGCCGATCCATGCCTTCATCCGGCATCTCGGGGTTCAGTTGGAACGGATGCCATTCGATGACAAAGGGATGATCCGGGACCTTGGCCAGCGCCTTGTCCAGATGGGTCTTGCCGATATAGCACCAGGGGCAGATCGGGTCGGACAGGATATCAAGCTTGACGGTCTGGGTCATTCGGAGGTCGCCTTGAAATAGGCCGGCAATGCGCGGCGCAGGAGTTTGCCGTTGCCGCCGGTCGGCAACTCGGGAAGGTGAACAAAGGCGCGCGGTTGTTTGTAGCGCGCCAGATTGGCTTGGACATAGGCGCGCAGGGCCGCGTCGTCCAGTCTTTGGGGGCCAGTGTAGAAGGCGGCGATCACAAAAGTGTCTGGTTTGACCTCAACCGCAGCCGCGCCGACCTGGGTGATACCGGGATAGTGGGACAGCGCCGATTCAACCTCGACCGGCGAGACGCGATAGCCGCCTGCGTTCATCATGTCGTCGTCGCGGCCCAGATAGGTGATCTGCCCATCCACGGCCATTGCCCCCTGATCGCCGGTCAAGAACCACTCACCCTGCATCCGGTCCGCGACTTCGTCCGGGGCGTTCAGATAGGTCAACATCAGGCCGGGGTCCGAGCGATGGATGGCGATAGTGCCGTCCTGTCCCTGAGGGACTGGCCCGTCCGGTCCAAGGATCGCCACGCGGCGACCCGGCTGAGGTTGCCCCAGCGCCTCGCCGCGTGCCGGATGCGCCGGGCTGGACGAGATGAAGGTCGAGCATTCTGACATGCCATAGGCTTCATACAGCTCGGTCCCGGTGGTCGTTTGCCACTGCGCGTGCAAGGACCGCGACAGCTTTTCGCCCGCACACAGGGCGTGTCGCAGGTTAGGCAAATCGATCTTGTCGGCTGCTTGCAGCATCTTGCGAACCACACCCGGAGCGGCCGCAAAAATCGTCGCGCGGCTGTGGCGCAGAAGCTGGGGCAGTGCTGAGATGTCGGTGCCCGGCTCGGGGATCAGGGCGGTCGCGCCAATTGTCCAAGGGTCCATCAGGCCGGTGCCCAGCGTGTAGGTCCAGTTGAACGCCCCGGCATGGCACAGGCGGTCGTCCTGAGTCAGCCCGTACCAGCCGTCCACCATCATCTGCCGCGCCCAGATCGCCCGATGCGCATGGGCAACAGCGCGCGGCTTGCCCGAGGTGCCCGAGGTGTAGACCACATAGGCCAGTCGCTGGGGATCGCCCAGGTCGAACGTGGCGGGGGGCA
This sequence comes from Ruegeria sp. AD6, assembly GCF_056542325.1. Lineage (NCBI taxonomy): Bacteria > Pseudomonadati > Pseudomonadota > Alphaproteobacteria > Rhodobacterales > Roseobacteraceae > Ruegeria > Ruegeria sp. AD6. The sequence continues at coordinate 982,935 of NZ_JBQFZQ010000001.1, read as the reverse complement.
GGTCGCGCATGGCGGTCAGCGCAGGCAGGTCGATCTGATGCGGATGCGGGACGCAGGCCACGGACGGGTCTCGCAGGATGGCGGCGGGGCTCAGATCGGCGATCATGCGGGCCGTTTCCGGTTCGGTCAGTTGCGACGATGTTGGGACCGGTACGATCCCAACGGCAATCGCCCCAAGATAGGCGATAGGGAAATCCACCGTATTTCCCAAACGCATCAGTGCAATGTCACCGGGTTTCAACCCGGCCTGCAACAACCCGGTGCCCGTTCCCAGAATGGCGCGTTTCAGTCGGCTGTAGCTCCATTCATCCGTTCCGTTCTGGCCGAGGACGGACAGGGCGGTTTTGTCCGGCAACTGATCCGCCTTACGCAAAACATGTGCGGCCAGATTGAACGGTTCAGGGCAGGGGGCGGGCGGCCCCTGATCAAAGATCGACAACATGCTGTCTGGCTAGCGCGGCGCTTGTCGCGTTGCAAGCACGGCTGGCTGGTTCTATAGAAAGGCCATGAGCGACCAAGATCCCAAATCCCTAATCCGCATCGCCCGCGAGTCTGGCGTCGAGACTGAACTCGAGCCGCTGGATCTTGGCGCGCGGGTGCGCGAGCTGCGCAAGGCGCGCAACTGGACGCTGGAACAGGCGGCAACACAGGCGGGGCTGGCGCGCTCAACACTTAGCAAAATTGAAAACGGGCAGATGTCGCCCACCTATGACGCGTTGAAGAAACTGGCCACCGGGTTGGAAATTTCGGTTCCGCAGCTTTTCACCCCGCCGCAGCGGGATCAGGTGATCGGGCGGATGGCCGTCACGCGTATGGGCGACGGAACCGCGCATGCCACAGTGACATACGAGCACGAATTGCTGGCCGAGACACTGACCAAGAAGCAGATGCTGCCCTACCGCGCGCGCGTGCGGGCACGATCAATGGATGAGTTCGACGGCTGGGTGCGCCATGACGGGGAAGAGTTTCTATACGTGCTGACCGGCGTTGTTCGCCTGTATACCGAGTTCTACGAACCCGTCGAAATGCGCCGCGGCGACAGCGCTTATTACGATGGCAGTATGGGGCATAACGTGGTGTCTGTCAGCGACGAAGACGCAACGATCCTGTGGGTGACGTCACTTAACTAGATGAGCGTGGGACAGTTCGTGGTTCAGGCGTTCCGTGAACAGAAAATCCTCGACCTCTTCCCTGGCTTCGTTCACAGTCAGATGATGACGCTCGGCCAGGTAGGCCTCGAACTGTTCACGGTTGTTCCACACGCGATCCATGTCCTGATCCCTCAGGTTTGGAAATCGTCGTTTGGCACGGGCATAGGTCGCGCCCAGGTCCTGCGTCAGATCTGTCCAGTTCAACATGTGCGAGCTTCCCTTGGTTTGCTTAGGACTGCTCTCCCCCACAGACAGCGTACGTATGTGTTGGCGTGACCTCGGACATGACAAAATGTCGCAGTCTGATTTGGGGCAGTACCGAACAAAAATGCCCGCTGCGGACATCCCGCAACGGGCGATCGGACCTGCAGTTCAGTGTGAGTGGCGGCTGGTCCGTTTGTTCTGTGTCAGGACCTGAGCGACACGCGATAGGTGTCCGTAAAATAACAATTAAATCGCAGTGTGGATCTGATCTGACTAACCACAAGGTATATCGGTAAATTGCGCATAGTAAAGCGTTTTGAGGCGTCAATTTGATCTTTCGCTAAGATTTGTTGGTTGCGCGGAATATAGCCGAGGGCTTCGCGCAACATACCAGATTTGGGGGTTGGTCCCGCATGTGCCAATTTTTGCCGAACCCGGTCGATTGATCGCCGGATTGAACAGCCGGGGATTGATCTGCACCCGACATCCTTGGGTCAGTTAGCTGTCAGCAAAAGGATCACGCCGGACCGTTACTCTTCGTACCACCAGACTTCGGGCATGTACTGAGGGCCGTCGCCATAGATCGGAAGCGTCTCGGGGAACTTCAGCGCACTGACATGCGCGATGCGGCCGACATCAAAGCTCCAGATCGGGATAACATAGCGGCCGGCGGTCAGAACACGATCCAGCGCACGGGTGGCGGCGACGAAATCTTCGCGCGATTCCGAGGCCAGCATCGCGTCGATCATCCCGTCCACGGCGGGTGAGGCGACGCCCATCAGGTTGCGCGTGCCCGGCGTATCGGCGTTTTCACTGCCCCAATACAGGCGCTGCTCATTCCCCGGTGACAGGGACAAGGCGCGGCGGAACGGGGTCACGTCGAAATCCAACTCGGACGTGCGACCGGTATACTGTGCGCTGTCGACCTGTTCTGTTATGACCTGAATGCCCAAACGCTCCAACGCGCGGGCATAGATTTCGACGGCAGTTTCCATCTCGGCGTCGCCCTGTTGCAGCAAAACGGTCATGCGGAATGCCTCGCCGTTCTGGTTTTGCAACACGCCGCCCTGAATGGTCCATCCTGCCTCGGCCAGCAGTTTTGTCGCTTTGCGGATATTGGCGCGGTTGCGGGCCGAGCCATCCCCTTGGGGCAGCGCATAACCTTCCAGGGTGCCGGGGGTCAGGTCCGAGGCAAAAGGCTCCAGCAGCTCTTTGACCTTGCCGGTTGCCGGGCCGGGCTGCATAGCCAGATCCGAGCCCGAGAAATACGAGGTGATCCGGGGCTGCGCGCCACCGGTGATTGTGTCGTTGATGAATTCAAAGTTGAACGCCAGCGTCAGCGCCTCGCGCACGCGCCAGTCGTCAAAGGGGGCTTTGCGCGTGTTCATCACAAACCCGGTCATGCCCGAGGGCTTGCCGTGCGGGATTTCTGTCTTGATCACATCGCCGCGCTGGATGGCGGGGAAGTTGTACTGGGTGGCCCATTTGTCGGCATTGAACTCGCGGACGGCGGACAGTTCCCCGGCTTTGAACGCTTCGAACAGTACCGTGGCGTCGCCATAGAATTCGATCCGCATATCATCCAGGTTCATCGTGCCCCGGCGGAACGGGACATCGTTGCCCCAGTAATCTGGGTTCCGCTTCAGGTTGACGTATCGCCCGGCCTCATAGTCGTCGATCACATAGGGGCCGCTGCCGATTGGCACATCATGCAGTTGGGCGTCGGCAAAGCTGCGACCTTCCCACTGCGCCTTTTGCAGGATCGGACGCAGACCGGCGATCAGCGCAAGTTCCCGATTCGGTTCGTTAAAGGTGATCCGGACAGAACGCTGGCCGGTCTGTTCGATGCTGTCGATTTTTCCCCACAGACCGCGATAACGCAGATGCCCCTCGGTCCCGAGGGTCTGGTAGGACCAGATCACATCTTCGACAGTTACCGGGCTTCCGTCTGAAAATTCAGCCTCTTCCCGCAGTGTAAATTCGACCCAGGACCGGTCTGGTGCAGTCTCAACTGATTCGGCTAACAGCCCGTAAAGAGTGAAAGGTTCGTCCCAGGACCGGCCCATCAGGCTCTCATGCGTCCAAAATCTAAGCTGCCAGGGTGAGGTGCCTTTTTGCACAAACGGGTTCAAGCTGTTAAAGCCGCCCGTGTTCCCAAAAACGACCCTGCCACCTTTCGGCGCGTCCGGATTGGCGTAGGGCAGCGACACAAAATCCGGTGGTAGGGCCGGGTCGCCATACATAGCTATGCCATGGGCCGAATCTGCATGGGCGAAAGAGGTCGCCAAAATGCAGGCGATTCCCGCTGCGAATGGACGAAGAGGGCTTAGGAAATCCTGGCGCATTTTGGAAACAATCCTGCTCTGGCCTTATTTTGTTGGGGATCACCGTACCGATGATTTTTCTTATTTTCAAACTTTTAGCTTGGATGAAGGCACAGAATTGCTTATAAAGGTCTCACTGCTCGATAGGTTTCTTGCCTGTATGAAACCTGCCTCAATAACTTAACGCCCGCTTCGTGCGGGCGTTTTTTTTGGTTGGTTCGCGCGGTCTTGCCGCGGTGCTTTAGCGGCGTCTTTCCCCGTTTTCTTTGCAGGTGCAGCATGGCATGCTGTGCCCAATCTGATGCTAAGGGAGAACGGTCATGAGCCTGTCGGGCAAAACAGCAATCATTACAGGATCAAACTCGGGGATCGGGCTGGGCGTCGCGCGCGAACTGGCCAAGGCCGGGGCGGATGTGGTTCTGAACTCGTTCACCGACCGGGATGAGGATCACGCCTTGGCCGCCGAGATTGCCAAGCAGACCGGCACCAATGCGCGCTACATCAAGGCGGACATGTCGAAGGGTGACGAATGCCGGGCGCTGATCGAACAGGCCGGGACCTGCGATATTCTGGTGAACAACGCAGGCATTCAGCATGTGTCGCCAATCGATCAGTTCCCGGTCGAGAAATGGGACGCGATTATTGCGATCAACATGAACTCGGCCTTTCACACCACGGCGGCGGCCTTGCCAATGATGCGCGCAGCGGGCTGGGGGCGGGTCGTCAATATCGCCTCGGCGCACGGGCTGACGGCCTCGCCCTTCAAGGCGGCTTATGTTGCGGCCAAACATGGGGTTGTCGGGATGACCAAAACCGTAGCGCTGGAAACCGCGCAAGAGCCGATCACCTGCAATGCGATCTGTCCCGGTTACGTGCTGACACCGCTGGTCGAGGCGCAGATTCCCGACACGATGAAGGAATACAACATGAGCCGCGAGGATGTGGTGAAGAACATTCTGCTGGAGCGGCAGCCGTCGAAAGAGTTCGCCACGGTTGAGCAATTGGGTGGAACCGTGCAGTTCCTGTGTTCGGATGCGGCGGCGCAGATCACCGGCACGACGATTTCAGTCGATGGGGGCTGGACGGCTTTGTGACGATCTGTGGGGTTTTCATAGTCGCCTTGCCTCTCAGCCCACCGTGGCGACTAAAGTAAGCTCTTTGACAAACGCGATTGTCCTCAGAAAGGAAATGCATTCAGATGAAAAAATATGGATGCCGATACTTCAAGCTTGTTGAAGCGCAGGCGCAGCAATCTCCCTGTTTGCAGTATTTCCGGTTCTCCAGAGACGGACGGATGCTGGAGTGTATCAGTTATTACTCTCCTAGCGCTACAGCTACCAAGAAACTGCCAGTGGTTCAGAGAGTTACCGCCGCCCATCTTTATCGCACACTAGGTCTCGAGCCTGAGAATTTGGATGAGTTCGAAGAGGAATGGGATGGTGGGTACACTGTTGAAATCTCAAGAGACGAATTTAAGCAAGCGCTGGAAGCCGCTACCAAAAGCGAGTAAAGGAGGCCCATCGTGAAACAGATCAACCTGGCATTGCAGGGCGGTGGGGCGCATGGGGCGTTTACCTGGGGGGTGCTCGACCGGTTTCTGGATGAGGAAGATATTGAAGTTGCGGCGATCACCGGAACCTCGGCGGGGGCGCTGAACGGGGCGGCGTTCAAATCCGGCATGGTGCATTCGGGCCGAGACGGCGCACGGGCGCGGTTGGATGAGCTTTGGAAGCGGATGGGGGCCGTGGGCGACATGCGGCTGGCCAACTGGTTTCGCGGGTTGGAGCCTGCGAGCATTGCGCAGGCCATGGAGTACTCGCTGCCGTATTCCATTGGCGATGCGTGGTCGCGGATGGTGTCGCCCTATGCCTACGGGCCGTTCTATACGAACCCGCTGGAACCCGTTGTGGACCGGTTCAATTTCAAGGAAATCTGCGCCGATCAGGGGCCGCGCCTGTTTGTCTGCGCAACCTGCGTGCGCAGCGGCAAGATCCGGGTGTTCACAGGGGAAGAGATTTCGACTGATGCGATCCTTGCCTCGGCCTGTTTGCCGACGCTGTTCAAGGCGGTTGAGATTTACGACCCCGAGACGGAGCGGACGGAAGCCTATTGGGATGGGGGCTATACCGGCAACCCGGCCTTGTACCCGTTGTTTGGCGATGATTTGCCGGATGATGTGGTGATCGTGAATATCAACCCGCTGGAGCGCGATGAACTGCCGGTGACGCCGCAGCAGATTCAGAACCGGATTAATGAGATCAGCTTTAACTCATCCCTGTTCCGCGAGTTGCGGGCGATCAATTTCGTTCAGCGATTGCTGGAAGAGGGCAAGCTGAAGGCCGGAGAGATGAGCCGCGTTCTGGTGCATATGGTTGCGGATAACGAGCTGATGAACAGTCTGTCGGTTGCCACCAAGACGGTGCCCAACCCGGTGATCCTGCATAAGCTGAAACAAGCGGGTCGTGACGCCGCAGACGGGTTCTTAAAGCGCCACAAATCGGACTTGGGCCAGAACAGTACGGTTGATCTGCCCGCGATGTTCGGCTGATCACTCGGGCGGCTGGGTCGGGTCTTTTTCGTTGGGATAGACCAGACCGGCCGAGATCACCAGTTTCGCGGCGTCTTCGATGCTCATGTCCAGCAGGATGACGTCTTCGGCCGGAAAGAACAGCAAAAAGCCCGAGGTCGGGTTGGGTGTGGTCGGGATAAACACGCTCAGCAGATCGCCACCGGTTTCGGCGCGGGTGCTGACTTCTCCCTTCGCGGTCGTGGAGACAAAGCCGATGGCCCAGATGCCACGGCGCGGATATTGCACCAGGCAGGCTTTTTCAAAGGACCGCTCGGTCTGAGCAAAGACCGTTTCCGAGATCTGTTTGATGCCGGAATAGATCGACCGCACGATGGGCATCCGGTTCACCAGACTTTCGGTGAACGAGATGAAGGACCGGCCCAGAATACCCTTGGCCACCCAGCCGACCAGTACGGTGAACACCAGAAAGATGATAACGCCGACGCCGCGCAGGTTGATGCCCACATATTGCTCGGGCCGGAATTGCTGTGGCACCAGCGGCAGAACGGCGCTGTCGATCCAGCCGACAACGGACCAGATCAGCCAGACGGTCAACCAGACCGGAGCAATGACGACGATCCCCGTCAGGAACGACGCGCGCAGGCGCGAAAACAGGCCGGGGCGGCGGTGGGGTTCTTCGTCAAACGGTGTATTCATTACAGGTCCGGGTGATTTGCGGATTTAGTTAAGCAGTCCAACGCGCCCGTGCAATAGGGCGGAATTACACACCGTTTGCCAGCGCTTTAGCGATGTTCGCCGCCAACCGGGCGTTGTTGCGGACCAATGCGATATTGGCGGTCAGCGAGCGGCCCTTGGTCTTTTCAAAGATCCGTTGCAGCAGATAGGGCGTCACGGCCTTGCCGGTGATCCGGTGGGTTTCGGCATCGGCCTGCGCGGCGGAGATGATCGGGGCCAGCTCGTCAGCCGGGATCTGGTCGGCTGCGGGGATCGGGTTGGCGACCAGTTGGCCACCGGGCAAACCCAGCGCACGGCGGGTGGCGTGGGCTTTGGCGATGGCTTCGGCGCTGTCCATCCGCAGGGGCGCAGCGTAGGGGGATTTCGCAGACCAGAAGGCGGGGAATTCGTCCTGCCCGTAGGCGATCACCGGGACGCCCAGAGTTTCCAGAACTTCCAGCGTTTTGGCCAGATCCAGAATGGCCTTGGCCCCTGCAGCCACCACTGTAACCGGCGTCTGCCCCAGTTCATGCAGGTCGGCGGAAATGTCGAACGAGGTTTCGGCACCCTGATGCACGCCGCCAATGCCACCGGTGGCAAACACCTCGATCCCCGCATACTGTGCGGCGATCATCGTGGCGGCGACGGTGGTGGCTCCGGTGCCCCCGGTCGCGATGCAGGCGGCCATATCGGCGCGAGAGAGTTTGGCGACGCCCTGCGCCTGACCCAAAGATTGCAACTGATCGGGTTCAAGCCCCACATGCAGCACGCCTTCGATCACCGCCATGGTGGCCGGAACGGCCCCGGCATCGCGGATGTCCTGTTCCACCTGGGCTGCGACCTCGACATTCTGCGGGTAGGGCATGCCATGGGTAATGATGGTGCTTTCCAGCGCCACGATGGGCTGGCCTGCGTCTTTGGCGGCGCGGACCTCGGCTGAGTAGTGGATGTTGATCACAGGGGAGTTTCTCCGGAAACGTAAGTTGCGGCGGCGTTCAGCGCGCGGGTCAGGGCCGTCTGTTCGTCGGCACCGCCCGCTTCTGAGGCAATATGGGCGGCCATGAAGGTGTCACCTGCGCCGGTGACGCGGGTCACTAGAACCGAAGGCGGGGTTTGGGTCAGAACACCCGAGGCAGAGCCGACGGTGGCCGAGTTACCCCCGTCCGTCACCAGCACGCGCAGCGCGCCCCGGTGCAGCAGGCCCTTGGCAGCGGATTCGGAATCGGCGAACTCGCGCTGGCAGAGCAGACCGGCCTCTTCCAGATTGACATAGAGCGTCGCGCGGGCGTGTTTCAGGAAGGGCAGCAGGCGCTCGGCCTTGCCGGGCGAGGCGGGGGCGACCCGCAGGTCGGCTTTGCCAAAGGCCGGGCTTTGCGCGATCTCTTCCAGCAGGTTCAGCGTCAGGTTACCGTCCAGCGCAATCGGGCCTTCGAAGGGGGTGTTTTCGTATCCCAGCGGACCGTGCATCAGGGGGCGTAGGATCTTGGCCCCCGCAGCCTCAAGCGAGTGTGCGTCAGCGATGGCAGCGATCAACCCGTTGGCCCCTTCGACGGCCATATAGCGGTCGGTGGGCAGGTCCTGCGAGCGATAGATGTGTTCAGTCACCATGCCCAGCCGTGCGCAGGAATTGACCAACTCGTCCCCCTCGGGGTCGCGGCCAATGGCGGTCAGTAGGGTTGGGGTCATGCCAAAGCGCACCAGCGTCATGGCGATGTTCATGGCAACGCCACCGGGCAGGCGGGTGATCCGGCCCGGCACGTCCGATCCCTGCCGCATGGCGCTGGCCGACCGCCCGATCACGTCCCACAGGACCGAACCGATACACAGGATGTCGCTGTTCTGAGTCATGCCGCTGTCATGCCGCAGCACCGGGGGCCTTGCAAGTCCGAACGTTAACGCCAACACAGATAAACCGCCTGTGCTGTGCGTTCAGGCTTGCGATCTGATGCGTTCGGCGGGAAACTCGGCCCGGTATGATTTGTGATTTGATTTCTATTGCAGAGCGTTGCGCATGAGCGGCTTTTTCCGCCTGATGATGGGGCTGATGCTGTTGGCGATGCCCGTCCAAGCCCAGACCCCGCCGCCGACGATTGTCGAGTTCTGGACCAAGGCGGACAGCCTGTTTCTTGAAATCACCCTGAACGCCGAGATGTTTCTGGCGGGGATTGATCCTGAAACCGATCCTGACCTGACCGACAATGCTGGCTACCGGGCGCTACGCCAAAGGGTCTCGTCCGAGTTGGAGCCCGAGGTCCGCGCGTTTGTCACCGACTGGAAGGCGCGCTTGCAGGTCGAGGCCGGTGGCCCGGTCGATCTGGCCTATGAAGGGGTGCGCATTCCCGTTGTCGGCGATATCGCAGCCCCCCGGATTTCACGACTGTTGCTGACAGCGCCCTTGCCGGATGGGGCGTCCAATCTGCGCCTGACATGGCCTGAAGGTCATGGGCCGGTTGTTTTGAAACAGCAACAGGTGGCCGCCCCTTACACCGGTTATCTCATGGCCGGAGAATCCAGTCCTTCGATCCCACTGCAAGGCGGCGCGGCCCTCAGCCCCGAACAGGCGGTGCAGGTGTTCTTCCCCAAAGGGTTTTCGCGCATTCTGCCCAACGGTCTGCAAGAGATCGCGCTGGTTCTGGTCTTGGTTTTTCTGTCCCTGACACTGCGCGCAGTAATCGCCCAGATGGTGTTCCTGTCGATCGGATTGGTCTTCGGACTGGCGCTTTCGGTTTACGGGGCGTTGGGGGTGTCGCCATTTGTAGCCTCTATCGCCCTCACATCCGCCATCGTCATTCTGGCGCTCTGGAACCTGATCCTGAGGCGTCTTCACGTCTTTCGATTACTGGCGGTTTTTGCTGCCGGTTTGCTTCTGGGCAACGTGCTCAGCGCCTCCGTGATCGCGATTGGCGTGCCGCCCGATCACCTGCCACCCGCCATCCTGGGATTTGCCGGGGGTGCGGTGGCTGCACTCAGCGCGGTTGCGGCGGCAGGCTATGCCGGTGCTGCCCTGATCTCTGGCGGGTCGCATCGGATGCGAGGCCGGGTATCGGTTCTGGCCTCGATCCTGATTGCGGGTGTCGGGGTCTATTGGATGGTCGCGCCGTGGATGCTTAGCTAGGCATGTGGGCCAATAGCGCGTTCAGCGCGGCCAACGGATCCTCGGCTGACCAGATTTCATCGCCGATGCCGAAGAAATCGGTGCAGGGCGACAGGTCGCGGATCAGGTCGGGGGTCAGGCCGCCCTCGGCCACAACGGGAACTTCGATCATCTCGGACCACCACTGGAACAGGTCCCTTTCAGCCAGCGTACCATCGCCCAACGACGACGTGCCGACCGGGCCAAAGGCGACGTAATCGACGCCAGCCTCGCCAGCGGTCATTCCGTCATGGCTGGACGCCCCGCAGAAACTGCCGACAATCGCGTCCGCGCCCAGTTCCTTGCGGGCCGCACGCACGGACCGGGCGGCATCATCCAGATGTACCCCGTCCAGCCCCAGCCGTTGCGCCAGCAGCACGTGGTTCGAGATTACGATGGCCACGTCGCGCGTATGGGCCACCTCGCGGCAGGCATCGGCAGCGCGGGCGATGGTGTCCTCGTCATTGCCGGCCAGCGCCAGACGAATGCACGCGATCTCGGCCCCGTCCAGCACCCGCGCCAACTGGTCCGGATAGGTGCTGAGCGTGATGGTCGGCGGTGTGATCAGATAAATCTGCGGCTGCTCGGGGGTGTCCATTGGCGCGTCCTTCGCTTTCAGTCTTTGGCGCGGTTTAGCGGATTGCGGCGGGGAAGCAAACTTTTAAGCCTGCCGAGGGGGTATTTGGGAACAGAAGAAGAGGATCGGGTTGCTCTGTCAAAGCTGGCGGATTAGAGCGGGCGGAGTTTTTCGGAGACAGCCATGCCCAGCGATACATCCCAGCCTTCCTTCGTGCTTGTGCGCCCGCAGATGGGTGAAAACATCGGCGCCGCCGCGCGGGCGATGTGGAATTTCGGGCTGGACCGGATGCGGATCGTGGCCCCGCGCGACGGGTGGCCGAACCCCAAGGCGGTGGCGATGTCCAGCGGGGCGGGGCGGCTGCTGGACGAGGCGCAGCTGTTCGATGATCTGGCAGGCGCGCTGGCCGACAGTACATTCGTATTCGCCACCACGGCGCGGCAGCGCGGGTTGACCAAACCGGTCTACAGCCCGGAACGCGCCATGCAGGTCGCGGCCCAGAAGGTGGCGGCGGGTGAAAAGGTCACCGTTTTGTTCGGCCCCGAACGGGCAGGGCTTGAGAATGAAGATATCGCCAAGGCAAACGCCATCATCTCGGTGCCGGTGAACCCGGAATATGCCTCGCTGAACCTTGGGCAATGTGTCTTGCTGACCGCTTATGAGTGGATGCGCCAGACCGGCGATGTGGTGCATGAAGCCACCGATTTGGGCAAGGGCGACTGGGCCACCGGCATCGAGGTCGAGAAACTGGTCGAGCATTACGAAGATCGGCTGGAAGAGGCCGGGTTCTTCTATCCGCCCGAAAAGGCCGACGGCATGAAGACCAACCTGCGCAACCTTTGGTCGCGGATGCGCATGACGCGGGCCGATGTGCAGATGTTGCACGGGATCATGCGGCAGATGGTCCGTTGGAAAGATAAGGGCTGAGGCTGGACCTCGCCCGTCAGTGGCCCTAGCTTGCGACGAAATCCAGGACACATGAGGACAGCATGAGCGCCAAGCGCAGCATCTTCGAAGACGTCTCAGACAGCGAAAAACAACAAGCCGTGCAGCCGGGTATGATCGACAAGGGACGCGGTGGCGCGCGCAAGGCGATCCGCGCCTGGCTGATGATCCTGTTCGCCTTGGTCGTTGTGATGATCGCTGTCGGCGGGTTGACCCGTTTGACCGACAGCGGCTTGTCGATCACCGAATGGCGTCCGATCACCGGGGCGATCCCGCCGATGACCGAGGCCGACTGGCAGGCGGAATTCGACAAATACAAACAGATCGACCAATGGCGCATCCAGAACCAGTGGATGGAGCTGAGCGATTTTCAGTTCATCTATTGGTGGGAGTGGGGCCATCGCCAGTTGGGTCGCCTAATTGGTCTGGTCTGGGCGCTTGGCTTCTTCGGCTTCCTTGTCGCCCGCAAAATCCCGACCGGCTGGACCGGCAAGTTGCTGATCCCCGGCGCTTTGGGTGGTGTTCAGGGCGCGGTGGGCTGGTGGATGGTCGCCTCGGGAGTCACGCAGGGCGAGGGGATGACCGCCGTCGCTAGCTATCGCCTCGCGGTGCATCTGGGACTGGCCTTTGTGATCCTGGGTTTCCTGGCCTGGTACATCTTTGAGCTCGGGCGCGAGGAACGCGATCTGATGCAGGCCCGCCGCGCGAAAGAGGTGAAACTGTTCTCGCTGTCGACCGGCCTACTGCATTTCACCTTTTTGCAAATACTCATTGGCGCGCTGGTCGCCGGGATCGATGCCGGGCGGTCTTTCACCGATTGGCCGCTGATCGGCGGGCAGCTTCTGCCACCGGATGCAACGGCAATAGACCCCCTGTGGCGCAATTTCTTTGAAAGCCCCGGATTGGTGCAGTTCATCCATCGCTGCGCCGGGTATCTGCTGTTCATCTTCGCGATCATCGTCTGGCGGCGCGGCCAGACCAGTGCCCATCCACAGACCCGCTTTGCCTTCAACGCGGCCTTTGCGGCGCTGTCGCTACAGGTCGTGGTCGGTGTCATCACCGTGTTGTATGCCGCGCCATGGCAGATCGCGATCTTCCACCAGTTCATGGCCGTCGTGGTCTGGACCCTGATCCTGCGCGCCCGCTTCCTGAGCGGCTATCCCATTGCAACCTCAATTCGTGGAGCCTGAGCCCGATGACTGCCTTTGACGACCTGATGGCCTTTCAACGCGAAACCTCGGCCCTTGGACAGATCGCTGGCCGCCTGGGCTGGGATCAGGAAACGGTGATGCCGCGCGGGGCCGCGCCCCAACGAGCCGAGGAAATGGCCGCAATCGAGGCGGTTCTGCATGCCCGACGGTCCGACCCGCGTGTGGCCGAATGGCTGGAGCAAGCCGAAGCTTTGGACACGGCAGGTCAGGCACAACTGCGCGAAATCCGCCGGTCTTATGAGCGTACCGTCAAAGTGCCCGCCGATCTGGCGAAAGCCATCGCCCGCGTCACTTCGGCAGCGCAGGGAAAATGGGCACAGGCGCGCGCGGATGAGGACGTGTCGGCCTTCCTTCCGGTTCTGGAAGAGGTCGTGGCCCTGAAACGCGAAGAAGGTGCGGCGCTCGCGCAGGGCGGAGACATCTACGACGCGATGGTCGAGGATTACGAGCCTTACACAACCGGCGCGCAGATCGCGGCGATTTTCGATCAGATGCGCCCGCGTCTGGTGGCGCTGCGCGCGGCAGTTCTGGACAAGCCCGCGCCGCAGGCGCTGGCCGGTACGTTTGACGAGGCGGCCCAGATGCGCCTATCGCAGACCCTTGCGCTGGCGTTTGGATACGACCTGAACCGGGGCAGGGTGGACAAGGCCGTACACCCGTTCAGCTCGGGCAGCGGATCGGATGTGCGGATCACCACACGCACCAGCAAAACGGACCCGTTCAACTGCTTCTACTCGACCATTCATGAGGTCGGCCACGCCGCCTACGAGCAAGGGATCGACCCGGCCTATGCGCTGACCCCATTGGGAAGCGGCGTGTCGATGGGCGTGCATGAAAGCCAAAGCCGGATCTATGAAAACCAGCTTGGCCGGTCGCGTGCGTTTACCGGATGGCTCTACACCCAAATGCGCGATGCGTTCGGGGATTTCGGGATTGCGGATGCCGATACCTTCTACGCCACGGTGAACCGCGTCCATAACGGCTATATCCGCACCGAAGCGGATGAGGTGCAGTACAACCTGCACATCATGCTGCGCTTCGACCTGGAGCGCGCGCTGATGGCCGGAGACCTTCAGGTCAACGATCTGGAAGCTGCCTGGAATGACCGCTTCAAGGCCGATTTCGGTTATGCCGTCGACAAACCTTCGAACGGCTGCCTGCAGGACGTCCATTGGTCGGTTGGCCTGTTCGGTTATTTCCCGACCTACTCGCTGGGCAACGTTTATGCCGGGTGCCTGTATCAGGCCCTGCGCAACGCGGTGCCGGGGCTGGATGGTCAACTGGCCGAAGGGGACACCTCGGGCGCGACCACTTGGCTGCGCGAAAACGTACAACAATTCGGGGGGCTTTTCGCCCCGCGCGAGATCATACAGCGCGCCAGCGGGGTCGAGCCGGGGCCGGAGCCCTTATTGGCTTATCTGGAGCAGAAATTCGGGGCGCTTTACGGGCTCTGACGATCTGCCGTCACGTTGTTGTGTGACAGCGTGGCGTTTGGCGCTGTGGTGCGTAAACTGGACATGTCCAAGCCACTTTGATCGCCGGTTCTGCATGAAAACACAGATTAAATCCCACTTGGCTGCCGCCATAACCAGCGGCAATCTGCAATCGGCGCGCAGAGGCGTGGCAGAGCTTCGACGCAAGCTGCGCGGTGCAGAGCATGAGGTGCATTATTTTCATGATGTCGCCGATCCCTATTGCTATCTGACCGCGCAGATCCTGCCCGAATTTCAGGAGCGCTATCGCGTTAAACTGTGCATTCATTTGATCTCTGGCCCACATTCGGATGCGATCCCCGCGCCCATGGAACATAGGCAAAACGCCCTGATGGATGCAGGGCGTCTGGCCCGCCGGATCGGGCTGGATGCGCCGCAGGAACCGGCGGCAAAGAAGGTGGAAACCGCAAAGCGGCTTCTTGCAGATGCTTTAGGAAAACCTGACGCCGCAGAACGCCTGCGTGCTATCACCGCAGGCGTTTGGGGCAGGGAGACTATGCCCGACGACGGTGGCGTGGATCCCGGGCAGGCGATGGAGGTCGGCGACCAAAAACTCGCCGCGATGGGACATTACTTGGGTGGAACGTTTTACTATGGCGGCGAATGGTATTGGGGCGTTGATCGGCTGCACTATCTGGAGGACCGGCTTGCGCAGCTAAAGCTACGTCAGGGAGATGCTTCGGTAGAGCCCTTGAAAGAAAATGCGCAGCCGCCGAACGTTCAGGGCAGTATGGAGCTGGAGTTCTTTTTCTCATTCCGCAGCCCATATTCCTATCTGGCTTTTGACCGCGTTGTTGATCTTGCCAACCGCTATAACGCTCGCCTGATCCTGCGCCCCGTTCTGCCGATGCTGATGCGGGGGCTGCCGGTACCCAAGCTCAAGTCCGGCTACATCCTTGGCGATTGTGCGCGGGAAGCGCGCAGAATGAAGATTCCGTTTGGTCGAATTTGTGATCCTTTGGGGTCTGGCGTCGAACGCGGGTACGCCTTGTTTGACTACGCCGAGGATCATGATCGGTTGGCGACCTACTGCTCGACCTTCATGCGTCTGGTCTGGTCCGAGGGAGTGGACGCAGCCTCCGACAAGGGTATGGCGCGAATTGCGGGCGCCAGTGGTCTTGATTGGGGGGCCGCGCGTCAGGCTCTGGCCACTCAAACATGGCGCGACCGGGTTGAGAAAAACCAAAGCAGACTGCAAGAGATTGGTCTGTGGGGCGTTCCCAGTTTCTACGTAGCCGGTCAGGCGATTTGGGGGCAGGATCGGTTATGGGCTGTCGAGGATTTGCTGAGGGCTCAACGGTCGGGCACGGGTGGAAGCTAAACCACCTGAACCAATTCGATCCGCGCGGCAACGGCGGCAAAGAACAGGACGCTGCCGACCAGAACAAACACATGCCAGATCGTGTTGTGGAACGGCAACCAATCCAGCAGGTAGAATGCGACGCCCGCGGTGTAGACCAGCCCTCCGGCGATCATCAGGGTGATGACTGTGGGCGATAGTTCGGCCAGCATCGATTGACCGGCCCAGACGGCGGCCCAGCCCATGAGCAAATAAAGCGCCAATCCGAACCAGCGGAATCGGTTCGGGTCGAACATCTTCAGCGCCGATCCCAGGGTTGCCGAAAACCAAAGCCCGATCAGCAGCCCCGTTGGTTGCGTACCCGACAACAGCAGGAACGGCGTGTAGGTGCCAGCGATTTTGACGTAAACACCCGAATGGTCGAGGCGGCGCAGGAACGCGCTCCAATCGTCGTGTTCGATCATGTTGTAAAGCGCTGAGAAGGTCAGCATCAAAACCAGCGTCACGCCATAGATCGACGCGCCCAGAACGGCCACTGGGTCCGATCGGTAGTAGATCGTCAGGATGATCAGCATCGGCACGGCGATCAGGGCGGACGACACGCCAAGCACATGGATCACACCATCGCTTACGCGCTCGGCGCGGCTGTAGGCGGGGCGGATATGGGCAAAGGACCACATGTTAAGAAAGCTAGGCCTCAGATTGGCCTCGGGCAAGCGCGCCAAACGGGCGCTTGCCGATAACGTGATCCAGAACGGCAAAACGCCCGCAAGAACGGGCGCTTTGTTTCATAAGTGTTGGAAAATGTGAGGGTTACTCCTCGGTTTCCTCATCCCCTTGGTCTGCAATCCAGGCGACCGAGACAACCTCTTCCCCCTTGCCGGTGTTGAATACCCGCACGCCACCCGCGCTGCGCGAGCGGAAGGAAATGCCATCGACCGGAACCCGGATCGATTGGCCCTTGGAGGTCGCCAGCATGATCTGATCGTCGATTTCGACCGGGAAGGACGCCACCAGTTCGCCGCCGCGCATAGCCTTGTCCATCGCCGCCACGCCCATGCCGCCACGTCCACGCACCGGGTAGTCGTGGCTGGAGCTCAGCTTGCCTGCGCCGCCGGTGGTGATGGTCAGGATCAGGTTCTCGGCCGCCGACATCTCGGCGTAGCGTTCCTGCGTGATCACGCCGGGGGCTGCTTCGTCCTCATCGGTCTCGCCATCGTCCGCGATACCCGCCACGGCGCGGCGCATCTTGAGGTAAGCGGCGCGTTCATCCGGGTCAGCCTCGAAATGGCGGATTACGGACATCGAGACCACGCGGTCACCATTGGTCAGCTTGATACCACGCACACCGGTAGATTCGCGCGAGTTGAAGACCCGCACATCGGTGGTGCGGAAGCGGATCGCGCGGCCCGAATTGGTGACCAGCATCACGTCTTCATCTTCCGAACAGATGCGCGCGTTTACCAGTTCCACATCCTCTGGCAGTTTCATCGCGATCTTGCCGTTGCGGCGGACATTGGTGAAGTCCGACAGACGGTTGCGGCGTACGTCTCCGGCGCTGGTGGCAAAGACGATTTGCAGGTTTTCCCATTCCTCATCCGGCACATCCACCGGCATGATCGCCGCGATGGAAACCCCGGTCGGGATCGGCAGGATGTTGACGATCGCCTTGCCCTTACCTGTCCGGCTGGACTGCGGCAGACGCCAGGTCTTGAGCTTGTAGACCATGCCTTCGGTGGTGAAGAACAGCAGCTGCGTATGGGTGTTCGCCACGAAGAGGTTGGTGACCACATCCTCTTCCTTGGTCTGCATCCCCGACAGGCCCTTGCCGCCACGCTTTTGCGCGCGGAAATCGGCCAGCGGCGTGCGCTTGATGTAACCGCCCGAGGTGACGGTGACGACCATATCCTCACGCTCGATCAGGTCCTCATCTTCCATATCGCCGGACCAGTCGACAATCTCGGTGCGGCGGGGTACGGCGAATTGCTCACGCACACTGCGCAGCTCATCACCGATGATCGACATAATGCGCTCGCGCGAGGACAGAATATCCAGGTATTCCTTGATCTTGGCGGCCAGTTCTTCCAGCTCGTCCGTGACCTCTTTGACGCCCAGTTGGGTCAGGCGCTGCAGGCGCAGGTCGAGGATGGCGCGGGCCTGAACTTCGGTCAGGTTATAGGTGCCGTCGTCGTTCATCTTGGACAGAGGATCGTCGATCAGGCGCAGATAGCCTTCGATCTCGGAGGCTGGCCAACGGCGGGTCATCAGTTTTTCGCGCGCCTCGGCGGCATCAGCCGACGAGCGGATGGTGGCGACCACTTCATCCACGTTTGACACAGCCACAGCCAGACCACACAGGATATGGCTGCGTTCCCGCGCCTTGCGCAGGTCGTAGGCGGTGCGGCGGGCGACAACATCCTCGCGGAAGTCGATGAACGAGGTCAGGAACCGGCGCAGGGTCAGTTGCTCGGGGCGGCCACCGTTCAGGGCCAGCATGTTGCAGCCGAACGAGGTCTGCATTGGTGAAAAGCGGTAAAGCTGGTTCAGCACCACCTCTGGTGTTGCATCGCGCTTCAGCTCGACCACGACGCGCACGCCGTTGCGGTCGGATTCGTCCTGAACGTGGGCCACGCCTTCGATCCGCTTCTCGCGCACGGCCTCGGCGATCTTTTCGATCATCGCGGCCTTGTTCACCTGATAGGGGATTTCGTCCACGATGATGGCATAGCGATCCTTGCGGATTTCCTCGGTGCGGGTCTTGGCGCGGATGATGACGCTGCCGCGCCCCTCAAGATATGCCTTGCGGGCACCGGACCGGCCCAGCATCACGCCGCCAGTCGGAAAATCGGGGCCGGGGACGTATTCGATCAGTTGCTCGGATGTCAGGTCCGGATCGTCGATCAGCGCCAGCGTGGCATCGACCACCTCGCCCAGGTTATGCGGCGGGATGTTGGTTGCCATACCCACGGCGATACCACCGGCACCATTGACCAGCATGTTGGGGAAACGGGCGGGCAGGACGGTTGGTTCGCGGTCCTTGCCGTCATAGTTGTCCTGAAAATCGACCGTGTCTTTTTCGATATCGGCCAGCAGCGAGGCGGCGGGCTTGTCCATCCGAACTTCGGTATAACGCATCGCCGCCGGGTTATCGCCGTCCATCGAGCCAAAGTTGCCCTGACCATCCAGCAGCGGCAAAGACATCGAGAAATCCTGCGCCATCCGCACCAGCGCGTCATAGATAGCTGAGTCCCCGTGCGGGTGGTATTTACCCATCACGTCGCCAACCGGACGGGCCGATTTGCGATACGCCTTGTCATGGGTGTTCCCGGTTTCGTGCATGGCGTACAAAATCCGCCGATGCACCGGTTTCAGCCCGTCGCGCAGATCGGGGATCGCGCGGGAAACGATGACCGACATGGCATAGTCCAAGTAGGACGTGCGCATCTCGGATTCGATAGAGACCGTCGGGCCGTCATACACTGGGCGCTCGGGCGGGGTTTCGTCCATGTTTTCAGGGATTTCTGGCGTATCGCTCACGTAAACTGCTCGTCCTTAGTGCAGACTCTATATTTTGTGGTTACATCCTATCAGACCCGGCACATAAGGTGCAAGCAAGCAACGAATCTTGCCCGGAAATTCCGAAGTAACACTCAAGTAACATCTTGTTATCCAAGTATTAGGCAGTTTCGGTGTTACTTTGAAGAGACCTTGCACGGAATTGGAGGTCTGAATGGAGCAGAGCGAAACGGAATTGATGCTAAAGGGATACGGGCTGACGACGGCAGAGTTTTTCTATCACATGCCCGACTATATCCACGTCCTGAACACGTTTATCTGGCAGGAATACGATCTGGCCCCGGATCACCCGAAACTGTTTGAATTCATCGATTTTTGGCAGCGTGAGATCGAAGGTCCGCTGCACTCGGTCAAGTTCACCCATCGCAAGATGATCGCGCCTGGCGAATGGCGCAACATGGTGGGTGAGTTTCGCGTGAATTAACGGCTTATCCCGCACGCCAGGCGTATACGGAACAGCCGGTCGAGCCTGAGGCGGTAAAGCTGTTGCCATCTTCGGCCAGACGCCCGCGCCATTTGACGGTGATACCGGGGAAATAGTCCGTCCCGCTGATCTGACCCTCGTTCACGAATATCACCGTATTGGCGGTTTGACCCAGTGAGTCGGTCAGGCGCCCGGTATATTTATTGCCGCCCGCATGTGTGTAGCGCGTCGTGCCTGTCACTTTGACAACCAAAGCGCAGGTTGCCTTGAATTGCCACGTCCCGGCCATGGACAAGCCGGTATCGGCAGGTTTTGGGGCGGGTGCCGTGGCTTTGCAGATGGTGCCGGATTTGCCTTGCAACTCTTCCAACGCATGGCTGGTTCCCAGATCATCAGCACCCAGATTTGAGCCACTGGCCGACCGATACCGGGCAAAGGCCTGACGGGTCCGAGGGCCTGCAACTCCATCCGCGCCACCAGCACTGCATCCCAGCGCATTCAATGCGGCCTGTGTTGCGCGCATGACCTCTTGCGAGTCTGAAACCGTAGGCGCGGGCGGGGCAGAGGTGCGCTCAACATCCGCTGATGTATCGGCCGAGACCAACCCGTCGCGCAGTTGCAGGGCGACCTCGTAGGCATAAGTCTCGGACTGATCAGCATATTTCTCAAGGAAACTGTCCAGCGCAGTCACCGTTCCAAGCGAGCGCGCAAGCTCAAGATCGGCGCGCATGTCGTCGCTTGGGCGCGCCGATGGGCTTTGTGGCTGTGCGGTGCTTACGGCGGGGGTGAAATAGAATTCCCCAAGCAATTCATCGTAATAGGCCGGAATTTGGGTGTGCTGAACGCTGCTGGACAAGTCCCGCACTTCGCGCCGCAGGTCGGCCACCATGCTGCGCAATTCCAGACCCGGCTGCGATAGGCGTGGCAACAAGGCACGGGTGAAGACTGAATTCTCGGCTGGTTCATTATCGCTCAGCCGGTCCAGCGCCATCTGTCCGGCCCCGGCTGAAAAGATCACGAACATGCCTTCGGGTGCGTTGATGCGGCCCAGCCCACGCGTCCGTCCGACACTGCGCCCGGCGACGGTTTCAAACGGGTTGTCGCGGCAGGCGTCGATGATGGCGATCGAGGTGCGCGCACCGGTTGAGCGTACGCGGTCCAGCAGATCCGAAAGGGCGATGGATTCGGATTTCACGAAATCGGTCTCACCCGACAGGGGCGCGACGATATCTGTGGGCAGCAGGTAGTTTTCGCCGTCAATTTCCACCCCATGCCCGGCAAAGAACACAAACGCCGTATCGCCCGGATCCAAGCGAGAGGTGAATTCGGAGATCCTCTGGTTCATGCCGCGCCGGTCGAGGTTCAGCCCCTCGATGGTCTCAAAACCTGCACCCTGCAACTTGTCAGAGACAGCGCGGGCATCGGCCACAGCTTTCTGAAGGTCGGTGACAGATTGGTATTGGTCATTGCCGATAACCAAGGCCAACCTTTCTTGCGCGCAAAGCGGCGCGGCGCAAAGTGCAAAAGCAAAAACAAGAAATCTGAACATCACAACAGCCCAACAGCAAATGACCCTTTTCCTTCTATACAGAAAAAGGGCGCAAAGGCTCAGTGACTTACATTACTTTTTGTTTTTGTCGGATCAGCCCGAGCAACTGGCCCCGCCCAGAACGCAGAATTTGGCGCAATGGGGGTGGTTCAGATACACATCCGCCTCAGCCTCGGCCAGGGTTGTGCCCATTTCGAACTCGGGGGCGTAAGGCAGAAGGGTGCAGGCCAGCACAGCAGGGCGTTCGGCGCCTTTGCGTTTGACGACCATGCGCGCGCTGGCGCACATCACGGCGTCGGGGGATTTGTTCAGGATACCCCAGCAGGCGGTCGTGATTTCTGGGACTTCGACGGTTTCGTCCATTTCCGGGAACAGCACGGTCTGGCCGGGGTTCGTGGCGTCGATGTCAAAGCCGTGTTTTTCGAAAAACGCAGCGTATCCGGCGCGGCTATCCGCGTCGCTGTCGCCCCAGACGGTGCGCCCAGCAACAGCCATGTTGAAGCCGTTGTCGCGTAGCCACTCCATCCCCGTCACGGTCTTGGCGAAACTTCCCTTGCCGCGTTCCTCATCATGCAGTTCGGGGCGGTAGTGATCGACGGAGATGCGCAGGGTCAGCTTGTCGTTGTAATCGCGCTGCAAGTTCAGCAACCCTTCGCGCATTTTGCGGCGCATCATCGGCAGCATGGCGTTGGTCAGGATCAAAACCTCGTACCCGCGTTCCAGTGCGGCGCGAGTCATCTCGATCATCTCGGGGTTCATGAACGGCTCGCCGCCCGTGAAGCCGATTTCGCGGATGGGCCAGTTGCGCTGTTCGATCTGGTCCAGATAGTCGGTCACTTCAGCCGCAGCGATATAGACCAGCGCATCATTTGTGGGGCTGCTTTCGATGTAGCAGTTTACACATTCGATATTGCACAAGGTGCCGGTATTGAACCACAAGGTTTGCGGATTTGTCAGCGCAACCGAGGCGCGGGTCTGCCCGTCTGCCGTCACCAATCTGTCTTGAAACTTGCCGATATTGGCAAGCTGGGGGGCATTGTCTTTCATTCCCGCATCCGGTTCTTTGAAGTGGTTTGACTGACTTAGCTGTTTATTGTCCTGTTGGTAAGGGCTTGGGGCTGTTCTGACAGAGTTTTGATGAATGAGAAGAAATCTCAAAAGACCTCGATGTGATTGCGCTAACATTGGACATGCCGACAGGGGCAGGGTAAGGACGGGCCATGGTTTCTCGCGTCATACCTGTTGACCCATTTGATCTGGTCATTTTCGGCGGCACCGGCGATCTGGCGCAGCGCAAGATTCTGCCTGCTTTGTTTCGCAGGTTTTGCGCCGGGCAATGGCCCGGTGATGCCAGAATCATCGGCGCAGCCCGCAGCGACCTGACCCCGGATGGGTTTCGCGAAATGGTGGCCGGTTCGCTAAGGCTGAACGCGCCCAGACGGGCGGCAGATTCGGATGCATTGCGCGGATTTTTGCAGCGCGTCGATTATGTTGCGCTGGATGCGATGTCGGCGGACGGGTGGGGCGATCTGTCGACCAGACTGACGGATGATCGTGTTCGGGCCTTTTATTTCTCGGTCGGGCCGCGCCTGTTTGGTCCGTTAGCGGAACAGATCAGATCGCATGGCTTGGTCACGGCGCAGACCCGGATTGTGGTCGAAAAACCCTTTGGTCATGATCTGGAAAGCGCGCGAACGCTCAACGCCACGTTGGCGGCGCATTTTGACGAGGGGCAGATTTACCGGATCGATCACTATCTGGGTAAAGAGACGGTCCAGAACCTGATGGCCGTGCGCTTTGGCAACATGCTGTTCGAGCCGTTGTGGAACAGCCAGTATGTCGATCACATCCAGATCACCGTCGCGGAAACTGTCGGCGTGGATGGGCGCGAGGAGTATTATGAGCGCGCCGGTGCCATGCGGGATATGGTGCAGAACCACCTGATGCAGCTGCTCTGCCTGATCGCGATGGAGCCGCCAGCCAAGTTTGATCCCGACGCCGTGCGGGATGAAAAGCTGAAAGTGATCCGCGCGCTTGATCCGGTCGAACCGCATCACATCGTCCGGGGTCAGTTCGCGGCCGGTCCGGACGGGCCGGGCTATCGTGAGGTCGTGGGCCACCCACGCTCGACCACTGAAAGCTATGTGGCCCTGAAAGCTCATGTCAGCAACTGGCGGTGGGCGGGAACGCCGTTTTATCTGCGTACCGGCAAGCGGCTGGTCGCGCGGTCCTCGGTCATCAATGTGCAGTTCAAGGACGCGCCGCATTCGATCTTTGGTGAGGCTGCGGGGCGGCACGCGAATGCGCTGTCCATCCGGCTGCAGCCGAACGAAGGCATCACGCTGAAGGTGACGATCAAGGAACCGGGACCGGGTGGAATGCGTCTGATCGACGTGCCCTTGGACATGAGTTTCGCCGAAGCGCTGGGGCCCGAAAATCAGGATCCGCCCGATGCATACGAGCGATTGGTGATGGACGTGATCCGGGGCAATCAGACCCTGTTCATGCGCGGCGACGAGGTCGAGGCCGCATGGGCCTGGACCGACCCGATCATCGCCGGTTGGCAGGCGCGCGGCGATGTGCCCAAACCTTATGACAGCGGCAGCACAGGCCCCGGCGACGCCGAGCTGCTGATGAAACGAGACGGTCGCCTCTGGCAAGGAATAAAGCCATGAAAATTCAGGACTATGCCGACCGCGATATGCTGGCTATAGACGTCGCGAACGCCTTGGCCGGAGAGCTTGAGGCGGCGCTGCTGCACAATGAAACGGTTGCACTGGCAGTGCCCGGTGGCACCACGCCGGGTCCGGTGTTCGACGTGCTTTGTGCCGCCGATCTGGCATGGGATCGCGTGCGCGTCATGGCCACCGATGAGCGTTGCGTGCCCGCTGATAGCGACCGTTCGAACGAGCGTCTGATCCGCGAGCGGCTGCTGACCAACCGCGCCTCGGTCGCGCAGTACATCCCGCTTTATGTTCCGGGGGCCGAGCCAGAGGCTGCTCTGCCGGAAATCGAGTCCCTGATCGCGCCGGTTCTGCCGCTTTCGGTTTTGGTTCTGGGTATGGGCGAAGACATGCACACGGCCTCGCTGTTTCCGGGAATGGAGGGGCTGGCCGCTGCGCTGGACAGCCACGCGCCAACGCTTGCCGTGGCCCGGACCGAGGTTCAGCCGGAACCGCGCATCACGCTAACCGCGCCGGTTCTGGACGGGGCACTGTCCAAACACCTAATTATCTTTGGCGCGGCCAAACGCGATGCGCTGGAACGCGCCATGTCTTTGCCCCCCGAGGATGCGCCGATCGCCGCTGTTCTGAGTGGCATGACCGTACATTGGGCGGAGTGACTGTTATGAAACTGGATCACCTGAAATCGCTGGCAGGCAAGGCTGGGCGTATTCTGGATTTGTTCGACGCTGACCCGAACCGGGCGCAGGGCTTTTCCGCCTCAACCGGTGACATGGTGTTTGACTATTCAAAAACCCTGATCGACGCGGAGGTGCGCGCAGGGCTGATCCGCCTGTGTGACGAAGCCGACCTGGCCGCGCGGCGCGAGGCGATGTTCTCGGGTCAAAAGATCAATGAAACCGAAGGGCGCGCGGTGCTGCATACGGCGCTGCGCAATCTGGATGGGGGGGCGGTGCAGGTCGATGGGCAGGACGTCATGCCTGACGTGCTGGATACTCTGCACCGGATGCGGGTCTTTGCCGAAGAGGTGCGCGGTGGTGCGATCTCGGGCGTGGGGGGCAGTTTTACGGATGTGGTGAATATCGGCATCGGCGGCTCGGACCTTGGCCCGGTGATGGCGACCCATGCGCTGTCGCCGTATCACGACGGCCCGCGCGTTCACTATGTCTCGAACGTAGACGGGGCGCATATTGCGGATACGCTGCGACAGCTGGACCCGATGCGAACGCTGATCATCGTCGCCTCAAAGACCTTCACGACGATCGAGACCATGACCAACGCCCGCACCGCACGGGCGTGGATGAGCGACGGCGGCGGTGACCCGACCAAGCAATTCGCAGCGGTCTCCAGCGCGTTGGACAAGACACAGGAATTTGGCATCCCGGCAGAACGAGTCTTTGGCTTTGCCGATTGGGTCGGTGGGCGCTACTCGGTCTGGGGACCGGTGGGTCTGCCGGTGATGATCGCCGTGGGGTCGAACGCGTTTGATGCGTTTCTGCGGGGCGGGCAGGCGATGGACCTGCATTTCCGCTCGGCCGAATGGGGTGAGAACATGCCGGTCCTGCTGGCAATTGTCGGCATCTGGCACCGTCAGGTGTTGGGCCATGCCAGCCGCGCGGTTCTGCCCTATGACCAGCGTTTGCTGCGCCTTCCCGCCTATTTCCAACAGCTTGAGATGGAATCGAATGGCAAATCGGTAGCGATGGATGGATCGGACCTGACCGTTCCCTCTGGCCCGGTTGTCTGGGGCGAACCCGGCACAAACGGCCAGCACGCCTTTTATCAACTGATCCACCAGGGCACCGACGTCATCCCTTGCGAGTTCATGGTCGCCGCCGAAGGGCACGAGCCGGAACTGGCCCATCATCACCGCCTGTTGCTGGCAAATTGTCTGGCC
The DNA here is from genome assembly GCF_056542325.1 of Ruegeria sp. AD6. Lineage (NCBI taxonomy): Bacteria > Pseudomonadati > Pseudomonadota > Alphaproteobacteria > Rhodobacterales > Roseobacteraceae > Ruegeria > Ruegeria sp. AD6. The sequence goes on along the minus strand of NZ_JBQFZQ010000001.1, from coordinate 957,223 downwards.
CAGTCCGAGGCGCTGATGCGTGGCCGGTCACTGGACGAGGCCCGCGCCCGGATGGCCGAAAAAGGCTTTGAAGGCGCCGAACAGGACCGTCAGGCCCGCCACCGCGTGTTCCCCGGAAACCGCCCCTCGACCACGCTGATCTATCCCAAGCTGACTCCGTTTGTGCTGGGCCAGATCATTGCCCTTTATGAACATCGTGTGTTTGTCGAAGGCGTGCTGCTGGGCATCAATTCGTTCGATCAATGGGGCGTGGAATTGGGCAAGGAACTCGCCACCTCGCTGGGTCCCATCGTGGACGGTGATGAAAGCGCGGCGGGTAAGGATGGATCGACCGCGGCATTGGTCGCATATGCTCTACGGCACCGCGATTAGCGCCATTTAATGCAGTTTGCCCTGCGGGCGGGTTGCATTTTTTAATTGTCAGACAATTAAATGCTTGGCAGGGTTCCCCCTGAGGATAAGTCTGAATTGACGCGCGGGGCCACACCCCCAGGTGTCGAGGACAAGGCGATGGCCGCACATGGCCGCGCCGAAAATGGGGAGGATGTCCATGCTGGGACAGATGATGACGCAGCCTTTGCTGATCTCGTCGCTGATTGATCACGCCGAACGTTATCACGGGCAGACCGAGATCTACTCGGTCGAAACCGATGGCACCGTGACGCACACGAACTGGGCCGAGGTCGCCGGCAATGCGCGCAAACTGGCATCCGCGCTGACCAAGTTGGGATTAGAACCTCAGGACAGGATCGGCACGTTGGCCTGGAACAACCGGCGACATCTTGAGATCTACTACGGCACTTCGGGTGCGGGATATGTGTGCCACACGGTCAATCCGCGTCTGTTCCCCGAGCAACTGACCTATATCATCAACCACGCGCAGGACCGGGTTCTGTTCTTCGACGCGACCTTTATCCCTCTGGTCGCAGCCCTGAAATCCGCACTGACCGAGGTTCGGCACTTTGTCCTGATGGGTCCTCGCAGTGACGAGGCGCTGTCCCAGATCGATGGGTTGGCGTTCTATGATGAACTGATCGAGACTGGTGATGCGGATTACGCCTGGCCCAGTTTCGACGAAAACACGGCGTCGAGCCTGTGTTATACCTCGGGCACCACCGGAAACCCCAAGGGTGTTCTGTATTCTCATCGCTCGACGGTGCTGCACAGTTTTGGGTCAAATACCCGCGATTGCATTGGGTTTTCGGCCCGCGATGTGGTGATGCCGGTTGTGCCGATGTTCCATGTGAATGCCTGGGGCTCGCCCTATGCCTGCGCGATGTCGGGGTCCAGAATGGCGTTGCCCGGCCCGGATTTGCATGGCGAGGCGCTGGTTAACCTCATCGACACCTACGGCGTGACGCTGGCCATGGGGGTTCCCACGATCTGGCAGGGATTGCTGGCCCATGCGGCGCAATCGGGCAGCCAGCTGACCAGTCTGCAACGCACCGTGATTGGCGGCGCTGCGTGCCCGCCATCGATGATCGACACGTTCCGCGACACCTATGGCGTTGACACGATCCACGCCTGGGGGATGAGCGAGATGAGCCCGCTGGGCACAACCAATACGCCGCTTGCCAAGCATCTGGACCTGCCCATCGAAGAACAGCGCAAACTGCGCGAGAATCAGGGCCGTCCGCCGTTCGGGGTGGAACTGAAAATCGTTGATGACGATGGCAATGATCTGCCCCATGACGGCGAAACCCAAGGCGATCTGATGGTGCGCGGCCACTGGGTTCTGGACAGCTATTTCCAGATGCAGGATCAGAAGTTGTTGCAGGATGGCTGGTTCGCCACCGGCGACGTGGCGACACTGGACCCGGACGGCTACATGACGATTCGGGACCGGTCAAAGGACATCATCAAGTCCGGTGGCGAATGGATCAGTTCGGTGGAACTGGAAAACATCGCCGTTGCCCATCCAAAGCTCGCCACCGCTGCCGTTGTGGGTGTACCGCACCCGAAATGGGACGAACGCCCCTTGTTGGTGGCTGTGAAAGCCGAAGGGCAGGACCCAAGCGAACAGGAACTGCTGGCCTTCTTCGAAGGTAAAATCGCCAAATGGCAAATCCCGGACAAGGTTGTTTTCGTTGATGCTTTGCCACTGAATGCAACCGGCAAAGTGCTGAAACGCAACCTGCGCGCGGATTACAAGGACGCCCTGGCGGGATGATCTTGCGCGTGTGAGGGTGAATGGCTCCGGCGGTAGGGATCGAACCTACGACCAATTGATTAACAGTCAACTGCTCTACCGCTGAGCTACGCCGGAACGGTCCGCGCCGTATAACAACCAGATTTCGCGTCGTCCAGAGGGTACAGGCAAGTTTTTTTGACAGGGCAACTCTGGCCGCAATTCATTGGTGATTGCGCCCAATAGAAGCATGATTTTGAGGGGGAAGATTTTGGCTCCGGCGGTAGGGATCGAACCTACGACCAATTGATTAACAGTCAACTGCTCTACCGCTGAGCTACGCCGGAACTGAGGGCGCGTATAACAACCCGGATTTTCCTCGTCCAGTGGGGAAGCGTGCGTTTCGTAAAATTTTTTCGGGCTCAATCCTGCCGGGCAAAAACGGCGTCTGCGGACAAGGCGCCGCTATGGGTTGCCTTGGATTTTCCAACCAGATCAACCAGATGGGCAAACACATTGCGTTCCGCTGCGGGCAGAAGGGATTTGGGAGTTTCTGTGTAAATACGCTCGGCCAAGTCTCGGGCCGTGCCGGGGCGGTCTTCCAGCGCCGACAGGATTTGCGCCTCGCGTCCAAGGCGGTGCTGAATCAGCCACTCCAACCGCCCGGACGGGTCGGTGATGGGCGCTCCGTGCCCGGCGTGGAAGACCGCCCATTCGCGTTCCTGAAGCCGGTAACAGGCGGTCATGAAATCGGTCAGGTCTCCGTCAGGTGGTGACACCAGCGAACTGGCCCAGCCCATCACGTGATCTGCGGTGAAACAGGTCTGGCCCCAGGCCAATGCGATGTGGTTGCCCAGATGTCCCGGCGTGTGGATCACCTCAAGCTGCCAATCCTCTCCCTCAATCACCTCTCCATCGGCGACTTCGATGTCCGGGCGAAACTGCGTATCGATGCCTTCACCGCCTCCGGCCAGACCGTTTTGGGCCAGTTGGGACATGACCGCGCTGCGCCCGGCCTCGGGCCCCCCAAAGGCGTAGATCTGCGCTCCGGTGCGTGCAGCCAGTGGTGCCGCCAGCGGTGAGTGATCCAGATGGCTGTGCGTCACAAAGATATGACTGATCTTCTGGCCCGGTTCCAAAGCCTCCAGAATCGCATTTAGATGCGCGTCCGACAAAGGGCCGGGATCAATGATTGCGATATCCCGCTGCCCCAGCAGATAGGTATTGGTGCCCCGATAGGTCATGGGCGAAGGGTTGGGGGCCAGAATGCGCCGCACCCCCGGTTGCAACTGCGTGGCAATCCCGGCGGGCGGGTTGAAATCGTCTGGGGCCTGCATTCTGTCCTCTTCCTCTTACCCGGGCAGCCCGCTAGGTTTAGCGCATGTCTTCGCAATGGCTCAAACCCTATCTGCCACACAGTCTTTACGCCCGGGCGGCGTTGATTCTGGTTGTGCCGGTGATCGTCCTGTTGCTGGTGGTCGGGAATGCGTTCCTGCAACGGCATCTTGAGGACGTGACCGCGCAAATGGTCCGTACCGCCGCGCGCGAAGTTGATCTGATCACAAGCGCGATGAGTGATGTCGAGACACAGCAACAGGCCATCGCTGCCGTGCGTCCAGATCTGGTTGCGCTTGAAATCAGCGCGCGATTCCTTGGCATCAATGAAGAGCCGAATATCGGAACGCGGCGTTGGTATGATTTCATTGCGCCGCAGGTCGAGGCCAATCTGCACGCCCTTTTGCCGGATCTGGATGCCGTGGCGCTGCCCAACGGCCCGGACGCCCGGCTATATCTGGATACGCATCTGGGGACGCTCGAACTTGTGTTCGACCGCAGGCGGCTGGCCCCGACGGCACCGCACCAGTTGATCGTGACCATGCTGTTCTTTGCGATTGTCATGACGTCGATCTCATTTCTTTACATGCGCAACCAGTTGCGGCCGATTACGCGGCTGGCTGATGCAGCACAGGCGTTCGGACGCGGGCGCGTTGTACCTTACAACCCGGGCGGGGCGATTGAAGTACGTGCAGCCGGAAACGCTTTTCTGGACATGCGCGCCCGCATTGAACGCCAGATGGAGCAGCGGACGCTTATGCTGTCCGGCGTCAGCCACGACCTGCGGACCCCCTTGACCCGCCTGAAGCTTGGCTTGTCGATGCTGCCCGAGGATGAGGCCGCGCCGCTGCAGCAAGACGTCACCGAGATGCAGTCTTTGCTGGATGCTTTTCTGGATTTTTCCCGCGGCGCTGCCGAAGGTTCTCCGGAAGAGGTCGAGCCCAAGGCGCTTGTGCGCCAGATCGTCGAGGATGCCAAACGGGCCGGTTATCAGGCTGAACTGGTTGACGTTGACGGGCAGGGCACCGTCATGCTGCGCCCCATGGCCATTCGACGCGCGGTCGAAAACCTGATCGGGAACGCCGTCCGCTATGGCAATCGCGCTGACATAAGCCTGTCGGTCACGCCAAAAACCCTGCGCATCCGGGTCGAAGATGACGGCCCGGGCATCCCTTCGGAGATGCGGACCGAAGCGGTCAAGCCTTTCACCCGCCTTGATCCTGCGCGCAACCAGAACCAAGGCAGCGGCGTCGGCCTTGGCCTTGCCATCGTCGCCGACGTCGCCCGCGCGCATGGCGGAGTGCTAAGGTTGGGCAAAAGCGAGCGACTGGGCGGATTGTGCGCCGATATTATCATTGGGCGGTAGATGCGGCAGACATTTGGGCAACGCCGTGTCGGATCAATTCGAATGCGGAACGAGGAATCTAAGACCTGATTCCGTAAGAAAACCCGGTTTTCTGGTAGGCCCGGCAGGACTTGAACCCGCAACCAAAGCGTTATGAGCGCTCTGCTCTAACCAATTGAGCTACAGGCCCGCCTGAGGCTTTGAGTACCACGGTGAACGCCCGCGTCAAGCCTGACCGTTGCATAGATGCGCACAATCGACTAACCCGCCCGCAAAGCATTCGTAAGGGACCTACCATGACAGCGGGCAAGAACGGAATCACCTATGCCGATGCAGGCGTTGACATTGATGCAGGCAACGCTCTGGTCGACCGGATCAAGCCCGCCGCCAAGCGGACCAACCGCCCCGGCGTGATGAGCGGGCTGGGCGGGTTCGGAGCCCTGTTTGACCTCAAGGCGGCCGGGTATGAAGACCCCATACTGGTCGGGGCGACCGATGGTGTCGGCACCAAGCTGCGGATCGCGATCGATACCGGCGTCGTGGATGGCGTGGGCATTGATCTGGTGGCCATGTGTGTCAACGATCTGATCTGTCAGGGCGCTGAGCCCTTGTTCTTCCTCGATTATTTCGCCACCGGCAAGCTGGACACCGATACCGCTGCGCGGATCATTGAGGGCATTGCCGAAGGATGCGCCCAATCGGGCTGTGCCCTGATCGGTGGTGAGACGGCGGAGATGCCGGGTATGTACCCCGATGGCGATTTTGATCTGGCCGGCTTCTCGGTCGGCGCGATGGAGCGCGGGGCGGACCTGCCGGATGGGGTGCAGGCGGGCGATGTGCTGCTGGGGCTGGCCTCGAACGGGGTGCATTCCAACGGTTATTCTCTGGTGCGCAAGCTGGTTGAGATTTCGGGGTTGGGCTGGGACGCTGACTCGCCCTTTGGCGGCGGCTCGTTGGGTGAGGCGCTGCTGACGCCGACGCGGCTGTATGTAAAGCCCGCGCTGGCGGCGATCCGGGCAGGGGGCGTGCATGCGCTGGCGCATATCACCGGTGGTGGCCTGACCGAGAACCTGCCGCGTGTTCTGCCCGAAGGACTGGGCGCGCAGATCGATTTGGATGCGTGGGAGTTGCCGCCGGTCTTTGGCTGGATGGCTGAAACTGGCGGGATTGCCGAGGCCGAGATGCTGAAGACCTTCAACTGTGGTATCGGCATGATCGTTGTCTGTGACGCCGATCAGGCAGATGCGCTGTCGGCGCTGCTGACCGACGCAGGCGAGACTGTCTCGCGCATCGGCACGGTCACAGACACTGCGGGTGTGGCCTATTCAGGCAAGCTGCTGTGAGCCACAAGCGCGTCGCCATCCTGATTTCCGGGGGCGGGTCGAACATGGTGTCGCTGGTCGACAGCATGGCCGGCGATCACCCCGCGCGGCCCTGTCTGGTTCTGTCGAATGACGCGCAGGCAGGCGGTCTGGTCAAGGCCCGGGATCGCGGGATCGCGACCGCAGCCGTCGATCATCGCCCGTTCAAAGGCGACCGCGCCGCGTTTGAGGCTGAGCTGCTGAAACCGCTGGAAGAGGCACAGCCGGATATCGTCTGTCTGGCCGGGTTCATGCGGGTTCTGACCGGCGATTTCGTCTCGCGCTTTCAGGGCCGGATGCTGAACATCCACCCGTCTCTGTTGCCCAAGTACAAGGGCCTTCATACCCATGCACGGGCCATTGAGGCGGGTGACTCAGAACATGGCTGCACCGTGCACGAGGTGACGGCGGCGCTGGATGATGGTCCGATTTTGGGTCAGGCGCGGGTAAAGATTTCGCCCGAGGATACGCCCGAGGATCTGGCCGCAAAGGTTCTGGTGTGGGAGCATCAACTCTACCCGGCGGTGCTGCGCCGTTACGCAGAAGGCAACAGGTCCGTTCTTATGCTGCCCTGATCGCCCTTGGGTGATTTACACGCGCGTAAAAATCGTCTTATGGTCGCCTGTATCGCTCGGGACGCGGAAAAACGGGCAGTCACACAAAGAACAAGAGCAAGAATAGTACGGCGCATGAAAACCCTGACGACGACGCAAGAGCTGGCCGAATTCTGCTCGGCTGCTGCCGGATACCCCTATGTCACGGTAGACACCGAGTTTCTGCGCGAGCGGACCTATTATTCGAAACTGTGCCTGGTGCAGCTGGCCGTCCCGTCCGAGGATGAGGACAGCGCCGTTCTGGTCGACCCGCTGGCGGATGGCCTGTCGCTGGAGCCTCTGCTCGAGTTGTTCAAAAACGAAGATGTGGTCAAGGTGTTCCACGCGGCCCGGCAGGATCTTGAGATCTTCTGGGTCGAGGCCAATGTATTCCCGACCCCTCTGTTCGACACCCAGGTCGCCGCGATGGTCTGCGGTTTTGGTGAGCAGGTCGGCTATGAGACACTGGTGCGCAAGATTTGCAAGCAGGGCGTGGACAAGACATCCCGGTTCACCGACTGGTCCAAGCGCCCGTTGACGGATGCGCAAAAGACCTACGCCCTGGCCGATGTAACCCATCTGCGCCGGATTTACGAACATCTTGCGGCCGAGCTTCAAAAGACCAAGCGCAGCCATTGGGTATCCGAGGAATTGCGCACGCTGACGCAGCCGGGAACCTATGACATCCGACCCGAGGATGCGTGGAAACGGGTGAAAACCCGCACCAACTCGGCCAAGTTCCTCGCCGTCGTGCGGGAACTGGCACAATTCCGTGAAGCGTACGCGCAGGAAAACAACGTACCACGCAACCGGGTGTTCAAGGATGATGCGCTGATCGAGCTTGCCTCGACCAAACCCAAAAACCCGTCGGAACTGGGCGGATCGCGCCTGTTGCTGCGCGAGGCGCGTAAGGGTGCGATTGCCGATGGTATTCTGACTGCCGTGAAGCGTGGCGTGAACTGCCCGCCGGACCAGATGCCCAAGGTCGATACCTCGCGCGACAAGCTGAAGGTCAACCCGGCGCTGGCGGATTTGCTGCGCGTGCTGCTGAAATCGAAAACCGAAAGTTCGGGCGTGGCCGCCAAGCTGATCGCGACCAGTTCCGAACTGGATCAGATCGCAGCGGGCGAGCGCGAATTGCCTGCCATGTCAGGCTGGCGGTTCGAAGTGTTCGGCGAGGATGCTTTGAAGCTGTGCGAGGGCAAGATTGCACTGGCCGCCAAAGGTCAGGCCGTCAAGGTCGTTTCACTGTAAACGCCCTTAACGCCGCCGCGATTCCAGAGCGTTTTGCTGTCCGACCACCCGGACCACGCGGATGCCCTCTAGGTCTTGCTTGGTGACATTGATCGCGTCGGACACCATGCGCGTCCTCTCAGACCCTTGAGCGGTCTGATAGGTCGGGTAGTTCACGCGAAACACAAATTCCAAAACGCCGTTCTTCCGGTTTTCTTCTGATTCCACAGGTACAAGCCGCGCCTCATATGCGCCCTGACGGATTGCAGTACCCGAGGCGTATACGATTGCGCCTGACGGTATGGCATCGATCCGCAATTCATCGATCTTGGCGATAGGAACGCTGGTATCGACCTCTTCAGGGCGCGCAAACAGACCGCGACCGCCGCGTTGTTCGGGAATCAACGCATCGGCGTCATTTGCCGGAGCTGTCTCGACCGGGGCCGGGGTGCTGGAGCCAAACCAGTTCGACGGGTTCACCCGCGACTCGCGCCAACTGTTACAGGCGGTCAGGGTCAGTGCGGCGACGACAAGGATAGACAATGATTTCTGCATGGACCCACGGTTCTTTGGCTGTATTTCAGTCAATGGGTTAGCGCAATTTCCGCCCCTTGAAAAGCCACGGCAGGGGCTGGACAGCCGTGCATCGCCGCCTTAGGTCACAATTGTGAATGCAACGGAAGGACCGCCGCACAATGGCAACGCCCGCCTTTGAAGACATCGTCGAGGATTTTGAGTTTCTGGAGGATTGGGAAGACCGGTACCGCCATGTGATCGAGCGGGGCAAGGCGATGGACCCGCTTGACGATGCACTCAAGGTTCCGGCGACCAAGGTGAACGGCTGCGCCAGTCAGGTGTGGCTGCACCCAATGATCGAAAACGGCGTGTTCCGGTTTGACGGCGATAGCGACGCGTTGATCGTGCGCGGGCTGATTGCAGTTCTTCGGTCGCTGTATAACGGTTTGCCCGTGGCCGAGGTTCCCAAGGTGGACGCAGGCGGTGAATTGGCGCGGCTTGGGCTGAACGACCACCTGTCAGCGCAGCGTTCAAACGGCTTGCGTGCCATGATCGAACGTATCCGCGACGTCGCGCAAGAGAACGCCTGACCCTAACCCGGTCGCTTGGCCCAGTCTTTCAGCGTGACCTCAAGATCGCCGTATCCGGTGAGGCGGCGTTCAAATTCCAGACCCATCTTGTCGGCACAGGCGCGGGCGCGTTCGGTCAGGGCAGGGTCATCGGTCTGGGCCTGATAGACGAGCTTTGTGTAATTGCCGAAATACATGTCCCGCAGTTCCGGGTGACGGTCCAACCCTAGTGGCTTCCATACAAAGGCATCGAACTGCCGGGCCAGAAAATCCGTCAGATAGAAAGCCGTCGTTTCATCGTCGCCGTGGTCGGCGAAGGTCTGATTGCCTTCGAAAAACGAATAGCAATGGGGGCCTTTGACCATCTCAACCCCCAGACGCTCGCAGGCTTGTTGCAGCAGTCCACCGGTGCCGCAATCGGCGTAGACCACAAAGATCTGGTCGTAATGATCGCGGTGTTTGGCCACGGCGTCCTCGACCGCCTGCGTGATCCGTTCAGGATGAATGTGCAGAATCGCCGGCAGACAGGTGAGCGCCATGTGATCCCAGCCATTGCGTTTTTTCAGATCCAGGATCTCGCGCGCCAAGGCTCCGCAGGCGATCAACAGGATGCTTCCGGACGTATCGGTGGAGTATCCCTGATTGGTCAGGCTTGTATCGTCGGGCAGGGTGTCGTTCGGCATGGCTGTGCTTTCTGCGGCGCTGTGTTCAGAAAAGGACGAATGACGGATTAGGGCAAGCCTTGCACCGACATCCTGTGTCAGGTCGCCGACGCCTTGGTTCCTGACCGCTTCGCTTATGACAATCCAACAAAAAAGCCGCCCCCGGTGAGGGCGGCCTTTCAATCAGGTATGTCTGACGGGTCAGCCAGCCAGTTGGTTGTGCTTGCGCGACACGAACTCTTTCGCTGTCTCCACCGCAACGGCGGCGTCCCGGCAATAGGCGTCAGCACCGATGGCCTTGCCGAATTCCTCGTTCAAAGGTGCGCCGCCGACCAGAACGATGTAGTCGTCGCGCACGCCTTGCTCGACCATCGTGTCAATCACGACCTTCATGTAAGGCATGGTGGTGGTCAGCAGGGCGGACATGCCCAGAATGTCGGGCTGTTCGTTTTCCAGCGCTTCCAGGTAGTTCTCGACCGGGTTGTTGATGCCCAGATCGACAACCTCGAAACCCGCGCCTTCCATCATCATCGAGACAAGGTTCTTGCCGATGTCGTGGATGTCGCCCTTCACGGTTCCGATCACCATCTTGCCTACGCGCGGGGCGCCGGTTTGCGCCAGCAGAGGCTTGAGGATAGCCATGCCGCCTTTCATGGCGTTGGCGGCCAGCAGAACCTCGGGCACGAACAGGATACCGTCGCGGAAGTCATGGCCGACGATGGTCATGCCACCGACCAGTGCTTTGGTCAGAACGTCATAAGGCATCCATCCGCGTTCCAGCAGGATGTTCACACCTTCTTCGATTTCTTCCTTCAGGCCATCGTAAAGGTCGTCGAACATCTGTTCGACAAGTTCGTCGTCGTTCAGTTCGGACAGGATGATGTCTTCTTCATCAGACATGGGGCGATTCCCTGAGCTGTTTGGACCACAGGTCCATGGTGGCATTTGTTCCGTTTTGGCTAAAACGTCGCAGTTTGACTGTGACGATTACGACCTCAGTGGTTTCGGGACCGACCTATAGGATAGAAATTCGCAACCTGCGACTGAATTCTTCGCAAGATCATTCTGCATATGGTTCAGGTCGTTAGGCGAAATCCCCTGGATTCTGTTTTTTGGCCGGAAGGCCACGTGGCACTTGCCGTAGCGGCGGTCTTTGGTTACTTTGCAAATAGGAACAAAAAGTGAACAAATGACCGATCATTTCACCATCCGGGGGCGGGGAACCGCATCAAACGACGCTGGTCGGTTTGAGCGCTATGCCACTGTCGCAACCGATGATGGCTGGTCGGCAGACGAAGACCTGCCCCCCCTGCGTACCGAGGTTCGGGATGAGGTCGCGCGGAGTGTGATCACCTATAACCGCTCTCCGGATTTGCCCTTTGATCGATCGATTAACCCGTATCGCGGGTGCGAACATGGTTGCGTGTACTGTTTCGCCAGACCCAGCCACGCATATTTGGGTCTGTCCGCAGGACTGGACTTTGAAACGCGTTTGGTTGCCCGTCCGAACGCTGCGGATGTTCTGCGTAAAGAACTGTCGTCGCGGTCCTACCGCGTGGCGACCATCGCTTTGGGGACCAACACGGACCCCTACCAGCCCATAGAGAAAACCCGTTTGATAACAAGGGAATGCTTGCAGGTATTGCAGGACTTCAACCACCCGGTTGCCATTGTCACCAAGGGCGCGCTGATCGAGCGGGATCTGGATATTCTGGCCCCAATGGCCGAGTTGGGACTGGCGCGGGTCGGCATATCGCTGACCACGCTGGATGCGGATTTGTCGCGTCGGATGGAACCTCGGGCCCCGTCACCAAACCGACGGTTGCAGATGATCCGCAGATTGACCCAAGCCGGCGTGCCGGTGCGCGTGATGACATCTCCGCTGGTTCCGGGGCTGACCGATCACGAATTGGAACAGTTGCTGGAGGCAGGCCGGGACGCCGGTGCAGATACCGCAAGCTGGATCATGCTGCGCCTACCCAGAGAGGTCTCGGGACTATGGCAAGAATGGCTGGCCCAGCATGAACCCGCGCGCGCGGGTAAGGTGATGTCCCGCCTGCGCGATATGCACGGGGGGCGGGATTACGATCCCCGTTGGGGTCACAGAATGCGGGGCGAGGGGGAGTATGCGCAGGTCATTGCGCAGCGTTTTACGAAAACCTGCAAGCGCCTTGGGCTGGCAATCAAATCCGACGCTCTGCGCTGCGATCTGTTCTCGATCCCGCCGCAGGCCGGGGACCAACTAAGCCTGTTTTGAGATGGACCGGGCATAGTCATTTCTGGGCCAAAAGGCTGCTACCGCCTTCTTCTCTGGCCTCTTGTGGACCAATTGGCTGGGTCGCTGGTTCACTTACGGCAAGAGTCAAAGCCATGACCAAAACCCCCAAACAGAGGCGTTAGCCAAGAAGAAGAGCATTGGCGACACTAGAAAAATTCGAAGCGGCGGCACGACGGTGTTTTCCGTTGTCGGCCGGATCCACATTTGACTGCTCAAAAAAAACCCCGCAAATCGCGGGGTCTTTCTTGCATCATGCCGCCTCAGCGGTTTTCGATATCCACGTAGTCGCGGTTGGTCTCGCCCAGATACAACTGACGCGGACGGCCGATCTTGTTCTGTGGATCGGCAATCATCTCTTTCCACTGGCTGACCCAGCCAACGGTGCGCGAAAGGGCAAAGATCGGGGTGAACATCGAGGTGGGGAAGCCCATCGCCTCGAGGATGATGCCCGAATAGAAATCCACGTTCGGGAACAGTTTCTTCTCGGCGAAATACGGATCTTCCAGCGCCTCACGCTCAAGTTCCTTGGCGACCTGCAGCTTCGGATTGTCTTCAATGCCCAGCAGATCCAGCACTTCGTCAGCCGACTGCTTCATCACCTTGGCGCGCGGGTCGAAATTCTTGTAGACGCGGTGGCCAAAGCCCATCAGGCGGAACGGGTCGTTCTTGTCCTTGGCGCGGGCGATGTATTCAGGGATACGATCAACGGTGCCGATCTCTTCCAGCATCTCTAGACAGGCCTGGTTCGCACCGCCATGGGCCGGACCCCACAGGCAGGCGATGCCAGCGGCGATACAGGCAAACGGGTTTGCACCGGACGATGACGCCAGACGCACGGTCGAGGTCGAGGCGTTCTGTTCGTGATCCGCGTGCAGGGTAAAGATGCGGTCCATTGCACGGCTGAGGATCGGGTTCACCTCATACTCTTCCGCGGGAACGCTGAAGCACATGCGCAGGAAGTTCGACGCATAGTCCAGATCATTGCGCGGATACACGAAAGGCTGACCGGTGTGGTACTTGAAGGCCCAGGCCGCGATGGTGGGCATCTTGGCGATCAGACGGTGCGAGGCGACCTCGCGCTGATGCGGGTCCGAGATGTCGGTTGAATCGTGATAGAAGGCCGACATTGCGCCAACCACGCCAACCATGATCGCCATCGGGTGCGCATCCCGGCGGAAGCCGCGATAGAAATACTGCATCTGCTCGTGCAGCATGGTGTGACGGGTGATCGTGGTCTCGAAGGTTTCAAGATCCTTGGCGCTCGGCAACTCTCCGTACAGCAGCAGATAGCACACTTCCAAGAAGTGGGATTTCTCGGCCAGTTGGTCGATCGGATAGCCCCGGTGCAGCAGCTCGCCCTTTTCGCCATCGATATAGGTGATGGTGCTGTCGCAGCTTGCGGTCGAGGTAAAGCCGGGGTCATAGGTGAACACACCCGCCTGACCGTACAGTTTGCGGATATCGACAACGTCAGGCCCAGCGGTCGGCGAGTGAACCGGCAACTCATACTCTTTTCCATGCACGGTCAGAGTGGCTGTTTTGTTGCTATCAGTCATGATTGTCCCTTCTTCATTCGTGCGCAGGCAAAATCGTTGCCGAAACCTGCGGGCAATGACCGCGCGCAAGCGCGCAGTCCGGGTGTTAGCGGAGCAGCGTTACCCGTTTATGAAGCTTGGGTTTATTTCGCTGCCTCAGAAAGCCGCGCCAGGGTTTCATCGCGTCCCAGCACAAGCATCATGTCAAAAACCGAAGGTGTGACGGCCCGACCAGCCAATACAGCCCTAAGCGGGCCTGCCAGCTTGCCGAACTTGACCTCCCTTGCTTCGGCAAAGGAATTCAACGTCTCTTCCAGCTCGTTCCGGGACCAGCTAGCATTTTGCAACTGCGGCGTCAATTCATTCAGTATACCATCGGATACTGATGCCAACGCTTTTGCGGCTTTCTCATCCGGGGCAATCGGACGCTCGGTCAGTACAAAATGCGCTTTTTCAAGCAGTTCCGGGAAAGTGCGCGCGCGATCCTTGAGGCAATACATCGCACGTTCCAGATCACCCGATTGTGTCTGTGTGAGAGCGGGCAGCTCTGCTGCCGCGAGGTAATCTTCAATTTCTTGCCGCAGCGCAGCATCATCCGAGATTGCGATGTGCTGACCGCACAGGTTTTCCAGCTTTTTCAAGTCGAAACGCGCCGGGCTTTTGCCGATTCCATCCAGATCGAACCACTCTTTCGCCTGTGCGTCGGTGAAGAATTCATCGTCACCGTGGCTCCAACCCAGACGTGCCAGATAGTTGCGCATACCGGCGGCGGGATAGCCCATCGCCTGATATTCCTGCGCGCCCAAAGCGCCGTGGCGTTTGGACAGTTTCTTGCCGTCAGGCCCGTGAATCAGCGGAATGTGCGCCCAGACTGGAACGTCCCAGCCCATCGCCTCGTAGATCATCATCTGGCGGGCGGCGTTGTTCAGGTGATCGTCGCCGCGGATCACATGGGTGACGCCCATATCGTGGTCATCAACCACAACCGCCAGCATATAAACCGGTGTCCCGTCCGAGCGCAGAAGGATCATATCGTCTAGCTGATCGTTGCGGATGGTCACATCGCCCTGAACCTGATCCCGGATCACGGTCGCGCCGTCCTGCGGCGCCTTGATGCGGATCACAAAAGGCGCATCGGGGTGGGTTTCAGGGGGCGCATCGCGCCAGGGGCTGCGGAACAGGGTCGATTTCCCCTCGGCCCGTGCCTGTTCGCGGAATGCGGCGATTTCATCCTGAGACGAGAAACACTTATAAGCCTTGCCCTCAGCCAATAGCTGATGCGCAACCTCGGCGTGTCGTGCGGCCCCTTCGAACTGAGAAATCACGTCGCCGTCGTGATCCAGCCCAAGCCACTCCATGCCTTGTAGAATCGCCGCGGTGGCCTCGGGGGTCGACCGCTCGCGGTCCGTGTCTTCGATTCGCAGCAGGAACTTGCCGCCGCGCCCGCGCGCATAAAGCCAGTTGAACAGCGCTGTGCGTGCACCGCCGATGTGCAGAAAACCGGTGGGTGAGGGTGCAAAACGGGTGACGACCTGATCGGACATTATTTTGATTAACCTTTTGGTAACCGCGACGGGCATAGTGTGGCGCTTGTCTAACGAGCCCGAAGGACGGGGGCAACCATGCGTGTTCTTGCACGGGCCCAGGCGGCGCTGCTGAACCAGACGGGGTTCCTGTTTCCATGGTCTCCGGTATGTCTGGCGCTTGGGATTGGCCTCTATTTCGGATTGCGGTTCGAACCGGGCTGGCCGATCTATCTGGGCTTTGCGACCACCGGTTTGGTGCTGATCGGCCTGTGCCGCTTTTTACCGGCCGGATGGGGATCGTTGGCAATCGGGGGGGCGCTGGTTGCTGTCGGCTTTCTGCTGGCAGGTGCCCGCGCCCATATGGTGGCGGAACCGGTTTTGTCATGGCGGTATTACGGCCCCATCGAGGGGAGGGTCGTCGCCATGGACCGGTCTGCCTCGGATGCGCTGCGACTGACGCTGGATCAGGTGCGGGTAGGGGACGTGCCGCATGATCGGCGACCGCAGCGCATCCGTCTTTCCGTACATTCTCAGATCGATCCCATTGCGCCGGGGCAGCGGATCATGACCACCGCCCATTTGTCGCCGCCGCAAGGCCCGGTCGAGCCCGGCGGTTTCGATTTCCGCCGCCACGCCTGGTTTCAACGCCTTGGCGCGGTTGGATACACCCGCGTTCCGGTCATGACCATTGCCCCGCCGCAGGACGCGATGGACGGGGTTCGGATTACCGCGATCCGCATGAAGATTTCCGAGCGGGTGCGTGAGATCTTGCCGGGTGAGGTTGGCGGCTTTGCCGCCGCCGTCACCACCGGAGACCGCAGCGGTATGGGGCAAGCGGCGCTTGGGGCGTTACGGGCCTCGAATCTCGCGCATCTACTTGCGATCTCGGGCTTGCATATGGGGCTGTTGACCGGGTTTGTCTTTGTGGCCTGCCGGATCGGGCTGTCCGCGATCCCGGCCTTGGCCCTGCGCGTTCCGGTTCGCAAACTGGCTGCGGGATGTGCGCTGGTCGCTGCGGTGATCTACCTGATGCTCTCGGGCGGTAACGTGGCGACCGAACGTGCCTTTGTCATGGTCACCGTCATGTTGGGGGCGGTTCTGATCGACCGCCGTGCCATCTCGTTGCGGGCGGTGGCCGTGGCGGCGTTGATCGTGCTGGCCTTGCGCCCCGAAACCCTGCTGAGCCCCGGTTTTCAGATGTCATTTGCGGCAACCACGGCCCTTGTGGCCGTCTTTGGCGCATTGCGCGACTTCGGCCCGATGCCCGGCCCCAAATGGGTGCAGCCGATAGCCGGCGTTCTCATGTCATCTGCAATCGCCGGTCTTGCCACTGCGCCAATCGGCGCGGCACATTTCAACACCATGTCGCATTATGGCCTGCTGGCGAACCTTCTGTCGGTTCCGGTGATGGGGTCGGTTGTGGTGCCCTTTGCCGTGGTTGCGGCCTTGTTGGCCCCGTTTGGGTTGGAGGCGATTGCCATTCAGATCATGGGCATTGGCCTGCGATGGATCTTGATGATCGCGGACTGGGTCTCGGGCCTTGAGGGCGCGCAAGGTTACGTTGTCAGCCCGCCCTGGTTCGTGCTGCCGGTGATGGCCCTGGGCGCGCTTTGGATTGCCCTGTGGCAGGGCCGGGCGCGGTGGATCGGCCTTGCCCCCGTCGCCCTTGCCTTTCTGTTCTGGACGTCTGGCCATCGCCCCGAGGTGCTGATCGCCGAGTCCGGAGGGTTGGTGGGCGTCATCACTGAACAGGGCAGGGCGCTGAGCAAAGAAAAAGGCAGCGGTTTTGTTGCGACTGTTTGGTTAGAGAATGACGGGGACGGGCAGGATCAGGGGCACGCTGCCGGTCGTTGGCCGGGGCAGTCCGGCCTTATCCAGCGGATTGCCTTGCAGGACAAAGAGGTCATCCATGTCACCGGCAAAAGGGCCGCGCAGGAATTCACGGAGTGCCATGAGAATCAGATCGTTGTTTCAGCAATAAATCTGGACATGGACGGAGATTGCAGCGTTTTTGACCCCGAGCGGCTGTATGAGACCGGAAGCCTCTCCATCACTGATGGAAAGCTGGTCACCAGCGCGGATCTGACCGGGCATCGCCTGTGGTCCCCGAAACCCTCCGGGGACAGGCGTTAAAGGTGGGATCAGTAGGTGCGGATCAACCCGACCAGACGACCCTGAACCTTGATTTTGTCTTCGGGCAGCACCCGCGTTTCATAAGCCGGGTTCGCGGCCTCAAGCGCGATGGCCTGACCACGGCGGAAGAAACGCTTCAAGGTGGCCTCCTGATCCTCGACCAGTGCAACAACGATGTCGCCGTTGTCAGCGGTCGATGTCTCGCGGATCACGACGACGTCGCCATCATTGATCCCGGCATCGATCATCGAGTCGCCCTTTACCTCAAGCGCGTAATGCGAACCCTGACCCGAGACCATGGGGCCGGGTACCGCCACACGATGCGAGACGTGGCTGATCGCCTCAATCGGCACACCAGCGGCGATCCGGCCCATAACGGGCAGTTCCATAGCGTCCACCGCAACAGGTTCAAAGTTTGCCGGGCGTTGGCCTTCAGGCTTGTCACCATCGATCACGCGCGGGCTGAACCCCGCCGTGGGTTGTCCGCCAAGGCTTTCGGGCAATTTCACAATCTCGATCGCGCGGGCACGGTGGGCCAGACGGCGGATAAATCCACGCTCTTCCAATGCCGTGATCAACCGATGAATGCCGGATTTCGAACGCAGGTCCAGCGCGGCCTTCATTTCGTCAAAGCTGGGCGGAACACCGTCCGCCTGCACGCGTTTGTGGATGAATTCCAGCAAATCCAATTGCTTCTTGGTCAGCATCGCTCACACCTCGTCGCTCATGCGTTTTCTTTTGTTCTACGCATGTTCACGTTTTGTGTCAACGAATTTGACGATGTTCTATATCGGCAGGTAGCGCACCTTTGCCCCCGCAGGCAGCGCGGGATCGTCGGGCGGGCGCACCAACAAGGCGTTGGCCTGTGCCAGAACGCTCAGCAGAGAACTGTCCTGATCGGCACAGGCGCGGATGCCGTTCTCGTCGAGGATTGCGCGCATATAGTGCTCGCGCGGGCCGTTCGGCGACAGCGGCTCGACCAGGGTGGCGGTCCTGAACGGTGTCACAACCGAATCCAGACCCAACATGCGCCGCACCATCGGAGCCAGGAACAAATAGCCGCAAACCATTGCGCTGACGGGATTTCCGGGCAGACCGACCATGGCCGTATCGCCCATCCGTCCGGCCATCAGGGGTTTTCCGGGCCGCATTCTGATCTTGTAGAACGACCGTTCCATCCCCAGCGCCTGGGACACGTCGGACACCAGATCATAGTCGCCGACCGACGCGCCGCCGATTGTCACCACCAGATCAGCGCCCTCGGCCAGACCAAAGGCGGTTTCAAGCGACGATACCGTATCCTGCGCGATGGGCAGGACGCGGACATGTGCGCCAAGCCCTTCCAGCAAGGCTTTCAGTCCGAACGTATTCGAGGCGATGATCTGGTCAGGGCCGGGCGTTTCGCCGGGCATGACCAACTCATCCCCGGTCGAAATCAGCGCGACCTGAGGTTTCCGCGTCACCGGTACCATTGCGATGTTCATGGCGGCCATCAGGGCGGCATCTTCGGGGCGGATCAGACGCGGGGCGGTGATTTTGGTACCCTTGGCAAAATCCACCCCGGCGGGCCGGATGTTGGTTTTGGGGCCGGGGGCGTCGGTTATGGTGATCAGGTCGCCCCGGCGATCCACATCTTCCTGAATAGCAATGAAATCAGCACCTTCCGGCACCGGCGCGCCGGTGAAAATGCGCACAGCCTGACCCGGCCCGACACGTCCATCGAAGCGATTGCCCGCAGCGGATTCCCCTACGACTTTGAACATGGCATGCAGTTCAACCTCAGCCGCTTTGACCGCGTATCCATCCATGGAAGAGGCCGCAAAGGGCGGCTGGTCGCGCGTCGCTGCGACGTCTTCGACCAGGACCCGGCCTGCGGATTGGGCCAGTGGCACATGCTCGACCGGCAGCGGAGCAACCAGATCGAACAGCAGGGCGCGGGCGTCTTCAACGGTGATCATTGCGCTTCGTAACGCCCCGATTTTCCGCCATCTTTCAAAAGGACCCGAATACCGCCGATCTCCATCGCCTTGTCCACGGCTTTGGTCATGTCATAGACCGTCAGCGCGGCGGTCGAGACGGCCGTCAGCGCCTCCATCTCAACCCCGGTCTGGCCCGAGGTCTTTACGGTGGCTTCGATCTGAACGCCCGGCAGATCAGGGTCCAGCGTCAGCTCCACGGCAACCTTGGTCACCGGCAAAGGGTGGCAAAGGGGGATCAGGTCAGGCGTTTTCTTGGCCCCCATGATTCCGGCCAGTCGCGCAACGCCCAGAACATCGCCCTTCTTGGCGCGACCTTCTGAAATCAAATCAAAGGTTTCTTGCGCCATCTTGATGTGCCCTGCGGCCACCGCCACACGGTCCGTCACCTCTTTATCCGAGACATCGACCATATGGGCCTGACCTTGCGCATCGAAATGGGTGAGCGGCATCACATCACTCCGGGGATCAGCGGGTTTGACAGGATGTGCCGGGTCGCGGCGGTCACGTCGTCCTGACGCATCAGGCTTTCGCCGATCAGGAAACACCGCGCGCCGTAACGGGCGATATCGGCCAAATCCTCGGGCGCGCCCAGACCGCTTTCGCAGACGATCGTCCGGTCTCCTGGAACCAGCTTCGACAACCGCCGGGTCGTATCAAGAGTGGTCTCGAACGTCTTGAGATTTCGGTTATTTATCCCGATCAGAGGGCTTTTCAACTGCGTCGCGCGCTCCAACTCGGCCGCGTCATGAACCTCGATCAGAACGTCCATGCCCCAGTCACAAGCGGTTTGTTCCAGTTCGGCGGCCTGAGCATCCTCGACCGAGGCCATGATGATCAGGATACAATCTGCCCCCAATGCGCGCGCTTCGACGACCTGATAGGGGTCATACATGAAATCCTTGCGCAGGGCGGGCAGGTTGGTGGCGGCACGGGCTGCGGTCAGATAGTCTTTGGCGCCCTGAAAGCTTGGCGTGTCCGTCAGCACCGACAAACAGGCCGCGCCGCCATCTTCATAGGCTTTCGCCAGAACCGGTGGATCAAAATCCGGACGGATCAGACCTTTCGAGGGGCTGGCCTTTTTGACCTCGGCAATCAGTCCATACCCGGTGCGGGACGCATCGTGCAGCGCTGCAGCAAAGCCGCGAACCTCGGGCGCTTCGCGCGCCTCGCTTTCCAACTCGTCCAGCGATTTTTGCGCCTTGTCCGCTGCGATCTCTTCCAGCTTGTAGGCTTTGATTTTGTCCAGAACAGTCTCGGTCATGCGGCTTCCTGTGTGATCCGCGCCAGGGCGGTTATTTTCTCTTTTGCTTTGCCACTGTCGATGCTTTCGGCAGCCTTTTCAACGCCTTCGCGCAGGTCCGAGGCCGCCTCGGCCACGACCAGAGCGGCTGCCGAATTCAGGAGAACGGCGTCGCGATAGGCCGACGGCGCGCCCTCCAGCAAGGCGCGAAAAGCGGTGGCGTTTTCCTCGGGCGTGCCGCCGATGATGTCCTCGAACGGGTGCACAGGCAGGCCCGCGTCTTCCGGGTGCAGTTCAACCTCTTTGACGGTATCGTCTTCCAACGCGGCAACCCAGCTGACGCCGGTAATGGTCAACTCATCGGTGCCGTCCGAGCCATGGACCAGCCATGCACGGTCGGAACCCAACAGACCCAGCGTCTCTGCCATCGGTCGGATCAATTCGCGCGAGAACGCGCCGGTCAACTGGCGCTTGACGCCCGCCGGGTTGGTCAGCGGCCCGAGAATGTTGAAGATCGTGCGCGTCCCAAGCTCTTGCCGCGAGGGCATGACATGGGCAATGGCCGGGTGGTGCATTGGGGCCATCATGAAGCAGATACCGGCCTCATTCAGCGCCTTTTCAACCACTTGTGGGCCAACCATCACGTTGATTCCCATCTGGCCCAACGCATCCGCCGCGCCGGATTTGGAACTGAGATTCCGGTTGCCGTGCTTGGCCACGGTGACACCGGCCCCCGCCACGACAAAGGCCGTCGCGGTCGAGATGTTCAGGGTTCCCTTGCCGTCACCGCCGGTGCCCACGATGTCCATTGCACCCGCAGATGCGGTCACGGCGTTGCACTTGGCGCGCATCACAGCGGCGGCGGCGGCGTATTCGTCCACGGTTTCGCCCCGCGTGCGCATCGCCATCAGTAGCCCGCCAATCTGGCTGGGGGTGGCTTCGCCGTCGAACAGAATGCCAAAGGCCTGTTCCGCCTCGGCACGGGTCAAAGGCCGATCAGCCGACGCGCCGATCAGTGGTTTCAATGCGTCGCTCATGCGGGGACTTTCAGTTCTTGCAGGAAGTTCTTGAGCAGGGCGTGGCCATGCTCGGATGCGATGGATTCCGGGTGGAACTGGACGCCGTGAATGGGCAGTTCCTTGTGTTGCAGCCCCATTATGGTGCCGTCTTCCAGTTCCGCCGTGATCTCAAGGCAGTCCGGCAGCGTCTCACGCTCGACGATCAGGGAATGGTAGCGGGTCGCTTCAAAGGGTGAGGGCAGTCCGGCAAAGACGCCTTTGCCGGTATGTTTCATCGTGCCCATCTTGCCGTGCACGATCTCATGGCAGCGCACGACCCTACCGCCAAAGACCTGTCCGATAGTCTGATGGCCCAGACACACACCCATAAGGGGTGTCTTTGTCTCGGCAGCGGCTTCGGTCAGGGCCAGGCAAATCCCGGCCTGATCCGGGTCGCAGGGGCCGGGGCTGAGCAGGATGCCGGCGGGGTTCATCGCCATGGCTTCCTGCACATCCAGCGCATCGTTGCGGCGAATGACCATTTCGGCCCCAAGTTCGCCCAGATAATGCACCAGGTTGTAGGTAAACGAGTCGTAGTTGTCGATCAGCAGCAGCATTTGGGCACTTATCTTCGCTTGGGCATTTCAGGCTGGCGATGCAGCCCCCGGCCACGGTATAATGTCGGGACATACATGCTCAGGCTTGTGCGGCAGCGTCAAGAGGACATCCCGTTCCCGGCGCGTCATCAGGCCAAGCGTCGCAGCAGACGGCGTCGGGATGGGCAAAGCAGTAAACAGGCGAAAGGCACTGGTCATGGGCGGATTTATCGGGGGAATGGTCGCGGGCGCGGTCGTTGTTTTGATTCTGGGCACGGTACTGTCGTTGCAGGCGCCGTTGGCTCAGCGAACCGCGGTCACGACCGAAGCGCCGCAACCCGAAGACGTGGCGACATCCGAGGCCCCGGAAGGTGTGGCCGAGACCGGATCGGATGCGGATCTGGTCGAAGTGCCCCCCGCTGCGCCAAATGTTGCCGAGTACCAAGAAGAGGACGCAGCCGATCTGTCAGGTCTTGAGGCCGAGGCAGATGCCCAACCTGTGATCACGGATCCGGCGCAACAGGCCGAACAGCCTGATCCTGCGGTGTCCGAGGACGTCGCGGTGCTGACGGATCCGCCCGCCGCGCCACAACTGCCGGGGGCAGCGCCGCAGGCCCCTCAGGACGATAGCCAACCGCTGGTGATCGATGAGACACCCGCGCCGCCTGCAAACGAAGATGTGGCTGGACTGGAACCCCAGCCAGAACCGGCGCAATTGCCGGGCACGTCCAACGAGGACACCGAAGAGAACCCGTTTGAAAACAGCCCGATTGCCGTTGAAGGCGATGAGGATGTTTTGCCCCGGACCTTGCCGCGTCTTGCAGCGCTGCCTCAGATCGGGGGGGAGGGTGAGACCAGCACCAGCTCAATCATTGGTAAACGCGTTGTTCCCCTGACTGAACGGGACGATCCGCCAGCGACGGATACACCAAGCACGGACGCGGCAGGTACGGATGGATCGATTGCCATCGCGGTCGGAAAGCCCATCGAGGCGTACGCCGCGTCGTTCGATAACCCCGAGGCCAAACCGCTGATGTCGATCATTCTGATCGATGACGAGGACGCATTTGGAGCCGAGGCGCTGCAGGATTTTCCCTATCCGATCAGCTTCGCCGTCAGCCCGTCCGACCCGAATGCAGCCGAGAAGATGGCCCGCCACCGAGCCGCCGGGTTCGAGGTGATGGCCTTGGTTGATCTGCATGAGGCGGCCAGCGCACAGGATGCCGAGGTTTCGATGGCCGTGTGGCTTGAAGCGCTGCCGGAAACCGTGGGTATTCTGGAAGGGGTCGATACCGGCATTCAGGGCAATCGCAAACTGGCCGATCAGGTGGCCGAGATTGCGGGTGTGACGGGCCGGGGGCTGATCACGCAGGATAACGGGTTGAACACGGTCCAGAAGATCGCGGCCCGCAACGGTGTGCCGTCGGGCGTGGTGTTCCGCGATATCGACGGGGCGCGTCAGGACCCCAAGATCATGCGTCGGTTCCTGGACCAGGCCGTGTTCCGCGCCGGACAGGAAGGCACGGTTGTGATGCTGGGTCGCGTGCGGCCCGAGACGATCTCGGCCCTGTTGCTTTGGGGATTGGAAGATCGCGGCAATCGGGTTGCGATGGCCCCGATCTCGGCCGTCATGATGCGCGAAGTGCAGTAAGATAAAGAAAGGCGGCTGATCCGGGATCGCCGCCTTTTCTTATTAGTTGCCGCTGCCGGTGAACCGGGCAGAATCTGCCGCAGCCCGTCGGATCGCATTGGATTTGTGGACTGTCTCCATATACTCAGCCTCTGGGTCGCTGTCGTAAACAACGCCGCCACCGGCCTGAATATAAAGCTTCTGATCCTTCACGATCGCTGTGCGCAGGGCGATGCACATATCCATATCGCCGCCCGCGCTGAAATAGCCGACACCGCCGCCATAGACGCCGCGCTTTTCCGGCTCCAGCTCGTCGATGATCTCCATCGCGCGGACCTTGGGCGCGCCCGAGACGGTCCCCGCAGGCATCCCGGCAAAGAAGGCATCCAGCGCGTCTTTGTCCTCGGCCAGTTCGCCAACCACGTTCGAGACGATGTGCATCACGTGGCTGTAGCGTTCGATGATGAACTCTTCGGTTGGACGTACGGTGCCGATCTTGGCAACGCGGCCTGTATCGTTGCGGCCCAGATCCAGCAGCATCAGATGCTCTGCCAGTTCTTTCTTGTCAGCCAGCAGATCGACCTCGTTTGCCTTGTCTTCTTCGGGCGTCGCGCCGCGTGGGCGGGTGCCTGCGATGGGGCGAATGGTGACTTCGTCGCCGAAGACGCGCACCAGAATCTCCGGGCTTGCGCCCACAACCTGAAAGCCGCCGAAGTTGAAGTAAAACATGAAGGGCGAGGGGTTGGTGCGGCGCAGCGAGCGATAAAGCGCAAAGGGCGGCTGGGGAAAATCCTGCGTCCAGCGCTGCGCCGGGACGACCTGAAAAATGTCGCCCGCGCGAATGTATTCCTTGGCCTTTTCAACGGCTTCCATATAGCCGGATTTGGTGAAGTTCGACACGGGCGGCGCAACCTCGGACGCGTCCCCCAGATCGCGGGTCTCGGCAGGCATGGCGCGTTCCAGATCGCGGACCGCGTCCATCACACGCTCAGCCGCTTGGGCATAGGCGGCCTTGGCGGATTGCCCCTCACTGACCCAGGCGGGCGAGACAACGGTGACCTCGCCCTTCACACCGTCCAGCACCGCGATGACCGACGGGCGCAGCATGATGGCGTCCGGCAGACCCAGCGGGTCGGGGTTCACGTCCGGCAGATACTCGACCAGACGCACCATGTCATAGCCCAGATAGCCAAACAGCCCGGCGGCGGCCTGCGGCAGATCATCGGGCAGGGCGATCCGGCTTTCCGCCAGCAAGGCGCGCAGGTTGTCCATCGGGTTGCCGTCCTGAGGCGCAAACGCCTCGGGGTCGAATCGGGCCGATCGATTCAGTTCGGACGCCTCACCCCGGCAACGCCAGATCAGATCGGGCTTCATTCCGATGATCGAATAGCGCCCGCGCACCTCTCCGCCAGTGACGGATTCCAGCATGAACGCGTCTTTCTGCGCGCCGGTCAGTTTCAGCATCAGCGAGACCGGCGTATCCAGATCAGCGGCGAGACGTGTGTAGACGACCTGATTTTCACCCGCTTCATAGGCGCGGGCGAAACTGTCGAAATCGGGGGTCAATGCCATCTTGGTCTCGTTTAATAGCTTGCCTGCACGGCGTTCAGGGCTTGCTGATCGACCACAGGGCGGGCCCGTGTTTGCGCATCGCGCACATAGGTGTCAAAGATATTCTGGGCCAGTGCCTGATCCAGTTGAGCCGTCAGTGCTTCCTGCACCTGACGCAGTTCGTCGGTCTCGGCCGGAGGCAGAATCTCATCCAGACGCACGATCATGGCCGCGTCGTTGCCGCTGATCACGCGCAACTCGCCGGGTTCCATTTCGAACACTTCGGCCATGAAACTGGGCGGCACATCGTCCAGAAACGCGGTGCGGGTCAGGGCGTTTTCGACGCGGAACGGCAAGCCGGTTGCAGTGAAATCGCCGTCGGTTGCCAATTCCACCAGGACCGAGGCCGCCTGATCCAGCAGTGCTTTGTTTGTCTCTGCAGCAGTCCAAGCGGCGGCGACGCGATCACGCGCGCTGTCCAGCGGTTCAGGGCGCGGCGGCAGTTCTTCATCCAATCGCAGGGCAAAGATCGAGCCGTCCTCAAGAAAGCCGATCTCGGGGAAGTCGCCTTCACGCACGGCTTCGGCGGCGGTGCGGAACCCGTCATAGGCGGCAACGCTTTCGTCGCTGTCGCCGGTCCAGTCGATCTGGCCCAATTCCATCTCGGTCTCGGCAACCAGTTCTTCCAGGGTGGCACCACCGGCCAGCATGTCGTTGATGTCTTCCGACTGCGCCTCGATCAGACGGCGGGCGCGGTCCGAGGCGATTTCTTCGCGCAGGGCCGGTTCGGCGTCTTCAAACGGAGTGTTGTTTGCGGCCAGCGATCCGTTGATGCGGAACAGGGCAGGGCCGAAGACCGACGGCAACGGACCGACGACCGCGTCCAGTTCGGCGGCAAACACCGCAACGGCGGCCTCGCCCAGATCATCGCGTGTGACGTCGCCCAGATCGATATCGCTCAGCTCCAACTCGCGGTCGCGAACCAGTTGTTCGAACGTGGTTCCACCCACTTCAAGTTGGGCCTTGGCATCATTTGCGGCCTCTTCGCTGGGGAAGTTCAGACGCTCGACCAGACGGCGTTCAGGCTGCTGGAATTCCTCCGCACGCTGATCGTAAAGGCGGCGCAGCGTGTCCTCGTCAACCTCGACCGTGTCCACCAGCATTTCGGGCGACAGGATGGCATAGGTCAGGCTTTTGGTACGCGGCAGGGTGAACTGATCCGTGTTCTCATCGTAGTAAGACTGAACCTGATCTTCGCTCGGCTCGGCGACCGGCGTGGTCAGCGCGTCAACGCCAAGCGTTGCCACGGTAAAGCTGCGGCGCGCGCCGATATAGTCGACCATGGTTTCGGTCAGCGTTGTGGGCATCTTCACGCCACCAGTCACAGCGGCTTGAATGATCGTGCGCGAGGACTCCTTGCGCAGATCGTCTTCGAACTCGGTATCGGTCATGCCGATCTGTTCCAGCTGGAACCGATAGGCTTCGCGGTCAAACGTGCCGTTCACGCCCTGAAAGGCCGGGATCGCCACAATCTCTTCCTGCAGGTTTTCATCCCCGATCGAGATACCAAGCTGAGCGACCTCGTTGTCCAAAGCGGCCAGCGCAGTCAGGCGCGACAGGGCCAGTTGGTCCAACCCAAATTCACGGGCCTGAGACATTTGCAGCGGCTGACCGGTCTGCGCCTCGACGGCGCGGATTTCGCGCTGTAGTTCGCGCACATAAGCCTCGACCGAGACGCTTTCGTCGCCCACTTGCGCCACGGTCCGCACCGTACCGCTGAGATTGGTTGCGCCAAAGCCTGCGAGACCTACGAACAGAAGGCCCATCAGTATCCAGACAAAGGTTTTTGAAAGACTGTTCTTGCCTGCAGCCATAATGCCCTCTTGGTGTTTTTGGCAGGTCTCTGCCCTGTTGGTCGGGGCCCTGAATACGACGCGTGCCGCCGGGGGGCAAGCTTAGAAGGAAAGCGTCTGCAAACGATCGAACAACCGGCCGATTCCGGCCCGGTCCAGATTGGCAAAAGCCACACGGACTTGCCGTTCCCCGGCAGGGTCGCCTGCGGGCATAAACATGGTGCCCGGCAACAGCAGAATACCTGCTTCGGGGACCAGACGACGGGCCAATTCATCCGAAGGCATGTCGAACGGATGTTCGAGATAGGCGAAATAAGCGCCCAGCCCCAAAAGCCGCCAGCCTTTTGCCGTCAGTGCCTGCATCCCCTCAGCGATGGCAGCGCGGCGGTCGAGGATTTCGTCGCGCTCACCGGCCAGCCACTGGTTCAGGTTCTGCATCCCCCACAGGGCCGCAAACTGGCCGATCTGGCCGGGGCAAATCGCAACGGTGTCCAGAAATTTCTCGATTTCGGCCAGCAAGGCCGCGCTGGTCGCAATGGCGCCGACCCTGTGCCCGGTCAGGCGGTAGGCTTTCGAGAAGGAATAGAGATGCACCAGCGTCTCGTCCCAGCCGGTCTGTTGGAACAACTCATGCGGCGGGCCATTGCGGCTGTCGAAATCGCGATAGGTTTCGTCGACCAGAAGGTAGATGCCAGCCTCGCGCGCCAGATCATAGAAGGCGCGGACCAGATCAGCCGGGTACTCGACCCCGCCGGGATTGTTGGGCGTGACCAGGGAAATCGCGCGCGTCTTGTCGGTGATCAGAGCGCGCGCCTGATCCGGGTCGGGCAGCAGATCCTCACCGGTGGGCAGATCGATAGCTTGCACGCCTGCCATGTCCAGCCACATTTTGTGGTTGAAATACCAGGGGGTTGGCAGGATCACCTCATCCCCCTGATCGGTGATGGCCGAGATGACGGCTGAGAAGGCCTGATTGCAGCCCGAGGTGATCGCAACCTGTTCCGGCATCACAGTGGCGTCGTAATGATCTCCGATCTGGTTGGCCAGTTCGGTGCGCAGATCGTCATTGCCCAAAACGGGTCCGTAGAGATGCGCGCTGTCCTGCTGCACCGTGAAGTCGGCCATGGCCTGCCGCAGGGCCAGCGGCGGAGGATCCACCGGCGCGGCCTGGCTGACATTGATCAGAGGGTGATCATCGGGAAATGTGACGCCGTCCAGCCAACGCCGCGCCTCCATCACCGGGGGTGGGAAGGTGGCGCTGGTGCGGGTCTGGGTCATGGCGTGCCGATCTTTTGCGAGGCTCTGCCTCGCGCTCCGAGGTATTTTTAAACAGAAGAAGGGATCAGTCGGTGCCGCGATAGGGCTCGACATATTGCAGGGCCATATCCCACGGGAAGAAAATCCAGGTGTCCTGGCTGACCTCGGTGATGAACGTGTCCACCATTGGGCGGCCTTTGGGCTTGGCGTAAACGGTGGCGAAATGCGCCTTGGGATACATGGCGCGTACCAGTTCCAAGGTTTTGCCGCTGTCGACCAGATCGTCGATGATCAGAACACCTTCGCCATCTCCCATAAGCGCCGCATCTGGGGCTTTCAGAACTTCGGCCTCGCCCTGTTCCTGATGGTGGTACGAGCGGACGCTGATTGTATCGACGGTGCGAATATCAAGCTCGCGGCTGACGATCATTGCCGGGGCCATGCCGCCACGGGTGATCGCAACAACCGCGCGCCATGCGCCGTCATCGGGGCCTTGCCCGTCCAGCCGCCACGCCAAAGCGCGCGAATCGCGGTGGATCTGATCCCAGCTGATGTGAAATCCCTTTTCGTGGGGCAGGCGGTCCTTGGCGCTCATGTCTTTAGCCTTTCTCGACGTCCGGGGCATCGACGGCCTTCATGCCGACAATGTGATAACCCGAATCCACGTGCAGGTTTTCCCCGGTCACACCGCCGGACAGGTTCGACAGCAGATACAGCGCCGAATTGCCCACATCGTCGATGGTCACGTTGCGGCGCAGGGGCGAGTTATACTCGTTCCACTTCATGATATAGCGGAAGTCGCCGATGCCGCTGGCGGCCAGCGTCTTGATCGGACCGGCCGAGATCGAGTTCACGCGGATGCCGTCCTTGCCCAGATCTTCGGCCAGGTATTTGACCGATGCCTCAAGCGCCGCTTTGGCCACGCCCATCACGTTATAGTGTGGCATCACCTGTTCTGCGCCGTAATAGGTCAGCGTGATCGCGCTGCCGCCTTCGGACATCATCTTTTCGGCCCGTTGCATCACAGCGGTAAAGGAATAAACCGACACATCCATGGTCAGTTTGAAATTCGCCCGGCTGGTGTCGACATAGCGACCGCGCAATTCGTTCTTGTCGGAAAATCCGATGGCATGAACGACGAAATCCAGCTTGCCCCATTTTTCTTCCAGCGCGGTGAACAGCGCATCGATCGATGCTTCGTCACTTACGTCGCAGGGCAGGACAACCTCGCTTCCCAACTGAGCCGCCAATGGATCGACGCGCTTTTTCAGAGCATCGCCCTGATAGGAAAAGGCCAGCTCGGCCCCGGCGTCGGACAAGGCGCGGGCGATTCCCCATGCGATTGATTTGTCATTGGCCAGTCCCATGATGAGGCCGCGTTTTCCGGCCATCAACTGATTTGACATGTTTGGTTCTCCGCCTGTCTTCGCGATGTGTTGCGTTGGTTTATGCCATTGGGTGCGCTGCATCAAGGCCGTGCACCCTTGCCCGCAGCAGGTTCTCGCCTTAGGTTCGGGGACAATACTTTCCAGGGGATGGAAATGACCGAGCGTGATGGCATCTTTGCTGGCTCCGATCCGTTTGAAATAGCGGCTCGGTGGTTAGGCGAGGCTGAAAAGACTGAATCAAACGACCCCAATGCAATTGCCCTGGCAACTGTCGACGCGGATGGCATGCCCAATTCGCGCATGGTTCTGTTGAAAGATATTGAACCGAACGGTTTTGTTTTCTACACAAACTATGAAAGCAAAAAGGCGTCCGAGTTGGACGGTGCAGGGAAGGCCGCTTTTGTCATGCACTGGAAATCATTGCGGCGTCAGATCCGAGTTCGTGGTACAATCACCCGCGAAGATGGGCCGAAAGCGGATGAATATTATGCATCCAGGTCACTGAAAAGCCGGTTGGGGGCTTGGGCATCGCGGCAATCACAACCGCTCAGCAGTCGGGCCGCGCTGATGGCCGAGGTCGCCAAGGTTACGGCAAAGCACGGTCCTAATCCAGCAAGGCCACCGTTTTGGGGAGGGTACAGATTAGCGCCAACCGAAATCGAATTCTGGGCTGACGGGGCGTTTCGTCTGCACGACAGATTCAGGTGGCAACGGGAAAAGCCGGATTCGGCGTGGCATGTGGAAAGGTTGAATCCATGACGTTCACGTGTCGCGAAATGCAACAGTCAGAAAATAAACGACTTTTTCAGCTTGAAATTGTGGGACATTCCCATAAACAACAAACCCTTAACGAACTGCTAAAATTCGCGATGGGAAAAAAGTGCCAGAAGATCTGAACAACATGTATCGCGTCCGGGGACACGTAAAATGGTTCGATCCCGCAAAGGGATACGGATTTGTTGTGTCTGACGAAGGCGGTCCGGATATTCTGTTGCACGTGAACGTGTTGCGCAATTTCGGTCAAAGCTCGGTCGCGGACGGGGCAGGGATCGAGATCATGACCCATCGCACCGATCGCGGCGTT
Organism: Ruegeria sp. AD6; assembly: GCF_056542325.1. NCBI lineage: Bacteria > Pseudomonadati > Pseudomonadota > Alphaproteobacteria > Rhodobacterales > Roseobacteraceae > Ruegeria > Ruegeria sp. AD6. Next base: position 926,433 of record NZ_JBQFZQ010000001.1, on the reverse strand, counting down.
CAGGCGGTCGAGGTGATCAGTGTTGATCCGCCCGCGCGCACGGACTCGATGCTGCTGGCTGATTTTGCCGAACTTGATCCTGACGTGATCTCTGATGCCCCGCTGGTGGCGGCGCGGGTCAAATGGTTCGACAAGGGCAAGGGCTTTGGTTTTGCCAATGTCTTTGGTCGCGGTGAAGATGTGTTCCTGCATATCGAGGTTCTGCGCCGCTCGGGCCTTGCGGATCTACAGCCGGGCGAGGCGCTGGCGATGCGGGTGATCGATGGCAAACGCGGGCGCATGGCAGCACAGGTTCTTGCCTGGGAAGCCGCGCTGGACGACTGATCCTTTTATGATGCGCTGTCTTACCGTTCCTGCCGTGATCCTTTCGATGTGGGCCGGGGGCGTATTGGCCGAATGCCGGCCTGACCGGGTCGAACTGAAAAACGATCAGGCGCAGATTCGGTTTGATGTCGAACTGGCCATTACCCCACAAGAACGATCCCGCGGTCTTATGTTTCGTGAGCATTTGCCCGACAGGTCAGGCATGTTGTTCGTGTTCGATCCGCCGCAACCGGTTGTGTTCTGGATGAAGAATACTCTGATACCGCTCGACATCATCTTTCTGGACAAGACCGGGGCCGTGACGCGCGTGCATCAGGGTGCCATTCCGGGCGATTTGACCCCGATTGAAGGGGGCGATGCCGTGTTTGCGGTGTTGGAAATCAACGCCGGTTTGTCCGCACGATACGGGATCGAGGCGGGAACCCAGATGCGGCACGAAATTTTTTCGCAAGGCCCCGCAATTTGGCCCTGTTAGGGCTTTTCAAATCAGATCGGCATCGTTAGGAAGGCGCACGGTCCGGGGCGTGGCGCAGTCTGGTAGCGCACCTGTTTTGGGTACAGGGGGTCGTAGGTTCGAATCCTGCCGCCCCGACCACTTTTCTTCCCTTCAAGTCGGCGAGCCACCCAACGCGCGGTAAAGCGTGCTCATCGTCTTGTCCAATTCTTCGCTTTCCACCGGAACCTCAACTTTTGATCCGTTTTTCTGCGGCACTTCAAATACCAAGGACGCATCGACCCTGTAGCCGCCCGAGGTTTTGGTCGGGATCAGCCGCATGATGCTTTTGGGCAGGTCCTGAGGATCCCCGTCGTAGTTCAGAATCAGAAAGGCGGTCGCTTCGGGCGGCAAAAACTCGCTGCACGCAAAACCACGATCCCCCAGTTTTTGAAAGGTTTCGCCGGGGCCGGAACAGCTGGCTTCGAAGGTTTCGAACAGGCGCGTGGGGAAGGTTTCGAACTGCGCGCTGCGTGACGCATCGGGCACATCTTGTTGTGTGCAGGCCACGATCAGGGCCAGTGCCGGGAGAAAGCGAAACGGCTGCATCTTCTTGTAAGCCCTCAATCATTTGCGTTTTTGTCACGCGCCGGATTTGCCGGATTGCAAAGGCGCGGGATGATTCTGTTTCAGCCTAGCCATTCGGGCGTTGGTTGATCAAACGCTGATAACTGTGCTGGTAAAAACAACAATTCCATTTTGAGAGATTTGGGTTCGGCGGAATTTCGCCGTGGATCATTCTGTGGAGGAATCGCAGCACCGGGCCCCGAGGCCTTTGTCGGGGATCGGGTCAACACAAAAGATTTCAAAAATGACCCAAAAATGCCGTTGACGATCTATGGTGAGATACGTCAGATTGTATGAGCCGAACAAGACGCCACTACATCTGGTATGAAATCCGGGGACGGCGCGGGCGAGGGACGGAACGCACACCAAAGAAATGTGCAACCGCTAAGACGGTTATGTGTTGCCACGGGCAACGCCTGATCTTCTGCGTCTGTCAGGTTCGGCATGGTGGTAGGCCCGGTATTTCATGGGTCTGACGCTGGGTAGACGGTCATTAATTCGAAGGCAGCGGACATGAAAATTGAAAGAAAATTCACCAAGCCGGGGCAGGACGCATACGCAGATCTTGATTTCGTGTCTGCAACATCAGAGATCCGGAACCCCGACGGAACCATCGTTTTTCGGTTGGACAACATCGAAGTTCCGTCAAGCTGGAGCCAGGTGGCCAGCGACGTCATTGCGCAGAAATACTTCCGCAAGGCCGGTGTTCCGTCCAAGCTGAAGAAAGTAAAAGAGAAAGACGTCCCCGAATTCCTGTGGCGCTCGGTTCCTGCCGATGGCGCGGAATTTGATGGTGAGACGTCCTCGAAGCAAGTGTTCGACCGTCTGGCAGGCGCGTGGGCCTATTGGGGCTGGAAGGGCGGCTATTTCTCGGATGAAGAGGACGCGCGCGCGTATTTCGACGAGATGCGCTATATGCTGGCGACCCAGCGTGCCGCGCCGAACTCGCCGCAGTGGTTCAACACCGGTCTGCACTGGGCCTATGGCATCGACGGCCCGGCGCAGGGGCACCATTATGTCGATTACAAAACCGGCAAGCTGACCAAATCGAAATCCGCTTATGAACACCCGCAGCCGCATGCCTGCTTTATCCAGTCCGTCGATGATGATCTGGTGAACGAAGGCGGCATCATGGATCTGTGGGTGCGTGAAGCGCGCTTGTTTAAATACGGCTCGGGCACCGGCACTAACTTCAGCCATCTGCGGGCCGAAGGCGAGGCGCTGTCGGGTGGCGGCAAATCCTCGGGCTTGATGGGCTTCCTCAAGATCGGCGACCGCGCTGCGGGTGCGATCAAATCAGGCGGGACAACCCGTCGGGCAGCGAAGATGGTGATCGTCGATGCGGATCACCCGGATATCGAGCAGTTTATCGAATGGAAGGTGATCGAAGAGCAGAAAGTGGCCTCGATCGTTGCCGGATCGAAGATGCACGAGAAGATGCTGAACGGCATTTTCGAGGCCATCCGGTCCTGGGACGGGTCTGCCGATGACGCCTATGATCCGAACGCAAACGACGCCCTGAAAAAGGCGGTGCGTGAAGCCAAAAAAGTTGCGATCCCCGAGACTTATATCAAGCGCGTGCTGGATTACGCCAAGCAGGGCCACGACAGTATCGAGTTCCCGACCTACGACACCGACTGGGATTCCGAAGCCTATAGCTCGGTCTCGGGCCAGAACTCGAACAACTCGATCCGCGTGACCAACGCGTTCCTGACCGCCGTTGAAAAAGACGCCGATTGGGAGTTGATCAACCGCACCGACGGCAAGGTCGCCCGAACCGTCAAGGCGCGCGATCTGTGGGAAAAGGTCGGCCACGCCGCTTGGGCCTGCGCCGATCCGGGCATTCAGTTCCACGACACCGTCAACGAGTGGCACACTTGCCCCGAAGATGGTGAAATTCGCGGCTCGAACCCGTGCTCGGAATATATGTTCCTGGATGACACGGCCTGTAACCTGGCGTCGATGAACCTGCTGACCTTCCTCAAGGATGGTGAGTTTCAGGCGGCGGATTACATGCATGCCTCGCGCCTGTGGACACTGACGCTGGAAATCTCGGTGACCATGGCGCAGTTCCCGTCGAAGGAAATCGCGCAGCTGTCTTATGACTTCCGCACACTGGGTCTGGGATATGCCAATATTGGCGGCCTGTTGATGAATATGGGCTACAGCTATGACTCGGATGAGGGTCGGGCGATCTGTGGAGCGCTGACCGCGATCATGACCGGTGTGGCCTACGCGACCTCGGCCGAGATTGCCGGAGAGCTTGGCCCGTTCAAAGGCTATGAGCGCAACGTCGATCACATGCTGCGTGTCATCCGCAACCACCGCCGGGCGTCGCAAGGCGTCACGACAGGCTATGAAAAACTGGCGGTCAAGCCGGTACCTCTGGATCATGGCAACTGCCCGGATAAACGGCTGGTCGATCTGGCCATGTCCGCCTGGGATGAGGCGCTGAGCCTCGGTGAGCAGAACGGTTATCGCAACGCGCAGGCTACCGTGATCGCGCCCACCGGCACCATCGGTCTGGTGATGGATTGCGACACCACGGGGATCGAGCCGGACTTTGCGCTGGTCAAGTTCAAGAAGCTCGCGGGCGGCGGTTACTTCAAGATCATCAACCGCTCGGTGCCGTCGGCGCTGGAAAAGCTGGGCTATTCCTCGTCTCAGATCGAAGAAATCGTGGGTTATGCCGTCGGCCACGGCACCATCGGCAACGCGCCGGGGATCAACCACACCTCGCTGACCGGTCATGGTTTTGGCCCCAATGAGCTGGCCAAGGTGGACGCCGCGCTGGAAAGCGCCTTCGACATCCGGTTCGTCTTCAACCAGTGGACACTGGGTGAGGATTTCTGCACCGGCGTTCTGGGCATCCCGGCGACCAAGCTGAACGACCCGACTTTCGACTTGCTGCGCCATCTGGGCTTTACCCGTGCGGATATCGACGCGGCCAACGACCACGTGTGCGGAACCATGACGCTGGAAGGCGCGCCGCACCTGAAAGAGGAACACTATTCGATCTTCGACTGCGCCAACCCGTGCGGCAAGAAAGGCAAGCGTTTTCTTGGGGTTGATAGCCACATCACCATGATGGCCGCGGCGCAGAGCTTCATCTCGGGTGCGATCAGCAAAACGATCAACATGCCCAATGACGCGACCATCGAGGATTGCCAGAAGGCATATGAACTGTCGTGGTCGCTGGGTGTGAAGGCCAACGCGCTCTACCGTGACGGCTCGAAACTGTCGCAACCCTTGGCGGCCGCGCTGGTCGAGGATGACGATGAGGCGGCAGAAGTGCTGGAAAGCGGTTCGGCGCAGGAAAAAGCCGTCGTTCTGGCCGAGAAGGTGATCGAGAAGGTTGTGGTCAAGGAAATGATCCGCAGTCATCGCGAGAAACTGCCCCATCGTCGCAAGGGGTATACCCAGAAGGCGATCGTGGGTGGCCACAAGGTCTATCTGCGCACGGGTGAGTTCGAAGACGGCAAGTTGGGCGAGATTTTCATCGATATGCACAAGGAAGGCGCTGGCTTCCGGGCGATGATGAACAACTTTGCCATCGCCGTGTCGGTTGGCCTGCAATACGGCGTGCCGCTGGAGGAATTCGTCGACGCCTTCACCTTCACCAAGTTCGAACCGGCGGGGATGGTGCAAGGCAACGACTCGATCAAGAACGCGACGTCGATCCTGGATTACATCTTCCGTGAATTGGCCGTGTCCTATCTGGACCGCACCGATTTGGCCCATGTGAAACCCGAAGGCGCCAGCTTTGACGATCTGGGTCGCGGTGAGGAAGAAGGCGTCTCGAACGTCTCGGAAGTCAGCGACAGCGCGGCGTCCAAGTCTCTGGAAGTGCTGAAGCAAATCAGTTCGACCGGTTATCTGCGCAAGCGTTTGCCGCAGGATCTGGCGGTGTTCAACGCGGGTCAGGCCGAACTGAACGGCATGGCGGAAACTGCAGCGGCCTTCGATACCCCGGTCGCGGAAACAGCCGTGGCAACCGGCATGGATGCTCGCACCAAAGCCAAGATGCAAGGGTACGAGGGAGACCCGTGCGGCGAATGCGGAAACTACACGCTGGTGCGCAACGGCACCTGCATGAAGTGCAACACCTGCGGCGCAACTAGCGGGTGTAGCTGAGTTCAGCGCCCCGGCACCCCGGGGCGCAGGGGTCGGATAACTGCCACAGGTACCGACCCCGACGAATACGGAGAATGGTCGCAAGACTTACCGAAGACCTTTCTCCACTTGGCCGACATGCCCGTGTTGGCCGCAAACAGGGTGGGGCGGAATATTTGCTCCCTCCCACTCTTTCACGGGGCGGGTGCGCTCGCCCCATGCGCAGTCCAGGCCGCAGGCAAAAAATACCGGGCGGTCAACGAAATGAGCCTGGAAGGCGAAACTGACAGGGGGCTTCGGCCCCCTTTCTTTTTTGTTGCGCCGAGTCGCCCCTTATCAGCAAGCCCTTGCCGGATCGGCTGCATTTTGTCGGGCAAGAATCGCCGACGGGCGGGTTGCGCGTTTCGTCCAGCAAGGGATTGCGGACCCGACTCGGGGAAAGTCGCAAAGAATGGCGCGAAATCCCGCAGTTCAGGTCAATGGGGTGACCAGAACCAGGTTGAAGGTGTTTGTAAGACCTGTCCGGACGCAAACACGAAAAACTCACTCAGGAGGCACTAACATGAAACCGCAAAATTTGGCCGTTATTTCGGCAATCGCACTCGGGCTGCCCGCGCTGGCATTGGCGCAATCGGCGGCGGACACGAACGGGGATGGCGTGCTGACCATCGACGAAGTGCAGGCCGTCGTGCCCGAGGTGGACGCCGATACCTTCTCGGCCATGGATGCCAACGGCGACGGCGCGTTGGATCAGGACGAAGTCGCAATTGCGCAAGAGGCCGGACTGCTGCCCAACAACGGGTAATCCGGCATGACAAAAGGCGGTCCGATCCCCATCGGGCCGCCTGTTTTCAATATGTTACGCGGGCAAGTGAATGTTGAACTTGTTGCGCAGTTCCGCATCCAGAAGCGGATCAAAGCGGGCAGGCGAAGGCATCCCGAGGATTTCTTCCTTCCGCGCGGTGGCCTTGTCCAGCAAATCCGGCTTGCCCAGTTCGGCCCATTCTTTCGGCGACGTCCGATCCCCGAAGGTGGGGTAGACGTAATCGACCTGCATCCGGCTGAGCGTGGCGTCGGTTCCAAGATAATGCCCGGGGCCGCCCATGCAGACCTGAGCAATCTGGTCCAGAGCGAGCGTTTCGTCATTGACTTCGATCCCGCGAACACAGCGCTGCGCCTGTCCGATCAGATCGTCGCTGAGGATAAGGCTTTCGAAACAGAAACCCAGCAGCGAGGCGTGCATACCGGCGGATTCATACACCATGTTCAACCCGGACAATCCGGCCATGACGTTCGAGCACATCTGCTCCCACCCGGCCTGCATGTCGGGCATTTTCGAATCCGAGGCACCCGCAGCAGCGCCGCCCGGCAGGTCGTAGAACTGATGCATCTGGGCGCAGCCTGCGCTTAGCAATGCCTGCTCTCCGGACCCGATGGACATGGCACCGGTCCGCAGGTCCAGACCGAAAGGCCAGGTGCCAAAAATCGCGGGTGCGCCTGGCTTTACGGCATTTACATAAACCAAACCGGCGAGACATTCTGCCGTTGCCTGAGTGATGGCGCCGGCGATGGTCGAAGGCGCGGTGGCCCCGGCCATGCCTGCGGACAGCAACAAAACCGGCATTCCGGCCTTGATGCATTCTTCCATCACTTCGCAGCTTTCGGTGGCGAACTTCATCGGCGGCACCACGAAACAGTTCGAGTTCGATACGAACGGCCGCTCGCGCCACTTGTCCTCGCCACCTGCAATCATGTGCAGCATCTCCATGGCCGGGGCCACGTGCGACGGCTCGGTAAACGAGGTGCCGATATGCTTGTAAGTCCCTGAACAGGCAGCATAAACCGTGTTGTAGTCCATTTCCATGTTGTCGAGAATGTCACGGCACACCATCGGACGCTGGACAAAGTGGATGTTGTCGAGCTGCTGGCAAATCCGCGCCGCGTCATGCAGATCCTGCACGGTTGAATCGCGGTATTCGCGGCCATGGACGTCAACCATGCTGACAGCGGCCCCGGCGGTGCCATAGTGGACCTTGGTCCCGGTCAGATCCAGATCGTGCTGCCCGTCGCGGCTGTATAGGGTGATCGACCGGTTTGCCTTGGCGATCGTATCTTCGACCAACGCGCGGGGAAACCGGATGCGCCCATCATCGCCCAGCGTACATCCTGCACCAACCAGATAGTCGATCCCGCTTTGCGGGGCGTCGGCAAGGCCAATGGTTTCAAGGGCTTGCAGCGCGGCGTTGTGAATTTTCTCGATCTGCGCCTGGGTCAGAGGCTTGTATGTTCCACCCTCCATGCCAGGACGGATCGGGCGCAGATGTTCGGGCAGCGCCGAGGCACGGGCTGCGCGGCGCGCAGAGCGCCCACCACTGCGTGAGGTGTTACGGGGTTGGTCATTCATGTCAGGGGTCCGGTCTTTGGAAACAGTCTTGAGTGTGAAGGATCAAGACAGCTGCGGACGCCCGCGCGCGGCACGTCCGCGATCCGCACCGATGGTGCGGCTGATCAGACGTATTTTCCAAATTTCGTTCGGCATGGAACCCCGCTATTCATGATCGCAATAGTTGCAGCGAAGGGCGACGCGATCTGTCCCGTTTGCGACGCGGTGGTAAAAAACCGGCAGGTTTCGAAGCGGGCCTCGCGAGACAGGTGTCAGAGTCAGATTTTCTCCCGTTAGGGAAGAAATCTGTTATAGTTTATTAACTTATTGCTGAATAACTCGTGAAGTGAATTGAATTCTGGTCCCTGTAGACCACCTGTTATGTTAAGCCTGTTGCCGCTTATTTTGGATTGAGCGTGTCCTGATGACGGAGATGAAATCGCTTTCGGCCCTGATTGTCTGGATGACAATCGCCAGCGTCGGTCCCGCCTTTGCGCAGGACTGGACAGGGGCCTATGCCGGTTTCAGTTTCGGATACGCCGAGGCGGATGGCCCGGCTGGGTCCAGCGGCGACAACACCGTCTTTGGGGCGCATATCGGGTACGATCAGGATTTTGGCAATTTCGTATTGGGCGGCGAACTGGAATATAACCGTTTGTCACTGAACCTGAGTCAGGATCAGGGCAGTCTGGACAGCATGACCAGCGTCAAGCTGCGCGGTGGATACGATTTTGGTGGTGCGTTGGGATATGTTGTTGTCGGCGCCGCCCGCGCAGAGACCTCAGCTGACAGCGATACGGCAGCTGTCTATGGGATTGGCGTGGCCTATCCGATTGGCGAGAATTTTATCATCAGCGGTGAGGCGTTGCGCCAGAACTTTGACGATGTGACCCGGTCCGAAGGGGGTCTTGGGTCGAACGTTTTCAATCTGCGCACAACTTTCCGGTTCTAGGCCGGTTACTCTGCCGCCCGTTGATCCGCCAGATTGGCCGCACACTCACATAGGATCTGCAAGGCCGAAGCAAACCGATCATCATCCACCGTCATGGCAACACGAATGTGACCAGCAGCAGCGCGTCCAAAGCTTTCACCCGGCATCACGGCAATCGCGTGTTGATCCAGCAGGGCATTCGCAAACTCTTCGCCGCTCAGCCCGGTCGCGCGCACGTCCAGCATCAGGTACATCGCGCCTTGTGCAGGGACGAGGCCCACTGTTTGCTGCCGGGCCAAAATCTCTTTGGCGAGCGCTCGGCGACGGCGGAAAGGGGCGGCGATTTCAGCCTCTAACTCGGTTCCCGCAGTCAGGGCAAAACTGGCCGCGTCCTGAACGAAACCGGGCACCCCGTAAGTGGTATGTGTTGCCAGATTGATCAGATGTGAAATCACCTCTTCCGGGCCTACGATCCAACCGCAGCGCGAGCCGGTCATGGCATGAGATTTCGACATCGAACCAACGACCAGCGTCCGCTCGACCATGCCGGGCAGAGCGCGGGGCGAAATGTGCTCACCTTCCCAAACCTGCGTGTCATAGACCTCGTCCGAGATCAGCCACAGGTCGCGGCGGGTGCATAATTCGGAAATGTTTTCAATCGTTTCGCGGGAATAGACAACGCCAGTGGGATTGTTGGGTGAGTTGATCAGCAAGGACACGGCCCCATCCGCGACCGCATCAATATCTTCAGCGCGGGGCTGAAAGGCATTGTCGGCCGACGTTTGAACGGCGCGCGCAATGGCTCCGGCACCGCGGATCGTGCCGGGGTAGGTCGCGTAGTAGGGATCAAGGTAAAGACCCACATCCCCCGGATCACAGACTGCAGTATGCGCCGCGAACAGGGCGGCTTGTCCGCCGGGGGTAATCAGCACGTTGTTGCGGGACGTGGGCACGCCGGTCCGCATCTGAACCCTTGCTGCCACGGTGTCGCGCAAAAGATCGGTGCCCGGCACCATGGCATAGCCGGTATGGCCAGACCGCGCCGAAAGATCCATGGCTTGCAGGATCGAGGCATCGGTGCGGATGTCATGCTCGCCAATCGTCAGTTCGGTTACGGCGTGACCCTCGCTGATCATGCGACGCGCGCGGTAGAACACGTCCCACCCGTCGCTGCCGCCGCCGGTAAGATGCGTGATGCGATTTGACAGTTTCATGCAATGCCCCTGCTTGTCTTGACGCCGAATGGGGCAGAGCCGCCAGCGAAAGTCAATCAGCTTCGCGCGGGCAGGGTGGCCTGAACCTTTTTGGTCAGCGACGCGCGCACCAGATCGTAAGAGGCGGCCAGCCGATGCCGCATCTCTTCCTCATCCGCATCAAAGGGCAGGCGCACCCAACTGCGGTGAAAATACGGGGCCTTTACCCCGACACCCGCATCGATCAGCATCTGCGCCGTTTCGATGTCCGGTGTCTTGACCGAGACACCGTCATTTGCCGTGCCGATGCAGGCAAACATCTTGCCGCCCACCTTCCAGGCGTCATGGCCACCACCCCAGGGGTCCGACCATTCGGCCCCTGGCAGATCGCGGCATACGGAGTTGACGAAATCCCGGCTCATGGCCGCAGAGTGCCGGGGAAGGTCCGCAAACTCAAGCCTTGGCTTGGCGCGTGACGCGTGTTATGCCAAGCGCCATGAACCGGATGAGCTGCATCATTATCTGCTGCATTACCTGCTGATTTATCAAGCGGGCCGGTTTCTTTCGTTTTCATCTCTGAGACAAGTTGCTAAGCCCGCGCCAACGCGCAAGCTTTAGGAGCCCGAGTGATGACGACAATCAAGCTGCACAATACACGGACGCGGACGAAGGAAGATTTCGTTCCGATCGATTCCGAAAACGTGCGGATGTATGTCTGTGGACCCACCGTCTATGACCGGGCCCATCTGGGCAACGCGCGGCCGGTGGTGGTGTTCGACACGCTGTATCGGGTGTTGCGTCATGTCTATGGCGCGGATCATGTCACCTATGTACGCAATTTCACCGACGTCGATGACAAGATCAACGTGACCGCGCTGAAGCGCAAACAGGCCGGGGCCGAAGGGTCTCTGGAGCAGTTGGTCCACGAACGCTCGGATGAGACCATCGGGTGGTATCTGCATGATATGGGCGCGCTTGGGACGCTGGAACCGAACCAGATGCCACGCGCAACTGAGTTTATCCCTCAGATGATCGAGATGATCGAAGACCTGATCGCCAAGGGCCACGCCTATGCGGCCGAAGGTCATGTGCTGTTCGCGGTGGACTCGTGGAAGGAAGGCTATGGCAAGCTGTCGGGCCGGTCGGTCGATGACATGATCGCGGGCGCACGGGTCGAGGTTGCGCCGTATAAGAAAAACCCGATGGATTTCGTGTTGTGGAAGCCCTCGACCGATGAACTGCCGGGGTGGGAGTCGCCCTGGGGCCGGGGTCGTCCGGGCTGGCATATCGAATGCTCGGCCATGAGCTATGAGCTGCTGGGGGAGAGTTTTGACATCCACGGCGGCGGCAACGACCTGATGTTCCCGCACCACGAAAACGAGATCGCGCAAAGCTGCTGCGCGCACCCCGAGGGTGAGTTCGCTCGGGTCTGGATGCACAATGAGATGCTGCAGGTCGAAGGTAAGAAGATGTCCAAGTCGCTGGGCAATTTCTTCACCGTGCATGACCTGTTGGAACAGGGCGTACCGGGTGAGGTGATCCGGTTTGTGTTCTTGCAGACCCATTATCGCAAGCCGATGGACTGGACCGAAAAGAAGGCGAAAGCTGCAAAAGATACTCTGTGGAACTGGCGCAAACTGGTTCAAGGTGTCGAACCTGGAGAACCATCAATTGACGTTGTTGAGGCTCTCGCAGACGACCTTAACTCACCTAAAGTGATCTCGTTGTTGCACCGCTTGGCGAGAGAAGGTGAGGCGCGCACATTGAAAGCTTCCGCAAATATTGTGGGTCTTTTGACGGACGAATTGAATTGGACCCACTTTTTGGAGCCTGAATCAATAGCGGCAAAAGTAAGCATCGGAATGCCGAGTGCGCAGCAATTCGAAAGACGGAAATGGGAAGAGAGATTGAACCATGAAAGATCGACGGCGTTGAAAACCAAGAACTTCGAAGAACTGGATAGATTAAAAAAAGTAATGGTTGATGCAGGTATCGAAGTTCGTATGACAAAAGAAGGGGTTGAGTTGATGCCGGGTCCCGATTTTGATTCATCTAGGTTGGATAGCATCTAACATAGCGTACCGCCCGGGCTTGCCCGGGCAGCGCCCGACCGCCCCCATGGGCGGGCGCTTCGCATCCACCCTCGGTCGGGCGCCGCCCGAACAAGCCAAAGAGCCAGAATAATGACCAAGGAACGCCTCTACCTCTACGACACGACCCTGCGCGACGGGCAGCAGACGCAGGGGGTGCAGTTCTCGACTGCTGAGAAGGTGCAAATCGCGCAGGCGCTGGATGAGCTGGGGGTCGATTATATCGAAGGCGGCTGGCCCGGCGCGAACCCGACCGACAGCGCGTTTTTTGAGGTCGCACCAAAGACCTCGGCCCGGTTGACGGCGTTTGGGATGACCAAGCGCTCGGGTCGGTCGGCGGAGAACGACGACGTGCTGGCGGCGGTGATGAATGCGGGCACGCGGGCGGTTTGTCTGGTCGGTAAGTCGCACGACTATCATGTGACCCACGCGCTTGGCATCTCGCTTGAAGAGAATGTCGAGAACGTCCGCGCTTCGGTTGCGCATCTGGTCGCACAAGGGCGCGAGGCGCTGTTCGATGCCGAGCATTTCTTTGACGGCTACAAGGACAACCCCGGCTATGCGACCGAGGTCTGCCGTGCCGCGCTGGAGGCTGGCGCGCGCTGGGTTGTGCTGTGTGATACCAACGGTGGTGCTTTGCCTGCCGAGGTTGGGCGCATTGTGTCCGACCTGATTGCTGCGGGGCTACCGGGGGATCGGTTGGGCATTCACACCCATAACGATACCGAGAATGCGGTGGCCTGTTCTCTGGCCGCGGTCGATGCGGGGGCGCGCCAGATTCAGGGCACGCTGAACGGGCTTGGAGAGCGTTGTGGCAATGCGAACCTGACGGCCCTGATCCCGACCTTGTTGCTGAAAGAGCCTTACGCCTCGCAATTCGAGACTGGCGTCAGCCTTGACGCTCTGGCCGGTCTGACGCGGATCAGCCGGATGCTGGACGACATCCTGAACCGGGTGCCCAGCAAGCAGTCGGCCTATGTGGGGGCCTCGGCTTTTGCGCATAAGGCCGGGTTGCACGCCAGCGCGATTCTCAAAGACCCCTCGACCTATGAACATGTCGATCCGGCGACGGTGGGCAATGCGCGGATCATCCCGATGTCGAACCAGGCGGGGCAGTCGAACCTGCGCAAGCGCCTGACCGAGGCCGGGTTGACCGTGGAAAAAGGCGACCCGGCATTGGGGCGCATTCTTGAGCGGATTAAACAGCGCGAGGCCGAGGGTTATTCCTATGACACCGCGCAGGCCAGTTTCGAACTGCTGGCGCGGGATGAACTGGGGCAGTTGCGCGAGTTCTTCGAGGTCAAGCGCTACAAGGTCACCGTCGAGCGGCGCAAAAACAAGTACAACAACATGGTCAGCCTGTCCGAGGCCGTGGTTGTGGTGAAAGTAGATGGTGAAAAGAAACTGTCGGTCAGCGAGTCTCTGGACGAGCAAGGCAGTGACCGGGGGCCGGTGAACGCGCTGGCCAAGGCGCTGGCCAAGGATCTGGGACAATATTCGCAGGTATTGGCGGATATGCGGCTGGTCGACTTCAAAGTGCGGATCACCCAGGGCGGGACCGAGGCGGTCACGCGTGTCATCATCGACAGCGAAGACGGGCAGGGGCGGCGGTGGTCCACCGTTGGGGTCAGCGCGAACATAGTCGACGCGTCCTTCGAGGCGCTGTTGGACGCGATCCAGTGGAAGCTGGTGCGGGACTGTGACCCTCAGCAGGCGGCGGCAGAGTGACGGCGACGTTTGACGAGGATGTCAAAGCCTGTGCCGCTTTGGTGCACAAAGCCGATCCTGATCGGCTTCTGGCGGCAATGGCCGCTCCTGTCCCGGCGCGGGCGGTCCTGTTTCCGATCTATGCGCTGAATGTCGAGGTCGCGCGCGCGCCCTGGGTCACGCAAGAGCCGATGATTGCCGAGATGCGCCTGCAATGGTGGCGCGATGCCTTGCAGGAGATTGCGCAGGGTCCGACCGTGCGGCGGCACGAGGTTGTGACGCCTTTGTCTCGGGTCCTGTCGCCCCATCTGGCCGGGATGCTGGACGAATATGTGGCGGTGCGGCGGTGGGATATCTATCGCGACCCGTTCGAGGATCAGGATCACTTTGACGCCTATATCAATCACAGTTCCGGTTCGCTGCTGGTGGCCGCGGCACAGGCCCTTGGGGCTGCGGATGAGGGTGTGCTGCGCGATTTCGGCTATGCCATAGGCGTTGCGAACTGGTTCCGCGCGATCCCCGAGCTTGAGGCGCGCGGGCGCATTCCTCTACTGGATGGCACGCTCGATGGGGTGAATACGCTGGCAGAGGCAGCATTGGTGCGATTGACGCGGGCCCGATCTGACCGCGATGCGGTATCGGCAGACGCCCGTCCGGCGCTTTATGTCGGATGGCAGTCCGAATGGATTTTGAAACGGGTGATCGCGCGCCCGGATCGCGTCGCGGCGGGCGTTTTGGCGCAGGGTGAGGCGCGGCGGCGGCTGTCTCTGATGTGGACCGCTGCGACGGGTCGGTGGTGATCAGGCTGTTTTCGGATCGGCCGGTCTGAGGACCAGCCACAGCAGCGCTCCGCCTGCCAGGGTCAGCAGCGGGATCATGGCGAGGTTGACGGCCGTCCAACCCTCGACCGGAGAACCGCCGGAACAGTTCATCAACCCGCCCGAGGCCAGCGAAGCAATCGTCACGCCCCCGAACACCAGCAGGTCGTTGAGGCCTTGCATCCGACCCCGTTCATGCACTTCGTGCGAGGCGGCGAGCATGCTGGTTGCGCCGATAAAACCAAAGTTCCAGCCGATGCCCAACAGGATCAAGGCGATGAAGAAATTGCCCAGTTCGACCCCTTGCAGGGCGACGACTCCGGCGCCTGCAAGGATGGCAAGACCAAGGGCCACGATCTTTTCGACGCCGAAACGTGCGATCAGGTGGCCTGTGAAGAAGCTGGGGACATACATGGCCAGCACGTGGCTGGTGACCACATCCGCCGCGTCATTGGCCGAGAACCCGCAGCCGACAACCGCCAGAGGGGTCGAGGTCATCACAAGGTTCATCAGCGCGTAGGAGACCATGGCGCAGATGATCGCAACGGCGATGCGCGGGGTTTTCAGCAACTCCAGCCGCGACCGGCCTTTAGGTGCGTCTGCGGTGGGTTTTGGCGGCGTCGGGATGTCCAGAAAGAAGAACAGAACCGAGCCGATGACGTTGACGGAAATCACCGCGATATATGTGCCCAGAAACGGAATGACATAGGCCTGCGATGTCAGTTTGACGATTTGCGGGCCGATGATTGCGGCGGCCAGACCGCCCGCCATGACATAGGAAATCGCCTTGGGCCGGAACGCGTCCGAGGCGGTATCGGCTGCGGCAAAACGGTAGAACCCGTGTGCGCTCATGTAGATGCCGGTCAGCAGGCTTCCCAGCAGAAAAATCGGGAACGAGCCGAGATAGAGGCCATAGGCCCCGACCAGACCACCCAACGCTCCGGCTGTTGCGCCGACCAGAAAGCCCGCGCGGCGGCCCCAACGCTGCATTATGGCCGAGATCGGCGTGGCGGCCAGCATCGAGCCCAGAACAATCAGCGAAATGGGCAAGGTGGCGAGGCAGGGGTTGCTGGCCAGCGATTGCCCGGCCAAGCCACCAACGATGAAAATCATCGGCATCTGCGCACCCAGAATCGATTGCGCGGCGACCAGAACAGCAACATTGCGTTTGGCTTGCGAGTCGTCCGGGGTGGCTGTAGTCATCGTCATGCGCCAATGCGTATCGGTGAAAACGCTGACGCACAAGCGGCTTGCATATGCGGCTGTGGCCCCTAACGTGCGATGCGTGTCACAAAGCAGAGATCCCATGGCCGTAGGACGCATCATTGAAACCCCCGACTGCGTGACGGAAGGGGCCGAGTGGCTGGCCAATGCGTGCCCGCGCATGGCGTATGCGATGGAGAAGACCGGCCCGTTGCCCCTGCGGCGTAAGCCCGACGGCTTTGCCCAACTGCTCAGCGCGATTGTCAGTCAGCAGGTCAGCGTGGCCTCGGCCAACGCGATCTGGAAGCGGATGCAGGACGCAAAACTGACCGGGCCGCGCAAGATCATGTGGGCTACGGAGGATGATTTGCGGGCGGTTGGGTTGAGCCGTCAGAAAATCAGGTACGCCCGTGCCCTGGCTGAGGCGCGCATTGATTACAAAGCGTTACGCGGCGTACCTGATGCAGATCTCATTGCCACGCTGACGCAGGTTCCGGGCATTGGCGTTTGGACCGCCGAGATATACGCCATGTTTTCACTGGGGCGCGCGGACGTCATCGCGCCGGGCGATCTGGCCCTTCAGGAAGCCGCGCGCGTTCTCTACGATCTGCCCAAACGCCCGACCGACAAGGAGCTTCGCCAGATGGCCGAAGCGTGGTCGCCTTGGCGCTCGGTTGCGGCCCGGGTTTTGTGGGCCTATTACCGGGTGGCCAAGAAAAGAGAAGGGATCAGATGACTCGGGTTTTGAACGCGCTCAGGAAAGAGCCGGTTTCGGGCGATATACGCTCGGTCGTCGTGTTCGTGCACGGCTATGGGGCCAACGGGGCCGATCTGCTGGGCCTTGCCGACCCGCTGGGTGAACACCTGCCGGACACGCTGTTCGTGGCCCCCGACGCGCCCGAGCAGATCCCGGGAATGCCGAACGGCTTTCAATGGTTCCCGATCCCTTGGATCGATGGCTCGTCCGAAGAAGAGGCGCGTCGTGGGATGGAAATGGCGGTCGAGGATTTCAACGCTTTCCTCGACGCGCTGATGGTAGATGAGGACGTGCTGCCCGAGCAGGTCGTTCTGTTCGGCTTCAGCCAGGGCACGATGATGAGCCTGCATGTGGCCCCCCGCCGCGAAGACCCGGTTGCCGGGATCGTGGCGTTTTCGGGCCGGTTGCTGGAGCCTGAACTGCTGGCCGACGAAACCGTTAGCCGAATGCCCATCCTGCTGGTCCATGGCGATGCCGACGATGTGGTCCCGCCGCAATCGCTGCCCGAAGCCGCCGAGGCGTTGCAGGCTGCTGATTTCAAAGAAATCTATGCTCATGTGATGAAGGGCACGGGCCATGGTATCGCACCCGATGGCCTAAGCGTCGCTTTGGCCTTCATGCGCGACAAGCTGAGCCTGTAGCGATGATCGCCATCCGCCCGATGATGCCCGAGGATGTGGCCGAGGCCTGCCGCATCCTCAACCACATCATCGCGGCGGGTGGCACGACCGCATTTGAAATCCCGTTTTCAGAGGCATTGTTCGCGCAAAGCTATCTGAATGGTGCTGATAAGATCTGTTGCCATGTTGCCTTGGACGACCAGGGCGCGGTTGCCGGGTTTCAGTGGTTGGGCACCTATGACGCGTTGCCCGATGAGTGCGCCGATATCGCAACCTTCACCCGCCGCAACCCGGTGCTGCGCGGCGCGGGCCGGGCCTTGTTTGACGAGACGGAGAAGACGGCCTGCGCGCTGGGGTTTTCTGCGATCAACGCCACGATCCGGGCGGATAACCTTCTTGGCCTAAGGTATTACGAAAAAATGGGTTTCCGGGACTACTCGGTCGCGTATGGCGTTCCGCTGCGCGACGGCACCCCGGTCAATCGAATCTCGAAACGTTATGATCTGAGGAAGGGAGCGTAGTGCTGGTTGTCACAGGAATTGTCGAAGTGAACGAGGCCGGGGTTGAACAGGCCCGCGAGGCCGCTCAGGCGATGGTTGCGGAAACCGTGAAAGAGCCCGGCTGTCTGGTCTATGAATTCAGTCAGGTGCTGGGACATCCCAACCGCTTCCGTGTCTATGAGGAATGGCAGGATCAGGCTGCGTTAGAGGCGCATTTTGCGACACCGCATATGGCCGTGTTCCGCGCGGCCTTGGGTGAGGTTGGCCTGACCTCTCGCGAACTCTACACGATCACGGGTGGGCAGAAGCAGCCGCTTGGTTAGTCGGGTTCAACCCCACAAGTGACCTTCGGCAAATTCGACGGAATTGCCAGCCGGGTCTCGGACATAGAGTGATCTTGCACCGCTGGGCCAGTCGAACTCGGCATCGATGGGGACGTTCCAGTCCAACAGGTGCTTGCGCATGGCGGAGATTTCATCGCGGGTCAGCACAAGGCAGACATGCCCCGGACCCCGTGCGCCATGCGGCGGAACGGGCAGGTCCGGGTTCAGGGGCGGTTGTTCGGTCTGATCCGGGTTGAACAGCAACAGGACGGACCCGCCGACGCGGTAGAACACATGCCGGTCGGTGATCCGCTGAATGCGCTCCAGCCCCAGAACCTCACCATAAAACTGTTCTGCCGCGTCCAGATCGTCGACATAAAGCGCGGCCTCCAGAATGGCCGATGGGGCAGGTATGTCCGGCGTGAGTTTCATACCCGTATTTTAGCAGAGATGAGCCGCCCGTGTCACCGCCGCGTGCGGCGGTCGCGTTTGCGCTGCGGGGCCGAGTTGAGGTCGGGCAGGGGCAGGCTGTCCCATTGGCCGGGCTCCAGATCATCCAGCGTCCAGTCGCCGATGCGATAGCGTATCAGGCGCAAGGTCGGCAGCCCAACCGCCGCCGTCATCCGGCGCACCTGCCGGTTCTTGCCTTCGCGGATCGTCAGTTCGATCCAACTGTCCGGCACGGACTTGCGTTCGCGGATCGGTGGCGTGCGGGGCCAAAGGCCATCCGGCTCGTCCATCTCACGCGCTTTGGCAGGGCGGGTCAGGCCGTCTTTCAATTCGACCCCATCGCGCAGCGCCTTCAGTGCGGCTGCATCGGGCTCGCCTTCGACCTGAACCCAATAGGTCTTGGCCATCTTGTGCTTGGGGTCCGAGATCTGCGCCTGAAGCCGCCCATGATCGGTCAACAGCATCAACCCCTCGCTGTCCCGATCCAGCCGCCCTGCCGGGTAGACCCCCGGCAGATCGATGAAATCGGACAGTGTTCGACGTGGCGACTCGGCGCTGCCGCGATCGGTGAACTGCGGCAGCACGTCAAAAGGTTTGTTGAATCGAATGAACCACGACATGCCTCCGCCATAGCCTGCAAAACATGCTGTGTGCAACCTGTGGATAACTGTCATGTGCCTGTTACGGAACAGGCTTACCCAGTCTTCGAGATATTGTGGAAACTCAGGGCTTGTCAGAGATTTACCACGATATATAGTTATCTTAAGGCCGGGGCGGGTGCTCCCCGCTCTGGTGTCACAAACGGGCAGCTGAGAGCGAGGAGCGATTCTGTTATGGACGGAGACTTCAGGACCGAATTTGTAAGAGAGCCGGGGACGCTCAAGCATCACCCGGCGCTGGTTTTGAATGCCGATTACCGCCCCTTGTCCTATTACCCGCTGTCGCTGTGGCCCTGGCAAGAGGCGATCAAGGCTGCCTGGCTGGACAGGGTGGACATCGTGGCCGAATACGATGAAGTCGTCCGAAGCCCCAGCACCGAGATCCGAATACCCTCGGTCGTTGTTTTGAAGGACTATGTAAAACCCAGAAAGCGCGTGGCCTTCACGCGCTTTAATTTATTTCTGAGGGATGAGTTCCGCTGTCAGTATTGCGGCAGTCGCGACAACCTGACCTTTGACCATGTGGTGCCGCGCGCCGCGGGTGGGGTGACAAGCTGGCAGAATGTGGTGGCGGCGTGCAGTCCGTGCAACCTGCGCAAAGGGTCCAAATCACTGCGTCAGGCGGGCATGACCCTGCGCAAACCGCCGCGTCAGCCCGATGCCGAAGCGCTGCGCAATATCGGGCGAAAGTTTCCGCCGAACCACCTGCACGAAAGCTGGATCGATTTCCTGTACTGGGATGCCGAACTGGACGAGATCTAAGCCTTCGCGCGCCAGGCGGCGAGCCAGAACAGAACCAGCACCGCCGAGATTACCGCGTTCCAACCGGCCATGGACAGGCCCAGCATCTGCCATGGGATCTCATCACAGCGCACCAGCGGGGCGGACATGATCTGATCCATCAGCTCTTGCGCCGATAGCCCCCCAATATCGCCCGAGGTGCAGCTGGTCGGGCCTTCCCACCAGCCTTGCTCGACGCCCGCATGAAAAAGACCGATGGCAGCGGTTGTCAGCGCGGCCAGGGCACCGGCCAGGGGCAGCAAGCGAACAGTTGGCAGGGCCAACGCCAATGCGCCGATCACAATGGCGACGCTGTGGGGGTAGCGCTGCCAGATGCACATTTTGCACGGTGCCAACCCACCGACATACTGAAAGGCCCAGGCCCCCAGCAACAGGGCGGCTGATCCGCCAGCCGCCAGCACCACATAGGTTGCGCGTTTCGTCATAGGTATCGCACCGCAAGAAAGCCGCCGAACAGCAGGATGATGAACAGCGTGAACATCAGGCCCAGACGCTTTTCAATGAAGTCCCGGATCGGCTCGCCAAATTTCCAAAGAAGGCCCGCCACAAGGAAGAACCGCAGCGCGCGCGCCAGAATTGAGGTCGCGACGAAGGTTCCAAGCGGCATGCCCGTCCAGCCCGACATAATGGTGATGACCTTGTAAGGGAAGGGCGTCACCCCCGCCGCCAGCACAGCCCAGAAGCCGAAATCGTTGAAGCGGGTGTTGAACTCTTCCATTGCGTGGGCTTTGCCCATCGCCTCCAGAATGGGCTGCCCGATGCTTTCATAGGCAAAGGCTCCGATCGCATAGCCCAGCAGACCGCCCAAAACCGAGGCCACCAGAGCAACGCCGGCTATCAGCCAGGCGCGCGAGGGGCGTGCCAGAATCATCGGGATCATAAGCACATCAGGCGGGATCGGAAAAAATGAGCTTTCGACAAAGGCAACAATCGCCAGCGCCCAAAGCGCCCGAGGATGTTCGGCCAGTCGAATGGTCCAGTCGTAAAGCGATCGTAACATGGTTTACTCAGATCCCGGTCTTTGACCGTGCCAGCCAAATCACGCACCCGTGGACCCGTCAACCGCTGGGGTGCAAACAATCGCTACGAAGGTTGATTTTTGCCTCTGGACCTTCCCCGCTCTGGGCGCTAATCCAGTGTCCGTGGCCCAAGTGGCGGAATGGTAGACGCAGGGGATTCAAAATCCCCCGCCTTCACGGGCGTGAGAGTTCGAGTCTCTCCTTGGGCACCACATTGCTACCCCTGATACATGCTGAGAAACGGTTTGTTGTTCTTCATGTGGCGGCTGATCAGTGTTTTTTGCTGTTTGCCGTTTGGAACAATGCAGGCGGGTTCAACCTGTGTCGTTGCGCAGTCCAACTCGGGAAACAAAGTCAGTATTTCTTCGCGCATGGCGGCAGGGAACATTTTCAGGGCTTCGGGGCCTGTGAACAGGCTTTCGGTTGGTGCGCCATCGGCAAAAATCACCTCGTGAGAGTCAAACAAGATGTGGAAATACTCGACATCGGTGACACTGTTGTCCACGTAGATGCCGGGCCATTCGGTCATCTTTACGGCGGCAATCAGGGCTTCGGTTTGACCGAACATCCGTTGGGCGATTTGTGACGATACCAGCATTCGATGCTGGCGTGAAACCAGCAGGTCCCGGTTTGGTAAACCATTACCCAATGCGCCCTGAGTGATGCGAACCGGCCGGAGCTTCGGGTTTCGGGACAAGGCGCTTGCATCCAGCTTGCAAGACCCGATCCAACGGATGGGCTTGGCACCGTTTCGGGTTTCGACCAGATCACCTTCTTTGAGCATTTCTACCGGAATCAGCCCACCCGGTGTGGCGATCCCTGCGCCGCGCGTCAGGCACACAGCCCCTTCAATGTCGTCATATTGAGGCGAGTTGCCGGGGATCGTGTTCGACACGGTGATCGTATAAACAACACCCGGGTCAAGAGGTTCGGACGGCAGATACCCGGCAAGTATCCCAGCACCAGCGGTAGAGTTCGGGTTCGAGTCGACTTCGATCTGATACAGCGTGATGGTGCTGCCATCGGGGGCCGTCAGGGTAAATTGCTGTTCTGAATATACCGTAGTTGTCGGACCACCCAAAACCGTGCCGTCCGCAAAAGTGGCGGTTCCGAACTGGTTGGTGTCGTTGCCGTCTTCGTTGCGAAACAGATCTCCATCCAGCACGTCATCGTCATCGTCAACGACCAGAATGACATCGTTGCTGCCATCATAACCCCCAACCAACGAGACCGTATTGCCGGAAAACACCAGATCGGTACTCAGGTAGAGTTCATAGGTGGTGATCGGCATATTTCAGATGCTCGGTAAAATAGTAATCACAAACTTTTGATCACGTTAGATCAACGTTCCAGCCTGTCAAGTCAGGGTCCCGCCACCTAAAGGCCGGTTCGTTTCCCACGGGGAAAGTTCCAAAAGACGCGTCACATCTGAGCGAATGAGCGAAGTATCGACAAGGCGCACTTGACAACTTGCGTCTCGGAATGAAACCTCGAAATTGTTGGGAGACATTGGAAAAATTCAAAAGTTGCACGGGTTGCATGACGAACTGATCTGACGTATCGGCGCGTCCCTCGCATTCGCGGGGCTTTTGTTCTTTCCCGCTCACACAATAAAAAATGGGAGTTCTTACATGAAAAACAGCAGCAAGCTTAGCGTCGGCGCATTTGTCACCGCGGCGATGATGGCACCGGCAGCCTATGCCGAAGAGTTCATCACAATCGGTACCGGCGGCGTGACCGGAGTTTACTATCCGACCGGTGGCGCGATCTGCCGTCTGGTGAACAAGGGCCGCAAGGAACATGGCGTGCGCTGCTCGGTCGAATCGACCGGTGGATCGGTCTACAACATCAACACCATCCGCGAGGGCGAGCTGGAGTTCGGTGTGGCGCAGTCCGACTGGCAGTACCATGCCTATAACGGCTCTTCGAAATTCGAAGAGGCTGGTCCGTTCGAAAACCTGCGCGCCGTCTTCTCGGTTCACCCCGAGCCGTTCACCGTTGTGGCCCGTGCCGATGCCGGCATCACCAACTTCGAGGACCTGAAAGGCAAGCGCGTCAATATCGGCAACCCCGGTTCCGGTCAGCGCGGCACCATGGAAGTCCTGTTGGGCGAAATGGGCTGGACCACCGATGATTTCGAACTGGCGACCGAACTGAAGGCGGCTGAACAGTCGGCGGCCCTTTGCGACAACCAGATCGATGCGATGGTCTATACAGTCGGCCACCCCTCGGGTTCGATTCAGGAAGCAACCACAGCCTGCGATTCCGTTCTGGTGAATGTCAGCGGTGACGCGGTCAGCAAGCTGGTCGACGACAACTCGTTCTACCGGACCGCGACCATCCCGGGTGGTATGTATCGCGGATCGGACGGTGACACCGCAACCTTTGGTGTCGGCGCAACCTTCGTGACCTCGGCGGATGTGTCGGAAGACGCGGTTTATGCGGTTGTCAGCTCGGTCTTCGAGAACTTCGACGACTTCAAAAAGCTGCACCCGGCATTTGCCAACCTCAAGCCCGAAGAGATGATCGCGGACGGCCTGTCGGCCCCGCTGCATCCGGGTGCAGAGAAGTACTACAAAGAAAAAGGCTGGATTCAGTAATCCGGACCCAAAGCAGGGTGCCCACGGGCGCCCTGCCACCCAAACCCGTAGCAAACGGGTGATTCAGAAGGCCGCAAAAGGCCGCGACGGGGAGACATTTGCATGAGTTCCGACACACAATCCAATCGTCCGCTATCCGAAGAAGAGCTACAGGAATTAGTTGCTTCCTCCGATGCGGGTGGGCGCAACCCGGTCGGTAATGTCGGGATATTCCTGGCCATTGTGGCAGCGATCTGGTCGATCTTTCAGGTGGTTCTGGCCTCGCCGCTGGCGAATTACATATTGCCCGGCAGTATCGTGAACAATTCGCGGCAGTTCCATCTGGCCTTTGCCATGTTTCTGGCCTTTGCGGCCTATCCGGCGCTGAAGTCCAGCCCTCGGAACTATATTCCGGTTCAGGACTGGATCATGGGCCTGCTGGGCGCGTTTGTCGCGCTGTACGGCTATTTCTTCTACCAAAAAATCGTCGATGCGGGCGGTTTGGCCGATGACACGGACAAATGGGTCGCTCTGGGCGGTCTGCTGTTGCTGTTCGAGGCCGCACGCCGCGCGCTTGGTCCCGCAATGGCGATCATCGCGACGATCTTTCTGGCCTACGTGTTCTTCGGCTCGTCCGAATGGGTGCCCGAGGTTATCCGCTGGAAGGGTGCCAGCCTGAAAAAGGCGATGAGCCATATGTGGATCACGTCCGAGGGCGTGTTTGGCATCGCGCTTGGGGTTTCGACCAAATTCGTGTTCCTGTTCGTGCTGTTCGGCGCGTTGCTGGATAAGGCCGGGGCAGGGAACTACTTTATCAAAATGGCCTTTGGCGCGCTCGGCCACCTGCGCGGTGGTCCGGCCAAAGCAGCGGTTGTTGGTTCGGCAGCGACCGGTCTGATCTCGGGCTCGTCGATCGCCAACGTTGTCACCACTGGTACATTTACCATCCCGCTGATGAAGCGCGTTGGGTTCAGCAGCGAACAGGCCGGGTCGGTCGAGGTGGCCTCATCCGTGAACGGTCAGATCATGCCACCCGTAATGGGTGCTGCGGCCTTCCTGATGGTGGAATATGTGGGCATCTCGTATGTCGAGGTGATCACCCACGCCTTCCTGCCTGCGGCGATCTCCTACATCGCACTGGTCTATATCGTGCATCTTGAGGCCGTGAAGCGGAACATGCCTACGCTGGGCGACCGTGACGTGCATCTGGCGCGGACCGTTGTGGGGATGTTGTCTTTCTTCATCGTCTTTGCGGGGCTCTGCTATGGCTCGCAATTCCCGGTCGATGCAGTGACCGCATGGGTGCCGTCGGCGGCCGGTCTGGTGCTCAGCCTGATTGTCTGTGCGGTCTATGTCGCGCTATTGTATCTGGCCGCTCAGGTGCCAGATCTTGAACCGGATGATCCGAACGCCAAAGAGGTGCAACTGCCCGTCGTCGCAGACATCTACAAGGCCGGTCTGCACTACCTTCTGCCGATCATCGTGCTGGTCTATTTCCTGATGATCGAGCAGAAATCGCCGGGCCTGTCAGCCTTCTGGGCGACTGCTTTGCTGTTCGTGATCCTGCTGACGCAGAAGCCGCTCAAGGCGATCTTCCGCGGTGAAAGCAATGTGTACAATCGCTTTATCGATGGTGTTGCCGATCTGTGGCAGGGCCTGATCGATGGTGCGCGCAACATGATCGGGATCGCCTTGGCCACGGCCACGGCGGGCGTGATCGTGGGCACCGTGACCCTGACTGGCGTGGGCCAAGTGATGGCCGATCTGGTCGAGTTCCTGTCGGGCGGCAACCTGATCCTGATGCTGATCATGGTCGGTATCCTCAGCCTGATCCTGGGCATGGGCCTGCCGACCACGGCGAACTATATCGTTGTCAGTTCGCTAATGGCCGGTGTGGTTGTGGAACTGGGCGCGCAAAGCGGGCTGATCGTGCCGCTGATCGCGGTGCACCTGTTCGTGTTCTACTTTGGGATCATGGCGGATGTGACGCCTCCGGTCGGGTTGGCCAGTTTCGCGGCGGCTGCCGTGTCCGGTGGTGATGCGATCAAGACCGGTTTCACAGCGTTTTTCTACAGCTTGCGCACCGTGGCGCTGCCGTTTGTGTTCATCTTCAACACCGACTTGCTGCTGATCGATGTGACATGGGTCGAAGGCATAATCGTCGCCATCTTCGCGACCATCGCCATTCTGGTATTCACCGCCGGAACCATGGGCTATTTTCTGACTCACAGCCGGATTTACGAAAGCGTTGCGCTGATCTTTGTCGCCTTTGCGCTGTTCCGACCGGATTTCTTCATGGACCGGATCTCACCTCCTTTCCAGTCGGTGGAACCTGCCGCGTTTGAAGAAACGATCGGGCAGACGCCACCAGGGTCCGAGGTGCGACTGGTCGTGTCCGGCCCCGATTTCGACACGTTGGAGATGGTCGACACGACGGTCGTCGTCACTGTGGGTGAAGAAGAGGGCGGAGCGGCCCGGGTCGAGGCGATGGGTCTGCTGCTGATCCCCGAAGACGGGCTGATCAAACTGGAAGAGCCGCTGTTTGGCGCGCCGGTCGCGGATGAGCTTGGCATCTTCGACTATTACGGGGATGAGGCCGTGCGCTTGACCTCGGTCAGCCTGCCGTCCAGCCAACCGCCCAAGCAATTGATCTACCTTCCGGCGATGCTCTTGCTGGGTCTGATCGCCTTCCTGCAACGTGGCCGTGCCGCCAGACAAGAAGAGGTGCCCGCATGACAAAGTCAGTTCTTTGCGCCGTCGATATCAGTAACGGAGATCTGGACAGCCCGGTCCTGAAACAGGCCGCAGCGTTGGCGGATTTGGATGGGGCCCAGTTGGATGTGGTGACAGTTCTGCCCGATTTCGGGGAAAGCTGGGTGTCGGGCTTTTTCGAGCCCGACTTCCACGACAAGGCATTGGAAGAGGCCCATAACAAACTGACCGCGCTGTGCGTCTCGGCGTTGGGCTCGGACCGCAATGCCTCGATCCGTCATGTGGTTGCAACTGGTACGGCCTATCAGGAAATCCTGAAAACCGCCGACAGCGCCGGGTCGGACCTGATCGTGATAGGGGCGCACAAGCCGGATTTCAAGGATTACCTGCTGGGCCCCAACGCTGCGCGCGTAGTGCGGCACGCGGCGGTTTCGGTCTACGTCGTCCGCTGATCCAGAGTGTGCGACCTTTGAGCTGAAGTATCATGCGACAGGAATAGCCCGAGAGCGCCGTAGGCGTGGCAGGGTATTCCTGTCTCAGAATTAAGGTCGCACGCTTTAATACCCGGTCATCTCAAGGTAGCCGCGCCCTGCGTGGCTGCCTGAGACCGTGACAGGGCCTTCCCAATATTCAAATCGCGTCGTCATCCAGGCGTCAGGGATCAGGGCCGAAACCTCGACGTTTATGTCGCGGTCAGGCAGGGTGACGTTCCATCGAATTGGCACATCCCGACCCGCAACGCGTGCGGTTTCAAGTGGTGTGAACTGGGCCGATCCATCAGGCAGTGTCTGGCTGCTGCCATCCGCATTGATCCACGTGGCCGCCGTGAAATCACCCCGTGCTCCGCGCAGGCGAAACGCCATCAGCTTGTCACCATCATCGAAGCTGAGCGAGAACCAGTCCCACCCGCTTTGATCCTCGGCCAAGGGCTGCGACGACCACTCGCGATCCAGCCAGGCATGACCGGTGACGGCGATGTCTCCGTCCGGCAAATGCAGGGTGCCTTCGATGGCGTAGAAGGGTTGGGAGTAGTAATAGCTCGCCTGACCGTCTGCGGATTTCACGGAATATCCGCCGTCTCCGTGAAAGACCAACGGACCTTGAGCGTTCAGGGACAGGGTATAGCCGAAATCCGCTCCATTCGCGGTCAGCGACAGCGAGTCGAAATCCGGCCCGCTCATGCGCCATTCGTCGATCCATGCGGCAAAGGGTTGGGCCGACACTCCGGCCTGACCGATGCCACCGCGGGACAGGCGTTCGGCGAAGTAATGGCGCTCGGGCGTGGTGATTGCTGCGTGACCCATCCAGATTTGCGGGCTTTGCCAGCCGTCGGTGTCAAAGGGCTTTAGGGCAGATCGGAACAGCGTCCACTGAATGCCATAGTCGCGCCCGTCTTCCCCCTTCAGGTTGGCCGTCAGGTACCACCATTCGATGCGATAGCTGGGATGCGCGCCGTGATCTTTGGGAAAGACGAACTGAACGTCTGGTTGAGGCACGTCGAACCCATCTGCCGAGCCACCCAGACCCGCATAGCCCTGCGCCAACGCGGAAACCGGCAGGCAGAAGAGGAGGGCCAGGATTAAGGCTCTAACGTTCATTGGCAAAAACCCTCAGTAAGTTTGCCGGTGGCAGGCGTAACAGGCGCAGTGCGGGCAGGGCGGCTGCGATCAAGGCAGCCAGCAGCGTGAGTGCGAATAAATACAGCCAATCCCATGGGAACAGGTACATCGGCAGGCGCCAGCCGAATGCCTGTACATTAATGACAGCAAGCAGGACCCAGGCCAGAACCAGCCCCAGCGGCAGCGCAAGACAGGCCGTCAACGCCGCCAGTAGAACACTGCGCAACAGCTCGAATTTCGCCAGTTCTGCGCGATTCAGACCCAAGGCCCAAACCGGCGCGATCTGAGGCAGGCGCTGGGTCCATAGGGTCAGAAGGCTGGTTAAAATGGCGAACCCGGCGACCCCAAGTGTCAGGATGTTGAGTGCGGAGGTCACGACAAAGGTCTTCTCAAAAATCGTCCGCGATTGCGCCTTCATCGCGGCCTGCTGCACCACGTTTCGGGGCGGCAGATCGAAACGCGCGCGTAGGGATTGCGCCATCTCAGTCGCTGCGCCCGGGTCCATACGTATACCAAAGCGTCTTGCGTCTGTCCCCGGCGCGATCTGATCCAGTTTGGTCATGGACACAATCGCCTGACCGGTGGGGTTGCCATAGTCGGAATAGACGCCCGCGATTGGCATTTGATGGTCCGGCGCGATCGTCAA
This sequence comes from Ruegeria sp. AD6, assembly GCF_056542325.1. Classification (NCBI taxonomy): domain Bacteria; kingdom Pseudomonadati; phylum Pseudomonadota; class Alphaproteobacteria; order Rhodobacterales; family Roseobacteraceae; genus Ruegeria; species Ruegeria sp. AD6. Next base: position 897,926 of record NZ_JBQFZQ010000001.1, on the reverse strand, counting down.
AACATCCCCCGGCCAAAGCTGCGCGCGGCGGGCCAGTTGCTCGTTGATCAAAATGGCCTCACCCGCCATCACCCTGTTCCAATCGCCATTGGATCGGGCAATCAATGGCCAGTTATCCCGGTAGACCGGATCGTCTACGACCCCATACAAGAACAAAGGCTCGGTGGTGTGAGGCAACTCGACACTGCGGATCGGCAGGAGTGCATTGACCTGAGGGGCCAGCCATTCGGCCATCTCGCTGGCTTGCTGGTCGTCCTTGGCGGTTACATAAATTTCGGCGGTCAGGCGTTGATCGAGCCATCCGATGAAGGTCAGCCGGAAGCTGGAGACCATGGTGCCAACGCCGATATTTGCAGCCAGCGCCAGCAGCAGGGCCATCAGTGCCAGAGAAAGCCCCGGCAATTGCGCCCGCATATCGGCCCAGATCCATTGCGATACAGGGCCGCGCGCTTGTTTAGCACCTACCGATAGGGCGAAGGACAGAAGCAGTGGCAGCAACAGGGCGGCCCCGGTCAACAATCCGGCGAGCAAGACAAACCCGGCAAGCAGGCCACCGAGGCTGGTATAGAAAAGAGTACCGCCGACAATCAGACACACACCGATGATCCCAGCCAATCGGTGTGTCTGTCCCGAGCCGCTCCAGGCCTGCACGCCGGGCCCTTCAAGCAGTGGCATCCGGGCCAAGCGCCACAACGCATGACCGCTGGCCCCCAAGGTGCCCAGCAGCGCCATGGCCAGCCCCGCAAGCGCCCATTCGGGTTGCAGGGTCAACTGTCCCGTCACAGGTGCGCCGTATAGCCCGCGCAATGTTGCGGCCACGTCGGGCAGCAGCGCGCCTGCCAGAAAGAATCCCAGGATCAGCCCCAGTGCGCCGCCGATACAGGCCAGCAGGGTCAACTCGGCCAGGATCAGCCAGACCAGCCGCCGCATCGAAACACCCAGGGCGCGCAACGTTCGGATCACCCCGCGCCGTTGGGCAAAAGCCAGCCCGACCGTGCCATTTACGATGAACAGGCCGACAGCGAAGGACAGCAGTCCAAAGGCGGTCAGGTTCAGGTGGAAGCTGTCGGTCAGTTGCGCGGTATCGACCTGCGAATCCGGGCTGATCTGTTGCAGTTCCGGTGCGACATCCGACAGTGGCAACCGCCCGCGCGGCTGGTTTGGCAGAACGACAAGGCGCGAGATCGTACTGGGTTGACCCAGCAGAGTCTCGGCCACGCCAATGTCGGTCAGAATGACATCCGGGGGCAGGGACCGGGACAGCAGAATGGGCGGCAGATCGCTCACCGGTTCCAGAACAGGTGCAAGATCGGGATGCACTATGAGACGCCCAGGAGCGGTCAATATATCCGCTGGGTTGGGTGGGTCGGCGCCCTGTTCGGTCTCGGTCACGGCGGGCAGGGCCGGGTAGGCCACCATATCCACGCCCATCAGGCGTATTGTCCGCCCCCCGACACGGAAAGTACCCTCGAGCACAGCTGCAACCTGCCAACCGGCCTGACGCAGTTGGGCATAACGCGCAACGGGGATGGGACCTGTGGGATCGCGCAGTTCATCGAACTGACCAAGTGCCAGTTGTGCGTTTGCGCGGGCATAGCTGGCGCGCGCTTCGGCATTGATCGCCTGCACCGCAGACCACAGACCGGTGGCCAAGGCGATCCCGATCAGCAATGTCGCAAGTTGCAGCCAGTGCGCGCGCCAATGGGACAGCAACGCTTGTATGACCGGTCGCGTCATTGGATCCGGCCACCGGCCAGATGCACGCGCCGTTCTAGCCGCGCAGCAATTTCGGCGGAATGGGTGACCAGCAGCAGCGCCGCGCCTGTATCCGCGACAAGCGACAGCATCAGGTCCAACACAGTGGCGCTGGCGGTTTCATCCAGATTGCCCGTGGGTTCATCTGCCAGCAACAGTTTCGGGCGCGCACCCATGGCACGGCCAATGGCGACCCGTTGTTGTTGCCCGCCGGACAGGTTCTCGGGGAAGCGATCCAGAAGATCGGACAATCCCAACCTGTCCGCCAGATGGGCGCTCCAGTCGGGATCATGGCACCCGGCCAGCCGGGCGTGGAACGAGAGGTTCTGTGCAACCGTCAGCGACGGGATCAGGTTAAACTGCTGAAACACCAACGAAACATGACGGCGGCGCAGGTCGGCCCGTCCAGCATCATCCAGCGAGGACAGGCGCGCTCCGTTCAGCGTGATCTCGCCCCCGTCGAACCGATCCAAAGCGGCTGCGAGGTTCAGCAGAGTGGATTTGCCGCTGCCGCTTTCTCCGGTCAGCGCCAGCGTCTGCCCCTGATCCAGTTCCAGCGACACGTCGCGCAGCACCGGCCGCCCGCCGGGATAGGATTTCTGCACCTTGTCTATTGTCAACAGCATCGACCGACCCACTTTTTCCCAGCAGGATGTGCAACAGTTTTGACCTATGTCCAGTGCAGACCGACCCCCGGTGCGTTTCGCCGCAGGGGCAAAATCCGCCAACCGGGCTTGTGCCAAGGCGCGGCACGGGCCATTCTGGCTGACAGAGTCATGGCTGCAATTCAGGGTGAAAAAACATGAGCTTGCTGCACCAGATTGTATGGGGCAGTGCCTTTCTGGGGCTCTGCTTTGTGGTCGAGATCTTTTTGCTGACCTGGTGCACAATCGTCATCATGAGGATGGAGCCGAAATGGTCCAAAAGCGGGCTTTTTCTGGCGACTGCTGCACCGATTGCAGTGGCTTTGGTGTTCATTGTCCTGACACACACCATTCAGGTCTGGATCTGGGCGGTTGTTTGGGTCCTGCTTGAGGTGCTGCCCGACTGGAACACGGCCCTTTATTTCTCGTTGGTCACATTCACCACGCTGGGCTATGGCGACATCGTTTTGGGCGAGGCGTTGCGAATTTTCGGCTCGTTCGCGTCAGTCGCGGGGCTTTTGGCCTTTGGCCTGTCCACCGCCTATATGGTGGCCCTGATGACCCGCGTGTTTCAGGAACGGTTCTTTTCCTAAAGGATGGGCGCAAACAGCCGGGCCAGCGGTGCCCCGAACCGGATATGGGCCGGTTGTTGTTGCAAAGACCGGGTGAGTTCATAGCAGTTCTCGAAATCCGCCAGCAGCATCCGTTCAACGGCTTGCGTTGCCCTTTGATCGAAGAACAGGGCCATCGCTTCAAAATTCAGGCGGAAGGAACGGTTGTCCAGATTTGTTGTTCCAACCGCGGCCAACGTGTCATCAACGACAAACACCTTCTGGTGCATGAACCCGTCGGTATAACGAAACACCCGCGCGCCGCAGTCGCGAACCTCATCGAAATAGGCGAAAGCGGCCAGCCAGGGCAGGCGGTGATCGATCATGTCGGGTACCAGGATTCGCACATCGACGGCACGCATCGCCGCGTGTTGCAGGGCGGTCATGATGTCGATATCGGGCACGAAGTAGGGTGAGGCGATCCACAGCCGTTCCTTCGCCTCGGCGATGGCGGAAAAGAACAGCATCGCCCCGGTTTCGGTATCGTCTCCGGGCCCGGTTGCGACCAGCAGGGCGTTCATATCCTGCTCGGACTCGGTTCCGGCCCAATCCACTTCGTCGATCAGGTCTTCGTCGCGGGCCCAATGCCAATCCTCGGTGAAGATAAGTTGCAGCTGCCGGACGATATGCCCGGTCATCTTGATATGCGTGTCGCGCCAATGGCCAAAATGCTTGCTTTGGCCAAGATACTCGACCCCGACATTATGCCCGCCGATAAACCCGATCTCGCCGTCGATCACCACGGTCTTGCGGTGGTTGCGGTAGTTGAGTTGGAAACGGAAATTCGGCCCGCGCTGATCTTTGGGATTGGCTACGTCGATCCCGGCAGTCTGCATGGTCTCAAGATACTCGGTCGGCAGCCCGTAACTGCCCACAGCATCGGTCATGAACCGGACATGCACGCCGCGTTTTGCGGCAGCGATCAGCTTTTGCTGCAGTTTCAGACCCAGATCATCGGCGCGTACGATGTAGAACTGGATTAGGATGTAGTTTTTGGCCGCATCGATGGCGTCAAAGATCGCATCAAACGTGGCTTGCCCGTCGATCAGCAACTCGGCCCCGTTGCCGCGCGACACCGGGAGGTGCGCCAGAAACTCGAACGGGCGGGGGTTGATCGACATCGTGGACGGGTCGGGCTTGGAATAATCCGCAAAGCTTTTGATGCCTTCGACCACACGCTCGCTTTCCTGTCGTGCGATGCGATAGCCGCGAAACCGGTGGTGGCCCAGAAACAGGTACATAGGCACCGCAAAGAACGGGGCCGAGACCAGAAAGACCACCCAACCCACCGCACCTTGCGGGGTTCGGGCGGTCTGCGCGGCGCGAACGGAAAACACGACCGCCGTTACGTACAGGGCAAAAACGGCGGTCGAAACAAGCAGTGTCCACATAAGGTTCCAGGATCCGGGTGGTTTTTAGTTCGCCCCAGTGTAGACGCGAGACCAGTCCTGCGCCATATCCACGATCACCCATCCCATATCTGGGCCTTTGGCCAACCCATCGACCAGCTTGCCAATTGGGCTTTCGCGGTCATAAGCCCATTCGCGGTCTGCATCCGTGTGATGAATCAGGACACCCAATCTGGGCCCTTCGCCTGCGGTAACCCACTCCATCATCGCGAAATCCCCGTCCGAGTTTCCACCCGCAAGGATCGGTCGCTTGCCGATGGTGCGTTCGATATTGATCGGCTTTCCTTCCTTGTCATCAATGAAAGCGATGCCCGGCGTCTTGACCACGGTGGGCACGCCATCGACATGGTCGAAACTGGTATTGCCGTAGGTGCCCAACACCTGATGAGGGGGAATGCCATAGGCATCTTCGGCAAAGACCCGCATGAAATGGATGCCGCCGCCGGAGACGATATAGGTGGTGAACCCTTCGTCACGCAGATAACGCAGCAGCTCGACCATCGGCTGATAGGTCATTTGATCGTAAGGCAAGTCAGTATCCGGGTGGCGCGCCGTTTCCAGCCATTGGGCCACGGCGGCCTGAAACTCGGTAACGCTGGTGCCGGAATGCGAGGCATTGACGACCTCGATCAGCGCGTCATGACCGCCTTGCAGGATCGTGGCCAGATCGCCTTCGGCGGCGGCCTTCAGGGCAGGCGTTGTCAGGATCGACGGATCCTGCTCGGCCATGTCCGCAAGGCGATCCATGGCAAAAATGAACTGAAAATAGACGGGCTGTTCTGCCCAAAGTGTGCCGTCATTGTCGAACACGGCAATCCGGTCGGATGGGGTGACATAGGCGGGGCCATCCGGATCGGTCACGCCCTCGACAAAGTTGATAATCCGGGTGCGGGCATCGGTATCCTGCCAGCTTGGCAGCGGGTCAGCCTGTGCCATCAGGGGCAGGGCAAGCGCGGACACAACAGCGGTCAATCGCAGCATGAGAATTACTCCGTTCAATAAAGGAAGGGCCGCCATCATCGGCGGCCCCCTGAGTGGCAAGCGAACTTAATTGCCTGTCGGTGTGCTGAGCTTTTCCATCACCTGATCCAGGCTGAAGCTGGCGGCTTTCTGGCGTGGTGGGAATTCCTGGAAGGTGCTCAGGAAGTTGCCCACATATTGCTGCGCCGGCACCAGGAAATACGCCCGGTCGAGGATCCAGTCGTAATAGGTGTTCGAGGTGCGATAGCCACGCTCGTACGGGTCGCGGCGCAGGTTGACGATGATCGGCACGCGCAGTTCGGTGAACGGCTCCATCCACGCACGGAAGGTTGCCCATGCTTTCTGCTCAAGGAAGATCAGTTTCCAGTCGTCAAAGCGCAACGCCGACAGATCGCCATCGTCGGTGAAGTAAAAGATCTCGCGACGGGGGCTTTCTGTGGTCTCACCAGTCAGCAGGGGCAGGATGTTGTAGCCATCCAGATGCACTTTGTAGTCTCGGCCCATCGCGGGCGAGGAATAGCCTGCTTTCAGCTTGTCCTTGATCTCGGGGTCACCGGCAACGGCCAGGTAGGTCGGCAGCCAGTCCATGTGATGCACGATTTCGTTGTTGACGGAACCGGCCTCGATCTGTCCGGGCCAGCGCACCATCGAAGGCACGCGCCAGCCGCCTTCCCAGTTGGTGTTCTTCTCACCCCAGAACGGGGTCGAGGCCGCGTCGGGCCAGGTGTTGTAGTGTGGTCCGTTGTCGGTCGAGTAATGCACGATGGTGTTGTCGGCGATGCCCAGTTCGTCCAACAGGTCAAGCAACTGGCCAACATGCATGTCATGTTCGATCATGCCAGCGGTGTATTCGTCCGCCGGACCGCCAAAGATCTCATTGGCCTGCTGCCGCATCTCGTCTTTCACATGGGTGCGGAAGTGCATCCGCGTCCCGTTCCACCAGACATAGAACGGCGTCCCGTTGGCGTTGGCTTCGCGAATGAACTCAACAGCGGCTTCCAGCGTTTCCTCGTCCACCGTCTCCATCCGCTTGCGGGTCAGGGGGCCAGTGTCCTGAATCTCGCCCCCGGCAGAGGAGCGGATTACGCCGCGCGGACCATAGGCTTCGCGAAAGGTGCGTCCGTCAGGCAGGATCGCGTCGCCGGGATAGTCTTCATGTTCGAGTTCTTCTTCGGCATTCAGGTGGTAGAGATTGCCGAAAAACTCATCAAATCCGTGGTTTGTGGGCAGATGTTCATCCCGGTCGCCCAGATGGTTCTTGCCGAACTGACCGGTGACATAGCCATGGTCCTTCAAAAGGCCAGCGATGGTGGGGTCCTCGACCTGCATGCCTTCTTTTGCGCCGGGCAGACCAACCTTGGACAGGCCGGTGCGGAAAACCGATTGCCCCATGATGTAAGACGACCGACCGGCGGTGCAGGACTGCTCGCCATAATAATCGGTGAAAATCATGCCTTCTTTGGCGACACGGTCGATATTGGGCGTGCGATACCCCATCAGGCCCATCGTATAGGCCGAGATATTGGATTGACCGATATCGTCACCCCAGATGACCAGAATGTTTGGCTTTTGATCCTGCGCCCAGGCGGGCAGGGCCAAAAGCACCGAAAGCGCACCGACGGCTGCGCGGCGTATCCCAGTACGCCAGTGTTCCACCAATTGAATAGAAGGTCGCATGTCTTGCTCCTGAATTTGCGGGCAGAACCGCCCGAGAGAATTTTTTGTGCTTTAACGTCGAGAGCCGGATCGACTACTCTGCGGATAGCTGTAAACGTCCTGTTCAAGCCTGGCTTGCGCAGGAATCGCTTGGCACCAAATTAAGCCAACAGCATGGGCCAAAACTTATCACATGATGATTTTCAAATATACCGATGTTAAAAAACACACCTGATCTCAAGCCGTTGCAAGATTCAAATTGGCTGCAAACCCGGTCTGCTGGGTTCCGAAAGGCGTTGATGGCCTGCGCCGTACACCGCAGGTATGAGGCCGGAGAAGCGCTGTATAACCACGGTGATCCGGCAGACGGCATTCATGGCGTGCTGGATGGCGGTGTCAGGCTGACCACCCCCGCAGATGACGGGCAGGAGTTCGTTCTGCATCAGGAAGGGCGTGGGTTCTGGGTCGGTGATCTGGCGCTGTTTGCCAACGCGCACCGGCTGGTTGGGGTGGTCGCGACAAAGCACACCGAGGCCTTGTTTTTTCCGTCCGCCATGCTGGACAGGATGGTGCAGCAAAACCCGGAATACCTGCGCGATTTCTATGTGTTGTCGCATGAAAACATGCAAAAAGCCCTGCGGATCATTGCCAACCTTGGCGTAACGGGTACGGAAAAGCGTCTGATCCTGCGGTTGCTGCATCTGGAGGAGGTTGCCGCAGACGTCGATGGCTGGCTACAGGTCTCGCAAGAGGAACTGGCAGCGATGATCGCCGTATCCCCGCCGACGCTGCACAGGACGCTGCAACGGCTGATCAAACAGGGCCTGATTGTTGGCGGCTATGGGCGTCTCAAACTGCAGGACCGCCCGGCGCTGATCGCGCTTTGCCAAAGCTGAGGTCAGGGCTGATCATCTCCCAATCGCCCGTCCAGCGACATCAGGATCGCGACCGGGCGCAAGGCGGGGATGTGGCTGAATACAATCAGGATGCAAACGGTTAGCGGCACGCTCAGGAACGCTCCGATAAGGCCCCAGACGGTGGTCCAGAACATCAGGGCCAGAACGACCAGAAACGTGGACATGTTCAGCGACCGGCCCAGCATCGCCGGATCTACGAAATTGCCGATCAGGAACTGGATGGTGCCGCAGCCCAGAACCACCACCAGAAACGGGCCGATGCTTTCGAATTGCACAAGCGCGATCATGGCCGGGAAGACCACGGCAATGATCGACCCGATCGAGGGGATGAAGTTCAGCGCAAAGGTCAGAACCGCCCATGTTTCGGCATATTCCAGTCCGAGGATGCGGAAGACGGTGTAGCTGATGCCCGCCGTGATCAGACTGATCAGGGTTTTGACCCCCACATAACGCTGCAGGCTGAATGAAATTGCATCCAGCATCGCCGAAAACTCTTTGCCGGTTTCGGGGTTGCCTGCGGCCAGTTGGATTTTCTTGCGAAAGGCCAGTCGTTCGGCCATCAGGAACGCGACATAAAGGCTGATCAGAAAGAACTGATTCAGCAGCGAGGTCGCGCTGCCCAGCAACAGCCGCGCCAGATAAGACATGTCGATACTGACCAGATTGTCGCGAATGAAGGTCGTGACATCACTGCCCACCAGCCCCGCCACGCGGTTCACCGCATCATCGAACTGGGTCTCATACGTGTTGATGCTGCGGGCGAACTGTGTCGCCTGACTGCCCAGAATATACATGATCATGAACAAACCGGCCAAAACCACAGTTACTCCGGCAATATTGGCCAGCCAGACGGGGGCTCGGGTCACCGCAATGACCCGGTCGCTGAGCGCGATGATCAGAACATTGATCAACAGGGCCATCGTCAACGGAATCAGAAAAGCGGCACCCGCATACAGCCCCAAAACAACCAGAGCTGCGATGATACAACTGTCGCGTACCACGGACAGGCTGGGGCGATAGCGATCTTTCGGGCTGTTTGGATCAAGGGTCATTCGCAAACCTGAACTATGATAGGGCGGGCGCATGCAAAGCGGGTCGGGTTGTCCTGATCCTGCACAGCCGGGTAAGTTTATGCAATGCAGTCAGTTATTTATATATCGGGATTTACGACTTCCCGGGTTCTACCGGGGCTGCGGGCGGGCTAGGGTTTCAGAATGTCGCAACCATCGATTCTACTATCCGGCCGTCTGATCAAAGCGCTGTTTCTGGCGTTTCGGCGGTTCAGCGAGAAAAACGGCTTTGTCATGAGCAGCCATGTCGCCATGTCGATGATGATGGCGTTGTTTCCGTTTGTACTGTTCACCGTGGCGCTGGCAGGGACGTTGTCGCAAGGCTATGTGACGGACGAGTTGATCGACCTGATTTTCGGCGCGTGGCCGCAGGATGTGGCTGGCCCGATTGTGTCCGAACTGCGGGCGGTTCTTCAGGGGTCAAGCTCGGGCGTGATCACGATCGGCGGTTTGCTGGCGGTGTATTTTGCTTCGAACGGGGTGGCGGCGGTGCGGGCTGCGATGAATCAGGCCTATCACGACCGGGACAGCTGGCCGTTCTGGAAGACGAGGCTGCTGTGTATCGTTTTGGTCATTCTGGGCGGGGCCGCCATTCTGATCGTCGCTGCGGTCGAGGTCGTGCTGCCCGTCTACACAACGCTGGTGTCCAAGCATACAGACGTGGATGTCTCGACTTGGCTTTCGGTGGACCGGCTGCGCTGGACCTTTACCGTGGCCGTGCCGGTGGCGACCATACTGCTGGCGCATCTTGTTCTGCCGACGCGGCGCCACCGGGTGATGCAGATCCTTCCGGGCGTGGTGCTGACCCTGCTGCTGTTGGGCGGCGGCGGCTGGGCCTTTTCGATCTATATCGCCCAATTCGCCAGCTACAGCGCCACCTATGCCGGTCTGGCCGGGGCCATGGCCGCCCTGATCTTCCTGTACCTTTGCGCAGCGATCCTGATCCTGGGCGCGGAATATAACGGCGCGCTGATGGACCTGCATAGCGAGGATGACAGCGCATGAAGTGGCTCGCCTTTGCGGTTTCCGTGTTGATATCCGGGATCGCCTACGCTCAGACCCCATCATATGTTGGATCCGAGCAATGCGCCGATTGTCATACCGAAGAAACAGCCGCCTGGGCCCAATCCCATCACGCATTGGCCTGGACCGGGGTTGAAGACGGGGCGCTGGTCGCGGATTTTGCTGGCACGGTGTTTGAACATGACGGCATGTCGGTCCGCTTCGGTTATCGTGGTGCGACGCCTTATGCGGATGTGACCGAGAAAGATGGCGTAACGACCAGCTATGACGTGCATTCCATCGTCGGTGTCGAGCCTTTGCAGCAATATCTGTTCGAAACCGAACCCGGACGATTGCAAAGCTTTGATGTGGTCTGGGACACCGAAAACAAGCGCTGGTTCCACCTCTATCCCGATCAGGATCTGCCGCCGGATGACGGGCTGCACTGGACCGGGCCGTATAAGAATTGGAACGCACGCTGCGCCGAATGCCACGCCACAGGATTCGAAAAGAACTATGACGTGCAAAGCCGAGCCTATCAGTCCCGTCAGGTCGAAATCGGTGTCGGGTGCGAGGCCTGCCATGGTCCGGGCTCGGCGCATATCGACTGGGTTGGCGGAAAATCGGTTGCAAAAGGTCTAAGTGCCTCTGGCTTTCTGATGTCATGGGGCAGGGGCCAGACCGAGGCGGAAATCCAGCAATGCGCCGGGTGCCATTCCCGGCGCGAGGCGCATGAGCAAGGCAACCCTCTGCCCGGCACGCCCTATCACGATGCCTATAATCTGGCCCTGCTGCGGCCCGGAACCTATCACCCGGACGGCCAGATTCTGGACGAGGTTTATGTTTACGGCTCGTTCCTGCAATCGAAGATGTACGCGCAGGGCGTTGGCTGTTTGAACTGCCACGAACCCCATAGCGCCGAGCTGCGGGCCGATGGCAATGGCGTTTGCACGCAATGCCATTCCCCGGCGGGCAACCCCGATTTTCCGACTTTGGCTCGCAAGGAATACGACACGCCTGCGCATCACCATCACCCCGAGGACAGCGCGGGTGCGCAATGCAAAACCTGTCATATGATCGAACGTGTCTATATGGGCGTCGATGGTCGCCGCGATCACAGTTTCCGCGTGCCGCGCCCGGATTTGGCGCTTGGACAGGACGCCTGCACCGATTGCCATGAGGATAGGGATCAGCCTTGGGCGGCTGCCCGGATTGAAGAATGGTTCCCGAATTCATCGCATCGCGGCCCGCATTTCGGATCGTCCTTTGCCCCGGCGATGGCGGGGCAGGCGGACAGTCCCGAAGGGTTGCTGGCCATTGCCCTCGATCCCGCACAGCCGGGCATCGTCCGGGCCACGGCAGCTTATCTTTTGCAACCGTTTGGCTCTGCAGACGTGGCAGAGGCGACAGTTGCGTTGTTGACGGATGCAGACCCGCTAATACGGGCCAATGCGGTCGCCTTGCAGCGACAGGCATCCCTCGTCGATCAGGTGCAACGGCTTGAACCGCTCTTGTCCGACCCGCTGCGCAATGTGCGTATATCAGCAGCGAAAGAGTTCCTGAACATTCCGCCCCAAGCCCTTACGCCGGATCAGCAGGCCCTGGTCGGGCAAGCGATGTCCGAATGGCAGGGCGTAATTGCCAACCGGCTGGATTTCCCCGAGACCCATATGGTGCTGGGCGGCATGGCGCTGACCTTCCGCAATGCACCTGCCGCCGAACGGGCGTTTCGCGAGGTTGTCACGCTTGATCCGCAACGGGCCGAGGCCTGGCCGATGCTTGTGCAACTGGCGCAGATCAACCGGGGGGCGGATGCAGCACGTGAGGTAGTGAAAGAAGGCCTAGGGCGCATACCGGATGACCCAAACCTGCAAGAATTGTCCAGACAAATCGGGCCATAACATTGGCATCTGCCTGCCCGTATCGCGCCATTTTCCCGGCAAATTCTGACGTTAACCCTTAGATCGAGGGTGTCGGGCTAAGGCGTAGTCAAAGGTGACAATATGTCAGAGCATTCAAAGAAACTGCCCATTCCACGAGGGAAATGGGTCTCGCTTGACCAGCGGATCGCGCAGTTGCGCGAGCAAAAGCCGGTTGATCTGAACCACGGAGAGGGCCTGATGCTGCAAGGCATCGCAACCGCATCGCTGAGAGAGCAGCGTTTGCCCGGCCAGATCTCGCTGGAAGATTAAGTTCAGCCGCGAAACCCGGTTGCCACCACGAATTTTTCGGAACTGTCTGAACGCGATGCGGGCGGTTTGACGTTGGCAACCTTGTCGAATTTCTGCTTCAACAGCTTCTGCAAATCGCCCTCGGCCCCTCCGGCCAGAACCTTGGCAACAAACGTGCCGCCTTCTTCCAGAACGTCAAAGGCGAAATAAGCCGCCGTTTCGCACAGCGCCATGATCCGCAGATGGTCAGTCTGTTTATGGCCCGACGAGGCGGCGGCCATGTCCGACATCACCACATCGGCCTTGCCGCCCAACCAGTCTTTGACCTTTTGATCGGCGTCATCTTCCATGAAATCCAGCACATGCGCTGTGGCTCCGGCCACCGGTTCAACCTCTTGCAGGTCAACGCCCAGAACCGTTCCGATCCGCTTGCCACTTTTCTCGCCCAGCGCGTTCACCCTTTTGACGGCCACTTGCAGCCAGCCGCCGGGCGCGCAGCCCAGATCAACCACACGGGCACCGGGTACCAGGAAGCGGAATTTCTCGTCCAGTTCCAATATCTTGAACGCCGCGCGCCCGCGATAGCCCTCGGCCTGCGCGCGTTTCACATAGGGGTCATTCAACTGCCGCTCGAGCCAGCGGGTCGAGCTGAGCTTGCGCCCGCGCGCAGTCTTCACCTTGACCTTCAGGTCGCGTTGCCCACGGCCTGAAGTGTTTTTGCCACTCGGTGTCTTCGCCATCAGAACGGTCCGTCTTCCAATACACCGTCCGCACTCATCTGCGCATAAAGCAGACCCTCGCGCAGCCCCCGGTCCGCCACGGAAAGGCGGTCGGTGGGCCAGCATCTAAGCAGCGCCTGCAAAATGGCCGAGCCGGACATGATCAGGGCCTGCCGGTCATCCCCGATCCGGGGGTCGCGGCGGCGCCCGTGAGGGCCGAGTTCTAAATACCCGCGTATGACTTTGTCAATCTGATCGCTGGTCATGCGCAGACCGTCCACCTTGGTCCGGTCATAACGTTTCAGCCCCAGATGGGACGCCGCAACTGTGGTCACAGTGCCGCTGGTGCCGACGATCTGAAACCCGGCGCGGGCCTGTTCGTCCTTGTAGGGGGCGAAATCGGCCAGATTTTCTTCGAAAAACCAACTCATCAGGGCGAAACGGGCCGAGTCATCCTCGACATCGTTGAACTGATCGCGCAGCGTGGCGACGCCCAAGGGAACGCTGATCCAATCCACCACCTTGGCGGCGGGAAACGGGCTGTCGGCAGTGTGGAACCCATTGTGGAGGCGCATGATTGCCGCCGGACGGTCGCGGCGCGGAACCGAGGAAATGTCGATCCAAACCAACTCGGTCGAGCCTCCGCCTATGTCGACGACCAGTAATTGCTCGGTCTTGGTCGAAACCAGCGGCGCGCAGGAAATGACAGCCAGACGCGCCTCTTCCTCGGGCTGGATGATCTCAAGCGTCAGGCCGGTTTCGCGCTTCACCTGACGGATGAAATCGCGCGAATTCTTGGCGCGGCGGCACGCTTCGGTGGCGACCAAACGCATGCGTTTGACCTTGTTGCGTTTCAGCTTTTGCTGACAGATGCGCAGCGCCTGAACGGTGCGCGACATCGAGGCCCGGGACAGCCGCCCGGTCCGTTCCAGACCCGCGCCCAACTGCACGGATTTGGAGAAACTGTCGACCACATGGAACCCGCTACCCTTGGGTTGGGCTATCAACATGCGGCAGCTATTTGTCCCCAGATCCAGCGCGGCATACAGCGCATCTGGATCGGGTCTTGCCGGCGCGGGGCTTTCGACCGCCTTCGGGAACGCGCCCGCACCTTTGGGACGCTTGGGCGCCATTCGTCACGCCCTCCGATTTTCGAGTTAATTTGACCCTAGGCGGGGGATCGCCGACGCGCAAGTGATTTCAATTTTGAATTTAACGTGGGTGTCACACAGCGTTCATACTGGAATGCGATCCCCGCGCGGGATCCCCGATACGGGATTCTCTACCAGCTTTCAGCCAGATACGGAGATTGCCATGAAAGACGAACGCACCCTGTCCTTTGATGAATACGATGAGGTCGTAAACCCACGTCCCGAAGAATGTGAATTTGATCGCGTGGTCGAACGCGCCTTGTCGCGTCGCGGATTCCTGGGCGGCGTTCTGGCCATGGGCAGCTTCACCGCCGTTGGTGGCGCGCTTATTCCTTCTGGCGCGCGCGCAGCGGCGGACCGGTTCTCGTTCGAGGCGATCCCTGTATCCACCGCAGACGACGTGATCGTACCGCCGGGCTACAAGGCCGAGGTCATGGTCCGTTGGGGCGACCCGCTGTGGTCTGATGCGCCCGAATTCGATCACGCGACCCGTGGGACGGCTGCCAGTCAGGAGCGCGCCTTTGGCGACAATACCGATGGTCAGGACGTGTTCTATCACGACGGGCACGTGTTGCTGGTGGTAAACAACGAATACACCAACCGCGACATTCTGTGGGGCAACAACCCCGATGCCAAAGCAGCCTCGGACGACGACGTCGCCAAGGGCATGATGGCCCACGGCGTGACCGTGGTTGAGATCGCCAACACCGACGGTACATGGGGCATCGTCAAGGACAGCCCGTATAACCGCCGCATCACGCCGCAGACCGATATGACGATCACCGGCCCCGCAGCTGCTCATGATTTGATGAAAACCGCTGCTGATCCGACCGGGACCACGTCGAAAGGCACCTGGAACAACTGCGGCAACGGTATGACCCCGTGGGGCACGTACCTGGCCTGCGAAGAGAACTTCAACGGCTACTTCTCGGCAGAAGACGAAAACCACGAGGTCAGCGCTGAGTTGAAGCGCTATGGCGTCTCGGCCAGCGACTGGGGCTATGGCTGGGCCAAGATCGACGACCGTTTTGATGTGTCGAAAAACCCAAACGAGCCGAACCGCGCCGGTTATGTGGTTGAGATCGACCCGACCGATCCCAACTCGACCCCGCGCAAACTGACCGCCCTGGGCCGATTCAAGCATGAAAACGCCGAAGCGGTCGTTAACAATGATGGTCGTGTTGTCGTGTATATGGGCGATGATGAACGCGGCGAGTTCCTGTATCGCTTTGTCTCGGACGGCGTCTATGCCGCTGGCGTGGACACCAACGCCCTGCTGGAAAACGGAACCCTGTCGGTCGCCAAGTTCAATGACGACGGCACCGGTGAGTGGCTGGATCTGACGCCCGAGACAACGGGTCTGGCCTCGCAAGCCGAGATCAGCATCCACACCCGTCAGGCAGGCTCCGCCGTTGGCGCGACCACCATGGACCGCCCGGAATGGGTTGCTGCCAACCCGAACGTGGCCGAGGTGTATTGCTGTCTGACCAACAACAAGAACCGGGGCGTCAAACCGAATGCCGGGGGTGACGACACCTCGGTCAACGGTCCCAACCCGCGCGAGGCCAACAATTACGGCCAGATCGTGCGCTGGCGCCCGGACGGTGGCGATCACACCGCTTCGGGCTTTGCTTGGGATCTGTATGTGCTGGCGGGTAACCCCAACGTGCATCAGGACGCCTATGGTGGCTCGGACAACGTCAATGCCGACAACATGTTCAACTCACCCGATGGTCTGAAATTCGACAGCAACGGCCTGCTGTGGATCCAGACCGACGGCAACTATGGCAACGAAGGCGATTTCGAAGGGCAGGGCAACAACCAGATGCTGGCAGGTGACCCGGTCACCGGCGAAATCCGTCGCTTCCTGGTTGGTCCGAACGAATGCGAAATCACCGGCCTCAGCTGGTCTCCGGATCGTCGCACCATGTTCGTGGGCATCCAGCACCCGGGCGAGGACGGCAACAGCCACTGGCCTGAAGGGGGCGATGCAGTGCCGCGTTCGGCGATCATCGCGGTGACTCGCGAAGATGGCGGGCTGGTGGGCTAACCCCTCTGGACCCTTAAAAACATGCCCCGGACGCGGTTTCCCGTCCGGGGTTTTTTGGTTTTATGAAGCGTTTTCATAGTGAATTGAGGATTATGATATGCGCAATTGCAGGGGTGCTGTGTAAAAGCCCGGTACACCACCCCGGGCAAAAACGTCGTTTGGAAAGCGTTGGGTGTCGAAAATCGACTGACCCGAGCCCAGATTGAAGTTTAGAACCGCCCCATCGGGTTAGGAGGAATCACAGCAATGCCTGACGTCACCATCGTTTACTGGCGCGACATTCCCGCTCAGGTCATCGTCGGCAAGGGCCGTCGTGGGGCCAAGCGGCAGTTGGAAGAACGGTTCGAGCAAGCCATCGACCGGGCTGCCATGAAGGTGAACGCCAAGGACAGTGATGCCTATCTGGCCGAATGGCGCAAGGCCGAGCCTTTCGCGGTTGAGGGCGACCCGTCCGAGATTGCCGAGGCGCAGGCCGTGCGTCTAGAAACGGAATACGATCAGGACCGCATCAAAGCGCTGATCGCCAATGACGGTTGGGCATGAGCCCGAGACAGCTATGGGAGGCCGCAATGGCTTTGCTGAACTTCAAGAAACGTGATGCGGTCGAAAACGGGCCGGTGAATCCGACCGTCGAAGCCTTCTTGCAGGGCTATTCGATCGAGGTGATGCCCCGCACCGCCGAAAAGGTCGAAGATTTCCGCGCGCTGCTGCCCGAAGGCACGCGCGTCTACATCGCCCATATCGAGGGCACGCCCATCGAAGACATGGTCAAGACCGCCAAGCGTATCGCGGCCGAGGGCTATCCGGTCATGCCGCACTTCCCGGCGCGTATCATCAAGGACGCGGCGACGCTGGAGAACTGGATCTCTATGTATCAGGGCGAAGCGGGCGTCGAGCAGGCGCTGCTGCTGGCTGGGGGCGTTGCCAATCCGCATGGTGATTTTGACAGCTCGATGCAGTTGCTGGAATCCGGTCTGTTCGACAAGGCGGGTTTCAAGCGCCTGCATGTTGCCGGCCACCCCGAGGGCAACAAGGACATCGACCCGGACGGCTCGACCAAGAATGTTGACGACGCGCTGCGCTGGAAACAGAAGTTCAGCGAAACCACCGACGCGGAAATGGCTCTGGCCACCCAGTTTGCGTTTGACGCCAAGCCGATCATCGCATGGGCCGACAGCCTGAAAGAGGCGGGGATCGACATCCCGGTCCATATCGGTATCGCGGGCCCGGCCAAGCTGCAGACGCTGATCAAGTTTGCCATCGCCTGCGGTGTTGGCCCCTCGCTGAAGGTTCTGCAGAAACGCGCCATGGACGTGTCCAAGCTGCTGCTGCCCTATGAGCCGACCGATGTGATCACCGAACTGGCCAACCACAAAGCGGCCAACCCGGATTTCAACATCACCAACGTCCACTTCTTCCCGCTGGGCGGGATCAAGACCAACGCCAACTGGGCGATCAATAACGGCGGCGCTTCGGCAAAGCCTGCAAACTCCTAAGGAACGGATATGACCCGTACAGTCGTAGAATCAAAAACAAAAACTGCCGTTCTGGGCTTTGACGAACCGTTCTGCGTGATCGGCGAGCGGATCAACCCCACAGGCCGCAAGAAACTGGCGGCTGAACTGGAAGCGGGCGACTTTTCGACCGTGGAAAAAGACGCGCTGGCGCAGGTTGCGGCAGGCGCGACCGTGTTGGATATCAACGCGGGCGTTGTCTACAACTCGAACCCCAACCCGAACGAGACCGAACCGCCATTGATGCGCAAGATCGTCGAATTGGTGCAGGGGCTGGTCGATGTTCCGCTGTGCATCGACTCGTCGGTTCCGGGTGCTTTGGAAGCCGGTCTTGAGGCGGCTGAGGGCCGCCCGCTGCTGAACTCGGTCACCGGCGAAGAAGAGCGTCTGGAACTGGTTCTGCCGCTGGTCAAGAAATACAACGTGCCGGTTGTGGCGATCTCGAACGACGATACTGGCATCTCGGAAGACCCTGATGTGCGCTTTGACGTCGCCAAAAAGATCGTCGAACGGGCCGCCGATTTCGGCATCCCCGCACATGACATCGTGGTTGACCCGCTGGTCATGCCCATCGGAGCGATGGCAACCGCAGGCCAGCAGGTGTTCGCTCTGGTCCGTCGTCTGCGTGAGGAACTGGGTGTGAACACCACCTGTGGTGCGTCCAACATCTCATTCGGTCTGCCGAACCGTCACGGTATCAACAACGCCTTCCTGCCCATGGCAATGGGTGCTGGCATGACCTCGGCGATCATGAACCCGGTTGCATTGCCGGTGACGCAGAAAAAGATTGCCGAGAAGAAAGAGGCAGTCGCTGCCGCCGGTATCATCCTGCCCGAAGGCATGGATGATGAGACCTTCGTGCAGATGTTCGGTCTGGGTTCCACCCTGCCGCGCGCCGGTAAGGAAATGGAAGCCATCCGCGCCGCCAACCTGCTGACCAACAATGACCCGCATGGTGGCGAGTGGATCCGGTTCAACAAAGCGCCCGAAGCGCCCGGCGCCGAGGGCGAAGGCCGCGGACGTCGCGGAGGTGGCCGCCGCCGCCGCGCCTGATCCAAAGGCTATCGCAAAATTCAGAGGCCGGGCATTTGCCCGGCCTTTTTTCGTCAATGCCGAAGCCCGATGGCCCGGTTGATCTCGCCTCCGGTGTTCACAGCACAATAGGTGGGGAAGGGTGGCCGCGCGGATAGATCGATATCCCGCTGGATCCACTCACGCTCTTCCAATTGATGCAGGGCGGATGACAAGGCGCGATCGGTGATCGAGGCCAGCGTTGTTTTCATGGTCGAAAAACGCTGCGGGGATTCCGTCAAGGCCAGTATCGGAACTGACCAACTGCGCCTCAGCAAGGTGAATTCGGTTTCATCAGGAACGGTCGCCACAATTCTGCTTGCGATCTCGGCGGCCTTTACGCCCTCTGCGGTCAATCTGAACTCGGGTCGCAGGGGATGACCGTGACCCGGGTTTCTTTCCAACAGGCCCAATTGAAAAAGATGATCCAGACTGGCGGCAAAGGACGTCCGGCTTGCACTGGTCGCGGCAAGCAATGGGGCCTGACGGCCCGGAACCCCAGAATGCAGCGCTGCCAGAATGTTCAACGACCACGCCCTAGAGGTCAGCTTGACAAGTGTCGTAATGTCCATAAAGTATAGTTAATATAATTTCAGACAAAAGGAAAGCGCAATGGCCCTGATTTCTCTGGACAACACGATTACGCTCGCAATCTCGGTTCGTGATCGTCATGCAAGCGCGGAATGGTATGGCGATAAACTTGGCTTCGAATTGATCCACCACATTGACGAAGCCGGGTGGAGCGAAATGCAAACCAAGACCCAAGGCGTGACCCTTGGATTGGGTGAGCAGGCAGAACCAGCGCCGGGCAACACCGTGCCGGTATTCGGCGTGGCCGACATTGCAGCGGCCCGAACCGCGCTGGAAGGGGCCGGAGTGCGGTTCGATGGCGAAACCGAAACCATTGAAGGCATGGTCAGCACCGCAACATTCTACGACCCGGACAACAATGCCCTTATGTTGGCGCAGGATTTGACCAAAGCCGGATAAGCACGTGTTTCGGAGGTAAGTCGGGAATACCTTTCGAGTGACCACCACACCCCGCAGCCGTGCATCTCCTTGCAATATGGACCTGTTCCGGGAACAGTGACAACGGCGTCGGCACGTAAAAAGGTGGTCACTATGTCCAAACATCACCCCCCGAAACTCTCGGACGCGGATCTGACCAGTAAGTTGGGAAAGAAGGACTATTTCGACCAGTTGATCGATCTGCAGGCCAAGCTGGCCATCGTTCAGCAGGCGTTTCTGTTCCATGGTCTGAAAGGCGTGATCGTCTTTGAAGGCTGGGACGCTGCTGGCAAAGGCGGCACGATCCGACGGATCAGCCAGGCGCTGGACCCGCGCAGCTTCAAGGTCTGGCCCATTGGCGCGCCGCGGAATTATTACCTCAATCGCCACTACCTGTTGCGATTCTGGGAGCGTCTGCCGCCCTCGGGCGCAATCTCGGCCTTTGATCGCAGTTGGTACGGGCGTGTTCTGGTCGAACGGATCGAAAAATTGACGCCGGAACATCGCTGGCGCGCGGCTTATGACGAGATCAACGCCTTTGAACGGATGCTGACTGACGACGGCACACGGATCATCAAGCTGTTCTTCCACATCTCGCAGGACGAGCAGATGGAGCGATTCACCGAACGGCTCACAAACCCGCTGAAACGTTGGAAACTGACCTACGAAGACTTTCGAAACCGCGAAAAATGGGCCGAGACAGAGGTGGCCGTGGACGAGATGCTGGCCCGCACCTCGACCCAGAACGCGCCCTGGCACGTGATACCGGCAAACAACAAAAAATATGCGCGTATCAGGGCGATGCAGGCTATTGTTGATGCATTTTCGAAGGATGTTGACCTGAACCCGCGCCATCTGGACAGCGAAACCCTGGATGCCGCGTGCGAGGCGCTTGATGTCGATGAGACGCTGATCGAAAGCCTGCGCGCGCGCACCGAGTGAGTTTTGAGGCGAGCCGGGTGACAATCCCGCTTGAACCCCGGTTCCCGGTGGTGTTATCCACTTCCACGCGGCGGGTATGATGTAATGGTAGCCTGTCAGCTTCCCAAGCTGAACGCGCGGGTTCGATTCCCGCTACCCGCTCCAGAGTTTTCCCCATCGGACCAAAATACCGCCGCCCGCTCGTACATTTGCGCGCGGAGTCGCGACCTGAAATTCGAAGCAGGTCGCGACCGTGGTCTTTTTTGGGCTTAACCCCGACGTCTGCGGCGACGGCCTCCGCCTGTTTCGGCGTCTGCGCCGCCCGTGTTAAAGCTGGGCGCGGGCAGGGTGACGACCTGACCGAGTTCCGGGAACGGGTCGGTTTTGTGCGGGATGGCGTTGGCGGCGACGAAATGGTCCTGAAACTTCGGCTCGATGGCGGTTTCGATCTTGGTGATCTCGCGCACGACCCGTTCGATCTCGGCGCGTGAGCCGATGTTGCAGAGCGCAATCCGTGCGCCGGTGCCAGCGGCGTTGCCCGCGCTTGTGACCTTGTCCAGCGGCGCGTCTGGGATCATGCCCAGAACCATCGCGTGTTTGGTCGAGATATGCGCGCCAAAGGCGCCCGCCAGAACGACGCGATCCACGCGGTCGACCTCCATCTCGTCCATCAGCAAGCGTGCACCGGCATAGAGCGCGGATTTGGCAAGTTGGATGGCGCGAATGTCGCCTTGGGTGACGGTGATGCGCGGTCCGCCTTCGGCGCTGGCGTCGTGGATAAGGTAAGCGTGGGTGCGGCCTTCGGGCACGCAGCGGGGGGTGCCGGTTTGTTCGGCCGACCCGATCAGCCCGCTTTCGTCCAGCAGCCCCGCAATTCGCATCTCGGCAACGGCTTCGATGATGCCGGACCCGCAGATGCCGGTGATGCCGGTGGTGGCGATGTCTTTGTCAAAGCCGTCCTCATCCGACCACTTGTCCGACCCGATGATGCGGAACCGGGGTTCTTTCGTCACTGGGTCAATCTCGATCCGTTCGATGGCACCGGGCGCGGCGCGCTGGCCGGAACTGATCTGAGCGCCCTCGAACGCAGGCCCGGTGGGCGAGGAACAGGCCAAAACGCGGCTGGTGTTGCCCAGCAGAATCTCGGCATTGGTGCCCACGTCGACGATCAGCACCAGATCCTCGGATTTGCCCGGCTCTTCCGACAGCGCCACGGCGGCGCAGTCCGCGCCCACATGGCCCGCGATGCAGGGCAGGATGTAGACCTGCGCGCGCGGGTTCATCGCGGTCAGGTCCATCTCGCGCGCGGGCAGGGACATGGATTCCGACGTCGCCAGCGCAAATGGGGCCTGTCCCAGCTCGACCGGATCGAGGCCCAGCAGCAGGTGGTGCATGACCGGGTTGCAGACAAACACCGTCTCTACAATCAGCGCGGCGTCAATCCCAGCCTCCTCGGCGATCGAGGTGGTCAGGTCGTTGATCGCCTCGCGCACGGCCCTGGTCATCTCGGCATCGCCGCCGGGGTTCATCATGGCGTAGGACACACGGCTCATCAGGTCTTCGCCGAACCGGATTTGCGGGTTCATCAGGCCCGAGGACGCCTTGACCTCACCCGTTTCCAGATCGGTCAAGTGGGCTGCGATTGTGGTCGAGCCGAGGTCGATGGCCAGACCGTACAACCCGTGTTCATGCAGGCCGGGCCAGATCTCGACGATGCGGCCCACGGTGTCCTTGTGGCCTTTGTGGACGGCAACCGTGACCTCCCATTTCCCTTTGCGTAGAACCGGTTGCAGCTTGGACATCAGCGACAGATCGGCGGTCACGGCGTCGATGTTCCACTGCTGTCGCAGGGCGCGTTCCAACCGCTCCAGATCGCCGGTGGGGGAATGCATGTCGGGTTCCTCGACCACCACGAAATACAGGCGTGTTGCCGGGTCCATGGTGATGGCGCGCGCGGCGGCGGCCTTGCGCACGACCTGACGGTGTACCTGGCTTTCAGGCGGGACGTCGATCACCACGTCGCCCTGCACCGACGCCTGACAGCCCAGACGGCGACCGGGTTTCAAACCGCGCTTGTCGTCATAGCGCTGCTCGACGGCGTTCCATTCGCTTAGCGCGTCTTCGGATACGGTGACGCCATGCTTGGGAAACTCGCCATAGCTTGGCGTGATCTGGCATTTCGAACAGATGCCACGCCCGCCGCAGACCGAATCCAGATCGACGCCCAACTGGCGCGCTGCGGTCAGAATCGGGGTGCCTACGGGAAAGTGCCCGCGTTTGCCGGATGGGGTGAAGACGACAAGAGGGTCGGTGGTCATGAATGGCCTGCCTTTGTATTCGCGCGTATGCCGCGCAAGATATGAGTTTATGCGCAAAGGGAAAGGCCATTCAGCGGCAGGTTTTGATCAACCAGCGTCGTTTTGGGCGCGGCATTCGCCGACATTTGGCAACAACTTGGGTTCGGGGGCTTTTCCTTAGGGTTGATCCATGCAATAGGGTCACCGCCAAACGGGCTTTTGCATGGGGTGAACAGATGCAGATTCGTGAGGCGCTTACCTTTGATGACGTTCTCTTGGTGCCGGGGGCTTCCTCGGTTCTGCCTGCGACGGCGGATACCAGCACGCGTGTGACGCGGCAGATCACCATGAACATCCCGCTGCTCAGCTCGGCCATGGACACGGTGACCGAGGCGCGCATGGCGATTGCGATGGCGCAGGCGGGTGGCATCGGGGTGATCCACAAGAACCTCTCGGTCGAGGAACAGGCCCGCGAAGTGCGCCGGGTCAAACGGTTCGAATCGGGGATCGTCTACAACCCGGTCACACTGCGCGCCGATCAGACGCTGGCAGACGCGCAGGCGCTGGTGCAGCGGTACAATTTCACCGGTTTTCCTGTGGTGGACGATCAGGGCCGAGTCGTCGGAATCGTGACCAACCGCGATATGCGCTTTGCGACCTCGGACGACACGCCGATCCACGCGATGATGACCTCGGACAATCTGGCGATGCTGCAAGAGCCTGCGGATCTGGAAGAGGCCAAAAGCCTGATGCGCGCCCGCCGGATCGAGAAACTTCTGGTAGTCGATGGCGAAGGCAAGCTGACCGGCCTGCTGACCCTGAAAGACACCGAACAGGCGGTCCTGAACCCAACTGCCTGTAAAGACACCCTTGGACGTCTGCGCGTCGCGGCAGCAACCTCGGTTGGCGATGCCGGATTTGAACGGTCCGAGTTGCTGGTCGATTCGGGGGTGGACATTATTGTTGTCGATACGGCTCATGGCCATTCGCAAGGCGTTCTGGATGCGGTGAAACGGGCCAAGACCCTGTCGAACGAGGTTCAGATCATCGCAGGCAACGTGGCCACGGCGGATGCGACCAAAGCGCTGATTGATGCGGGCGCGGATGCGATCAAGGTCGGGATCGGGCCGGGCTCGATCTGTACCACCCGGATGGTGGCTGGGGTCGGTGTGCCTCAGCTGACCGCGATTATGGATTGTGCGGCGGCTGCCGGGGACGTTCCGGTGATTGCCGATGGCGGCATCAAGTTCTCGGGCGATTTTGCAAAAGCGATTGCGGCGGGCGCGTCCTGCGCCATGGTTGGTTCGATGATCGCAGGGACAGACGAAAGCCCGGGCGAGGTGATCCTGTATCAGGGCCGTTCGTTCAAATCCTATCGTGGCATGGGCAGCCTGGGCGCGATGGCGCGCGGGTCTGCGGACCGGTATTTCCAGAAGGACGCCGCCAATGACAAGCTGGTGCCTGAAGGGATCGAGGGGCAGGTGCCCTACAAAGGCTCGGCCAGCGCGGTTGTTCACCAATTGGTCGGTGGTCTGCGGGCGGCCATGGGCTATACCGGCTGTGGCACGGTCGAAGAGATGCGCAAGAACTGCAATTTCGTTAAGATCACCGGGGCCGGTTTGAAGGAAAGCCATGTGCATGACGTTCAGATCACGCGTGAAAGCCCCAACTACAGGGTGATGTGATCCGGTATTTGGATGCAGACGGCACCCTTTAGCGGGTGCCGTTTTGCATTTGCGCCGCGCGTAACAGGAAACGGAATAGGCAATGACACCTGCAGCCCGCGTTCAGGCCTCGATTGAAATTCTGGATCAGATTTTGGATGGCGCGCCGGTTGAAAAGGCCTTGACCGGCTGGGCCCGGCGCAGCCGGTTTGCCGGGTCAAAAGATCGCGCGGCGGTTCGGGATCATGTATTTGATGCCCTGCGCTGCAAGCGGTCCTTTGCCGCGCTTGGCGGCGCATGCACCGGGCGCGGGCTGATGATCGGAGCGATCCGTGCAAAAGATGGCGATGTGGACACCCTGTTCACTGGCGATCGACATGCCCCTGCACCTGTTCAATCCTCCGAGACTGCGCGCGCGGTCACGACGGATGCGGAACGTTTTGACATCCCAGAGTGGCTCTGGCCTCGGTTCTCGGCTTCGCTTGGAGATGACGCCATAGCGGCGGCTGAGGCTTTGCAAAACCGGGCTCCGGTGCATCTGCGGGTGAACCTTCTTAAGGCCGACTTGTCCCTTGCCACGGAACGCCTGAAAGCCGACGGCATAACCGCTCAATCGCTGGGGATCTGCCCAACGGCTTTGGAGGTAACCGAAGGCGCGCGCAAGATTGCGCAGAGCCGGGCCTATCTCGAAGGTCTGGTCGAGCTGCAGGACGCCGCCAGCCAGGCGGTCGTCGCGGCGCTGGACCTGCGACCGGGCCTGCGGGTTCTGGATTATTGCACTGGCGGTGGCGGGAAGGCTTTGGCCTTGGCCGCGCATCAAGGGGTCGAGGTCTTTGCGCATGACGTGAATGCCGCGCGGATGCGCGACCTGCCCAACCGGGCCGAACGCGCCGGTGCCAAGGTGACGTTGGTAACGTCAGACGAGTTGGCCCGACACCAGCCGTTTGACATCGTTCTGGCCGACGCGCCGTGTTCAGGCAGTGGCTCATGGCGGCGCGCGCCTGCAGGCAAATGGGCGCTCACCGAGACGCGTTTGCATGAACTGACCCGCATTCAGGCGGA
This sequence comes from Ruegeria sp. AD6, assembly GCF_056542325.1. NCBI lineage: Bacteria > Pseudomonadati > Pseudomonadota > Alphaproteobacteria > Rhodobacterales > Roseobacteraceae > Ruegeria > Ruegeria sp. AD6. The sequence continues at coordinate 872,253 of NZ_JBQFZQ010000001.1, read as the reverse complement.
TATTCTGGTCACGATTGCGCCTTTGGTCCGGGACGGTGGCGTACTGGCTTACGCGACCTGTTCGATGTTGGATAGCGAGAACGCAGACGTTGTTGACGCGTTCCTGAATGCAAACCCGGAATGGCGTGAACAGCTACGCAAATCGTGGCGAGTGGCACACGGAACGGATGGATTCTTTACGGCACACTTGACGCGGTAGCGCGTCACCGAATAGCAACCTTGGGTAGAAGCCCGTTGTTCTATTTTCGTTAAGCGGGAATTAACCAAATTGGGGTCGAAATACCCCAACGCCCAATTGACCGAACCGTTCATGTCCGACGCTGCCGAGTTTTTTCCCGATCCGCCCGACCAGAAATCACCGCCCGCGTGGCGCGCGGGCTCTTTGGCTGTTGTAGCGCTTGCTTTGACCCTGGCGCCGATGTCCGGTCTTTTGTCCTCGGATTGGATGTATGGCTTGTGGGTGTCGGGTGGGTCCTTGCTGGTCGTCGTGCTGGGCGTCGTCGCAAAGACGATGCTGGCAAATCGCTCGGCGCAACAGATGACCTCGGTCATGGCCGCCTTTGCGCAGCAAGACCCGTTTCCATGCCTGATCGCGAATGCGCATGGCGATATCCTTATCGCGAACGCACAGGCCCAAAAAAGGTTTCAAGCCGATCCGGGTGCAGGCCTGGCCAAATGTTTGCGATCGGTCTTTGCCAATCCCGCCGCGATTCTGCTGCGCCTTCAATCGCAGGCGCAGGCTCAGGGGCGCGCGCATGAGGATATTGTCACCCATGACGCAACCATCCCGGTTTCTGTTTTCGGGCTTGGAAACGGCCTGTTTTGCTGGCGGTTTCACCTCAATGAGGGCGGTCCGTGGACGGATCTGTCCCTGCCGGTTTTGACCGAGGGGCGAAACGGCGTGGTGCTGGACCTTAACGCCGCCGCTGAACGTCTTTTGGGATATCGGCCCGAAAGAATGGACCAGTTTCTGCCGGATAGCCTTGGGCCCGAAGGCGGAATTCGGCAACTCACAACACAAAACGGCACGACGCCTGCCGCCGTGACACAACTGTCGCGCTCGGGTATTGGGCGCAATCTGGCGCTGGTGCCTTTGGCCGAGACACCAAGCCATGGGGTCGGAACATGCTTTGCCGATCTGCCTGTTCCGATCATGTGCCTGCTGCCGGACGGAACGATTCAGGAAGCCAACCGTCTTGCGCTGAAACTGCTGGGCGGAAGCCATCTGAACCACACCAACATTAGCCACATCATGCAGGGGCTGGGCCATCCGATCCTCGAATGGTTGGAAAGGACCGCGGCCGGAGAAGACACGCAGCGGTCCGAATTCCTGCGCCTTACCCGCGATGACAAAGAGATTTTCGTGCAGGTGACGCTGAGGCGGGTGATCGATGACGGGCAGGTCTGCCTGATTGCCGTTCTGAACGATGCGACCGAGCTCAAGACCCTTGAGGCCCAGTTCGTGCAGGGACAGAAGATGCAGGCCGTCGGGCAGTTGGCGGGTGGCGTCGCGCATGATTTCAACAATTTGCTGACCGCCATCTCGGGCCATTGCGATTTGCTGTTGCTGCGCCATGACCACAACGACCCCGACTATGCCGATCTCGTCCAGATCAACCAGAACGCCAACCGCGCCGCAGCCTTGGTCAGCCAGCTTCTGGCGTTTTCGCGCAAACAAACCCTGCGACCCGAGGTTTTGGACCTGCGCGACACGATCTCGGACCTGATCCATTTGCTGAACCGGCTTGTGGGGGAAAAGGTGCAGTTGACCCTCAGCCATGATCCGGTGCTGAAACCCGTGCGTGCCGATAAACGCCAATTGGAGCAGGTTCTGATGAACCTTGTGGTCAACTCACGCGACGCCATGCCGGATGGGGGTGAGATTCGGATCGAGACCGAGGTGCTGGCCCTGACAGAACCCCTGCGCCGCGACCGTGCGAGTGTACCGCCGGGCGAATACGTGACTGTAAAGGTCAGCGACAGCGGCATCGGCATTCCCGCCGACAAACTGCAAAAGGTGTTCGAGCCGTTCTATACGACCAAACGAACGGGTGAGGGGACAGGGCTGGGCCTGTCCACCGTCTATGGCATCGTCAAGCAGACCGGCGGTTTCATCTTTGTCGACAGCGCGCCGGGGCGGGGAACCGATTTCACCGTGTTTCTGCCGGTCTGCACTTCGGCCTCGGCCCCGGAGGCGGTGGAAGAGGCACCACCGGTCGTCCAATCAGCGCGTCAGGGCGAAGGGGTTGTGCTGCTGGTGGAAGACGAAGCGCCGGTTCGCGCCTTTGCAACCCGGGCCTTGCGCCTGAAAGGCTATACGGTGCTCGAGGCGGAATCGGCCGAGGATGCCCTGCGCCTTCTGGAAGACCCTGACCTGATCGTGGACGTCTTTGTCACCGATGTGGTCATGCCGGGTATGGATGGGCCGACCTGGGTGGGCAAGGCGTTAGAATCCCGGCCTGATGCGCGGGTGGTCTTTGTGTCGGGCTACACCGAAGGTGCATTCGGAGACTCAGGGCCACAGATCGCCAACTCGACCTTCCTGCCCAAGCCGTTTTCACTAAACCAGCTAACCGAAGCCGTGCACCAGCAGCTTGCCTAAAGCGTGCGACCTTTAGCCTGAATTACCCTGCGACACGAATGGCCCGCGAGCGCCCAAGGGTATTCGCGTCTCAGATTTAAGGTTTGCTTCAAAGGGCGGCGTCATGGGCTGCGAATTCCTCGGCGTGTTTGCTGCGGAACTTTCGTTCGGTCTCGGCTAACAGGGTCAGGTCGCCCGGCGGGGATACATTCTCGCGCGGCAGAGAGATGTCCATCTGCAACCGGTCCTGCAAAAAGCTCAGGATCTTGTCCTGATGTTCGTATTTGAAGATATGGGTCGCACCGACCCCGTTGTTTCTGGTCCGAAAAAACTGGCTTTGGCTGCCCACATCCGCAAACCCGGGGCGCGGGTTCTGCATATAGGCGCGAACATACTCATCAAAGCTCAGATCGCGGGTCGAATGGGGATGGCCGATCCGATCCTCGCGGCTGCGAAAGCGGTACCAACTGCCCAGCCAGTCAATCGGTTCGCGCACGACGGCCATGATTTCCATCTCGGTGTCGTACATCTTTCGGTACATGTTCTGAAAAAACCGATCAAACCGGCGCACCGGCGCGTGTTTCAACTCGGGCGGGCCGGTCACAACCAGATCGGCCCGCGCACCCAACGCGGTGTGGTAAGCCGTGCTGCCAGTCTTGGGGACAGATAAAAACGCAAGGCGTTCTTTATAGAAAACAAGCATTTATCGGCCCCGAACTGTATTTCACCATGATGGCAGAGTGTCGTAAACGACTCTTTAACACAATTGCCCAAAAGTAAGTTCTGTAAGTTTTAGTTGAAATGTTCTCTTTTTGGTCCCATAAGGAACAAGAGGCGAACAAAGCAGCGATTGCCGCCCGGCAAAGGGTGTGACAAAAGGGAAGGCGACAGGACAATGGCGGATCTTCTGACGATGAGCGACAAGAAAAACGCGGATAAGCAAAAGGCGCTCGACAGTGCGCTGGCCCAGATCGAACGGCAGTTCGGCAAAGGCTCGATCATGAAGCTGGGCGAGGATGCCAAGCAGGATATCGACGCAAGCTCGACCGGATCGCTGGGTCTGGATATCGCGCTGGGAATCGGCGGTCTGCCGATGGGCCGGATTGTCGAAATTTACGGGCCGGAAAGCTCGGGTAAAACGACGCTGACGCTGCACTGTATTGCCGAACAGCAGAAACGTGGCGGTGTCTGCGCCTTTGTCGACGCGGAACATGCGCTGGATCCGCAATATGCCCGCAAACTGGGCGTCGATCTGGATGAGTTGCTGATCTCGCAGCCCGATACCGGCGAACAGGCGCTTGAGATTACCGATACTCTGGTGCGTTCGGGGGCTGTGAACATGGTCGTGGTCGACTCGGTGGCGGCGCTGACGCCGAAATCTGAGTTGGAAGGCGATATGGGCGACAGCAACGTGGGCGTTCAGGCCCGCTTGATGAGTCAGGCGATGCGCAAGCTGACCGGTTCGATCAGCCGCTCGAACTGTATGGTGATTTTCATCAACCAGATCAGGATGAAAATCGGTGTCATGTTCGGCAGCCCGGAGACCACCACCGGCGGCAACGCGCTGAAATTCTACAGCTCGGTCCGTCTGGACATCCGCCGCATCGGCGCGATCAAGGACCGTGACGAGGTGGTCGGCAACCAGACCCGCGTCAAGGTTGTGAAGAACAAGGTGGCACCGCCCTTCAAGCAGGTGGAATTCGACATCATGTATGGCGAAGGCATCAGCAAGATGGGTGAGCTGCTTGATCTGGGCGTCAAGGCTGGCGTGGTCGAGAAATCGGGCTCGTGGTTCAGCTATGGCGACGAACGGATCGGGCAGGGGCGCGAGAATGCCAAGCAATACCTGCGCGACAATTCCCGCATCGCGCTGGAAATCGAGGATAAGATTCGCGCAGCCCACGGTCTGGATTTCGACATGCCACCCGGCGCTGCCGAGGATGACGACATCCTCGAAGCGTAAAGGACGCTGACGGGAACAGCAGAAATCCCCCGGCACCCCGATGGTCCTGAGAATACTGGGAACGGGGCGGTCCATCGGGGCCGCCTTGTTTCGTTTGGAACGGCTATGCTGTGGACACTCGCCGGACGCGGCGGTAAACCTGCGCAAACGAGTATGATTTCGCGCTGAGAGAGCCTGATGCCCACGCTGAACGATATCCGATCGACCTTTCTGAACTACTTCGCCAAGCAGGGGCACGAGGTGGTCGCGTCCAGCCCATTGGTGCCGCGCAACGACCCGACGCTGATGTTCGTGAACTCGGGCATGGTGCAGTTCAAGAACCTGTTCACGGGCGTTGAAACCCGCGACTACCAGCGCGCCACCACGGCGCAGAAATGTGTGCGTGCCGGCGGCAAGCACAACGATCTGGACAATGTGGGTTACACCGCGCGGCACCATACGTTTTTCGAGATGTTAGGGAATTTCTCGTTCGGCGACTACTTCAAACCCGAGGCGATTCCTTTCGCGTGGGAGCTGATCACCAAGGAATTCGGTATCGACAAGAACCGTTTGTTGACAACGGTTTATCACACCGATGATGAAGCGTTCGAGATCTGGAAAAAGGTCGGCGTGCCTGAGGATCGGATCATCCGCATCGCCACCAGTGACAATTTCTGGCAAATGGGCCCGACCGGCCCCTGTGGCCCGTGCACCGAGATTTTCTATGACCACGGCGACCACATCTGGGGCGGGCCACCGGGATCAGCCGAGGAAGATGGCGACCGGTTCATCGAAATCTGGAACATCGTTTTCATGCAGAACGAGCAGTTCGAGGACGGCTCGATGGTGGAACTCGACATGCAGTCGATTGACACCGGTATGGGGCTGGAACGGATTGGCGCGCTGCTGCAGGGCAGCCATGACAACTATGACACTGACCTGTTCAAAACGCTGATCGAGGCTTCGGCGGATGCAACTGGCGTTGATCCCTATGGCGACCAGAACGTGCACCACCGGGTGATTGCGGATCACCTGCGCTCGACCTCGTTCCTGATCGCGGATGGTGTGATGCCATCCAATGACGGGCGCGGCTACGTGCTGCGCCGAATCATGCGCCGCGCGATGCGCCATGCGCATCTGCTGGGCGCAAAAGATCCGGTTATGCACCGGCTGGTTCCGACTCTGGTGCAATTGATGGGCGCGCAATATTCCGAACTTGGACAGGCGCAGCCGCTGATCGAAGAGACTCTGCTGCTTGAGGAAACCCGTTTCAAACAGACATTGGATCGCGGCCTGAAACTGCTGGATGATGAAGTTGCAGGCCTGCCCGAAGGTGCGGCTTTGCCCGGCGATGCGGCGTTCAAGCTGTATGACACATATGGGTTCCCGCTGGACCTGACGCAGGATGCGCTGCGCGAAAAAGGCCGAACCGTCGATACCGATGGGTTCGACGCAGCCATGGCCGAGCAAAAGGCCAAGGCTCGTGCCACGTGGGCGGGTTCGGGCGAAGCAGCGGATCAGGCCGTTTGGTTCGACGTGCTGGACAGCGCGGGGGCCACGGACTTCCTGGGTTACGATACCGAGAAAGCCGAAGGTCAGGTTGCCGCGCTGATCGTCGATGGCGCTTTGGTTGACAAGATCGAGCAGGGCAACAGGGGCTGGGTCGTGGTGAATCAGACCCCGTTCTACGGTGAGGCTGGAGGTCAGGTTGGTGACACGGGTGAAATCCGTCGGCTGGAAGAACGCGATGATGTTTCGCGCGTCGAGGACACAAAGAAATTCGCAGACGGAAAGGTCTATGCGCACAAAGTAACCGTGGATCACGGCGCTTTGTCCAAGGGCGACGCGGTTGAGTTGGAGGTTGATCACGCGCGCCGTTCGGCGATCCGTGCCAATCACTCGGCGACGCATTTGCTGCACGAGGCCTTGCGCGAAACACTGGGTGATCACGTGGCGCAGCGTGGGTCGTTGAATGCATCCGACCGCCTGCGGTTCGATTTCAGCCACTCGAAAGCGTTGACGCTGGACGAAATCCAAAAGGTTGAACGCGAGGTGAATGATTTCATCCGCCAGAACTCGACCGTCGAGACCCGAATCATGACCCCGGATGACGCGCGGGGGCTGGGTGCGCAGGCCTTGTTTGGTGAGAAATACGGCGACGAAGTGCGCGTTGTGTCGATGGGCAAAGCGCCGACCGGTAAGGGGCAGGATGGTGAGACCTGGTCGATTGAACTGTGCGGCGGCACGCATGTGCGCCAAACCGGCGACATCGGAACCTTTGTTGTTCTGGGCGATAGCGCCAGCAGCGCCGGTGTCCGGCGGATCGAAGCGCTGACCGGGGATGAGGCGTTCCGCTATCTTTCTGCGCAGGATCATCGTCTGGCCCAGATTGCGACAGAGTTGAAAGCGCAGCCGGATGATGTGGTCAGCCGTGTCAGATCTTTGCTGGACGAACGCAAGGCGCTGCAAAACGAGGTCGCTCAGCTGCGCCGAGATCTGGCTATGGCTGGCGGCGCGGGGCAGGGCAACGGGGCCGAGGCGCGCGAGGTCAATGGCATCAAATTCCTGGCGCAGGCGCTGAGCGGTGTATCGGGCAAGGACCTGCCTGCGTTGATAGACGAACACAAAGCCCGTCTTGGCTCGGGCGCGGTATTATTGATCGCGGATGCTGGTGGAAAGGCCGCTGTTGCGGCTGGTGTGACGTCGGACCTGACCGACACGGTTTCCGCGGTGGATCTGGTGAAGGCCGCTGTTGTGGAACTGGGTGGGAAAGGCGGCGGAGGCCGTCCCGATATGGCGCAGGGCGGTGGCAAGGATGTCTCCAACGCCGACGCGGCGATCAAGGCCGCCGAACAGGTATTGGGAGCGTAACATGCCCGCACTCTGGATTTCGCACGTAACGGTGACCGACGCCGAATCATATGGAAAATACGCCGAGCTGGCAGGACCAGCGATCGCCAAACATGGCGGTGAGTTCATCGCCCGCGCCGCCCGTTACGTTCAGTTAGAAGGGAAAGAGCGGCCACGGAATGTGGTCGCCCGGTTCCCGTCCGTCGAAGCGGCGGTGGACTGTTACAATTCGGATGACTACCAAACGGCGCTGGATCACGCGCGCGATGCCAGCGAACGTGAGTTGGTGGTGGTTGAGATCACCGACTGAGAATCACCAGGCGCGGTGCGTTTTGGGCGCGTCGCGTGCAAGTGGGCCGTATGTAAGCGAAAATCAGCCAAGGCGCGGATGGCATGATTGTGGCAACAGCAGGCTCGCGAAAGGCGTGAGTTTTACTTCATAAATGTCATACACTTAAGCCTGCTCGGGCGAGTGTCCGTTCAGGTTTCCCGTCACAATTGTGGCCATCTGAACCCATTTCTTGCCCGAAATGGTCAAAATAAGTGACGAATTTCCGCCCTTTTTCCCCTTCAGTTTCGACCTAGATTGCATAATCGGCCACGTTTACGGATAGTTTCTGAAAACGGAATATGGTCCGGTTTGACGACAATCGCTCGGAGAGACTTGGATCGAGGGACAGGCATGAAATCGAATGGCGGGAAATTCACGTCCATCTTAGGACGCGCTGCGGCAGGTTCGGGGCGCTTTTTGGGTGTCGTTGCCATTACTTTTGGCACGTTCCTGGGGGCTACCGTTGCCCAGGCCTCGGAAGGGGCTTTCATCACCAGTGTGTCCGCGTCCCCTCCGCCAACCGGCGCACGTCAGTTGTGCCGCCAGTATGATTGGGCCTGCACCACGAAACGGTCCGGGTCGCTGACCAGCCAGCAAGAGATGCAGATCGTTCAGCGTATCAATCGCCACGTAAACGCCACCATTCGCGAAGTGACCGATCAATCGCAGTACAGAACCCGCGAACGTTGGGCGCTTCCGACCTCGCGCGGTGGCGATTGCGAGGATTTCGCCTTGTTGAAAAAGCGCGATCTGATCAACGCAGGTATCGATCCCAGAAAACTGCTGATTGCAACTGTGCTCGACAAACACCGCAATGCACATGCTGTATTGGTCTACCGTTCGGCGCAGGGGGATTTGGTTCTGGACAATCTGACCAATCAAATTAAACCCTGGTCCGCGACCCAGTATCTGTTCCTTCGCATGCAGGATCCCAAACAACCTCGGCGTTGGGTTGGTGTCTACGGTAGCAGTTAACGTAAGACCAAGAACGCATCGCAAAAAGCCAGCGGCGATAGTTACAACCGCTGGCTTTTTTGCATTCTAACCCGAGCTTAGTTCGTGCCCTGATCACCGGCTTCAGGCGAGCCGCCGCCTTCGGTTCCGTTACCTTCGGGCGAGTCACCCCCTTCGGTTCCGCCGCCTTCAGATCCACCGCCGGAGCTGGAACCACCGGAGCTGGACCCACCAGAACTGGAGCCACCTTCGGACCCACCAGAGCTGGAGCCGCCCGAACTGGAACCACCAGAGCTGGAGCCACCCTCAGAACCACCGGAGCTTGATCCGCCAGAGCTTGAGCCGCCCGAGCTGGAGCCACCTTCAGAACCACCGGAACTGGAGCCACCCGAGCTTGATCCACCAGAGCTGGAGCCACCTTCGGACCCACCGGAGCTGGAGCCGCCCGAGCTCGATCCGCCGGAGCTGGAGCCACCTGAGCTTGATCCGCCGGAGCTGGAGCCACCGGAACTTGATCCGCCGGAGCTGGAGCCACCGGAACTTGATCCGCCCGAGCTTGATCCACCACTGGAACCGCCAGTAGGCGTCACGCCGCCGGAGCTTGAGCCGCCAGAGCTTGATCCACCACCGGAACTGGACCCACCTCCGGAGCTTGATCCTCCGCCAGAACTGGACCCACCGCCGTTTTCGTCAGCCGGACCGTCGCCGGAACGCTGTGACGGCGCGCCGATCGACGCTGTCGGGAAGTCGGTCAGAACTGCTGCGAACGCGGGGCAGGTCTGAAGCGTCCGGGCCAGAATATCTTCGAAATCCGAACGGCGCTGCAGATACCGCAGCATACGGGATTCAACGACGGTACAAGCACACAGGGTTTCCGTCGATACAGACTGTTTGGCGGTCCGAACTGTACATTTCCCATCAGCCAATGCGGGACCAGCCGCGAGCAAAGGAAGTGTAGCTGATGCAAATATAACGGGTAGTATACGAGACTTGATGCGCATGGCGCTACTCCTTGAAACTCATTACTTACTGCGTCGATCTTATGCACTATTGAAACCGTGCGTTGTATGAACGACGTCACACTTTAGTCATGAATACACCTTTCTCTGGCCGAATTTACAAGGGCCGGATCGGGTGAGTCACTTGATTTTAACTTTACTAAAAGTTGAACGGCCATGAAAAACAGGGGTTAGACCTGCCGTTACGGAAGGTCTCCCCATTTTCATCATTTTTGGGATGGATGAAAAAATGTCACACTCGTGTCATTGTTTCCAATTTCGAAATCGACCATTTGCCACAATTTAGGCGGATTTCGCCATGCGCTTGCGTTCATGGGGGTCCAGAAAGCGCTTGCGCAGACGAATGGCGTTGGGGGTTACCTCGACCAGTTCATCATCGTCGATATAGGCAATCGCCTCTTCCAGCGAGAACTGAACATGCGGCGTCAGGCGTACTGCGTCATCAGATCCGCTGGCGCGCACGTTGGTCAGTTTCTTGCCCTTCAGAGGGTTCACTTCCAGATCGTTGTCGCGTGAATGCTCACCGATCACCATGCCTTGATACACTTCTGCCTGAGGGCCCACAAACATCCGGCCACGCTCTTCCAGATTCCACAGCGCGTAAGCGACGGCCTGACCTTTTTCCATCGAGATGAGAACACCAGCACGACGACCGGGGATCTGGCCTTTGTGAGTAGCCCAGTCATGGAACACCCGGTTCAGTACGCCTGTGCCGCGCGTGTCAGTCAGGAATTCGCCGTGATAGCCGATCAGGCCGCGCGAGGGGACATGGGCGATAATGCGGGTTTTACCCGCACCTGCGGGGCGCATCTCGACCAGCTCACCCTTGCGCGCGCCGGTGATTTTTTCGATCACCGCGCCCGAGTATTCGTCATCCACGTCAATGGTAACTTCTTCGACCGGTTCCAGCCTCTGACCGTTTTCCTCGCGGAACAGAACCTGCGGGCGTGAGATGCTGAGTTCGAACCCTTCACGGCGCATGTTTTCGATCAGAACGCCCATCTGCAATTCGCCACGGCCCGCAACCTCGAACGCTTCACCTCCGGGGGTGTCAGAGATGCGGATGGCGACGTTGGATTCAGCCTCTTTCATCAGGCGATCACGGATCACGCGGGACTGCACCTTTTTGCCGTCACGCCCGGCCAGGGGCGAGTCGTTGATGCCGAAGGTTACGGTGATGGTGGGCGGATCGATGGGCTGGGCGGGCAGGGCCTCGTCTACTTGCGGCGAGACCAGCGAGTCGGCGACTGTCGCCTTGCTCATCCCGGCGATGGTGACGATGTCGCCTGCTTCGGCCACATCGATGGGTTGCTGCGCCAGACCACGGAAAGCCAGAATTTTCGAGGCGCGGAAGTTTTCAATCAGCGTACCGTCGCGGCTGAGCGCCTTGAGGCTGTCACCGGCTTTCAGGGTGCCGCTTTCAACGCGCCCGGTCAGGATACGGCCAATGAACGGGTCGCTGCCCAATGTGGTGGCCAGCATGCGGAAAGGTTCGTCTTTCTTTTCGGCCTGCTTGGGCGCGGGGACGTGATCCACGATCAGGTCGAACAGGGCGGTCAGGTCCTTGCGTGGACCGTCCAGCTCCATATCGGCCCAGCCGGACCGGCCCGAGGCATACATGGCCGGGAAATCCAGCTGGTCGTCATCGGCGCCGAGGTTAGCGAACAGGTCAAAGCACTCGTCCAGCGCCCGGTCGGGCTCGGCATCCGGTTTGTCGACCTTGTTCAGGACAACGATAGGCCGCAGGCCCAGCGCCAGCGCCTTGGAGGTCACAAACTTGGTCTGCGGCATCGGACCTTCGGCAGCATCAACCAGCAGGACCACGCCGTCCACCATGCTGAGGATCCGCTCAACCTCACCGCCGAAATCGGCGTGGCCGGGGGTGTCAACGATGTTGATGCGCGTGCCTTTCCACTCGACCGAGGTGGCTTTGGCCAGAATGGTGATGCCACGCTCGCGTTCCAGATCGTTGCTGTCCATGGCGCGTTCCGCCACGGCCTGGTTTTCCCGGAACGCGCCGGATTGTTTGAGCAGCTCATCCACCAGGGTCGTCTTGCCGTGGTCCACGTGAGCGATGATTGCGATGTTGCGCAGGTCCATGAGAGGTCAGCCTTTGAACGGGAAGTTGCCGCGCGCATAACGCGGCACGCGCAAAGTTACCACCCCTAACAGGCGTTCAATGGCCCGCAGTCTTCGAAAACAGGTGAATGATCAGAATTCCGGCCAGGATCAGGGTCAGCCCCAGAACGGCCCAGATGTCCAGTTTTTGTCCAAAGACAACGAAGCCAATTATTGCGATGAAGAATATCCCCAATCCGGACCAGATTGCGTAGACGATACCAACCGGCATGAATTTCAGGGTCAGGCCCAAAAGGTAGAAGGCAAACCCATAGCTGACAACGACCAGAACCGACGGCCAAAGCCGCGTGAATTGCTGGCTGGCCTGCAACGCAGTTGTCCCTACGGTTTCTGCAAAGACCGCAAGCAGCAGGATCAGGTAGGCTTTGGGCATGTTTTATACCTTTGTCTCAATAAACCCAGGCAAGCTTGACCACGACTTTGCAATCTGCGGCAAGCACATTCAGTTGGAAAGCAGTGCCGACCCACAACATGAAGGTCAGGTATACCTGACTATGGGTAAAGTTGAATTTGTGTAAAGTTCCCCGTGTATTGGTTTTTTTTGTTACTGAGTATTGTTTCATGACGTTATTTGCAAAAACCGTCATTCTTGCTGCGTTTGTTATCGTAGCGCTTGGGTGGCTTGCTGGCGGGGGGTCCGTCGATACTGATGCAGCCAATATGGTTGAAAAGTTGGATGGTAGCGTAATTTAAGCGCCGATCAGAACGAAGCAGAGGGAAAAGGGGCCTTTGGGCTCCTTTTTCTATTTCTGGCTATGCGCCCGCTGTGCTGTGCGTTTGAAAATAGGCGGCCAGTTGCGGCTGTAGCCACTGCCAAAGCTGCGGGGCACCGCCTTCAACCGCCGGTCGTACCCGTGTTTCCAGCTGAGCATAGGTCACGTTGTAATCGACCCATGACCCACCACCTGTTTCCAGATTGGCAATCGGGGTCTGGAACCGGTCAACGGCCTTGGCAAACCGGGCATCCGGTGTATCCGCCGCCTCGAACTCGTGCCACAGATCCGCGAATTGCGTTTGCTGCGGTTCGGGAAGCAGGCCGAACAGACGTTTTGCTGCCGCCTCCTCTTTGGCGGTTTGGGCGGCGTGATCCACTTGTCCGTGGATCGGGTGGTCTCCGGCGTCGATTTCGACGATATCGTGCAGCAACAGCATGCGCAGGGCACGGGCCTCGGACACACCGTCCTCGGCATATTCCGACAAGACCCAGGCGTAGAGCATGATGTGCCAGGAATGCTCGGCAGAATTCTCAAACCGGTCCGACGCCATCAGGCGCGAGGCGCGCAGGACTGTTTTCAACTGATCAGCCTCGGTCAGGAAGGGCAGGCGTGTTGTAAATGCGTTAGAGTCCGTATCCGCGCCGTCCAGCAGTGCCCGCGCATGATCAAAGGCCAGAGGGAAATCCTGCGCCAGATAAGCTGCGCGCCCACCGTCCAGATTATCTTGCACGACCTCAATATGATCGGCCCGAGGATGCTGTGCACAGAGCACCTGAAACAGGGGCTGAGAGCGATCCAGAATTTTTGCGAAACGGGCGTCAGGGGATTGATCGGCCTCGAACTCCTGCCAGAGGCCTTGAAACTCCGCCGCCTGATCGGCGGGCAGCAGGCCAAACAGTTCCGTGGCCGCGGCTTGTTCAGCCTTGGCGACGGCCTGCCAGTCGGTCTGCAGATGAATCGGATGGTCGCCCACGATGATCTCAACCAGATCATGCAACAGCAACATGCGGATCACCCGGTCAATCGAAACCTCGGGTCCCGCCAATGGCTCCATGACCAAAGCCCAAAGGGCCAGATGCCAGCTATGCTCGGCCGAGTTTTCACAGCGGGACAGGTCCAGCAGGACGTTTGCCCGTTCCACTGTTTTCAACCTGTCGGCCTGTTTCAGAAAGGCGATTTGGGCCGACAGACGATCACTCATTGCTTTTCGATAGCTTTCACTTTTGAGCGGTGGTCGCTGAGACGCTTGATCACAAAGGTGCGCGCCTTGCGTTCCGCCATCCGGACGCGGATTTCGGTCAGAAATGCCTCTTCCAGCGATTGCGACGCCGCGCCCAGAACCTCACCCACCTCGACAAAGAACCGGTCGTCGCCGGTTTCGTCCATAACCTTCATCGTATCCTCGGCCAGTTTGGCGGCGAGGGTGGTGATGGTGTCAGACATCAGCGCGTGGTCTCGGTCAGGCGGCGTTTCACATAGTCGCTGACATCGGTGATCAGCGTGTCCATGTGGCGGTCCTGGAAGAAATGGTCTGCACCTTCGACCTCGTTATGGGTGATGGTGATGCCCTTCTGTTCATGCAGCTTGTTCACCAGCGATGTGGTATCCGCCGGAGGCGCCACGCGGTCGGCTGATCCGTTGATGATCAGGCCAGAAGACGGGCAGGGCGCCAGGAACGAAAAGTCATACATGTTCGCCGGGGGCGACACGCTGATAAAGCCCGTGATCTCGGGCCGGCGCATCAGCAGCTGCATCCCGATCCACGCACCGAATGAAAAGCCAGCGACCCAGCAGTGTTTCGAGTTGTTGTTCATCGACTGCAGGTAGTCCAGCGCCGATGCCGCGTCGCTCAGCTCGCCTACGCCCTGGTCGTACTCGCCCTGGCTGCGGCCCACGCCGCGAAAGTTAAAGCGCAACACGGTGAAACCCATGTTGTAGAACGCATAGTGCAGGTTGTAGACGACCTTGTTGTTCATGGTCCCGCCAAACTGTGGGTGCGGGTGCAACACGATGGCGATCGGTGCGTCTTTTTCCTTTTGCGGGTGGTAACGGCCTTCCAGGCGGCCTTCGGGTCCGGGAAAAATCACCTCGGGCATGTGTGCTTTGGTCCTGTCTTTTTCTTCCGAGAGCCCGGATATACTTGACGATAATCGTCGGGCACCTTAGAACGGTTCTAATATGTAGCGGCGCGTACCGTCGCTGTCCGTCGGAGATACGCACTGGCGGCGGCGGCGTCAATGATTTCGCGCGCATCTTGCCATGAGGGATTGTCAATGAAGCTTTCGACGAAAGGTCGTTACGCCATGGTTGCGCTGGCTGACATTGCGCTGCAGCCCTCGGATCAGCTTGTGACGCTGGGCGAGATCTCAGAGCGTCAGGACATATCGCTACCGTATCTTGAGCAATTGTTCGTCAAGCTGCGCCGGGCCGAGCTTGTGTCTTCGGTCCGTGGCCCCGGTGGCGGCTATCGACTGGCGCGCCCGGCCTCGGACATTCGCGTGGTCGAGGTTCTGTCAGCCGTTGACGAAACCGTTGACGCGATGACCAAAGGGGCAGGTGCATCCGGCGCGTCCTCGGGCAGTCGCGCGCAATCCCTGACCAATCGTCTGTGGGAGGGGTTGAGCGCGCATGTTTACGTATTCCTGCATCAGACGCGGCTGTCGGATGTGATCAAGAACGATCTGGCGCCTTGTCCTGCTGTTCCCAGCCTGTTCGCTGTGGTGGATGAGTAAGGCGATGGTGTTTCACGTTACAGGCAACCGAAAAAAGATGCATCCATGAATCGCGTTTATCTGGATCATAACGCGACCACGCCGTTGCGACCCGAAGCGCGGGACGCGATGATCGCGGCGATGGAGGTCTGCGGGAACCCGTCCTCGGTCCATGCAGAAGGGCGTGCCGCCAAGGCGCTGATCGAACGCGCGCGGGCGCAGGTCGCATCGGCCTTTGGGGCGGATGGAGCGGATGTGGTGTTCACTTCAGGCTCGACCGAGGGTGCGGCCTTGACGCTGGCAGGGCGCGATATGCATGGGCCCGCGATTGAACATGATGCAGTAAGAGCCTGGATTGATGAAGATATTCCTGTTTTATCAACGGGACTGGTTTCTTTGGAAGATCCGGCGCGCGCCACACTGCAACTGGCCAATTCCGAAACCGGTATTGTGCAGTCCTTGCCGTCGGGTCTGGCCGTGACGGATGCCACGCAGGCGTTTGGCAAATTGCCTGTTGCGTTCAATTGGCTGGACGTGCAGATGGCGCTGATCTCAGCTCACAAGCTGGGCGGGCCCAAGGGCGTTGGCGCGGTTGTGATGAAACGCGGCACTGATCTGGCGGCGCAGATCAAGGGCGGCGGACAGGAAATGGGGCGTCGGTCCGGAACTGAAAATGTGATTGGAATCGCGGGGTTCGGGGCTGCAGCTGAAGCAGCCGCGCGGGATTTGGCCAACGGTGTTTGGGAGCAGGTCGAAGAATTTAGAAATATTCTAGAAAACGCTCTTGAGGCCGGAGTTAAATCACCTATTTTTGTCGGGAAAGGTCAAAAGCGACTGCCGAACACTCTGTGTTTCGCGACCCCCGGCTGGAAGGGCGAGACGCAGGTCATGCAGATGGACCTGTCGGGTTTTGCAGTCAGTGCGGGCTCTGCCTGCTCCAGCGGCAAGGTTCGTGCCAGCGCGGTATTGACTGCAATGGGATTTGATGAGGTCACAGCAGCCAGCGCGATCCGCGTTTCGCTGGGTCCTTTGACAACAAAAGAGAATGTGCTGCGTTTCGCTGAAACGTGGCTTGAGAAAGAGAAAAAGCATCGCGCGCGCCGCGTGATCTGACGGAGGGTAAGTTATGGCCGCTTTGGACCAGACCCAGGTGAAAGAAGGTGTCGATCAGGAAACCGTGGATGCGGTACGCGAGGTCGGAACCTACAAATACGGCTGGGACACCGATATCGAGATGGAGTATGCGCCCAAAGGCGTGAACCCGGATATCGTGCGGTTGATTTCGGAAAAGAACGAAGAGCCTGAATGGATGACCGAATGGCGTCTGTCGGCCTTCGAGCGCTGGACCAAAATGGATGAGCCGAAATGGGCCATGGTGCATTACCCGCCGATCGATTTTCAGAACCAGTATTACTATGCCCGTCCGAAATCGATGGAGGAGAAGCCGAAGTCGCTGGATGACGTCGATCCCAAGCTGTTGGCGACTTACGAAAAGCTGGGTATCCCGCTGAAAGAACAGATGATTCTGGCCGGGGTCGAAGGGGCCGAAGATGCGCCCGCCGAAGGCCGCAAGGTCGCTGTGGACGCGGTGTTTGACTCGGTTTCGGTCGGGACGACATTCCAGGCCGAATTGAAAAAGGCCGGGGTGATCTTCTGTTCGATCTCCGAGGCGATCAAAGAACATCCTGAGCTGGTCAAGAAATACCTGGGCACCGTGGTCCCTGTGTCGGACAACTTCTATGCCACTTTGAACTCGGCCGTGTTCTCGGATGGCTCGTTCGTCTACATCCCGCCGGGCGTCCGCTGCCCGATGGAGCTGAGCACCTATTTCCGCATCAACGCGGAGAATACCGGTCAGTTCGAACGCACGCTGATCATCGCCGACAAGGGCTCGTACGTGTCTTATCTGGAAGGTTGTACTGCACCTCAGCGTGACACCGCCCAATTGCACGCGGCTGTGGTCGAGATCATTGTCGAAGAAGACGCCGAGGTGAAGTATTCGACCGTTCAGAACTGGTTCCCCGGGGACGAGAACGGCAAGGGCGGCATCTATAACTTCGTAACCAAACGCGCCGATTGTCGGGGTGATCGGTCCAAGGTGATGTGGACTCAGGTCGAAACCGGTTCGGCCGTGACCTGGAAATACCCGTCCTGCATCCTGCGCGGCAATGAAAGCCAAGGTGAGTTCTACTCGATCGCGATTGCGAACAACTATCAGCAGGCCGATACCGGTACCAAGATGGTTCATCTGGGTAAGAACACCAAGTCGCGCATCGTGTCCAAGGGCATCAGTGCGGGCAAGGCGCAGAACACATACCGTGGTCTGGTCTCGATGCATCCGAAAGCCAAGGACAGCCGGAACTATACGCAGTGTGACAGCTTGCTGATCGGCGACAAATGCGGCGCGCATACAGTTCCGTATATCGAGGTCAAGAACAACTCGTCCCGCGTTGAGCATGAGGCGACGACGTCGAAGGTGGATGACGATCAACTGTTCTACTGCCGTCAGCGCGGCATGGATGAGGAAGAGGCCGTGGCGCTGGTCGTGAACGGGTTCTGTAAGGACGTGTTGCAGGCGCTGCCGATGGAATTTGCCATGGAAGCGCAGCAACTGGTGGCGATTTCACTGGAAGGCTCTGTCGGCTGATGACGCGGTCACCCCGGAACGGCATCCAGAAGGATGATGTGCTGACCTGGCTGGGCTATGCGCTGCCGGTTTTGGGCGGCCTGCTGGGGGTGGCTTACGTGAACATCAATCACATGGCTTTCATCAACCCGGTCTGGGCGGTTGGTGGTGGGGTAATCCTGGGTTGGATTGCTGCACGGCTGATCCGCAAGGTACTGGGATAGGGATTTATCGGGGCGACGATGCCCCTTGCGAGATGCAAAAGGACAAAACATGCTGGAAATCAAGAACCTGCACGTACAGCTTGAAGAAGAAGACAAGCAGATCCTCAAAGGTGTGGACCTGACGGTCGAGGCCGGCAAGGTACACGCGATCATGGGGCCGAATGGCTCGGGCAAGTCGACGCTCAGCTATGTGCTGTCGGGCCGCGATGGATACGAAGTGACCGACGGTTCGGCCACTTTGAACGGTGAAGACCTGTTGGAGATGGAGCCGGAAGAGCGCGCCGCTGCTGGTGTGTTCCTGGCGTTCCAGTACCCGGTCGAAATTCCGGGCGTCGGCAACATGACCTTCCTGCGCACCGCCGTGAACGCTCAGCGTAAGGCGCGCGGGGAAGAGGAACTGTCGGCCGCCGACTTCCTGAAAGAGGTGCGCGCTAAGGCCAAGACCCTGAAGATCGACGCGGACATGCTGAAACGTCCTGTGAACGTTGGTTTCTCGGGCGGTGAGAAAAAGCGCAACGAGATCCTGCAGATGGCCATGCTGGAGCCCAAGATGTGCATCATGGACGAGACCGACTCGGGCCTTGACGTGGATGCGATGAAGCTGGTGGCCGAAGGTGTGAACGCGCTGCGCGACGAAGGGCGCGGGTTCCTTGTGATCACCCACTATCAGCGCCTGCTGGATCACATCAAGCCCGATGTGGTGCATATCATGGCGAACGGTCGCATCGTCAAATCCGGTGGCCCGGAACTGGCGCTTGAGGTCGAAAACAACGGTTATGCCGACATTCTTGCCGAGGTGAACTGATGGCCTTGCCCGAAGTCAAACAAACCGCAACCGAGGCGCGGCTGGCAGCGCTGACCATGCCGGATGCCGGATGCACCCGCGCCGCGCGCGAAGATGCGCTGGCCCGTGTGCTTGAGATGGGTCTGCCCAACCGTCGCGACGAATATTGGAAATACACACGGCCCGACACTCTGGTCGCGCCTGCGGCCATGCCCGCAGCGGTCTTCGTGGATGATGAACCCTTGGTGTTCCACGAGTTCGACCGCCTCAAGATCGTGTTTATCGACGGTGTTTTCAGCGCCGAGGAATCGGATGATCTGACGCAGGAAGGCGTGAGCATTGATCGTCTGGAGGATATCTGCTGCAAGGACATCCACTGGGCCAAAGACTTGTATGGCGTTCTGGAAGCCCGCGGACAGGTTCCGGTGCAGCGCCCACTGGCCGCGCTGAACACCGCCTTTGCGTCGGACGGGGTTGCCATTCATGTGACGGGCAAGCCGTCCAAGCCGATCAACCTGATCTACCGGCACGAGTCCGCGACCTCGGACGCGATCCTGCACCACGTGATCCGCGTCGAAAGCGGTGCCGAGGCGACCATTCTGGAAACCGGCCCCGCCGCGTCGCGCTTCAACAAGTGCATGGAGATCGACATTGCCGATAACGGCACACTGCATCACGTCCGCGCGCAGGGCAGGGATTGGGAGCGTCGGGCCGCGACCCATATGTTCACCCGTCTGGGCACCGAGTCTGTCTACAAGTCCTTCACCCTGACCGTGAATGGTGTGCTGACCCGAAATGAACAGGTTGTCGAATTGACCGGCGATGACGCCGTCGCGCATGTGGCGGGGGCCTGTGTCGGCGATGGTGACTTTCATCACGATGACACCGTCTTCATCACCCATGACGCGGTGAATTGCGAAAGCCGTCAGGTGTTCAAGAAAGTGCTGCGCAACGGTGCGACCGGCGTGTTTCAGGGCAAGATCCTTGTGAAAGAAGGTGCTCAGAAAACCGACGGCTATCAGATCAGCCAGTCGCTGCTTCTGGACGATGACAGCCAGTTCCTCGCCAAGCCCGAACTTGAGATCTACGCCGACGACGTGGCCTGCTCGCACGGCTCGACCTCGGGCGCGATTGACGAGACCGCGCTGTTCTACCTGCGCTCGCGCGGGGTTCCGACCAAGGACGCGACCAACATGCTGACGCTGGCGTTCCTGGCCGAGGCCGTCGACGAGATCGAAGACGGCGCATTGGCCGAGGCCATCGTGAGCCGTCTGGAAGGTTGGTTGGCGCGCCGCAGCTGATGCCTGTGTCGTCAGATATCGTTGCCACATACCGGGGGCCGGGGCGTGTCGTGCGCCGGCTTCTGGATATGGGGCCGCGCGAAGACCGGGCGCTGATTTTTGTCATGGCCTTCTGCATTGTGTCCTTCATCGCCCAGATGCCAAGCCTTGCGCGCCGTGCGCATCTTGAAGGGGTGGAGCTGAACATGCTGCTGGGCGGTGCCTTGCTGGGCTCGGTTTTTATCCTGCCGTTGTTCTTTTACAGTCTGGCGCTGATCTCCCATTGGGCCGCGCGTTTGGCGGGTGGCAAAGGGACGCCCTATGGCGCGCGTCTGGCGTTGTTCTGGGCCTTGCTGTCTTCCGCACCCTTGGTTTTGCTGAACGGACTGGTTGCCGGGTTCATTGGCTCTGGTCCAACGCTAACCCTTGTGGGTTTGATTTGGGTTGCCGTTTTTGTCTGGTTCTGGTTATCCGGACTGCGACAAGTGCAAAGGTCCGCTGAATGAATACTCCGAACCTGGGTCAACTGGCGGTTCTGACGCTAAGACAACCCGCCGAGGCGGCGCGTCAGCTTTTGGCCCTGAACCCGGGGCGCGAGGTGCTGTGGCTGGCGTTTTTCCTTGCCGTTGTGCTGAACTGCATAATCCAGCTGGGCATTGACCTGTCGATTCCGGTTGTCGAAGGCGATGCCGGGCCGATTACGGAAAGCGTTCCGATTGTATTGGTTCGCTCGGCAGGTACGATGATGTTCAGTATCCTTGCCTTCTTGTTCGTCGGCCGTTTTCTGGGCGGAACGGCGCGGTTCGAGGGGATGATGGTGCTGATCGTCTGGGTGCAATACCTGCAGATCGCGGCATTGCTTGGCGTCCTGATCCTGAGCCTGACGATCCCGTTTCTGATGGCGGTGTTGCTGTTGGCCACCGCGATCCTGAGCCTCTACATCACGTTGCATTTCCTGAACGAAGCGCATCAGTTCGGATCGCTTTGGAAATCGTTCGGCGTGGTTTTGTTGTCCGCTTTGGTTGCGGTTCCTTTTGTCCTTATGCTCGCCCCCGTGGCGCCCGTCTAGGAAGACAGCCCTATGTATGATGTGCAGAAAATCCGCTCTGATTTTCCGATCCTGTCGCGGCAGGTGAACGGTAAGCCACTGACCTATCTGGACAACGGGGCCTCGGCGCAGAAGCCTCAGGCGGTGATTGATGCAGTGACCCGTGCCTATGCCGAGGAATATTCGAACGTCCATCGGGGTCTGCACTACCTGTCAAACCTCGCGACCGAGAAATACGAAGGCGTTCGCGGCACGATTGCACGTTTCCTTGGGGTGGCGAATGAGGACGAGATCGTCCTGAATTCGGGCACCACCGAAGGGATCAATCTGGTCGCGTACGGCTGGGCCATGCCCCGGCTTGAGGCAGGCGACGAAATCGTGCTGAGCGTGATGGAGCATCACGCCAATATCGTGCCCTGGCATTTCCTGCGCGAACGGCAGGGCGTTGTTCTGAAATGGGTCGATGTGGATGCAGATGGCGGCCTTGATCCGCAGGCCGTTCTGGATGCGATCGGGCCCAAAACCAAACTGGTGGCGGTCACACAGTGCTCTAACGTTCTGGGCACGGTTGTGGATGTCAAAGCCATCACCCAAGGGGCCCATGCCAAGGGTGTTCCGGTTCTGGTGGACGGTAGTCAGGGCGCGGTTCATATGCCGGTCAGCGTCGATGAGATTGGCTGCGATTTCTACGCGATCACCGGGCATAAGCTCTACGGCCCCTCGGGGTCCGGCGCGATCTTCATCAAATCCGAGCGTATGGCCGAAATGCGCCCCTTCATTGGCGGCGGCGACATGATCAAAGAGGTTAGCAAGGACCAGATCACGTATAACGACCCGCCGATGAAGTTCGAAGCCGGAACACCCGGCATCGTTCAAACCATCGGTTTGGGCGTGGCGCTGGACTACATGATGGATCTGGGGATGGAGAACATCGCCGCCCATGAATCCAGCCTGCGCGACTATGCGATGCAACGCCTGACCGGGTTGAACTGGCTACAGGTCCAGGGCACCCGCCCGGACAAGGCCGCGATCTTCAGCTTCACGCTCGATGGGGCGGGGCACGCGCATGACGTCTCGACCATCCTCGACAAAAAGGGCGTCGCCGTGCGCGCCGGTCATCACTGCGCGGGTCCGTTGATGGATCATCTGGGCGTCACTGCGACCTGCCGGGCGAGTTTTGGCCTGTATAATACCACGGATGAGGTCGACACGCTGATCGAAGCGCTTGAACTGGCGCATGATTTGTTTGCGTGAAACCTTGCCGGGTCGCGCAGATTTCCAGTTGCACCCGACCCGGAACAAGGTTAGCTAACGGCCAAGGCACCTGTAGCTCAGCTGGATAGAGCGCTGCCCTCCGAAGGCAGAGGCCAGAGGTTCGAATCCTCTCAGGTGCGCCATCTTTCACTAGGTTTAGCATCCGCGCTCCGGTCGGATCGCATTGCGCAAAACAAAACCCCCGTCAGACGATCTGCGGGGGTTCGGAACAATTGGTATTGGCGAGGCGGATTAGCCGCGCCAGGTGCGGACCACGCCGCAATCCATATGTACGAAGTTCGACCGGTAGTATTGGCCTACACCGCCCGCGCGACACGACATCGCCGCTTTGGCCATTTGCGAGACGGAACGCGAGCCGAGGCGAAGGTCTGCCGCCTGGCCTTGCATGTGCAGGGAGTTCCGGGCAACGCGGCGCGATCTGGAACGCAGCATGGCGTTTGTCTGCGGCGAACGATAGCCGGACAGCAGCATGTAAGGCTCGTTCACGTCCAGAAGATTGTGGGCGGCGGCCATGATGTCGACCGTGCGCAAATCCATGCTTTTGACCTGATCGGTCCGCCAGTCGCGCATGAAATGGTTCACTTCCTTAACAGCATCCTTGATGTATTTGCCGTCAACCCAATATATCATATCGATCCGTTCGCCTGTGCGACCGGAATACATGCGGATACGACGAATGTCGCCGCCGCCGCGAAGAAAACCTGCTGCATTGGAATAAGTCGGTGCTGCAGCAACTGCTGTGGCTGCGAATGCCCCCAATAGGGCACGCCGGGTCAAGCCCGATGTACTGCTCTTGGTCATTTTTGTTTCGTCCCGTACTGTTCCTGCCTGCGCACGATGTTACGCGCGCTGTATTAATATTTTCCCATCCCAGATGGCGAATTTATGGCACAATCGGATTCGGTCGCCAAGAAGTGTTTGATACTCACCTTTTCAAGGGGGAATTTTCGGCAGTTTTTTGCGCAGATGGGGCAACCGGCACATTTTTTGCGCAATTGAGGCGTTTCGGCACCGCTTCGATGCAAACGCGCATCAGGCCGAAATAGAAGAGGCCGAGTAAGGAATTTGTGAATAGACAAAGGCAGAGTGCAAAAATGATATTTGTTCGGCGCATCCCCATCAGCGCAAACTATTGAATAACCAAGGGCATCCCATGTTCTCAGTATTGCGGACCAGTACCAGTATCCTTGTCGCGGCATGTTTTGCGGCCACAGCAGCCATTGCCAACACAACGTCTGACCCGATTCAGGGCACCGCGTTTCAAATGGCTGTGGCCGAGCACACTCCGACATCCAGCGATATTGCGGCGTTTTACCGGACCAACGGGTTTTCGCCTGTCTGGGTCGGAGCCTCGCAAGATCATGCCGACCGGCGCGCCGCGTTGATCAACGCGCTGTCCAACAGCCATATGCACGGTCTGCCCTCAGCAGGTTACGATGTAGACGCGCTGGTTGAACAGATGCGGCAGGCGCGATCTGTTCGGGATTTGGGCGCGGTCGAGGCTGAACTGACGCGGGTGTTTCTGGCTTACGCCGACGATCTGTATTCCGGTGCCCTGCGCCCGGCCAGCATTGACGACGGGCTGGTCCGCAAGGTGGAACGGCGCAGCCCCGAGGAACATCTGCAGCAACTGAACACGCATGGTGCGGCCTATCTGGATCAGCTCGCACCGCAGACGCGCCAGTATCGTGCGCTGATGAAGCAGAAACTCGCACTGGAGGCTCTGGTCGATCAGGGCGGCTGGGGCGCGAGTGTTCCGGTGGCCAAGCTGGAACTTGGGGATTCAGGGCCAAATGTCATCAAGCTGCGCAACCGTTTGGTGGCGATGGGCTATCTGAAACCCACTGCCAGCCCTTCGTTTGATGCCACTTTGCTTGAGGCTGTTCGCAGCTTTCAAACCGCGCATGGGTTGGAGCCGGACGGTGTTGCCGGGCAGGGCACGATTTCGGAACTGAACCGCCCGGCATCGGACCGGTTGAAGTCGGTTCTGGTGGCGCTGGAACGCGAGCGTTGGTTGCCGCGTGAACGTGGGACCCGCCATATTCTGGTGAATCAGGCCGATTTCTCTGCCAAGATCGTCGATGACGGGCAGGTCACGTTCGAGACCCGCGCAGTAATCGGCAAAAACGTGCATGACCGCCGCAGCCCCGAGTTTTCGGACGAGATGGAGCATATGGTGATCAACCCCAGCTGGTATGTGCCACGCTCGATCATCACAAAGGAATATCTGCCCAAGCTGCAATCCAACCCGAATGCCGTGGGTCATATCCAGATCACCGATCGCAGTGGCCGTCAGGTCAACCGCGGGGCCGTGGACTTCACCCAATTCACCGCGCGCAACTTCCCGTTTGCGATGCGTCAACCGCCGAGCAAAAGCAATGCACTGGGGCTGGTGAAGTTCATGTTCCCCAACAAGTACAACATATATCTGCATGATACGCCTCAGAAATCTCTGTTCGCGCGCGAGGTGCGGGCCTTCTCGCATGGCTGTATCCGATTGGCGCAACCGTTCGAATTCGCCTATGCGTTGCTGGCCAAGCAAGAGGAAGACCCAAAAGCGTTTTTTCACCGAGTGCTGAATACCGGCAAGGAAACCACAGTGAAACTGGACCAGAAGGTTCCGGTGCATCTGATCTATCGCACCGCCTATATGGGCCCGAAGGGCGAGGTGCAGTATCGCCGCGACGTCTACAACCGCGACGCCAAGATTTGGGACGCGCTGCAAAAGGCAGGGGTAGCCCTGCCGGACGTTCAGGGGTAAGCACGGGGGCAAATCCTGCCGAAAGAAAGCCCGCCATGCAGTTTACCATTCAGCAAATCGCCGACAGCCTTGGTGCCGAGTGCCAGGGCGACACCGGCCTGACGATTGTGCGCGCGGCCGAGCCCGGTGACGCCGGACCCACCGATCTGGCCATGGCGATGTCACCGAAATATGCCGAGGCTCTGGCAGGTGGTGAGGCACGCGCGGCGGTTCTGTGGGAAGGTGCGGATTGGCAGGCCATGGGCCTGCGCGCGGCGATTTTTGTGAAACGTCCGCGCATGGCGATGGCAGGCATAACATCGATGCTGGATCGCGGGCAGGGGGTTGAGCCCGGCATTCACCCCTCGGCCGTGATTGATCCGACGGCAGAGATTGGCGCAGATGTGTCGATTGGGCCTTTGGCGGTTGTCGGGGCCAGGGCGCGGATCGGGGCCGGATCGGTAATTGGCGCCCATTGCACGATTGGTATCGACGCTGTTCTTGGCGAACAGGCGCTGCTGCGCGAAATGGTCAGCATCGGCGCGCGCGCTCAGATCGGGGATCGCTTTATCGCCCAACCGGGCGCGCGGATTGGTGGAGACGGTTTCAGCTTTGTAACTCCCGAAGTATCTGGCGCAGAAAACGCGCGCAAAACCATGGGGGATCAGGGTGAGGCGAAGGCGCAAAGCTGGCTGCGCATTCATTCTCTGGGCGCGGTTGAAATTGGTGACGATGTCGAGGTCGGCTCGAACTGTACCGTAGACAATGGCACAATTCGCAACACCCGGATCGGCGATGGGTCGAAACTGGATAACCTTGTGCATGTGGGCCACAACACCCGTGTGGGGCGTGACTGCCTGCTGTGCGGACAGACCGGCGTGTCCGGCTCGGTCGATATTGGCAACAACGTGGTGTTGGGCGGCCAGACCGGCGTGGTGGACAACATTTTCATCGGCGACGGCGTAATCTCGGGCGGCGGCACCAAAATCCTGTCCAATGTGCCCGCCGGTCGGGTGATCATGGGCTATCCGGGGATCAAGATGGAAACCCATACCGACATCTACAAAGCGCAACGCCGGTTGCCGCGTCTGGCCCGCGACGTTGAGGCACTTAAAAAGGCTGTTTCCAAACAGCCCCCGAGCGATTAAATCATCCTCAGATTGATAATCAGGGGATCGATATGAGCATCAGCGACCGCGTCATCGCAATCATTGCAGAGCAGGCCGTGCTGGAGCCATCGGATGTGACACCCGAAAGCACGCTGGAAGATCTGGGCATCGACAGTCTGGGTCTGGTCGAAAGCATCTTTGCGATCGAGGAAGAGTTCGACATCTCGGTTCCCTTCAACGCCAACGAACCTGAATCGAACGATTTCGACATCTCGAACGTGGCCGCGATCATTGCGGGCATCGAACAGCTTGTGTCGGAAAAGGTCTGACCCGGAACAATGAAACGGGTTGTTATCACCGGCGCGGGCACCATCAACTCGCTGGGTCACTCTGTCCCCGACACGCTGGAGGCCATGCGTGAAGGGCGCTGCGGTATCTCGGAACTGGAGTTTCGCGATGTCGATCGTCTGGCCATCAAGATCGGCGGTCAGGTGCGCGGGTTCGAGGCCGAAGGGCGCTTTAATCGCCAACAGATGTCTCTGTATGACCGGTTCACGCAGTTCACACTGACCGCAGCCAAAGAAGCCATCGAGCAATCGGGGATCGAATTCCACGGGGAATTGGCGGCCCGGTCCGGCGTCGTGCTGGGCACGGCAGGCGGCGGTGTTTCGACCTGGGACGACAATTACCGGTCGGTCTACGAAGACGGAAAAAACCGCGTGCACCCCTTTGTTGTGCCAAAGCTGATGAACAATGCGGCCGCCAGCCATGTGTCAATGGAACATAACCTCAAAGGACCCAGCTTTACCGTTTCAACAGCCTGCGCATCGTCGAACCATGCGATGGCGCAAGCGTTCCAGATGGTCCGCAGCGGTGCTGCGCCTGCGATGGTCACCGGCGGGTCGGAATCGATGCTGTGTTTTGGCGGCGTGAAAGCCTGGGAAGGCTTGCGCGTCATGTCCAAAGACGCCTGCCGCCCGTTCAGCGCCAACCGTAACGGGATGGTTCAGGGCGAAGGTGCCGGCATTTTTGTCTTCGAGGAATACGAACATGCCCGCGCGCGGGGTGCAGAAATCCTGTCCGAGGTCGTCGGGTTCGCCATGTCCTCGGATGCGGCCGATATTGTCATGCCCAGCAAGCAGGGCGCATCACGCGCCATGGCCGGGGCTTTGGCTGACGCAAAGCTGAACGCCAGCGATGTCAGCTATATCAACGCGCATGGCACCGGAACGGCAGCAAATGACAAAACGGAATGCGCCGCAGTTGCAGACGTGTTCGGGCCGCATGCGGATGACCTGATGATCTCGTCCACCAAGTCCATGCACGGGCACCTGATCGGCGGCACTGGTGCTGTCGAATTGCTGGCCTGCATCATGGCTCTGCGGGATGGCGTTATTGCGCCGACCATCGGGTACGAGGAACCCGATCCGGAATGCGCGCTGGATGTGGTACCGAACGAGGCGCGCGAGGCCAAGGTGGATGTTGCCCTCAGCAACGCCTTTGCCTTTGGCGGCCTGAATGCTGTTCTGGCTTTGAAGAAAGTCTGACGACAGCCCGAAAGTCGCCGCAGCGTTTCCACTGCGGCGACGAAAGCATCGCTCAGTTTACGTTGACGCTGAGACTGTCAAACCCCGAGGTGAAGCCAGACAGCGACATGTCCATGGTCAGAACCTGATCCGGGAAGCGTGCGGGCACCAGCGAGAAGGTCGCCTTGCTGCCCGCCTTCATGGCATCGATGTCACCCTGGCTCAGACCCAGTTGGGCGACGCAGCCGACCGGCACACAGTGGTGATAGTTATACAGCTTGCGCGGCGCGCCATCGATGGACAGCGCCAGTTGCGCCTGCAGCAGGGTTTCCAGCGGGACGATCACATTCGCCCAGGCCACGGCGGCCCCACCTTCGGGCAGTTTGCCAATGGACACCTCGGCAATCGGATCGCCTTGCTGGCCGTTGAGAACCTGAACGATGGCGCATGGGTCTTCGCCTTCCTGCGCCTTGATGCAGGACACCTCCCAATCGCCGGAAGTTTCTTTGACGAACTGTTCACCCGCACGCGGACCGGTCTCGCCCAGGTCCAGCCCGTTATCGGCCTCGGGTTCCGAGGTTTCCTGTGCACTGACAGCGCCGCAAACAAGGACAGCAGCGAGCGTATTGATCGAAAGGAGTGACTTGATCATGAATGCCTCGATATTTGGTGATTGAGTTTTTTTCTTCCTCTAGCACCGTTCACGGCTGGTGTCAGGCACTAAGCGATGCGTCGGTTCGAAAATGAACAATTTCTTGCCACTCAGGTAGGGTTTCCACCCCTTAAAAACAAGAAAAAGGGAGCTGGTGGAGCAGCTCCCTTCCATAAATGTTTCTCCCCGTCGGACTGGCCGACTTAGTTATGTGGCAGACGTTACGAGAGGGGGACGCAGTGGTCAACTGCTAACCTGAACTTTTAATATACTCGTCAGTTCAGTTTAATCCGCGTGAACGGGCAAAAAAGCCGTGCCCGAAGGCACGGCCAGTCAACAGGGAGGAAGTGCGCCTTTGCGGCTGGCACCACAAAGCGCGCAAAATGACTATCGCAGTCAAAGGTTAACTTTGTATGCTGGGTCCGGATCGGTGAGACATAAGGCAGTGAAAACATGGGCGAAGATATCTTTCTGGGCGGTGGCGGTCAGGACTATGGCCAGCCGCAGGGGCTGACGCTGAAATACGCGAACCGGCATGGGTTGATTGCCGGGGCCACCGGGACCGGCAAGACGGTGACGCTGCAAATTCTGGCCGAAGGGTTTTCCAAGGAAGGCGTTCCGGTTTTCTTGTCGGACGTCAAAGGTGACCTGTCCGGGCTGGCATTGCCGGGAACCGAGACACACAAACTGCATCAGGCTTTCATGGATCGCGCCACGCGCATCGGATTCACCGATTTCGCCTACGCCGCCTGTCCGGTGACCTTCTGGGACTTGTTTGGTGAGCAGGGGCATCCGGTTCGTACGACAGTGACCGAGATGGGGCCATTGCTGTTGTCCCGCCTGATGGAGTTGAGCGAGGCGCAGGAGGGGATTTTGAACATCGCCTTCCGCGTGGCCGATGAAGAAGGCATGCCGCTGCTGGACCTTAAGGACCTGCAAGCGCTGTTGGTCTGGATTGGTGAGAACCGGGCGCAGCTTTCGTTGCGTTGCGGCAATGTCTCGACCGCGTCGATCGGTGCGATCCAGCGCCGGTTGCTGGTGTTGGAGAACCAGGGCGGCACCCGACTGTTCGGGGAACCCGCGCTGGACCTTGCCGACCTCATGCGTACGGATGAGGCCGGGCAGGGTGTTGTGAACATCCTCGCCTCGGACAAACTGATGGGATCGCCGCGCCTTTATGCAACTTTCCTGCTGTGGCTGCTGAGCGAGTTGTTCGAAGAACTGCCCGAGGTTGGCGACCCCGAGAAACCCAAGCTGGTCTTCTTCTTCGATGAGGCCCATTTGCTGTTCGAAGACGCACCGAAGGTTCTGATCGACAAGGTGGAACAGGTGGCGCGCTTGATCCGCTCCAAGGGTGTCGGGGTCTATTTCATCACGCAGAATCCGGCCGATATTCCCGAAGATATTCTGGGACAGTTGGGCAATCGCGTGCAGCACGCCTTGCGGGCCTTTACCGCGCGTGACCGGAAGAACCTGCGCCTTGCCGCAGAAACCTATCGCGAGAATCCGGCGTTTGACACAGAAGAGGCAATACGTGAGGTCGGCGTGGGTGAAGCCGTCACCTCGATGCTGCAAAAGAAGGGTGTGCCGGGCATTGTCGAACGTACACTGATCCGCCCGCCGGGTTCCCAGTTGGGGCCGATTTCCGACGCTGAACGCCGGACGGTTATGACCGCGTCACCAATGTCTGCGAAATACGACACACCCGTCGATCGAAAATCGGCCTTTGAGATCCTTCAGGCCCGCGCCGAGGCCGCCGCCAAGGAAGCCGAAGCCGCCGAGGCCGAAGAGGTCGTGGAAATGCAGACGGCGATGGAGCGCGAATTCGCCTCGGCCCGCAGATATTCGGGCAGCCGGGTGGGGCGGTCTTCCTCGCGCGTGACACGCAAGAAAGACACGTTTGCCACCGCGATGAGCGAGGCCGTGATCAAGGAACTGAAAGGTACCACCGGTCGCCGCATCGTGCGCGGCATCTTGGGTGGATTGTTCCGAAACCGCTAGCTTAACCTTTCAGGCGGCGCTGGCCTTCCTGACGGCAATAGGCATCCGCCTGACGCACCGACATCTTGGTCGCCGGGAAATCAATGGCCCGGTCCCAGGTCACGCGGTCATGGCGATAGAGCTGACAGGTCACCACACCCTCGGGCGTGTTGACCTTGACCGGTGTGGTTTCCAGATCTTCGGGCGAGGGGACACAGGCCGCAACTGCCGCAACTAGCGGCAACAGGATGATA
Source organism: Ruegeria sp. AD6 (assembly GCF_056542325.1). NCBI lineage: Bacteria > Pseudomonadati > Pseudomonadota > Alphaproteobacteria > Rhodobacterales > Roseobacteraceae > Ruegeria > Ruegeria sp. AD6. The sequence continues at coordinate 841,512 of NZ_JBQFZQ010000001.1, read as the reverse complement.
ACTTTGCTGAGTGGTTTTTTCATGGTTCTAAGATCTACTCTTTAGACTGGGTAACTGGCCTTATAAGACCGGCGAGAGGGTGTGTGAGTGAGCGTCGACAGAAATGAAGACGTATCCAATGCCGGGAATGGTGGGTTGGTTTAGTCAAAAAATCTTTAAGAATCAAGAAGCCGCGCCGGTATTCGCCGACACGGCTTTGTGATTTGAGAAGATTTCAGCCTATTTCTCGGGGATCAGCCCCCTTGGACTGAATCTGAGAACAATCAAAAGCACCAGCCCCATGGTAAACAGGCGCATATGCGCGGCGCTTTCGATCAGGTGCGCTTTCAGGGCGCTGCCGTCGGGCAGGCCGGATGTAATCAGGTTCATGATCCACAGGCCCATCGGCTCGACCTGAACCCACAGGAACCAGATCAGGAACGCGCCCAGAACCGCGCCAAAGTTGTTCCCCGAGCCGCCAACAATCACCATGACCCAGACAAGGAAGGTGAAGCGCAAAGGCTGATAGGCGCTGGGGGTCAACTGCCCGTCCAGCGTGGTCATCATCGCACCTGCGATCCCGCAAATGGCCGAGCCCAGAACAAACACCTGCAAATGACGGCGGGTGACATCCTTGCCCATCGCCTCGGCGGCGACTTCGTTGTCGCGGATTGCGCGCATCATGCGGCCCCAAGGGCTGTGCAGCGCCTTTTGCGCCATCCACAGCAGCACCAGCAGCACGATCAGGAACAGAAGTGAATAGCCCAGCTTGACGGACAGGGTCGAAGCGGTCACCGGGTCAAGCCCCAGCCATTCTGCACGCGCGATAAAACCGGGATCCTGTTGCAGGTCAATCTCATACCCGACCACGGGGGCGGGGCGAGGCAGGCCGTAGACGTTCTTGACGCCGCGGGCCAGCCAATCCTCGTTCTTGAGGACCGCAATGATAATCTCGGCGATACCAAGCGTAGCAATGGCCAGATAGTCGGACCGCAGGCCCAAAGCCGTTTTCCCGATAAGCCAGGCCGCGCCCGCCGCCAGCAGCCCGCCCGCAGGCCAGGCCAGAAGAACCGGCAGGTTCAGCCCCCCAAGGTTGCCTGCAATCGCGGGATCGATGGCCTCGACCCCCGCAACGCTGGGGTCAAACACCGCGCGATAGATGAAAAAACCAGCCACAAGGATGCCGAGGATGGACAGGTTGCGCACATTGCCCTTGGGCAGTTTCTGCGCCGCCATAACAGCCGCAACAACGGTCGCCGCACCCAACAGCAAAGCAAGCACAATACCATACCCGCCAGAGGACCACGCCCCGGGCGTCGGTGGCGTAGATACCAGCACAACAGCCAGACCGCCCAGCGCAACAAAGCCCATGACGCCAACGTTGAACAGGCCCGCAAAGCCCCATTGCAGGTTCACCCCAATCGACATAATGGCCGAGATCAGCCCCATGTTCAGGATCAGAATCGCCGCGTTCCAGCTTTGCGTGAAACCGGTCATCAGGATCAGCCCGCCGACCACGGCAAACAGAAGCGTGTTTTTGGTTGCTTCGCTCATACCGCTTTCCCTTTGAATAGGCCCGTGGGCTTAAAAAGCAAGACGATCAGCAGGATCACAAAGCTGACGGCAAATTTGTAATCGGTGGACAGGAACTGCACCAAACCCGACGGTGCCAGCGTCTCTGGTGCGAGATAGGTCAGGACCTTTTTCCAGGCGTAAGTAATCGTCACCTCGGAAAATGCGATTATGAAGCCACCGGCAATTGCGCCCAGCGGGTTGCCCAGCCCGCCGACAATGGCCGAGGCAAAGATCGGCAGAAGAAGCTGGAAATAGACGAAGGGCTTGAAGCTCTTATCCAGCCCGTAAAGCACCCCGGCGGTTGTCGCCAGTGCCGCCACGATGATCCAGGTGATCATCACAACGCGCTCGGGGTTGATACCGGACAGAAGGGCCAGATCTTCGTTATCCGAATAGGCCCGCATCGACTTGCCCGTGCGCGTCTTGTTCAGAAACCAGAACAGCAAAGCTACCGCAACGACGGCTACAACAACGGTAATCGCTTGGGATGTGCGGATCGCCAGACCCTCACTCAGCCCGGTCATCGACTTGAAATCCCGCGCGGAAATCAGAAACCGCGCGCCGTCGGAAAACCTCTGATCGTCGGGTCCGATAACAAAGCGAACCAACCCGTTCATGATGAACATTACGCCCATCGACACGATGACAAGGATCACCGGCTTGGCCTTTTGCTCGCGATAGAACCGATAGACCAGCCGATCCGTGATCAGAACCAGAACAATACAGCCTAGGATCGCAAAGGGCAGCGCCAGCAGAGCGGTCGGCAGCGGCCCAAAGCTGACACCGGCAGCCTGCAGGCCCCAGGTTACCAGCACGGCGATCATCGCGCCAAAGGCCATCGTATCGCCATGGGCGAAGTTGGAAAACCGCAGGATGCCGTAGATCAGAGTGACGCCCAGCGCCCCCAGCGCAAGTTGGCTCCCATAGGCAATCGCAGGAACGATCACAAAATTCGCAAGCGCAACAAGCGCGTTCAGTAAATCCATCAGTTCTTCTCACTGTCCGAGTGCAGCCTTATGGCATGCCCTGCCTGCCGGGCACAATATTTTGCGCCCGTTTTTGGGCCGTAAATTACAGTTCCAGTGAGAAAATTGTACGATCCGTCAGCTTATCGGATCATCACAAGCACCATGGTCCTGGGTGGCGTGCGGACCCTTGATTGTCAGGTCATAGCTCAGGTTGTCGAAATCAACCACAAAGGTGATCACGTCCCGCTCCATCAGGTGTAGAAATGTCAACGACCCGATGCCCGATAGGATGGTCGCTTCGCCCCGGATGGCGTCGGTCACGATATAGCCCTTGTTGGTGCCACCCGAACGGGCGAGGGTCACCGAGCTGCCGTCTTTGTCCGACACGCAATTGACGACAAAATCCGCGCCGTCCAGTGGGCCTGCATTCTGGGCCGAGGCCAGCTGGGGGATCAGCAGCGAAAGGGTCAAGGCGATCATCTTCTTCATCGGTCACATTTCCAACTTTTGGGCGGTCTACGGGGCGCTGGTATTCACGCCACCTACCGCCTGGTCTTAGGTCTGATGAGATCAGGTTTGGCGTCGAATCCAAACACGGATCACATCAATAGACCTAAGCCAGAAAGTCGGTCGGGAAACGGTGTTACATCCGTTCTCACCGTCAGTTGAGTCGCGGTGAATATTCCGTGTAATGAAGAATTATATCACATTGATATTTAACGGTTAATTTTACTCAACCGTGCCAAGATCAAACTTGCCCTTCCGTGCACGTCCCTTTGTCATTTGCCGAGTGTTCCCCATTGATCGACAAATCATAGGTCATGTCGGAAAAGTTCACGACATAGGTCAGAACCTGCGTTTCCTGCATCGACAGGAAAGTAACACTGCCAACACCTTTCAACACCTGGGCGTCAAAGGCCACAGTGTCGCCAGCGATGTCGATGGTCGAAATCGTGCCCGCGCTGCCTTCCGACGCGCTGTTGAGGACAAATTCAGTTCCGTCCAGATTTGAAACGCACGAAAAAACATGCTCCTCTGCTGCGGCACCCGACGCCACCAATGCGAACAGCGTCGCCATCATCCATTTTGTCATTTTTGTTGTTTCCTGTCGTTCTTCATTGATGTTGTGCGCACGCCAATCCGAGCAGCGCGATGTCAGGCGCAGATGGAACTGGACCATCAGCACGCACGCGATAGGAGAATATTCTGACCGGAATGTATCCTTAAGCGGGCAATCTTTGGATTGAATGGCAGCTACATCGAACCGTCGTGATGCTGATTAGATGTGTAATAACATAAGCTTACAATGCATCTTTGAAAGGCGACCTCTAAAGCCGAGCATCTTCGCCGCAAAACCGCCTTATTTTGGCGCGGAATCACTCAATCCTCCGCGCGCAAGGATACCGGAGTCAGCCGCCCAGAAAACTCTTACGCACTTCCGGGTCTGCCAGCAGTTCCTTTCCGGTGCCGGAATAGGCATTGCGGCCCTGTACCAGCACATATCCCTTGTCCGCAATCTCCAGCGCCTGACGGGCGTTCTGCTCGACCATCAGGATCGGCAACCCGGTGCGCGATACCTCGATAATCCGGTCGAACAACTCATCCATCACGATGGGCGAGACACCGGCGGTGGGTTCATCCAGCATCAGCACTTTCGGTTGCGTCATCAGCGCGCGGCCCACGGCAACTTGCTGGCGTTGACCGCCGGACAGTTCGCCGGCGGCCTGGTTGCGCTTGTCGCGCAGAATAGGGAACAGATCATAGACCTGCTCCATCGTTTGGCTGATGTCATCTCGACGAATGAAAGCCCCCATCTCAAGGTTCTCTTCCACCGTCATCGAGGTAAAAATATTCTGGGTTTGCGGCACAAAGCCCATCCCCTTGTTCACCCGGTCTTGCGGGGACAATGACGTAATATCTTCTCCGTCCAGCCGAACAGAACCAGCGCGCACGTCCAGCATCCCAAACACGGCCTTCATCGCCGTGGATTTACCGGCCCCGTTCGGGCCAACGATCACCGCAATCTCGCCCTTGTCCACGGCGATGGTGCAGTCATGCAGAATATCCGGCCCCTTGCCATAACCGCCGGTCATGGTGTCCCCGATCAGAAACGGCTCAGCCATTCACAGGATCCTTCTTCATCTGGCTAAAAATATCTCGGGGGTCATGGGGGCAGAGCCCCCAATCAAACAATTCAAGCGCGCCGCAGGCGCACATCTGGATCACTCCATTCACGCGCCTGCCTCCAGTTTGTCTTTGTTTTTCAACCCGGTCCCCAGATAGGCCTCGATCACATGCTCATTGGCCTTGATCTCATCCAAGGTCCCCTCGGCCAAAACCTTGCCTTCGGCCATGCAGATGACCGGATCACAAATCTTGCCGATGAAATCCATGTCATGCTCGATGACCACAAAGGTATAGCCGCGTTCCTTATTGAGGCGTAGAATTGTGTCGGCGATAGTCATCAGCAGGGTGCGGTTCACGCCTGCACCAACCTCGTCCAGAAACACGATCTTGGCGTCAACCATCATGGTGCGTCCAAGCTCCAGCAGTTTCTTCTGCCCGCCCGATACCTGACCGGCCTTGTGGTCGGCCAGATGTTCGATGGTCAGAAACTCTAAAACCTCATCCGCCTTGGCCTTCAGCGCGCGTTCTTCATCCGCGATCCGCTTGCGTCCGAACCAGGTGTTCCACAGCGATTCCCCGGCCTGCGCGCCCGGCACCATCATCAGATTCTCGCGACAGGTCATCGAGGAAAACTCATGCGCGATCTGGAACGTGCGCAGCAAACCCTTGTGGAACAGATCATGCGGGGGCAGGCCGGTAATGTTCTCGCCATCCATGAACACGCGGCCAGACGTCGGTGGCAGAACACCCGCAATCACGTTAAACAGCGTGGTTTTTCCGGCACCGTTCGGGCCGATCAGCCCGGTGATTGAACCCTTCTGGATTTCCAGCGATGCCCCATCCACCGCGTGAAATCCGCCGAAATGCTTGTGCACGTCCTCGACGACGATCATCTTTTCCCCTAGCCGCCGTTTTCGGCGTTCTTATCCCATCCTCGAACCCGAGGTGCGGCCTTTTTTCATTGAAACAGCCCGGACACAAGGCCCGGGCTGCTTTGTTTTATGACGCTTAGCGCAGGATCAACGGAAGTTGACGGTCTTGTTCTCGCCGTCGGTCACTTCGATCTCACGATACGAGCCCGCGCTTTCGCCGGGGCCGATCAGTTCAACACCCGAAGCGCCGACATAATCGATGTCCTGACCCGCAGCGATCAGCTCCAGACCCTTGACCAGCTCACCCGGATAGATCTTCTCACCCGGCGCGTTCGCGACGTCCATCACCTTGGCACCGTAATCCGCCGGGTTGGTGGACCCTGCGGCCTGCATCGCCAGCATGAACAGCGCGGCGGCGTCATAGGATTCAGGCGAATACGGCGACGAGCCGTCAAAGCCCGCGGCTTCTGCCATGGCAAAGTACTTCTCGGCGCCTTCACCACCCGAACCGGCGATCTGCCCGAACGAGCCGTTCAGGTCGGGGCCGACATTCGCAGGCAGCGAGTCACCGATCATGCCACCAGGCAGACCGAACGTGTCAAACGCGCCGCTGTCCAGCGCCGACTGGATGATGCCCAGACCACCCTGATCCAGATAGCCCGCGACAACCAGAATGTCGCCACCGGCCGAGGCCAGCGCGCCCACTTCGGCCGAGTAATCGGCTTTGCCGTCTTCATGCGCGGCCACGATGGTCACTTCACCCCCCGACGCCTCGAACGAGGACTGGATCGCATCCGCCAGGCCCTTGCCGTAGTCGTTGTTGGTGTAGGTCAGCGCGATCGAGCTAATGCCACGGTCATTCAGAATGTCCGCCATCACCTGACCTTCGCGCGCGTCCGACGGGGCGGTGCGGAAGAACAGGCCGTTGTCTTCCATGGTCGACAGGCCGGGCGACGTGGCCGACGGCGAGATCATGACCATGCCGTTCGGAATCGCCACGTTCTGCAGGATCGCGCCGGTCACGCCCGAGCAGTCACCGCCGATGATGCCGGCAACGCCATCCGCGATCATGCGCTCACCGTTCGAGGTGGCCAGACCGTTGTCGATACAGCCGGTATCGGCGCGGGTGCCAACAACTGTCTTGCCGTCCAGCAGTTTGCCCGACTCGCTGACCTCGGCAATCGCCATTTCCGCGCCCGATCCCATGGCCGGTGCCAGAGATTCGATGGGGCCGGTGAAACCGAACAGAATGCCCAGCTTTACATCCTCGGCCATGGCGGTGCCCGCCAGCAGAGCGGTTGCTGCAGTTGCTGTAAGCAGCTTTTTCATAAGGTTACTCCCTGATGTCGTAGTCTAACTGGGCACGACCCTAGGCAAGCTATCGGGAAAAGAAAAGTCTTATAGAGGTCCTGCTTTTTGACAAAGCGCACCTATCTGTTTGACGTATCGGCTTGCCCTGACGACTGAACCCCAACTGATGGAGGTCACATATGATCCGGCTTTTCGCGTTTTTCGTTCTGATCTGGTCCGGCGGTGTGGCTTATGCCCAGACATTGCAGACAGCCGACGGCCCGGTTCGGGCTACAAAGATGTTGGGCGGGCTGGATACGCCCTGGGCGCTGGGTCTTCTGCCCGACGGCAGCTATCTGGTGACCGAGCGGGATGGCGCGCTGATCCATGTGTCTGATGGCGCGGCCCGGAATGTATCGGGCGTGCCAAAAGTCGCTGCCTCGGGGCAGGGCGGTTTGCTGGATGTCACCATTCCCCGCGACTTTAACCGCAGCCGAGAGATTTTTCTGACCTTCTCCAAACCGCAATCAGGCGGCGCGGGAACCGCAATGGCCGTTGCGCGCCTTTCCGAGCGTGGGGACAAGCTGACCAATGTCAGGGTCGTGTTCGAGGCCGAACCGGGCGGCTCTGGCGGTCGCCATTTCGGCTCGCGCGTGGTCGAGGCGCAGGACGGGACCCTGTTCATTACCATCGGAGACCGGGGCGACCGGCCTTCGGCGCAGGACACCAGCACCCATATGGGGTCGGTCATTCGGATCAACCGCGATGGTTCGGTTCCTGCGGACAATCCGTTTGTCGGGCAATCCGGTGTTCGACCAGAAATCTGGTCCTATGGCCACAGAAACCCGCAAGGGGCCGGTCTGGATGCGCGCGGAACATTATGGGTGTCCGAACACGGCGCGCGCGGCGGGGATGAGGTCAATCTGGTTCAACCGGGTAAGAATTATGGCTGGCCCGTGATCTCGTACGGCACCCATTATTCCGGTCAGAAAATCGGAGAGGGGACGTCAAAACCGGGTCTGGAGCAACCGGCGCTCTTTTGGGACCCCTCAATCGCGCCATCGGGCCTGCTGGTTTATTCCGGTGACATGTTCCCGCAATGGAAAGGCGACATTTTCGTAGGTTCGCTCAAGTTCGACTACATCGCACGCCTGTCCGGCTCACCCCTGCGCGAGGTTGAACAGATCAAAGGCCCGGAAACCGAACGCGTCCGCGACATTGTTCAAGGACCGGACGGATCGATCTGGTTCATTTCTGTCGGGCAGGGCGCTGTTTACAGGCTCACACCCGGCTAATCAGATCGACAGCCGCCCACTTTGCGAGCCGCGTTCGCGATAAGGCGTGGTGTTGTAATGCGCGCGGTAGCATTTCGAAAAATGACTGGGTGAGGCAAAGCCGCAGGCCAAGGCCACGTTGATAACACTCATATCGGTCTGCATCAGCAGGTTACGCGCTTTGTGAAGGCGCAGCTCCATGTAATACCGCTTGGGAGACCGGCTCAGATACCGGCGGAACAGGCGTTCCAGCTGGCGGGTCGACATGCCGACATCTTTGGCAAGGATCGAGGGCGAAATCGGCTCTTCGGTGTTTTTCTCCATCATCAGGATGACCTGGCTCAGCTTTGGGTGCCGCACCCCGATCCGGGTTGGGGTGGACAGGCGCTGGGTGTCCTGATCGGTGCGGATCGAGGAATAGATCATCTGGTCCGCCACCGCGTTGGCCAGTTCCTCGCCGTAATCATCCGCAATAAGCTTCAGCATCAGATCGATCGAGGATGTACCGCCCGCCGTTGTCATGCGGTTGCCGTCCACGATGAACACGGATTTGGTCAATTCGACCGCGTCGAATTCTTCTGAAAAGCTGTCGGCGTTTTCCCAGTGGATCGTCGCCCGCTTGTCATCCAGTAATCCGGCCTTGGCCAGCGTATAGGCGGCGGTGCAAAGACCGCCAATCTTCAGACCCTTGCGCGCCTCGCGCCGCAGCCAGTTCAGAACCTTCTTGGTCGTCGAAGCTTGAACGTCCACCCCGCCGCACACCAGGATCAAATCGTCGCGATGTAGCTCTTCAAGGTCCGAATCGAGCTTGAATGTTGTTCCGGCGGAACACGACACCAGTTCGCCGCCTTCGCCGACCAACGACCAGCTATAGATCTCGCGCCCGGCCATTCGGTTGGCAATGCGCAGGCTGTCCAGCGCAGACGCGAACGACAAAAGCGAGAACTTGTCCAGCAAAATGAATACGAAATTGACAGGCTTATCCGACCCGCCGTCCACTGTGACAACTTGGCGTTGCTCTTGCATGGCTGTTGTTTCCCCGAATCCACGACGGCTGAACCCACGTCGCGTGTGATTTGCCAGACACCATGCTCAAAGCTTGTTTCCGGCGTCAAGAGGCGCAAATGGGATATGGTCACTCTGCAATGCATTTTGTATAGAAGCGACCTGAACACTTCAGCGGAGATCAAAGCTATGACCGAATGGCAAAAATCGAACTGGCGCAACAAGCCCCGGGTTCAGATGCCAGACTATACCGACGCGGCCGCGCTGGCCAAAGTCGAGGCTCAGCTTTCGCAGTATCCCCCGCTGGTCTTTGCGGGCGAAGCGCGGCGTCTAAAGCAACATCTGGGTGCCGCCGGTCGCGGCGAGGCCTTCCTGCTGCAGGGCGGGGATTGCGCTGAAAGCTTTGAACAATTCAGCGCGGATGCGATCCGTGACACGTTCAAGGTGATGCTGCAGATGGCGATGGTTCTGACCTATGGTGCCAAGGTTCCAGTGGTCAAGGTGGGCCGCATGGCGGGCCAGTTTGCCAAACCGCGCAGCGCGCCGACCGAGGTTGTGGATGGCGTGGAACTGCCCAGCTACCGCGGCGACATCATCAATGAACTGGCGTTCACCCCTGAGGCGCGGATTCCGAATCCGGCCAAGATGCTGCAGGCCTACACGCAGGCGGCGGCGACGCTGAACCTGTTGCGCGCCTTCTCGACCGGCGGTTTCGCGGATATGAGCCGCGTTCACTCGTGGACCCTTGGGTTCACGGACGAGCAGGACGTGCAGAAATACTCCGAGATTGCCGACCGCATTCAGGACACCATCGACTTCATGGATGCCGCTGGGATCACGGCGGATACCACGCATGAATTCTCGACCGTTGAATTCTACACAAGCCACGAAGGTCTGCTGCTGGAATATGAAGAGGCGCTGACGCGTCTGGATTCCACCTCGGGCAACTGGCTGGCTGGCTCGGGTCACATGATCTGGATCGGCGACCGCACCCGTCAGCCTGACGGTGCGCATGTGGAATTCTGCCGGGGCGTTCAGAACCCGATCGGTTTGAAATGTGGCCCGACAACAACTGCCGAAGACCTCAAGGTTCTGATGGCCAAGCTGAACCCCGAAAACGAAGAGGGTCGCCTGACCCTGATCGCACGCTTCGGGGCTGGTAAGGCAGGCGAGCATCTGCCGCGTCTGGTCAAGGCCGTGAAGGAAGAAGGGGCCAAGGTCACTTGGGTCTGCGACCCGATGCATGGCAACACGATCAAGTCGGCCACAGGCTATAAGACACGTCCGTTCGATTCCGTCCTGCGCGAGGTGCGCGACTTCTTCGGTGTGCATCAGGCCGAAGGCACCATTCCCGGCGGCGTGCATTTCGAGATGACAGGTCTGGATGTGACCGAATGCACCGGCGGCGTGCGGGCCGTGACGGAAGAAGACCTGTCCGACCGCTACCATACCGCCTGTGATCCGCGCCTGAATGCGTCGCAGTCGCTGGAACTGGCCTTCCTGGTGGCAGAAGAACTGACCAACCTGCGCCGGAACGGCTCGAAACGCGCCGCAGGCTGAACACGGCAGATATGAATGCGAAACGGCGGGCCAATGGCTCGCCGTTTTTCGTTAGTCGTCTCTGGAAACAACCAGCCGCAGATGGCTTGCCGCCGGTTTGAATCCGGCCTGATCTTCGGCAAAGCCTGCGGATTCTCTGGCCGCAGGTGCCGCTGGGGTCTGCAACTCGGACACCGGCTTGATACGCTGGTCCGAGATCGTGAAGCGGCGCGGAGTAGGGCCGATAGTGCCATCGCAAAGCATGACGCCCATGATCCGGCTGACATCGCCCAGATCGCTTTTCAACGGCAACAGGATCAAACGGGCCTGCAGGCGGGCGCGACCGAACCCTCCGCCGGACACAAGCCCCATCTCGGCCGTTGCGGGGGCCGAAAACACCTGTTCCAGCGTGTCTTTGACCTTGGGCCGGGAATCAGCTTCGAAAAAGGCGGTGAACGGCATACCGCGCACTTCCATACCGGCAAGCTGGTTCAGATGTGTGCCCGCCAGCCGGAACCGGGCCAGACCGGGCGCGATGCGTTCCAGAATGAACGTGTATTGCAGAACGTTTTCCAATCCACGCGGGTCAATCTGCGACCGCATGGGCACACCGTCTTCCGAAAGCAACGCGGTCCAATACGCCTCGGCCTGACGGATCGGCGAAAGAGAGCGTCCACTGTCAAAGCGATCCATTGCGACGATCTTTCCAAATTCTGAGCCGGAGCCAGTCCCGAAAAAGGTTTTCATTACCATCACCCTACCGTCAATTGATCGCAATTTTCTAAAATGCAGTGCATCGGGGGCATTCGCGGCCCGACAGCCTGTGCTACGGCCAAATTGACACGGGTTAATACAATTTTGGAGGAATTCTTTAACGAATGGTTAACTTCTGCGGATGAATTGCGTGTTGAGCAAACTCTTGCTCTGGACCAGCCAATGGCATTAGGTGCGGCAGACAAGAAAAAGACGTGTGGGACAGAAAGGGCAGTCATGATCAGATCCATGACCGGGTTCGCCTCGGGGACGGGGGAGTTTGGCCCGCATAGCTGGAGTTGGGAGCTGCGTAGCGTCAACGGTAAGGGCCTGGACATGCGCATCCGTGTGCCGGACTGGCTGACCGGGCTTGAGGCTGCGCTGCGCGCCACCCTGTCCAAATCGCTGAGCCGGGGCAACGTGACCCTGTCGATGCGCCTCAGCCGGGATGAATCGCAACCCGATCTGGCCCTGAACGCAACCGCAATGGCTGCGGCGCTGGACGCCTTGCAGCAGACGCAAGAGATGGCTCAGGCCAAGGGGATTGCCTTAGCCCCATCCACGGCGACCGATTTACTGGCCCTGAAGGGGATGATGGACGCAGGCACCGAAGCCGATGATCCCGCGCCTCTGGTTGCGCATCTGACATCCGAGTTTGCGCCCCTGTTGGCGGCTTTCATCGACATGCGCCGGACCGAGGGGGAGGCGCTGGCCCAGATCCTGCGCGCTCAACTGGATCAGGTTGAAGCCCTGACAACGCAGGCTGCCGATCTGGCCGAACAGCGCAAGGACAAGATGGCAGACGCGCTGCGCGACAACCTTGCGCGGGTGCTGGACAATGCGCAGGGTGCCGACCCGGATCGGGTGGCGCAGGAACTGGCGCTGATCGCGGTGAAGGCCGACATCACGGAAGAGATTGACCGCCTGACCGCCCATGTCGCCGCCGCGCGCGATCTGTTGGCGCAGGACGGGGCCGTGGGGCGGAAACTGGATTTCCTGATGCAGGAGTTCAATCGCGAGACCAATACCCTATGCTCCAAGGCGCAAAGCGCGGAACTGACGTCGGTCGGGCTGGAACTCAAGGCCGTGATCGATCAGATGCGCGAGCAGGTGCAGAATGTTGAATGAAAATAGGAAGAACTGAAATGGCAGATCGCCGCGGGCTACTTATCATCCTGTCTTCGCCATCCGGCGCGGGCAAATCCACTTTGGCCCGCCGGCTAATGGCCTGGGACACCGGCCTTGAATTCTCGATCTCGGCCACAACCCGCGCCCCGCGTCCGGGCGAAGAACACGGGCGCGAGTATTACTTCCAGACCGAGGATGAGTTCAAACAGCAGGTCGCCAATGGCCAGATGCTGGAACACGCGCATGTGTTCGGCAATTTTTACGGCTCCCCCGCTGGCCCGGTGCGCGAGTCGATCGATGCAGGCAAGGACGTGCTGTTCGATGTCGATTGGCAGGGTGAAGTTCAGATCCGTAATTCGGACCTTGGAAAACACGCGTTGTCGATCTTCATCCTCCCGCCCTCGATCCCCGAACTGCGCCGCCGTCTGGAAGGCCGGGGTCAGGACAGCGAAGACGTGATCGCAAAGCGGATGCTGAAAAGCTGGGATGAGATCAGCCATTGGGGTTATTACGACTATGTTCTGGTCAACGATGATCTGGACGCGACCGAGGAAAAGCTGAAAACCATCGTCAGTGCCGAACGGATGCGCCGCATTCAACAGCCGAAACTTCAAGACCACGTCCGCACATTACAAAACGAATTCGAGGCCCTGTCATGACAATTTACGCATTGGGAGATCACGTCCCTCAGATCCACGAGGACACCTGGGTCGCGCCGGATGCCAATCTGATCGGCAAGGTCGTTCTGGAAGAAGGCGCCTCGGTCTGGTTCGGCTGCACGATCCGGGCCGATCATGAAGAGATTCGGGTGGGCGCAGGCAGCAATGTTCAGGAAAACTGTGTCATGCATATCGATGCGGGTTATCCGCTGACTATTGGGGCGAACTGCACCATTGGTCACAAGGTCATGCTGCATGGCTGCACCATCGGTGAAAACACTCTGATCGGTATGGGCGCGATTGTTCTGAACGGGGCAAAGATCGGGAAGAATTGCCTGATCGGGGCAGGGGCCCTGATTACCGAGAACAAGGAAATCCCGGACAATTCACTGGTGATGGGATCGCCAGGCAAGGTGGTGCGCCAGTTGGACGATGCGGCCGCGCAGATGATCACGTTCAGCGCGCTGCATTATCAGCAGAACATGCGCAAGTTTCGCGAAACCATGAGGCCTGTGTCCTGACAGATCGGGACAAGTACGGAATCAGCCGATGTCAGAAGACCTGCTTACGGAAATAGTGTCGGCCATTCCGATGCCCGCGCTGATGGTAGATCAGACCGAGCGCATCATCGCCGCAAATACCGATGCCCGCACGCTGCTGGGGCAAAATATGCAAGGTCGGCATTTCGCGACCATCCTGCGCCAACCGCAGGTGATCGACGCGATGGAGCAGAGCCTGCGCAGCAAAGGGCCCAGCAAAACCCGGCATCTGTCCAATGACGGCGCGCAGGACACCACGTTCGAAGTTCAGTGCCGCTATATGAACGGTGTCGGTGCCGTCTCGGGCGGGGCGGTTCTGGCCATCTTTCAGGACATTACCCACTTGGAACAGGCCAGCCAGATGCGCCGTGACTTCGTCGCAAATGTCAGCCACGAATTGCGCACGCCCCTGACCGCGCTGATGGGCTTTATTGAAACCCTGCGCGGCCCCGCGCGCGAGGACGCAGCGGCGCGGGATCGGTTTCTTCAGATCATGACGGATGAGGCGAACCGGATGAACCGGCTTGTTGGCGATCTTCTGTCGCTCAACCGTGTGGAAAGCGAAGAGAGGGTGCGCCCCAAGGAACAGCTGGAGCTGACGGGGCTTTTGCAGTCGACGCTGAACTCGCTGAAACCCTTGGCCGAAGATGCCGATGTCGTCCTGAATCTGAATGCGCCGCAGGACCCTGTGCCTCTGATCGGTGACAGCGACCAGTTGCGGCAAGTGTTCACGAACCTGATCGAGAACGCCATCAAATATGGCGGCAGCGGCGGCAGTGTCGAAGTGCGCATTGCCCCGTCCGAGCGCGACACGGCCATGCGCGGCCCGGCGGTTCGGGTTCAGATCGTGGACAAAGGCCCGGGCATCGACGCGGTGCACCTGCCGCGCCTGACCGAGCGATTCTATCGCGCCGACAGCCACCGCTCGCGTCAATTGGGTGGAACCGGGTTGGGGTTGGCGATTGTAAAGCACATCGTCAATCGCCACAGGGGGCGGTTGCGCGTGGAAAGCGATCTGGGCAAGGGATCGGTCTTTACTGTTATTTTACCACGGTAATGACTGGGTCCGTGGTTGAACCCGCCGGTATGTAAACGGCGCATGGCAGCTTTGCGTCAGGTCACTCAGTTTTCATAACGACTGTCATAAAGCTGTTACATACCTGTCACAAAAGGCTTACGCACCTCACTTAAACGTGCCCGCAAGATCATCATGGGGGTGATCAAGTTCTACTTTTCAGGGAGACTGAAATGTCCTTTGTAAAACTGTCGGCATCTGCGCTGGCAATCGCTGCCGTCTCGGCAACCACTGCTGCAGCTCGTGACAACGTACAGGTTGCCGGTTCGTCGACCGTTCTGCCTTATGCCTCGATCGTTGCTGAACTGTTTGGTGAAAACACCGATTTCCCGACACCTGTTGTCGAATCGGGCGGTTCTTCGGCGGGTCTGAAGCGTTTCTGTGAGGGCGTTGGCGAAAACACCATCGACGTTGCAAACGCATCGCGTGCCATCCGCGAAAAAGAAATCAAAGCCTGTGCCGAAAATGGCGTGACCGACATCATGGAAGTCCGCATCGGCTATGACGGCATCGTTTTTGCAAGCCAACAGTCTGGCCCTGCCTTCACCGCGTTTGAGCCTGCGGACATCTTCAACGCTCTGGGCGCGAAGGTCCTGAAAGACGGCGAGATCGTCGACAACCCCTATAACAACTGGGCCGAATTCAACGGCGACCTGCCTGACGTTGAAATCGCCGGTTTCATTCCGGGCACCAAGCACGGCACCCGTGAAGTGTTCGAAGAAAAAGTTCTGCTGATCGGCTGTGAAGCAACCGGTGCAATGGAAGCCATGGTTGCAGGCGGCATGAGCGAAGATGACGCCGAAGATGCATGTCTGGACGTGCGCACCGATGGCAAGTCGGTCGACATCGACGGCGACTACACCGAAACCCTGGCCCGTATCGACACCAACCCGAACGGCATCGGCGTCTTTGGTCTGGCGTTCTACGAGAACAACACCGACAAGCTGAAAGTTGCGACCATGTCCGGTATCGCACCGTCGACCGAGACCATCTCGACCGGTGAATACCCTGTGTCGCGTCCGCTGTTCTTCTACGTGAAGAAAGCCCATATCGGCGTGATCCCCGGCCTGAAAGAATACGCTCAGTTCTTCACCGCTGACGAAATTGCTGGCCCGTCGAGCCCGCTGGCCAACTATGGTCTGGTTGCTGACCCTGAGCTGTCCAAAACTCAGGAAGCGATTGCCAACGAAGTCACCATGGGTTCGGGCAGCTAAGCCCCCTTCGATGTGATTTGCGGGGGGCGGCATTCTGTGCCGCCCCCATGTTTCTTCTCTTCCCGATCAAGACCTGTGGGGGCGTTATGCCGATAATTTGGCTTTTTCTGATTGTCTTGGCGATTGCGGCAGTCGGTTATGTGTTGGGGCGGTCTCGCGCCTTGCAAAGCGCCGGGGGCGACAGTCGGGAACTGCATTCCCTTCCGTCCTTTTACGGTGCCAATGTCGCGCTGAAGGTGGTCATACCTGCCTTTGGGTTGTTGATCGTGTGGCTGCTGGCGCAGCCGTTATTCGTGAACTCTCAGATCTCGGGTATGATCCCGGACTCGGCTATTCAGGAAGGCTCGTCGCGCGGGCTGGTCATGGCCGAGGTGCGCCGTACCGCGTCGGGGCTGGATGCCGCCATCACTCAGGGTCAGCTGGACGAGGCGGTCGCCCAAAACCCAAGCGCAGATGTCGCCGACATCACGCAACTTTTGAAAGACGCCGGGCAGGTTGTGACATCCACCATCACGCAACCGGTTCTTCAAGCCGCGCAGCGCTATCGCGTGATGAATGCAAGCGGCTATCTGGTGATGACGATCGCTGTGATCCTTGTTGCACTGGCAGGGGCAACCGTCAGCCTGGCGCAAACCAATGCCAGCTATCGCGCCCGAAATGTGGTTGAGCAGGGCGTTCGCATTTTGCTACTGGCCGCCGCGTCCATCGCCATCCTGACAACCGTCGGCATCGTTCTGTCGTTGGTCTTCAACACGTGGGAGTTCTTCCGACTATACCCCGCCTCTGATTTCTTCTTTGGCACCACCTGGGCGCCCAGCTTTTCGGGCCGGGGTGGCGCGTCGGATCTTGGCATCCTGCCGCTGTTGTGGGGCACGCTGTATATCTCGGTCGTTGCCTTGCTGGTGGCTGTGCCGATTGGCCTGTTCGCTGCTATTTACCTCAGCGAATATGCCTCGCCCGCCGTTCGTTCGATTGCCAAGCCGCTGCTCGAAGTTCTGGCTGGTATCCCGACCATCGTCTACGGCCTGTTCGCCCTGCTGACCGTTGGCCCGATGCTGCTGGGTGTCTTCGACGATGAAGGTCTGGGCTGGATGAAAGCCGGTACTGCTGTGATGACCGCCGGTCTGGTCATGGGCATCATGCTGATCCCGTTTGTCTCATCCCTGTCCGACGACATCATCAACGCCGTGCCACAAGCGATGCGTGACGGGTCCTATGGGTTGGGTGCCACGCAGTCCGAGACCATTCGTCAGGTGGTTCTGCCTGCCGCGTTGCCGGGGATCGTGGGGGCCATCCTGCTGGCAGCCTCGCGCGCCATTGGTGAGACCATGATCGTGGTTCTGGGGGCAGGGGCCGCAGCGCGGCTTAGCCTGAACCCTTTTGAGGCGATGACAACCGTCACCGCGAAAATCGTAAGCCAGCTGACCGGTGATGCAGATTTTGCCTCGCCCGAAGCGCTGGTTGCCTTTGCGCTTGGCATGACACTGTTCGTTGTCACGCTGGGCCTGAACGTCTTTGCCCTTTACATCGTGCGTAAATACCGGGAGCAGTACGAATGACCGACGCAAGCATGCAAACCTCTGAGCCGCGTCGCAAATCTGTGTCGCTCACGGCGTCAGACGCACATACCCGCAAACGTGCCAATGCCGAAAAACGCTTTCGCGCTTATGGGATCGTGGCCATTGCCACCGGCCTGTTCTTTCTGCTCGTCCTGTTCGCCTCGATCCTGTCCGAAGGGATCCCGGCCTTTACCCGGACCGTTGTCAGCGTGGAATTCACACTGACCGAGCAGGAACAGGAAGAAGCCGAAAGCACCTTGTTCAAAACCAAAGCCTATTCTGACCTGTTCATAGCGGCCTTGAACAAAGAGCTGGATGAAAGCGGTCTTGAGGTCGATTTCGACGAGGCCGCGATTGAGCGTCTTCTGGGTAAAGTCGGCGGAACCATCCGGACGTTCTATGCGGACAACCCGGATCAGTTGGGGCAACCGGTCGAATTCGATCTGGCAGCGTCCAGCCGGGTGGATGGCTATTACAAAGGCCGCGTGTCGCGCGACAGTATTCAGGACAGCCGCTTCCTGCAGAAAAGCGATCTGGATCTGGTGGATGCGCTGGAAGAGGCCGGGATCATCAAGCAGGTCTTCAACTGGCCGTTCATCACCGGCGCAGACTCGGGCGTGGACAACCCCGGCGGTGCTGGTATCGGCGCCTCGGTCGTGGGTTCGTTCTTCATGATGCTGGTCGTTCTGGGCCTGTCTCTGCCGATTGGTGTGGCGGCATCGATCTATCTGGAAGAATTCGCGCCGCAGAACAAGTTTACCGATCTGATCGAGGTAAATATCTCGAACCTCGCCGCTGTTCCGTCGATTGTGTTCGGTATCCTCGGTCTGGCTGTGTTCATCCAGTTCATGCACCTGCCGCAATCAGCGCCGCTTGTTGGTGGTCTGGTGCTGACGCTGATGACATTGCCGACGATCATCATCTCGACCCGCGCGTCGCTGAAGGCGGTTCCTCCGTCGATCCGTGACGCGGCGCTTGGGGTAGGGGCCTCGAAAATGCAGGCGGTGTTCCACCACGTGCTGCCTCTGGCTGCGCCCGGCATCCTGACCGGAACCATCATCGGTTTGGCGCAGGCTTTGGGGGAAACCGCCCCGCTGCTGCTGATCGGGATGGTGGGCTTTGTGGCCCGTGGCTACCCCGACGGCTTCCTTGCCGGCTTTACCGAGGCAAACTCGGCCATGCCCGCCCAGATCTACACCTGGGCCGCCCGCGCCGATGTTGGTTTCTACGAAAAGGCCTGGGGCGGGATCATCATTCTGCTGATGTTCCTGCTGACCATGAACATCATCGCAATCATCCTGCGCCGCCGCTTTGAACGCCGCTGGTAAAAAGGGGCTATACTATGAACGACATGTCGCGAGTGGAGAGACAAGTGGACACCAATGAAATCAAGCTGGAGTGCCGGGACTGCCAAGTCTACTACGGCGACACCCACGCCATCAAAGATGTGAATGTCGATATCGAAGACAAAACCGTCACCGCGTTCATCGGCCCGTCGGGCTGCGGTAAGTCCACCTTTCTGCGCTGCCTGAACCGGATGAACGACACAATCGACGTGGCGCGCGTTAAGGGTAGTTTCAAACTGGACGGCGAAGACATCTATGACAAGCGCGTCGATCCGGTGCAATTGCGCGCCAAGGTCGGCATGGTGTTCCAGAAACCGAACCCGTTCCCCAAGTCGATCTATGATAACGTAGCCTACGGCCCGCGCATCCATGGTTTGGCCAAGAACAAGGCGGAACTGGATGAGATCGTTGAGAAATCCCTGCGTCGCGGTGCGATCTGGGATGAGGTCAAAGACCGCCTCGATGCCCCGGGCACCGGCCTGTCGGGTGGTCAGCAGCAGCGTCTGTGCATTGCTCGCGCCGTAGCGACTGAACCGGAAGTTCTGCTGATGGACGAACCATGCTCGGCGCTGGACCCCATTGCGACCGCGCAAGTCGAGGAACTGATCGACGAGCTGCGCGCGCAGTATTCGGTGGTGATCGTCACCCACTCGATGCAGCAGGCCGCGCGCGTCAGCCAGAAAACCGCGTTCTTCCATCTGGGCAATCTGGTCGAGTTCGGAGAAACCGGTCAGATCTTCACCAACCCCGTAGATCCGCGCACGGAAAGCTACATCACAGGCCGCATCGGCTGAGCACAGGTATTCAGATATGACCGATATGAGCGAACAACATATTGCATCTGCTTTCGATCGTGACCTTGAGGCCATCCAGGCGCATATCATGAAGATGGGCGGCTTGGTCGAAGCCGCCATCATGAGCGCCGCCCGCTCGCTTGAATCCCGCGACGTGGAACTGGCGCAGGAAGTGCGGCAGGGCGACAAGGCCATCGACGCGCTGGAAGAGGTGATCGACGAGGAAACCGCCCGCCTGATCGCACTGCGCGCGCCGACAGCCAGCGATCTGCGTCTGGTTCTTTCAGTGCTGAAAGTATCCGGTAACCTCGAACGGATCGGTGACTATGCCAAGAACATCGCCAAACGTACGACGGTTTTGGTCGATGCCGGCGAGGTCAATGGCAGCGCCGCCGCCCTGCGCCGCATGGCGCGCGAAGTCGAACGGATGCTGCGCGACGCCCTGGACGCCTATATCCAGCGCGATGCCGAACTGGCGACCGACGTCATCAACCGCGATGAAGATGTTGATCAGATGTATAACGGCCTGTTCCGCGAGTTCCTGACCTATATGGCTGAGGACCCGCGCAACATCTCGGCCTGTATGCACTTGCATTTCATCGCCAAGAATATTGAACGGATGGGCGATCACGTTACCTCGATTGCCGAGCAGGTGGTCTATCTGGTCACGGGTGAACGCCCGGCCGAAGCGCGGCCCAAGGCCGACACCACGTCGCAAACCGTCTAGGAGACGCAGAAGATGTCCGCAGATCAGCCAACTGTCCTGGTTGTCGAGGATGAACTCGCCCAGCGTGAAGTGCTGGCATATAACCTCGAGGCCGAAGGGTTTCGGGTTTCCAAAGCCGCCAGCGGTGACGAAGCATTGCTTCTGGTGGATGAAGACAGCCCCGACATCATCGTTCTGGACTGGATGATGCCCAATCTCAGCGGGATCGAGGTTTGTCGGCGGTTGAAAACCCGGCCTGATACCCGCTCGATCCCGATCATCATGCTGTCGGCGCGCTCGGAAGAGGTCGACAAGGTGCGCGGCCTTGAAACGGGCGCAGACGACTATGTTGTCAAACCTTATTCGGTTGTCGAACTGATGGCCCGCGTGCGCACCCAATTGCGGCGCGTGCGTCCGGCGACCGTGGGCATCCTGTTGGAGTTCGACGACATTGTTCTTGATTCCGAGACGCATAAGGTCAGCCGCGACAGCAAGCCGCTGAAACTGGGCCCGACCGAGTTCAGGCTGCTGAGTACCTTCATGGAAAAACCGGGACGCGTCTGGAGCCGCGAGCAACTGCTGGATCGGGTCTGGGGCCGCGACATCTATGTCGATACGCGGACCGTCGATGTTCATATCGGTCGGCTGCGCAAGGCATTGACCCAACATGGCGGTGAAGACCCTGTGCGCACTGTGCGCGGCGCCGGTTACGCTTTGGGATAACACATCAAGGGCAGGGACCTCGGACACCGGTTTCCTGCCCATGACAATTGCTTGTGGACACGTGCCAAACTCTTGCTGTTTTTTGCGGCAGACCCACGTTAGGGTGCAGCAAATCTGATCAAGCGGAGAAGCACAATGAACGCGCCTCAAACGAAACCGACCTTGCGTGCAAAAGATGCGCCGGATCTGGGTAAATTTTCGTGGGAAGACCCGTTTCGCCTGTCTGACCAACTGCAAGAAGACGAACGGATGATCACCGACAGCGCCCGGGCCTATGCTCAGGAAAAGCTGCTGCCGCGCGTGACCGCTGCTTACCAGAACGAAGAAACCGATCCTGAGATTTTCTGTGAGATGGGTGAGATGGGCCTGCTGGGCACCACGATCCCGGAGGAATACGGCGGTTTGGGCGGCAACTACGTGTCCTACGGCCTTGTAGCGCGCGAGATTGAGCGTGTGGATTCCGGATATCGCTCGATGATGTCGGTGCAAAGCTCGCTGGTCATGTATCCGATCTATGCCTACGGCAGCGAAGAACAGCGTCAAAAATACCTGCCGAAACTGGCTTCTGGCGAATGGATCGGTTGTTTTGGCCTGACCGAAGCTGATGCAGGCTCGGATCCCGCAGGCATGAAAACGCGGGCCGAGAAAATCGACGGTGGCTACCGGTTGACCGGCAGCAAAATGTGGATCTCCAACGCTCCGATTGCGGATGTATTCGTGGTCTGGGCCAAGTCCGATGCGCATGACGGCAAAATTCGCGGGTTTGTTCTGGACAAAGGGTTGAAAGGTCTGAGCGCGCCGAAGATTCAAAACAAACTAAGCCTGCGCGCGTCGATCACCGGTGAAATCGTTTTGGACGGCGTTGAAGTGGGCGAGGGTGCGTTGCTGCCGCATGTTCAGGGCCTCAAAGGTCCGTTCGGCTGTCTGAACCGCGCCCGCTATGGCATCAGCTGGGGCGTCATGGGGGCTGCGGAACACTGTTGGCACGCGGCGCGTCAATATGGGCTGGACCGTAAGCAGTTCGACAAGCCGCTTGCTCAGACGCAATTGTTCCAGCGCAAACTGGCGGATATGCAGACCGAGATCGCCTTGGGCCTGCAGGCCAGCTTGCGTGTCGGTCGTTTGTTGGACCAGGCCGAGGCCGCGCCCGAGATGGTGTCGATTGTGAAACGCAACAACTGCGGCAAGGCGCTGGACATTGCACGCATGGCCCGTGACATGCACGGCGGCAACGGCATTTCGCTGGAGTTCCACGTAATCCGCCACATGGTCAATCTGGAGACCGTGAATACTTACGAAGGCACGCATGATGTCCATGCGCTGATACTGGGGCGTGCTCAGACGGGGTTGCAGGCGTTTTATTAAGCCTTGCGCCCAATCCCAAATCTGCCGCCAACCGCGCGTTTGGCGGCAGTGAGAGCAGTGTTCTGGTAAGCGTATAATCAGTATTATGTAAAATAATTTAATTTGAAAACACTGCAAAACCTTACGCTTAGCGCACATAACTGAACCACATCGGAAACGCCCCATGGATCTAAATGGAAAAACAGTTGTTGTAACCGGCGCCGCTGGCGGCATTGGCAAAGGTCTGGCTCAGCGGTTTGCGCAGGACGGTGCAACGGTCGTGTGTTCGGACATTGATCTTGCAGCCGCACAAGCCGTTGCCGCTGGTATCGGCGGCCATGCCTATCCCTGTGATGTGTCCAGCGAAGCGCAGATCAAAGCTTTGATCGATCATGTTGAAAGCGAGATCGCGCCGATAGATCTGTTCTGTGCAAATGCTGGCATCCTGACGCTTGGCGGCCCGGATGTTCCGGATGACGACTGGAACAGGATCTGGACCATCAACGTTATGTCTCATGTCTGGATGGCGCGTCATCTGGTGCCGCGCATGATCGAACGTGGCAAAGGCTATGTGCTGATCACGGCCTCAGCAGCCGGACTTTTGAACCAACCGGGCGCAGCGCCGTATGGGGTCACGAAACACGCAGCCGTCGGATTTGCCGAATGGTTGTCCTTGACCTATGGCCATAAAGGCCTGGGCGTATCGGTCCTGTGCCCTCAGGCCGTGCGGTCCGAGATGACGCGCGGGCACGAGGCTTCGGTCGCCGCCATAGACGGAATGCTGGAACCCGAAGACGTCGCAAACGCCTGTGTCGAGGCCATTCGCGCCGAACAGTTTCTTGTTCTGCCACACCCTCAGGTTCTGGATTACATCCGCCTCAAATCCGCCGACTATGATCGTTGGCTGATCGGAATGCGGAAGTTAAATCAACAGTTTGTGGAAGATAACTAAACCCTCGACTGTGGCTTGCGCATCAAACCTTCCTGCGCGACCGAGGCGACCAGAACGCCGTCCTGCGAATAGATCGAGCCGCGATTGAACGAACGTCCCTGCCCTGACCACGGTGAATCCATCGCGTAAAGATGCCAGTTCTCGAAACGCACCGGCGCATGAAACCACATTGTATGATCAAGGCTTGCGCCGTTCACCTGTCCGGTGAACCAGCTTAGCCCATGCGGGCGCATTCCCGAACTCAGC
Source organism: Ruegeria sp. AD6 (assembly GCF_056542325.1). NCBI lineage: Bacteria > Pseudomonadati > Pseudomonadota > Alphaproteobacteria > Rhodobacterales > Roseobacteraceae > Ruegeria > Ruegeria sp. AD6. The sequence goes on along the minus strand of NZ_JBQFZQ010000001.1, from coordinate 817,845 downwards.
AGACCCATATCCGAGGCATATGCCAGCAACAGGTGCTGTGTTCGGGCATCAGCGGTTGCGGCGGCCCCCATGCGGAACCAGATCTGGTTGCGGTCATCTGCCACCGCCGGATTGAATGGGTCCAGATGCCCAACCTCTCGCACCTCGATAGGACGTTCGCGCATCAGTTCCTTGCGAAGCCTCTCGGGAACGCGGTCCAGGTATTTGCCCCGAAGCTCGGCTCGGGACGGATAGGTTTCTGGCCCGTTCAGAGCGGGCATCGCATGCTGATGTTCCCATCCTTCATCCTGAACATGAAACGAAGCCGACATGTTCAAAATTTGCCGCCCATGCTGAACCGCAACAACCCGACGAGTTGTAAAAGAGCCTCCATCCCGCGCTCTATCCACTTGATAAATAACAGGGATCGACGGATCGCCGGGACGAATGAAATAGGCGTGCAAAGAGTGGCAAAGCCGATCCTCAACCGTTCGATAGGCTGCGGCCAGGGCCTGGGCGATCACCTGCCCGCCAAAGATGCGGGTCGGGGTTTCGCCGCCAGACCCGGTGCCCCGGAACAGATCAACCTCAAGCCGTTCAATATCCAGAAGGTCAAGAAGAATACGTTCGGCTTCGGTCATGGTCCTGTCTCCGGAAGTGATCGTGCTTTGGGTATCAGCCGGTATCAGATCATTCAATCATGGCGGCCAGAACCAGCGCCTTTAACTCGGCCCGGGACGGGTAGGAACTGGATGGCGACAATTGCGTAAAAAACACGGCTGTAAGATCGTTTTGCAGGTCGAGCCAGAAATAGGTCGAGGCCATGCCGCCCCAGCTGAAATCCCCGACCGATCCCGGCACACGCACCCTGCCCGGATTCAGGACGACCGATCCGCCCAGACCAAAACCCATCCCCTCCATCGGTTGTTCGGCAAAACTGCTGGGACCCATCGAGGCAATATCGCCCGGTAAGTGGTTGCAAAGCATGAAGTCTACGGTCTTCGGCCCCAGCAGACGGTGACCGTTAAAAGCCCCCCGATTGCGCAGCATTTCGACAAACCGCGCATAATCGTCGATGGTGCCGATCAACCCGCCACCGCCGGAAAATGTGGTCGTGCGTTCAAAGGGCGATGATCCGGCCTCATCCACAAGGCGCAGAGTTTCCGTGCCCCGCTCGGCAGAGTTCAGCGCCATGGCATCGCCGGACAAGGGCGAGTAGAGCGAGGCAAACCGGTCCCCTGCCCCTTGAGGCACCGAAAAGCCGGTTTCGGTCATCTGAAGTGGTGCGAATATCTCTTGCGCGAAATACTGATCCAGCGGCAGGCCGGACACGATTTCGATCACGCGGCCCAACACATCCGTGCTGACCGAGTATTCCCACCGCGTACCGGGCTGAAACGCCAGCGAAAACGCGGCCAGATCACGGATACGATCTGCCAAAACCCCTTGGTTAGGCTTGAATAACAGATCCTGTTCATCCATCGCTTCGGGCAAAAGGCCTGGATTGAACGGATAGCTGAACCCGCTTGTATGCGTCAGCAACTGATGAAGCGTTGGCGTCGGCGCATCCTCGGTTTGATCCAGCCGTTCGGCACCGGAAACAAGCGCCTGCATCCCCCTGAATTCCGGTAGAAAATCGGACAGAGGCGCATCCAGGTGGAACAGCCCCTTCTCGGCCAACATCATCAGCCCGACCGACGTGATCGGTTTGGTCATCGAGTAAATCCGGGTCAGCGTGTCCCGCTGAAACGGCAGATCCTTTTCAACACTGCGCTGGCCGCAGGCGTGAAAGAACACCTCGGTACCTTGATGTGTCAGCAAAAACGCGCTGCCCGCGTATTTTCGCTGCGTGACATACCGATCCATCCAGGTGCGGATGCGGTTCAGGCGGTTTGGGTCGAAGGATGTCATGATGAACCTGTCTGAATGCTGCCTGATTTCACCCTATGCCAGCACGGCAAAGTTTGTCCCTTGCAATGTGCAGGCCATAAGCGATTACTTTCTATGAAAGGCTGCCCCCGTCGCAGATTCGTTGCGTGCCTGTTCTAAAGATCTGCCGACACCTTCTTTTGGAGTACCGACATGGCGCAAACCATAGATTTCGTTTACGATTTTTGCAGCCCGAATGCGTTTCTCGCGTATAAAATGCTGCCGAAAATCGCCAAGGGGCACAAGGCCACGGTCGTGCCGGTCCCGGTGATGTTGCCGGTTATCTTCAAATCCACGCATAACCAAAGCCCGTTCGAGGCTTTTTCAGAGAACCGTCAGAAATCATCCTATCTGACCCATGACCTGCATCGCTTTGCCCGCCGTCGCGGCGTAAGCTTTCACATGAGCCCGCATTTTCCGGTGAACACCAAATTCGCCATGCGCGGCGCGTATTTTGCATCCGGAAAGCCATGGGAAAACAAATATATAGACGCAGTATTTGATGCGATTTGGGTGCATGGTCAAAAGGTCGATGAGCTGAATGTACTATCAGAGATCCTGCGCGAGGCCGAACTGCCCGTCCGCAAAATCCGCGAGGCCATCGCCGCGCCCGAGACCAAGCAATTGCTGAAAGAGCAGACCAAGGACATCGTCAGGCGGGGCGCCTTTGGTGTTCCCAGTATGTTCGTTGGGTCCGAGATGTTTTTTGGCAAGAACAGCCTTGCCAATCTCGATCTTGAACTTTCTCTGAAAAATTAGATGCTTGACGACCATACCTAACGTCGTTCCAGCGCGGCCAGCCCGTGTTGCGCGAAGATGGGAACATAGGCTCCGAACGCCTGGGCGCGCTTTGGATCGGACGCGTTGCCATCCAGAGCGCGTTTGTAGACGCCCTGCAAAATCCCCGCCATCCGAAAGAAGTTGAAGGCCAGATAGAAGCCGAAATTGTCGATCCCCGGCAGTCCGCGCCGTTCGCAATATTGTGCGATAAAGGCCCGATCACTAGGCAGGCCCAGAGCGTCCCGGTCGATTCCGGCCAGCCCGCGCCCCTCTTTTCCCGGAGGCATTTGCCACTGCATGATCACGGCTGCCAGATCTGCATAGGGGTGGCCGATGGTCGACAATTCCCAATCCAGAACACCGATGCAGTCGGTGCCGTCTGCGGCGAACATCAAATTGTCGATGCGATAATCACCATGCACCAGCGTCCGCTGCCCATCATCTTGCGGAAGCGACGTCTCCAGCGCGCCGATCAACCTGTCCATGTCCGCAATGGTCGCGGTTTCGGATGCGCGGTATTGCTTGGTCCAGCGTGAGATCTGGCGTTCGAAATAGTTCCCCGTCGGGCCGTAGTCAGACAGACCAGCGGCGTCGATGTCTACCATATGCAACTCTGCCAGAACCCGGTTCATTTCGTCGATGACCGCGCGGCGGGTTTCGTTGCTTTCGCCCTCCATCTGCGGCTCAAGAAAAACCCGGCCTTCCAGATGTTCCATTACGTAGAATGCCGATCCGATCACCGAATCATCCTCGCACAGTAACAGCATCCGGGGCACCGGAACGCGGCTGTCTGCAAGGGCGCGTTGCACCCGGAACTCTCGATCCACCGCATGGGCGGATTTCAGCAGCACACCCGGGGGTTTGCGGCGCAAAACGTACGACTGTTTTGGGGTACGCAACCGGAAGGTCGGGTTCGACTGGCCTATGGCGAATTTCGTGGCGTCCAGCGGGCCTTCATACCCCGCCAGATGTTGGGACAGGTAGGCGTCGACAACATCCAGGTCCAGATCGGTTTCGGTGCTCATAACTGGCCCTCGCACTTAGAACGCAGCTTCAAAGATATTACCGGCAGTCACAACGTTAATGCCACCTGACACCGGGATAACCGCACCGGTCACGTAACTGCCACCGCGTCCGCACAGAAACAGCATACAGCCCGCAATATCCTCGTCCCGGCCCACGCGGCCCAGAGGGACGGATTTGCCGACCTTTGCGCGGGTATCTTCGTCCGCTGTGGCAAAAGCTGTCATGCGCGACACAAACGGCCCCGGGGCCAGGGCGTTCACGGTGACATGGTAAGGCGACAACTCTTTCGCTAAGATTTTGGTCAGGTGCAGCACGGCCGCCTTTGACGCCGAATAGCTATAGGCCCCATCGCCCATCGGAACCTCACCCATGACCGAGCCGACATTGACGACCCGCGCAGGATCTTCGGCGGTGCCGGACTTCATAAGCAAGGGCAACAGTTTCTGGGTCAGGTCGAATATGCCAGCGACGTTGACGGACATGACCTTGTCCCAAGCGTCATACGGGAACTGCCCCATTGGCGCGCCCCAGCTTACGCCGGAGTTATTCATAAGAATATCAAGGCGTTCAGTGCGCGCATTAATGTCCGCAACCAGCGCGTCAATCCCTTCCTGGCTTCCCAGATCCCCGGCAAATCCAACCGCGCTGCCCGGTGAATCCAGCGCGTTCAGCTCCTCGGCAACTGCTGCGCAGGCATCGCCTTTGCGCGAGGCGATCAGGACATGGGCCCCGGCCCTGACCAAAGCTTCGGCCGCCATGCGCCCGATGCCGGTTGCACCACCTGTCACCAGCGCGGTTTTGCCTTGCAGCGAAAATAGGGTCTCGGGGGTCATGGTCTGCTCCTCACTGACATCTGTGGGCAGGTGCCGTTGCGGGAACCAAGGGGATGGCCCGTTGACAACACATGATCCTGCACCAAAGCTTCCTGTGACAGAATAACAGAGACATCAGGGTCAACATGCAAGCATTACTCAGCGTCGCGCCCGGCGGGCCCGAGACTTTGGAACTGACCACCCTGCCCGATCCAACCCCCGGCAAAGGCGATCTGTTGATCGAAGTGAAAGCGGCTGGCGTGAACTTCCCCGACACGCTGATCATCCGCGATCTTTATCAGATGAAACCCCCGCGCCCCTTTGCCCCCGGCGGAGAAATTGCCGGAGAGGTTCTGGCCATCGGTGAAGGCGTCACCGGATTTGAACCGGGTGATCGGGTGCTGGCGCTGACTGGTCACGGCGGATTTGCGACGCACCTGACACTCAAGGCTGCGACGGCGATCAAGATTCCGGACGAGATGCCGTATGAGGACGCCGCCTGTTTCATTTTCACCTACGGCACCTCGTACCACGCCCTGAAAGACCGCGCGCATCTGCAATCCGGCGAAACCCTCTTGGTTCTGGGCGCGGCCGGAGGCGTCGGTTCGGCCGCGATTGAGTTGGGTAAGGCCATGGGCGCGCGGGTGATTGCGGCGGTGTCTTCGCAGGACAAGGCCGAGTTCTGTCGTCAGGTCGGCGCGGATGAAACCATCGTGTACCCGAAAGACATGGACAAACAGGCGCAAAAGGACTTCTCGGGCCAGATCAAAGCATTGGCCGGGCCAAATGGTGTGGATGTCGTCTATGACGCGGTCGGAGGACCCTTTGCCGAGCCCGCCCTGCGCAGTATGGCGTGGAACGGGCGCTTTCTGGTTGTCGGCTTCCCGGCAGGGATACCGAACATCCCGCTGAACCTTCCCTTGCTCAAAGGGTGTCAGGTCGTTGGCGTATTCTGGGGCGCGTCCGTATTCCGTGACCCAAAGGGGCACGCGGAAAATGTTGCCGAGCTGTTTGGCCTTTATGCTGCGGGACACATCAAACCGCGCATCAGCGCCCGATTCCCGCTGGCCAAAGCCGGACAGGCGCTGGATCTGCTGGCCGGGCGTTCGGTTCTGGGAAAGCTGGTCGTCACACCCGGTTCAGACTGAAATTCGCGCTGAACAAGCGGCACAAGATCACAGCCCGGGGCGCTTATGCTGCAATGCGACACAGCGCGGTAGACAATCTGGCCTATTCATGTCTATGAACCTGTAATGGGGATAGTAAAGACATGAATAACGTTCTGGTTTTGAATGGTCCGAACCTCAATTTGCTGGGCACGCGCCAGCCCGAGGTTTACGGCAGCACCACCTTGCAGATGGTCGAGGATTTGTGTGTCGAACACGGTGCGTCCATCGGTCTGAACGTCACGCATTTCCAATCCAACCACGAAGGCGCGTTGATCGACGCGATTCATGCGGCGCGGGGCGCGCAGGACGGTCTGGTTCTTAACGCGGGTGCGTATACGCATACCTCTATCGCGCTGATGGATGCGATTGCCTCTGTCGAACTTCCGATGGTCGAAGTTCATCTGTCCAACATCCACGCCCGCGAAACCTTTCGCCATACGTCTTATATCGCAAAGGTAGCACTGGGGCAGATTTGCGGGTTCGGGGCGCAGAGCTATGTTCTGGCGCTTGACGCGCTGGCCGCCCATTTGGGGTCAAGAGGTGCCGGATGACTCTGAAAGAATACCTGCATTTCGTAAGCTACGCCAAAACCCTGGAAGAGTTGTGGGACGCGCATTGCCGGCAGATGGCCGAATATGGCTTTGACCGGCTGATTTATGGCTATACGCAGTTCCGCACCGAAACCTCACTGGGCGACCCCGAGGATTTCGTGATCCTGACCAATCACTGCCATAACTACGTGGATGGTTTTTTGAAGGGCGGACTGTACTTCCATGCCCCTATGCTCAAATGGGCGCTGGATAACGAAGGCGCTGCCAGTTGGCGGATGATCCAGGACATGATGTCCAGCGGTCGTATGACGGCGCAGGAACGCAAGGTCTTTGAGTTCAACAAGTCGATGGGCGTTGTGACGGGCTACACGGTTAGCTTCAATTCCGTCTCAATGCGGTCGAAGGGTGCGATTTCACTGTCCGCAAAAGGTGGGCCAAGTCAGGATGAAGTTGACGAGATCTGGGCAGAGCATGGCGAAGACATCCTGTTGATGAACAACATGGCGCATCTCAAGATCCTGACCCTGCCCTACAATCCCCCGAACCGGGCGCTGACCAAACGACAGCGCGAGGCGCTGCAATGGGTTGGGGATGGCAAGACGACTCAGGACATTGCGCTGCTGATGGGGCTGACCTCGGCCACCGTGGAAAAGCACCTGAGGCTCGCGCGCGAGTCGCTTTCGGTTGAAACCACCGCGCAAGCGGTCCTCAAGGCCTCGCTACACAACCAAATGTTCATCATGGAGGCCTGATGTTGTTGATTTCTGACGCTAAACTGCGTCAATTTACCTTAGGTAAGGAAATCATGACTTCCGGTTTACGCGATAAAGTTGCAGATTGATATTGTTCCGTGAGTGGTGGCTTTAGCCAGGGAACACATCGATCAGACCTTTGCAATTTCAGAGCTCTCTGGTCACTCTGACACTGAGGCGCCTATTTGTCCGCGTCACGAGGTCGGAAATTTGGGGGGCCTCGACCATCCCCATCATGCGGGGCCCTCCATCCTTCTTCCTCTTGGTTTGCGTCGGCCTGACGTTGGCCAAAAAAAGAAAACCGGTTACGCTGGGCGTAACCGGTTTTTTTTGTTGTGTCGGGCCTCTGACGAGGCCCTGAATGGTCGCTTAGCCTTGGGCCGCCTTGGCGACTTCGGCTGCGAAGTCTTCTTTTTCGACCACGATGCCTTCGCCAACTTCCAGACGGATGAAGCCGGTGATGGTTGCGCCCGCTTCTTTGGCCGCTGCTTCAACGGTCAGGTCAGGGTTCACAACGAACGACTGGTTCAGCAGAGTCGATTCCGCGACGAATTTCTTCATGCGGCCTTCGATCATCTTCTCGATCACCTGCTCCGGCTTGCCGGATTCGCGGGCGATGTCCATCTGAACCTGCTTTTCTTTCTCGACAACTGCCGGGTCCATGTCGGCCTCGGACAGAGCTGCCGGGTTCACAGCAGCGATGTGCATCGCAACCTGCTTGCCGATCGCTTCGTCGCCACCGGTCAGAGCGACCAGAACGCCGATTTTACCCATGCCGTTGGTGGCTGCGTTGTGGACGTAGGACACAACAGTGTCGCCCGACAGCTTGGCCATACGGCGTACCGACATGTTTTCGCCGATGGTGGCGATCTTGTCGGTCAGGGTGTCGGCAACGGATTTTCCACCCAGATCAGCGGCCAGCAGCGCTTCGACATTGTCGACGCCTTCGGCTGCGTAAGCGATCTTGCCAACCATTTCCTGGAACTCGGCGTTTTTCGCAACGAAGTCGGTTTCCGAGTTCACTTCGACTGCAACACCGTTGCCACCGTTGACGTGAACAGCAACCAGACCTTCTGCTGCGGTACGGCCCGATTTCTTGGCCGCTTTGGCCAGACCTTTGGTGCGCAGCCAGTCAACGGCTTCGTCCATGTTGCCGCCGGTTTCGGTCAGCGCTTTTTTTGCGTCCATCATGCCTGCGCCGGTTGCGTCGCGCAGTTCTTTAACCATTGCTGCTGTGATTGCCATCTCTTGGCTCTCCTCAATTCAAACGGAATTGGGGCAGGTCATACCCTGCCCCATATGTCATTTACGTGACGGGCAGCTTACGCTTCGGCAGGTGCTTCAGCTTCTTCTGCAACGGCTTCTTCAACCGGGGCTTCTTCGAACTCGCCCAGGTCAACGCCTGCGGCACCCAGCTGAGCGGTCATGCCGTCCAACGCGGCACGGGCTGCCAGATCGCAGTACAGAGCGATGGCGCGCGCTGCGTCGTCGTTGCCGGGGATGATATAGTCAACGCCGTCGGGCGAGCAGTTGGTATCGACAACGGCCACAACCGGGATACCCAGCTTGTTGGCTTCGGCGATGGCCAGTGCTTCTTTTTTGACGTCGATGACGAACAGCAGGTCAGGAACGCCGCCCATCTCGCGGATACCGCCCAGCGACGCCTGCAGCTTGGCCTGGTCACGTTCCATGCCCAGACGCTCTTTCTTGGTCAGGCCTTCGGCGCCTGATTCCATCGCTTCGTCGATCTGGTTCAGACGGTTGATCGACTGGGAAACGGTTTTCCAGTTGGTCAGCGTGCCGCCCAGCCAGCGGTGGTTCATGTAGTACTGAGCCGACTTTTCAGCGGCTTCGGCGATCGGGCCGGCGGCCTGACGCTTGGTACCAACGAACAGAACGCGGCCACCTTTTGCAACGGTGTCACGAACGGCCTGCAGCGCCTGGTCCAGCATCGGAACAGTCTGGGTCAGGTCCATGATGTGGATGCCATTGCGCGAACCATAGATGAACGGGCCCATGCGGGGGTTCCAACGCTGTGTCTGGTGACCAAAGTGAACGCCAGCTTCCAGCAGCTGACGCATGGAGAACTCGGGAAGAGCCATGCTATTTTCCTTTTCCGGTTTACGCCTGGGCGGGGGTGAAAGAAGCGGATGCTCCAACCGGCGGTCTTGATGAGGATGTCTCCCTCAAAAAGCCCAAACCCCGCCTGCGGGTTTGAATGGCGCGCGTATACGGCAGGTTTTGATGCAGTGCAAGGGCCTTTGCCCTTATTTTTCAAGCCGCGCCAGGCTGTGCGCATGCCGCACGGCCTCTTCGCAATGGGCTGCCAGCGCCTTGCGGTTTTCAAAGTCGCTGACCTTGGCGGGCGCGTGGTAAATCAGTTCGACCGAACCCTGACGCAGTGCGCCGAGTGTCTTGAGAAGGTGCGGACCGAACTCCATATCACCCCACCAGCCATAGAACCGATCCGGTTGCTCCTTTGGCGCGTGAAACACGACGGAAACAGGCTGCACATACATAAAATCACGCAGTTCATCTGCGAAGAATGCCGCGAAGAGCGTTGTTTTAAATGGCAAAACCCGCAATCCATCGGTCGAAGTCCCTTCGGGGAAGAACAACAGTTTGTGTCCGGCCTTCAGGCGAGACTCGAACACTTTGGTCTGCTCGCGCGCCTTTTTTGGGTTCCGCTCGATAAATACGGTTCCGGTCGAACGGGCCAGCCAGCCGATTCCGGGCCATTTCGCGACCTCGGCCTTGGACACAAAGTAAATCCGCTTGCGCGCGTTCAGGGCGAAGATGTCCAGCCAGGACGTGTGGTTCGCCACCACAGCTCCGCGCTGCTGCATCAACTCGCCCGACGTTCGAAAACCGATACCCAGAAACCGGAGTGCATTGCGGCACACAAATTGCGCGATGAACGGAGTAATCGGACGACGAACCCCGAAGAGAGGGAGTTCGAACAGGCGAATGGTCAGAAGGACGATCAGGCCCCCAAACACCAAAAGCGCCAGAGGCACCCCGCGCAAGATGACAAGAACCCAGCCCAGCGGACCCAGATTGATCGGGTCAGGTGCCTCGTCACTATTCCACAATGGATCGTTCACGCCGGTTATGCCCCACCATAGATGCGTTTTTGCCGCTCGTTCATAAGGGCGGTATCCAGGATCAGGCAAACATCCGTGGTGTTGAACGCATGGTCGATAAACGCCCCCTCGCCCACAAATCCACCCAAACGCAAATAGGCTTTGATCAGCGCGGGCACCTGCACCATCGCGGCGCGGCGGTCGAGGTCTTCGGGCGCGACCAGATCCATCGATTGAAACACGTCCGGCTGTGCCCGCACCCGCAGATCCTCGGGGGCCAGATGGTTGTGGTGCAGCATGGACAGGGATTGCGCGAGGGGTTGAACATCGGTGCCGTGAAAGCTGGCGACGCCGAACAGAACTTCGATCCCGCGTTCGTTCACATAGGCGGCCAAGCCATTCCACAGGTGATACATCGCAGTACCACCGCGATAATCTGCATGCAGGCAGGACCGGCCCAATTCCAACAGCTTGCGTCCGCTTTGCTTTAAGACGGTCAGATCATACTCGTCTTCGGAATAGAACTGCCCGATTTCCGCAGCACGTTCGCCCGGTAACAGCCTGTAAACGCCCACAACTTCGCCACTCAGGTCGTCAATGGCCAGCATGTGATCGAAATACGGGTCGAACTTGTCCTGTTCCAGACCCGCGTCGTGATCGACCATCTCGCCGCCGCCGCCCAGTTCGCGCACGAACACATCATAGCGCAGCCGTTGCGCGGCGCGCAGGTCATCCTCGGTTTCGGCGAGTTTGATGGTAAATGAGGGGCCTGTATCCGGCATGTCTATCCTTTGAATTGCCCCCGGCTGATACCGCAGGTTTTCACGTAAAGGCAACACGGCCACATCTGGTGTTCAGCGTTAACCTTTCCTAAACCAGTTTCACGGATCAAAGACCGGCACCAGGGCAATGCGTGTCCCGTCGATTACCACTTTCCCCTGCTCGCGAAAGTTAACGGTGATCTTGCCTGCGATGTTGGACTGCACCTGTCCGATACCCCAATCGGGGAAATCCGGGTGGCGGACATACATGCCCGGTGCAAGAATGGCATTGAGGTCTGACATTTGGGCTCCGGTCCGGTGGCAGATACAGCAGGAGGTACGCATGGGCGCTACGGACGTCAACCTGGCCGAGCTGATCGGCTCGCGGATCTGTCACGATCTGATCAGCCCGATTGGGGCAATCACCAACGGATTGGAACTGTTGGACATGGTTGGCGCAGTGCAGGGCCCCGAGATGGAGTTGATCTCGGGCAGTGTTGGCAGCGCGGGCGCGCGTATCCGGTTCTTTCGGGTGGCGTTCGGGTCGGCCAGCGATCAGCCGCTGGGGAAGACCGAAGTCGCTGAATTGCTGAAGGATATCGAACGCGCCGGACGTGTGCGGGTGAACTGGAACCTGACCGAGCCGGTGCCGCGCAATCAGGTCAAGCTGGCCTTTCTGGCGCTGATGTGTTGCGAAAGTGCGATGCCCTTGGGTGGCGAGGTCGAGATTTCAGTCAATGGTACCGGCTGGCAGGTGACCGGGACGGCGGACAAGTTAAATGTCGACCCTGATCTTTGGAAGAACGTCACAACGGGGCGGTTTCCCAAAAAGATCACGCCCGCGCAGGTGCAGTTTGCCCTTCTGCCGGAGACGGCGACCGCGATGGGGCGGCGGGTTAGCGTAGAAACCAACTCAACCCGCGTCGCCCTTCGGTTTTAGGCGCGGGTGGTGCCGTTGCCGCGCACCAGGTACTGAAAACTGGTCAGTTGCGCCGCGCCCACCGGTCCGCGCGCATGCATCTTGCCGGTGGCAATCCCGATTTCAGCGCCCATCCCAAATTCACCACCATCAGCAAACTGGGTTGAGGCGTTGTGCATCAAAATCGCACTGTCGAGCCGTTCGAAGAAGCGCCCTGCGGCAGCAGTGTCCTCAGTCATGATACAGTCGGTGTGGTTCGAGCCGAACTGTTGGATGTGCGCAATCGCCGCGTCGATATCGGCAACGGGTTTGGCAGCGATGATGCTGTCCAGAAACTCTTTGCCCCAATCATCGGCGGTGGCTGCGACGGTCCCTTCTGTGGCCAGAGCGCCCTCGGCATGGACCTCGACACCCGCTGCAATCAGCGCCGCGATCACGTCACGCCCCAACGTGTCTACGACGTCCTGATGGACCAGAATACACTCAGCCGCGCCGCAGATACCGGTGCGGCGGGTTTTTGCGTTCAGCACCACGTCCAGCGTCTTTTGCGGGTCAGCGGCTTTGTCGATGTAGATATGCACGATGCCTTCCAGATGCGCAAAGACCGGAACGCGCGCCTCGCGCTGAACCAGCCCGACAAGGCCTTTGCCACCTCGGGGCACGATGACATCGACATAGTCGGTCATGGTCAGCAATTCCTGAACTGCGGCGCGATCCCGGGTCGGCACCAGTTGAATCGCATCCTCAGGCAGTTTCGCGGCCTTCAACCCTTCGACCAGACACGCGTGGATGGCAGTTGAGGAGTGGAAGCTTTCGGATCCACCGCGCAGAATCACCGCATTCCCGGATTTCAGGCACAAGGCCCCAGCGTCTGCCGTCACATTGGGGCGGCTTTCGTAAATCACGCCGATCACACCCAACGGCGTGCGCACCCGCTGAATATTCAGGCCCGAGGGCATGTCCCATTCGGTGATCACCTCACCCACAGGGTCGGTCTGGTCCGCGACAGTGCGCAGCCCGTCAACCATGCCCTGAATGCGGGATTCGTCCAGCATCAGGCGATCCATCATTGCGGGGCTCAGGCCCTTGTCACGACCAAACTCCAGATCTTTCTTGTTGGCCTCGATGATTTCCGCACGGTTGGCCCAAACGGCCTCAGCAGCCGCGATCAGGGCCGCATGTTTGCGCTCGGCGCTGGCAAAGGCCAGTTCGCGCGCAGCCTCTTTGGCGCGTTTGCCAAGGTCGGCCATCAGGGCGGGGATATTGTCGAGGTCCTTCATATCATATGCCTTTCTGCGCCATTACAGCGCCAAATCATCCCTGTGGATCAGCGCCGCGCGACCGGGATAGCCCAGCGTCGCCTCAATCTCCGAGGATTTGCGCCCCTTGATCGCGTCCGCTTCCTGCGCGGTATAGCGGCTGATCCCTTGCGCCAGTCGCCGCGCCTGCGGGTCGAGGATTGCAACGGGGTCGCCGCGCCCGAAATCTCCGGTGACTTCGACGATACCGGCGGGCAGCAGGCTGTTGCCATTGGCCAGCGCTTTTGCGGCACCCGCATCCACCTTGATCTCCCCACGTGGTTTCATGGCTGAGATCCAGCGCTTGCGGGCTGCATGCGGGTCCAACGTCGCCGTGAACCACGTGCAGTTCGCGCCATTTTCAAGCAATTTCAATGGGTTGATGGGCGATCCTTCGGTTATCGCCATGTCACAGCCCGCCGCAGTCGCCATTTTGGCGGCCAGCAACTTGGTCTTCATCCCGCCTTTGGACAGGCCGGACCCGGCATCGCCTGCCATCGCCTCAATCTCGGGCGTGATGGTGTCGATGGTGTCATAGCGGGTGGCCGAGGGGTCTTCGTTCGGATTGCCGGAATAGAACCCATCGACGTCGGACAGAAGGATCAGCTGATCGGCCCCGACCGTCACCGCGATTTGCGCGGCCAGACGGTCATTGTCGCCATAGCGAATCTCGTCCGTGGCGACGGTGTCGTTTTCATTGACGATGGGCACAACACCCAGCCCCAACAAAGTCTCAAGCGTGGCGCGCGAGTTCAGATAGCGCCGCCGATCCTCACTGTCCTCCAGCGTGACCAACACCTGAGCCGTGGTGATGTCATGAGGGGCCAGCGCCTCTTCATAGGCGCGCGCCAGCCTGATTTGACCCACTGCCGCTGCCGCTTGCGATTTCTCCAGTGGCAAGTCTGCCATCGGCAATCCCAGAACGCCGCGACCCAATGCGATTGAGCCGGAGGACACCAGAATGACATCCGCGCCCTGCCCCTTGAGCCACGCCACGTCCTGCGCCAGTGATTTCAGCCAGTCCGAGCGCAGCAAACCGGTGTGCCGGTCAACCAGCAAGGCAGACCCGATCTTGACCACCAAGCGGCGTGCTGCGGTCAGGGTTGCCAAGACTGAACCTCCTCAGCGGGCTTTTGGCGAAGGCGGTTTTCGTCGATCTGCGCGCGCAAAGCCCGCAACACCTCGGTCACGCCGAGACGAGCAACACCGGACATGGTCATGACGGGGCCACCAACGGCCTCTTCAAGCTCGGCCTTGATCAGATCGCGCTCTTCCTCGTCCAAAGCGTCGATCTTGTTCAGCACGGTGATGCGCGGCTTGTCCGCCAGCTCTCCGCCATAGGCTTCAAGCTCGGTGATGATGGTCCGATAATCCTCGACCACGGTTTCCGAGGTGCCATCGACTAGATGCAACAGAACCGCGCAGCGTTCGACATGGCCAAGGAACCGGTCGCCGATTCCGCGCCCCTCATGCGCGCCCTCGATCAGGCCGGGGATATCGGCCACGACGAATTCGACGTTATCGACGCCGACAACACCAAGATTGGGATGCAGCGTTGTAAACGGATAGTCGGCGATCTTGGGTCGGGCATTCGAGGTCGCTGCCAGAAAGGTCGATTTGCCCGCGTTGGGCATGCCAAGCAGACCCACATCCGCGATCAGCTTCAGCCGTAGCCAGATGGTGCGGTCAATCCCCGCCTGCCCCGGATTTGCACGGCGCGGGGCCTGGTTGGTGGCCGATTTGAAATGCAGGTTGCCGAACCCACCATTGCCGCCCTTGGCCAGCAAGAACCGCTGTCCGACCTCTGTCAGGTCGCAAATGACGGTCTCTTCGTCCTCGTCCAGAATCTCGGTCCCGACAGGTACGCGCAGGATGATGTCGTCACCATCCTTGCCGGTGCGTTGTTGACCGCGACCGGGCTGGCCGTTCTTGGCGAAGAAATGCTGTTGATAGCGGAAGTCGATCAGGGTGTTCAGCCCATCCACAACCTCGGCCCAGACAGACCCGCCCTTACCGCCGTCCCCGCCATCGGGTCCGCCGTATTCGATGTATTTTTCGCGTCGGAAGCTGACGCAGCCGCTACCGCCGGCCCCGGACCGGATGTAGACCTTTGCAAGATCGAGAAATTTCATGTCAGTCCCCTACTGCAAAGGCCCCATCGGCCACAAGTCAGAGTTTTTTACTATAGGTCCAGGTGGGCACATTTGCGTCGCGCGCCACCGAATAGCTTTCGGCGTCCCCCAGATATTCAAACCCGCAATGGGTCAGCACCCGGGCCGAGGCCGGGTTGTCCTGAAACACGCTGGCGAACATGGTCGAGTTTTCCAGCGGATTCGCCAGAACCAGAGCCTCGACCGCCAAGGACGCGATGCCTGTGTTCCAGTAAACCGGAGCGACCCAATAGCCGACCTCGGACTGGTTGCGATCCAGCCGCTGCAACGAGATCAGGCCGATCAGTTCAGGCCCGCCATCCTTGGTGGCGTCCATCGCCCAGACGTCTTCGTCCCGGTCTTCGGCCATCGAACGGGTCACAAAGGCCTCAATCGAGCCCGGCGGCAATGGGTGCGGAATCGACGTTGTCATCCGCGCCACGCGCTCATCGCCTGCATAATGTTCAATGAGACCCATATCCGACCGGCGCAGGGGGCGCAGGTCGAACCGCTCGGTTTCGATGACCGGCTGATTGATTATCGTCTCAAGTTTCATGAGTGCGTTCCTCCTCCGAACAACACAAAAAGTACGGACGCAACGGTTAAACTGGCTAACGTCCACATCAGATATTTTTCCGCAGGCCGACCTTCAACCGTCTGGGCGATCCGATCGCCTGCAAAAGTCCAGACCGGGTGCAATAAGACCTGACAAAACAACAGGCAAAGAGCGATTGTTAACGTCGCTTCAAAACTTGATGTGCCCACGGCCACAAAGCCCGTGAACCCGGCAATGATCATCGCCCACGCCTTGGGGTTCAGCGGGTGAACGATCAGCCCGGCCAGAAAACCCGGCACTTGCGTGTCAGCGTTTCCGCGCGCCAACCGCAGATTGGCAATCTTCCACGCCAGCCAGATAATGTACGCGGCCGAGGCATATTTCAGCACCTCAAACACCAACGGCGCCTGATCGGCCACCTGCATCAGCCCGAACCCAACAGGCCAGATGATCAACTGCTTGCCCAGAATAACGCCGCCCACAAAAGGCAACGCCGCCCGAAAACCATAGCGCGCACCTGTTCCCAGCAGGACCATATTGGCTGGTCCCGGCGTGCCGACCTGGCTGGCGGCAAAGATCAGGAAACTGGTGGTTGCGACTGTCATTAGGGTGGTCAATCACGACTGCGTTAAAACGAAAAAGGGACCGGCACTTTCTGCCGGTCCCCCATGAATTTTTTATTAACCTTATGGGTTTCGGCTTACTCTGCGGCCTCCGCCACTGGCAGGACCGAAATGAAGGTGCGGTTTTTCAGTCCCTTGTGGAACTTCACGGCGCCATCGGTGGTTGCAAAGATGGTGTGATCCTTGCCCATGCCTACGCCTTCGCCCGGCCAGAACTTGGTGCCGCGCTGACGTACGATGATGTTGCCTGCGATGGCTGCCTGGCCACCATAGAGTTTCACGCCAAGGCGACGACCCGCTGAGTCGCGACCGTTACGGGAGGAACCGCCAGCTTTTTTATGTGCCATTCTCTCTCTCCTTAGCCCTGAGCCAGCTCTTTGGCTTGCTCAACCCATTCGGGTTTCACTTTGATGGTGTCGATAGCAGCAATCTGCTCGTCCGACAAGGCGGCCAGAGCGGCAAAGCTCTCGATACCGGCTTCAACCAGCTTTTTGGCAGCGGCAGGGCCGACACCGTTCAGCTTGGTCAGATCGTCGGCGGCAGCAGCAGCGGCAGGTGCCTCTACTTTGGCTTCAGCTTTCTTGGCAGGCTTTGCAGCAGGTGACGCTTCGCCAGCCGGTGCCGAACCGGTTGCAGCTTTGATGCCCGACTTGTCAGCGCCCGACGACAGAATGTCGGTGATTTTGACCAGAGTCAGCTTCTGACGGTGGCCAACGGTACGCTTCGAGCTGTGCTTACGACGGCGCTTGACGAACTTGATGACCTTGTCACCTTTGATCTGTTCGATCACTTCGGCCTGTACGCCTGCGCCTTCAACGAAAGGTGCACCAACAACCGGAGCGTCACCGCCCAGCATCAGAACATCGTTGAATTGAACTTTTTCACCTGCGTCGGCAGCCAGTTTTTCAACGCGGAGGATATCACCCGCCTGAACCTTGTACTGCTTGCCGCCAGTCTTGAGGACCGCAAACATGCGTCTTTCCTTTTCATACCCGCGTTCTGTGGTCCCCGTATGGGTGTTGCCGGCTTTCGCCACCTCGAACAGCGCGCCCTTTTCGGGCTGTGTGACGACCCCGGGACAATCCCGATGGGTCAAATAATAACGAGACCCGGCGCGGAAAACCGGCCGGGATGCGCGCTTATCCATAGATTGCGGGGCAAAGTCAACACCCAACCGGGCCTAAAGATCCGGGGCGTTCAAAACCTGTGCAACGGCCTCGCCCAAGCGGAAGGAAATTCCATCGAACATCCGGTCGAACCCGTCAAACAAGGCGTCGTTCAGGGCCTTGCCCGTCTCGGTTCGGGAAAAGGCAATGTATTCGCGCATCTGCGTCTCGTCCAGCGGGGCATAGGCCATCAGCAGAAAGGAATAGACCCATGAGGTCGTATCTGCGGTAACCGCATCCTGTTCGGCCAAAAGCTGCGCCAGCAACTCGGCATCGTCAGAGCTGGGGCCGTATTCCAACCCCTTGAAGAAATTGTAATCGGCACTCAGCGCGCCCTGAACGTTCAGGTCAATCAGATCGTTTACCTGTATAAACTCGTCCACCAGTTCATAATGCACGTCGTCCTTCGAGGCATTTTCATAAGCCTCCCGCGCCATATCCTCGATGGTTTCATCCAGAAATGCCCGCCGGGCCGAGTTTTCCAGCGTGATAATGGTCTGTCCCAGGTCGCTTTCGAAAAACACGATTGCCTGATCCAGTTGAGCATCGGTCAGTCCGACCTCAAAAGCGTCGGTCATCCGGTTGCGCATCCAGACAGGGTCAAAGATGTCCTCGACCTGCGCCTCAAAGAACTCGCCACCGGAATTGTCCAATAGGGTCTTGTCCAGCTCCTGCCGCTGGGTGTCGCCTTCGTCGACAATAATGTCCATCGCCTGCATCAAATGCATGGCCAGGGCCAGCCGTTCGACCTTTTCACTGGCAAAGCCGGGCGCAACCCAGAAAAGCAGCGCGGGAATAAGTGTCAGCAGACGCATCATATGTCTTGCGCGGGGTGCAATTCAGCCATTCGGGCTGCCAGAACTTCGAACCGCATGGCCATGATCTCGTATTGGATCGCGTTCAGCAATTCGTAGACTTCCTGCATCAGCGGGTGTTCCAGCGCCTCGACATAGTCATCCACTTCGGCATCCGAGAAGCCCTGATAGGTATACGCAGCCCCCGCCAGCCCGGACAATTGCAGCGATTGGCGCATCCCGGCCTCATTGCGTTTGAGCATTTCCCGCAACTCATCCGCACTCAGCTGCAATTCGATAACGCCCGAAGCGCTTGCCGCCAGCAGAAACCGCACCTGAATCTCTTGCAAGGCCCGCAATGCAGTCCCCGACGAGTCAATCGCCGCGTTCATACGCTTGTAGCTTTCCACCCGTGGCGACCCCGCCTCGACCAGCGCGGCAAAGATCTGCTGTCCTTCCAGTTGCTTGCCGTCCTCATCCTCTTTCAAGTGCGAGGCATTTTCGGCCACGACCAAGCGCTGACCCAGATCCGAGGCATAAAAGTCAACCGCATGGTTCAAAGCCTCGTCATTCAGGGTCTGCTCAAGGATCGACACGGCTGTTTCATGCATGCCCTCGGTGTCGAACACCTCTTCCGTCAGGCGCGTCCAGTCCGAGCCGAATCCGTCCGGGTCTATTCCAAGCATTTGCGGTGCCGACCCGGACGCAAGTGCGATGCTTTCCAGGGCAACGTCAAATCCCGTGGTGGTCAGAAAAGCCTCAATCCGGTCACGATTGGCTGCGGCCACAAGTGAAGGCAAAAGCAACAGCGCGATAAGCGGGGCCAAAAACGAAAGAGCAAGGCGTTGGGCATGATGTGTCATACCCATCAGCCTAGGTGTTTTGATCCGGCAGGCAATGGAAAATCACGGCTTTCTGAGTTTGAGGAATTTTCTGCTTGCACCCCTGCCCGTTCCTCACTAAATCCCCCCCTCACAGACCCCCGCGGAGAGGTGCCGGAGTGGTCGAACGGGGCGGTCTCGAAAACCGTTGTGGGTGCAAGCCCACCCAGGGTTCGAATCCCTGTCTCTCCGCCACTCAATCATAGTAGCCAGAAATTCCGACGTCAAAGAGCGCGCAACTTTCAAGTGGTGTGTGGCCAGAAATCTAAGATCATCGTGCGGGTTGGCGTGTTATTGCCGTGCCGGACCGGCTGGATCAGCGTAGCATGGCGCATATCTCGCAGATGCAGAAAAACTCGCGGAATTCCCCTTTGAGAACAGTTAGTTTTGCCGCATCCCGGCGACACAAATTCCAAAGGAGATTCACATGTCGCGTACTCTTATTCTGGCCATTGTCATCGCTGCAATCGGCGCTGGCGGCTATTACTATCTGAACCAACCCGAGCCCACCCCGGCAGAGCAATTGCAGGACGCCGCACAAGATGCAGCCGAAGCTGTGAACGACGCGGCGACAGAGGCACAAGACGCGGCAAGCGACGCGGTGGCCGACGCGCAAGAGGCTGTGACTGACGCGGTTGAGTCCGCGCAGAATACCGCCTCGGAAGCGTTGGATGCTGCTGCGGATCAGGCAGCCGAGGCCGCGTCTTCGGTCGCGGATCAAGCCGCGGATGCGGCCGAGCAGGCTGGCGATCAGGTTGCGGCGCTGGCAGGTCAGGGTCAGGAACTCTTCAACTCGTGGCTGCAGGACGGAATGCTGACCGCGCAGCAGTTCGACTATGACGCCATGGTTGCCTCGGTTCAGGGCAGCGCGCTGTCGGAAGAGCTGAAAACCCAGGCGATCCAGATCTTTGATGAGATCAAAGCCTCGCCCGAGACGATTTTGCAAAAGATCCAGGACCTGCGCAATCTGTTGACGCAACAATAAAAAAACGGGGGTCAGCTTTCAGGGCTGACCCCTTTTTTGGACGTTACCGTCCCTTCCGTTGGGTCAGGTATCCGCGCGATTGACGCAGCAGCCCCCATTTGCTTGGCTCACGTTACACCCAAACCATCGCCATTTCGCAGGGTCCTTCGGATTCAAGCGATACAACGGCGACAATTTTGAGGACGTAACCGTGACCGATATCCCCTCTTCCATGTTCGCAACCATCCTCAGGCATGAGGGTTATTCCGGCACCATGACCGGCCCGGTGATCGAGGATGCCGATGACTGGCTGGCCGAAGCGGAACTGCCCGTTCCCCAGCCCGGCCCCGGTCAGGTTCTGATCAAGCTGCGTGCAGCCTCGGTCAATCCATCGGATCTGCATTTCATCAAGGGCGAGTACGGACAACCTCGGGTCAAGGGGGCTGCGGCGGGTTTTGAGGGGTGCGGCGATGTGGTGGCCACCGGCAAAGGGGCCGAGTCGTTACAGGATCAGCGCGTGGCCTTTGTGGCGGCAGGTTCGGGCGCGTGGGCCGAGTATGTGGTGACCCAGATGCAGATGTGCATCCCGCTGCGCCCGGACATCTCGGACGATGACGGTGCGGCTCAGATCGTCAACCCGCTGACCGCGATGGCAATGGTCGACATGGCGAAAGAGGCAGGCGACGCCTTTGTCATCTCGGCCGCGACCAGCCAACTGGGCAAGCTGATGTGCAGCTTGGGGCGCGATCTGGGTCTGAAACCCATCGCTCTGGTCCGGCGGGCCGAGACTGTCGATATGCTCAAAGACCTTGGCGCGTCCGAGGTGCTGGTCGCCTCGGACCCTGATGTGGGCCAGAAATTCGCCGAGCTGAGCCGCACACTGAAACCTCGCATGTTTCTGGATGCGGTGATGGATCAACTCTCGGAACAGGTGTTCTGTGCCATGCCAAACAAGGCGCAGTGGGTGTGCTATGGCAAGCTGGGCAACGAGGCCCCGACGCTGACGCAAACCGGTCAGTTGATCTTTATGGGCAAGCGGATCGAAGGCTTCTGGCTGACGCAATGGATGATGTCCACGCCGCCCGCAGACCAGATGCGCGTTGTGACCGAAGTTCAGGCCCGGTTTGCCGATGGGCGATGGAAAACCGATGTGTCAGAACGGCTTACACTCAGGAATCTGATCCCAAATCTTGCCGATGCGCTAAAAAAGAGTGACGGGAAGGTGATTATCACGCCATAGTAGAACGAACGCCGCACCTTTGCTGTGCGGGTTGGACACGAACCGGACAACCGGCATGGGGAGGTGAGTTTGGATAACGCGC
The DNA here is from genome assembly GCF_056542325.1 of Ruegeria sp. AD6. Lineage (NCBI taxonomy): Bacteria > Pseudomonadati > Pseudomonadota > Alphaproteobacteria > Rhodobacterales > Roseobacteraceae > Ruegeria > Ruegeria sp. AD6. Next base: position 796,330 of record NZ_JBQFZQ010000001.1, on the reverse strand, counting down.
AGCTGCTGATCAGCGGGCTGGCGAACGGGTGTGTTTACGGCCTGATCGCGCTTGGTTTTGTCCTGATCTACAAGGCGACCGAAGCGGTGAACTTCGCACAAGGCGATTTCATGATGCTGGGGGCCTTTGTCACGATCGGCCTGACAAACACCGAATATATGGGCCTGCCCTTCTGGATGGCATTGCCGATTTCTCTGGGTATCATGGGGGCGCTGGGGTATCTGCTGGACCGCCTGATCATTCGCCGCATGTTCGGCCAAAGCCAAACCGCCGTTGTCATCCTGACCATCGCTTTGGGTTTTGTGATCCGCTTTGTCGCCGGGCTGATCTGGGGGCACGAGCCGCAGACACTGCAAAACCCACTGGCCGGAAAAGAGGTCCGCTTTGGCGGGCTTGTTCTGGGGATGGAGGACGTTGCTGTCATCGTCGTCACCATCCTGCTGACCTGGAGTCTTTATGTGTTCTTCAGCAGAACCAAGCTGGGGCTGGCGATGCAGGGTGCGTCACAGAACCAGTTGGCGGCCTATTACATGGGCATTCCGGTCAAGCGCGTGCAGGGGTTCATCTGGGCGCTGGCCGGAGTTGTGGCCGGGATCGCCGGTATCCTCTTCGCCGCGAAGGGCTCGGTCGATCCAACGACGGGCTTGCTGGGGATCAAGGCTTTTGCTGCCGCCGTGATTGGCGGCTTCGGCAGCCTGCCCGGCGCGTTGGCGGGTGGTCTGATCGTCGGCGTGATCGAGCCGTTTGCCAGCCGTTATATCGCCGCAGGCTACAGCCAGATCGCCCCTTATGCGCTGCTGCTGGCCGTGCTGATCTTCCGGCCCAACGGCCTGTTCAGCCAGGTTCGGGTCAAGAAGGTCTGATCGATGCGCATCGTTTTCAAAACCAACTACATGCAGGATATTCGGCCCTGGAAGGACCGCTACCAACTGGTTCTGTATCTGCTCCTGCTAGTCGTCGTCGCGGTTGCCCCGTGGTGGCTGGATGACTTTTATCTGGGTGAGTTGACCAATGTCCTGATCTGGGCCATCGCCGGTCTGGGTCTGATGATCCTGACCGGCCATACGGGGCAGGTCAGCCTTGGTCACGCTGCATTTCTGGCCTTTGGCTGTTATGCCAATGTGATCCTGATCGAGGCTGGCGTACCCTTCCTGATCGCTTTCCCGCTGGCCGGTGTCCTGACCGGAATAGCCGGTGTCACCGTGGCCATCCCTGCCCTGCGCCTGCACGGGATCTATCTGGCGATCTTTACCATGGCATTGTCCATCCTGATGGATGACGTGATCGTTCTGGCCGAGCCTCTGACGGGTGGCGTGGCGGGCAAGTTCATCGGCGGCGTCGACATCTTTGGCCTGAGTGTGGATCGCTGGGGCACCCCCGCCCCATTCTTCTGGCTGGTGCTGAGCGTCGCTGTTCTGGTCACGCTGGGCTATGTCAACCTGCTGCGCGCACCTTTGGGGCGCAGCTTCATCGCCGTGCGGGATTCGGAAGTCTCCGCGCAAGCCATGGGGGTCGATATTGCCCGAACCAAGATGATCTCGTTCGCGTTGTCCTGTGCCGTAACCGGCTGGGCCGGCGCGTTGATGGGCATGTTTTCTGGGGCGTTCAACAATGAAACTTTCTCAGTTCTGATCTCGATCCAGTTGTTGATGATGATTGTGATTGGTGGGCTGGGCTCGATCCACGGCGCGTTTCTGGGGGCTATCGTGATCGGCTTCCTGCCGCAATTCCTGTCAATCTCGAAGGAGTATGTGGGTGTCCTGTTCGGCGGCAGTACAGTCGCTATTCCGGGGCTGGAATTCGGCATTTTCGGCATGATCCTGATCGCCTTCATCCTGTTCGAACCCTTGGGCATGTATGGCCGCTGGCTGAAAATCCGCACCTGGTTCGAGCTGTTCCCCTTCTACCGCAAGGACATGTTCAAACGGCAGAAATCCTATCTCAAGACGGAGCGTCTGAGATGAGTCTGCTGGAGTTCGAGAACGTCACCCTGAAATTCGGCGGCGTCACCGCGGTCGACAATCTGTCGTTTGAGGTCGAGGAGGGCGAGGTGTTTGCCATCGTCGGCCCCAACGGCGCGGGCAAGTCCACTGTGTTCAATCTGATCTCACGCTTCTATGACCCGGTCGCGGGCTCGATCCGCTTTGACGGGCATGATCTGTTGCGGGTGAAACCTTCGGGCGTGGCCGCCTTTGGCGTGGCGCGGACCTTTCAGAATATCGAGTTGTTCGAACATGCCACCGTGCTGCAAAACCTGCTGGTCGGTCGGCACCGGCACCGCAAAACCAACCTGCTGTCCGAGGTTCTGTTCCTACCCTCGGCCCGCAGGCAGGAACTGGAAAACCGCGAGAAGGTCGAACAGATCATCGACTTCCTCGACCTGCAGGCCTATCGCGACAAGATGATCTCGGGCCTGCCATACGGTGTGCGCAAAGTGGTCGAGGTGGCGCGCGCGCTGGCCACCGATCCAAAGCTGTTGCTGCTGGACGAACCAGCCTCAGGCCTGTCGGTCGAGGAAACCACGGATATGCGCTGGTGGATCGATGACATCCGGCGGCAGATGGGGATCACCGTGCTTATGGTCGAACATGACATGGGTCTGGTCTCGGGCGTGTCTGACCGCGTTCTGGCCATGGCGGACGGGGCCAAACTGGCCCTTGGAACACCCGCCGAGGTGCAATCCCACCCCGCCGTGGTCGAGGCCTATCTGGGGAAAGCCTCATGAGCGAGCCGATCCTGAAAATCCGCAATATCGAAAGCTTCTATGGCCCGATCATGGCCATCCGCGGTGTTTCGCTGGATGTGCATCCGGGTCAGATCGTCTCGATCCTTGGGGCCAATGGCGCGGGTAAGACCACGCTGATGAAAACCGTCTCGGGCGTCATGGACCCCGAAAAAGGCAAGATCACCTTCGACGGGCGGGATATTCAGGGGTCCGAGCCGCATAAGGTTGTGCAACAAGGCATCGTTCATGTCCCCGAGGGGCGCGAGGTGTTTCCCTTGCTGACCGTGAACGAAAACCTCAGCCTCGGGGCCTACACGGCCAAGGACAAAGCCCAGATCGAACAGGATCGCGAGATGGTGTTCAGCTATTTTCCGGTTTTGAAGGAACGTCGCGGGCAAGAGGCCGGAACCCTGTCAGGCGGGCAGCAGCAAATGCTGGCGATTGGCCGGGGCCTGATGGCCAGTCCAAAGATCATGCTGCTGGACGAACCCTCGCTGGGTCTGTCGCCGCTGCTTGTTCAGGAGATCTTCGGCATCCTCAAACGGTTGAATGACGAACAGAACATGACGATGATGCTGGTCGAACAGAACGCCCATGCGGCGCTGGAACTGGCCCATCATGGTTATGTGATGGAGGTCGGACGCATCGTCATGGATGGGGCTGCCGACACATTGCTGCAATCCGAGGACATCCAGAATTTCTATCTGGGCGTGCAGGAAGAAGGCGCGCGGGAAAACCGCCGCTGGAAGCGGAAAAAGACGTGGAGGTGACACGGATGGACAGCACCCCCCTGCCCCATCAGATCACGATCAACGGCGTGCAGTTGAACGCAACGCCCGGTCAGCGCCCCGTGCGCGTGGATGGCTGCATCACGATCTCGGACCTTTTCCAAACCCGTTGCGCGGAACTGGGTGATCGCACGGCCCATCGGGAAAAGGATCTGGGCATCTGGAAGTCCTATTCGTGGACCGACTATTGGCAACAAGCCAAATGGATCGGTCTGGCGCTGCGAAAACTTGGGCTTAAGCGCGGGGAAGTGGTCTCGATCCTGTCCGAGGACCGCAAGGAATGGGCCTGGTTCGACATGGGTATTCAATGCGTTGGTGGGATTTCTTCCGGCATCTACACCACTGACGCGGCCAAACAGGTGCAATACCTGATCAATGACAGCGACAGCCGGTTTCTGATCGTTGAGAACGAGGAACAACTGGACAAGTTCCTTGAGGTCGAAGACGACGTTCCGGGGCTGCTCAAGGTCATCATCCTGGAAGACGAAGGTCTGCACGATCTGGATCATCCCCGCTGTATGATGATCGAAGACCTCTATGCGCTTGGCAAACAGGCCGAAGCCGAAGATCCGAGCCGGTTCGAGGCCGAAATTGCCCTTGCCAAACCGCAGGACACCGCCTTGCTGGTCTACACCTCGGGCACCACTGGCCAACCAAAAGGCGCGATGCTGAGTCACGAGAACATTCTGGCCGGTATCGAATGCGGTGCAAGGGCGCTGCCGACCCTGGCCAGCGACGAGCAGCTCTGCTTCCTGCCCCTGTGCCATATTCTCGAACGGGATGTTTCCGTCTTTTTCCCCTTGGCCGCCCGCTGCACCGTCAATTTCGCCGAAAGCCCGGAAACGGTGTTCGCCAACCTGCAAGAGGTCTCGCCCACCACATTCACCGCTGTTCCCCGTGTGTGGGAGAAGATCTATGCGCAGGTCCAGATCATGTCGCAGGATGCCACGCCGCTGGGCCGGTTGGCCTTTGGTCTGGCGGTAAAGGCCGGGTTGGCAAGGGCCGAGTACCTGACGACAGGCCAGCCTGTCCCGACCAGTATTGCCGCGCGGTTCTGGGTCTGGGATCATCTGGTGCTGCGCAATCTGCGGCGGATGCTGGGCATGGACAAAATGCGCCGCGGCGGGTCCGGGGCGGCGCCGATCTCACCTGATCTGCTGAAATGGTACTGGGCCATTGGTGTCCCGTTGATCGAAGGGTTTGGCATGACCGAGACCTCGGGTCTGGCATCCCTGAACACGATCGAAGACAACCGCGTCGGCACCATTGGCCGCGCGGTCGAGGGGTGTGCCATGCGTATCTCGGAGGACGGGGAAATTCAGGTAAAGGGCCTGAATGTCTTTCAGGGCTATTGGCGCAACAATGCCAAAACCGCTGAAAGCTTTACCACCGACGGTTGGCTGCGCACCGGCGATGTCGGGAAAATTGACGAGGACGGGTTTCTCTCGATCACAGGTCGGATGAAGGATATTATCATCACGGCGGGCGGCAAGAACATCACCCCGGCTGAAATCGAAAGCCGGTTGAAGTTCAGCCATTATATCTCGGACGCGGTGATCGTGGGTGATCAGCGCAAATACCTGACCGCGCTGATCATGATCGATCAGGAAAACGTCGAGAAATTTGCGCAAGACCGCAAAATCCCCTTCTCGAACTTTGCATCACTTTGCGCTGCAACCGAAATCAAGGATCTGATCGGTGCCGAAGTCGCCTCGGTCAATTCCGATTTCGCGCGGGTTGAACAGATCAAGGATTTCCGCCTGATCGACGTTTTGCTGACGGCCGAGGATGACGAACTGACCGCCACGATGAAACTGAAACGCGGGCTGGTGGAAAAGAAACACGCACATTTGATTGAAGATATGTACAGTTAACCAAGGGATAAAACGGGAGGAGAAAGATGAGCAAGTTGAGGAACCGACTGACTGTTGCTGCGGCGCTGACTGCAGCGGCAACGATGGGTTGGGCGCAAACGCAAGGGGTCACTGACGATGAGATCGTGATCGGCTCGGTCAATGATCTGAGCGGTATTTTCGCCGCCGTGGGTGTTCCGGCCACCAAAGGCGCGAATGTGGTCTTTGATCGAGTGAATGCCGCAGGTGGCGTGCATGGTCGCACGATCCGCTATGTGGTCGAGGACAATGGCTATCAGATGCCGCGCGCGATGCAGGGCTATAACAAGCTGCTGAACCGCGACAAGGTGTTTGCCATGCTGCAATCGCTGGGCACACCGATGAACCTGGCCGGGTTCAAGTTGCTGGACCCCAAAGGTATTCCCAACGTTGCCCCTCTTACCGCCGCGCGGCAGATGCTGCAGGAACCGATGGACAATAAGTTCACATCCTTCTCGACCTATTATGATCAGGCCCGGGTTGGCGTGAAATACCTCAACGGTGAGTTTGGATCACAATCTGTCTGCACCATGTATCTTCCCACCGATTTTGGAGAGGAAATTCTGGAAGGCAGCAAAGCCGGAGCTGAAGAAGCCGGGATTTCCTTTGTCGCAGAAACCACCCACAAGCCGGATGAGACGGACTTTGTCGGCTCGCTAAGCAAACTCAAGGAAGAAGGCTGCGACATCGTCACCATGGCGCTTGGCGTACGGCAGGCGATCACGGTCGTTGGGACTGCCAAGAAAATGGGCCTGACCGACATGAAATTCCTGGGCACCTCGGCCAGCTTCCTGACCGTTGTCGCGCAGGTGCCGGGCGGTGTGACCGACGGTTTCTACGCGGCGGCGTCGTGGAAGGATCTTTGGGCACGCGCCGACGAACCTGCGCCGGCTGCGTTTATCGAGGAATACAAGGCCGCAACGGGTGAAGATCCGGTTGGCTTTGCGATGCTGGGCTATTCCGCTGCGGAAATGATGGTCAAGGCGCTAGAGGCCGCCGGTCCGGACCTGACCCATGAAAGCTTTATCGCGGCAATGGAGTCGCTGGACTACACCGACGAACTGGTCGGTAACCACATCACCTACGGCCCGGATGACCATCAGGGCGCGGACACGGTCTTTGTGAACGTGGTCGAAAACGGGGCGTGGAAACTGGTCTACGAAGAGTAATCGCAAAGAAAAAGGGCTCGCAAATGCGAGCCCTTCGAATGTCGTATTCCGCAGCGATTAACGCTTCGAGAACTGGAACGAACGACGCGCTTTGCGCTTACCGTATTTCTTACGTTCCACAACGCGGCTGTCGCGGGTCAGGAAGCCAGCGGCTTTCAGAGCGCCGCGCAGCGACGGATCGTACAGTTGCAGCGCTTTCGAGATGCCGTGCTTGACCGCACCGGCCTGACCGGTCAGGCCACCGCCTTTGACGGTTGCAACAACGTCAAACTCACCTTCCACGCCGGCAACCTGGAACGGCTGGCGCAGGATCAGCTGCAGAACGGGACGCGCGAAGTACTTGTCCTGGTCTTTGCCGTTCACGGTGACCTTGCCGGAACCCGGCTTGATCCAAACGCGGGCAACAGCGTCTTTACGCTTGCCGGTGGCATACGAACGGCCCAGTTCGTCACGCACGGGTTCACGTGCGATGACTTCTTCGACTACGGTTTCGACGCCTGCGACGGCGCTCAGCTCTTCGAGAGTATTGATCTGATCAGCCATCGGTCATTAGCTCCGGGTGTTTTTCTTGTTCATGGACTTGACGTCCAGAACTTCGGGCGCTTGCGCCTCATGAGGGTGCTCGGCACCGGCATAAACGCGCAGGTTGGTCATCTGCTGGCGCGCCAGACGGTTGCCCGGCAGCATGCGCTTGACCGCCTGGGTCACAACGCGCTCGGGGTGTGCACCTTCCAGGATCTGCTGTTTGGTGCGCGACTTGATGCCGCCCGGGTGGCCAGTGTGCCAGTAGAAGTTCTCTTCGCGCTTCTTGCCGGTCATCTGGATTTTGTCAGCGTTGATCACGATGACATTGTCGCCCATGTCCATGTTCGGGGTGAACGACGCTTTGTGCTTGCCACGCAGGCGCATGGCGACGATCGAGGCAAGACGGCCCAGAACAACGCCCTCGGCGTCGATCAGGATCCATTTCTTGTCGATGTCTGCAGGTGTTGCAGAAAAGGTTTTCATGGCAGGATAGTCCTGTTTGATGTGAAAGACCGCCCCAGCGGAGCGGCCCGAATTCGATGGACGGGTTTTAGTCGCGCGGGAATGCCGCGTCAACAACCGAAAACCTTATTTTATGACGTAATTACAAAGTGTTAAAAAATAGGTATTATTTTACCCCATCTAAATTCCACCTCGCGCAGTATCCTGCTGCCCTATTTTTCAATTTCTGACAGTTTCCAAAACGCGATTGCATCGCAAGCACATATTTCAGGAGGGGAACATGCTGGACCTGTCCGCGTTAGACAAAATCGATCCGGGTACACGACTGGATGACCTGAACAAAACCCGACTGGCCGCCGTTCAAAGAGGGTTGGCCATCTGCGCCCACCCCCTTGGCGAAGCAGATGGGTTGATCGGACCCAAAACCCGAAACGCCTTTGCCGAACTGGTGCAGGACATCGGAAATGGCCATCCCTCGGTTGTCTCTGATGCTGTGATCGATCACCTGAAGAAAAAGGCCAAGCGGCTGCGCACAATTTTCGCAATGCCCGCCGACAGCAAAGATGACGTCAAAGACAGCATCGCCGCCATGTTCCGCTTTATCGGTTTGGGATTGAAGACCCAGATCGCCTACGGCCTTGCAACCGCGCAGTGGGAAACCGGGCACACTTTCGAACCGGTAAAGGAAGCCTACTGGCTCAGCGAAAAGTGGCGGAGGGACAACTTTCGCTACTATCCCTATTACGGACGCGGCTATGTGCAACTGACCTGGGAGAATAACTACAAGGTGTATTCCAGTATTCTGGGGCTTGATCTTGTCGGCGACCCCGATCTGGCCCTTCGGCACGACGCGTCCCTGTTCACCATCGCTCATGGTATGAAGATCGGCACATTCACGGGGCGAAAGCTTGAAGATTACGTGTCGAAGGGAAAGACCGATTTTCTTGAGGCGCGACGGGTCATCAATGGCACCGACAAGCAAAAGGAAATCGCCGATCTGGCCGAGGATTACCTGGACGAGTTGTAACCGCTTAGACGCTGATTTGTTCAGGTGGATTGTCCAGCAGTGCCCGCAGCCGCAGCATGGCATCCTCGAACCGTTGCAATGAGACGTGACCGTTCATTGCGATACGCACAGCGTTCGGCGCGCGCCCGTCACGCAGGGCGAACTCATCCGCGGATCGCAACTGTATCCCTTCCCGCTCAGCCGCGCGGCTGAACGCGGCGGCGCGCCAGCCGGATGGCAGGTTCAGCCAGACAAAGGGCACATCCGGCGCCCAGTTCAGATCAAAGCCCCCCAGCGCATTCACCGTCACCCGCACGTATTCGCCCATACAGGACCGTACGTCCTGCGCGATCTGACGGGTGCGGGGATCGGACAGGATCAACCGGGTGAGTTCCGCAAGCGGCTGCGCCAGACCGAAATACCCGTATTCCGCCGAGCGTCGCAGATCCACGCTGCGTTCCTTCGGAGCAATGGCAAACCCGACCCGCAAGGCCGGGGTCAGGGTCTTTGAGATTGACGAGACATGCCAACCCCGTTCCGGTGCCAAAGCGCGATAGCTGGGTTCGCGGGCGTCGCCCATACGATAACAATCGTCCTCGACGATTTGCAGATCGAAACGGCGGGCCACTTCGACAACCTCCTTGCGCCGCTCCAATGGCGTATGTGCGCCGGTTGGGTTTTGCACTTCGGGCGAGACGCAAACAGCCTGTGCCTGGTTCTGCCGCAGCACATGCTCCATCGCTTGCGGGTCGATGCCCCATTTGTCCATTTTCACACCAATGACCTCGGCCCGCATCAGCTCTCCGGCCCGACGGAACCCGGCATAAGACAGATCTTCGACCAGAACAGTCGGCTTTGGACCGCGCAGGATTGTCTGGAACACAAGACACAGCCCGTTCTGACCGCCGTGGGTCAGTACAATGTCGTCATGCGAGACGGCACCCAAAGGCAAGTCCGACAACCAGTTGACAACCGCCTGACGCATCGGTTGATACGCATCGCGCGTTGGATAATTCAAAAACAGCCCCGGATCGGCTTGCGAGACCTTTTGCAGACACTCCCGGATCAACGCCACCTGCCCGGCATCTGCCAAACGCGGGCTGAACAGGCTGACATTGGCATTGTACTTGTCGTCCCTCAGATGCAGCTGCCGTGCCCAGACATCGTCCAGAATCGGTGATTTTGGCGGGGCCACGAATGTACCACGCCCAACCTCGGCTTGTAGCAAGCCTTCGTCCGTCAGAATCGTATAAGCCCGCGCAACTGTGCCTGGAGTGATTTTCAATCGATACGCCAGCTCACGCACCGGCGGCAGCTTGGTTCCGATGTCTAACGTTTTGCTTTCGATGGCTTTTCGTATTGTGTCGGCGACCAGAGTGTATTTTGGCCCCTTGGATTTTGGCAGTGCTTCTGGCCAAATTGTATCCATTACAATTCTTCCTTTGCATTTGACACAATATCGAATGTATCAAGCAACTGTACCGAACAACAATGCTTTGTGTCAATACAATTTGAAGGGAATACTGAGATGACACGCACAATGCACAACCCCGCCCTCTTGCTGCTGAACGACAGCCCCCGGCTGCCGCTGATCGCCGCGCTGGCCGTGCGGTTTGCGGCGGCGGTCACTCAATGGGAACGCCGTCGTCGCAGTCGTATTAACCTGAGCTATCTGGATGACAGGCTGCTTGAAGATGTGGGTTTGACCCGCATGCAAGCCACACGCGAAGTAAAACGCTATTTCTGGCAGCTTTGAATTATCCCCAGTCCCATCACGGGACCTCTTCCTAGGCCGGGGTTCGTCCCCGGCCCTTTTTCAACCAAATTTCGCCGCAGCCGAACCTTCGGGCGGGATAGAATAAGTCATATTGGCCCGCGCCACAGGCTTGTTCGACCCTTCCGAGAAGATCAGCACATCCCCGACCGCAAGGCTGCGCCCCAGTTTCAGCAACCGGCATTCGGCGATCAGATCCTTGCCGCCTTCCGGTTTGCGCAGAAAATCCAGTGATCCGCTGGTGGTAACTGCCAGGGATTGACGCCCCTTGCGCGCCAAAACCATCGCATAGACGCTGACATCCGCCAGGCTGAAAATGGACGGGCCAGATACGGTGCCACCGGGGCGCAAGTGACGCTCGGCCACCATCATCCGCATGGTCACACAGTCTTCGGTCAGGTCCTCGACAACAAAATCCTGTTTCACCTGCGGAAATACCTGGTGAAGGTATTGTGACAGTTCGTCCTTCTGCAGCGCTAAACCCATACTTCCCCTCCTGAACGTCGCGCCCTAGAGTTGGACCAACAGCCAGCGGGAGGGCAAGATGGCAATTTTGGAACGTAACGACACAGGCGCGGTTGCTCAGTTGAAACTGAACGCGCCTGACAGGCTGAATGCCCTGAGCGATGAGATGCTGGCGGCCCTTCAATCCGAGTTCGACGCGCTGCGCGAGGACAGCTCGATTCGAGCGATCACGCTGTCGGGCGCGGGCAAGGCCTTTTGTGCCGGGCACGACCTGAAACAGATGACAGCCGGTCGCCAGTCCGAGGATGGCGGCAAGGCCTATTTCCAGGACCTGTTCGCGCGCTGCGCCAAAATGATGATGTCCATTCAGACACTTCCGCAACCGGTTATCGCGCAAGTGCACGGCATCGCCACGGCTGCGGGCTGCCAGTTGGTGGCAACCTGCGATCTGGCGGTCGCTGCCGAGGGCACGCGATTTGGCGTGAATGGTGTGAATATCGGACTGTTCTGCTCGACCCCCATGGTCGCGCTCAGCCGCAATATCCCCAGAAAACATGCGTTTGAGATGCTGACAACGGGCGATTTCATCTCGGCTGAACGGGCCGCGGAATTGGGTCTGGTCAATCGCGTCGTGCCCGAAATGCTGCTGGAGCATGAAACGATCTCATTGGCCGAGCAATTGGGCAGCAAGCTGGGAACGGCCGTCAAAATCGGAAAAGAGGCGTTTTATCAACAGCTTCAGATGCCCTTGGATCAGGCCTACGCCTATACCGGAGAGGTAATGGCGCAGAATATGCTGCATCGGGACACAGAAGAAGGCATTTCCGCCTTTATTGAGAAACGCCCCCCGAATTGGACGCAATGACGCAATTGTTAGGTACATTTTTTGCCACTGTTTTCATTTTTGCACTTTTCAAAAGGGCGACACTGTGGCAAAGCTGAGACGAGGCTGAGGCCTCAGGTACACTTTTGGGTCGCCGTGGGCGGAAGGTCCCTCCAAGCTGGTTTCTCTCACCGGCGTTGACATTCCCGCAGCGGCGACCCCAAGACCCTCCCATAAAATTCGACGCCACTGACAGGGTTGAGTTGCGTCTGCCTGCCCCCTGCCCTATGTGGCAGCGCATGACACAAGTTTTGCATATCGTGGGCGGCGGCATGGCCGGGTCCGAGGCCGCATGGCAAGCCGCCGAGATGGGCGTGGATGTTGTGATCCATGAAATGCGCCCCAATGTCGGCACATTCGCGCACCAGACCGGCAATCTGGCCGAGATGGTGTGTTCGAATTCCTTCCGGTCCGACGATGACGAACAAAACGCCGTGGGCCTGCTGCACTGGGAAATGCGTGCCGCGAACGGCCTGATCATGACCACCGCCGATGCGCACCGCCTGCCCGCCGGGGGCGCACTGGCCGTCGACCGCGATCCGTTTGCCGAGGATGTCACCGCCAAGCTGCGCGCCCATCCCCGTGTAACCGTGACGGACGAAGAGGTCACATCCCTTCCCGATGACGGGCATTGGATCTTTGCCACCGGCCCCCTGACCTCTCCGGCTTTGGGTGAGGCAATCCGGGCCGAGACCGGTGCGGACTCGCTGGCCTTCTTCGATGCCATTGCCCCCATCGTCTACGCTGACAGCATCGACATGAGCCAGGCCTGGATGCAGTCACGCTATGACAAGGGCGAGACGGAAGAGGAACGCACAGCCTATCTGAATTGCCCGATGGACCGCGACCAGTATGAGGCCTTCATCGATGCCCTGCTGGCCGCCGACAAGACCGAGTTTCACGAAGGCGAGACGGCAGGTTACTTTGACGGCTGTCTGCCGATCGAGGTGATGTCCGAGCGTGGTCGCGAAACCCTGCGCCACGGCCCGATGAAGCCTGTCGGCCTCACCAATCCGCATCAGCCGGACGTGAAACCTCATGCCGTGGTGCAATTGCGTCGCGACAATGCCTTGGGCACGCTGTTCAACATTGTGGGTTTCCAGACCAAGATGAAATACGGCGCACAGACCGAAGTGTTCCGCATGATCCCCGGGCTTGAAAACGCCAGTTTCGCACGTTTGGGCGGTATTCACCGCAATACGTTTATCAACTCGCCCACGTTGCTGGACGCGCAGATGCGGTTGAAAACCAAACCGAATATCCGCTTTGCCGGTCAGATCACCGGGGTCGAGGGGTATGTCGAAAGCGCCGCGATGGGGCTGTTGGCCGGTCGTCTGGCAGCGGCTGAAATTCTGGGGCGCACTCTGCCAGAAGTGCCACAAGACAGCGCCATGGGCGCTCTGATCCACCACATCACCGGCGGGGCCGAGGCAAAGACCTTTCAGCCTATGAACGTAAATTTCGGCCTGTTCCGCCCGGTCGATGGCCTGAAAGGCGGCCGTCGCGGCCGCAAAGACCGTTACAAAGCCTACACAGATCGCGCCAAAGAAGAATGGACCAACTGGCTGGCCGCGTGCTGACTGGACGCGACGCCGTTGATCAGCCTACCATGTGGTTATGAGCGACGAATTCTTTAAAAGCACCTACGATCTGGAAACACCCGAACAAACCGAAGCCCACTATCAGAAATGGGCCGCGACCTACGAGGCCGAGGTGGCCGAGCAAGGCTATGCCACCCCCGACCGCGTGGCCCAGGCGCTCTGGTCGAAAATGCCGGAACCCCTGACGCCAGTTCTGGATTACGGCTGTGGCACCGGCCTGTCCGGCGTCGCGCTTCGCAAGGCCGGGTTCGAGGTGCTTGATGGCATGGACCCAACCGAAAACATGCTGAAGGTTGCGCGCGACAAAGCTGTTTACCGGGATCTCAAGAGCTTTGAAATTACCGAACCCGCACCGTTGACCCCAGATGCCTATGCGGCGATCACGGCTATCGGTGTGATTGGTTCGGGGGCCGCCCCGCCGGAAACTCTGGACATGCTTATGCACGCGCTTCCCAAGGGTGGAAAGCTGGCCTTTTCCTTTAACGATCATACGCTTGCGGATCACAGCTACACGTCACGATTGAACGACTGGCTCGATATGGGGGCTGCGCGTCTTCTGTTCCGGGAACATGGCCCGCATTTACCCGGCCTGGACATGAAATCTGACGTGTATGTATTAGAAAAAACGTGATTTTTACCACGCGCTTCGCGCCTTCTCCGACGGGTCCCCTTCATCTGGGTCACGCCTATTCGGCGCTGCTGGCCAGTGACATGGCGGCTGCCGAGGGCGGTGCCTTTCTGCTGCGGATCGAAGATATCGACCAATCCCGATCCCGGCCTCACTGGGAAGAGCAGATCTATGACGACCTGCATTGGCTGGGCCTTGACTGGCCCGAGCCGACGCTGCGCCAGTCGCAGCGGCAATCCATCTATGACGCGGCTTTGGACAGCCTCTGGCAACGCGGCTTTCTTTATCCCTGCACTTGCAACCGCAAAGACATCGGGGCGGCGGTCAGCGCCCCGCAAGAGGGCGCGCCGCTGCTTGGTCCGGACGGTTTGATCTATCCCGGAACCTGCCGGAACCGCCCCCAAACGCGGGGAACATCGCCCCGACCAAGGACCGAGGCACTACGACTGGACATGGCCAAAGCCGCGCGCCACGTCTTCGATAAAAACCCAGCTGCAGGTCAATTTACCGAATTCGGCCAGGGGCCAAACGGCGAAACGGGTACTGTCATCTTCACACCCGAGGAATTAACCGAGACCATCGGTGACGTGGTCCTCGCGCGCCGGGGCATGGGCACATCCTACCATCTGTCCGTCGTGCTGGACGATGCCGAACAAGGCATCACACGGGTTATCCGCGGCCAGGACCTGTTCGAAGCCACCCGCATCCATGTACTGCTGCAAGCCCTTTTGGACCTGCCGACGCCTGAATACCTCCACCACGACCTTGTCCGGGACGAAAATGGAAAACGGCTGGCAAAACGCGACGACGCGCGCGCGATCTCGAAATACCGATCCGATGGTGCGTCCCCTCAGGACATCCGCGCCATGGTCGGCCTCTGACCGCGCTTCATCTTTTTTAAAATACTCTCGCCGAAGGCATGGCGCTTGCGCCATTCACTCCATCGGTTTCATCAACTCGGTCTCAACTCCGTCCCGGATGGCCGTGTAGAAACAGCTGCGCCGGTTGGTGTGACAAGCGGGACCTTTCTGATCAACAAGAACCAACAGGCAGTCCCTGTCACAATCGACACGGAAGTCGACCAGTTCCTGAGTGTGCCCCGAAGATTCACCCTTGATCCAGAAGGACTGCCGCGACCGCGACCAATAGGTGACGCGCCCTGTTTCCAACGTGCGTTTCACCGCCTGCGCATTCATCCAGGCCATCATCAGCACTTCGCCGGATGTGTGATCCTGCGCGATGGCGGGGATCAAGCCAGCCTCGTTATATTTCAAAGTCGATGGGTCAAACACGACAGGGTCAGACATGACAAAAACCTTTTGCATCCCGGGGGCTGACCACTATGTATGGGGAACACGCAACGAGGGAAAGCCATGAGCGGCGAGAACGATCTGATAAAGCTCTATTCCGGACGCATTCTGGCGCTCGCGGCGGATATTCCGCATCTGGATCGGCTGGATAACCCCGATGCGACGGTCAAAAAACGGTCTCCGCTGTGCGGTTCGACCGTGACCGTTGACGTGAAGGTGCAGGATGGCCGAGTCGCCGCTTTCGGGCAGGACGTGAAAGCCTGTGCATTGGGTCAGGCATCGGCTTCGGTTGTCGGAGACGCGGTATTGGGGGCCACGCGGGCGCAGATCGAAACCGCTCGGGATCAACTGGCTGCGATGCTGAAAAAAGACGGGCCGGTCCCCGACGCGCCGTTTGACGGGTTAGAGGTGCTGATACCTGCGCGGGACTATAAGAACCGCCACGCCTCGATCCTTTTGTGTCTTGACGCCACCGCCGAAGCAATTGCGCAAGCTGAACAGGCCAACTGCGCCTGATCGTAGCGTTTTGCGGCAATCCCGTCTAACGTCAGTCACAATTTGGCGGAGAGATGGGTGTGAACAATTTACTCGAACATTTCGTGACATTGTGGGTCGTGATTGACCCCATCGGGACGATTCCCGTATTTATCGCCGTCACAGCCGGGCTTGAGGCCGCCGCGCGACGGCGCACCGCTGTTCTGGCCGCCTTGATCAGCGCCGGCGTTTTGCTGTTCTTCCTGGTGTTCGGCCAGTTGCTGATCGAGGCGCTGGATATCGGCCTGAATTCATTTCAGGTGGCCGGCGGGATCATCTTGTTCCTTTTCGCGCTGACCATGATCTTTGGCGAAAGCAAGCAGGACATGGAACAACGCGCCGCCGAGGATGATAAGGACGACAAAACCCACACGCATAACCCGGCCATCTTTCCGCTTGCCGTGCCGTCCCTTGCCTCACCGGGCGCGATGCTGGCGATTGTGATCCTGACCGACAACAACCGTTACAGCGCGGCAGATCAGGGCATTACTGCGCTGGTCATGCTGTCGGTTCTGGTGATTGCCTTTGTCCTGATGTTGCTGGCCGAGCCGATCATTCGCCTGATCGGACATTCCGGTGCCGCGATTATCAGCCGGGTGATGGGAATGATTCTGGCCTCGGTCGCAGTCAATTCGGTGCTGTCTGCGATGCTGGAAATCATGAAAACCGGTCAGCTATAAAAAAAAACCGCCGCACCTTCCGGGCGGAAAGGGCGGCGGCAGGCAATGCGTTTCTCGTGTGGGGTCCGGGACACCGCGCGGGGCCGAGGCATGGCCCCTTCAAGGGGTTTGGGACAGGCAGGTCACCCTTGATCGTATTGGGGATGACAGGCGCGGGTTAATCGGCACGAGAGCGCAGGCAGAAAGGCTTAGAATCCAATCGGAAGGTGAAGGGCAACCATCAGCATAACGACCAAGGAGGCCACACCCACCGCATCCTGCAGGATCGTCGGTTGCGAGCGGGTAAAGACTGTCTTGATCTGGGTCAGCATGGGTCACCTCCGGTCAGGGATTTAATCCTTTGTTGACTTTTTGTTCTCATATTTTGCCGAGTCGGTAAAGAACTTTTTGAGAACATTTGTGAACTTTACGGGATTTATGATCTAACCCACTGAAATCAAACGGATCGCCTGATCCTGTTTCATAAGCCATAGCAGAACACGCGCGGCCTTGCCCCGGTCCGAGGTCAGTTTCGGGTCCGCATTCAGCAACGCGCGGGCATCGGATTGCGCAACCGCCATCAACCCGGCCTGCCGCTCCAGATCGGCAATGCGGAACTTCGGCAACCCGGATTGCGCCGTGCCGATCAGATCGCCCGCCCCGCGCATCTGCAAATCGGTTTCCGAGATGCGAAAGCCGTCCTCGGTCTCGCGCAGCACTTCCAGCCGCTTGCGCCCGCCTTCGCTGAGCGGCGCTTGATACATCAGCAAACAGGTCGAATCCGCGTCGCCCCGACCAACCCGACCGCGCAGCTGGTGTAGTTGCGCCAGACCAAAGATCTCGGCCCGTTCAATCACCATGATCGTGGCATTGGGTACGTTCACACCGACCTCAATGACCGTCGTGGCCACCAGAACCTTGGTGTCCCCGTTCTGAAACGCTGTCATGGCCGCGTCTTTTTCGGCGGGCGGCATCTGACCATGCACCAGCCCAACGATGCCTTCGCCCAACACCGCCCGCAGACGCTTGAACCGTTCTTCGGCCGCGGTCAGATCCGACACCTCAGATTCGTCGACCAAGGGACACACCCAATAGCACTGTCGCCCCTCATCAATCGCGCGACGCAGATGGGCGACGACCTCATCCATGCGCCCAGTGCTGACAATCGCGGTTTTGATCGGCTTTCGCCCGGGCGGCTTTTCGTCCAGAACTGAAACATCCATGTCGCCATATTGCGCCAGCGCCAGACTGCGCGGGATCGGTGTCGCGGTCATCACCAAGACATCGGCGCCCTGCCCTTTTTCAGACAATTCCATCCGTTGACGCACCCCGAACCGGTGCTGTTCGTCAACGATGACGAGCCGCAGGTTTCTAAATGCCACGTCGCTTTGGAATACTGCATGGGTGCCGACAAGAATCTGAATATCGCCACGCGCCAAAGCCTCAAGCTTGGCGCGACGCTCGGACCCCTTGTCGCGTCCGGTCAGGATTTCCAGAACGACTCCGGCCTCTTCGGCCAAGGGGCGCAGGCCTTCCAGATGCTGACGGGCCAGAATCTCGGTCGGGGCCATCATCACGCCCTGCCCGCCAGCCTCAACCGCGATCAGAAGCGCCATGAACGCGACCAGTGTCTTCCCCGCCCCTACATCGCCCTGCAGCAACCGGTTCATCCGCAGATCAGATGCCATATCGGCCGAGATCTCTTCAATCGCGCGGGTTTGCGCCCCGGTCGGCCGATACGGCAGGCTGCGCAGAACTCTGGACTGCAACGCCCCGGTGCTAACGCTGGAGATCCCCCTCGCCTTGCGTTCGATCTGACGCGCCAGAGCCAGGGTCAACTGATGCGCCAACAGCTCATCATAAGCCAAACGTTCCCGGGCCGGAGAGAACGCGGCCACATCATCGGCGCCCTGCGGATGATGGGCGGCGTGAACCGCATCATGCCAGCTTGTCCATTTTTGTTGGGCCACTTGTGCCGGATCAATCCATTCGGCCAATTCAGGCGCGCGGGCCAACGCACTGCGCGCGGCCTTGTACGCCGTTTTCTGCGTCACCCCTTGCGTCAAATGATAGACCGGTTCGAATTCGGGAATGTCGCGCGCCTGCTCAACCGGCAGCATGTGATCGGGATGCACCATCTGCGCCATCCCGTCGAACAGCTCCAACTTGCCCGAGATCACCCGGCGCGATCCTTGCGGCAGCACCTTCTTCAGATAGTCGCCGCGTGCGTGAAAGAACACGAGTTGAAAATCGGCCTGACTGTCCTCGACATGAATCCGATAGGCCCCGCCCTTGTTTCGGGGCGGACGGTGCGGGCCAACAGTCACCTCAACCGTCAGAGTTGTCGGCAAATCAGCCCCTTGGATCGTGTCACGCCTGCGCCGGTCAACCACGGCATATGGCAGCCCAAACAGCACATCGCGCGGGCTTTCGATCCCGCTTTGCATCATGGCCTGTGCGGTTTTGGGGCCGACACCCTCCAGCGTTTCCAACCCGGCAAACAGCGGGAAAAGTTGTTCGGGCCGTCCGCTCATGCGCCGTCGATCAGCTGCAGCCAGCCATCCTCATCCAGCGTTTCGATGCCCAGTTCTGCGGCTTTCTTGGCCTTGGATCCTGCCCCGGGCCCGGCCACCAACAAATCGGTTTTTTTGCTGACCGAGCCTGAGACTTTGGCACCCAAAACCTCAGCCCTCGCCTTGGCCTCGGCGCGGGTCATCTTTTCCAGCGTTCCGGTGAAGACGACCGTCTTGCCTGCAACCGGGCTGTCCGATGCAGGGGCGTCGGGTGATATGATCGTCAAATGCCGGATCAGGTCATCGAAAGCGCGGCGCTCATCCGAATTGGCAAAAGCATCCGACAGGGACAGGCCCAGCGTTGCGCCGATGCCGTCGATGCCAATCAAATCGGACCAGGCCGTGGCAGCGGCCTCGGGTACATCCGAAGTTGCGATTGCAGCGTCGCGTGTTTCTTTAACGCGGGCCCGACGGTTTTCTTCGGTGGCGGCGATGCGTTCGGCCTCTTCGGCCTGATCAGCACGCCGCTGCGCCAGTGCGGCCGGGCGGGCCGCATCAATCGCCTGCGCCATGGCCTCCCAAGTCAGGTAGTGCAGCGCCAAGTCGCGCGCGCCAACCTCTCCGACATGGCGAATGCCGAGGGCGAACAGCAAGCGCCCCAGTTCAATGGTTCGTTTCTCGTCAATGGCGTCGAACAGGTTCCTGGCCGACGTCTCACCCCATCCATCCCGGTTCTTGAGCCGAGCCAGATTGCCCGTGTCGCGCGCCTGCAGCGTGAAAATATCCGCCGGAGTGTTGATTGGCAGAACCTCATCGCCATGAAACATCTCAATCTGTTTGGCCCCCAGCCCTTCGATGTCGAACGCTTTCCGGGATACGAAGTGTTTCAGTTTTTCAACCGCTTGCGCAGGGCAAATCAGCCCGCCGGTACAGCGCCGGACGGCATCACCATCTTCGCGGATGGCGGCACTGTCGCATTCGGGGCATTCTTGCGGGAAAGCGTACGCGATACTGTCTGCCGGGCGTTTGGTCAGATCGACATCGGCCACTTTGGGGATCACGTCCCCGGCGCGATAGACCTGCACCCAATCGCCGACCCGAATGTCTTTGCCGTCGCGGATGGTGCCACCCTTGGCGTCCCGACCTGCAATATAGTCTTCATTGTGCAAAGTGGCGTTGGATACGACGACGCCGCCCACCGTCACCGGATGCAGGCGCGCCACGGGGCTGAGGGCACCGGTGCGCCCGACCTGAATGTCGATTGCCTCCAACCGGGTCCAGGCCAGTTCAGCGGGGAATTTATGGGCGATGGCCCAGCGAGGCGTCGTGGACCGGAACCCCAACCGCGCTTGCAGCGCCAGGTCGTTCACTTTGTAGACGACCCCATCGATGTCATACCCAAGGGTCGATCGCTGCGCTTCAATATCGCGGTAATGCGCGAGAATATCTTCTGTCGCATTACAAAGACGCGTCAAGGCATTGGTCGAAAACCCAAAATCCTTTAGCCGTTCAATTGCACCCATCTGAGTGTCCGCCAGCGGCTCTGACACCTCGCCCCAGGCATAGGCAAAAAACCTTAAAGGTCGCGCGCGGGTGATTTCCGCATCCAGTTGTCGCAAGGACCCGGCGGCCGCGTTTCTGGGGTTGGCGAATGTCTTCCCTCCGCTCTCCGTCTGGCGCTGGTTGAGTGCATCGAAATCCGCGTGGGACATATACACCTCGCCCCGAACCTCCAGAACGGCTGGCGCGTCTTTGATCCTTTGCGGGATGTCCGAAACCGTGCGGGCGTTTGCGGTGACATTCTCGCCCACCTCGCCATCGCCACGCGTTGCGGCCTGAACCAATTCACCGTCCTCATAACGCAAGGACAGGGACAAACCGTCGATCTTGGGTTCCGCCGTAAAGGCCAGCGGCGCGCCTGCGGCCAACCCGAGGTATTTTCGGATCGACCGGTCGAAATCGCCTACGTCCTCGTCATCAAAGGCATTTCCCAATGACATCATGCGCATCGCATGGGTGACTTTGGAGAATCCGTCTGCGGCCCGGGCGCCGACCTGTTCGCTGGGGCTGTCGGCGCGTTTCAGGTGCGGGAATTGCGCCTCGATCTCGGCATTGCGGCGTTTCAGAGAATCGTATTCCGCATCCGAAATCTCGGGCGCGTCTTCGGCGTGGTACAACCGATTGGCCCGCAAAAGCGCTTTGGCCAAACGCTCTAGCTCGGCGCGGGCCTCGTCTTCGGTCATGTCTGCGGGTGTAATGGAGTTGCTCATGGCCTCGCCCTGTCACGTCTTCTTGGACATCAGTGATAGGGCGAGGCCATGGCCAGGTCCAGACGTGCTGATCCGTGAGTGCGGGTGCCGCCCTGGACCACCGGCGGCACAGGTGTTCTTGTATCAGGCGCCGACGGCCATACGGGTCTCGTCCACCGTGTTGCTTTGCGGGTCGCGCAGAACGTAGCCACGGCCCCAAACGGTTTCGATATAATTGTCGCCACCGGTCGCGTTGCTGAGTTTCTTACGCAGCTTACAGATGAAAACGTCGATAATTTTCAGTTCGGGCTCATCCATGCCGCCATAGAGATGATTCAGAAACATCTCTTTGGTCAGAGTCGTCCCCTTGCGCAGGCTCAACAGCTCCAGCATCTGGTATTCCTTGCCGGTCAGATGAACCGTTTTGCCATCCACTTCGACCGTTTTTGCATCCAGATTAACTGCGACGCGGCCCGTGTGGATCACCGATTGTGAATGCCCTTTGGAGCGGCGGATGATCGCATGAATACGCGCGACAAGTTCTTCACGGTGGAACGGCTTCGTCAGGTAATCGTCAGCCCCGAAGCCAAACCCTTTGATTTTGCTCTCGGTATCATCGGCGCCCGACAGGATCAGAATCGGCGTTTCTACCCGCGCGATCCGCAATTGCCGCAAAACTTCGTGCCCATTCATGTCCGGCAGGTTCAGGTCCAGCAAAATAAGGTCGTAATCGTAGAGTTTTGCCAGATCGATCCCCTCTTCCCCCAGATCCGTCGCATACACGTTCAGGTTTGCATGCGTCAGCATCAGTTCGATGCTTTTGGACGTGGTCGGATCATCCTCGACAAGAAGTATTCTCATTTCACTGCTCCAATTCGGGTCAAATATTCCAATTAAAATTAAACCTGACCAAGAATGGTTAATCTGACGTTACCGTTGAATCATTTATTCACTTTCTCCTTTAGGTTGTCGATATTTTTTTAAGGCGGTGACTTTCAGCGCCTCAACACCGTGCTCGGCAACCGCTGCGACCCAGGTGTTGAACTCTTCATCGCTGATGCCATAGCGCTTCTTGGCCTCTGACAGCGTAATCAGCCCATAAAGCACCCCGCGTACGACTACGATCTTGCGCGAGGCCACCCAGCGCCGCGTGTCCGAAGGCGGAAGATCGGCGCGGGACAAAATCGTTCCATCCGGCAGGGTTACGGACCGCGGTCCTTCAACTTTGTGCAAATACATCTTTCAACCCTTTTCCTGCTGCATCAAAGCTGGCACCAGCCTACTTAATGCCGGGTGAAACCGCCCCTTGAGAGTGTCTAGAATTTTCCTATATTCTGCCGGTCTTTCTTAACCCGGACTGGAATCGCCATGGCCCTCGCCGCCGAGACCCAACTCAATTCGCTTGGCTTTGCCAAACCTCCCTCGGAAACGCGGGTGGTTGTTGCCATGTCTGGCGGCGTCGACAGCTCCGTCGTGGCAGCCTATCTGGCCGATCAGGGGTATGACGTGGTGGGCGTGACCTTGCAGCTGTACGACCACGGCGCGGCGCTGGCCAAGAAAGGTGCATGCTGTGCAGGGATCGACATCCACGACGCGCGCCGCGTGGCCGAGGAACGTGGCTTTCCGCATTACGTTCTGGATTACGAGAACATCTTCAAGGACGCGGTGATCGACGAATTCGCCGACAGCTATCTGGCCGGCGCGACACCGGTGCCCTGTATCCGCTGCAATGAACGGGTGAAATTCAAGGATCTGCTGGAAACCGCCAAGGATCTGGAAGCTGATTGCATGGCCACCGGTCACTATATTCAGCGCAAGATGGGCGCGAACGGCCCGGAATTGCACAGTGCCGAGGATGCAAACCGCGACCAGTCCTACTTCCTGTTCTCGACCACGCCCGAACAACTGGATTACCTGCGCTTCCCGCTGGGCCACCTGCCCTCCAAAGACGCAACGCGCGAAATGGCGGCGCAATATGGGCTGGCAGTGGCCGACAAGCCCGACAGTCAGGACATCTGTTTCGTGCCCAACGGCAACTATGCCAGCGTGATCGAGAAGCTGCGCCCTGGTGCTGCGGAACCGGGTGAGATTGTGCACGCCGATGGCCGTGTTCTGGCGCAGCATGACGGGGTGATTCACTACACCATTGGTCAGCGGCGCGGTCTTGGCATCGGTGGGCTGAGCGAGCCACTTTATGTCGTCAAGCTGGACGTGGATAAGAAACAGGTTGTTGTCGGCCCAAAAGAGATGCTGGCCACCCGCACCGTTCCCGTGCGCGAGATCAACTGGCTGGGCGATGAACCCTTCACCTCACGCAGTGAATGGCACTTGTCGGTCAAAGTTCGCTCGACCCGCCCCCCGCGTGAGGCGATCATCCGCCCCCTGTCGGACACCACGGCTGAGGTCGAGTTGCTGACGCCCGAGGAAGGCATCTCTCCGGGTCAGGCCTGCGTGTTCTATGCCAATGAGGGCAGCCGCATCTATGGCGGTGGCTGGATCTGGCGCGGGTATTAAGCCGAGACCGGATCGACCTCGGGCTCAATCTGGATTTGCAGCGCATCATTGAACCGGTTGAACGCGCCGCACAGCGCGATGCGCCAGGTCAACTCGACGATCTGCGCGTTACTGAACCATTCCCGCAGGTCGGACACCTCGGCGTCGCGCATGCGGCCTGAGCGGGTTGTCACCGCCTGAGCGTAGAGCACGACCGCCTTGTCGCAGGCGTCCAGTTCAGGGTGATCTGTAACATCGGGCAACCGCGCCGCGCCTTCTGGGCTGAGCCCGGCAACCGTCAGCAATGGCGCGTGATGTGACACGCAATAGTCGCAGGCATTCAGCTTGGACACTGTCACCATCGCCAGTTCCAGCGCCCGGCGCGGCAGAGTTTCCTGCGCGCGCAATGCGGTCAGCATTCCGCTCACGTGTTCCAACACCGGCGGGCAATGGGCCGCCACCCGCGCCCAGTTGTCGAACGGGCCGTATGCACCCAGCTCGGTATGGGCCGCGCGGGCCTGCGGGGTCATCTGATCGTCGGTCAATGGGGGAATGCGGGTCATCTGCGATCTCCTTTGGCCGCAGGATATTGCAGGGCCAGATCGCCGCGACAACAGCGCGGCGATCACAACGCCGAGACGGCGGATCAAAGCACGTCGGTCGGCGAATTGAGCAGGATGTAAAGACCGACACAGACCATAATATACGGCGCGATCCGATCCAGACGCGCGACACGAGGCCCGAGGTTTTGCGCATAAGGCGCACCCCACGTAGCGACCGAGGCCAACAGAACCGCAGCACAAATCGCTCCGATCAGGGCGACCAGCCGGAAAACCGGGGCCGAATCCGCCAGCAGCGGGGTCATCACTGCGAAACTGTCCACTGACAAGCTAATAAACAGGGTCACGACCGAGGTCACGGCCCCGTTGGGTTCATCCGCCTGTCGCTCGGCCCCCGAAAACTGCTGCCAGATTCCGCGAAGCCCCAAGGTCAGCGGGATCAGCCCCAGATACCCGATCCAGCCCGGAAGGCCGCTTTGACTGACACCGATGGCCACCGCGAAAGCCAGCGACAGCACAATCGCCTGCGCCACGGCGAACCCTACCACGGCCCGCTTGTGATCCATGACCAGCATCAGCCCCAGCAGCACCGCCAGATTATCGAGATTGGTCGACACCATCGCGATCCCGGCGGACACCGCAAAGAGCAGGTATTCACCCATCTGCGGCTGTCATGCGCTGCAAAACCACCCTGGCCGCCCGTAGGCCCGGCGCTTCGCCGCCGCGGCCCAGACGCTCCATCGTGATCTCCATGGCCTGCCGCTGGGCATCCGGTGCATCCGCAACTTGCGTCAACGCAGCGGCGATCTTGTCCGGTTGGCAGTCATCCAGCAGACATTCGGGAACCGTCCGGGTTTCCGACACCAGATTGACCAGTGTCACGGTGTCCAGTTGCACCATGCGTTTGGCGATCAGGGTCGTAAGCCAGTTCAAGTTGTAAGCAATCACCATTGGTGTCGCCTGCGCCGCCAGCTCCAGCGAGACCGTCCCCGACGCAGCCAGCGACAGATCAGCCGCCGCGAAGGCCGCTCGTTTCTGGGCCACAGCCTGATCCGAGGGCATATCGCGTGGGTCGATCACAACTGGCGATCCGGGCCAGTCGCGCAGATGCTCGGCCACTGTATCAACCATATGGGCCACGGCCGGCACCACGACGCGCGTGTCTGGTCGGGTTTTGAGATACTGCCGCAGCGCCTTCCCAAAGACGGGGGCCAGCCGGTCCACCTCGCCCCTGCGCGAGCCCGGCAAGACCAGAAGAATGGGCGCATCGCCCAGATCATAGGCGGCCCGGAAATCGTGGATATCTGTTTCGGTCGCAATCGGTTCGCTTGCGACCGGATGGCCGACAAAGTCGCACTCCATCCCCTCGCGTTCCATATAAGGCGGCTCGAATGGCAGCAGGGCCAGAACGTGATCAATCACCTTGGCCATCTTGTCCGCCCGCCCCGGACGCCAGGCCCAGACGCTGGGGGCCACGTAATGCACGGTGCGAATGTCGCTGGCCGCTTTCACAAGTTTTGCCACACGCAGCGAGAAATCGGGGCTGTCGATGGTGATCAGCACATCGGGCTGCGTGTCCAGCACCGCTTGCGCAGTCTCAGCGATCCGGCGTTTGAGGTGGAAGAACTTGGGCAGGACCTCGACCAGCCCCATGACGCTCAGCTCGGCCATCGGGAACCGGCTTTCCAACCCTTGCGCCTGCATCAGCGGCCCGCCAACCCCATCGTATTCGATTTCGGGGACGAGGGTCCGTAGCCCCTCCATCAAAGCGCCGCCCAACCGGTCGCCCGAAGGTTCCCCGGCGACCAGAAAAACACGCATCAGGAGGCCCGCTCGCGCACGTAAAGGAACAGACCCAGACGGTCACATTCGGCAATCACGCGGTCGCGTTGCAGCACCAGAACGCCGCCCTTTTCGATGACAATCCCGGTAAGGCCCGCAGCCACAGCGCCCGCCACGGTATCGGGTCCGATCGCAGGCAAATCGGCCCGACGATCCTGATCGGGTTTGGGGCCTTTGAACAACACACCGCCGCCGGCATCGGGCCGCTGAGTCAGAGATTGCAGCATCCAGGCGGTGCCAAAGATGCTTTCGAAGGCCAGCACCTGCCGTTGCGAAACCGCACAGGCCTGTCCAATATCAGCGTTGCCCATTGCGCGCAGGACAGTTGCGGCGCGCTCAGCGTCAGCCAGATCAGCCTCGGACGGTTGTGCCTCGGTCAGGCAACCAAGCGGAGGCAGCAAATCGGGCGCAATGTCATGCGCGGCTTGAACAGATAGGCCAGCATCCTCGAAGATGCCGATCACCGCCCGCAAGGCACCATCGTCGCCAGACATGATTGCCTGTTGCAGGATTGGCACCAAGGGCAGCGTCGCCGCATCGATGCGCGCGGGATCCACCTTGGGTCGCCGAACCGCGCCTGCCATGCAAATCCGTGTCACGCCGCGCGATTTGAGGTCGGTGATGAAACTGCCCAATTGTTCCAGCGGAAACACCAGATCGGGTGTCAGGTTATCGGGCTCAAACCCCTCCATTGCACAGATCAAAGGCCGCTCTGCCAGCGCAGACGCAACCTCCTCCGGTAAAACACCCGTTCCCGCAATCAATGCCAGCATGGGGTTACTTCCTTGGGGTCAGGAACGACCGGTCCGTGTCACCTGTCACAAAGTCAACGATACGGCGCACATATTCGCTTTCGGTATCCTCACCCGCGCGGCGGGCGCGCTCCTGAAAGGTGCCCTCGCCGCCCGACAATTCGCGGAACGCCGCCCGCAAAGCCGAAATATCAGCGCGCGACACGCCGCGCCGCTTGAGGCCCACCAGGTTCAGGCCATCCAACTCACCACGCGGTGCCTGTACCAGCCCGTAGGGAATCACGTCATTGGGCACCATGGTCAGCGCGCCGATAATGGCCCCGCGACCCACACGCACCCATTGGTGCAGGCCCGAGATTCCGCCCACGATCACGTCATCCTCGATGATGCAATGACCTGCCGCACCTGCATGGTTCACCATGATCACACGGTTGCCGATCTGAACGTCATGGGCCACGTGAACACCTGCCATCAGCAAACAGTCATCGCCAATGCGGGTCACACCACCGCCGCCTTCGGTGCCGGTGTTGATGGTCACATGTTCGCGGATCCGGTTGCGCTGACCGATTTCCAGCCGCGTGTTCTCACCACCGAACTTCAGGTCCTGCGGGATCTCACCGATGACCGAGAAATTGAAGATCACCGTGTCGTCGCCAACCGAAGTTTCGCCGGTGACAACCACATGAGACTTCAGCTCGACCCGGTCCCCCAACCGGACCTGCGCCCCGACGTAGCAGAACGGCCCAACGACGCAGTCCTGCCCGATCTGGGCGCCTTCTTCGATGATTGCACTGGGGTGAATGCCGCTCATGTTGTCTTTTCCATGTCCCAGTCAACATAGGCCGAAAACTCAGCTTCCGCTGCAACCTCGCCTTCAACGGTTGCACGACCGCTGAACTTGAACAGCTTGCCGCCCTTCTTGCCACGGATCGTCTCGACATGCATTTCCAGCACGTCACCCGGAACAACCTTGCGACGGAATTTGCACTTGTCGATGCTCATGAAATAGATCAGCAGTTCGGTGTCGATCACATCCATGCCAACGCCCAGCATAACACCGGCGGTCTGAGCCATCGCCTCGACAATTGTCACGCCAGGCATGATCGGGGTTCCGGGGAAGTGGCCCTGGAAATGCGGCTCGTTCATGGTGACATTCTTGATGCCACGGGCCGAGTGGTAATCGGTGATATCGACCACCTTATCGACCAGCAGAAACGGATAGCGGTGCGGCAAAATCCGCTGGATCAGCTGAATGTCAGCGCTTTTGGTTTCCGTGGTCATAATTCAAATGTCCCGTTTTGCATTCTCAGTTTCAGCGTGGTTAGCAATACAGGCCCCCAAGGGCAAGCAAACCTATTCGCCTGTCCCGTCCTGCAAGCCGGTTCCATCACCGATTGCAGCATCGATACGCTCAATCGCGGCGCTGGTAATGTCCGACGTGTCCGAACTGAGCAGCACGCTGGAGCGTTCTAGGATGATGGACGCCCCGTTTTCACGCATAAGATCGATCAGAACCGGGCGCGCCAATTCGTAGAACCTTTGTCGGCTTTCTTCACTGATGCGGCCCAGAGCATCCAGTTTGGCGCGCTGACCCTCGCGATGCGATTGTACTTTGCGATCAAATGCCTCGGCCAGAGGACGGAAGTCTTCGGGCGCCAATTCAGCACGTTTCTCGGTCAGGTCCTTTTCTTCGGTGCTTAGCTCGGCAACGATCCGTTCGTTTTCCTCGGACAACAGCGTGCCTTCCTGCTCGATCTCTCGCAGCACCCGCTGGCCAAATTCGGATTCGGTGAACAAGCGATCGCTTGAGACTGTCAGCACAACGGTCTGCGTGACGCCCAATTGCTGCGCCACCGCTGGTGTCACGCCAAACAGAGCCAGAAAAACACACAGGGCCCCCAAAGGGCCCTGAATGAGACGTTTGCAAATCCACCGCATCGCGGATCAGAACCGGGCTTGAACGGTCAGGTCAAAGTTCTGCTCGTTGTCGAACTCTTCTTTTTTCAGAGCTTTCGAGAAGTTGAACCGCAGCGGGCCGAAGGGCGTTTCCCACAGGACCGAAACGCCGATCACGTGACGGATCGATCCGTTGGCACCCACGATGTTCGCCCCGGCCGTGTTCACGTTGTCGATGTTGTAGAGGTTCCCGACGTCATAGAACACACCGCCCCGAAGACCCAGTTCCTCTGGCAGGCCCAGCGGGAAATCCGACTCGAACCGGGCAACCCAGTAGTAGTTGCCGCCGATGGCATCGTCCTGACCGTTGGACAGGTCACGCGGGCCAAGACCCGCGGGTTCAAACCCGCGGAATGTGTTCGGCCCCAGAAGGAAGCGGTCAATTGTGCGGCTGAAATCGTTGCCTGTCCAATGCAAGGCACCCAGTTCCAGTGTCGCGCGCAATACCACTTCTTCGCTTAGGACGCGGGTCTGTGCGATACCGCGCGCGGTTGTTCTGAAGAACTCGTTATCGCCGCCAAGACCGGCCGCATCAACACCAACTTCGAACAGCACACCGGCATTCGGGTTCAGGCCGCCAAGACGGCTGTCATAGACATAAGACACACCGATTGAACTGGTCGTCCGCTTGCCCTGATCGATTTCCGAGGAAATGACAGCGCCGTTGATCTCATCATCCTGCTGCGTCATCTCACTGCGTTCCCAGCCGTACCGCAAGCGAAGCGAGGACAGCTCGCCAATCGCATAAGTCAGCTGCGGGTTAAAGAACACGCGCTCGGTGTCGTAGCTTGCAAACCCCGAGTTCGTACCGGCCAGACCCAGGCCCAGATCGAAACGCAGCCGACGTCCCAACAGATAAGGTTCGGTAAAGTTGATGGTGTATTGCTCGGAATCCTGCGCCGTGGACAGGGTCAAACCCAGGTTCTGGCCGCGACCGAGGAAGTTGGATTCGTTCAGGCCAATCGCGATCCCAAAACCATCCGAGGCCGAGAAGCTACCACCAAGGCTGAGCGATCCGGTCGGTTGCTCTTCGACATCCACATCGAGAATAACCTGACTGGGCGAGGATCCTTCGCGCGGCTCGACATTCGCCACGGCAAAAAAGCCCAGTGCGTTGATGCGTTCCGCTGCCTGCCGGATCTCACGCGGGTTGAAGGGGTCGCCTTCGACCGTGTCGAACTGACGCCGGATTACGCGGTCAAGCGTGGTGGTGTTGCCTTCAATGTCGATCCGCTCAACAAAAATGCGTGGTCCCTTGCTCAGGACAAATTCGACATCCAGCGTCAGATCGCGTGGGTTGCGGGTCACCCGAGGTTCGACTCGAAGGAAATCGACACCTTGCCGGATCCCCAAACGCTCCTGCCGGGCAATCGAGTTTTCGATCAGCGTGGGCGAATAGGTCACGCCCGGTTTGATCTTCAGCGCTTCCTGATACGGGGCCGGATCGACGCCGGGAATTTCGCTGACAGTCGTGATCTTGCCGAACGAGAATTTCTGCCCCTCGGTCACATTCATGACCAGGAAGAAGGCATCACGCTCGCGGGTGAATTCCACATTTGCGCTGTTCACGCGGAAGTCGATATAGCCGCGCGACAGGTAGAAATCGCGGATAACCTGTTTGTCGAACTCGATCCGGTCACCGATGAAGGTGTCGCTGCGGAAGAAAGTACGCAGAAAGGTCGCCTGTTTGGTTTCCAGCACCCGACGCAGGCGGCGGTCCGAATAGGCCCGGTTGCCGACGAAACTGACACGCTCAACCTCGATCGTTGTGCCTTCGGCGACTTCAAAGACCAGATCTACGCGATTGTCGCTGCGGCGGATGATGCGCGGGATTACGGTTGCGGCGACCCGACCTTGGGCCGAGTACACCTCGGCAATCAGATCTGCGTCGGTTTCCGCGACCTGAGGGGTGAAAACGCGTCGTGGTTGGGACGAAATCACTTCGAGCAGGACATCGTCTTTGACGCGACGATTCCCTTCGATGCTGATCTGGTTGATCGTCGGATATTCCTGAACCTCGATCAGCAGGGTTGTGCCGCGCGGGGTCAGTTCGACTGTTTCAAAAACACCACTGTCAAGCAAACGCTGGAACGCGTCGTTCAACTGTCCGGTTGTGACGGTTTGCCCCGGTTCGATCCCCGTTCTGGCGATGATCGTTCCCGTCTCGATGCGGCGGTTTCCTTCCACCTCGAACGAGTTGATGGTGAAACTTTGCGCCTGCGCCGTGTTCGGCAAAGCCAGTAAGCTGGCGGCAACAAAAAGGAAAAGAAACGTCAGCGATTGCCACAAAATCTTGTTTGTAGACTTACGCCCCCCGCAGGATGTGCCCGCGCCTCGCCCGTCGGTCATTTTTTTCTCAACCCAGAATTTTAAGACTTTAATGCTGAGTAGCGGGAATGGATGGGGTTGTCAAAAGGCCAAAAAGCGCATCCGGCATTTGATGGCCTTTAGGGCGTGAAAAGACGGTCTGTCAGAATCACAATCCCGCCAGATAGGCACCAGCGGCCAGTGCCAGAGCGGTGACGGCAAAACTCAGCAACACATCCCAGTTCAGCATGAACAGGAAGCTAAAACTCTGATAGGATTTGCGCAGTGCTTTGGTCATGATCGCCCCTGAACGTCGCGCAAACCTTACCGTCGGAATGCGGCAAGAATGCGGCTTTCCTGTGCGGCTTGCGCCACAATCAGCAAAACAGGTCGTTGGTCACCGAGAACAACATCAGGCTGAGAATAACCGTGATTCCGACGGTCATCAGGATCCGCAAAGCCATGTCACTGGGCGGTTTTCCGGTCACAGCCTCGTAAGCGTAGAACAGCAGATGACCACCATCCAGAGCCGGGATCGGGAACAGGTTCAGCAACCCGACTGCGGTGGACAGGACGGCGATGAAGAAGATAAAGCTTTGCGCGCCTTGGCTGGCCATTGCGCCCGACGTCTCGGCGATGCCAATCGGGCCGGAGATGTTGCAGGTGCTGATCGCGCCGGTGATCATATGCCACATCCCCGACAGCGATCCTTCAATGATGCGGATCGTCTGATTGACGCCGCCTGTAAGCGAGTCAAACAGACCCGCAGGCTGGGTTGCAGGTTCCAGCATCATGCCACCGACGATCCCGATACGCCAATGGGTCTGAAAACCGCCATCAGACTTCGGCTCATCCGTGCGGCGCGGGGCCAGTGCAAACTCAAGATCGGCCCCGTCGCGCCAGACATTCAGCAACAGAACCCGACCATCCGAGCTTTCGACAAATTCCTTGAGTTGCTCGAACGCAAAGATCGGTTCACCATTTACCGAGGTGATGACGTCCCCCTGCTCCAGCTGAATATCCATGGCCGCGCTGCGCGGTGCCACCTGACGGATCAGCGGCGGAAACAGCCACGGGGCTTCGACATCGATGGTCTGCCCATCGCGAATGACCGTGTAGTCCAGAACCGGCTCAACCGGCAGCGAGTCGGTGAACTCGCTCCAGGTGCTTTCCTCATCGAAATCCGGTGTTTGGATGCCCGCGATTGCGACGATCTCATCCCCGACCTGCAAACCCTGAACGGTGCCCGGCAGGGGCTGCAACTCACCCACGGTCAAAGGCTCGCGCGACACGCCCTGAGACCAGAAGATCATCCCAAACACGATGATCGACATTGCAAAGTTGAACACCGGGCCCGCCGCAACAGTGGCCGCCCGCGCCCAGAGTGGCGCGCCGTGCATCGTGCGACGCAGTTCTTCGGGGC
The DNA here is from genome assembly GCF_056542325.1 of Ruegeria sp. AD6. Classification (NCBI taxonomy): domain Bacteria; kingdom Pseudomonadati; phylum Pseudomonadota; class Alphaproteobacteria; order Rhodobacterales; family Roseobacteraceae; genus Ruegeria; species Ruegeria sp. AD6. The sequence goes on along the minus strand of NZ_JBQFZQ010000001.1, from coordinate 763,814 downwards.
TTTGTTCGGCGATCTCTTCCATCGCCTCTTCGTCCTTGCCCGACGCGGCGTTGGCATCGCCCAGAAACTTCACATAGCCGCCAAATGGCAACAGAGCGACCTGCCAGCGGGTGCCGCGCTTGTCCATGCGGCTCCACAGCACGGGGCCAAACCCGATCGAGAAGACCTCGGCATGAATGCCTGACCAGCGCCCGACGATGTAATGGCCATATTCGTGGACCGCAACAATTGCGGACAAGGCGATGACAAAGGCCACAATGGTCCAAAGCAAATTGCCAAATTGCGGGATCAGGGAAAGTAGGTCCAAATGTCTATCCTGCTCGTTTGCTTACGGCTTCATCCGCCCATTGCCGTGCCAGATGGTCCGTTTGCTGTACGTTATCAAGAGTCAAAGCGGCATCAATAAGACTATGTCCCGCATCGAATCTGTCCAGAACCATTGCGACAATATCCGCCATGCTGGGGAAATCGATTTGACCCGCGATAAAGTGATCCAGCGCCCGTTCCTTGGCCGCGTTGAACACAGCCCCCGACAAGCCCCCGCGCGCCATCACGTCCCGCGCCAGCTTCAGCGCCGGATAGCGGGCCAGATCGGGGTCTTGAAAGTTCAACTGCCCAATGGCGGGCAGATCCAGCCGCTGAACGGGCAAGTCCTGCCGCTTGGGCCAATGTAGCGCGAATCCAATGGCGTGACGCATATCCGGCGCGCCCATATGGGCCATCACCGCACCGTCGCGAAACCCGACCAGCGCATGAACGATGGATTCGGGATGGACCAGAACCTCGATCTGATCCGGGGCGACGCCAAAGAACTCTTTCGTTTCGATGACCTCAAGCGCCTTGTTGAACATCGACGCGCTGTCGATGGTAATCCGCTGCCCCATATCCCAATTCGGGTGGCTCGAGGCCTGTTCGACCGTCGCCTTGGCCAGATCGTCTAGTGGCCAGTCCCGGAAGGCGCCGCCGCTGGCGGTGATGATGATGCGCTCGACCGCATCAATCTCTTCCCCCACCAGTGCCTGAAACACGGCCGAATGCTCGCTGTCCACCGGTAGCAGGCGGGCATTGTGGGTCCTGGCCGTTTCCAAAACCAAAGGCCCGGCACATACCAGTGTTTCTTTGTTGGCAAGTGCCAGCGTTGCACCTTGCTTCAACGCTTCAATCCCCGGCGCAAGACCAGCTGATCCGACAATTGCAGACATCACCCAATCCGCCGGGCGCGCCGCCGCTTCGGTCAGAGCTTGAGATCCTGCGGCAGCTTCGACACCAGACCCCTGCAACGCATCGCGCAGGTCCGGCAGGCGATCCTCAAAGGCCGTGACGGCCAGATCGGCATTCAAGCGACGGGCGTCCGCGGCAAGCTGTTCGATATTTGCACCACCTGTCAGCGCCACGACGTCATAGGCCTGCGGATCCCGCGCGATCAGATCAATCGTGTTCTGACCGACAGAACCGGTCGCGCCAAAAATCGATACTTTGCGCATCACATTGCCCCGGGTGAATAAAGCAGGCCTGCCAGCAAGACAAACAGGGCCGCACCCATCATACCGTCAAACCGGTCCAGAAACCCGCCATGGCCCGGTATCAGGCTCGAACTGTCCTTGACCCCAAACCTGCGCTTGACCGCGCTTTCCACGATATCGCCCGCCTGACTGGCCATGGACGCAAAGACCGAGACCACTACGAACAGAACACCAAACCCGCCATGGGCGGCAAACGCGACCCCGACAATAGCAGCAGCGACCCAACCGCCTGCCGTACCAGACCATGTCTTCTTGGGGCTGACCTTGGGCCAGAACTTCGGCCCGCCGATGGCCTTGCCCACGAAATAACCCGCGACATCGGTGGCGACCACAATGGCGATCAGCCAGATCATCCAGCCGAACCCCATATTCTCGCGGATCGAGATAAATCCCAGCCCTGCCCCGGCAATCCAGATCACAAAGATGGCGTACAGCCCCCTGGAGTGGCTGACCTGCCCGGCCCCCACCAGCGCCGGGGCCAGCAAGATCGGTAGTTTGTAAAGCGGCGGCACATGGTAACTCAGAACCACCGCGATGCCCGTCAGAATGCCCAGTTGAACCGCCACACCCATGCGCTGCGGTTCGATCATCCGAACCAGTTCCCATGTCATGATGGCGCAGGCGATGGCGATGAACGCCTCGAACCACAGACCGCCCAGCCACACCTCGATCGAGCCGATGGCCACAAGCACAATGGCGGACAGAACCCGCGTCGTCAGATCAGACCATCGGCCTTCGCTCATGCCGGAACTGCCCCAAAGCGTCTCTCGCGCGAGCCGTAGTTGCGACACAGGCGTTCCAGTTCAGCGGCGGTGAAATCGGGCCACAAGGTGTCGATGAACTCATATTCGGAATAGGCCGACTGCCAGAGCAGAAAGTTCGAAATCCGAGCCTCACCACTGGTGCGGATCACCAGATCAGGGTCGGGAAGAACCCGGGTATCCAGATATTTCGGCAGGGTTTCTTCATCCACATCTTCAGGCTTCAACCGCCCCTCGGCGACATCACTGGCCAGACGTTTGGTGGCCCGCGCAACCTCATCCCGACCGCCGTAGTTCAGCGCCACCGTCAGATGGACAAGGTCATTATCCTTGGTCTCTTCCTCAAGAGAATCCATCAGATCGGTCAACTTGGAATCCAGGCGCACCCGATCCCCGATGAACCGCACACGAATGCCGTTATCCGCCAGCGTCTTGGTTTCTTTCAGGATATACCGGCGAAACAGGCTCATCAGCCCGGCGACCTCGACCTGTGTCCGCTTCCAATTCTCGGTCGAAAAGGCAAAGATTGTCAGGTATTTGATCCCCAGTCCCGGGCAGGCCTCAACCACTTCGCGCACGCGCCGTGCGCCTGCATGGTGCCCAAACAGCCGGGGCCGACCGCGCGCCTGCGCCCAACGGCCATTGCCATCCATGATAATGGCCACATGGCGCGGACCAGCACAGGGCTCGGTGTGGGGATCTTTGGGCATGAGACCGGCTCAGACCTGCATGATTTCGGACTGCTTGGTCTCAAGCGCGGCATCAACGGCCTTGATCATCTCATCCGTCAGGTCCTGCACTTCGCTTTCCCAGAACTTCTGATCGTCCTCGGACATGCCGTCAGCCTTGGCTTTCTTGATCTGGTCCATCCCGTCGCGGCGCACATTCCGGATCGAAACCCGGGCGCTTTCGGCGTACTGCCCGGCGACCTTGCCCAACTCGCGGCGACGTTCTTCGTTCAGTTCGGGGATCGGCAACATGATGATCGTGCCGTTTAGCTGTGGATTGATCCCCAGCCCGCTTTCACGGATTGCCTTTTCCACCTTACCGACCAGGGACTTATCCCAGACATTGACCGTCACCATCCGGGGCTCGGGCACATTGACCGTGCCAACCTGATTGATCGGTGTCATCGACCCATAAGCATCCACCATCACCGGCTCCAGCATCGAGGCCGAGGCCCGCCCGGTCCGCAGTGAGGCAAATTCGGTTCTGAGGTTGGACATCGCGCCTTCCATGCGGCGCTTCAGATCATCGGTGTCCAGTTCGAAGTCGTCAGACATGCTGCTCACTCCCCGTCTTCAGGTGCTGTTTGGATGGGTCTTACGCCATCGCACTTGGGATGTATAGCAATCATGATCAGGAATTGTGCCAATGACCAGAGTTGTTTCGGTCCTTTTTCGCCAGGTTTTGATCAGCCGGGACAGGCACGCCCCGGCTGCCATGTCAGATCAGGCGTTCACGTCGACAACCACGCGCCCTTTGACCTGACCTTTGAGAATATCCGCGCCCAGTCCGGGCAGATCGGACAGCGCGGCGGGGTGCACCATCGCCTCCAGCTTATCCATAGGCAGGTCGGTCGCGATCCGCTGCCACGCGCGCACGCGGTTTTCATAGGGCTGCATCACGCTGTCGATGCCCAGCAGGTTCACACCGCGCAACAGGAAGGGAATCACTGTCGCAGGCAGCCCCGCGCCCCCGGCCAGACCTACGGCCGCGACCGAGCCGCCGTATTTCATCTGCCCCAGCACCCGCGCCAGCATCTCTCCGCCAACAGCATCCACACAACCCGCCCAGGTTTCGCTTTCCAGCGGGCGTTTGGTGGTCTCGTTCAACTCCTCACGCGGCACAATGGTCGTGGCCCCAAGCGACTTCAGATAATCCCCGGTCTCGGGCCGCCCGGTCACGGCGGCGACCTCGTAACCCAGGTTGCCCAGAATGGCGGTCGCCACGGACCCAACGCCGCCTGCGGCACCGGTGACCAGAACCGGACCTTTGTCCGGGGACAGACCATGATCCTCCAACGCCATGACAGCCAGCATGGCCGTGAAACCAGCAGTTCCCACCGCCATCGCCTGCCGCGCGCTCAGCCCGTCCGGCAAGGGAACCAGCCAATCCGCCAAAGCGTTGGCTTTCTGCGAATATCCGCCCCAATGCGCCTCACCCACGCGCCAACCGGTCAATACCACCTTGTCGCCGGGCGCGTACCGATCGTCCGAGGACGCCTCGACCGTACCCGCATAATCGATGCCCGGCACATGTGGGTACGACCGCACCAACCCGCCCCCTTTGGGCGACATGCACAGACCGTCCTTATAGTTCACTGTCGAGTATTCGACGGCAACCGTCACCTCACCATGGGGCAGATCATCTGCTGAAAGCTGCTTGACCGAAGCGCTCGCCAGCCCGCTTTCTTCATCCTTGTCCATTACCAACGCATTGAACATTTGCAGTTCCTTTCGTTTCCAAAAAACCAGATCCGAGTCTTCATCTGGCTAAAAATATCCCGGGGGAGTCGCGCAGCGACGGGGGCAGAGCCCCCTTCCCCCTCTAAACCCAAAAATGCGCCTTCACCTGCGCGCGGCGCGTGCCATCCGGCGTTTCAACATCCAGTTCGGTCCCCGGTTCCCAATGGCTCAGGCGGATCATGCCTATGGAGACATTCGTTTCGAAATCGGGCGACCAAACAGACGAGGTCACCTGCCCCACCTGTTTCCCATCCACAAAAGCCGGCCAGGGTCGATCGCAGGGCGGCACCGGGTCGCCCTGAATCGCAATCGGACGGATTTGTTGCACCGGGCCTTCCTTGGCCACGCGCAACAAGGCATCGCGCCCGATGCAGCCAATGGCCGTGTGCGTGTTGCAGAACTTGCCCAGTCCACATTCATGCGGCGTGTTGTCGTCCGTCATGTCATTGCCATAAGACAATAGGCCGCCCTCGATGCGTTCGATCAGGTTCGGACACCCGGCCCGCACCTGAAGGTCCTCGCCCGCCTTGAACAGCGCGTTCCAAAGCGGCATCCCGATATCGCCGCCCTCGACATAGATCTCGAACCCGCCCTGTTTTGAATAGCCTGATCGCGCAACAGCCAGATCGCGACCTTCGAACTCGAACATATCGAACTTGAAAAACCGGATATCTCGCACCCGATCCCCAAAGACACGCGCCATCAACTCATCGGCCTTGGGCCCCTGAACTGCCAAAGGCGAGACGTCAGGCTCGTCCACCAGCACGTCCAACCGATACCCATTTGCCAATCCTTTGACCCACAACAACAAATCACTGTCGGCAATGGAAATCCACCAACGGTCCTCGGACAGTTTCACCGCAACGGGATCGTTCAGCATCCCACCGGTTTCATCCACGATGGGCACGTAATAGCACTGCCCCGGAAGCATCCCGCGCAGGTCACGGGGCGTCAGCATCTGCATCAGCCGCGCCGCATCCGGGCCGCGCAGTTCCACCTGCCGCTCGCAGGATACGTCCCAGACCTGAACATGCTCTTTCAGATGGCGATAGTCGGCTTCGACACTTTCAAAAACCGTCGGCAACAACATGCGATTGTAAACCGTATAGCCTTCAACCCCCGCAGCCTCGACCCCGTCGGAAAAGGGCGTGCGCCGCAAGCGGCGAGACAAGGATATTTGCGGCATTCAGCCCTCCTGCGGCAGGAAAACCAGATCACTGACCGGGGCCTCAGACCCGGTCTCGGTCAGCATTTTGTGCAATTGACCACGATGATGCGTCTGGTGGTTGAAAAAATGCATGATGCATTGCGCGTAAGGCAATGTAATATCACCTTCTTTTGCCGCCGAATACCAGGTAAACGGGCCGGTGATCAGATCATCACCCAACGTGTTCGCCCAATCTGCAATCCGGGTATCCACGGTCTTACGCAGAGACAGCCAACTGGCCAGATCAGGGCACAGATAGACGCTTTCATGGATGCCGCCGCCTTTGCGATGGATGTTGCTTTCCGGGCCCGGCCCCTTGTCGAACCGGGACATCCAGATCCAATCGCCCCACAGCAAGTGGTTCGCTGTGCCCAGGATCGAGCCAAAAAACGCCCCGCGTTCTCGCGTTAGTTCCTCAGGGGTCAATGCTTGAAGAAACTCTGACAACTGACTGTTTTGCCATTGATTATAGCGCGACAATTCACGCGCATAGGCTCCGGTAATCATCACTTTGGCCCATGCCAATCGATGGGGCAAATCTCGGCTGATTTGCCGCCGAAATCCCAGACGCGGCCATAATCGCGCACCTTGGACTTGGTACCGCGCGCCACGATGATGTCCGGTCCCATCCAGTATTTCGAGTTCGAGACCATCACGGGATGCTCGGGATCCTTGCCCGCCAGCATCTCAATCTCACCCTGAACTTTGCGACCGATCACGATCCGGCGCTTGGTGCCGTCGCGCTCGATGGCGACCGGAGCCCGCTCGGCCCCGATGATCTCACTCACCAGCATGGTGAACAGGCCGGTGGTGCCGCCCGCCTGACCGCTGAAAATCTGCAATAGCCCGTTATACGCCTTGCCGCTGGCACGTTCGTCCACATAGGCGGCGACTTTCCATTGCCCCTCGCCCATACGGCCCGGAATGTCGACCAGCAGGCCGACGCACAGACCCGAGAGGTCCTCACCCTCGTAATGCCCCTCATCAATGATGACACCCATCCACGCGTGACAATGCCCCTCGGTCGGAGGGTGCGCGCCCAGCGAGACAACGCAGGGACAAAACACATCGCACGAGCAGTTCAGGATCAGTTCGCCCTTGATGGCCCATTCCGTCGGGCTCATCTCGCGCCGTTTCGGGTTGGGCATACGGCTGTCGATCCGCTGACTTATGGGAAGCCTGTCCGCTTCGGGTTTTCTGTTTTTTGCCATCGGCTTATCCTCCGTATGCAAAGGGATAGATCAGCAGGACAAGACCGCCTGCAATCAACGCAAACCCCATGGGTCGGGTCACAACATGCCCGATCTGGGGAAGTTTTTCCAAAACCATGAACAAGGTGGCCAGACCCATCCACAATAGGCTCATGACACCACCGACAAAGCCAAGTGCCATGAAGCCCCAACAGCAGCCCACACAAAACGCGCCAAGGCCCAGCCCCATTTTCACGCCGCCTGCGAAACCGGTTTTCCAATGGCCCAGGAAATAGGTCATCGGCGCATGGCAGACGCCGTGGCAGACCTCTTTCACGCGGGTGAATTGGAAGGCACCGACGACGATCAGCAACCCTCCGGCCACCCAGTTGGACTTGGCGATGCCCAACATGTCAACGACCCCACCAAACAACAGAGCTAGTTGAACGCCGGTGATCAGCGCCGCGAAGCCCACCCAGACGATGAAGTAACCGGTCAGAACGCCCAGCCATCCGGCGCGCGTGCCGTTGGCGCTGCGGATCAGGTCGTCATAGCCGCGCAGGGTTGGCACCAGAGTCGGCAGCATCATCGCCGCCATCATGATCGCCCACATCCAGAACAGCGGACCAAACTCGGCCATGGGCATATACATGTCCATACGCGGATCCATCGCCGCCATGGCCTGTCCCATCGGACCCGGACGACCGATCCAATCCAGGTCCATGTCGCGGCTCATCGAGAACATGACCCACCAGGCCCACAGGATCAGCACATAGAACGCCAGCCACATCCCGCTGCGTAGCATTGCGCGACTCATGTGATCCCCTCCGACTCAACTCCCTTGCTTTTCAAATGTCAGACTTTTAAATGTCAGACAAATAAAATCGTAAAGCCGCGTGCAAAATGAAGATTAACCCACAGAAAACCGCAGACCTGTCCGCGCAAATCGCGCAGGCCATTCGCGATGCGATTGTCTCGGGTGAGTTGATCGTGGATGAGCGTTTGCCGTCCGAGGCCGAATTGGCCGACCAATTTCAGGTCTCACGCCCAACGGTTCGTGAGGCGCTGAAACGTCTGGCGGCACAATCACTGATCCGTACCCAGCGCGGGGCAACCGGCGGGGCCTTTGTGAACCGCATTAGCTTTGAGGATGCGTATTCGCAGCAAATCACCACCTCGACCCTTTTGCTGTCGATGAACGCGGTGCGCTTCGATACGGCTTGCGAGGCGCGATACGCGCTGGAACGCGCCTGCGCCCCCTTGTCTGCGCAGCGTCGCACAGCAGATCAACTCGCCACCATGCGGGCCGAGATTTTCCGACAGGCGCAGCCCGGCTTGACGGATGAGGCGTTTTGCGCCTCGGACGTCGCCTTTCACCGGGCACTTGTGGATGGCGCGGGCAATCCGGTTCTGTCCTATCAACTGGCAGGCGCGGTCGAGGCGATGCAGCCCCTGATGAACATGATCACCTTCACAGCAAGGTCACGCGAAGAGATCATCTTGCTTCACACCAAGATCGCCGACGCCCTTGAAGCGCATGACGCCGCAACGGTCGATGCCACCTTGGTCGAGCTGGAAGCCTACACCCGCCAACTGGCCCAGGACGTGGCCGAACGCAAACGCAAACCCGCCTGATCCCGATCAGGCCCCAGGATTGACGCAGACGAACAGGCACAAGGAAGACAGAGCAGGCAGGATGTCACCCGGCGCCAAGACCGGAACTCTCAATACAAATTGAATATCAATTGCTTACGGGAGGACGTTATGAACACAAGACCGGACCCAACCTTTTATCCATCCGCCAAGCTGGCGATGGAAGGCCCCGCCGAGACGCTTGCTTTCACGCTGATGCTGAGCCCGGACTTTTCGCAACCCGACGGGCTGGCGGTTGTGAATGTCGATCCGACATCCGACGATTTCGGCAAGATCGTCCACAAGGTGATGATGCCGGAAAAAGGCGATGAGTTTCATCATTTTGGCTGGAACGCTTGTTCCTCGGCCTTGTCACCGCTGACCGGCCATGCGTTTCTGGAACGGCGCTATCTGATTATCCCGGGCATTCGGTCCAGCCGGATTTACGTGATCGACGTCAAGAACCCGCTTGAGGCCAAGATCCACAAGATCATCGAACCCGAGGAAGTCTTTGCAAAGACAGGATATTCCCGCCCTCACACCATCCATTGCGGCCCCGAGGGCATCTATGTCAGCACGCTGGGTGGTGGCGGTGAAGACGGGACCGATGGCCCTCCGGGTATCTTCATCATGGATTGCCAAAGCTTTGAGATCATAGGGCGGTATGAGATCGAGCGTGGCGTGCAGGACAAGCACTATGATTTCTGGTGGAACCTGCCACGCGATTACATGGTCAGTTCCGAATGGGGACTTCCTCCGCAGTTCGAAAACGGCATCGTGGCCGAGGATCTGTTGTCGAACAAATATGGTCACAGCATCCACTTCTGGAACCTACGCAACCGGACCAATATCCAGACCATCGATCTGGGTGAAAACCACCAGATGGCGCTGGAAATCCGCCCGGCCCATGATCCGGTCAAGCAATACGGGTTCTGCGGCGTGGTTGTGGACACCACCAACCTGCAAGGCGCGATTTTCACGTGGTGGCGCAATGAGGACGGCACGTTCGAGGCCAAAAAGACCATCACCATCGACCCGCAACCAGCCGACCCGGATGACCTGCCCGATCTGCTGAAGGGATTCTCGGCCGTTCCGCCATTGGTCACTGATATCGACCTGAGCCTCGACGACAAGTATCTCTATGTCGCTTGCTGGGGCACGGGTGAGTTGCATCAGTACGATGTCTCGGACCCGATGAATCCGACGCTGGCGGGCAAGGTTGAAATCGGTGGTATCGTCAAGAAAACCAAACATCCAAACGGTCAGGATTTTGGTTACGGCCCGCAAATGGTCGAGATCAGCCGGGACGGTAAACGCGTCTATTGGACCAACTCGCTCTATTCCACATGGGATGATCAGTTCTATCCCGGCGAACGCGGCGCGGCGATGGTCAAGGCCGATGTTGGCGAAAACGGTGGCCTGACGCTGGACCCGAACTTCTGGGTCGAATTCCCCGACGGCTACCGCAGCCACCAGATCCGGCTAGAGGGCGGAGACTGCTCGACCGACAGCTTCTGCTACCCCTCGGTCTGAGTTGGAGGTTCTGATGACATCAACGGCTGGCCTCTGGCTGGCCGTTGTCCTCAGCGGTGCGTATCACGGGTTGAACCCCGGAATGGGCTGGCCGCTGGCTGTTTCTTCGGCATTGATGGAGCAGCGCCAATCCGCCCTGTGGCGCGCGCTGGCCGCCTTGGCAGGCGGACATTTTGTGGCGATGCTGGGTGTCCTGCTGCCCTTTGCCCTGATGGCCGTACTGGTTGACTACCAACGCGAGATTCGCATCGGGGCCGCACTGATCGTCATCGCGATGGGTCTCTATATCGCCCTCACCCAGCGCCACCCGCGATTCCTGTCGCGCGTCCCCCCAAGCAAACTGGCGCTTTGGTCCTTTCTGGTGGCGCTGGCGCATGGGGCCGCGCTGATGCTGGTTCCGATCTATCTGGGCCTGTGCGGCTTGGATGAATTGGATGCCGGGCATCAGGCAATCTCGCAGATCATGACAACGAATGGCCTGCTGGTTCTGGGGGTGGCAGCGCTGCATACCGCCGCAATGATCCTTGGCGGAGGTCTTTTGGCCTATGCCGTCTATCGCTGGCTGGGCCTGCAATTCCTGTCCCGCAGTTGGTTCAATCTGGAACTGATCTGGGCGCTCAGTCTGATTCTGGTTGGAGTTCTGGGGCTGTGGTCGGCGATTTAGTGCTTTTCTTCGGAAAACAACGGATTACCGTTGTCGACGGATAAGCAAGTTGGAAGAGGCCGAAATGGTAACAACCCTGAATATAATCGTCGCTTTGCTGACCATCGGATTCGGCCTTTTCGGCTTTCTGGCCCCCGCCCACACCGCCAACGCGCTGGATCTGGCCCCGACCGACAGCACAATGGGCCTAAGTGAATTGCGCGCCTCGGTCGGAGGTTTGTTTGTTGTAACCGGCATTGCCGTGATCTGGCTGAACGCGCCGATGGCCTATACAATGCTGGGCGTGGTCTACGCAGGGGCCGCGCTTGGGCGGTTCGTGTCGCTGGCGTTGGACAACCCGCCATTCGTCAAAGCAGCCACTTTTGGTGGAATCGAACTTGTACTGGCCGTCTGGCTGATTGCAGCGAACTTCAACAAAACAACGTAACCATCTGTTCTTGAACGTATCCACACTAAAAAATCTGGATTTGCAACCCAGCGCCGCCTCACCTATATAGGGGAAGTCCTTCGGGACTATGGACATAAACGCGCTCGTAATAAGCGGATCGGACCCGGGGGCGGTACCCGGCGGCTCCACCAACCATCCTTCGTTTGGGGATTTAGGGGCCGAAACAGGATCGACGAACGTCTAAAGGGGTTAGCTTTGTCTCGGCTGTCTGCCACCGTTACCGGCGAAAATAGTACAATTGCAAACGACAATCGTGCTCCGGTTGCAGTTGCTGCGTAAGCAGTAACAAGACCGAAATCTAAGCCCTTGCGCCTAGCCGCGTAAGGCGGGGTTCGCAGGTACCTGGCAACAGAAACCTGCATTTCCATATTGTAATGTCTGAGTTTAATTCTTTTTCTGTGCAGATTTAGAGTTTGTTCATCCCTTTTGTCCACTGTCATCCCAGTCAGACAGGAGAGCCGGGATGAAGCACACAGATATCCTAAAAGCATGGTACGCCGAGGTTTGGGAACAGGGAAATACCGAAGCGATCGATCAGTACTTTGCGCCCGACACGATGGCCGAGGGGTTGATCCCCGAAATGCAGGTGGGCGCCGACGATTTCCGCGATCTGGTCATGGCCTTCCGTCATATCCTTGGCGAGATCACTGTTGAGATGCCCAAAATCATCGAAAACGGCGATTGGGTTTCAGCCATTCTTCACGTCAAAACCTTCCGCGCCGATAACGGGGCACCGCTGGAGGTCACCGGGCAGGTCATGGCGCGATTCAAGGGCGACAAGATGGTCGAAGCCTATAATCAGTTCGATTTCGTCTCGCTTTTCGAACAACTGGGTCAGTTTCCACAGGACACACTGCCGGTTTGTATGACGGGGCAAAGGCTGGATTGGGCCTAATCCGAATGCGGTGCAATCTTGACCCATGGGCGGCTTGCACGATAGCAAGAGCCATGGGGTAAGATTGCGAACGCCCCGTGAGGCGTCAGCCCAAGTTTCGCATGTATCCGAGACTACAAGGAACATGCCATGGCATCGCCAAACTCCATTACCCCAAAGCAATTGTCGCGCCTGATCGGAACACCTCAGGCCCCGATTCTGGTGGATATTTGTCTGGACGAGGATTTTGCGGAGGATCCGTATCTGATCCCCGGTTCATTCCGGCACCCGGTCGCAGACATTGCGGGGCTTGTGCGGCTGGTCTCGGATCGCCGCAGCGTTATCATCTGTCAAAAGGGCAAGAAACTCAGCCAAGGTGTCGTTTCCTGGCTGCGCAGTGAAGGCTGCGCGGCTGAGTATCTGGATGGCGGCATGTATGGTTGGCGCGACCTGCCGGACGGCCTGCGCATTCCGGCCGCGTCTGTGCCGTCGCCGGTTAACGGGCAGACACTGTGGGTCACGCGGCACCGTCCAAAGATTGACCGTATCGCCTGCCCCTGGCTGATCCGTCGCTTTGTCGACCCCAAGGCGAAATTTCTGTTCGTCGCGCCAGCCGAGGTGGAAAGCGTCGCAGAAAAATTCAACGCCACGCCCTTTGACATCGAAAACGCATTCTGGAGCCACCGAGGCGACGCCTGCACATTTGATACACTGTTGGACGAGCTGCGCCTGCGCTCTGAAGCGTTGGATCGGCTTGCAACCGTGGTGCGGGCTGCGGACACCAATCGCCACGACCTTGCCCCCGAGGCAGCCGGATTACTGGCCATCTCGGTCGGCCTGTCACGACAATATCGTGACGATCACGAAAACCTTGAGGCCGGGATGCATCTCTATGACGCCCTGTACCGATGGGCGCGCGACGGGTTTGAAGAAACCCATGACTGGCCGACGGATCGCAGATCATGACGCCTACACTCAGGGAATTAACGCAAGTGTTCGGCAGGATTGGCCTTCTGTCCTTCGGAGGGCCGGCCGCTCAGATCTCGCTGATGCATCACGAGTTGGTTGAACGTCGGCCCTGGCTGGATGAGCAAGCCTATCTGCGAGCCTTGTCCTTGTGCATGTTACTGCCGGGCCCCGAAGCCATGCAACTGGCGACCTATGCGGGTTGGCGCCTGCGCGGCGTGACCGGCGGGTTGATTGCCGGAACCCTGTTTGTGCTGCCCGGCGCGATTGTGATCGCGGCTTTGGTGATGCTTTACGCAGCATTTGGCACCCTGCCCCTGGTTCAGTCGGCCTTTCTTGGGATCAAGGCCACGGTCATCGTGATTGTCCTACAGGCTTTGCTCAAACTGTCCCGCAAGGCGCTGTCGGATGTGGAACACCGCATCCTCGCGGGTCTCGGGTTTCTGGGCATTTTCCTGTTCAACATTCCGTTCCCTTTGATCATTCTGACGGCTGCTCTTTGGGGGTATCTCAGTTTCAAGGGCGCGGTACCCGCACCCGAACCCACCGCTGCAACGACCTTGGCAAAACCGTTTCGTACGATAGCCATTTGGCTGCCCCTGTGGCTGGGACCGCTGGTCCTGCTGACACTGTCGGGGCACCAACTGCTCAGCGATCTGGGCTGGTTCTTTGCCCGTCTGGCGGTTGTGACTTTTGGCGGCGCTTACGCGGTTCTGGCCTACATGACTCAGACGGTCGTCGATCAGTACAACTGGATCAGCACAGGCCAGATGATCGACGCGCTGGGCCTTGCCGAAACAACGCCGGGGCCGCTGATTCTGGTGACGCAGTTCGTTGCCATGCTGACCGGGCAGATAAACGGCGGCGTCACATTGGCCCTGGCAGCGGGTGCTGTGGCGCTATGGGCGACATTTGTTCCCTGTTTCCTCTGGATTTTTCTGGCCGCCCCCTATCTGGACAGCCTTGCGACGAGGCCAAGGCTGACAGCCGCGCTGCACGGCATCACGGCGGCGGTGGTCGGTGTGATTCTCAACCTGTCCGTGTGGTTCGCCCTAAATGTTCTCTTTGATGTGGTCGGTCAGGCAAGCTGGGGGCCGCTGTCAACTCCTGTTCCGGACGTGTTATCCGCAAATTATACTGCTCTGGCCCTGACATTTGCCGCAGGTCTATTGATTTTCAAGGCAAAATTGGGGATGGCAACGGTACTGGCGCTGATGGCTCTGGCTGGCATGGCCATCCATCTATTCTGATCAATCCGGCCATACCTGCTCTTTCGTTTCCAGTTAAAACGCCTATGCTGGGGATAACCACTTTCGAGGATCACACATGTCGCAAGACATCGACTATGGAAACCTGATGCACACCGCCATGCGCGGTCTCATCAAAACGGTTCTGACCGGCGTTTCCGAAACCGGCCTGCCCGGCACCCATCATTTTTTCATCACCTTCGACACCCGTGAACCCGGCGTGCAGATCGCGGATTGGCTGCGCGAGCGGTATCCAGAAGAGATGACAATTGTCATGCAGCACTGGTTCGAAAACCTTGAGGTTGGCGAGACCGGCTTTGCCATCACGCTGAACTTCGGCGACGCGCCCGAGCCGCTGTATATCCCCTATACCTCCATCAAAACCTTCGTGGACCCGTCCGTCGAGTTTGGCCTGCGGTTCGAAAGCCCCGAGGACGAGCTGGAAGAAGACAACTTCATCGAAGAGTCGATTGAGGTTGAAGAGCCTGAGGAACACCACGACGCAGACGTCGTCTCGTTGGACAGCTTCCGCAAATAGGCCCTGAAACCCTGCGACCCATGCGGGGTTTATTGTTTCTTCAGAAACGTTTCGACCGAGCGGGACTTTTCGCCGTTGATAAAGCGCGAGAAGGACAGGTTCAGACCACCCTCGGCCAGAGTGCGGTCGAACTGCTGCAATTCATATCCGCCGGTCTCATCGATAAACAGTGAAAACACGGTCATCGTGTCCCCGTCGATGCGGCCCCAGACAAAGGGTTCACCTTTCATGGGGTCCAACGGAACCTCATGACCAAAGACATTGCGCTTCATCGCGGCGGCGAACACGTCGGGCCGGTCAGACGGTTGGAAATCGATTGAAAACGCCTGTTCCTTGACGCGCCCGTCCAGCTTGTAGGTCGTTGTTTTCCAACTGACATTAAAGCCGTTCTTGGTCTCGTGAATCGAAACGCTCATGTCTCGGGGCGTGCTTGTTCCGTCCGCGTCCACCACATTTGCCGAACCGATATAGTCTCCGACAAACGGCGTTACGTCGGCGGCGCGGGCCGACACGCTTAGGACTGCGATCCACAAGGTCGCGGCCAAAGCCACCGCGATGGCTTTGATTGGCGATATCCGTTCAGATTCGGGCATTTAAACCTCCTCGACCGCAGCCACCTTATTCTAAACATGCGCGCGGTGCGCACAATGGCACAATCCTGTGCGGTGCAAATTAAAATGTTGCCATCCGACGGCTATACCTTTCGGGACCGTATGTCTAAGGTGCGCGCAACTGGCCGATTGCGTCACAGCGTTGTGGCCGCTAAACGGCATACGACTGCATACCAGACGGAGTGACAGATGTCTCAGACCCGCACCGAATCCGACAGCTTTGGCCCGCTCGAGGTTCCTGCCGACAAGTATTGGGGCGCGCAGACGCAGCGCTCGATCATGAACTTCCCCATCGGGTGGGAGAAACAGCCCGTGGCCATCGTGCGCGCGCTGGGCGTGATCAAGCAAGCCTGCGCCATGGAAAACAAGGCGACCGGCAAGCTGGACGCCAAAATCGCTGACGCGATCATTCAGGCCGCTGGTGAGGTATTCGAGGGCAAGTTTGACGACAACTTCCCTCTGGTCGTCTGGCAGACCGGTTCGGGCACGCAGTCGAACATGAACTCGAACGAAGTTATCGCAAACCGCGCCATCGAGATTCTGGGCGGCGTGATCGGTTCGAAAGACCCGGTGCACCCGAACGATCACTGCAACATGGGTCAGTCCTCGAACGACACCTTCCCCACCGCCATGCATATCGCCACCGCGATGAGCGTGCGCGACGTGTTGCTGCCGGGTCTTGAAAAACTGGCCTCGGGGCTGGAACAGAAGGCCGAAGAGTTCAAGGACATCATCAAGATCGGCCGGACCCATACGCAGGACGCAACGCCCCTGACACTGGGTCAGGAGTTCAGCGGCTACGCCCACCAGATCCGTCAGGGGATTGCCCGTGTGCACGCGGCGATGCCGGGGATCTATGAATTGGCGCAAGGCGGCACAGCCGTCGGCACCGGCCTGAACACCCAGAATGGTTGGGGTGAAGCGGTCGCAGGCCATATGGCCGAGATCACCAGCCTGCCCTTCGTCACAGCGCCGAACAAGTTCGAGGCGCTGGCCGCCCATGACGCGATGGTCTTCCTGTCTGGTGCTTTGGCGACGATTGCAGGCAGTTGCTACAAGATCGCCAACGATATCCGGTTCCTGGGCTCCGGCCCGCGTTCTGGTCTTGGTGAACTGATCCTGCCCGAGAATGAGCCCGGCTCGTCGATCATGCCCGGCAAGGTGAACCCGACTCAGGCCGAGGCGCTGACTCAGGTCGCGGCCCATGTGATGGGCAACAACGCCGCGATGACCTTTGCCGGGTCGCAGGGGCATTTTGAGCTGAACGTCTATAACCCGATGATGTCCTACAACCTGCTGCAGTCGATCCAGTTGCTGGGCGATGCCGCCGACAGCTTTACCGAACGGATGCTGTTGGGCATCAAGGCCAACGAACCGCGCATCGACAAGCTGATGAAGGAATCGCTGATGCTGGTTACGGCGCTGGCTCCGACCATCGGTTATGACAACGCCACCACCGTTGCCAAGACCGCGCATAAGAACGGCACGACCCTGAAGGAAGAGGCCATCGCGCTGGGTTTTGTCGATGAGGCGACCTTTGACGCCGTTGTCCGGCCCGAGCAGATGATCGGCCCGAAAGACTGATGGGCAAGCCGGTCAATCTGAACCGGTTTCGCAAAGAAAGGGCGCGGGCCGAAAAGAAGGCCCGCGCAGATCAGAACGCCGTCGCCTTTGGGCGGACCAAGGCCGAAAAAGACGTCGTGAAACTGCGGCAGGACAAGCAGAAGCGCGACCTGGACAATCACGAGCTGGATGAATGAGCGGCCGTCCCGTCAAACGGTCCCTGACGCTAAAAGGGCATCGCACATCGGTGTCTCTGGAAGATGAGTTCTGGCGGGCCTTTCGGGACATAGCGCAGGAAAAAGATCAACCAATCAATGCTTTGGCGGCAGAGATTGATGTGGCCCGTGATCCCGAAACAGGGCTGGCATCCGCTATTCGGGTTTTCATTTTAGATTGGTATCGCAACAAGGTTTGACCCTTGTCAGCGCGTGCTCAATGCGTGTAGCGTGAATTGAGAACAAAAAGGGTACATGCATGACGGACACAGCCATTGGACCAGACGGCAAACCTCGGTGCACGTGGTCTTTGGCCGCGCCCGAGTTCCCGGAGTATCATGACAATGAATGGGGATACCCGGTGGCCGATGACCAGCGTTTGTTCGAGAAACTGTGTCTTGAAAGCTTTCAGTCCGGCCTCAGCTGGCTGACGATCCTGCGCAAGCGCGAAAACTTTCGCGCGGCCTTTTGTGGATTTGATTTCAACAGGATGGCCGAGTTTTCCGATGCAGATGTCGAACACCTGTTGCAGGACCCAGGCATCATCCGCCATCGCGGCAAGATCGAAGCGGTGATCAACAATGCCCGCCGCGCGCAAGAACTGGTCGCCTCGGAAGGCTCTCTGGCCGCTTATGTCTGGCGGTATGAGCCGGAAATCCCGCCGCCGCCACGCAGCGCCTCAACCTCGGCTGAATCCATCGCCATGTCGAAGGACCTGAAAAAACGCGGTTGGAAATTCGTCGGACCCACCACGGTCTTTGCCTTCATGCAGGCGATGGGATTGGTCAATGACCATGCCGAGGGCTGCATATGCCGGGAAAAAGCGGCGCAGATGCGCCGCGATTTTGTCAAACCGGTCTGAGGCTTAGCAGGACGCGTTGAAGATCTTGTCGATATTGCCGCCCAAAGCCGCGTTGAACTCGGCTTCTGATTGCTGCTTCGACAGTCCTTCGGTCAATGCGCGCGAGAACGAGGCGATCATCTTGCCGTTCTGACCCAGAAGATCACAGGCCTGCTCGGTCGAATACCCGCCCGACAGCGCCACGACACGCACGACGCGCGGATGATCTGCAACCTCGTCATACAGGTTCGCGTTGCTCGGGATGGTTAGCTTGAGCATCACATCCTGCCCCTCGTCCAACTGGTCGAGGTTTTTCAGCAACTCACCCTTCAGGATATCTTCGGCCTCGGCCTTGGTGTCCGAGTTGATGTTCACCTCAGGCTCGATGATCGGAACCATGCCTGCGGCGACAACCTCGCGCGCAACGTCGAATTGCTGCGCGACCACAGCGGCGATGCCTTCGGCGTTGGCTTCGTGGATGACCGAGCGTTCCTTGGTCCCGAACACGCCCTCAGCCTTGCCCAGGGTTTCAGCCAGCCCCGGAATGGGCTTCATCATCTGAACGCCATTGGCCTGATCTTCCAGCCCTTTGTCGATTTTCAGGAACGGCACGATCCCTTTGACCGACCACAGATAATCGGCCACTTTGCGACCTTCGATTTCCTCGCCCAAAGTGCGTTCGAACAGGATCGCGCCGATCACTTTGTCCTTGGTGAAGTCATCCGCCAGAATAATCCGCGCGCGCATTTGCTGGATTTCGCCGAACATTTCCTCGTCCGATCCATATTGCGAGGCATCCACGCCATAAAGCGCCAGCGCCTTGGGAGTCGATCCGCCGCTTTGATCCAGTGCTGCGATAAACCCTGCGCCATTGGACATCTGCGCGCGCTGTTCTGCTTTGGACATAATGTTTTCCCGTTCAAGAATGATTCCGATTTCATTCTTCGCATACAGCACGGCGTTGGGCGATGATAGTTTGTTAGCGCTCAACCACGCGCAACCAAATGCCGTCTTTCGATCTGACGGTCAGATGGGCCACCGGAACCGGTGTTTTTTCGGCGATTGTTTCGAATCTGAACCTGCGCAATAGCGTGGAAAGGATCAACGGCCCCTCGACCATCGCAAACCCCGCCCCGGTACAGACACGCGGGCCAGTGGAGAACGGGATATAGGCGTCGCGCTGACAGGACTTGCCATTTTCGGTGTGCCAGCGTGCCGGATCGAATGCGTCGGGGTTATCCCACAACCGTTCTTGGCGGTGCAGATGCCACGGGCTGATAACGATCTGGGACCCCTTCGGCACTTCGCGATTGCGAAATCTTTCAGGGCAAGAGGCTTGCCGCACCATCATCGGCACCGGCGGGTACAGCCGCAATGCCTCGCGAAACACATCACGGCTGAGCTTCAGCTTGGACATGACGGCGAAGGAGGGGACGTCCAACGCCTCGGCCTCTTGCGCGACTTTCTCCTGCCACTCAGGGTACAGCGCCATCAGGTACAACGTCCACGCAAGCGCCGAGGCGCTGGTTTCATGGCCCGCCAGAAAGAAGATCGCGACCTGATCGATCATCTCTTCGGTGTCAAAACACGCACCGGTTTCGGGATCAGGCGTCGTCATGATCTTGGTTGCCAGATCATCCGGGGCCTCGCCTTGGGCAATCGCCACGGCCCGCTCGGACGTGAGTCTGGCGATAAGGTCGCGGATTTCCCGAGCCGTCTGACGGGTGCGTTTCGAATGCAACCGGGGCAACCAGCGTGGCAGCGGCACAAAGGCCGCCAGATTCAGCAACGGTTGTTCGCGCTGATAGGTTCGGAACTTACGAAACACCTCGGCGGCGATCTCATGCTCGATCGGTACGGAAAACAGCGTCCGAAAGATCACATCGGCAGCGGCGTGGCTGGTCACCTCTTCGCATTCGACCTCAGCCCCGGCCTGACCGCGCAGCCGTTCAACGCAGGCGTCGGCGGCGGCCAGCATGGCGGGAAACGTGTCTTTCAGACGTCCGCCCTCGAAAGCGGGGTCAATGATGCGGCGCTGGCGTTTCCAGACGTCGCCATTGGTCAGGAAGACCGAATTGCCCAACAATGGGCGCAGCCCTTCGCTGATACGGCTGGACTTAGGAAAGTCGTCGGGGCGCTTTTTCAGAACGGTGTCAATCAGGTCCGGCTGATTAATCATGTAGGACCGGAAGAAAGGCGTTCGAAACTCGGCCATCCAGGCGCGGTACAACCGCTCGGGCTGCGCGGACAGCAGATCGCGGCGGAACAGTTTGAGATAGCGCCACAGCGAAACACGATCAGGACGAGAGCGCGGCTTTGGAGGGGTCATGCTTCGACACTCGTATGTTTCGAAACCGCGGTCTCGATGCGGGTTTTGGACGGGGTTCGCCCTTTGAACCGTGCACCCAGTGTCTGGGGCCCCGCCGTGATGCGGAAGTAGTCATAGGTTCCGGGTTGGTCAAAAGCGCAAAGGTATTGAAAATGCAGCCGGAAGAATTTCCAACGCAATTCCCCCCAGCGCTGCGGCGTCAGTGTCTGAGTGAACGCCGCAGACAGGACCAGCGGCCAGATCTTGTCCGGCCCGGCCACCCCGCTAACCGCAACCGGATCGCAAAGCGCAAAGGAGCACCCATCGCCCGGCGCCGAAACATCGACCCAAGTCAAAGCCTTTTGCGACGACAGAAACCGCAGATCACCCCGCAGTTTTGTGGCCTGGGGCAGAAACGAGACCATCGGAACCACCTGCCCGAGCGTCAAAAAGGACAGAACCGGGCGGTTCGGCAGATCGCCGCGCGCGCGGATCAAATCGGCCAGAACAGACACGCCCAGATGCGCGCCAGAGCTGTGGCCGACGACCAGAACCTCATCCACATCTGCATCCAACGCGGCATCAATCAGGTGCACAAACTCATCCAGACGATCCTGCAGCCCAGCGGGTGTTTCCCCGTTCAGTTGTGCGGAATAGGCGTAGTCGTGCATGAGGTAGTAGGCGAACAGCCGGTTGTCGATCTTTCGAAACCATTGAAGCAGCAGGTAAGCTAAAGCCAATGAGGGCAACAGACCCCACCAACTCAGATTAGCCACCGCAACCGCCACGACGATCATCGCAGCCGCCAATTGCAGTAAGAGCATGCCAACCGGATACAGCGCCGCGATCACCGGCCCTTTCCGCAACTGACTGAGCCGTTTCAGCGTGCCGGTTGAGATATAGGTACACGCTGTGCGCCCGAGTTGAAGATAGGTCGCCAAAATCGACCCGGACATGCTGTCGCGCACGATGTCGGACCAGACGAGAACGTCTATGTCCGTCTGGACCTCCATGCCATCCTGAACCGATGTCACCTGCCAGCCAAATGGTCCTTCGACAGGTTTGGGAGACATAGCAATCCTATAGCCCGAAATCTCGGCCTGCGTCTGCGACTCGGTCCGATATAGCTCACGGTACCGGCGCGCCGGAATCGGGTCGTAGCCGGGGATGTAGAACACCCGGCGTTTACGCACCTGAGGCTGATTTGTGTGACTGCTCATGGCCTTACCTTCTACTGCGCAGGTTAACGCAGCATTGCGGCCAAGGTAAGGTGGATCAGCCCAGAACCGCCAGTGCCGGGAAGGTTTCCAGCAGCCACCAGCTGAATTCGGTGAAAAGGCCGGTGATCAGCATGATCCCAACAAACAGCAGCAGACCGCCCATCACCTTCTCAATCGTGCCCATGTATGGCTTGATCCGGTTCATTACACTCATCGAGCGGTTCAGGAACATCGCCGCCAGCAGGAACGGAATGCCCAGACCCGCAGCATAAACACCCAGCAACAACGTGCCGCGCGCAACCGATGCCTCTGACGCCGCCAGGGACAAGATGGCCCCCAATTGCGGGCCGATGCAGGGCGTCCAGCCAAAGGCAAAGGCAAGACCAAGGATATAAGCGCCGAACACCGAGCCTCCGGAATCACCGGTTTCAACCCGCGCCTCGCGGTCCAGCAGCGGAATGCGGAAGACGTTCAGAAAGTGCAGGCCAAAGACGATAACCACCGCACCCGAGAGCTTGGCAAACAGCACCTGATTCTTCAGCACAAACGCCCCAAACGCCGAGGCGGTAAAGCCCAGCAGCAGAAAGACGGTCGACAGGCCCAGAACAAAGAACAGCGCCGACAGGGTCGCCTTGCGCCGCGCGCGTGCCTCATCCTGCATCTCATTGATGGTCACGCCGCTCATATATGCCAGATAGGGCGGCACAATCGGCAGAACGCAGGGCGACAGAAAACTGATCAACCCACCGATCATGGCGATGAACATGGCGGGCAGCAGCCCCGCGTCGATGATATCAATTCCGAACATGACTAAGCACATATGGTATCAGGTGGATTTCGTCACGGGGCCATTCAGTCACATCCTCGTGGTCGTATGTTGCATGCTGGACAGCGTCGCCCGTTGGAAATATCTCAATCAACATGACTGACGAACCCGAGATACTCGACGCGCTAGGGCTTTTGTGCCCCCTGCCCGTTCTGAAAGCCCGTAAGCGGCTGAAATCCCTGCCTGCCGGGGGGCTTTTGCGTGTGCTGGCGGATGACCCGGCCGCAATCGTCGATGTTCCACATTTCTGCATGGAAAGCGGCCATAACTTGCTGTCGCAGGAAGAAGAGAACGGCCATCAGGTGTATCTGATCCAAAAATCAGCCTGATCGGATCGAGCCAAAGAAAAAGGCGGGCACCTGGCCCGCCTTTCTTTTGTCTACTGGCCCAAGGACCACCATCCGCGCCGTTTTGGCTTGGGCGGTTCGCTGGGCTTTTCGGGCTCTTCCGCCACCGTTTCCAAGACCGGCTCTGTTGCGGTTTCTTCTGCAACCGGCTCGGCAGGCGTGTCTTCGACGACGGGTTCGGCTGCAACCTCTTTCGCCTCAGCAGGGTCTTCCTGAGCGTCTGCGGCTTCGATTGGCTCTTCCACCGACTCAGCGACTTCTACAGCCTCGGCCTGAACCTCTTCGGGCTCAGACATCGCAGGGGTTTCGGCTTCCGCAGCAACCTCTTCGGCCTCGGGTTCAGCAACAGGCTCAGCGGGGGCTTCCTCAGTCACCGCTTCCGGGTCACCGGTCTCTGCCTCAGCTTCGGCCGCAACCGGTTCCGCATCCTTCTTTTTACGGCGCGGTGCTCGGCGGCGTTTTGGCTTCGCAGGCTTGTCCTCATCCTCGGACGCGTCGGCACCCTCTTGGGGCTTGGCATCGTCAGAGGCATCCTCGTCAGAACCGGCCTCTTCGCTCACGGCGTCAGAATCCGTCCCGGCGTCTTGCTGTTCAGCCGCATTGCCACCCTTCTTCCGACGGCGACGGCGACGCTTGCGCTTGGGCTTGGTCTCTTCCTCGGCCTGAACCGTTTCCTCTTCCGCCTCATCCTCATCGGTCGCATCGACCAGATCCATCAGCGAGGCATCCGCAGAAACAACAGGCGCGGTCGCCTCGGGCACGATCCGGCTTGCGGTCTTGAACTTCTCCATCGAGAAATCAGGGCTGACCAGATGCAGATCGCCTTCGACCCGTACCGACAGACCATAGCGCGCCTCGATCTGGGCGATATGCTCACGCTTCTGGTTCATCAGGAAATTGGCGATGCTGACCGGGCAACGCACCAACACCTCGCGCGAGCGACGGCGGGTGCCTTCCTCTTCGATCTGACGCAGGATCGACAGCGCCATATTGTCGTCCGAGCGGATCAGGCCGGTGCCATGACAGGCCGGGCACGGCTGCGTGGTCGCTTCCAGCATACCGGGGCGCAGGCGCTGGCGGCTCATCTCTAGCAGGCCAAAGCCCGAGATGCGGCCAACCTGAATGCGCGCACGGTCGGTTTTCAGCTTGTCTTTCAGGCGCTTCTCAACAGCGGTGTTGTTCTTGCGCTCGTCCATATCGATAAAGTCGATGACGATCAGACCGGCAAGGTCCCGCAGACGCAACTGCCGCGCCACTTCCTCAGCCGCCTCAAGGTTGGTCTTGAGCGCCGTTTCCTCGATCGAGCCTTCCTTGGTGGCCCGGCCTGAGTTCACGTCGATCGCCACCAGCGCCTCGGTCACGCCGATCACGATATAGCCACCGGATTTCAGCTGCACAGTCGGGTTGAACATCCCCGCCAGATAGCTTTCCACCTGATAGCGCGCGAACAGCGGCAGCGCGTCCTCATACCGTTTCACGTTTTTGGCGTGGGACGGCATGATCATCTTCATGAAGTCCTTGGCGATGCGATAGCCGCCCTCGCCTTCGACCAGAACCTCATCGATATCGCGATTATAAAGATCGCGGATCGACCGTTTGATCAGATCGCCTTCCTCGTAGATTTTCGCGGGCGCGATGGATTCCAACGTCAGCTCGCGGATCTGCTCCCACAGACGCTGGAGGTATTCATAGTCGCGCTTGATCTCGGATTTGGTGCGTTTGGCCCCGGCGGTCCGAATGATCAGGCCCGCGCCGGTCGGTACGTCGATCTCGGCTGCGATCTCTTTCAGCTTCTTGCGGTCGGGGGCATTGGTGATCTTGCGGCTGATCCCTCCACCGCGCGCGGTGTTTGGCATCAGAACGCAGTAGCGCCCGGCAAGCGACAGATATGTGGTCAGCGCAGCACCCTTGTTGCCGCGTTCTTCCTTGACGACCTGCACCAGCAGAACCTGGCGCACCTTGATGACTTCCTGAATCTTGTAGCGACGCGGCCGCGGCTTGCGCGGAGGGCGAATATCCTCGCTGTCATCTTCATCCGCAACCGATTCAATCGAAGCATCCTTGGCAGTTGCATCCGATGGTGCGTTACCGTCTTCGGGGTTCTCACCTTCGGCATCGGCCTTGGCTTCTTCTTCAGCCTGCTCTGGCTCGCTCACCTCGTCCGACGAGTCCGCAGCGTCCTCTGCCGAGGCGTCCACCTCTGCATCGGCCTCACCCTCTGCTCGCGTCTCAGCCGCAGAGTCAGTTTCTTCCGCGGCCTGCTCATCGGCCTCGACCGCTACATCCGCCGCGTCTTCTGCAGGCGTTTCCTCATCCGCCGGCTCTTCCACCGGAGTGTCTGCAACCAAATCAACCGGTGAGGTCCCCTCGGGCACCGCCAGTTCCGCCTCTTCCCCGTCTTCAAGATCGATGGTTTCCATGCCGCTCGGTTCGGACGACACTTCAATCGACTCGACCGCATCATCGGATTTCACATCCGCCGCCTTGGTCCGCGACCGCGACCGGCGTTTTTTCGGCTTGGCCTCTTCCGCTTCATCCCGTGCCTTCATGGCCTCGGCATAAGCGCGCTCTTCCTCCATCAGCGCCTCACGGTCGGCGACGGGGATCTGGTAGTAATCGGGATGAATCTCGGAAAATGCCAGGAACCCATGCCGGTTCCCGCCATAATCCACAAAGGCCGCCTGCAGCGACGGCTCGACCCGGGTTACTTTTGCAAGATAGATGTTGCCAGCAAGCTGGCGTTTGTTTTCGGATTCAAAATCGAACTCCTCGACCTTGTTTCCGTCGACCACCACGACGCGGGTTTCTTCCGCGTGGGTGGCATCGATAAGCATTTTCTTAGCCATGTGTCCTTGGTGCACCGCGCCAAACGCGTTGTCCTGACCCGTCCAGGCGGACAGGCGCTTTTGGGGAGGTGTCTTGTCAGGGCGATATCGGACGGCGCGCGGCAGGGTCTGGCGCTATGGCCCCCTGCCCGGTCTCTCAAACGTTGCGCGCGCGTCATCGCGGTTCTTCTCCGACAGGCGCGATTGGGATCGCTGCCTGCCCATTTATTCCTTTCACCCGACGCATCGGGCTCAGGTACTCAACTGCCCCATGGATCGGGGCACAATCGGTCTGCTTCGCGGTGAAAACAAAAGATCACCTGCTGCGACGCAGCGAAACTCAAAGATTCGGGGCTTAAAGGCGCAAAAATGGCCCGGCCCGTTCGGACACAATAAAAGCAGTCCTGTGGAAAACACAATGGGCAAACTGCATCCCGTCCATCTCAAACGCGCCGCGCCCATCTTCTTCTGTTCAAAAATACCTCGGGGGGTGAATTGAGCCTATGGCTCAAGAGGGGGGCTGGCCCCCCTCCCCGGCCTCACAAATAGTCCGACCGTTGAAGCCCGTATTTCGCCATCTTCTCATTCAACGTCCGACGCGGCAGGCACAGCTCATCCATGACCGAGGCAATAGAACCTTTATGTCGCCGCATCGTGTTGTCGATCAGCATCCGCTCGAATGCCTCGACATATTCTTTCAGCGGCTTGCCTTCGGTGGTCATCACCGGCTGCATTTCCTCGTGATCCGACATCAGCAAGGATGCAATCGTCCCCGACCCACGCCGCGATTGCAGCACGGCCCGTTCGGCGATGTTGATCAACTGACGCACATTCCCCGGCCACGGGGCCTGCAACAGCTGCGCCGCTTCCTGAGCGCTGACCTGCGGCGCATCACAGCCATATTCCTCGGCAAATTGCTCGCTGAGGCGGGTGAACAGGGTCAGAATGTCTTCGCCCCGTTGACGCAACGGCGGCATGGTGATCCGCAGCGCGGCAAGCCGATAGAACAGGTCCGGGCGCAGCACGTCTTCGCTGGTTTTTCCGGCCTCTTGCAGGTTCGAAATCGCAACGATGCGTGTTTCCGCCGGGGTGCCCTGTTCGTTCATCACGCTCAGCAAACGCGCTTGCAGCGTGTCACTTAGGGCCTCCACATCCTCCAGTACCAGCGTACCACCACGGGCTTCCTCAATCGCGGGCAGTTGAGCGTCTTCGGGCATCATCGGGCCAAACAGGCGTTTGGACAGCGCCTCTTCTTCCAGCGCTGCGCAGGACACCAGAACGAACTTCTTACCCGCCCGGCTGCCAACCGCGTGCAGCGCATGGGCTACCAGCGTCTTACCCGTTCCGGTCTCGCCGTCGATCAAAACGTGACCGTCCGCCTGACCCAGATCCAGAATATCCTCGCGCAGGCGTTCCATAACCGGGCTGGCCCCGATAAGCTTGTTCATGATCTGGGTGCCGCCCGACAACTCGCGCCGCAGCGCCCGGTTGTCCAGCGTCAGACGCCGCGCATTGCTGGCGCGTTTGGCCAGTTCCGACATGCGATCCGGATTGAACGGTTTTTCAAGGAAATCGAACGCCCCAACCCGCATCGCCTCAACCGCCATGGGTACATCGCCGTGACCGGTGATCATGATCACCGGCAGAGTGCTGTCCGCCCCCATCAGCTTTTTCAAAAGCTGAATACCATCCATCCCGGGCATCTTGATATCCGAGATCACAATGCCCGGATAGTCCGGCCCCAGCACCTTCAGCGCATCTTCGGCGCTGGCAAAGGTTTCGGTGTCATATCCGGACAATGCCAGCCATTGGCTGATCGACTGGCGCATGTCCTGTTCATCATCCACAATGGCGATCTTCATGGCCTGTGCCATAGTCTTCCCTTTTATTCTGCGGCCTCAAGGCCGTCGCTTCCCAGTATCGGCAATTGCATTTCGAACACCGCGCCGCCGTGTTGTCCGTTGCGCGCGGTTAGCCGTCCACCATGGTCGTTCACGATCCCGGACGAGATGGCAAGCCCCAGTCCGACGCCATCGCCGGGCTGCTTGGTGGTGTAGAAGGGCTCGAACAGGTTCTCGATATCCTCGATCCCGTAGCCATTGTCGCGCACGGTCAGCACCGCCGTATCACCCGCTGCCAGGATGATTTCCACATCCGGCTCTGCCACCGATTTGGTGGCGTCCAGCGCATTGCGCAAGAGGTTGACCATTACCTGCTCAATCCGCATCCGGTCACCCATCACCACCACAGGTTCTTCCGGCAGGATCTGAGTGATCTTCACATGTCGCTGGCGCAGTTGCGGTTCCATCATCGACAGGGACGAGGCCAGCGCTTCACCAAGATTCACAGGTGAAAACGCATCTGCCCCTTTGCGAGCGTAAGATTTCAGTTGCCGTGTGATCGCACCCATGCGCTCGATCAGCCCATCGATGCGGCCAAAGCTGGCCAGCGCCTCTTCGGGGCGGTTGCGGCGCAGCAGCAGACGCGCGCCAGCCAGATAGGTTTTCATCGCCGCCAGCGGTTGATTGAGCTCGTGGCTCACCGCCGCAGACATCTCGCCCAACGCCGCCAGTTTCGAGCTTTGGGCAAGGGTCTGCTCGGCCAAATCCAGCGTCTTTTCAACCCTTTCCCGCTCAGCGATTTCCCGCTGTAGCCTTGTGTTCAATGCGCGAAGCTCTGCCGACTCGCGCTGGAACAGGGCCATCCGCAAGGTGGCCCGACGGCTGAGCGCATAGAAGGTCAGCGCCAGAAGAATCGCAAATCCCATGATTTCCAGCGCAAGCACGCTGTTCACCCGCTCGCGCACCGACTCGTACGAGGTGAACGAGGTCATCTGCCAGCCGCGGAACGGGATGCGTTTTTCCATTCGCATCACCGCCTCACCCTGCAGGTAGGCGTCGGGCGGAAGCGCCGTCCAATCGGTCGTGGCCCGGATCGCGCGTTGAATTGCGCCCTGAGGCGGTTGGCGCAGCATCGCCGACGTCTCATCCAGACCGCGCCATTGCGGCTCGGTTGAAAGGATGATGTTGCCGGTGCTGTCGGTCACCAGAACGGCGTGCGAAATACCTGCCCAGGCCCGCTCGAATTTCTGCAAATCGACCTCGACCACGATCACGCCGAGGATTTCGGCCGCACCTTGAATTCGGCGCGAATAGACAAAGCTGTAGCCGCCGGATTCCCTTGGTATGACCGAAAACAAGGTCGAATTGGCCCGGATTGCATCCACGAAATAAGGCGCGTTTCGATGCGCCTCACCCAGTCGGTTTCGGTCGGTGGCGGCAACCGTACGCCCGTCTCCATCCAGCAGCATCAGCGACGCGGCGCCGATTTCTTCCACGAACGAAATCAGGCGTTGGGTGGACAGCGTATAATCGCTGGATTGCAACGCCGAGATCAGGGTGGGGTCGCGCGACAACAATTGCGGAACAATGGCGTTGCGGCGCAACTCGCTCAGCAAGTTGCCGGAATCAAGCGCCAGCCGCAGTTCGGCGCTGTTTCGGGTGTCTTCGGTGAAGCGGTCGGTCAGCAGACGGTTGGTGATCCAGACCGTTGCTACCGTGACCAAAAGCAGCAGGATGATGGCCAGACGCAGCCGCCACCCCAGAGGTGCCCCGCGAAAGGGTCGTGCCAGTTTGGACCAGCCTGTGCGAACCTCGGTACTCATACCCAGAAGGTACGCGCGCTAGGGCCCAACCTCAAGTCACGCCGGAGCGAGCACGCCCGACAATGCGCGGAACAATGCCGTACCATCGGTGCCGCCGTGACCTTCATCCGCGGCCCGTTCCGGGTGCGGCATCATCCCGAGAACACGACGGTTTTCCGACAAAATACCAGCAATATCCCCGACCGAGCCGTTCGGGTTCTCGGTATAGGTGAACGCTATCCGGTCCTGATCGCGCAGCGTGGACAATGTGGCATCATCCGCGAAATAGTTGCCGTCGTGATGCGCAATCGGAATGCCAATCACGTCGCCAGCATTGTAGCCTTCGGTAAAGGCGCTGTTGCTGGTTTCGACCTTCAGGCCGACAGTTCTGCAGATGTATTTCAGCCCCGCATTACGCAACAGCGCGCCCGGCAGGATACCGGTCTCGGTCAGGATCTGAAAGCCGTTGCAGATACCCACGGCATAGCCGCCACGCTCGGTATGTTCGACAACCGCCTTGCAGATCGGGGATTGGGCCGCAATCGCGCCACACCGCAGGTAGTCGCCATAGGAAAAGCCGCCCGGAACGCCGACGATGTCGATCCCGTCCGGCAATGCCGCATCCTTGTGCCAGACCATATCGACCTGAAAACCGGCCTGTTCGAAAGCCACGGCAAGGTCCCGGTCGCAGTTCGAGCCGGGGAATACGATGACGGCAGCACGCATGGCAGACCCTCCTTTGCGGGTAATATCAGACCAGTTCGATCTCGTAGCGTTCGATGACCGTATTGGCCAACAGCTTCTCGCACATCTCGGTCACGTCAGCCTCGGTCGCGCCGTCTGCCAGCTCAAGGTCGATCACCTTGCCCTGGCGCACACCTTCGACCTGATCAAAGCCCATGGCGCCCAATGCGTGCCGCACAGCCTCGCCCTGCGGGTCCAGCACCCCGTTCTTGAGCATCACATGCACCCGTGCTTTCATTTTCGCAACTCCACCTGCGGGCCGCGCGTCAGGGCCCATTTCGTTGCGCGGGGGATAGCGTGGTTGCGGCCTTGGGACAACCCTGTTTGCACCGCAGTTTGACGCAGGTCGTTTTCTGGCCGCCACCGACGGGCATGTGCGACAAAGCCAGGCAATTCGGCGGCTCTGAATCCGCAAAGGGCGGTCACACTGGACGGGCTTTCAATCCCAACAAAAAAGCGCCACCGGATTCGCGGTAGCGCTTTGTTTCATCAGCCAAAGGGATCAGTTGATCAACGTTGGCTTGGTCACGTTGCTTTTCGGCAGCACACCCAGACGACGTGCAACTTCCGAATAGGCGTCGGTCAGATTGCCCAAATCACGGCGGAATACGTCCTTGTCCAGCTTCTGACCGGTTTCAATATCCCACAACCGGCAGCTATCGGGGCTGATTTCATCGGCCACGATCAAGCGCTGGTAATCGCCATCGAAAACGCGCCCGATTTCGATCTTGAAGTCGATCAGGCGAATTCCGACAGCCAGCATCAGGCCGCTCATGAAATCATTGACCCGCAGCGCAAGGCTTAGAATATCGTCCATGTCCTGCTGGCTGGCCCACCCGAAGGCGGCGATATGTTCCTCGGTGACCAGCGGATCGCCCAGCGAGTCATCCTTGTAGCAATACTCGACAATCGGGCGCGGCAACTGCGTGCCTTCGGCAATGCCCAGACGTTTGGACATCGTCCCTGCGGCATAGTTCCGGACGATCACTTCCAGCGGCACAATCTCGCAATTGCGCACCAGTTGCTCGCGCATGTTCAGGCGGCGGATGAAATGCGTGGGCACGCCGATCTGGTTCAGACCGTTCATGAAGAACTCGGACAGGCGGTTGTTCAACACGCCCTTGCCATCGATCACGTCCTTCTTTTCCGCATTGAACGCGGTGGCGTCATCCTTGAAATACTGCACAATCGTGCCCGGCTCGGGGCCTTCATACAGAATCTTGGCTTTGCCTTCGTAGATTTTCTTGCGACGCGCCATAAGCGACCTTTCCAGACTGATCAGAGGGATCGAGTCCCCTCACGTTGGCGTCCTCATAGTCCAAGCCCCCTCTTCCCGCAAGTTTACAGACCAGCGAGACTTTGACACAGCGCAAATACCTTGCACCGATGGTCCCGTATGGTCATATCATCAATGCAGACATCCTAACCCAAGAGGCCCCTGTCCCATGACCACTTTTGACGAGCGTGAAGCTGCGTTTGAATCGAAATTTGCACATGACGAAAAGATGCAGTTCATCGCCCGGATGCGCCGCAACCGGTTTATGGCTGTCTGGGCCTCGACCCTGAAGGGCGAGACCGTTGAACAGGCGCGCAAATACGGGCAGGAACTGGTGCACACGGACCTGCAGAATGTAAGCGAGGATGACGTGGTCAACGCGGTCAAAGGCTATCTGGGTGATCTGGCGGATGAAGCCAAAATCCGTTCAAAGATGGTCGAGCTGCTGGTCGAGGCCAAAGAACAGGTCATGGCCGAGGCCGATATCTGACCCTTCTCACAGAATTGCTCATGATCTTCATGAGTAATATGAATTTGATTTGACGCCCCTGTCATGAGACACGGGGCGTCTCTTTTTTCTTACAGGCGCATTACGCCTTGCTTCGGAATACCCCAATGACAAACGCGCTGACTGAACTTCTGAACACCGCCGATGCCATTCTGGCAGACGGCGCGACCGGCACCAATCTGTTCAATATGGGCCTGCAATCCGGCGATGCGCCCGAGCTTTGGAACGTTGACGCGCCGGACAAGATCAGGGCGCTGTATCAGGGTTCGGTCGATGCGGGCAGCGATCTGTTTCTGACCAACACCTTTGGTGGCACGGCCGCACGGCTGAAACTGCATGACGCACAGAATCGCGTGGGTGAGCTGAACCGCATCGGGGCCGAACTGGGCCGTGAAGTGGCGGACAAGGCCGGGCGCACCGTGATCGTGGCCGGGTCCGTCGGCCCGACCGGTGAGATCATGGAGCCTGTCGGCAGCCTGTCCCATGCGGAAGCGGTCGAGATGTTTCACGAACAGGCCGAGGCGCTGAAAGAAGGTGGCGCTGACGTCTTGTGGCTGGAAACCATCAGCGCGCCCGAGGAATTCCGCGCCGCCGCCGAGGCGTTTACACTGGCCGACATGCCCTGGTGTGGCACCATGAGCTTTGACACCGCCGGGCGCACCATGATGGGCGTGACCTCTTCCGATCTGGCCCTGCTGGTCGAGACCCTGCCCAACCCGCCAGTGGCCTTTGGCGCGAATTGCGGTACAGGCGCGTCGGACATTCTGCGCACGGTTCTGGGCTTTGCGGCTCAGGGCACCGAACGCCCGCTGATTTCCAAAGGCAATGCGGGTATTCCGAAATATGTGGATGGCCACATCCACTATGACGGTACGCCTGATCTGATGGCGCAATACGCCGTGATGGCCCGCGATGCCGGGGCCACCATCATCGGTGGCTGCTGTGGTACCATGCCCGCGCATCTGGAAAAGATGCGCCGCGCTTTGGACACCACGCCGCGCACGGAACGTCCAACGCTGGATCAGATCGCAGACGCGTTGGGGCCGTTCACGTCGGCCTCGGACGGCACGGGCGAGGATGCGGCAGCGCCGGAACGGCGCACGCGCCGTCGCCGCCGCGCCTGATTGCGATCAGCGCCCCTCGAATTTGGCGGGGCGCTTTTCCAGAAAGGCCACAACACCTTCGGCAAAGTCGCGCGAACGTCCGCATTCGCCCTGCAAATGCGCCTCGGTCGTCAACTGCTGCGTCAGCGTGTTTTCGTATGTTCCGCGCAGGGCCTGTTTCATCGCTGCAAAGCCTGCGGTCGGGCCGTTGGCCAGATAGGTGGCCCGCTTGCGCCAATGCGCGGCAAAATCCTCATCCGCGACCGCTTCCCAGATCAAACCCCAGTCATCCGCCTGACGGGCGCCGATTTTCTCGGCAAACAGCGACGCCCCCATCGCCTTGGCCAGCCCCATCTGACGCGGCATGAACCAGGTTCCGCCCGCATCCGGCAACAGTCCGATCAGGGCAAAAGCCTGCAGGAAATACGCACTTTCGGTTGCGATCACCACATCGGCACACAGCGCCAGATTCGCCCCCGCCCCGGCAGCCGGGCCGTTCACGGCGGCGATGGTCGGAACCGGGCAGTCATGGATGGTTTCAAGCATCGGCTGATACTCATCACGCAGGGACCGTTCGAGATCGATCTTCCCGGTCGATGACGCATCGCCCAGATCCTGCCCCGAGCAAAACGCCCCACCGGCTCCGGTCAGCACGACACAGCGCGCGTGGCGAGCGGCGTGTTTCATGGCATGGGTGATTTCCGCGCGCATCTGCGTGGTCAGAGCGTTCATCTTGTCCGGACGGTTGAATGTCAGAACGGCAAGCCCGTCCGTGATGTCCAACAGGATCGTTTCATAATCCATGCAAAGCCTCCCCTGGCGACAGTTTCAGCGAACCCTGACGTATTCGCAGGACAAGGGGAAGTGGAACCGCGCGTCAATCTTCCAGAATCTGACGCAGCCGTTCCTTTTCTTCGTCGCTGAGCGTATCCGTCTCGCCCGCCGCCTGAACTTTGGAACGGTTTCGAACAAAGTTCCACCCCATGCCAGCCGCAACCAGCAGCATCAGCGGACCGGCCAGCCACAGCATCAGGTTGGATCCCGTAACTTTCGGTTTCAGCAACACATATTCGCCATAGCGATCGACGATAAAGGAAATCGCCTGCTCGTCTGTATCCCCCGCGACCAGCCGTTCCCGCAGCAACAGGCGCAAATCGCGGGCGAGGTCCGCGTTGCTTTCATCGATGCTTTCATTTCGGCACACCAGACAGCGCAACCCCGTGCTAAGGTCACGCGCGCGCTGTTCCAGAACCGGATCGTCCAGAACCTCGTCAGGCTGCACGGCAAATCCGGGCGTCGCCAGCAGCATCAGGATCAAGATCAGGCGCTTCATTCCGCAGGTACTCCGGCCGAGGGGGTCTTGCGCGCGCCAGCAGCAACCCGGAAACGACGGTCACACAGGCTGAGAACACCACCCAGCGCCATCAGGATACATCCCGCCCAGATCCAGTTGGCAAAAGGTTTGACATAGGTCCGCATCACCCAGCCCCCATCGGCCTGTTGATCGCCAATCACCACATAAAGATCACGCAGAACCCGGTAGTCAATCGCCGCCTCGGTGGTGGGCATGCGCGCCACCGGATAGTCTCGTTTCTCTGGGTGCAAAGTGCCAATCACCCGATCACCGGATTCAACCAGAACATCGGCCGTGGTCGAAAAATAGTTCGGTCCCTGCACGCGTCGCACGTCTTCCAGCGTCAGGGTAAACTGCCCCACCTCGAACGGCTGACCGGGTTGGGCGACCCGAATATCCTCAACCTCCCACGCGGTCAGACCGGCGATGGCGAAGATGGTGACGCCCAGCCCGGTATGGGCCACGGCCTTGCCCCAATCGGCCCCCGGCAGGCGAAACAGCCGTTTCAGATTTCCTTTTCGGCCCGTACGGCTCCACAGATCAATAATCGCGCCGAGCGTGATCCAGGCCCCAAGGAACAGCCCCACCGGACCCAGCGCGCTGCGCCCGGTCTGCATTGCCCAAACCAACAGCCCCAAGGCCACGGCCAGCAGAAAGGCATAGCGCAGAGACCATGCCGTCTTGCCCAGCTTGCCCCGTTTCCAAGGAAGCATCGCACCAATGGGCAGAACGAGACCCAGCAGCACCATGAACGGCGTGAAGGCGACATTGAAAAACGGCGGCCCGACCGAGAGTTTCCGGTCAAACATCATCTCGGCCACCATCGGCCACATGGTCCCGGCGAATACGACAAAGCAGCTGACGGCCAGAAGAACGTTATTCACCACCAGCGCGCTTTCACGGCTGACAACACCAAAGACGCCCTTAGCCTCCATCGCCTGCGCGCGCGCCGCAAACAGGGTCAGTGCGCCGCCGATGAAGAAAACAAGGATCATCAGGATGAACACGCCGCGCTCGGGATCCGTTGCAAAGGCGTGCACCGAGGTCAGTAGGCCCGAGCGGACAATGAACGTCCCGATCAGCGAGAACCCAAAGGCGATGATCGCCAGCAAGATGGTCCAGCTTTTTAACGCTTCGCGCTTTTCAACCACAATGGCCGAATGCAACAGCGCCGCCGCCAGCAACCACGGCATGAACGAGGCATTCTCGACCGGGTCCCAGAACCAGAACCCACCCCAGCCAAGCTCGTAATACGCCCACCACGATCCCAGCGCGATACCGATGGTCAAAAAGACCCAGGCCGCCAGAGTCCACGGACGTACCCACCGCCCCCAGGCCGCATCAACCCGCCCCTCGATCAGCGCGGCGACGGCAAAGCTGAAGGCCATGCTAAGGCCCACATAGCCGAGGTACAGAAACGGCGGGTGAAACGCCAAACCGGGGTCCTGCAGCAGCGGGTTCAGGTCGCGCCCATCAAAGGGCGCAACGGCAAGCCGGTCGAACGGGTTCGAAGTGAACAGGATAAAGGCAAAAAACGCCACCGCCACGGCCGATTGCACAGCCAGCACCCGTGCCTTCAACGTCGGCGGCAAGCCACCCCCAAACACCGCTGCCATGGCACCAAACAGAGTCACGATCAGCACCCATAGCAGCATCGACCCTTCGTGGTTCCCCCATGTCCCGCTGATCTTGTAGATCATCGGTTTCGCAGAGTGACTGTTTTCAACCACGATCCGCAGCGAGAAATCCGAGCTTGTGAACGCCCAGACCAAGGCCCCAAATGAAAATGCGGTCAGCAGGAACTGTGAAATCGCGGCAGGTTCCGCAAATATCATCCACCCGGTCCACCGCTTGGCAGCGCCGACAAGGGGCACCACGCTTTGCACGATGGCGATCAGAAAGGCTAGAATTAGGGCGAAGTGACCAAGCTCTGTAATCATGCCCATGGATATACTCCGCGGGCTTCCTGATCGCCAATCACTTTCGCCCATTTTAGGCGCACATAGTGTCGCGGTTCAGGCGCTGCGCAACCGTTTCCAATCGACCAATGCAGGATTGGGATCGGAGCGCATCACCTCAAGCTGCAACCCGGCATCCGGGCCGGTATCGGCAACGCCCGGGCTGTCACTGCGCAACTCCCTCAGCGCGCGCAGATTGTCCATGACCTGCGGGGCCCGCAACATGGTCTGAGATATCTCACGCTGCAGATCCTGCGCCTTGGCCTGATGCCGCGCACCGAAATAGAACGACACGATGACACCCAGCAACCACCACAAAGGTTCAGGCACCAGTGCGATCCCCTGCATCCGCGCGGCAAACCACAATGGGTCGATCATCGCCGCCGCAAACAGGCCCAGCGTTCCCAACGCCAGCGCCGGGCGCGGTACGCGGTTCAGCCCGTCCATAAACCGATCAAACGCACCTTTGCGCGGCACTTGAAACTCGGCCCGGAATTGCGCCATCGCCTGCCCTTGCACGGCCAGCGCCCGCCTGGCCCCTTCTTCGGAGTTTTCTCTGAATATTTCCGCAGTTTCACGCACCACGTTGCGCCCGCCGCCGAACAGAAAACCCAATAACCCCGTAATCAACCCCATACCGCAACTCTCCTTTGAAACTCAACGTCGCCCATGTGGTATTTGGGCGAAATGAACTCCTCGGCCCGCCTGATCCATCCGCCTTTCCCACCGGCACGGCTGCGGGCGTATTTTCGCGTTGCGGGGCGTCGATCCGCCAACCGGAAATAATAGTTTCGGCGCGCCACGCCATATGCATCCCGAAGGGCAACAGCGTCAGGGCGCAACGCCTCTTCACAGGCGCGTTCCGTCTGCGGCCCAATGACCCCATCAACCGCCACATCAAAGCCCATCTCGCGCAATAACCGCTGAAGGATTCGAACCGCCTGCGCACCCGCGTTGACATACATGTCAAACACCGTCGCGTGCAGAATATCGGGCAAAGCGGCAATGCGTGGCTTCTCAAAATAGTGCCGCACGAAAATATCGACCGCCTGCCCACGGCTCAGCACCCGGACATCAGCGGTGTCGACCTGCCCATCGCCGTTCAAATCCAACCCAAGCCTGCGCATGGTGTGAATGGTGACGCCAAACTTCGTGGCCCCGCCCGGATCGTCCGGGTCGTCCACAAATCCGCCTTCCCGCGCTACGATCTCTGCCGCTATCTGTCGAACCGTCTGCATATCTTCCCCTGACCAATCTGCCGGGCAAAACGGTCACGCAAGACAGTTTACATCCCCAAACGAAACAGGGCGCTGCCGCCTGATACGCGCAACGCCCCTGCTTCTTCTGTTCAAAAATACCTCCGCCGGAGGCACGCAGCGCAGCTGCGTTCAGCTTTCCTCAGGCCCCTTGTAGACGCCTTGTTCTTTCAAAGCATCCATCACTTCCTTCGGCATATAAGTCTCATCGTGTTTCGCAAGTATTTCAGTGGCTTCAAAGACACCGTTCACGTAACTTCCGGTCCCCACCATGCCCTGATTTTCAGAAAACAGATCCGGCAGAACACCGGTAAACGCCACCTGCACGCTTTCGCCGCCATCGGTCACAACAAAACGCACAGTCTCGCCCTGCCCGCGAATGATCGAGCCTTCCTCGACCAGGCCACCGATACGAAACACCTCGGTCGGTGCGGGCGGTTCCGCGATCACCTGACTGGGCGAGCGGAAAAAGTTGATGCCGTCGCGCGTTGCGTACCCAATCAACGCCGTCGACGCCACAAGGGCGACAACGGCCACCAGAATGATCTGAACTCGACGACGTTTCTTGAGCGTTTTCATACCGTCCTCACGGGAATAGAGGGGCCATCATCAGCCCCCGGGTTTCATCCTCACCTAACATCAGGTTGGCGTTCTGCAAGGCTTGCCCACTGCTACCTTTTGTCAGGTTATCCAGCGCAGCGACCACAATCGCGCGCCGTTCGATCCGGTCAGCCACCACACCGATATGGCAGAAGTTCGAGCCCCGCACATGGTGGGTCGACGGGGCTTCGCCCATTGGCAGCATCTGAATGAACGGCTCGCCTTCATAGGCCTTGGCCAGCGTCTCATAGATGCTCTGCGGATCGCCCTTTACATAGGTCGTCGCCAGAATTCCGCGGTTCGCCGGGATCAGATGGGGGGTGAATTGCACATGGACCGTGCGCCCGGCGAGTTTCGAGAATTCCTGATCAAACTCACCCAGATGCCGGTGCGTACCGCCAATGGCATAGGCGTTATACCCCTCGCTCAACTCGGCGTGCAGCAGGTTCTCTTTCAAAGACCGCCCCGCACCCGAGACTGCGCATTTCAAGTCCAGCACGATATCGTCCAGATCGATCACACCGGCCGAGATCAACGGCCGCAGCACATACTGCCCCGTCGCCGCGTTGCACCCCGTGCCCGCCACCAGCCGAGCGGTGCGGATCTCGTCCCGGTAGAACTCGGTCAGGCCATAGACAGCCTCTTCCTGCTGCTCCAACGCGCTGTGCGGATTGCCGTACCATTTTTCGTACTCATCCGCGTCCCGCAGCCGGAAATCTGCGGACAGGTCGATGATTTTCAGGGTCTTCGGCAGATCCCGGATCACGTCCTGACTGGTTTTGTGTGGCAAAGCGCAGAAACACAGATCGATCCGAGAGAAGTCAATTTCCGAAATCTTGCACAGATCCGGCAGATCCATATGGCGCAGATGCGGGAAGACCTGCGCCATGCTCATGCCTGCCTTACGCTCGGCCGCCAGCGCGACGATCTCCATGTTCGGGTGCTCGGCGATCAGCCGCACCAGTTCGGCGCCGGTATAACCGGATGCGCCCAGAATTGCGATTTTGTGGGTCATGTCAGACCTCTTCTTTCCATGTGTCACATTTCATGACCGCCGATGTGACGGTCTTGGATTTAGAAAATTGGAAGGGGCGCGTCCTTGACCTAAATCAGGCCGCCTCGAACGAGATTTGTCGTCGGAGGAATTGTGTCGCCCGATCGCTGACAAAACCCGGTTTGCCGGTGGTCAGGAATCCGCTGGTGCCGTCGCCCAGCATATTGGGGTGGCGTTGCAGGTAGTCCGCCAGGCTTGCGGCAACCAGATCGCCCTGGCTGAAGACCTGAACATCCGGTCCCAACGCGGCCTGAAAGGTCTCGGCCATCAACGGGTAATGGGTGCAGCCCAGAATCGCGGCCTGAGGGTCGGGCATTTTCCGTTTCAACGCATCCACATGGCTGCGGACCAATGCCTCGGCCAGAATCATGTCGCCATCTTCAATGGCATCGACCACACCACCGCAGGCCTGCGCCTCGACATCGACGCCAATCGCGCGGAACGCCAGTTCCCGCTGAAAGGCCCGGCTGGATACGGTGGCAGGTGTGGCAAACAGGGCAACGTGCTTCACCGCAACCTCGCGCGGGGGTGAGTTATCGCCCCACTGCCGTTCGGTCAGAGCTTCGATTAGAGGAACGAAAACGCCCAGAACCCGCTTACCCTCGGGCACACCCGCTTCCTGCATCCGCCGCAGCGCAGCGGCGCTGGCGGTATTGCAGGCCAGAATCACCAGATTGCAGCCGCGATCCCACAGATCGTGCACCGACTTGCGGGTCAGCTGATAGATATCTTCGGCGTCGCGCACACCGTAAGGCGCGTGTGCACTGTCCGCAAAATACAGGAAATCAACGTCCGGCAGGTGTTTCTGCGCGGCGTTCAGGACGGTCAGACCGCCCAAACCGGAATCAAAGATGCCTACTGCCATTTGCCCCTTCAGGCGCGATGCCGTTCCTCGAATTCATAGCCGTAGTCATAAGACTTCAGCGGTGTCGGAGACAGCTCATACGTGGCTTTGCGCAGGAAATCCATCATCTTGCGCGTATCCTTGCCCAACGGGTCCAGAACATCGCGCCCGATGGGCTCGCCAATCACCACTTTGACCGGGGTATCGACGCGTTTCTTGAATTCTTTGATCAGCAGTCCCATGCGCAACGTGTTGTGCAGATGGCTGGCGATCTGGAACAGGCGCGAGGTGTGCCCGTCGAAAAACACGGGCACCACGGTCGCATTCGATTTTGCTACCATTCGGGCCGTGAACCCACGCCAACCCGGATCCATCGGATAGGCAAACGGGTTGACCGCCGTGCTGACCGTACCGCCCGGGAAAATCCCAATCGCCCCGCCATCCCCCAGATAGTTCAGCGCGGTTTTGCGGGTTTCCAGGTTCAGCTTCATCGCCTCTTTCGTCTCATCAAACGAAATCGGCAGGATGATGCGGTTCAATTCCTCGGCCTTGCGGAACACCCTATGGGCCAGAATGCGGAAATCGCCGCGCGTCTCGGAAAGCATATGCCCCATCATCAGACCATCCAGAATGCCATAGGGGTGGTTGGCAATCAGGATCAAAGGTCCGTCCTTGGGGATATTCGACAACGACCCGCCCACAACGTCCAGCGTCAGCCCATATCGTTCGACCATGACGGCCCAGAAGTCGCGCCCTTTGGCCACGTCTTTTTCATACCCATCCGCACGCTTGATCAGGCGCATTCGGCCCGTTGTATTCTCCATAAGCTTGATAACCATCCGACCGCCTTTGGTTTCGGCGGAATGGGCGTAGGAAATGTCACGAACGACATGACGGCGCGAGGGCATTTACGGACTCCGGTTGTTCGCCTGTATTATATGTTTGAGGCGCAATTTTGCCTAGCTATCGTGACAGGTTTGTGACGCCTCATTCCGCCGCAGCGCGCAGTTCAGGCCCGCCGCTGTGGATGGTGGCCAGCAACTCCTCACGCCGTTTCGCGGCTTTGGCCTCGTTTTCCAGCAAAACCGGGCCGAAACCGCGGATTTCCAGCGGCAGACGCGCCAGGGCGGCAATGGCTTCTTGCGTGTCCTGAGACACCAAAGGCAGGACCTGCTTCATGTCCTTTTCATATTGCCGGATCAACGCGCGTTCCATTTTGCGCTCGGCCGAGTATCCGAAAATGTCCAGAGGTGTTCCCCGCAGCACCTTCATCTTTGCCATCAGCTTGAGCGGCCCCAGCATCCACTCACCAAAGGCGCGTTTGCGCGGTCTGCCGTTACTGCCTGCTCCGCCAAAGATCGGCGGAGCAAGATGGAAGGTCATCTTGAAGTCGCCATCAAACTCCGCCGCCGCTTTGTCGCGGCTGCTGAGCAGCAAACGGGCAACCTCGTATTCGTCCTTGTAGGACAACAGTTTGTGGTATCCCTTGGCTGCCGCTTCGCGGATCTTGGCATCCTCGATCCCATCCACCAGCTTGCGATAACGTTTGGCCAGCCGCTTGGATTGGTAGTTGGTCAGGTGCTGCGCCCGGAACTCAATCATCTGGTCCAGAGATTTCGGCAACTCGGTGACCGAGGGCGACAACATCGCCTGCACCTCGTCCGGGTGCAGAACAGCCCAGCGGCCTACATCAAAGGCGCGTTTATTGCGCTCAACCGCTGTGCCGTTGAGTTCGATGGCACCCATTACGGCCTCGTAGGTAACCGGCAGGACGCCGCGCTGCCAGGCCGCACCAAAGACCATCATGTTGGAGTAGATCGAATCGCCCATCACCACCTTTGCCAACTCTGTGGCGTCGAATAGCGTGACATCGTCTTTCAGCCGCGCCTGCAAGGCCAGTTCCAACTGATCGGCCGGGATGCGGAATTCGGTGTCGCGGGTGAAATCGCCGGTCACGGTTTCGTGGCTGTTGACCACGGCACCTGTCTGTCCGGCCCGTGTCAGGCCCAGCGTCTTGGCCCCGGCTGACACCACCAAATCGCCA
Organism: Ruegeria sp. AD6; assembly: GCF_056542325.1. Classification (NCBI taxonomy): domain Bacteria; kingdom Pseudomonadati; phylum Pseudomonadota; class Alphaproteobacteria; order Rhodobacterales; family Roseobacteraceae; genus Ruegeria; species Ruegeria sp. AD6. The sequence goes on along the minus strand of NZ_JBQFZQ010000001.1, from coordinate 721,623 downwards.
CCAATCAGCGCGTGCGCCTCACCGGTGGCCACGCGAATGGCGCTGATGTCTTCCGGCTTGTTGGCCAGACGGCAGTGGATGTGAACCGCGCCGCCTTTTTGCGCCAGACCCGCCATCTCCATCATGCCCGCGCCCTTGCCATCTATCTGCGCGGCCTGCGCCAGAATAGCACCAAGGGTCACGACGCCCGTGCCACCAACCCCGGTGATGACCACGTTATGCGTGCCCTTGATCTGCGGTAGCTCCGGCAGTGGCAGATCGGGCAGATCAAGCTGTTTCGTCGCCTCTTTCCGGATTTTCGCCCCTTCCAGGGTGACAAAGGACGGGCAGAACCCGTTCAGGCAGGAAAAATCCTTGTTACAGCTTGATTGATCAATCGCCCGCTTGCGGCCCAGTTCGGTTTCCTTGGGCACGATCGAGACGCAGTTCGATTGCACGCCGCAATCGCCGCAACCTTCGCAGACATCCGTGTTGATAAAGACGCGCTTGTCCGGGTCCGGGAATTCCCCTCGCTTGCGGCGGCGGCGCTTTTCGGCAGCGCAGGTTTGGACATAGACAATGACCGAGACACCGTCGATCTCGCGGAACCGATCCTGCACTTGCATCAACTCGGCCCGTTCGAAGGTTTCCACACCGGAGGGCAAGGCGCCAAGGTTCACGTCTTCTTTCTCGTCATAAACCAGCGCTACGTGTTGGACACCCATGGCCTTGACCTCGGCCACGATCCGTTCGGCGGTCAGATCGCCTTCGTTTCCCTGTCCACCGGTCATTGCAACCGCGTCGTTGAACAGAATTTTGAAAGTGATGTTCGTGCCCGCCGACAAAGCGGCCCGGATCGCCTGCACGCCCGAGTGGTTATAGGTTCCGTCGCCAAGGTTCTGGAACACGTGATTGGTGGTCGAAAACGGAGCCTCCCCGATCCAGTTCGCGCCCTCTCCGCCCATCTGAGTGAACCCGGTCGTTTCCCGATCCATCCACTGCACCATGTAATGGCACCCGATCCCGGCATAAGCCCGGCTGCCATCGGGCACTTTGGTCGAGCTGTTATGCGGACAGCCCGAACAGAAATACGGCAGACGCGTCGCGATTTCCTGGGCGTTGTCGGCCCGACGCGCCTGGGACAGCTTTTCTAGCCCCGCCCGAACACCATCGGTATCGCGGCCCTCTTCGATCAGGATCTCACCCAGTTTCTCGGCAATCATGATCGGGTCCAGCGCGCCGCGCGTGGGGAACAGTTCCTCGCGGTGCAAGGTCCCGGCCCCGCCCTTGTACCAACCGTAAACGCGGCGACCCCGGCGGTCGTCAAAGATGGCTTCCTTGACCTGCACCTCGATCAGTTTGCGCTTTTCTTCAACGATAACAATCAGGTCCAGCCCTTCTGCCCAGTCATGGAACCCGGCCATATCCAGCGGAAAGGTCTGCCCGATCTTGTAGGTGGTGATACCCAGGCGCTCGGCCTCGGCCTCATCAATGTTCAGCAGCGACAGCGCGTGGGCCAGATCCAGCCAGTTCTTGCCAGCCGCCACAAACCCGATCTTGGCCCCCGGCTTGCCCCAGACCCGTTTATCCAGCTTGTTGGCATGAGAAAACGTCTCGGCCGCGAAACGTTTATAGTCGATGATCCGCGCCTCTTGCAGATGCGGCGTGTCGCCCAGTCGGATGTTCAGTCCGCCCTCGGGCATGTCGAACTCGGGCATTACCAGACCCACCCGGTCCGGCCTGCCATCCACGACCGAGGTCACCTCGATCGTGTCCTTCATCGTTTTCAAGCCAACCCAGACACCGGCAAACCGGCTGAGTGCAAAGCCGTAGATGCCGTAGTCCAATATCTCCTGCACGCCCGCCGGGCTGACCACCGGCATATACATATCGACCAAAGACCACTCGGATTGGTGCAAAACGGTCGAGCTTTCGCCCGTGTGGTCATCCCCCATCGCCATCAGCACGCCGCCATGCTGTGCCGTGCCCGCCATATTGGCGTGACGCATCACATCGCCCGACCGGTCGACACCCGGCCCTTTGCCGTACCAAAGACCGAACACACCATCATAGCGCCCATCGCCGCGCAATCCGGCCTGCTGACTGCCCCATAACGCGGTGGCGGCCAGATCTTCGTTCAGACCGTACTGAAAAGTCACGTCACTTTCGGCAAGATATCGCTGCGCCCGCATCATCTGCTGATCGACCGCGCCAAGTGGCGAACCGCGATATCCGGTCACCAGTCCCGCCGTATTCAGCCCGGCCTGCCGGTCGCGCGCGCGCTGCATCAGCATCAGACGCACCAGCGCCTGCGTTCCGTTCAAAAGAACAGGCGATTTCTCAAGATCGAACCGGTCGTTCAGCGATATTTGTGGCTGACTCATCAGACGTCTCCCCTCGTCAGATCAGTGTGCTTCATATTCTCGCATATTAGGTCACAAATGCTGACCTGTATAGAGTTTATCCACTGAAACCTAACGATTTCACCGTTTGTTTGTGGAACTTGTTACCTATTTCATATAGGCCTTCCCGAGGATAACGAAAGTTGCGGCGATGGATTGGGATAAGCTTAGGATATTTCACGCGGTTGCAGATGCAGGCAGCCTGACCCATGCGGGGGACAAGCTCAATTTGTCTCAATCCGCCGTGAGCCGTCAGATCCGCGCGCTGGAAGAATCACTCGATGCGACCCTGTTTCACCGTCACGCCCGTGGCCTGATCCTGACCGAACAGGGTGAGTTGTTGTTCGATGCGACCTCGGCCATGTCCAAACGCCTCGACGCTGCAGCTGCCCGCATCCGCGACAGCGAGGATGAGGTGTTCGGCGTCCTGCGTGTTACCACGACCTTCGGCTTTGGTACCCTGTGGCTGGCCCCGCGCCTGCCAAAGCTCTACGAGCAATACCCCGATCTGAACATCGACCTGATGCTGGAAGAACGCGTTCTGGACCTGCCCATGCGTGAGGCCGACGTTGCCATCCGCATGAAAGAACCCAGCCAGGCCGATCTGGTGCGCAAGCGGCTGATGACTGTACAGATGACGCTGTATGCCACGCAGGAGTACATCGAAACGCATGGCGGCAACCTGAAGTCGCTGGACGAGATCAAGGATCATCGCCTGATCTGCCAAACCCCCGCAGCGCCTCAGGTCGGGGCAAGCGCGTCAATGGTACGCCATTTGATGACCTATAATCCGGGGTCGCTGCTGACGGTGAACAACTACTTCGGCGTCCTGCAGGCCGTGCTGCACAATCTGGGCATTGGCGTTCTACCCGATTATGTCACGCAGGATTTCCCGCATCTGGTCCCGGTCCTTTCCGATATCGAAACCGCCGATGTTCCGGTTTATCTGGCCTACCCCGAGGAATTGCGGCACTCTAAACGCGTTGCAGCGTTCCGCGATTTTGTTCAGGCCGAAATCATTGAACAACGCAAGCAGTTGAAGAAATTGGGTAAACTATAGATATGCGCGCAGGGCATATCAGGGTTGTCCAATGCACAGTCTGAAACTCCTTGAACGTTAACAAACTGATCCCTAAATGAGCACTCGAAGGCGGTGATGCTGAAACGCTCATCATCTTCATACCTCCCTGTTGGACTATGGCCGAGCTTAGTGCTCGGCCTTTTTTTTGGTTTCACGGGTTGTCAGGGCGGTGAAACTGCTGGGAAATCTGGCGGCTTGTGCCTATGATCCCGAAAAACAACTAAATTTTTCGCGATCGAGGACAAATCAATGTTCCACCCCCTACGCCTTTTGGCGGCGCTTTTGTCATTTGTGCTGATGACCGCGCCATTGCATGCGCAAATCGCCACAACGTCGTCATCGGACGCACCTGCCACAGTGACCATCCCCGAGGACCTGACCCCGGAACAGGTAGATGGTCTGGTGGCCCGCATGTCGGACGATCAGGTCAGGTCGATCCTGTTGGAGCGTCTGGATGCCGTTGCCGAGAAAAACGCGGCAGAGGCGGAAGAAGTTGATGATCCGATCACGGAACTCAACGAAATCTGGACCGAAATGGTGACGTCGTGGACGCAGGTCATCATGACTGTGCCGAACATCTTCCATGCCCAGGTCGAGGCGGTTTCGAATTTCACGGGAACTTTTGGAGCCAGCGGAGCGCTTACACTTATGGGGTTGGTCCTGAGTGTTCTGGTCGTGGGCTTCATCGCGGAAAAGCTGTTTGAGCTGCTGACGCGTCGTTGGCATGTACAGGCTGAGGTTGAAGAAGAAGGCGATCTATGGGGCGCCGTCCGCTACCTGTTTGGTCGTTTCTGCCGAGAAATCGCCGGGCTTGTGGTGTTCTATGTGGTGATCCGCGCGGTCGGTCGCGGCCTTTTGTCTGCAGAACAAATCACCTATGCCGCGCCTTTCGTGTTCTATCTGATCTGGGTTCCGCGACTGGGTGCAGCCGCCTCGCGTTTCATTCTCGCACCCAAAAAACCGCATTACCGTTTGGTCAATATTGACGATCACTGGGCGAAATACCTGCATCGTAACCTGATTGGCCTGCTGATCTTGATCGGCTTCACGCTGTTCCTGTTGCACTTCAACCGGCTGAACGGGATCACCAGCGGCGAGACGCGCATTGGTTTCTGGCTGAACGCGGGGATTCACATCTATATCGGCGTCATCGCGTGGAAAGCGCGTGAGGGCCTGTCGCAGATGATGCTGGGCACCGACCCGGACCACACAAAATTCGACGAGGAAGTGGCGCACTACTATCCCTACTTCGCGATCGGTGTCTCGGCGGCGATCTGGCTATTGGTCGAGTTTCTGGTGGCTCAGCGCGATCCGTCGTCGCTTGCGCTTCTGGTTCAGGGCGCGCATTTCGCCACGATGTTCTGGCTGCTGATCGCGCCTGCGCTGGATACGTTAATCCGGGGTCTGGTGCGTCACCTGCAACCGCCAATGCTGGGCGAAGGCCCGGTGGCCGAGCAGGCCTACAGATCGACCAAACGCAGCTATATCCGCATTGGTCGCGTTCTGGCCGGTATCCTTGTGATCCTGATGATCGCCAAAGCCTGGAACCTGAACCTGCAGGAAATCGCAGGCGGCGCGCAGGAAGAAGGCAGCCGGCTGATCCAGTTCTTCATCATCATCGCGGTCGGCTACATCCTGAACGAGGTCGTCTCGCTTTGGATCAACCGTCGCCTGGCGAAAGAGATGACCGCCGATCAAAGCCCCGATGAAGAGGCTGGCGAAGGCGGCGGTTCGGGCGGATCGCGTCTGGCGACGGTTCTGCCGCTGCTGCGCGTCACGGCTCAGGTCGCGATTGCGGTGATCTTCCTTCTGCTGGCGCTGGGGGCCTTGGGTCTCGATATCACGCCGTTGCTGGCGGGTGCCGGTATCCTTGGTCTGGCCATCGGTTTCGGCGCGCAAAAACTGGTCTCGGACATTGTGGGCGGGATCTTCTTCCTGATCGACGATGCCTTCCGCGTGGGCGAATATGTCGATGTGGGCGGCACCACCGGCACGGTCGAGAAGATCTCGATCCGGTCGATGCAACTGCGCCACCATCGCGGGCCGGTGCACACCATTCCTTACGGTGAGATTCAGAAGCTGACCAATTACAGCCGCGACTGGGTCATCATGAAGCTGAAATTTACCGTGCCTTTCGACACCGACCCCAACAAGGTCAAGAAGATCTTCAAGAAGATCGGTGCCGAGATGATGGAGGACGAGACTCACAAGGATGGCTTCCTGCAGCCCTTCAAGTCGCAGGGTGTGTTCGACTTTGACGATGTCGGCATGATCATCCGCGGCAAGTTCATGGCCAAGCCGGGCAAACAATTCACCCTGCGCAAGGAAATCTTCAATCGGGTCAAGGCGTCGTTCAAGGAAAACGGCATCGACTTTGCCCGCCGCGAAGTGCGTGTTGCGATCCCGGGTCTGGATGAGGCCGAGAACCTGACGGATGAACAAAAGGCAGCCGTAGGTGCAGCAGCGGCGGATGCCGCCAACAAGGCGCAAAACCCCGCGTAACGATACGCAGCCAGCCCTCATTCTGTTGATGGCTGGCCGCTGAATTGCAAGGAAAGAACACGGAACCGCCCCTACCGTCGGTTCCGTTTTTCTTTGCCATAACCGCCCTGCGCTGACTTGGCCCTTTCCACAGGCCGCCCCTTGCCCTAAAAGGCGCGCAATCTCGGCCCACTTGGACACAGGACAGACGATGCAAGAGCCCGCTATCACACCCGATCTGATTGCCGCACACGGGCTCAAGCCCGAGGAATACGACATGATCCTCGAGATCATCGGGCGCGAGCCTTCCTTCACCGAATTGGGCATCTTCTCGGCCATGTGGAACGAGCACTGTTCCTACAAGTCGTCCAAAAAATGGCTGCGCACCCTGCCGACCTCTGGCCCTCAGGTGATCTGCGGTCCGGGCGAAAACGCCGGTGTAGTCGATATTGGCGACGGACAAGCCGTGGTCTTCAAGATGGAAAGCCACAACCACCCCTCGTATATCGAACCCTATCAGGGTGCGGCCACCGGCGTGGGTGGCATCCTGCGTGACGTCTTTACCATGGGCGCGCGTCCCATCGCCTCGATGAACGCGCTGTCGTTCGGTGAACCCGGCCACCACAAGACCCGCCAGTTGGTGAACGGCGTGGTCGAAGGCATCGGCGGCTATGGCAACTGCTTCGGCGTGCCTTGCGTCGGCGGCGAAGTGCGGTTCCATCCCGCCTATAACGGCAACTGCCTTGTGAACGCATTTGCCGCCGGTCTGGCCGACAGCGACAAGATTTTCTACTCGGCCGCATCGGGCGTCGGGATGCCGGTCGTCTATCTGGGTGCGAAAACCGGCCGCGACGGCGTTGGCGGTGCGACCATGGCCTCGGCCGAATTCGACGACACTATCGAAGAAAAGCGCCCCACCGTTCAGGTCGGCGACCCCTTCACCGAAAAGCGCCTGATGGAGGCGACGCTGGAGCTGATGCAGACCGGCGCGGTGATCTCGATCCAGGATATGGGCGCGGCGGGTCTGACCTGTTCTGCCGTGGAAATGGGCGACAAGGGCGGTCTGGGCGTGCGTCTGGATCTGGAAAACGTCCCCCAGCGCGAAGAGAACATGACAGCCTACGAGATGATGCTGTCGGAATCTCAGGAACGCATGCTGATGGTGCTGAAGCCCGAGCTTGAGGCCGAGGCCCGCGCCGTGTTCGAGAAATGGGATCTGGATTTTGCCATCGTTGGCGAAACCATCGCCGAAGACCGCTTTCTGATCATGCATAATGGTGAGGTCAAAGCCGATCTGGTCCTGTCCAAACTGTCCTCGACCGCGCCGGAATACGACCGACCGTGGGAGCCAACCCCCGAGGCCGCACCTTTGGAAGACGTGCCCCAGATCGATCCCATCGACGGTCTGCGCGCCCTGCTCGCCTCGCCCAACTACGCAGGCAAGCAATGGGTTTATGAACAATACGACACCATGGTCATGGCCGACAGCGCCCGCACACCCGGCCTGGGCGCAGGCATGGTCCGCGTCCACGGCACTGACAAGGTGCTGGCCTTCACCAGCGACGTGACGCCGCGCTACGTGCGGGCCAACCCGGTCGAAGGCGGCAAACAGGCGGTGGCCGAGGCCTATCGCAACCTGACTGCCGTCGGGGCCAAACCGCTGGCCACCACCGACAACCTGAACTTCGGCAACCCCGAAAAGCCCGAGATCATGGGTCAGTTCGTTGGTGCCATTCAGGGCATCGGCGCCGCCGTCGGCGCGCTGGACATGCCCATCGTGTCCGGCAACGTGTCGCTTTATAACGAGACCGACGGTCAGGCGATCCTGCCCACCCCGACCATCGGTGCCGTGGGTCTGCTGAACAACTCCGACGAGATCATTGGCAATGAAGTTCGCGAGGGCCATGTTGCCCTGATCATCGGCGAGACAAATGGCCATCTCGGCCAATCCGCCCTGCTGGCCGAAGTGTTCAACCGTGAAGACGGCGACGCCCCGCATGTGGATCTGGACGCGGAAAAGCGCAACGGGGATTTCATCCGCGCCAACCGCGAGATGATCAAGGCCTGCACCGATCTGGGCGATGGCGGCCTTGCGCTGGCCGCGTTCGAACTGGCCGAGGCCGCTGGCGTGGGCGTCCAACTCGACGAGGCCCCGACCGAGTTCCTGTTCGGCGAGGATCAGGCCCGCTATCTGGTCGCCTGCAACTTCGATCAGGCCGAGGCGCTGATGATCGCCGCCGGTCAGGCCGGTGTACCGCTGGTCTCGGTCGGTCGTTTCACCGGCGACAGCGTCAAGATCGGCGCGTCCGAGGCATCGCTGGCGGATTTGCAAGACACGTTCCGCACCAGCTTTGCGGCGGCTGTTGCCTGACCTACAGGCTTCTTCTCGTCCCAAATACGGACATCCTGCGCGCACAACCGGGCGCAGGATTTGCCGGTTTTGTCCGCGCGTGCCATCTTGCACGCCCCGCCCCATCGCTCTACATCTTGGGAAAGACTTTCAGGAGTAAACCTACATGCCGATGAGCGCCCACGAAATTGAAACCCTGCTGCGCGAGAGCTTTCCCAACGCGGAAATTCAGGTTGGCGGCAGCGATGGCGTGCATATGTCCGCCATGGTCGTGGACGAAAGCTTTCGCGGCAAAAACCGCGTTCAGCAGCAACGCGCCGTTTACGCGGCCTTGAAAGGCAAGATGGACGGGCCGGACGGAGAATTGCACGCGCTGGCGTTGACCACGAAAGTCCCAGAATAGCTCTTGGTTTTCCACAGAAAACAGAGATCCCAATGCATTCCCTAAAGGGAAGACCACAAGGAAACGCGAAATGACCGATGTGAAAACCCAGATCGATGAGACCGTCAAAGCAAATGACGTGGTTCTGTATATGAAAGGCACCAAAGAGATGCCGCAATGTGGCTTCTCATCCCGTGTGGCTGGCGTGCTGAACTATATGGGCGTCGATTATGCGGACGTGAACGTTCTGGCCGATGACGCGGTGCGTCAGGGCATCAAGGATTACTCGGACTGGCCGACCGTGCCGCAGCTTTACGTCAAAGGTGAGTTTGTCGGCGGCTGCGACATCATCACCGAGATGACCCTGTCGGGCGAACTGGACACGCTGTTTGACGAAAACGGCGTCGGCTACAACAAGGAAGCCGCAGACAAAATACGCGAAGCAAACGCGTGATCCAGCCTTAGCGGCTGGAGCAATTCTGATAGATCACCTGCTCGCTGGCGGCATCGTTTGCCGCCAGATAGCTGATGGACGCGTCCCACCCTTTCGAGCGCAGAACATAGGTGCCTTCCGTGTCGACGGATTCGTAGCGGATGCCCGAACCGCTTTCGACCTGACGCAACGCAACAAGAGTATTGTCCACAATCGTCGCCGCCGCACCCGTCCCGTCAGCAGCGTTGAAATAGGTGACCGGCAGCGGCAATCCGTTTTCGCAGGTGAAGGTCACGGACAGAATGTCGATCTCGGCCAACGCTGCCGAAGCAGACATCGCGACCAGTGCACCACCGGCCAGAACACGTAGCTTGTTCATTGGGATTTCTTCTCCTCAACGACCGAGGCCAGGGCTTCGGCCCGTGCCGCCAATTCGGCCAGCGTATCGGTCACCGAAGGCGGAACCACCGCAACCTCGACCCGTTCCGGCTCGGGCGCAGGGGCGCTGCGCAGGGTGTTCAGCTCGGTTTCGGCCTCGGCCAGTTTGGCCTCCAGCGCCTTGACCTTATCCTCGGTCGCAGCCGTTTTGTCGGCCAGCATCAGGCCCGCCATCAACAGCATCCGAGACTCCGGCATCCGACCGATCTGATCCGACAGAACTTGCGCCTCGTCATCCAGCATCTTTGCGGCAGATTGCAGAAACACCTCTTCCCCGTCCTGACAGGACACATCGAATCCGCGCCCGCCGATATGAATGGTAACCTCGGGCATTATTCCACCTCACCTTCCGCAAGTTTTGCCTGGTTCAGCAACGGCTCCAGCCGCGCCAGAACCGCGTGGGCCTCGGCCGCATCGGTCGCCTGCGCCGCGCGTGTCGCCTCCAATTCCGCGATCGTCGCCCGGTTCAGAAGTTCGGCATCTGTCACGCCTTGTTCCGCTGCGGCCCGCAACTCATCAACCGAACCACGCAGTTGTTCGTTGGCCTTGCGCATCCGTTGCAGATCATCATCCAGCCGAGACATCGCTGCCCCATGGCTGGCCCGTTCGGCGCGCAGCATCTCAAGCTCGGCGCTCAGGTCGCCGACACGTTCCGTATCGGCAAGTTCCGCCCGCAACCGGCTGTTTTCCGCCTCAATCTGCTTGGCCTGGGCCACAAGCGCCTGAAGCTGTTCCAACTCGGCCTGCAAGGGCGCGGTATCACCAAGCGCCTTAAGCTCGGCCTTTAGCTGTTCATTCTCGGCTTTCAGCGTGTCCAGCTCTTCCGAGTTTTCCAACGCGGCCTTGGCGGCGGCCAATTCCGCACGGGCTGCTTCGACCGATGCCAGCTTTGCAGTCGCCTCGGCCAGTTGTTCGCGCAGTGTCTCGGTTTCGGACCCGTCGCCCGAGGCCCCGCGGGCCTGATCCAATCCGGCGCGCAGCCCGTCGACTTCCTGTTCATGCCGTTCTTTCAGGGACTTCAGCCGTTCCTGTAGCTGAGCGTTCGCGACGCGTTCATCCTCAAGCTCGGCCTTCAACCCGTCATCCGCGTCGCCGCTGCCGGGGGCTGCGTCCTGCAAGGCGTCGACGCCCGCGCCAATGCGCTCCATCGCTGCAATAATGCGATGCTGTAATTCCTCGATCTGGCTCATGCCCCTGTCACCTCTTTATCAAGGTTCGTTCTGTTGCAGGGTGACCCGAATCAACGTCATCCCCCACCTGCAAGTAGTTTAGCGGAATGCGGCGGGAAATACCCACTGTTTGGTTTCAACAACTTGGACTGCTCTCTTGAAGCGCCTGGTCTTTGTGACACGCGGTTCTGCTTGCACTTTGAGGGGTGGATGCTATTGAGCGCGCAATCTGCTTCAAATCCAAAGGAACAACGCCCGTGGACCTGACTGCGCTGCGCAATGCCAACCCCGAACACTGGGACAAAGCTGCGGCCATCCGCACCCTGACCCTGGACGCCGTCGCCGCCGCCAATTCCGGCCATTCCGGCATGCCGATGGGCATGGCCGATGTTGCGACCGTGCTGTTCGAAAAGCACCTGAAATTCGACGCCGCAAACCCCAGCTGGCCCGACCGTGATCGGTTCATCCTATCGGCAGGCCATGGCTCGATGCTGGTCTATTCGCTGCTGTATCTTACGGGTCATGCCGACGTCACACTGGACGAGATCAAGAATTTCCGGCAGCTGGGCGCGAAAACCGCCGGTCACCCGGAAAACTTCCTGATCGATGGCGTTGAAACCACCACCGGCCCGCTGGGTCAGGGTATTTCGAACGCGGTTGGCTTTGCCATGGCCGAGGAAATTCAGCGCGCCCATTACGGCAAGAAGGTTGTCGATCACTATACTTACGTGATCGCAGGCGACGGTTGCCTGATGGAGGGTGTCAGCCAAGAGGCGATCACCCTGGCGGGCCGTCACGAACTCAGCAAGCTGATCGTCTTCTGGGACAACAACAACATCACCATCGACGGCACCGTCGACATTGCAGACCGCACCGATCAGGTGCGCCGTTTCGCAGCCTCGGGCTGGCATGTGATCGAGATCGACGGCCACGACCCCAAGGCCATCGATGCCGCTATCGTGGACGCGAAGAAATCCAGCAAGCCGACCATGATCGCATGTGAAAGCCATATCGCGCTGGGTCACGCGGCGCAGGACACGTCGAAAGGCCACGGCGCGCTGACCGATCAGGATCAGTTGAAAGCCGCCAAAGACGGCTATGGCTGGCCGCATGATGCGTTCGAAATCCCCGCGAATGTCAAATCCGCTTGGGAGGCCATCGGCTCGCGCGGTGCTGCTGAACGTGCCGCATGGGAAGAACGTTTTGCGCAACTGTCCGAACGCAAACAGGCCGAATTCAACCGTGCCTACGCGTTTGAGGCCCCCAAGAAACTGGCCAGCGCAATCCGTGCGTTCAAAAAGCAGGTGTCGGAAGATCAGCCCAAGCTGGCCACCCGCGCCTCGTCTGAAAAGGTTCTGAACGTCGTGAACCCGATCATGACCGAAACCGTTGGCGGCTCGGCTGACCTGACCGGTTCGAACAACACTAAATCAGCCGATATGGGTGTGTTCCTGCCGGAAAACCGTAAGGGTCGTTACATCCATTACGGTATCCGTGAACACGGTATGGCCGCCGCGATGAACGGCATGGCGCTGCATGGCGGCATCCGCCCCTATGGCGGTACGTTTATGGCGTTTACCGACTATGCCCGCCCGTCCATGCGTCTGGCGGCACTGATGAAGATCCCGTCGGTTTTTGTGATGACCCATGACTCGATCGGTCTGGGCGAAGACGGCCCGACCCACCAGCCGGTCGAGCATCTGGCAATCTCGCGCGCGACGCCGAACACCTATGTGTTCCGCCCCGCCGATACAGTTGAAACGGCTGAGGCATGGGAACTGGCGCTGACCTTCAAGGACAGCCCCTCGGTCCTGTCACTGACCCGTCAGGGCGTACCGACCGTGCGCAAGGATCACAAGACCAAGAACCTGACGGCGCAAGGCGCTTATGTTCTGGCCGAGGCCGAAGGCAAACGTCAGGCCATCCTGATTGCCACCGGGTCCGAGGTTTCGCTGGCGATGGACGTCAAAGCGATGCTCGAAGCCGAAGGCATCGGCACCCGCGTCGTCTCGATGCCCTGCATGGAGCTGTTCGCGCAGCAGGACGAAGCCTATCGCAAGCGCGTTCTGCCCGCCGGTGCCGTGCGCGTCGGGATCGAGGCCGCCGTTCGCGCCGGTGGCTGGGATCGCTGGCTGCTGGGCGAGCGTGGCCGCGAAGCCAAAGCGGGCTTCATCGGCATGTCTAGCTTTGGCGCATCGGCCCCTGCGGGTGAGCTTTACAAGCATTTCGGCATCACCGCCGAAGCGACCGTCGCCAAGGTCAAGGAATTGCTGGGCTAAACCCAAGCGCTCAACCCAAAAGCCCCGGCCAGCGCCGGGGCTTTTTTGTCAGACGAAGATGATAACCGACTGCATCCCGTCCACGATCAGATCGCCGTCGGTATTCCACACCCGCATGACCTGCGAGCTATAACCGTCGCGCCCTGCCGTCAGTTGATGTTCCAGCAGCCACCAGCCATCGCGAGTGTGAACATCCTCGGACAACACGTTGAAAATCCAGTTCATTGATGAATTCGGGCCGGGTTTCTTCAAGGTCGGATAGATCGCAGGCGGTGGCAGATCCGCGACCGAGATCAGCCCTTCCATCCGATCCCACATTCGCGGGTCACGGTGCCGCGCCCATAAACGCAAGTACCCGTGTTCCGCACCCGAAAACGGCAAAGAGCCTTCCACCCGTTTGACATCGAAATTCTCAAGGAACGGAATTGGCGGACGCGGCAAGCCCGGCGGGAAATAGGGATCACAGGCTTCGGGGTCCGGGGCGGGTTTTGCGGGGTGGTCAAATGCAACATGGCTGTCCTGCGCATGACCGAACGAGAAAGTGGCGGTTGCCGCCACCTGCCCTTCAATCTCGGCGCGGGCGCTGATGATTGTCACATTGCGGCCCTGGCGCAAAACCTCGGTACTGATCGTGGGCGCAGCGCCAATCGGGGCTGTGAAATTGATCAGAGCGGATCGCAAAGGCGGCAGGCCCTTATGATGTGCGTGGACAGTTGACAGCATCAGGGCCGAGGAAAACCCGCCAAAGGTCGTGCGGCCCTGCATCCAGTTCTGGGGCACAGGGAAACTCAGGCCGTTGTCTTTGGCGACCCGCGCCTCAAGAACATCGATCAAAGACTGATTGGGCATGAGGGTACCAATTCTACTGTGTCTTACCCGACACTAGCCGCCTGACAACACATCACCATCACAACCCAACGTCACATTCGGATTCTGTTTCAGTGCTTCTCGGCTGATCCGCTGAAAGCGCCCATCATCGGACCGACGACCTTGGTCGCGACCGGAATCAGAACAAAGCCCCAGGCCAGACCGAACACGCCGTCCATCGTGGCTTTGGACACCCACTCAATCACACCGACCCACTGGCCGGATGCCATATGACCAAGCGCATAAGCCCAATCGTGAATATGATGACCAAGCCAGCCAAAGCCCAGAACCTCCATCCCGTGGATGACAATCGATCCGCCGACCCACAACATCGCCGCCGTGCCGACGATGGACAGAATTTTCATAACCACCGGCATGGCCTTGACCAGACCCCGGCCTGTCCCACGCCCAATCGGCGTTGGCGCGTTCTGCGCCAGAAACAGCCCGACATCGTCCATCTTCACGATCAATGCGACCGATCCGTAAACGGCCACGGTCACGCCGATGCCCACTACTGCCAGAGTCGCCGCCTGCATCCAGATATTCGGGGCCTCAATCGCCGCCAGTGCAATCGTCATGATCTCAGCCGACAGGATAAAGTCGGTCTTGATCGCGCCCTTGACCTTTTGTTCTTCAAGGTGGCCGGGATCGCGCACGCTCATGTCTTCTTCGATGGCGTGGCTGCCATGAGGGAACAGGGCGTGAAAGATCTTCTCGGCCCCTTCGAAACATAAATAAGACCCGCCAAGCATCAGTAGCGGAGTGATCAGCCACGGCGCGAAATTCGCCAACAACAGCGCGACTGGCAAAAGCAGGATAAGCTTGTTGAAGAACGACCCGCGTGCAATGCGCCAGATGATCGGCAACTCGCGCGCAGGTGCGAAACCCTGAACGTATTTCGGCGTCACCGCCGCGTCGTCGATGATCACGCCCGCCGTCTTGGCCCCGGCCTTACCGGCCGCTGCTACCACATCATCGACCGAGGCCGCAGCCACCTTGGCAATCCCCGCCACGTCGTCCAAAAGGGCCAACAGACCGCTCATTGCGCATCCTTTCCTGTCACCTGTCGCACCGCGACCCTACCCGATCTCACAGCTAGCGCAAGCGTTAGCGCAATCGCGTGAGGTTTGCGCTAACACCTTAAAAATATGCCGCTTTTGCCCTTTTGAGATTCCAATTTCGCCGCTATATGGCCTGCAACGCAAGCGCATCTGGAGACATCTCATGACCATTAAGGTCGGCATCAATGGTTTTGGCCGCATTGGCCGCTGTACCCTGTCGCATATCGCCGCCTCTGGCCGCAACGACATCGAAGTGATCAAGGTCAACGCAACCGGCCCGCTGGAGACCTCGGCGCATCTGTTGAAGTATGACAGCATTCATGGCCGTTTCCCGCGCGATGTATCGATTGACGGAAACACCATGGATCTGGGTCGCGGCCCAATGCAGATGTTCTCGACCTACGACATGAACGAGCTGGACTGGGAAGGCTGCGATGTCGTTCTGGAATGCACCGGCAAATTCAATGACGGCATCAAGGCGAAAACGCACCTTGAGCGTGGCGCCGGCAAGGTTCTGCTGTCCGCACCGGGCAAGAATGTCGACAAGACCATCGTGTTTGGGGTCAACCACAACACCCTGACCGCGAATGACAACATGGTGTCGAACGGCTCGTGCACCACGAACTGCCTTGCCCCGCTTGCCAAGGTACTGGATGAAGGTGTCGGCATCGAGCATGGCATCATGACCACGATCCACGCCTATACCGGCGACCAGCCGACCCTGGACCGCCGTCACAGCGATCTGTATCGCGCCCGCGCTGCCGCGATGTCGATGATTCCAACCTCGACCGGTGCCGCCGCTGCGCTGGGTGAAGTGCTGCCCAACCTCAAGGGTCGTCTGGACGGTTCGGCCATCCGCGTGCCGACGCCGAATGTCTCGGCCGTTGATCTGAGCTTCCGCGCCTCGCGCGATGTGACCGTCGAAGAGGTCAACGCCATCGTCGAAGAAGCCGCCAAAGGCCCGATGCAGCGCGTTCTGGGGTACGAGCCCGCGCCGCTGGTCTCGACCGACTTCAACCATACCGAAGAAAGCTCGATCTTCGCACCCGATCAAACACGTGTTGTCGACAACCGCATGGTCCGCGTGCTGGCCTGGTATGACAACGAATGGGGCTTTTCGGTCCGCATGGCAGACGTTGCCGTTGCAATGGGTCGTCTTAACTGACCCTTCGGACTTCGCTTGTAGCTTTGCACCCGCTCAGGTTATCTGGGCGGGTGTTTTCGTTCGGGGACAGAATGACAAATCAACTCGCCATCTGGCTCGGATTGCTTATCCTCGGCGCGATCGTGCTGGACTATGCCCTGTTCGGACCCGAGCATTTGGTGTTCCTCAGCAAGAAACTTTACGCTTTCCTGGACTGGGTCGCTTTCTGGCGCTGACTGAGGTTTTTCTTGACATTCGCGCCAATCTGGAATTGTTAGCGCTAACCAAGCCCAATTCGGGACTCTCTGACGAATGAAACGGAGCGCGACATGACACTCAAACTGGCAATCAACGGCTTTGGACGGATCGGGCGCGGAGTTTTACGGGCGGTCATAGAATCGGGCCGCACGGATGTGCAGATCGTGGCGATCAACGATCTGGCGAAACCCGAAATGAACGCGCATCTGTTCGAGTTTGACAGCGTACATGGCCGCTACCCCAACACAGTCACCCTAAGCGACGCAGGTCTGGACGTCGGCGCGGGCCCCATCCGTCTGACCAGTGAACGCGATCCCGAAGCGCTGGATTGGTCGGACGTCGATGTCGTGCTGGAATGCACGGGTGTGTTCCGGACGCGTGAAGCCGCTGAGCGTCATCTGAAGAACGGATCGAAGAAAGTGCTGATCTCAGCCCCCGCGCGTGGCGATGGTGGGGTCAAGACCGTGGTCTTTGGTGTCAACGACGGTGAGTTGACGGCAGACGACATCATCGTCTCGAACGCGTCCTGCACCACCAACTGCCTGTCGCCGGTTGCTGCGGCGCTGGATGCGGGGCTTGGCATTGTGCATGGCAACATGACCACCGTTCACGCCTACACGGCCAGCCAGCCGGTGCACGATACGGCAGGCAAAGACCCTTACCTGTCGCGCGCTGCCGCCTTGTCGATGATCCCGACAACCACCGGCGCGGCTGCTGCGGTCGGGCTTGTGCTGCCGCAACTGGCCGGAAAGCTGACCGGTCAGGCGATCCGGGTCCCTACCCCCAACGTCTCGGTTGTCGATCTGGTGGCCGAGGTATCGCGCCCGACGACCGAGGATGAGGTCAACGCGCTGTTCGTCGATGCTGCTGCGAAAATTCCCGGCGTACTGGCTGCGGAAAACCGGCCCTTGATCTCGGTCGATTTCAATCATGATTCCCACAGCTCGACCGTGTCGCTGGCCGAAACCAAGGTCACCGACGGCACCCTTGTGCGGGTGCTGGCGTGGTATGACAATGAATGGGGTTTCTCGAACCGTATGCTGGACACAGCCGCCGCGATGGGTGCCTTAGCCTAAGCGGTCGCGCAAGGCCGCGTGGACGCTGGGTGTGACGAATTTCGACACATCCCCGTTTAGCCGCGCGATTTCTTTGACCAGCTTCGAGGCGATGGCCTGGTGCCGCGCCTCGGCCATCAGAAACACGGTCTCGATTGAATCGTCGAGGGCACGGTTCATGCCGACCATCTGGAATTCATACTCAAAGTCGGCCACAGCCCGCAGACCGCGCACGATGATCTGGGCGCCCACATCGCGGGCGCAATCGATCAGCAGATTTTCAAAGGGATGAGCAACGATCTCGGTGCCGGTCTGTTCGGTCAGATGCGCGCATTCCGCCTCGATCATGGCGACACGTTCTTCCAGTGAGAACAACGGCCCCTTGTCGCGGTTGATCGCAACGCCGATCACCAGCTTGTCCACCAGCGCAGAGGCCCGACGGATGATATCAATATGACCCAGTGTAATCGGGTCAAAGGTTCCCGGATACAATCCAACCCGCATCAGGATCTCCTGCGCAACATTATTTCTGCGCTAGCAAACATAACTTTGACGCAGGTGCAAGGGGTGGAAACGCCCCCGACCAAGTCAATGGCCCATGATCATGCCCTGAAGGGCGTCCTTTTCCATCGCCAGTTCCGCCAGTTGCGCCTTGACGACATCGCCAAGGGTAACAATGCCGACCAGCTTGCCTTCTTCTACGACCGGCATGTGGCGAAAGCGCCCTTCGGTCATGCGTGACATGATGTCCTGCACCGTTGCCTGCCGCGTGGTCGTAACCAGGTCTGCGGTCATGTAGGAGCTCACCGGCTGATTCAGGCACCCGCTGCCGCTGGCAGCCAGTTCGCGGACGATATCGCGTTCGGACAGAATGCCCACCGCCGTCTGCCCACCGTCTTCGGATACGACAACGGTCCCGATCCGTTTCTCCGCCAGGATTTTTGACGCCTCAGAGACCGTCGCTGAAGGTTGAACCGTGACCACGCCTTCTGCGGCCTTGGACTTCAGAATGGCCTGAACGAGCATTAAGAACACCTCCGGAATAATAAACTTATTCCAAAGCGTTGCGCGATTAGGACAACCTGTCAAGCTTCGGCGGCGGCTTCCAGCCGCGTCACTTCTTCACGGATGCCCTGCGTCAGCGCCTCGGCAAAGCGGTTCAGGCGTTCATTGCGCTGATCGCCCTGATGCCGGACCAGATAGAAACTGCGGGTCAAATGTACTTGGTCCGTCAGGATTTTCCTCAGGTTCGGATGGAACGGCAGGGTGAAATCATGCGCGACACAGACCCCGGTGCCCAAGGACACCTGCCGCAGCTGGACCGAGACCGAATTCGATGCAAGCGCGACACGGTCAACGCCGATGTCATTCAGATAATCCAGTTCCCGGTCAAAAATCATGTCCGGGATATACCCGATCAGACGGTGCCCTTTCAGATCGCCAACCTTGCGGATCGGATCATGGCGATCCAGATAATCCTGCGCGGCGACCATGTGCAGCCGATAGTCGCTGATTTTCTTGACCAGCAACTTTCCCGCCGTCGGAGCACTTACGGTAACGGCCATATCGGCCTCGCGCCGGGACAGGTTGATAATCCGGGGCAAGGCGAGGATCTGAATGTCCAGATCCGGGTTGGCATCGCTGATCTTGGCGCAGACTTGCGGCAACAGATAGTTGGCCGACCCATCCGGCGCCCCGATCCGGATCTGACCGCTAAGCGATTTGGTCGAGCCAACCACCGCACCGGCGGCGGCACGCATCGCCTCTTCGGCTTGCAGACCGTGATCCAGCAAGCGTTGACCTGCCCGCGTCAGAATGTAGCCTTGCTGCGATTTGGTAAATAACGGCGCGTCCAGAGTGGCCTCGAGCCGGGCAATGCGCCGACCGACCGTGGCCGGATCGATTTTCAGGATACGACCCGCTGAAGACAGGCTTTCCTCGCGCGCGACGGCCAGGAAAACCCTCATATCGTCCCAATTTGGGTCCATGCTTTGCCTTCCGTGCTTTTTCCAGCGCGTATTTTTCGAACATTTCCTCTGTTCGGGTGATTTTTGCAAGCCTATCCTGCGCCCAAACGTTCGGAGGAGATATCAATGCAAGACCTGACCCATTTCCTGAATGGCGCGCAAGTGGCCGGCACGTCAGGCCGGTTTGACGACGTCTTCAACCCTGCAACGGGCGAAGTACAATACAAATGCCCGATGGCCAGCGCCGCTGAAACGACGGCCGCCATTGAACAGGCCGCGATTGCGCAACCCGCATGGGGCGCGACCAACCCGCAAAAGCGGGCGCGCGTGATGATGGCGATGGTGCACCTGATGAACCGCGACATGGACAAGCTGGCCGAGGCGCTCAGCCGCGAGCACGGCAAGACCATCCCCGACGCAAAGGGGGACCTGCAGCGTGGACTGGAAGTGATCGAATACTGCATCGGCGCGCCGCAAATGCTGAAAGGCGAGTTCACCGACAGTGCAGGCCCCGGCATCGACATGTATTCGATGCGTCAGCCGCTAGGCGTTGTGGGGTCGATCATGCCCTTCAACTTTCCCGCCATGATGCCCTTGTGGCATGTCGGTCCGGCACTAGCCTGTGGGAATGCCGTGGTTCTGAAACCGTCTGAACGTGACCCCTCGGTCCCCTTGATGCTGGCGGAACTGTTCGTCGAGGCCGGTCTGCCGAAAGGCGTCTTTCAGGTCGTCAATGGCGACAAGGAGGCGGTCGACACCATCCTTGATAGCGAGATCATTCAGGGAGTGTCTTTCGTGGGCTCGACCCCGATCGCGCAGTATATCTATTCCCGCGCCACCGCGAACGGGAAACGCGCGCAGTGCTTTGGTGGGGCCAAGAACCATATGATCGTGATGCCCGATGCGGATCTGGATCAGGCTGCCGACGCCTTGGTCGGTGCCGGATTTGGCGCGGCGGGCGAACGGTGCATGGCCGTTTCGGTTGCGGTTCCGGTAGGTCAGGACACCGCCGACGCGCTGATCGAAAAGCTGGTGCCGCGCGTCGAAAAGCTGAAGGTCGGCCCCTACACCGCAGGCGATGACGTTGACATGGGTCCGGTCGTGACCGCCGCGTCAAAGGAACGTATTCTGGGCCTGATCAACTCAGGCGTCGAACAGGGCGCAAAGCTGGTCGTGGACAACCGCGATTTCAGCCTTCAGGGGTATGAGGACGGCTTCTTTGTCGGGCCGCACCTGTTCGACCATGTGACACCCGATATGGACATCTACAAACAAGAGATCTTTGGCCCCGTACTGTCGACCGTGCGCGCAGAGTCGTATGAAGAGGCGTTAAAGCTGGCGATGGACCACGAATATGGAAATGGCACCGCGATCTTCACCCGCGACGGGGACACAGCGCGTGACTTTGCCAACCGGGTCAACATCGGCATGATCGGCATCAACGTTCCCATCCCGGTACCGCTGGCCTACCACACCTTTGGCGGCTGGAAGAAATCCATGTTCGGGGACCTGAACCAGCACGGACCGGACAGCTTCAAGTTCTACACGCGCACCAAGACAGTGACGGCTCGCTGGCCGTCGGGCATCAAGGAAGGTGGCGAGTTCAATTTCAAAGCCATGGACTGATCTGAGCCCTAAAACCCTCAAGCCCGGCCCATTTGGCCGGGTTTTTGTGGCAAAGACTCGCCAATGCCCCTGAAAACCTGCGCCTTCACGATAAATTCAGGTTTCACAGGCTGGAAATTCGCATCCCGCACAAATAATTTACTCTCAAATTTTTTGATCGAGCAGTTCAAAAATATCGGAGGCCGTTTTGTCCAATTCCCGCATGACCCGCCGCTCGGCCCTTTTGGGGGTCGCGTCCGTTCTGGCAACGCCCGCGCTTGTACGCGCGCAAAGCACGGATGCCTTCCCGCAGACCGAAGACGCGATCAGCACACAGTTGCCGGTGCGCCGCAATGTATCCTCGTTCTCTCAGCAGAACTGGCAGGATCACTTTGACGAGCTTGGCTCGGGCTGCCTGCTGGCCGACATCACCAGTCGCGCCGTGCATTATTGGGGCCCGGACGGGACCTACAAGCTGTACCCAAGTTCTGTGCCGATGAGCGAAGAACTGACCAAGCGCGGCTACACCAAAGTTGTGCGCAAGGCCGAAAACCCAAGCTGGACACCGACCGCGTCGATGCGGGAACGCGATCCTTCGCTGCCTGTCCGGATGGATGGCGGCGATCCGGGCAACCCGTTGGGCACCCGCGCCATGTATCTGGACTGGCCCGCCTATCTGGTGCACGGCACCCATGACACGCGCAAAATCGGTCGTCAGAGCTCATCCGGTTGCATCGGACTATATAACCAGCATGTGGAAGAGCTGTATCCGCTGGTCCAGATCGGCACGCAGGTGCGTCTCGTCTGATCTGATCATCAGTTACACGAAAGCCCCGGCCATCAGGACCGGGGCTTTTGTTTTCTGCGGTCGTGGTGCTTATTCCGGCAGGATCACCGCGTCGACCACATGGATCACGCCATTGCTGGCCTCGATATCGGCCTGAACAACTTCGGCACCATTGACCTTCACGCCGTTACGCGCATTCACGCTCAGGCGGTCGCCCTGCACGGTCAGAACCTTCGCGCGCTTGCCAGCGATATCGCCCGACATCACCTTGGCCGGAACCACATGATAGGTCAGAATTTCAACCAGCTGATCCTTGTTCTCGGGCAGCAAGAGGCTTTCGACAGTCCCCTCGGGCAATGCTGCAAACGCCTCATCCGTCGGCGCAAACACGGTGAACGGGCCATTGCCCTTCAGCGTATCGACCAGACCGGCCGCCTGAACGGCTGCGACCAGGGTGGTGAACGATCCGGCAGATACTGCGGTATCGACAATGTCAGCAGCCTGGGCCTTCAGCGGCATGGCAAATGCGAGTGCGGCGGCAGCGCCCATAAACGTGCGACGAAACATGGCTGTCTTCTCCTCTCCAGCTTGTTATGGAAAGGGGTACGGGCCTTTTGTCACACCGGATCACTTTGAGATCACTGTTCCTTGATCTGAACCCAGATACTCTGGGCGCGACCCTCTTTCAAAAAGGGCAAGGCTTCGACGGCATCCGGACGCTCCTGTTGCAGGTAGTATCCCGGCCAAAGCATTGAAAACGCGCCAGATTGCAGCAAAGCGTGCAACATGTACTGTTCCCCCCAGCCGGGGCAGTCATAGAAGAACCGCTTGGGATATTCATAGGGCAAAAAAACATCATGCACGTGGATGACAACACCCGGTTTCAGGCTGGGAATGATGCGGCAGAACAGGTGCGCGACATCGTTCGACATCCGAACAACATGGCTGGAATCGATGAACAGGACATCGCCGGCCTCCAATTGGTCGAACAGCGCGGGGTCCACATCTTCCAGCCGTTTCTGTTCGAACGCGTCCACCACATGCGCAATATCCGCCCGGGGATACGGGTCGATGGCCGTGATCTTGGTTTCCAACCCACCATCGATGATCGCCTGACGTGTGACGCGGGTCGAATTTCCGCAGCCGACCTCGATAACCTGTCTTGGCTGAAACCTTCGGATCATCAGGTACAGCGCATCCGCGTCAGGGCTGTCATAGTAGCCATTGCCGAGGCGATAACCGGTCTGATTGCGCGTGGGGTCTTTCAGAGCGGCCAAGGCGTCGCGGTGTTCCGCAAACTCCTGTTTCAGCGGCTCGATATCGAACCCCTCCATCCCCGGTGACAGAGTGTATGCCGGTTTGGTCAGCCCCCCTGCCCGCTCGAACGCTTCAAGCCGTGCGCGTTCGTCCTGTTCGGCGGCCTTGTCGATCAGTTTCACCCCCAACTCATCAAGCGCTTCGTTGATCTTCGGGAATTTTCTGAGTTTCACGCGCGTCGCTCCGGTTCGGTGGCTTTCTGCATTTCCATACCTTTCCGGCATGGGCCTTCGCAAGCGGCAGAACGGCAAACCCTTGGCAAAACGCCGATTTCCGTATTCACTGAGGTCGTAAAACAAAGGGAGGTCCGCGTATGCAGCAGGATTTCACGCTGGGCATTGAAGAAGAGTATCTGCTGGTTGACCGCGACAGCCTGCAACTGACCGAAGCCCCCGCCGCCCTGATGGAAGCCTGCCAGGCCGATTTCGAAGGTCAAGTCAGTCCCGAATTCCTGCAATGCCAGATCGAGGTCGGCACGCGCCCTCATACCACGATCAAAGGCGCGCGTGAGGATCTGAAACGGCTGCGATCTTGTGTGTCGAAACACGCCGCCGCATATAACCTCAGCCCGATTGCGGTATCCTGCCACCCGTTCGCCAATTGGAAGGATCAGCACCACACCCGGAAGGAACGCTACGATGCCCTGCAACATGCATTGGGTGGTGTTGCGCGACGGATGCTGATCTGCGGAATGCACGTTCATGTAGGGGTCGAGGATCCGGCGCTGCGGGCTGACCTGATGCCCCAGCTCTGCTACTTTCTGCCTCACCTTCTGGCGCTGTCCACATCCTCGCCCTTCTGGAACGGAGAGGATACGGGCCTGTCCTCCTACCGCCTGACCGTCTTCGACAACCTGCCGCGCACTGGGCTGCCGCCTGACTATAACAGCTGGTCCGAATACGAGCGCACCACCGGCGTTCTGGTCGAATTGGGCGTGATCGAGGATACCTCAAAAATCTGGTGGGACCTGCGCCCCTCGCACCGGTTTCCGACGCTGGAAACCCGCATCATGGATGTGCAACCCCGGCTGGAACATACGCTGTCGCTGGCGGCCCTGGTGCAGGCCCTGACCCGAATGCTGTGCCGCCTAAAGGCGCGAAACCTGCGGTGGCGTCAGTATGATCGGTTCCTGATCAGTGAAAACCGGTGGCGCGCGCAGCGCTATGGGGTTGGCGAAGGGCTGATCGATTTCGGGGATCGCTCGATCAAACCGATGGCCGAACTTATGGGCGAACTTATGGGCATGCTGGCCGAAGATGCCGAGGCGCTGGGCACCATGACCGAACTCGCGCGATTGCGGCAGATTGCCGAAAACGGGACCTCGGCCACACGTCAACGGCGCGCGCATGCCGAAGCTGTTGCCAAAGACGAGGACCCCGGTCAGGCGGTCGTTCGCCATTTGATCGAAGAGTTTCACGCCGATCTGTGACCCTGCGGCGCGTAGTCGCCGCGCAGCCCGCGAACGATTGCTGATCTTGCAAAATTTCTGTAACGATTGCGAAATAAACAAGCGTTCAATTCTTTACCTGCGGGAGGGTACGCCATGGATTTCGGGCTGACCGAGGAACAAACAGCCATCTTCGATATGGCATATGCGTTTGGGCAGGAAAACATCGCCCCATTCGCGCGCCAATGGGAAAGCGACGGCACCATTCCAAAGGACTTGTGGCCCAAGATCGGGGAACTTGGATTCGGTGCGCTATACGTGTCCGAGGACAGCGGCGGGTCGGGCCTGACCCGGTTGGACGCGACACTGGTTTTCGAGGCCTTGTCGATGGCCTGCCCCTCGGTCGCGGCGTTTCTGTCGATCCACAACATGTGCGCCAAGATGCTGGACAGCTTCGCCAGCGACGACCTTAAATCCCAAGTTATGCCAAGCGTGCTGAGCCTGAACACAGTGCTCAGCTACTGTCTGACCGAACCGGGCTCAGGCTCGGACGCGGCCGCGCTGAAAACCCGCGCCGAACGCACGAATGAAGGGTACACGCTGAACGGGTCAAAGGCCTTTATTTCCGGCGGAGGATATTCGGACGCCTATGTTTGCATGGTGCGTACCGGTCAGGACGGCCCAAAGGGTATTTCGACCGTCTATGTTGAAGACGGAACACCCGGCCTCAGCTTTGGTGCGTTGGAACAAAAGATGGGCTGGAAAAGCCAACCCACCGCGCAGGTCCAGTTCGACGACTGCAAAATTCCATCCGGCAATCTGGTCGGCGTTGAAGGCGACGGGTTCAAATACGCCATGAAGGGTCTGGATGGCGGGCGTCTGAACATCGCCTCTTGTTCCTTGGGCGCGGCACAGGCCGGGCTGGACATGACCCTGCAATACATGTCCGAACGCAAAGCCTTTGGCCAATCCATCGACCAGTTCCAGGCCCTGCAATTCCGCCTGGCGGATATGGAGATCGAGCTGCAGGCCGCCCGCACTTTTCTGCGCCAAGCGGCCTGGAAACTGGATCAAGGCGCTCCGGATGCGACCAAATTCTGCGCCATGGCCAAGAAATTCGTGACCGAGACCGGATCGAAGGTCGTCGATCAGTGCCTGCAACTGCACGGCGGCTACGGCTATCTGGCCGATTACGGCATCGAAAAGCTTGTGCGTGATCTGCGGGTGCATCAGATATTGGAAGGCACGAACGAGATCATGCGCGTGATCGTCGCGCGCCAGATGATTGCACAAGGCTAAAGGTTACATGTCTGACATCGACATCCGCACAACCGGCCGCGCCGGGCGCATCACCCTGACCCGCCCCAAGGCGCTGAATGCGCTGACCTATGATATGTGCATGGCCATCGACACAGCCCTGCGCAACTGGCGCGAGGATGATGCGGTCGATCTGATCATCTTCGACGCCGAAGGCGACAAGGCCTTTTGCGCAGGAGGGGACATTGCTGAACTTTACCAGACCGGAGTCCAGGGCGACTTCGCCTATGGTCAGACATTCTGGCGCGACGAATACCGGCTGAACGCCCTGATCTTCGAATACCCCAAACCTGTCATCAGCTTC
This sequence comes from Ruegeria sp. AD6, assembly GCF_056542325.1. Lineage (NCBI taxonomy): Bacteria > Pseudomonadati > Pseudomonadota > Alphaproteobacteria > Rhodobacterales > Roseobacteraceae > Ruegeria > Ruegeria sp. AD6. The sequence continues at coordinate 695,560 of NZ_JBQFZQ010000001.1, read as the reverse complement.
CTGCAAGGCTTCACCATGGGCGGCGGCGTCGGAATCGGCTGCCACGGCAGCCACCGGGTTGTCGGCGAAAGCTCTCAGATCGCGATGCCCGAATGCTCCATCGGGCTGGTTCCCGATGTCGGCGGCACGCTGATGTTGGCGCTGGCCCCCGGTCGATTGGGTGAGTTTCTGGGCATCACCGGGCACCGCATGGGCCCCGCTGATGCGATCCTTGCCGGGTTCGCCGATCATTTCATTCCGCAGGATCAATGGGCTGATCTGATCGACATGCTGGAGGCGTCCGGCAGCGCCGATCTGATTGGCGAACATGCCGCCACGCCGCCCAACGGTGAACTTGCCGGTCTGCAACCCGAAATTGACAGCACCTTCGATGGTGAGACACTCGGCGATATTCTCACCAACTTGCGGAGCAGTGGTTCCGAATTCGCGGTGAAGGCGCAGGCCAAGCTGGAACGGAACGCGCCGCTGTCGGCGGCCTGCACGGTGGAAATGCTGCACCGCCTGCGGGGAGAGTCTCTGACCATGCGCCGGGCGCTGGAAATGGAATACCGTTTCACCTTCCGCGCCATGCAACATGGTGATTTTCTGGAGGGCATCCGGGCTCAGATCATCGACAAGGACCGCAATCCCCGCTGGCAATATATGGATATGGCCGTGCCAGCAGTCGCGGTGTCAAAGATGTTACAGCCGCTGGGCAAAGACGCCCTGACATTCGAGGAGGAGTAAGTCATGCAAATCGGGTTTATCGGGCTGGGCAATATGGGCGCGCCCATGGCGGCCAATCTGGCCAAAGCCGGTCACACGGTGCGCGGTTTTGATACCGCAGGGGTCAGCGTGGACGGTGTCACCAATGTTGAGACAGCTGCCGAGGCCGTAGCGGACGCGGACGCCGTCATCACCATGCTGCCGAACGGAGCCATCCTGCGCGCCGTCGCCGATCAGATCATCCCCCATATGCAATCCGGTGCCGCTCTGATCGACTGTTCAACCGTCGATGTCGACAGCGCTCGCGCGGTCGCCGATCAGGCCAGTGCAGCCGGGCTGCTCTCAGTCGATGCTCCTGTTTCGGGCGGGATCGGAGGCGCCTCGGCAGGCACGCTGACCTTCATGGCCGGTGGATCCGAAGACGCCTTTGCCAAAGCTGCCCCCCTGTTCGAGATCATGGGGCAAAAGGCCGTGCACTGCGGCGAAGCCGGGGCCGGTCAAGCGGCCAAGATCTGCAACAACATGATCCTCGGCGTCACAATGATCGCTACTTGCGAAGCCTTTGCATTGGCTGACAAGCTGGGGCTGGACCGTCAAAAAATGTTCGACGTCGTCAGCACGTCCTCCGGCTATAGCTGGACCATGAACGCCTATTGCCCCGCCCCCGGCGTTGGCCCAACCAGCCCTGCGGATAACGGCTACCAACCCGGTTTTGCCGCCGAGCTGATGCTGAAAGACCTGCGCCTCAGCCAGCAAGCCGCCGAAAGCGCCGATGCGGACACTCCGATGGGGCAAGCCGCAACGGCGTTGTATGAACAATTCGTCGAAGGTGAAGACGGGAATGGTATGGATTTCAGTGCCATGCTGCCTCGATTCGAGAAACGCGGTCGCGGCTGATCTAACTTTCGTCTTGGGATAAGATACAAAGCCGATCTGCGTATTCGGACAAATCAAACCCAAACGGCATCCGCGTTTGCAGCGCGCGCGCGGATGCCGAAACACTGTCCGGATCGGCACACGCCTCTTTGCATCCGAACAGAACATGCGTGCCCTCGACTTCAACCATGCAGGCATCTGCAAAAACCGCCTGAAAGTCCGCTTTCTGCTCAGACAGCCGAGGGTCGCTGTCCACGAGATTCATGCAGACCACGCCCCGGGGCCTTAGCTTGCTTGCGCACATTTCAAAGAACGCGGGCGTGGACAAGGACTGCGGCACACGCCCGTCCGCCGCGAAGCAATCCAGATAGATGTGGTCGAATTGCGCGTCCAACTGTTCGGCCAAATGCAAGCTGCCGTCGGCGCAGGAAATCCGCAGGCGCGGACCGTCTTTCAGACCGAAATACCGGTATGACAGGTCAAGAACTTCCCGATCAATCTCCGAGCCGGTGATCATGACATCATCGAGCAGCGCATGAAGAACCGTGGGCACCCGCCCACCGCCACCGCCCATGACATAGACGCGCTCGGGCCGAGGCACGAAAGCAAGGCACAACAGCATCGCCTGCGTATAACCACCGGTCAGAGTCAGCGGGTTTGTCAGATCAATGCGCGACATGACTCCGCTGAGCGCGTCGTTGGTCAGAGGAACTCCGCTGGGGCAAAACACCAGAAACAGCTCGCTCCCGCTCTTTGCAACGACCACCTGACCGATTTGGCCCTGCCGATGCTCGACCAAACCATCCGGCAGATCCTGCAAATGCCTCAGCCGCTGTGCAATTGAGCCGGGTAAGGATGCCGAGGTGAACACGGTCGGATCTGGATCGGCCATGCGACCTCCGTTCGCGTTGGACGCACCGACACCGCCGATTTGCCAGGCGCCGTCCCCAATAGACGTATTCCTGGCAGTATGCGTGAGCGGGCTACTCGGCGGCAACCGCCTTTGCATCAAGCATCTGTTTCAGATACCGCCCGGTGTGGCTGCGCTCGACCTCGGCCACCTCTTCCGGGGTGCCGGTCGCGACAATCTCACCACCACCGTCACCGCCTTCGGGGCCGATATCGATGATATGGTCGGCGGTTTTCACCACGTCCAGATTGTGTTCGATTACAACAACCGTATTTCCCTGATCGACCAATTCATGCAGCACTTCCAACAGCTTGCGCACGTCTTCGAAATGCAGACCCGTGGTCGGTTCATCCAGAATATACAAGGTGCGCCCGGTGGAACGTTTGCTGAGCTCTTTCGACAGCTTCACCCGCTGCGCCTCGCCCCCTGACAGGGTCGTGGCCTGTTGACCGACCTTGATATAGCCCAGCCCCACACGCGCCAGCGCATCCATCTTGTCGCGGATCGACGGCACGGCTTTGAAGAACTCCTGCGCGTCCTCTACCGTCATGTCCAGCACGTCGGCGATGGACTTGCCCTTGAACTTGATCTCCAGCGTCTCGCGGTTGTAGCGCGCGCCCTTGCAGGTCTCGCAGGTCACGTAGACATCGGGAAGGAAGTGCATCTCGATCTTGATGACACCATCCCCCTGACACGCCTCGCAACGGCCACCTTTGACGTTAAAGCTGAACCGCCCCGGCTTGTACCCGCGCGCCTTTGCCTCAGGGAGGCCAGCAAACCAGTCACGGATCGGGGTGAAGGCCCCCGTGTAAGTCGCTGGATTCGAACGCGGAGTCCGTCCGATGGGCCGTTGGTCAATGTCGATGACCTTGTCCAGAAACTCCAGCCCCTTGATGGTCTCGCACGGCGCGGGTGTCTGACGCGCACCGTTCAGACGCATCGAGGCGGTTTTGAACAGCGTCTCGATGGTCAGCGTGGATTTGCCGCCTCCGGACACGCCGGTCACACAGACGAATTTACCCAGTGGAAAATCGGCGGTCACATTCTTCAGGTTGTTTCCCGTCGCTTTGACAACCGAAACCTTCTTTTTGTTACCTTTGCGCCGTTCGGTCGGCACCGAAATCTCTCGCGTGCCGGCCAGATATTGACCCGTGATCGAAGCGGCGTCAGCCGTGATTTCCGCAGGCGTTCCTTTACTGACCACCTGCCCGCCATGCACACCCGCGCCGGGGCCAATGTCGAACACATAGTCCGCCTCGCGAATGGCTTCCTCGTCATGTTCTACGACGATCACCGTGTTCCCCTGATCTCGCAGGTTCTTGAGCGTACCCAGCAGGCGATCATTGTCGCGCTGGTGCAAACCGATGGATGGCTCGTCCAGCACATACAGAACACCCGTCAAGCCCGAGCCGATCTGGCTGGCCAAGCGGATACGCTGACTTTCCCCTCCGGACAGTGTGCCACTTGAACGTGACAGCGTAAGGTATTCCAAACCAACGTTATTCAGGAATCCAAGGCGTTCGCGGATTTCCTTGAGGATGGCGCGCGCGATCTCGTTCTTCTGCACGCTCAGATGGTTCGGCGCATCCTCAACCCAAGCCAGCGCCTCGCGGATCGACATCTCGACCACCTGACCCACATGCAGGCCCGCGATCTTTACCGCCAACGCCTCGGGGCGTAGGCGGTAGCCTTCGCAGGTGCCGCAGGGACGGTTGTTTTGATACCGTTCGAATTCCTCGCGAATCCACGCGCTGTCGGTCTCGCGATAACGGCGTTCCATGTTCGGTATCACGCCCTCAAAACTGCGCGTGACCTGATAGACCCGCCCGCCTTCGTCATAGCGGAACTGGATTTCCTCATCGCCCGAGCCGCGTAGGAAGACCTGCTGCACCTTCGACGGAAGGTCCTTCCACGGCGTGTTCTTGTCGAACTCATAATGCCGCGCGATGGCCTCGATGGTTTGCAGGAAATACGGGGACTTCCCTTTGCGCCATGGGGCCAAGGCACCATCGTACAGCTTCAATGTCTGATCCGGTACGACGAGGCGTTCGTCAAAGAACAGCTCGACCCCCAAACCGTCACAATCCGGGCATGCCCCGAAAGGAGCATTGAATGAGAACAGGCGTGGTTCGATTTCGGGAATGGTGAAACCACTGACCGGGCAGGCAAAATTTTCGCTGAACGTGATACGTTCCGGATCACCCTCGCGCGGGGCGGTTTCCAGAATCGCGATACCATCGGCCAAATCCAAGGCGGTGCGCAGGCTGTCGGCCAGCCGGGTTTCCATCCCTTCGCGCACAACCAGGCGATCGACCACAACGTCGATATCGTGGCGGAATTTTTTGTCCAGCGTCGGAGGCTCATCCAACTCGTAGAATTCGCCGTCAACTTTCACACGCTGGAAGCCCTGTTTGCGCAGTTCCAGAAACTCTTTCTTATACTCACCCTTCCGGTCGCGTACGATAGGGGCCAGCAGGTAGCCGCGCGTCCCCTCCTCCATCATCATGATCCGATCGACCATGTCCTGCACCTGCTGCGCTTCGATCGGCAAACCGGTCGCAGGGCTGTAAGGCGTTCCTGCGCGCGCAAAGAGCAAACGCATATAGTCGTAGATTTCGGTAACGGTCCCGACGGTCGAACGTGGGTTTTTCGATGTGGTTTTCTGTTCGATGGAAATCGCCGGGGACAGGCCGCTGATATGGTCCACATCCGGCTTTTCCATCATATCCAGGAACTGACGCGCATAGGCCGACAGGCTTTCGACATAGCGGCGCTGACCTTCGGCATAGATCGTGTCAAACGCCAGCGAGGATTTGCCCGAGCCGGACAGACCGGTGATCACCACCAGCTGATCCCGTGGAATATCGACGTCGATCCCTTTCAGGTTATGCTCGCGCGCGCCGCGCACTTCGATGTTCTTCAGCTCAGCCATTCAGGCCCCCAACCAGACAAGTGTCCTAGAAATAGGCGAGCGGCGCTGAGTCTCCAACAGAAAAGTTAGAACAAAGTGTGAACGAACCGATTATTGCCGACACCTACTGACAAGGCGCGACGCAGTTGGGCCTTGCTAGGCAATTGCTGATGGCCTGAGGTGGAAACTAAAGAAGAAAATGGCGCGGTTGACGGGGCTCGAACCCGCGACCCCCGGCGTGACAGGCCGGTACTCTAACCAACTGAGCTACAACCGCGCTTCTATTTTCATGGCCTTTATCCTGGACCAAGGATTGCAGCGATGGCGCGGTTGACGGGGCTCGAACCCGCGACCCCCGGCGTGACAGGCCGGTACTCTAACCAACTGAGCTACAACCGCCCGCTGCACGTTCGCTCTGAACGTTGGGGTGTATTATGGCCCCGCCCCGGCATCGTCAAGCGGCGTTTTGAAGTTTTTTCCGAATTCCAGAATTTTACGCATGCCGCTGTCCGGGCGGCGGCGTCAGTTTTCTGGATACGGTCAAATGGCACGCGGTTGTCCGTGGATTTCCGCACAGAAACACCATGCTTCACCCTCAATGTGACACCCCGGCAACAGCACCAGTTAATTCAAGTGAATCAATACACCGCAAAGCAGAATCAACCTAATGCTGCGCGCGCAAAAAGGGCCACATTCCGGGGCCCGGCCAACAAAAAAAGATCGGAGCATAATCTTGAAAAAACTCTTTATCTACAGCGCCCTGTCAGCAACCCTGTCGACCGGCGCGGCGCAGGCTGTCGAACTTACAGGCGGTTATCTTGATCTGGGGTATTCAACCTTCACCGACACCGATTTTGGTGACGTCTACAACCTGAACGGAGCTGCTGAACTGGCCTTCACCCGCGCGTTCAGCGCCCAGTTGGATCTGGGCGGCTATCGTTTTCAGGACCTCGGCGAAACCGCAACGAACTGGACACTGCATGCCAACTTGCACACCAGCGGCAACGCGTCGTTTGGTGCGTTCTACGGTCAGGAAAAGTTGGAAGATGCTGATTTCGACTTTTTCGGAATCGAGGGTGGCTTCGACGCAGGCCCGGCAGAGATCGAAGGTTATATCGGTCGCCAGGAACTGAGCAACGTCTCTGGTCTGGACGGAACAATCTTCGGAGTTTCGGCCAAAACCGAACTGAGTGACCGCTGGGACTTCACCGCAAGCTGGGACATTGTCGACAACTTTGTCGGTGCGTTGGATTACAACCTGTTTGCAATCGGCGCCACCTATGCCGCCGCTGACAACGCCGAAGTTTATGGCAATATCGGCGTCGCACATATCTCATCCCCGCTGGTTTCCGGCAGCTCGAACGAGGCCTATGTGGGCGTCGGCGTTCGTGTGAACTTTGGCAACGATCGCGGCACGACATTTGGCCGTCGCGGCGTTCTGGCCAAACTGCCTGGCCTGCCCGGTCTGTAAAACACCAGGGCCCCGGTTTTCCGGGGCCTTCCGTTTTGCGCATGTTAGCCGGGAAAACTGATCTTCCCGCCCTTGCAGAGCACCAAGACCTGCGGTAAGAGGCCGCCCTATGGGTGATTAGCTCAGTGGTAGAGCGCTTCGTTCACATCGAAGATGTCAGGAGTTCAAATCTCTTATCACCCACCATTCCCCTTTCCAATCGTGTGACTCCACCCAGCTTGCCACCGGGCGTTGTAACTGCGTATCCTTTTCACAATCGCTGAATTAACGGCGCGTGAACAAGAGGATACGCATGGCCAAACTGAAGCGGGATATTGGCCTTGTGGGTCTGACCTTCATTTCAGTCGGCGGAATCATCGGGTCAGGATGGCTGTTTGGGCCGTTGCTGGCGGTGCAACACGCAGGCCCTGCTGCGATCCTGTCATGGATCATTGGCGCGGTAGCGATGTTCATCCTTGCCATTACATTCGCCGAGATTTCGGCCATGCTACCGATCCCCGGCGGCATCGCCCGCGTACCACAGTTCTCGCACGGCAACATCGTGTCGATGGCGATGGGCTGGACGGCCTGGATCGGCTACAACACCACGGCCCCGATCGAAGTCGAGGCAATGTTGAAATACCTGGCCCCCTACGCCCCGTGGCTCCACACCGCAGCGACCGGAGATCTGACCGGCGCGGGTATTGCAGTGGCCCTGTTCTTCATGCTGCTGTTCGTGGCCATCAACGCCTTGGGCGTCAAGTTCTTCACCCAGGTCAACGCCGCGCTGACATGGGCCAAGGTTGCATTTCCGATTGTGCTGTCGGTGCTTCTGATTGCCAGCCGGTTTGACACGCAGAATTTCTCGCACCCCGACGGATTCGCACCTTACGGTCTGCAAGGCATCATGGCCGCTGTATCGACCGGAGGGGTGATCTTTTCGTTCATCGGTTTCCGCCACGTGGTCGACATGGCCGGAGAGGTTCGGAACCCGAAATTCGATATTCCCGCCGCGCTGATCCTGTCGATCATTCTGTGCGCCGCCATCTATCTGGGCCTGCAAGTCGCATTCATCGGCGCGCTTGACGCCGACATGCTGAAAAACGGGTGGAGCAACCTGACCTTTGGCGGCGAAGGCCCGCTGGATGCGGTCATCATGTCCGTTGGTATGGTCTGGTTTCTCAGCCTGCTGAATGTGGGATCGGTCATTGGCCCCTTCGGTAACGGGCTTGTGGCCACCGGGTCGAATGCCCGCATCGCGCTCGCCCTGTCGAAGAACGGGTTCCTGCCGCAGCGCTTGACGATTCTGTCCACGTTTGGCGTGCCGCTTTGGGCGCTGGCCTTGAACTTTGTGATCGGCATTGTGTTTCTGCTGACGGTGCCCTTTACCACAGTCATCGCCCTGAACGGGGCCGCAATTGTCTTGTCCTTTGCGGTGGGGCCAATCGCCGTTGTCTGCCTGCGCCGCTTGATGCCCGACCACCCCAGATCCATCCGCATCCCCGCCGTCAAACTGGTGGCCGTCACCGCCTTCGCCGTTGCAACTCTGGTCGTCTATTGGAGCGGCTGGGACACCGTATGGCGGCTGGGCATCGCGCTGATGGCAGGGATGGTCCTGCTTTTAGTCCGGTTCTGGGGTCGGCTGGATGAGATGGACGTGACCGAGGCGCTGTGGCTGGTGCCCTATCTGGCGGGCATCGGCCTGATCTCATACCTCGGTCAGTTCGGTGACGGCGCGCTGAAGCAAATTCCGTTCGGGTGGGACATTGTACTCTGCACCCTGTTCTCGGCGGTAGTTTTCGCCCTCGCCGTTCGGTCCGCCCTACGGGATGAAAAGTTTCAACAATACATTGCGGAAGAAGAGATACTGGACCCCAAAAAACCGATTATTGGGTTCTGAAACGAAAAAAGGCGGGGTCCGGCCCCGCCTTTTCAATCTTTTCCGCACGCTTAATGCGCCGTCGCTGATGGGCCTGCGTTTTCCGCAGCCTTTGTCGCAGCGGCAGCAGCTTCCTCGGCGGCCTCGTCCCATTCGATGGGCTCTGGCTCGCGCACCAGTGCTTGTTTCAATACTTCCGAGACATGTTTGACGGGAATGATTTCCAGCCCTTCTTTCACATTGTCCGGAATCTCGGCCAGATCCTTTTCGTTTTCTTCCGGGATCAGAACCGTCTTGATGCCACCGCGCAGCGCCGCCAGCAGTTTCTCTTTCAAACCACCGATGGGCATCGCATTGCCGCGCAACGAAACCTCGCCCGTCATGGCAATGTCCTTGCGCACTGGAATGCCGGTCAGGACCGAGACAATCGAGGTCACCATCGCCAGACCCGCCGAGGGGCCGTCCTTGGGCGTTGCCCCATCCGGCACGTGGACGTGAATGTCCAGCTTGTCGAACTGCGGCGGCTTCACCCCGATCTTCGGTGAGATCGACCGCACATAGGACGAGGCCGCGTCGATGGATTCCTTCATCACATCGCCCAGCTTACCGGTGGTCTTCATCCGACCCTTGCCGGGCAGTTTCAGCGCCTCGATATGCAGCAGATCACCGCCCACGGACGTCCAGGCCAGACCGGTCACGACGCCGATCTGGTCGTCCTGCTCGGCCAGGCCATAGCGGAACTTCGGCACACCCAAGAAATCATCCAGATTGTCCGGCGTCACCGTCACGGTCTCGGCCTCTTTCTTGATGATCTTGGTCAGCGATTTCCGCGCAACCTTGGCGATTTCACGTTCAAGGTTCCGCACGCCCGCCTCGCGGGTATAGGTGCGGATGATCTTTTGCAGCGCCTCATCGGTCAGTTCGAACTCTTTGGCTTTCAGACCGTGGTTCTTGACCTGCTTGCTGATCAAGTGCTGCTTGGCGATCTCACTCTTTTCCTCTTCGGTGTAACCGGCCAGCGGGATGATTTCCATCCGATCCAGCAGAGGCCCCGGCATGTTGTAGCTGTTCGAGGTTGTCAGGAACATCACGTTGGACAGGTCATATTCGACCTCAAGGTAGTGGTCCATGAACGTGCTGTTCTGTTCCGGATCCAGCACTTCCAGCATCGCCGAGGCCGGGTCGCCACGGAAGTCCTGCCCCATCTTGTCGATTTCATCGAGCAGGATAAGCGGGTTCGTGGTTTTCGCCTTTTTCAGCGCCTGAATGATCTTGCCGGGCATTGAGCCGATATAGGTGCGACGGTGGCCCCTGATCTCGGATTCGTCGCGCACACCACCCAGCGAGATGCGGATAAACTCGCGCCCCGTGGCTTTTGCAACCGATTTACCCAGCGAGGTTTTACCCACACCGGGAGGGCCAACAAGGCACAGGATCGGGCCTTTCAGCTTTTTCGAACGCTGCTGAACCGCCAGATATTCGACGATCCGCTCTTTGACTTTCTCAAGCCCATAGTGATCAGCGTCCAGAATGTCCTGCGCGCGGCCCAAGTCCTTTTTGACGCGGGATTTGGTGCCCCACGGCAGCGACAGAATCCAGTCCAAATAGTTGCGCACGACGGTGGCTTCGGCCGACATCGGGCTCATGTTGCGAAGCTTTTTCAGCTCGCCTTCAGCCTTTTCGCGGGCCTCTTTCGACAGCTTGGTTTCGTTGATCTTGGCTTCCAGCTCGGCGACTTCGTTCGAACCGTCCTCACCATCGCCGAGTTCCTTCTGAATGGCCTTCATCTGCTCATTCAGGTAGTACTCGCGCTGCGTCTTCTCCATCTGGGATTTGACGCGGGTCTTGATCTTTTTCTCGACCTGCAGAACCGACATTTCGCCCTGCATCAGGCCATAGACCTTCTCAAGCCGTTCGCTGACGCTGAGCGTCTCAAGCAGTTCCTGCTTTTGCTCAACCTCAATACCCAGATGACCCGACACCAGATCGGCCAGCTTGGCAGGCTCGGTGGTTTCACCAACGGCGGTCAGAGCCTCTTCGGGGATGTTCTTGCGCACTTTTGCGTAGCGCTCGAACTCATCCGCTACAGTGCGCAGCAGCGCCTGTGTGGTGGTCACATCGCCCGGGATTTCGGTCAGATACTCGGCACGCGCCTCGAAAAACTGATCGTTTTCAAGGAATTCCGTGATCTGCACACGCGCCTGTCCTTCGACCAACACCTTGACGGTGCCGTCGGGCAGTTTCAGCAGTTGCAGGACGTTGGCCAGAACACCAGCCTGATAGATGCCGTCCACTTCCGGATCATCGACACCGGGGTCGATCTGGCTGGACAACAGAATTTGCTTATCATCCTGCATCACCTCTTCCAGCGCGCGGACCGATTTGTCTCGGCCCACGAACAGCGGCACGATCATATGCGGGAAAACCACAATGTCGCGCAGCGGCAGGACGGGGTATGAGGAATTCAGAGGCTCTTGCATGCTCTATCCTTATCGTTGGCAAGACGGCTCTGGTCCCTGCTTGAGGCAACGCTTGGCCGTCTCCTGTCTTGGATGGTTAAAGGTGGGGCTGTCACCGCCCTATTTCAACCTCACCATCATGTCTCTGGCGCAGCATGACCCGAGGTTTTCCGGACTGCAAGGCGTCCCGGAAACATATCCACCGAAATTAACGCACCCTGCGTGAGAAATACGCAGGCAAAAAAGATCAGAACACGCGCTGCACGGCGCGGGACAGGAAAAACCCGTGGCCGTCCTGATTGCGACACTCCAGACCTTTCCGCGAGGAGCTACAGGTAAACCCACCAAACTGGCCCGTGACACCATATTCCGCACGGTTAAACCCGCCGCGGTTTCGATTCAGCGGCTGGCACAGCATTTCCACGGGGCCGGTATTGAACATCAGGAAATCATGGCCCCAGTCGGATTGGCAGTCGGAAGGCCGAGGTAACGCGGGCTGGCCGGACTTTTCGATTATCGTGCACTGGATATCAGAAGACTCAGCGCCTTCGCCCACCGAACACTGAATATTTTCGGAAGGGGTTTCAAAGGTCCAGACATCTGAAATGACAGGTGTCGCGCAGAAAATTGCTGCGCCGAGAAAAAGGCGAAACATAAAAACTCTCCGGGTCACGAACTAAAAATAACATTGCTTAAAGTGTCCTCAGACTACCTGAAAACCACGCAATTGTCACCCGAACGGGACGGCTATAGCGGCTCGATATCGCCCTGCGCGCGCGTTGCATGGAAATCGGCCTGCCACGCATCGAAGCTTCCGGCCGAGATGGCATCCCGCATGCCCTGCATGATCTCCTGGAAATAATGCAGGTTGTGCCAGGTCAACAACATGCCCGAGATCATCTCGTTCGACCGGAACACATGATGCAGATAGGCGCGCGAATAATTCGAACAGGCCGGGCACGAGCATTCCTGATCCAGTGGGCGCGGGTCGTCCGCATGCCGCGCGTTTTTGATGTTCACCACGCCACGACGGGTGAAAACCTGTCCGGTACGGCCAGAGCGCGACGGTAGGACGCAATCCATCATGTCCACACCGCGCGCCACCGCGCCGACGATGTCATCCGGCTTGCCCACGCCCATCAGATAGCGTGGCTTGTCGGTGGGCAGGAAATCGGGGGCATAGTCGAGGCAGTCAAACATCGCCTCCTGCCCTTCACCCACGGCCAGACCGCCAATGGCGTAACCTTCGAAACCGATGGCTTTCAACGCCTCGGCGCTTTCTTCCCGCAGATCCTGTTCCAAACCGCCCTGCATGATCCCAAACAGCGCGTGACCCGGACGATCCCCGAACGCATCGCGCGACCGCTCGGCCCACCGCATCGACAGGCGCATCGACTCGGCAATCCGCTCCCGGTCGGCGGGCAGCGAGGGGCATTCGTCGAAACACATCACAATGTCCGAGCCCAGCAGGCGCTGGATTTCCATCGAGCGTTCCGGCGTGAGTTCGTGCTTGGACCCATCCACATGAGATTTGAAGGTCACGCCCTTCTCGGTCAGCTTGCGCAGCCCAGCCAGCGACATGACCTGAAACCCGCCCGAATCCGTCAGAATGGGCCGCTCCCAATTCATGAATTTGTGCAGGCCCCCCAGACGGTCAATCCGCTCGGCCGTGGGACGCAGCATCAGGTGATAGGTGTTGCCCAGCAGAATATCCGCCCCGGTTGCACGCACGCTTTCCGGCATCATCGCCTTGACGGTCGCCGCGGTGCCGACCGGCATGAAGGCCGGCGTGCGCACCTCGCCCCTTGGCGTGTTGATCACGCCGGTACGGGCCTTGCCATCGGTGGCTTTCAGCTCAAAAGAAAACTGCTGGGTCATATCATCGTCTCTGATCGCGGAACCGGGCAGGCTTTGCCCGATCCACCGGTGCTTTGCAACCCGTCAGGGCAACGAGGCGACGCGGGCCGTAAACAGATCCACCACCCCTGCCCCGTCCACATCCCGACAGACCGAGACCTTTGGGCGACCGTCATGTGGCACCGTGGCCCCCAGCGCAGCGCCTTCAGTGGTGACGTTCAAACCGGTCTGAACGATCTCGAACATATGATCATGGGTGCAGGCGATTACTGCGGTCGAGTCGTGCAGGCCGCAGCCTTCCAACCCACCGATATCCTTGTAGAACTTCAGATAAAACCGCGAAATATCGCGCAGGAATGCGCCCATATTGGGCGACTGATCTGCCAGCGCCTCGAAATCTGCGGTTTCGTACAGGGTTTTCAGCGTGACATCCAAACCTACGACCACTGTCTCTGGTGGCGCGGCGAACACCGCATTGGCTGCCTTGGCGTCGTGGTAGATATTCGCCTCGGCATGTTCGGTGATATTGCCGGGGCAATAGACAGCGCCACCCATGACAACCAACCGGTTGAGGTTCTGCGCGAACTCGGCATCCAGCTTCATGGCGTCGGCGATGTTGGTCAGTGGACCAACGGCGCAGACGACCAGCTCACCCCGATGCTGGCGCGCCATGTCCGCCAGAAATTCGGCCGCGGACAAGTCGTGGTTCTGCCCGATCTCGGGAATATCGGTCAAATCGCCAAAACCCTCGGGGCCATGCACATGCTCGGACGGGCTGTGGCTGTCCTGCCCGTGGGCAAAAGGCGCGCCTTGGGCGACCGGAATTCCCAAACCCAGCTTATCGACCAGAAACCGGGCGTTTCGGCTGGATTGGTGGACATGCGTGTTGCCAAAAACAGTGGTCAGCCCGATCAGGTCAATCTCGGGCGCGGCAGCGGCGTAGGCGATGGCCATGGCATCGTCGATACCGGGGTCTGTGTCGATAATCAGTTTCATCCCGTTCCGATAGCGCAATCAGACACAGATGCAAAGCGATCACTGTCACTGCTTGCAACCGTCCGAATGGGCCATACCGCTATTTGCAACCGCCTGCATTCACGCCATACCAGAGTTGAAATCGGGCGACTCAATCCCCAAATGTATACTAATGTACACAATAAAAGAGGACAGTTATGACAGAAGAGCAGATCATTGGATTGCTTTCGTCGAATATCATTTACTTTTTGGCCGCCATTCTGGTGGTCATCGTTACGCTCAAAGGCATCAAGATCGTTCCCCAATCCGAAAAATACGTGGTTGAACGGTTCGGACGCCTGCACTCGGTGCTTGGCCCGGGCATCAACTTTATCGTTCCGTTTCTGGATGTTGCACGCCACAAGATATCCATTCTGGAACGCCAGCTGCCCAATGCGACACAAGACGCGATCACCAAGGACAACGTGCTGGTTCAGATCGACACCTCGGTCTTCTACCGCATTCTTGAGCCTGAAAAGACCGTGTACCGTATCCGCGACGTGGACGGCGCGATTGCCACCACCGTTGCCGGTATCGTCCGCGCCGAGATCGGTAAAATGGATCTGGATGAGGTTCAGTCGAACCGCGCCCAGCTGATCGCTCAGATTCAGGAAAGCGTCGAAACCGCCGTGGATGACTGGGGCATCGAAGTGACCCGGGCCGAGATCTTGGACGTGAACCTCGATCAGGCCACCCGCGACGCGATGTTGCAACAGCTGAACGCCGAACGCGCCCGCCGCGCGCAGGTGACCGAAGCCGAAGGTCAGAAACGCGCCGTGGAACTGCAGGCTGACGCCGAGCTTTATGCCGCAGAACAAACCGCCAAAGCCCGCCGCATTCAGGCCGAGGCCGAGGCATATGCCACCGGCGTCGTCGCCAAGGCCATTCAGGACAACGGGATCGAGGCCGCGCAGTATCAGGTTGCGCTGAAACAGGTGGAATCGCTGAACGCGCTGGGCAATGGCACCGGCAAACAAACGATTGTCTTGCCTGCAAATGCTCTGGAAGCCTTTGGCGATGCGTTCAAGATGCTGAAAGGAGGCAAGTGATGGCCGACCCCTTCTGGCTGACATGGTGGATCTGGTTGGCGGGCGCTTTGGCGCTCGGCATCCTCGAAATCGTTCTGCCCGGTTTTATCTTTCTGGGCTTTGCCATCGGGGCCGCTGTGACCGGGCTGCTGCTGCTTATCCCGGGGCTTGCCCCATCGCTGCCGGTTGTACTGCTGATCTTCGCGGTGCTGTCGCTGATCGCGTGGCTGGGCCTGCGCCGAACCTTTGCGCACCCGCATGGGCAGGTGAAAACCTTTGAGCATGATATCAACGACTAACGTCAAGGGTCGCGCGGCGGCCTTTGCAGCACTGGACGCTGCCACAGCCATTCCCTATATAATCACTCAGGCAACCGACCCGAGGCGAAGATGACGCACCCGAGCGAACACTTAGAAGGCACACCGCTGATTGCACCTTCGACAATTGAACACCCCCTTTACGACCAGGTGGTCGAGGCGTGCAGAACGGTTTATGACCCTGAAATTCCTGTCAATATCTATGACCTCGGCCTGATCTATACGATCGACATCAAGGACGACAATGCGGTCAAGGTGATCATGACGCTGACCGCGCCCGGCTGCCCGGTTGCGGGCGATATGCCCGGCTGGATCATGGAGGCCATCGAACCGGTTCCGGGGATCAAGGAAGTGGACGTTGAACTGACGTGGGAGCCGCCCTGGGGCATGGAGATGATGTCGGACGAAGCCCGGCTTGAACTCGGGTTCATGTGATCGCGCTTAAGGCATTGTCACAAAAGGTTAATCCATCCGTTACCGAACTGTAGGCCCGCTGTCACATTTCTGCGGGACACATACGGCGCATCGACAACCGCCAAGGTTTAATTCTGTCATGCGCATGGGCCGGTACCGACTGTGCCATCCCCCATCCCCGGCCCGGAAATTGGACCGCTCTTGCCCGAGAGCGGTCTTTTCTTTTTCCGGATGCGCTGGGGCCTAACTCAGACCGCAGGTCGCTTTGATGTCTGCGGCCCGCTGGTCCAGCTCTTTGACGTAGTCGCCGGACAGCATTTGCAATCTTTTGTTCTCGGTCCCGGTCACAAGACCCAGTAATGCACCTGCCGGAGTGATCGCGGCGACGCTTTCCAATTGCTGGTCCTGAGCGTGTTTCTTTTCCGATGCAATCGCCCGCAGATCCCCTTCGGCTGTGGCACAATTGATCGGATGCCGCTTGAGTGTTGTGTCCGAATAAGCGGGAATGGCCGTGATCATGGCTGCGGTGCCGATCAAAGCAGTATAAAAAATTGCATTAGATTTGTCGCGTAACCCATTCATTTCAATATAACTCCCCAAATGTAATTTGATCTCTGGCCGACTTTGGCAAACTGTCTTGTGTCAGGCTACGCGCATCCGTCACGTCAACGCAACCCGCGCAAGCTGGTGGTAAATTTCACAACATCCAATCGCACCGACTTGAGCCTGCCGGGATACGCCCCTAAATTAGCGGTAACGCGCGACGACGGAGACACAGATGTTCGGCATTCCCGGCAAACAGGCCGTGACCATAACGCCCAAAGCTGCAGAGCAGATCACCCGCCTGATGAAATCCGGCGGTCATACTGGTCTGCGTATCGGTGTGAAAAAAGGCGGCTGTGCAGGCATGGAATACACCATGGACTATGTCGACGAGGCCGACCCGCATGACGAGGTGGTCGAGCAAGACGGCGCACGCGTGATGATTGCCCCCATGGCGCAAATGTTCCTGTTCGGAACCGAGATCGATTACGAAGTCTCGCTGCTGGAATCCGGGTTCAAGTTCAAAAACCCCAACGTGGTCGATGCCTGTGGTTGTGGCGAGTCGATCAAGTTTGACGAAAGCCTTACATCGCAGCCCTAAGCTGATTTCAGGTGCAGATAGGTTTCATTGAAACGTTTCGTCAGGTGATCGCCTGCGGAAATCACCTGCCCTGAACCCGGTGGGGCGACATTGGTGTCGTAGGTTGGGTTGAAGAACATCGGGACCGAGATCCTTTCGTGGGACCCGCCTATTACCCGGTGCTCGGTCGCCTTGACGCGGCCTGCGGTCCAGAACTCCAGCATCTCACCGAAGTTGATCACAAAGACACCCGGTTCGGCCTGAACCTTCTCCCACGCCCCATCGGGCATCCGTACTTCCAATCCAGACGTGCCGTCGGTGGCCAAAAGGGTCAGGCAGCCGTAATCTGTATGCGCGCCAATGCCGAAGTCTTTGTCCCCGGCCCAAACAGGCCGCTGGGGATAGTAGTTCCCGCGCAGCAGGGCCATTGGCGTGTCGAAGGCCGCATCAAAACTGCCCGCGTCCCGCCCCAAGGCGACAGCAATCGCGCGCAACACCCGCATGGATACATCGCAGGCATCCGCGTAATACGCGCGAATGGTGTCTTGAAAGTGCTCTGGTTCCTCGGGCCACAGGTTCGGGGCATACACGCTCAGGTTCTGGGCGCGGTATGGGTTGCCCTGCGGCAGTTCATAGCCGCAATCGAACACTTCCTTGAAATCCGGATTGGCTGTCGGATCAACCTGCTCTGACTGCGGCGCGCCCCAGCCCCGATTGGAACCGGTCACAGCCATGTCGACAGCGCGTTTGTCCTGCTCGGGCAAGCGGAAAAAGTCGTAATAGGCCGCGATCACGTTCTGAATGCGTTCCCGCGTCAGCCCTGTGTTGCGCACCTTCAAAAACCCAATCTGTCCAACGGCTTGCCGCAAGCGCGCAAGCTCTTGCGGGTCCCGGTTGTCCAGCTTTTCAAGATCAAGGTTGTCGATCATGGCATCCTCGGAAGACTCAGCGCGAAAACTGCCCGTCACAGATATGAACTGCAACCGCAATTGTAAGGTCCGATCATCGATGCTATCCGATGGCCCAAACGACAAATTCGCAGGGAGAGTTCGATATGCGGCGCAAGCTGGCGGCTGGAAACTGGAAAATGAACGGAACCGGCGCAGCGCTTGCCGAGCTTAAGCAACTTGCGGCCAAGCACCCCTCGCCTTCGGTCGATATTCTGATCTGTCCCCCGGCCACCCTGTTGCACCGCGCCGCCGAGATGGTTGAGGGTACTGGCGTCTCGGTCGGCGGGCAGGACTGCCACGCAGAACACTCGGGCGCGCATACCGGTGATGTCAGCGCCGAGATGCTGCAAGACGCCGGTGCCACGGCAGTCATTCTGGGCCATTCGGAACGGCGCGTGGATCATGGCGAGCAAAACGAAGACGTGCGCGCCAAGGCCAGATCGGTCATGGATGCAGGCCTGAAAGCCATCATCTGCGTCGGCGAAAGCCTCGAACAGCGCGAGGCCGCCAACACATTGGACATCATCGGCGGGCAGATGTCGGGCTCGATCCCGGACCAGTCAACCGGCGAGAACCTGATCGTCGCTTACGAGCCGATCTGGGCCATCGGCACCGGCAAGGTTCCGACGCTGGAAGAGATCGGTGAGGTCCATGATTTCATCCGCGCCCGTCTGGAACGCCGGTTTGGCGAGGGCGTCGGCCGCTCGGTCCGGTTGCTGTATGGCGGTTCGGTCAAGCCGTCCAATGCGGCCGAAATTTTCGGTGTTTCGAATTTAGACGGCGCGCTGGTCGGCGGGGCCAGCCTGAAAGCTGCGGATTTCTCGGGCATCATCGAGGCGCTGGAAGGCGTCTGAGCCGGGGCCGCACAATCAGGCCAGCTTCATCGTCACGATCCCGGCAATGATCAACGCCGCTGCCAGAAGGCGCATGGGCGTCAGCGCCTCACCCAGCACCGTGACGCCCACCAGAAACGCGCCAACCGCGCCGATGCCGACCCAAATCGTGTAAGCAGTGCTCAGCGGCAGATCCCGCATCGCCAGTGACAGCAACCCAAACGAGCCAATCATGGAAACGCCCATGATCGCGGTTGGCAAAAGCCGCGTGAAACCCGCGGATTGCTTCATCGCACCCGCCCAGACAATTTCGAGAATTCCGGCAAAAACAAGCATGATCCATGCCATGAGGTGACCCCTTATCCAAGCGGGTCGTCCCGCATGATCTGCCCGTGGTGGGGAGGTCGTCCTCTGACCCCGAGATAGGCATCCCTGCCCCGGGTTCAAGTGTGTGGCCGGGCAACACGCGCCGCCCGGCCACAAATTCGCTAGTTCGTTATGATCTCAGGCCCCATGACCGAGTTCGGCAGGAAGGTCGAAATCCACGGTATATACGTCACCATGATTAGGAAGACGAACAGCACCGCCAGGAACGGCAACGCGGCCCGCACGACGCTCATCATCGGCATGCCTGCCACGCCCGAAGTCACGAACAGGTTCAACCCGACCGGAGGCGTGATCATCCCGATTTCCATGTTCACCACCATGATGATGCCCAGATGGATCGGGTCGATACCCAGCTCGATCGCAATCGGGAACACCAGCGGCGCGACGATGACCAGCAGACCCGAAGGCTCCATGAACTGACCACCGATCAGCAGGATCACGTTCACCACGATCAGGAAGGTCACCGGACCCAGACCGGCAGACAACATCGCCTCGGCAATGTGTTGCGGGACCTGCTCGTCCGTCAGCACATGTTTCAGGATCAGCGCGTTGGCGATCACGAACAGCAGCGTGACGGTCAGTTTACCAGCCTCGAACAGCGTATGCTTGGTGTCAGGGTGAAAGAACGCGGTGACCAGAGCATGCGGTTTCTTGAACAGCGGAATATTCGCCGTCCCCTCTTCCGTACTGAGCGGCCCCATGTCCTTGTAGACAAAGCTGGCAATCAGGAAGGCGTAAACAGCGGCCACCGCTGCGGCCTCGGTTGGTGTAAAGATACCACCGTAGATGCCGCCGAGGATGATCACGATCAGGAACAATCCCCAACCGGCCTCACGTGCCGAGGTGAAAATCTCGCCCCAACCCTTCCAGTCGCCTTTGGGCAGGTTCTTCACCTTGGCCATGACGTAAATGGTGATCATCAGCATCAGACCGGCCATCAGGCCCGGAATGACACCCGCCAGAAACATCCGCCCGACCGAGACCTCAACGGCTGCCGCGTAGACAACCATCACGATCGAGGGCGGAATCAGGATGCCCAGCGTACCCGCGTTACAGATCACACCTGCGGCGAATTCCTTGGAATAACCCACCTGACGCATCCCGGCGATGACAATGGAGCCGATGGCCACAACGGTCGCCGGGGACGACCCGGACAGCGCAGCAAACAGCATACAGGCAAAGACACCCGCAATCGCCAGACCACCGGGCAGATGCCCCACGCACGCAATCGAGAACCGGATGATCCTCCGTGCCACCCCACCCGTGGTCATGAAGGACGAGGCCAGAATGAAGAACGGGATCGCCAGCAGGGTAAAGTGCCCCTCGAACGCCTCGAACAGCGTGCCCGCGACCGAAGCCAGCGAACTGTCGGAATAAATCAGCAGGAACAGGGTCGAACTGAGGCCAAGCGCCACCGCAATCGGAACCCCGATCAGCAGCAGGCCGATGACCATCGAGAAAAGAAGTACAACGTCCATCAGTCATGTCCTCCCTGCTGCGCGCGCACTTCTTCGATCTCGTCCTCAACCTCGTGGCTGGCGACCAGACGGTCCGTTTCACCGCGCCAAATCTGCAGGGCAACCTGCGCAAAGCGGATCACCAGCAGCAGCATCGACAAAGGCAGGATGAAATACGGAACGACCTTGGGCAGTTTCTCGTAATATTCGCCATAGTTGATCAGGTCTTCCAGGAACCGCAGCGGTGCGATCATCGGAATATCGTCAACTTCATAGAAACTCTGGCTGCGGGCGTCGAAATTGAACCCGGTCGGGAACCAGCGACCCGATGTGGGCGGCAGGTCAGCAAATACCGCCCAGTAATCATAGGCACCCTTGAGCAACAGCAGCGAGAACACCAGACAACAGGCCACAGCGATCAGCGCCAGGATCCGACGCGGCGCGGGGGCCAGCATGTTCAGGATCGCATCGACCCCAAGATGAGCGTGTTTCTTGACCGCATATGACGCGCCCAGCAGCACAAGCCAGCCGAACATGAACACCGTCAGTTCCAGCGCCCATAGTATGTTCGAGTTAAAAAAGAACCGGGCGATCACATTGGCAAAGGTCACGGCCGTCATCAGGCCCAGCAGCAATGCAATCACGGTCTCTTCGATATGGTCGACCAGCCCAGACGGGCCGGATTTCGCACCAGACATCTTTCTGTCCCCGCATTTTTGGTGATGAGAGTAAATTGCGGCGGGCCTTTGAAGCGGCCCGCCAAGGCCGCGCGTCGTTAACTCCCCAGTCCCCGGACGCGCGGCCTGACCGGATCAGAACCCGGCGTTGATGGCCTGTGCGGCGTCGATCTTGTCCTGACCCACGTCACCAGCGAACTGATCCCAGACGGGCTTCATCGCATCAACCCAGGCCTGACGCTGTTCGGGATTCAGTTCACGAATGATACCACCCGCGTCGGTGATCGAGGCTTTGGCCGCTTCGTTCACGGCAAAGGCTTCCTTGTTCCGGGTTTCGGTCACTTCGTCCATGATGGTCATGAACTGGTCACGCACCTCGGGGTCCAGGCTGTCCAGCCAATCCACCGAGGTCACGACCAGATAATCGATGATGCCGTGATTGGTCTCGGTAATGCCGTCCTGCACCTCGAAGAACTTCTTGCCGTAGATGTTCGACCAGGTGTTTTCCTGCCCGTCCACAACGCCCTGTTGCAGCGCGCCATAGACTTCCGAGAACGCCATCTTCTGCGGGCTGCCACCGATCGCTTCCATCTGCGCAACCAGCACGTCCGAGGACTGCACCCGGAATTTCAGACCATCCGCATCCGACGGATCAACCAGCGGCTTGTTCGCCGACATCTGCTTCATGCCATTGTGCCAGAAGGCCAACCCCTGCAGGCCACGGCGCTGCATGCTGTCCTTCATCGCCTGACCATCGGCCGAGGCCTGGAACGCGTCCACGGCATCGATGTTCTTGAACATGAACGGCAGGTCGAACAGGCGGAACTGTTTGGTGAACTTCTCAAACTTCGACAGCGACGGCGCGGCCAGTTGCACGTCGCCTTGCAGCATCGCCTCAAGCACCTTGTCGTCATTGTAGAGGGTCGAGTTCGGATAGACCTCCATACACATCACGCCGTTCATCTCATCATTGACGCGCTGTTCCAGCAGCGAGGCAGCGATGCCTTTCGGGTGCTTGTCGGTGTTCGTCACATGCGCGAACTTGACGACGATTTCACCGTCGTCGCACGCCGCAATACCCGCCGAGGCGGTTACCGCCAATGCCAGAGCCGTCGCGGCTGTTGTCAAAACTCTCATCTGTTCTCCTCCCAGACTTCAAAACATTCCATCAGATGCCACAGGGGCACCGCATGCCGGGCAGTGAAGCGAATCAAATCCTACCGCACAACGTTTTGATTCCGGGGATGAAGGGTCGTTATTTATATAATAATAACCGATACTTAAATTATACCTTTCAGGCACGTATTTTGTCACCCAGCCAAGGGTGTGCGGAAATCCGCACAACGGAAAACCAAGATGTGCGGAAATCCGCACGGTTTTCGAATCACCGGTTCAGAATCAATCCCTTTGCCCCATCACACCCACCGCAGCCCGCTCCAGCGGGCTGCCCGGCCCAACAGGTTTGATCGCATGAAAATGCGGGCAAACCTGACGGGAGGGTCTGCTTATCTGCGATAATCCTCGGGGCGGATCTGATACCGCGCCAGCTTGTCATAAAACGTCTTGCGCGGCAGTTTCAGTGCCTTTGCCGCGTCCGAGGCTTTGCCATTGTGCCGCCCCAAAGCCGCAATCAACAACGACCGTTCGACGCGTGCCATCTGATCGCTCAACCCAAGTTCCGCGGCTTGAGCGACATCCTCGGGCATCCCCAACACAAACCGCATCGCTGCAGACATCAACGACCGTGCATTCCCCGGCCAATCGCGCGCCATCAACGATGCCAGATGGTCCGAGGTGATCTCGGGCTCGGGGATACCGGCCTGTTCAGCGGCTTGCGCCACATAGTGACGAAAGATGATCGGGATATCCTCGGGCCGCTCGGCCAGAGACGGAATGCGCACCTGCATCACGTCCAGACGATAGAACAGATCGGCGTTGAAACGCCCCTCGTCCGACAGCGCAGCCAGATCCGCCGTTGTCCCTGCAAGGATCCGGGCATCCATGCCCTGTTCAATCCGTTCCAGAGCCGCATATTGCGTGGCCTGCGGCATTGCCGAGATCTCATCCAGAAACAAGGACCCACCCGCAGCATCCTCGCACCCTTGCAGTAGCTCCTCAGCAGTCAACGCGGATCCTGCGCGCTTCACAAAGGGACCCTGTGCAACAGGAGACATTAGATGCACAACTTCGGCCACTTTGGACACCCCGCTGCCCGGCGGCCCGGTCACCAAAACCTCGGCACCGGTTGGGGCGACGTTTCGCACCCGCTCGCGCAACGCCTCGGCCTGTGGTGACAGGCCGAACAACAAACGCGCTGCGGGATCGCCGCGCTCAAGCTCGGACTTCAACGCACGTTTTTCCATAACCTGCGAGCGCTGCGCAAAAGCCCGTTCCAGCACCGCCAGCAGATCCGAGGCCGCGCAGGGCTTTTCCAGAAAATCAAACGCCCCCTGCCCCATGGCCTGCACCGCCATCGGAATATCCCCCTCACCGGTCAACAGAATCACCGGCAGTTCGGGGTCCACATCGCGCGCATAGGTCAGAAGATGAAAACCGTCACGCCCCGGCATCCGAATGTCCGAGACGATGACACCGGGAAAATCCGCCCGGATATGATCCTTTGCCGCAACAAAGGATCCTGCCGGAACCGGCGTGAATTCGGCCAGTTCCAAAGTCTGCGCCAGCGCCTCACGCACGGCGGCATCGTCATCGACCAGAAGGACCCTGCGTGTCATGCAACCTCTTCCTCTCTGAAATACTCAAGCTCGACAGTGAATACCGCGCCGTTTTCGGCGTTCGCACCGCGAATATTGCCGCCAAAACTCTGCACCAGCCCGTAAGAAATCGACAGGCCCAGCCCCATGCCTTCGGACGAGCCGACGGATTTGGTGGTATAAAACGGCTCGAACAATTTGTCGGGGTCTTCGATACCCGGCCCGCTGTCGCGTATCGCCACAACAACGCGATCTCCGGTTCCAATCTCGATCAAGATACGCTTGTCTGCCTGCCCGCTCATCGCGTCGATGGCGTTGTTGATCAGGTTCACAAAGACCTGCGCCAAACGAACCTCACCGCCCCACGCATTCACCGGATGGGTCGGTGGGGTCCAGTCCAACGTTACCCCTTCTTCACGCAATCTTGCCTCTGTCAGTTCAATCGCCGATTGGATCACCTGAACCAGATCGACCTTGCCCATAGGCTCGCTTTCGTTGCGCGCAAAGGCCCTCAGGTTCTTGATGATCCGCGCCATGCGCGCGGCCATTTCCGAGATACGGCCAAGGTTTTTTCCGGCCTTTTCACCCTGCCCCCGCTCCATGAAGGCTGCACCATTGTCGGCGAACTGTTGAATGGCCATCAAGGGCTGGTTCAATTCGTGACTGATGCCCGCCGACATCTGACCCAATGCGCTCAGCTTACCAGCCTGTACCAAATCCGCCTGAGCTTGCTTCAAGGCAGCCTCCGCCTCCTGCCGCTCAGCCACTTCGCGCCGCAGGGCTGTGTTGGCGGTCGTCAGATCCCGTGTTCGCTTTGCCACGCGGCCTTCAAGCACGGCATTGGCTTCGGCCAAAGTACGCCGCCGCTCGGTGGCCAGAAACAACAAGGCGCCAAAGGCCAGACAGATCGCGGCCACCGCCGCCGCCTGCAACCCGGCCAACCGGCGCGCCGGGGCCACATCCACCAGCACCTCGGCGGTCATGTCGATCACCGGCAGATCAAGCGTCAGATGCAGCGCGTGCTGCGGCAGGTAACGGCCCCAGTTCAACCGCCATAACTCGTGCCCGCCAACCCAGGACGAGGCAAAATCGACTGGCGCGCCCTCGGGCGGCGTCAACCCCCGCTGCCCGTCGGCGCGGTACCAGAACAACAGATCGGACCGGTTCGAGATAAAGACGACGCCGTTGTGATCAACAAAGAAAACCGCTTCGGTACTGCCGCGCCAGGTCTGTTCGACATCCTGAACATCTGCGAACACCATCAAGGCCCCTACGACCTGTCCGGCTGGACCAAAAGCCGGGGCCGCGTAGGAATAGATCCTGTTTCCGCTTTCGGTTTCGACACCATGCGCACTGCCCATCGCGCCCTGCAATGCACGCTCAAACGCGGGATGCCCCGCCATGCTGCGTTGCGCAACTGGCTGGGCCGAGGCCAGAACGCGGCCAGTTCGATCCAGATACATCATGTTGACCGCAGCTGTCTTGTCGGCCACATCCAATAGCACCTTGCGCGCCTCTTGCTGCTGCTGGGACGTTTCCAGCGCGGCCAGCGTCGGGTGACCTGCCATCAGAACCGCAAGCTCCTGATAGACCTGCATCTGAGTGCTCAGCCGGTCGGCGGCAAGCTCCAGATCGGCTTCGGCCTTTTCACTCAGCTGCGACAGCGCCTGCCGATACCCGTAGGACCAGACACCTGCCGACAATAAACCGACCGCGATCAGGAAACCGCAAATGACCCAAAACCTTTGCATGACATAGGGTCTTGCATTCACGCCGCCTGATGGCAAGTCTGCGCCGCATGAAGACCGTCTCTCAATCTCCGACCGATCCGGGTTTCGTTCAGGACCCCTATCCGTTCTATGACACAGCGCGCGCGCATGGAGATCTGGTTTATTGGAGCGACTACAACATGGTCGCCGCCGTTTCGCACAAGGCGGTCCACGCGCTGTTGCGCGACCGCCGCTTTGGTCGCGAAATCCCTGCTGAGCTTGCAAAACCCGGCCCGGATCACCTGGCCCCGTGGCTGGCGGTCGAGGCTCATTCGCTGCTTGAGACTGAACCACCCCGCCACACGCGGCTGAGGGCTTTGGTCACACGGGCCTTCACCTCGCGCGCCATTGCCGCCTTGGCCCCGTCGATCGAAACCCTGTGCCATGACTTGATTGATCAGTTTCCGGACCGGCCCTTCGACTTACTGGATGCCTATTGCACGCAAGTTCCTGTCATAACGATCTGCCGCCTGCTGGGGGTGCCCGAAAGCATGTCCCCCGACCTGCTCAGATGGTCCCACGACATGGTCGCGATGTATCAGGCAAGCCGCACGTCAGAGACTGAACAGAACGCAGCGCAATCCGCACAGGATTTCACCGCCTTTCTAGACGGTTACATCCAACAACGACGCACCGACCCGCGTGACGACCTGATCACCCGCCTGATTGCGGCAGAAGAAGAAGGCGACAGGCTGTCAACCAATGAACTGATCGCCACCTGCATCTTACTGCTCAATGCAGGGCATGAGGCGACGGTCCACTCACTTGGGAATGGTGTAAAAACCCTTCTTCAATGCGGTCTGGGCAGCAGTACCCTCGGGCCGGATGCAATCGATGGCACTGTGGAGGAGATCCTGCGCTTCGATCCGCCCCTGCATATGTTCACCCGCTATGCCTATGAAGAGGTTGAGGTTTTTGGCCATTCCTTCAAACGCGGCGATCAGGTTGCGCTGTTGCTGGGTGCCGCCAACCGGGACCCCGAGGCATGGCCGGACCCGCATATCTTCAATCCAAAGCGTCCGGTCAAAACAAACTCAAGCTTTGGCGGCGGCCTGCACTTTTGCGTTGGCGCGCCCCTGGCCCGGCTCGAGATGCGCATCGCTCTGCCCATCCTGTTCGACAGATGCCCCAATCTGCACCTGACCGAGCCGCCAACATACTCGGACAGCTACCATTTTCACGGCCTTGAACACCTAATGGTTCTGGCCTGAAGCCTAAAATCAAATCGCGCGTTCCGCGCGATGCCTCCGGCGGGGATATTTTTAGCCAGATGAAGTCTGGATCCCCTGTTCATCTGGCTGGAAATATCCCGGGGGAGTCGCCCCGACAGGGGCGGCGGGGGCAGCGCCCCCAACCCCCTTAGGTGCTGGCCAAGGCGTTCAAGGGAAGCATGGTCGTGGACTTGATCTCTTCCATTGACAGCAATGCGGTGACGTTGTGGACACGAACCTCTGATATCAGAGACTGGTAAAACTGATCATAGGCGCGGGCATTTTTAACCCGTACTTTCAGAATATAGTCGATGTCCCCTGCCAGTCGGTGTGCCTCTTGCACTTCGGGTTGATCCCGAAGGGCTTTCAGGAACCTACGCTGCCAGTCGGCTTCGTGCTCGGATGTGCGGATCAGAACAAAAAAAGTGGCCTCGAACCCCAGCGCTTCGGCGTCCAGCAATACCGTTTGCTGACCAATGATTCCGGCGCTTTTGAGCTTGCGGATTCGATTCCAAACCGGGGTCTTGGAACTGCCGACCCGGGCTGCTATTTCGTCCAGCGACTGGCTGGCATCGCGCTGCAGCTCAGCCAGAATTTTCCGATCCGTATCGTCTATCCGCACCGACATTCCATTTTTCCTTCAGTTTCGAAACGCTCGTCCCAAACAGGTCGCTTAAGAAGACGCACGTTCTTATTTATTCCGCGATATGGCGGTTTGGTGGGAATATTTCCTATATTGTAGGGCAAGTCAAACCAAGCTCTGGACGATCTGATGCAGCTTACGAACGAAACAGGACGCACAGGACATGTCGACTTTGTCGGCGCTGGTCCCGGTGATCCGGAATTGCTGACGCTCAAGGCCCTGAAAGCCTTTGAGCGCGCGGATGTCGTTCTGCATGACCGTCTCATCGGCGAAGACGTCCTGACCCTTGCCGGGCAAAGCGCGCATCTGGTGGATGTTGGCAAGGCTGGGTTCGGCCCGTCATGGAAGCAAGCCGATATTGACGCACTGCTGGTCGATTATGCCCTGAAAGGCAACCGCGTTGTGCGTCTGAAATCCGGCGACCCCACCGTGTTTGGGCGGCTGGACGAGGAAATCGAAGCGGTTGAGGCTGCTGGTATCTCGTGGCGCATCGTTCCCGGCATCACTGCGGCCTCTGCAGCCGTTGCGGGCATCGGTCAAAGCCTGACCCGGCGTGGGCGCAATTCCTCGGTCCGGTTTCTGACAGGGCATGACATGAAGGGTTTCGCCGATCACGACTGGACCGCTCTGGCGCGCGAGGGATCGGTTGCCGCGATTTACATGGGCAAGAAATCCGCCCGTTTCATCCAGGGTCGCCTGATCATGCACGGCGCGGACCGCGCCACCCCCGTAACACTGATCGAAAATGCCTCGCGCCCGGATCAGCGCGTTGTGGCAAGCACACTCGATCAACTGCCCACCGACCTGAGCGCCGCCGAAATGGACGGCCCGGTTCTGACATTCTATGGCCTTGCCCCGCGCCAAGCGGCCGAGGCCCTGACCGAATTCAATAAGGAGCTTGCCTGATGGCCCGCGCTTTTACCCCTAAAGTTGTCACTGCAAATGACCTGCTGGAAGGCGACGTGATCTACCAGACCGAGGATGACCGCTGGTCGCGCGATCTGTCCGAGGCCGAGCTGATCACCGATGAAGCCCACGCGCAGGTCCGTCTGCTGGACGCCGCCCGCCAAGCCAACAAGATCGTTGGTGCCTATCTTGCCGATGCAGCCGCTGGCGCAAACGGCCCCGAACCCACCCATTTCCGCGAGGAGTTCCGCCGCACCGGGCCCTCGAACTATGCCCATGGCAAGCAGGAAACTGAAACGCAGCCCCGGGCCTGACTTCCGGCCCCTCTTCCTCTCCCCAAAAGGCCCCAAAGTTCGGGGCTGCAACTAAGGACAGCTAGATATGTATCGCTACTCCGAGTTCGACACAGCATTCCTGGCAGAGCGCAACAAACAGTTCCGCGCACAGGTCGAGCGTCGTATTGACGGCTCGCTGACCGAAGATGAATTCAAACCCCTGCGCCTGATGAATGGCCTTTATCTGCAACTGCACGCCTATATGCTGCGGGTCGCCATTCCCTACGGCACGCTGAACAGCGCGCAGATGCGCCAACTGGCGCTGCTGGCCGAGAAGTGGGACAAGGGCTATGGCCATTTCACCACCCGTCAGAACATCCAGTATAACTGGCCGAAACTGAACGACGTGCCGGATATGCTGGACGCGCTGGCCGAAGTTGGGATGCACGCCATTCAGACCTCAGGCAACACGATCCGCAACGTGACCGCCGACCATTTTGCCGGTGCCGCCGCGGATGAGATCGCCGACCCGCGCCCCTACGCAGAACTGCTGCGCCAGTGGTCCACCGATCACCCGGAATTCCAGTTCATGCCGCGCAAGTTCAAGATCGCCATCACCGGCAGCGAAAACGACCGCGCCGTGATCAAAGCGCATGACATCGGCCTGCAACTGATCGAGCGTGACGGCGTTCTGGGTGCCCGCGTCATCGTGGGCGGCGGTTTGGGCCGCACGCCGATGATCGGCAAGGAACTGTCCGAGTTCGTCGCCTTCGACGATCTGCTGGCGTATCTGGAAGCCACTGTGTCCGTATGGAACCAGATCGGTCGCCGTGACAACAAGTACAAGGCCCGCATCAAGATCACCGTGCATGAAAACGGCATCGACGCCATCCGCGCCAAGGTGAACGAGCGCTTCCTGCAGGTCCGCCCGCAGTTCAAAGGCGCCGACATGAACCTGCTGGAAGAGATCAAGGGCCACTTTGCTGCACCTGCTTTCCGCAAAGGTTCGGTTGCATCGTTCGAAAGCGCCTATACCAACGATCCGGTATTCCGCTCGTGGGTCGATACCAACATCGCGCCGCACAAGAACGCGGACCACGCGATTGTCACGATCTCGATCAAAAAGCATGGCGCAACGCCCGGTGATGCAACGGCTGAGCAGATGCGCGTAATGGCCGATCTGGCCGAAACCTTCGCCTATGACGAGCTGCGTATCAGCCATGAGCAGAACGTGATCCTGCCCCATGTCCACAAATCGGACCTGCCCGCGATCCATGCCAAGCTGAAAGAACACGAACTGGCCACAGCCAATATCGGCCTGATCAGCGACATCATCGCCTGCCCCGGCATGGATTACTGCGCGCTGGCGACGGCCCGCTCGATCCCGGTTGCGCAGGAAATCGCGACCCGGTTTGACGAGCTGAAGCTGGAGCATGATATCGGTCACCTTAAGATCAAGATCTCGGGCTGCATCAACGCATGTGGTCACCACCATGTGGGCCATATCGGAATTCTGGGTCTGGATCGCGCAGGCGTCGAAAACTACCAGATCACGCTGGGTGGTGACGCGACCGAAACAGCCTCCGTTGGCGACCGCACTGGCCCGGGCTTTGCCTATGACGAAATCGTGCCAGCCGTCGAACGTATCGTGGACACCTACCTGAACCAGCGTGAGAGCGCCGAAGAAACCTTCCTGGAAACATATCGCCGCGTCGGTATGGCTCCGTTCAAGGCGGCCCTCTACCCCGAGGCTCAGGCGAATGCCGCTTGACCTTATCCAGACGGAACTGGGTGCAGACAGGCGCGAACTGACCGACAAGGTTGACGCGCTGAACAACCGGTTCCGCCACCACAGCGCCCATGACGTCATGCATGGCGCAATCGAAGAGATCGACGAGCTTGCTCTGGTCTCAAGCTTTGGGGCGGAATCGGTGGTGTTGCTGCATATGGCGGCGGTGGTCGACAAGATGACCCCGGTGCTGTTTGTGGACACGCAGATGCTGTTCACCGAAACGCTGGAATACCAGCAGGAGGTCAGCGAGCGTCTGGGCCTGAAAAACGTTCATATCATCCGCGCGGATGATCAGGACATTCAGCGGGAAGACCCCTATGGCGCGCTGCGCCTGCGGGATACGGATGCGTGTTGCAACCTGCGCAAGACCTTCCCGCTGCAACAGGCATTGACCGGGTATTGCGGCTGGATTACCGGGCGCAAGAGATTCCAGTCCGGTACCCGCGCCGCGCTCGATTTCTTCGAGGTCGAGGACGGAACAGGCCGGATCAAGGTCAACCCGCTGGCCCATTGGGCGCCCGAAGATGTGCGCGCCTATATGGAAGAAAACAACCTGCCCCGGCATCCGCTGGTGGCCAAAGGATACCCATCGATCGGCTGTGCGCCCTGCACCTCGCCGGTCAAAGAGGGCGAAGACCCCCGCGCCGGGCGCTGGCGCGACCAGAACAAGGAAGAATGCGGCATCCATTTTGTCGATGGCAAGATGGTGCGCGCCGGAGAGAAAACATGAACGTAATCGTAACGGATGAGGGGTTCGCCCCCGATGACTGGACCGACGGCTTTGTGACCCTGGAAGACGCCGCGAATGATGTTGTGGCGCTGGATGTGGCCTCGGACGCCGACCCGGATGAGCTGATTGACCGTCTGGGCAGCGCAAAAATGGTGCGCGTGGACTTTCCGTCCTCGGCGGATGGGCGTGGGTTCACCATCGCGCGCGTGCTGCGCCTGAAAGGCTTTACCGGACGTCTGCGCGCCAAGGGGCACGTTCTGGCCGACCAATACGCCATGGCCCGCCGCAGCGGGTTTGATGAGGTTGAAATCGACAACGCCCTGGCGACCCGTCAGCCCGAAGATCAGTGGCTGGCCCGCGCCGACTGGAAAGAGAACAACTACCAGGCCCGCCTGCGCGGCTAAGACCGCTATCGCCAGCTTGTGAAGGAAGGGGGCAAACTGTCCCCTTTTCCTGACTTGGATCAAAGATTAAACGGAGATGTCGGTTTACCTCACCGGCAGTGAAACGATGACAGAGATGAAACCCGTGAGTGAAGCAACCGCCGTAAAGGCCCCCGTACTGCCCGACGCGCAGACTGTGACCGATGTGAAGCATTGGACCGACAGCCTGTTCTCGTTCAAAGTGTCGCGCCCTGCGACGCTGCGGTTCCGCTCGGGCGAGTTTGTGATGATCGGCCTGATGGGTGACCCCGACCCCAAAACCGGGCGTCAGAAACCTCTGCTGCGCGCCTATTCGATTGCTTCGCCCTCGTGGGATGAAGAGCTGGAGTTCTACTCGATCAAGGTGCAGGACGGCCCGCTGACCTCGAAGCTGCAGCATATCAAACCCGGCGATCAGATCATCCTGCGGCCCAAGCCCGTCGGCACGCTGGTGCATGATGCCCTGCTGCCCGGCAAACGTCTGTGGTTCTTTGCCACCGGCACCGGCTTTGCGCCATTTGCCTCGCTGCTGCGCGAGCCGCAGACCTATGAGGACTATGATGAGGTCATCATCACCCACACCTGCCGCGAAGTGGCCGAGTTGGAATATGGCCGCCAGCTGATTGAAAGCATTCGTCAGGACGAATTGCTGGCCGAACTGATGGGCGAAGGCTTTGCCGACAAGATCCGCTACTACCCGACAACAACGCGGGAAGAGAGCCCCAAGATGGGCCGCATTACGGAACTGCTGAAAGACGGCACCGTGTTTGCCGATCTGGGCATCGAAGGCGGCATCAAGCCCGAAACCGACCGCGCGATGGTCTGCGGCTCGCTGGCCTTCAACCTGGACATCAAGGAAATCCTGGAAGAGTTCGGCCTGCGCGAGGGCGCAAACTCGGAACCCAAGGAATTCGTGATCGAAAAGGCATTTGTCGGCTGATCGACACGGCTGGCTGGGCCTTTCCTGACCCGGCCAGCCGATTCCCGCGATAATTCACGGGAATTTCCGACTTACAGGCGTTTATGCTGCTTGAAACGCTGCCCGGCCCGGTCTAAATTCCGGGCTCGAAATTCTGCAATCATCAAAGGAATGAACCCATAGCTCGCAGACCCCACAACGCGCCGCCGCAAAGAGATACCGGACCGCGCGTCAACGACAAAATCCGTGCCCCCGAAATCCGCCTGATTGGTGCTGAAGGTGAAAATGTCGGGGTGGTTCATCCCGCCAAAGCCATGCAACTTGCCGCCGATGCCGGCCTCGATCTGGTCGAGATCTCGCCCAACGCGAATCCGCCGGTCTGCAAGATTATGGACTTTGGCAAGTACAAGTACGAAACGCAAAAGCGCGAAGCCGAGGCCCGCAAGAAACAAAAGATCATCGAGGTGAAAGAGGTCAAGTTCCGGCCCAACACCGACACGCATGATTATGACGTCAAGATGAAGAACGTCTTCAAGTTTCTGGAAAAGGGCGACAAGGTCAAAGTCACCCTGCGGTTCCGCGGTCGTGAGATGGCGCACCAGAACCTGGGGCGCGAACTGCTGGAACGCGTTGCCGAAGACATCAAGGATATCGGCAAGGTCGAGAACATGCCGAAGATGGAAGGCCGTCAGATGATCATGATGATCGGCCCGCTACCGCAGAAATAGTCCCGGCAAGCAATCCCAATTCGAACCCTGTCAGAGACGATCTGGCAGGGTTTTTTCGTTCACCTGAACGTCATAGAACGCGATTTGCATCCCATCGAGATAATCCGCACATGCTGAAAGCCGGAAAGCGACAAATGGTCGATTTCAGACGCTCTGATTTCGACGCCGCCTTGGCGCAATCCGGAAAGATGTGGATCGGGGTTTGGCTCAATCCGAATGCGACGGATCCTTGGGAGGCTACGATGGGTGAAATGTCTTTTGCCGGCGGCGTTTATCAGTCGCTTCCGTCGCAGGCCTATTGCGACGAGGCCGTGTTTGCCACCGAACGCAGCCGCATATTCAGACGCGCGTGGCAACTGGTTGGCCATGTAACCGACCTGCCCAACCTCGGAGACTATGTTGTCGAGGATATCAGCGGCATCTCGGTGATTGTGATCCGGGGTCAGAATTGTGAAATCCGCGCTTTCTACAATGTCTGCGTGCATCGCGGGCATGAGCTGCTGAATGGCAAGGGCTGCGCCAAAAAGATGACCTGCCCCTATCACGCCTGGACCTATGACACGACCGGTCAGCTGCGCGCCGCCCCAAATGCCACTGCCTTTCCCGGGTTCGACAAAAGCCAGTACAAACTGCGCCCGGTGCGGATTGAGGTCTTCTTTGGGCTGATCCTGGTCAATCTGGATGCGGATGCACGCCCGATGGCCGAACTGGCACAGGAGGCGCTTGGCGAGATTTCGGACTATGCCCCCAACCTGCCCACCTACCAGCGCGCCGATCGCACGGAACGCTTGGCCAGTGCGAACTGGAAGGTCGTGGCCGAGAATTTCAACGAATGCTACCACTGCGCCGTCGTGCACAAGACCCTGACCACAGGCGTTGTCGACCCGGATCAA
Source organism: Ruegeria sp. AD6 (assembly GCF_056542325.1). NCBI lineage: Bacteria > Pseudomonadati > Pseudomonadota > Alphaproteobacteria > Rhodobacterales > Roseobacteraceae > Ruegeria > Ruegeria sp. AD6. The sequence goes on along the minus strand of NZ_JBQFZQ010000001.1, from coordinate 661,311 downwards.
TACCAGACGCGCGGTCACGATTATGGCATTCGCCACGCCAGCCCGGCGCGGCCGGATTCCCAGAAATCCTATGAATACGTGGCGGACCCCACTGCGCGCACGGACAAATTCCTGACCTGGTGGTTCTTTCCCCTGTTCGCGCTGCAGGTCTATCCCGGTGGCATCGTGAACACCTATCGCTGGAAACCGCTGAGCGTGAACTCAACCAAGATTGAGGTCGACTGGTGGCTGCCCGACGCCACCCCCAACACAGTCGAGCGCGAGATCATCCTGCAACACCGCACCACTACCTTTGCCGAGGACGGCCCGATTGTGGATTCGGTGCAGCGCGGATTGGAAAGCGGTGCTATCGGTCATGGTGCGCTGGTGGTGGACAATGCCTGCTCGTCCCAGTCAGAGCATCCGATCATGGCATTCAACGCGCATTATCAGAAGGCCATGCAGAACACGGCCCTCTGACCCCTTTTTCAGACCGGAAGCGTCGCATCGATGGCTTTCGCCAGTTTTGAAACCAACTCGTCAATCTGCGGCTCTTCGATGATGAAGGGCGGTGCCAGCAGGATGTGATCGCCGTTCTTGCCGTCGCGGGTTCCTGACATCGGGTAGCAGATCAGCCCCTCGGCCATTGCCGCCTTCTTGATCTTCCCGGCCACACCATGCGCTGGATCGAACGGGGTTTTGCTGTCCCGATCAGCAACCAGTTCGATCCCCCGAAACAAACCGCGCCCGCGAATATCGCCTACATTCGGGTGCTGGCCAAAGGCAGCTTCCAGCGCCGATTGCAGTTTCTCACCCATCACACCGGCGCGCGTGGGCAGATCACGCCCGGTCAGTTCGCTAACCACCGCCAAAGCCGCTGCCGTGGCCACCGGATGGCCGATATAGGTATGCCCGTGCTGAAAGAAGCCAGAGCCGTTCTGAATAGCCTCATAGATCCTGCCCGCGCACAGCATTGCACCAATCGGTTGATAACCAGCCCCTAACCCCTTGGCGATACACAGAATATCCGGAGCGATCCCGTCACGGTCGCAGGCAAACAGATGCCCGGTCCGCCCCATGCCGCACATGACTTCATCCAGGATCAACAGCACACCGTACTGATCGCAGATTTCGCGAATACGCTTGAAATACCCGTCCACCGCCGGAACAGCGCCCAGCGTCGCCCCGACAACCGGCTCGGCCATGAATGCCATGACCGTCTCGGGACCAAGCCGCAGAATTTCGGCCTCCAACTCATTGGCGACACGTTGGCCGTAGTCAAAACTGCTCTCACCCTCGGGCTTCTCGGCATATTCATAACAGGGCGCGATATGGGTCATTTCGATCAGCATCGGCGCAAATTGCGTGCGCCGCCAGGCATTGCCGCCCGCCGACAAAGCCCCCAGCGTATTGCCGTGATAGCTTTGCCGCCGTGCGATCACGTGGCGGCGCTCGGGCTGGCCGATCTCAAGGTAGTATTGCCGGGCCAGCTTGATCGCGGCCTCGGTCGCCTCGGACCCGCCCGAGACAAAATACACCCGATCCAGATCACCCGGAGCATGCTCGATCAGCAAATCCGCCAGCGCCTCGGCAGGTTCCGAGGTCATGAACCCACTATGTGCAAAAGCGATCTGTTCGACCTGCTTTTGAACCGCTTCGATAACGGCAGGATTGGAATGCCCCAGACAGGACACCGCCGCATCGCCACAATCCAGATAGCGTTTGCCATCGGCATCAATCAGGTAACACCCCTCACCCCCGGCGGCGACGGGCAAAGCAGCCTTGGTGTGGCGCGGAAAAACGTGGCTCATTTCGAAACTCCCTTGATCAAAGACACCAGCGCCGCAACCGACGCCGCATTGTCAGCCCATGGCTGACCGTCAGAATTCGTCAGGCTGTTTTCGAACCCGACCCGCAGATCACCGCCGCGCTGCGCGGCCTTATGCAAGCACGCATGTTCACGCGGCCCAAAGGCGCACACCATCCAAGGTGAGCGATCCTGCGGGAACTGATCAAGATCTTCGGGCGACGACACCTGACCGGTCGAATAGCGTCCCAGCACCAAAAGGCGATCCTCCTGCCCGTCCCGGACAATGCCTGCGCGCTGCCATTCGGTCAGCAATGCCGCATCCTCAGCATCATACAGAATATGCTGAACGCGCGTCCCCTGATCTTGACACAGCCCATAGACACGATCCGCCATCTCTGGCGCCCGCGCGATCTCGCGCACCGAGACCGATGCCCAACCGGGCCGCACCTGTCGCAAACACCCATACTGGGCATCAACGCCATAAATGCCCGCGGCCTCGGTCGTGATTTGAATGTCCAGATCGGGCACCTGCTTTTTCAGTTCCACGACGGCTTCGAGATACCGCCCTGCATCCAGCGAATGCTGCCCGTGCGCATCCCGAATATGAAGATGCAAGCCATCTGCCCCAGCCTCACGACATGCCCGCGCGGTTTGGACCGTCTCCTCTAGGGTAACTGGCAGGTGCGGGTGATCCACATGCCCGCGCCGCGCGCCATTGGGTGCGACAAGGATGTAAGGTTGCTTTGGCAGGTCGGTCATCGGTTGCTCCGTCAAACACATAGCCGATCTATCCATGCCCCGGACGTTTTCAATTGGATAATTTAAAAACATATGTTTTCTTTCACACCATGACCGACACCCTCAACCAGTTGACCAACGCTCTCAGACACGAGATCGACCACATGCCGGCGCAATTGCAGGCGGCGGCCAAATACGTGATCGACCATCCCGGCGACTTTGGCCTCGACCCGATCCGCGTCACAGCCGAGAATATCGGCGTCAGTTCAAACGTCCTTGTGCGCCTTGCCCAGCGTATGGGGTTTGACGGCTACGACGCCTTCCGCCGCCCGTTCCGGCAAGCTCTGGTCACGGACGGAGAGGACCGCCTGCATCAGGACTGGCTGTCACGCCAAGGGGCAGACGGGCCGTTCAGCGCAGCCCAGGCCGATTTCGCCCGCAACGAGTTGAATGTGGTTACAAGATCACTGCGGTTGATGGACCCCGGCGACGTCAAGGACGCGACCAACCTTATTCTGAACGCGCAGCGCTGTTTCATCACCGCGACGCGGGCCAGCTACGCCCTGGCTTACTATTTCCACTACGCAGGCCGCATGGCCCATCCCGGCCTGCAACTGGTGCCACGGCATATGGGCTCTGCCACCGACGACCTGCTGGACGCGGACAGCAACGATTGCCTGCTGGCCATAACGGTGCGGCCCTATTCGGCAGAAACCATCCGCACCATGCGCTTTGCAGCAGACAAAGGGGTCCGGCTCATCCTGATCTCGGACAGCGACGTGATCGCGCCGGGATTGCGACCCGATGTCAGCTTACAGATCAGCACGCGGTCCATGCACCATTTCTCCAGCTTTTCCGGGGCGATGGCCGTGCTGGAATGCCTTCTCAGCCATCTCTTCGCTGCAGGTGGCGAGGACGCCAGGCGCCGGGTCGAAGCCTATGAAAAGGCTCGCGAGGATACCGGCGCCTATTGGCAGGCCCCGAAACTGCCCAGAATACGCAGCACATAAAAAGCCCCGGCGCACGGTCCGGGGCTTTCCAGAAAAACCTGCCTGCTTCACATACAGGCTTCAACGGCGCGCTTGGTCATTACTCCAACCAGATGCGCCCGGTATTCCTTGCTGCCATGCAGATCGGCAATCATGTTCATCGGGTTGACCTTCAGATCCATCAACGCATCAGGACGGAACGCAGTGTTCAGCGCCGCCTCGGCCTCGGACCACCGGAACACACCGTCCTCGCTGGCCCCCGTTACGGCAACACGGACACCATCCGAGAACCGCGCCACAAACACACCGACCAGGGCAAAGCGCGAGGCAGGTTGCAGGAACTTCTGATAACTCGCCGCCTGCGGCACCGGGAACCGGACCGATGTGATGATCTCACCCTCATCCAGCGCCGTGCTGAACATACCGTCAAAGAAATCATCCGCCCCGATCTGGCGCGTATTGGTCACGACCGTCGCGCCCGATCCCAGCACACCTGCCGGATAACACGCCGCCGGGTCATTATTGGCGATGGACCCGCCAAGGGTACCGCGATTACGCACCGCCGGATCACCGATCTGACCCGCCAGCGCCGCCAATGCCGGATAGTTGCCCGCAGCCTCGCGCGCCACCACCGCGTGTGGTGTCGCCCCGCCAATAGCGACCGAGCCGTCATCCTCGATGCACACCCCCTGCATCTCTGCAATCCCGCTCATCGACACCAGTTTCGACGGCGCAGCCAACCGCTGCTTGAGAGTCGGAATCAGCGTCTGCCCACCCCCCAGCGCCTGCGCATCTTCAGACCCTAACGCAGCAACCGCATCAGCGATGGTCGAGGGCTTCTCAAACTCGAAATTGTACATTTCGTCTTCCTTTCCGAAAGGCGCTGATCCGCCCTTCATCTGGCTATAAATATCCCGGGGAGCGCGAGGGGCTGGCCCCTCGCACCCCAACCTCTCAGCTGTTCATCGCGGCCCAAACGCGCGACGGGCTCACGGGCATGTCGATGTGATCGACCGCCTTGCCGCCCGAATTCAGCGCATCCAGCACCGCATTGACCACCGCAGGCGGAGAGCCAATCGCCCCAGCCTCACCACAGCCTTTCACCCCCAGTGGGTTATGCGTGCACGGCGTCTGGCTGGAATGATCCACGCCATAGAACGGCACGTCATCGGCGCGTGGCATAGCGTAATCCATGAAAGACGCGCTCAGCAGTTGCCCGTTTTCGTCATAGGCGCAGTTCTCCAGCAACGCCTGACCGATCCCCTGCCCGATCCCGCCATGAACCTGACCATCCACAATCATCGGATTGATGATGTTGCCGAAGTCATCCGCAGCGGTGAACTTTTCGATGCTGACCTGGCCGGTTTCAGGATCGACCTCAACCTCACACGCATAGGCCCCTGCCGGGAAGGTGAAGTTGGCCGGATCGTAAAACGCAGTCTCTTCCAGCCCGGGCTCCACCTCCAGCGGATAGTTATGCGGCACGTAGGCGGTCAGGGTCACATCACCCCAGGCCACCGACTTGTCGGTGCCTGCCACGCTGAACTGACCGTCCTTCAGCTCAATATCAGCCTCAGACGCTTCCAGCAGATGGGCGGCGATCTTCTTGGCCTTCTCGATCACCTTCTCGGTCGCCTTGACCATGGCCGAGCCACAGACCGCCAGAGACCGAGACCCATAGGTCCCCATCCCAAACGGGATCTTCGAGGTGTCACCATGCACAATCTCGACCATCGACTCGTCGATGCCGATCATGTCGGCCACAACCTGCGGGAAAGCGGTCTCGTGCCCCTGCCCGTGGCTATGTGCGCCGACCATGACGCTGATCGAACCGGTGGCATTCACCCGCACCGTCGCCGCATCATAGAGACCCGCGCGGGCCCCCAGCATGCCAACGATGTTCGAGGGTGCAATCCCGCAGGCTTCGATATAGCAGTTGATGCCCAGACCCCGAAGCTTGCCATTGGCTTCACTGGCCGACCGGCGCGCGGCAAAGCCTGCCAGATCGGCGGCGGCCTCCAACTTGTCCATGGTCCCGTTGTAGTTGCCGGTGTCATAGGTCAGCGCCACCGGCGTGTCATAGGGGAACTGGGTGATGAAGTTCTGACGGCGCAGGGCAATCGGATCGACGCCCAACTCACGCGCGGCCTTGTCCACCACACGTTCCAACTGGAACGTCGCCTCGGGTCGGCCCGCACCGCGATAGGCATCCACCGGAACCGTATTGGTGAACATCGCCTTCACGTTCACCTGAATGACCGGCGTCTTGTAGTTGCCCGCCATCAACGTGCCGTGCAGCCATGTGGGCACGGAACTTGAGAAGGTCGACAGATATGCCCCCAGATTCGCAAAGGTATTCGTGCGCAAACCGATGAAGTTATTGTCGGCATCCAGCGCCAGCTCGATGGTACTGACATGATCGCGACCATGAGCATCCGACATGAACGCCTCGGACCGGCTGGACGACCATTTGACCGGACGGCCGCAAGCTTTGGCGGCAAAGGTCACGAATGCCTCTTCCGCATAGTGGAAGATCTTGGTGCCGAAACCACCGCCCACATCCGGCGCGACCACGCGGACCTTGTGTTCAGGCAGGCCCAGAACAAAGGCGCACATCAGCAGGCGGATCACATGCGGGTTCTGCGAGGTGGTATAAAGCGTATATTCCTCGGTCGCCCGAGCGTATTCGGCGACAGCGACGCGCGGCTCCATCGGGTTAGCAACCAATCGGTTGTTCACCAGATCCAGAGTGGTCACATGCGCCGCGTTGGCAAACACCTCATTGACCTTGGCATCGTCGGCCTCACCCAGTTGCCAGTCATAGCAGATGTTGTTTTTGAGATCGTCATGGACCAACGTCGCGCCATCCTGTGCGGCGGCCTTCATGTCGATCACGGCGGGCAGTTCTTCGATATCGACCTCAATCGCCTCGGCGGCGTCGCGGGCCTGTTCCAGACTATCGGCCACAACGGCGGCAATCGGATCACCCACATGGCGCACCTTGCCTTGTGCCAGAATGGGGTGCGGAGGTTCCTGCATGGGCGCGCCGTGCTTGTCGGTCACTTCCCAGCCGCAGGGCATCCCGCCCACGCCTTCGAAGTCCTTGCCGGTGAAAACCTTGACCACACCCGGCATCCCCTCGACCGCCGAAGTATCGACGGATTTGATCCGCCCATGCGCGATGTCGGAACGCAGGAAATGCACATAGGCCTGGCCATGTACGTTGATGTCGTCGGTGTAATTGCCTGCTCCGGTCAAAAAGCGCACGTCCTCGCGGCGCTTGGAACTGGCTCCGATGCCACTGTCTTTGGGCATTGCTTGTTCTCCTCCCATAAACGGATGCGGAAGCATCCTCTGTCATCCCACGGGCGTCTCCCTTACGCCCGCAGTGGCATCATTCGGCAGCGATGCTGCTGGCGTCCTGACCCGAAGCGGCCATGATCGCCTTGACGATGTTGTGGTATCCGGTGCAGCGGCACAGGTTGCCTTCCAGATACTTGCGGATCTCGGCCTCGGTCGGGCGCGGATTGTCTTTCAGCAGGGCCGCGGCACTCATCACCATGCCCGGTGTGCAGAACCCGCATTGCAGCCCGTGGTGATCCTGAAATGCCTGCTGCATGACATTCAGCGACCCGTCCGGATTGGCCTGACCTTCGATGGTACCCACGTCGGCCCCATCAGCCTCAAGCGCCAGCATGTTGCAGGATTTGACCGCCTCACCATTCACATGCACCACACAGGCGCCGCATTGGGCCGTATCGCAGCCTACATGTGTGCCCGTCAGCGACAGGTGGTCGCGCAGAAAGCTGGACAGCAGGGTCCGGCCTTCGACGTCACCGCTAACGGATTTACCGTTCACGGTCATTGAGACCTGTGTCATGAGTTCCTCCCAGTTTTGATTTTCTCCCTTGCGACCGAGTTAAACACGGGAATTTTCGTTTGAGAACAAAAATCTTGTCGCGTTCAACGCCCCAAGCGTCGCTTAACACTCATAACCTAAAGTGGCGGGGATAGAGGTCAAAATGCCGTAGCGTCACGGCCTGCGCTGGGCGCGCGGCTGAGGTCGTGTCGGGATTTCCTTGAGCAATCCGCCCACACCCATGGCCGCAATATCCGCGCCTGTGGTCTCGACACCGCAGGCAACGCGGGACAGAACCCAATCCGCGCCGTTCAAAGCAGGCGAGCGTGCGCAACCCGGCAGGCCGATAACGGGCCGATCCCCCATCGCGCCCAGAAACAGCAGGTTGCCGGGATCGACCGGCATACCGAACCGATCCACCGCCCCACCCGCTGCCCGCACAGCCGAAGGTGCCACATCATCCACATCCGAGGTGGCCGAGGCGGTCAGGATCATCAGAACGTCGCCCTGCGTTCCGGCAATGGCCTTCGCAAGGGGATCGGTGTCATGCGCGACGATCTGCACGTCGCACAACTCCATCCCCAACAGTTCGACCCGCCCCCGCATGGCCGCGATGCCTTTTTCGTTCGGTGGTCCGCCGGGAATATCCGTCACGATCAGACCAGCGGTCTTGTGAACCGGCGCAATCAGTTGAATTGCGCTTTGCGCAAGGCTTGCTGCGCGCTGAACGTCTACTTCGGGCACGGCGTAGGAAATCACCTTGATCGTCGCGACCATTCCGCCATCGCTCATCTGCTGATGCTGCGGAACAGTGGCGACGGTGATCATTGGGTTGACCTGATTGAACTGCTCCAGCGCGGCCACGTCCAGCCCCACGACGCCCGGCCCGTTGGCCAGCAAGTTGACGCGCCCCGTAAATGCTTCGGTCACGCGCAGGTTCGCCGCCGACGGGTCAGGTACCAAAGCCTTGGCCAACAGCGTAGCCGCCTCGTCCTCGTGACAGTCGCCGGGTTCCAGACGGGCCACGACAATTTCGGTCAAACCGGCCTGTGTCAGTTGTGCGATGTGATCTTCGGTCAGTCTCAGGCCCTTGCGCAGCTTACCGTCCGCGGCCATGACCGAATGCGCCAGAATCGCCCCGCTTGCATCGGCTACGGGCACCGGGCCAAACTTCATGCTTTGCCTCGCAGAACAGCCGTCATCTGAGCCAGGATCGCAACGGCAATTTCCGAAGGATCAGCGGCCCCGATGTCCAGACCAATTGGCCCGTGTATTCTGCCGATCTGCGCATCGGTAAACCCGGCAGCAACCATACGCTCGACCCGTTTGGCATGGGTTCGCTTTGACCCCAGCGCGCCGATGTAGAACACGTCCGCCTCCAACGCGGCTTGCAGCGCGGGGTCGTCCAGCTTGGGGTCATGGGTCAGCAGAACAACCGCTGTGCGCGTGTCCAGTCCCAGTTTCAAAACGGCTTCGTCCGGCCAATCGGTGAGAATCTTTTCACCGGGAAAACGCGCATCCGACGCGAAGGCATCGCGCGGGTCCACGATGGCCGGGTCATATCCCGCAATCCGCGCCATTGGCACCAGAGCCTGCGCGATGTGAACCGCACCGACGACGATCAGGCGCAACGGCGGGTTATGGACGGCGACAAAGGTCTCTCCATCCTCTTCAAACCCTGACCGGTCCATGCGCAGTCGGTCGGGGTATTTGTTGCGCCTCAGGGCGCGGTGGCCGCTGTTAATATTGACCTCATAAGCCAGCGGCTCGCGCGCCGCCCGCGCGGCGACCAGTTCGGCCAGCATCGATTCAGGCAGGACGCGGCCAACCGGCTCAACCAGAACCCGGATGGTGCCGCCACAAGCCAGACCCACGGCAAAGGCGTCTTCGTCGCTGACGCCAAACTCCAGCAATCGCGCCTCGCCCTCATCAATGGCTTCCAGCGCCTCGACGATCACCGCGCCTTCGACGCACCCGCCGGACACGGACCCTTCGATCCGCCCATCACCGCCAATCACCAACTGAGCGCCCACCCGGCGCGGTGCACTGCCCCAGGTCTCGACCACCGTCGCCAGGGCCGCACCGCGCCCTTTGCGGTGCCAGTCCAAAGCGGTTTCCGGGCTGTTGTCGAATCGCTCCATCGAAGCCTCCTGAGGTCATCGGACTCAACATAGTCAGGAAAAGCGGGAAGAAAAGCATGTGGGGGCGGTCCCCGCTCAAGGACGAGGTCGCTTGGGGGCAAAGGTTCCTTCGTATTCACATAAGCAAAGCATTGATTGTCTGCGCCCGTGCTTTTAGCCTGCAGCTACCTTCGGGGCCTATCCCGGATGTGCCCCCATTTTCAAAACGGAGACAGAGAGTTGAAACGCATTCTTACACTCGGCGCAGCCATTGGGCTGTTGGCGTCAACCGCAGCCTGGGCTGATACATTTGAACGCTATGGCGAGGTCGAAGGCTGGAAGGTTTTCATCGACAATGAAAAGAAATCCTGCCTGATCGAGGCGATTGATGACTCGGAGAACGTGGTTCAGATGGGCCTGACAGAGGATCGCGGCGTGGGCTATGTCGGCGTTTTCACCAAGGCCGAAACGGACATCAAACGCGGTGAGAAGGAAGAGGTGGCAATCATTCTGGGCGACAACCTGTATCTGGGTGAGGCCACAGGGATGAAGGGAAACATCACCAAGGGGTATTCAGGCGGCTACGTGCTGTCGGACGATCCGCAATTCGCGGAAGATCTGGCCAAACAGAAGGTCATGATCGTGTTCCCGGAAAAATCCTTTGGATTCACCGTCGATTTGACCGGCACTTACAAAGCCATCGAAATGGCGCGCGAGTGCAATGAAAAACAGCTGGGCTGACGCTTAGCCGGAAAGCGCGGAGATCAGCCGCGCTTTCTCTCCCACATCCTGTGGTTCCGAAATGACGGTCGCCAGATCTTCGAGCGATGCAATCGAGTGACCGGCGCGGAAGCTGTCCACATGCGGCAGCATGGCAGCCACGCCCTGCGCCTTGGGCGCGAACCCATCCCATCGCAGCAACGGATTGAGCCAGATCAGACGGCGCGCCGACAGGTGCAGACGTTCGGTTTCCTTCGCCAAGGCGTCCGGGTCGCCACGATCCAGCCCGTCCGAGATCAGCAGAACAACGGCACCCTGCCCCATCACGCGCCGCGACCAGTCACGATTGAACGCGTGCAGACAGTCCCCGATCCGTGTGCCGCCCTCCCAATCCTGCGCCTCGGCCCCAGCAGCGGCCAAAGCGGCATCCACATCGCGTTGATGCAGATGGCGAGTAATATTGGTCAGTCGTGTGCCGAAGGTGAAAGCGTGGACCTTGGCCCATCCGGCGCCCTTGGCGTTCGAGACGGTGTGCAGGAAATGCAGGATCAGGCGGCTGTATTGGCTCATTGAACCCGAGATGTCGCAAAGAACCACAAGATTGGGCCAGCGTGGCCTAGGTTTTTGCAGCGCAATGTCCCGTATCTCACCACCCTGACGCATGGCTGCGCGCAGGGTTTTGGCGCGGTCGATGCGGTGGCCCAGAGGGTTGGCCTGCGCCCGCCTGCTGGCAATCGAATGAACCGGCAAGGTAAGACGCGCCAGAAGGCGTTTGGCCTGTGCGATTTCATCCGTGCTCATCTGCTCAAAATCCAGACTGCGCAGGCGTTCTTCGGAAGACGCGGTTTGCGAGGCGTCAATGTCGAGCTCGGTCTCGCCTTCATCTTCCGCAGGCTCGGGCAGATCACGTTCAACCCCGTCCAGCAGCGCCTCGGCTGCGCGCTTTTCGGCAGCGTCTGCTTTACGTTCTTCCTGCACGCCCCGAATGGCGGGCAGCATCATGGACATCATGTGTTCCAGATAACGCGGGTCGCGCCAGTAGAGGCGGAAAACCTGTGCAAAGACGGTGCGATGTTCAGGTCGGTTCACGAAACAGGCGTGCAGGGTCCAGTAGAAATCCTGCCTTTGCGTGAAACCCGCCGCCTGCACGGCGCGTATGGCATCCACCACCCGACCTGTCCCGATGGGCAGTCCCGCCTTGCGCAGCGCGCGGGCGAAATGGGTGATGTTTTGCGCCAGTTTCGGATCTGCGGGGGTGTCGAGCGTAAGGTGTTCGGCCATTACCTTTCATGGGGGCTCTGCCCCCATACCCCCGAGGTATTTTTGAACAGAAGAAGCATCAGGCGGGTTCGAGGTCGGCTTTTGCCTCATCCAGAATGCGTTTGGCTTCAGAGCCTTGCAGTTTCTGGATGTCGTCCTGGTATTTCAGGATCGCGCCGAGCGTGTCGCCGATGACCTCGGGGCTGAGGTTGATAACGTCCAGCGCCAGCAGGCATTTGGCCCAGTCGATGGTTTCGGCCACGCCGGGCTTTTTGAACAGGTCTTCTGTGCGCAGGCGTTGAACAAAGGCGACAACCTCGCGGCTGAGTGTCTCGGCGGCTTCGGGGGCGCGGGCGTGCAGGATTTCGATTTCGCGGTTGAAATCGGGGTAGTCGACCCAGTGGTAGAGGCAGCGGCGTTTGAGGGCGTCATGCACCTCGCGCGTGCGGTTCGAGGTGACGATGACGATGGGTGGCTCGGGCGCATGGACGGTGCCGAGTTCCGGGATTGTGACCTGAAAATCGCTGAGCGCTTCCAGCAGGAACGCCTCAAAAGGTTCATCGGTGCGGTCGAGTTCGTCAATGAGCAGCACCGGCGCGCCGTGCTCATCAGGTCGCATGGCTTGCAGCAAAGGGCGTTCGATCAGGTAATCGTCCGAGAACAGCTCGGTTTGCAGGGCTGTTCGGTCCGCACCGCCAGCGGCCTCAGCCGTGCGGATGGCAACCATTTGCGCCGGGAAGTTCCATTCATAGACGGCTGAGGAGGCATCCAGCCCTTCATAACACTGCAGGCGGATCAGGCGGCGCCCCAAACCCGCGGCCAGTGCCTTTGCGATTTCGGTCTTTCCAACGCCTGCCTCACCTTCCAGAAACAGCGGGCGGCCCAGCTTGAGCGCCAGAAAAACCACCGTCGCCAATGCCCGGCCGCACACGTAACCTTGCGCGCCCAGTGTTTGCTGAACGGCATCAATGGAACTTGGTTGGGTCATGCATGTTCTCCTTGCGGCCTAACAGGTCATGGGCCGGGGTCTTCGTCAAGCCTGCGGTGGGGGAAGAGGTACGGCGATCCTGCGCGCTGACAAGGTCTTTTCCGGCGGCGGGGTCTGTGCTAGCGGGTGCGTCATGACCGATAGCATCACGATCCGCCGCCCCGACGACTGGCACCTGCATCTGCGCGATGGCGCGATGCTGCAGGCCGTTCTGCCCGAAACCGCACGCCATTTTGGCCGTGCGATCATCATGCCCAATCTGGTGCCCCCGGTGGTGACCGGTGCCCATGCCGCCGCCTATCGCGAGCGCATCATGGCCGCGCTGCCCGAGGGGATATCCTTTGAACCACTGATGACCCTGTACCTGACCGAGGATACGGACCCGGACGATCTGGCCGCTGCCCATGCAAGCGGGCTGGTCAAGGCGGTCAAGTTGTATCCGGCGGGGGCCACGACGAATTCGCATTCCGGCGTGCGGAATTTCGACAATGTGCGCCCTGTGCTGGAACGCATGGCCGAGATTGGCCTGCCCCTGTGTGTGCATGGTGAAGTGACAGATGCCGAGATCGACATTTTCGACCGCGAGGCGGTGTTCATCGACCGCGTTCTGGACCCGATCCGCAAGTCCACGCCGGGCCTGCGGGTGGTGATGGAGCATATTACGACCCGTGACGGTGTTCAGTACGTCAAAGCCAACGACACCGATCTGGGCGCAACAATCACGGCGCATCACCTGATCATCAACCGCAACCACATTCTGGTTGGCGGGATCAAACCGCATTACTACTGCCTGCCCGTCGCCAAGCGCGAGGAGCATCGGTTAGAGCTGCTGAAAGCCGCGACCTCGGGTGATCCACGCTATTTCCTGGGCACCGACAGCGCGCCTCATACCGATGACAACAAGGAAATGGCCTGTGGGTGCGCGGGGTGCTTCACGGCGACCAACACCATGTCGCTGGTGGCCGAGATGTTCGACCGCGAAGGGGCGTTGGACAAGCTGGAAGGGTTCGTTTCCCTGAACGGGCCTGCCTTCTATGGCCTGCCTGTGAACGAAGGTTCGATCACGCTGACCAAAGGCGAACCGGTCGAATACCCCGACAAGATCGAAACCGGAGATGGCCCGGTAACCGTGTTCGACCCCGGTTTTCCCCTGCACTGGCGCGTGGACTAACCCGCCAGTTTTGCAGCCAGATCGCGGGCGCGACCACCGGTGCGCAGCATCGACCAGATCGCGTCCGCCTCAATCCCTCCGATCAGTTTCGAGGCTTTGGCACGTACCCGGTCTTCCCGGTCGGACAGAGACATTGGGGTCATGAGGTCATAGGTTGCCTCGCGCCGCGCCCCGTCGCGCCGCAGCAAGGTCAGGCGAGCCTCAGTTTCGGAAAGGGAGTCATCCGCTTCGACAGTGATACGATCTTGCAGCGACCGGATGCGCGGGTCGGCACAGACCTTCTCAGAGTAGCTGCCCGGTAACGCGGTGTCATATCCCAACGCCTGCATTGCAATCACCGTGCGATACGAGAATTTCGCGCCCAATCCGGTGGTCGGAGATATCTGGTTACACACGCTCATCCAGCGCGGGTGGGTTATTACCTTGATCTCGGCCACTTCGGGTTCGGCGATATCCAAAGAAAGCGCCGCCTCTAGCGCCGCGTGCAACCCATGGCAGCAGGCGTGGAACTTGTGGCTGACGGATTCGAAGAGCCATTCGTCGCCCAACCCATCCAGAGCGGCCGCAGCATCCGCAGCCCCCTGATGCGTCGCGCCAAAGCCATAGGGCCCTTCCAGCGCGTCCGCGTTGGGTTCAAATCCGCGCTTGACCAGCAGCGCCGCCTCAACCCCATTCGAGGCTGCCAAACCCGCGTTGTAAGGCTTGCCCATCGTGCCGAACTGAGCCTTCAGACCCGCCGAACGGGTCGCCGTCAGGCCCAGCACCTGACGCATCTGATCGGCGTCGAACTGTAACAGACGCCCCACCGCCACCGCCGCCCCAAAGGCCCCGGCCGTTGCCGTTTGGTGAAACCCGGCCTGATAGTGGCCGCGCCCCAGCCACAGGCCGATGCGGATCGAGACCTCCATCCCGATCAGGGCCGCTTCGAGGAAGTCCACAAGAATACGATCATCCCATTCCGACACCGCCAGCGCTGCAGGCAGAACCGCGACCGAAGGGTGGCCGATATGGGCGAAATGGGTGTCGTCATAATCCAAGGCATGGGACACCGTACCATTGACCAGAGCCGCCGCGCGAAGGGGCGCGCGCGCCCCGCCGAACATATGCGCCTGGGCGGTGCCCCCCTCCTCTAGCACCATATCCCGAACGGTATTGGATACTGGTTCATCCGCCCCGGCGCGGCCAACGGCGACCCAATCCAGAACAGATAGCGACGTGACAATCCGTGCCTGCGCAGTGGTCGAGATCGGGCCCGCGGCAAAAGCCGCCAATGCTGATGTGAAATCTGACATGAGGTGCAGTCTAACGTGCGCCGTTCGTTGGTAAAGCCTTAGCTGTAAAGCTCGGCGGCACGAGCCTCAAACGCGCGAACGATGCGCTGCATGGCCTCGTTGAAGACCACGCCAATGATGCCCTGCAGGATGGCGTTCTTGAATTCGAAATCCACATGGAACGACACGTTGCAGCCCCCGTCCGGCGCGTCTTCGAACTGCCAGTCGGATTTCATGTATTTGAACGGACCGTCCAGATATTCGGTGTCGATCTTCTTCTGATCCGCGAACAGCGTCACCCGGCTGCCGAACCGTTCGCGAAACACTTTGAATGAGATGACCAGATCGGCCTCCATCACCTCGGCCTCGCCTGCCGCATAGGTCTTGCGGATACGGGCCGCTGCGCACCAGGGCAGAAACTGCGGGTATTTCGCCACATCCGCGACCAGATCATACATCTGCTGGGCGGTGTATGGCAGGTGGCGGGTTTCCGAGTGGATGGGCATGGCATTCAGGCATTTAAAGGTGACAATGGCGCGTCATGTCGTATGTTGCGCGCCAAAGATCAAGGGGGCTGCGATGACTGACCGCGCTTATGTGATAGATGAGATGATCTCGGCCAAGGCCATCGCGGCGCGGATTGAGGAGCTTTGTCGCAAGATTTCCGAGGAATTCGGCAATACCGACAAGCTGGTCGTGGTGGGCCTATTGCGGGGCAGTTTCGTCTTCATCGCCGATCTGGTGCGCGAGCTGGACCTGCCCATCGAGGTCGATTTTCTTGAGGCGTCGTCTTACGGCGATTCCATGGAGAGCAGCCGGGAAGTGCGTATTCTCAAAGACTTGCGCGGCGCAATTGAAGGGCGCGACGTATTGGTGGTCGAGGATATTGTCGACACTGGCCACACGCTGAACCACGTCACCAACCTGCTGCACAGCCGCAATCCCAAGCGTCTGAAATCCATCGCCCTGCTGGACAAACCCAGCCGACGCGAGGTTGATTTCCGCTCGGACTGGATCGGGTTTGAGATCCCGGATGAGTTTGTTGTCGGTTACGGAATTGACTACGCACAGCGCAATCGCAATTTGCCCTTTATTGGCAAGGTGCGCTTTACCGAAGACACGTAAGCGGCTGGCTTAACCCAAAACCTGACGGACCGCATTCAGAAAGATTCCGGTTCCGATCGGGATCAACGCATCGGGAAAATCGTAATCCGGGTTGTGCAACTGCGGATGATCGCGCCCGGCCCCGAGCCAGAACATCGCGGTCTTCGCGTCTTTGCCGAATTGGCCGAAATCCTCGGAAAACCGCTGTGGTGCGTTGGTCCGTTTACACGCAACGTTTTGGGCGGCGCAGGCTTGGGCCAAAATCTCCACCGCATCCGAATGATTGGTGCAGGCGTCGAAAACGTCTTCGTAAGTGATCGTGGCACCCAGCCCCTCGGACTGCGAGACCTGCTGCACCAGGGTCTCGGCATCCGCAATCAGTTTGGACATCCGGTCGTCGGATACCGTTCGCAGCGTCACCCAAAGCTCGGCCTGTCCGGGGGCGACGCCGAATGTCTGTTCGCCCAAACTGGCATGGGTGATCGTGGTCAGAGCGTAATCCGCGTTCAGCGCGCCACCACCGCCAAGCGCCGTCAGCGCCGGGATCAAAGCCGCCAACGCGCCCGCCGGAGAGACCCCGTCCTGAGGCGCGGCCGCGTGCGACGTCTTACCCGTCAACGCAATACGCATCCCGCGTGACGCGCAATTGGCGGGGCCTTTACACAGCTCGACCGCGCCAAGTTGCAAACCCGGAAGATTATGCAGCGAAAACACGAAATCAGGTGCGATTTCAGCGAATTGAGGATCGGCGCGGAAGGCTGTGGCCCCCTGCCCGGTTTCCTCGGCAGGCTGGAAGATCAAAACAACGCGACCTCGTTCGGGGCGCTGTTTCTGCAACGCCAGCGCCACGCCCAACACCATCGACATATGGCCGTCATGCCCGCACAGATGCCCCCGGCCCGGTCTCTGCGAGACGTAAGGAACATCCGAGAGTTCCTGAATCGGTAACCCATCCAGCTCACACCGAATACCAACGCATGGCCCGTCCTGACCGCTGTCGAACACAGCGGCGACGCCGTGCCCACCAAGCCCGGTCAACACGCAATCCGCGCCGATGCCGCGCAATTCATCCGCAATCCGGGCGGCGGTCTCGTGCTCGGCTCCGGACAGTTCGGGCTGTTTGTGCAAGCCATGGCGCAACCCAATCAGCCGCGCCAGCGTGTCAGGTGTCACGCCTGCCCCAGCTTCTCTTGCCGGGCGGCGCGCAGGCGGGCGAAATCATCGCCTGCGTGATAGGACGACCGGGTCAACGGCGTGGCCGAGACCATCAGGAACCCTTTGCCATAGGCCGCTTTTTCGTACGACTCGAACTCTTCTGGCGTGACAAACCGGTCCACCGCGTGGTGCTTGGGCGTCGGTTGCAGATACTGACCGATGGTCAGGAAATCGATATCGGCGGCGCGCATGTCGTCCATCACCTGACCGACCGACTGTTTGTCTTCGCCCAGACCCACCATGATGCCGGACTTGGTGAAGATCGACGGGTCCAGTTCTTTCACCCGCTGCAACAGGCGCAGCGAATGGAAATACCGCGCGCCGGGACGGACCTCGGGGTAAAGGCCCGGTACGGTCTCAAGATTGTGGTTGAACACGTCCGGTTTCGCCTCGACAACAGTCTCAAGCACTTCGGGCGCGCATTTCAGGAAATCCGGCGTCAGAATCTCAATCGTCGTCTTGGGTGAGCGATGACGGACCGCGCGGATGGTCTGCGCAAAATGCTCGGCCCCGCCATCGGTCAGGTCATCGCGGTCCACCGAGGTAATCACCACGTGGTTCAGACCCAGTTTTTCAACCGCATGTGCCACGCGACCGGGTTCGAACACGTCCAGCGCATCGGGGCGTCCGGTGGCGATGTTGCAGAAGGTACAGCCGCGGGTACAAATCTCGCCCATGATCATCATGGTGGCGTGGCCCTGGCTCCAGCATTCGCCTACATTCGGGCACCCGGCCTCTTCGCAGACGGTGACCAGATTGTTTTCACGCATGATCTTATGCGTGTCGGCATAGCCTTTCCCGCCGGGCGCCTTGACCCTGATCCATTTCGGCTTCTTGGGCTGTGCATTGTCCGGGCGATGCGCCTTTTCGGGGTGACGTTGCTCGGGGATTTTCAGATCTCGCACGGGCAGTTTTCCTGACTTTGGGTCAACTTTCTGTTCTCATAACATAAAGCAGTCATAGGTGTTACGCCAGCGACGCATAGCCGCTATGCAAGCTATCCCAATAGTGCATTTTAGTTTAACCTTAAACTACATCTTTTCCATACATTTCAAAGGACAATTACAAAAGCGACGCTTTGCGCCCGCAGCATTTCTTGGATTGAAGGCATTTTAGACCTGTTTTAAATCACGCCCGGATCACATGTGAATCACAGGAGCTTGAACGTGAAAACCGGAACCAAACTGCCGCAGGTTACCTTCCACACCCGCGTCCGCGACGAGGCTGTCGAAGGCCCCAACCCCTATCGCTGGCAGGACATGACAACCGCAGATTACTTTGCGGGCAAGCGGGTCATCCTGTTCTCGCTTCCTGGCGCGTTCACGCCGACCTGTTCGACCTATCAACTGCCCGGTTTCGAAAAAGGCCACGCAGATTTCGTCGCCAAGGGTGTGGACGAGATTTACTGCATGTCGGTCAATGACAGCTTTGTCATGAACAAATGGGCGCAGGATCAGGGCCTGAAAAACGTCAAGGTCATCCCCGACGGATCCGGCGAATTCACCCGCAAGATGGGCATGCTGGTCGACAAGGACAATCTGGGCTTTGGAATGCGCTCGTGGCGCTATGCTGCGATCATCAATGACGGTGTGGTCGAGGCGTGGTTCGAAGAGCCCGGCCTGATGGATAACTGCCCTGAAGATCCCTATGGCGTGTCCTCGCCGGAAAACCTGATGCAGCACCTGCAACAGGCGGCCGAGCCTGAACTGGCCTGAAGCGCGATCCGTCTTTTCCCGATTGGCCCGCCCTTTGGCGGGCCTTTTCAGTTTCGGGTGGCGGATACGATGGATTCTCCGACCTCGCGGATAACCTCGGCCAGCCGGTCAGACCAGTCTTCATCCCCGCTGGACACGCGGCGGACCAGACCCACGGTACGGGCCGGTTGTGGCGCGCCAAAGCGGAGAAGTTTCAGGCCGGGAACTGCCTCACCCTCGGCCCGTGCGGCAAGTTCCGGGATCAGGGTCAGGCCAAACCCTTCGGCCACCAACCGCGACAGGGTCGCCAGCGAGGATGCGCCCATGTTGATCTGGCCGCTGCCCCGATCCTGACCACATACCTCAAGCGCCTGATCCGTCAGGCAATGGCCGTCTTCCAACAGCATCAATTGCGCAGATTGCAGGTCCAGCGGGCGCAGCATGTCCGGGGTTGCGGATACTTTTTCCAACCGCGCGGCGCTGCCTGCCAACAGGAACTGATCCTGAAACAAGGGCGTCTCCCTGAACTCCGACCCCGCGACAGGCAAGGCCAGAACCGCGGCGTCAATTTCTCCGGTACGCAGCAGGGTCAGCAGGTGTTCGGTTCTGGCCTCGCGGATCTGCACCCGCAGCGAGACATCGCCGGCCCTTAACCCGGCCAGAACGCCGGGCAGCAGATACGGCGCAATGGTCGGGATGATCCCGATCGACAGCGACCGATGCCCGCCTGAATGGTCGCGCGCAAACTGATCCAAACGGTCTGCCGCACCAAGGATCAGTCGCGCGCGGTCCAGAACATCCCGGCCAAGCGGTGTCAGAAGAATATCGCGCGCCTGCCGCTCGAACAGCACCCCGCCCATGGTTTCCTCAAGCGCTTTGATCTGAACGGACAAAGCAGGCTGCGATACGTTACAGACCTGCGCCGCGCGCCCAAAGTTGCGCTGCTCGGCCACGGCCTGAAAATATTGCAGCTGTCTGAGTGTGAAATTCATAACCCCTGCTTATCACCACCCAAGTGATCTGCAAGGGTTATGTATGACTTCTAACCGATCATCCGATCCCGTTCAGCCTGATCTTCATAGTGTCGTTTCAGGCGCTGCAAAGCGATGCGCAGGACGATTTTACCGGACCGCGCCGACCATCCCATACGCTTTTCCGCCAATTCCAGCCCTTCCAGATAGCAGCAACACCGCAAGGCAACATCGCTGAGACCCGGACCCAGATCAGACAAGGCCCGCGCCACCCGGTCGCGCGCATCAGAGGACCCGCGTCCGCCATGCGACTCGCTGCCGAAACTGCCCCGGCCACCGCTTGTAAGAAACCGGTCCCAATTCTGCGCCACCTGAGGGCCGATCTGCGCCAGTTCAAAATCTTCGCGCAGGCGCTCCCCTGCACTGACAAGGGTCTCGTCCAGAAAGGGTTTACCGTCCCGATCCCGACGCCGCGCCAGCGCGATCAGCGGGCTTTCTGCAGCGCTATAGCGGATGCGCCGCGCCCGGTCGCCTTGGTCCGAGGCGGCTTTGGCCTGAAACGGTGTTTGCGCTTCGGCCATACCAAATTCATTGCGCGCGCGGGCTTTGTTCTCAGCCTCGGCTACAAGACGGCTCAGCGCGGTGCGACCTGATGCCGATATCCGGTAACGCGAAATCCGCCCGGGATTGTCGCAGGTGATCCAGTCCTGCAAGGCCAGCGCCTGTGCAATCCTGCATTCGACCACGGCGGTTCGGGTCGCACCGGCCTCGCCCGTATCCCGAACCACAACTGCCTTGTCCATATCTTCGGCCACAGCAAGCACCGACCCGGTTTCGCACAAACGGCGCAGAACGCGCATGGCTTCCTGATCGAAAACGTCCTCTTCCCCCTCGTCCGGCAAGGCACGGTGGTTTTCGGAAATCGAAAAATGGGTTTCGGCCAGCGATTGCAGGGCTGCATCCACAAGCGGATCGTCACGGCGCATTTCAATGCGTCTGATCTGCCGAAGAATGGTCGACGCATGGCACCCTGCCGATCGCGCGATATCCCGTATCGATCGGCCGGTCTCGGTATGAGCAAGGTATCTCTGCGCCCCTTCAGGCACCCATGCCGGGATGGTGAAAGCCACGTTGTTTTCCATATTCATTTGCCCTCGTCGACAAAACAGACTGCCACTTTTCGCCCTCGGAATTTGAGTTAACCAAATCTAACTAGAGGTGCTTTCGTTACTCGTTCGTTAACCCCAACGGCCTGGAACCAGATTTGATTCAAAAAGATAAACAGTCGTGAAACCATCGTTCGGGGGGAGCCGAACCAAGGCAACACCCGCTTAGGTTGTGTGACAAACAGGCCGTCAAAGCTCGTACAAGGGAACACGAACATGCAGGACCTGATGACCATGATCACAACGCTTCGCCGCCCCCGACTGCTGGCACGGGCGGCCAAACACGGGGCGCAGGATTACAATCGGGACCGGCACCTGCAACGCATTCTGGGATATGGTTCGCTGCCCGGCACAGGCGCGGCCCTGATGCGGTTGCTAGAGCTTGAGAGAGAGGTAAATGAGCAACGAAAAGAAGAAGATGCTGCCTATTCTCTGGTCCGGCATCTGGATCTTCTGATTGCCCTGTTGGGCGAGGCGCAGCTGTATCAGGCCAGCCGCGCCTCGTACACTACTTGATCAGATGAAAGCGTCCGGCATAGAGGCTTTCTTTTCCGCTACATAAGCCTCAAGCGCGGCGGCTTTGTCCGGGTCCATCTGCGGCTGCTGATAGTTTGCCAGCAGATGCTCGACCCGCGCAGTTGCCAGGGCGCGCGTATCGCGGGCGCCTTCTTCCTGCCAGGTCTCGAACGGCTTGTAGTCCAGCATTTCGGTTTTCCAGAACGCGTCCTTGAAATTGGCCTGCGTATGCGCGCAACCCAGATAGTGACCGCCCGGCCCGACTTCGCGGATCGCGTCCATGGCCAGCGCGTTTTCGTCATAGGTCACGCCTTTGGCCAAGCCGTGCAGAATGCCCAGTTGATCGGCATCCATGACGAATTTCTCGAAATCAGCGACCAGACCGCCTTCAAGCCAGCCGCAGGCATGCAGCATGAAGTTCACACCCGATAGCAGACCCATGTTCAACGAGTTGGCTGTTTCATACGCCGCTTGCGCGTCCGGCAGTTTCGACCCGCAGAACGAGCCGGCCGAACGGTAAGGCAGGTTCAGACGCCGCGCCAACTGGCCCGCGCCGTAGGTAATGTGCGAGGCTTCGGGCGTTCCGAATGTCGGCGCGCCCGAGTTCATGTCGATCGAGGTCACCATCGCGCCAAAGATCGCAGGCGCGCCGGGGCGAATGATCTGGCTATAGGCGACACCGGCCAGAACCTCGGCCAGAACCTGCGTCAGCGTCCCGGCAACCGACACCGGAGCCATCGCTCCACCGACGATGAACGGAGAGATGATGCAAGCCTGATTGTTGCGTGCATAGACCTCCAGGGAGCCCATCATCACATCGTCGAATGTCATCGGCGAGTTGATGTTGGTCAACGAGGTCATCACCGTGTTTTCCTGCACGAACTCTTTGCCGAACAGAATCTCGCACATCTCAACCGAATCCTGCGCGCGGCTGGGGTCGGTCACGGATCCCATAAAGGGTTTGTCCGACAGGGTCATATGCGCCAAGAGCATATCCAGGTGACGCTTGTTCACCGGAATATCGGTCGGTTCGCACACTGTCCCGCCCGAGTGGTGCAGCCACTTGGACATATAGGCCAGTTTCACGAATTTGTTGAAGTCATCCATGGTCGCATAGCGGCGACCGCCCTGCGCGTCACGCACGAATGGCGGGCCATAGACCGGAGCAAGCACCAGATTGCGGCCGCCAATTTCGACCGATTTCTCGGGGTCGCGGGCGTGTTGCGTGAATTGGCTGGGGGCGGTCTTGATCAACTCACGCGCCAGACCGCGCGGGATGCGCACACGCTCACCATCGATATCCGCGCCCGCATCGCGCCAGCGTTCCAGCGCCGCCGGGTTGTCGACGAAGTTGACGCCGATCTCTTCCAGCACTGTTTCCGCGTTGTATTCGATGATCTCCAACGCTTCTTCGTTGAGAACTTCGAAATTCGGAATATTGCGTTCGATATACTTTGCAGTTTCGATGCGAACCGCGGTGCGCTCGGCCCGGCGGGCAGCGCCACCGCCGCCTCTCGCCCTGCGCCGGGTGTTTGCCTCTGCCATGAGAAAATCCCGTCTGAATGGTTAGATTGACCGTTTAGTTACAGGATTGAGCGTCATCGAGCATATGGTTTACGGCGCTCTGGGGGGAAAAGCGACATTGCGCTTCACATTGGCGTAGATCTGCACCGCGGCGTTACGCTTCGGAAACCGTATCCCATTCAATGCTGTCGATGCTCGGCTCAAGCATCAGAGGAGCGACAACCTTGTGCTGCAGTTCCTCGGGGTGATCTTCCATCGAGACCAGAACAGCGATTGTTCGTTTGCCTTCCACCGCATCGCCCTTTTCAAAGCCAACGATTCGAACATCGTTTTGCGCCAATGCCTTGAGAACAGCGACACGCGCATCTGCCTGCGCTTCTTCCGAGCATTGAAGAAGGATCTTGAACTCTTGCGTCAGCGGCACCCCGGCACGTGTGGTGCGCTTGAGCCATTTCACCAACGGCCTGAGCCCGAGATTCACAAAAATCACGAAACCCGTCATCATGACGGCAAACACCCAGGCCCCTGCCCCCGCCATCATTCCGACAGCAGCCGAGCACCACAGGGTAGCAGCCGTATTCAGGCCATGAATGGTGAATCCGTGCCGGAAAATGATACCGGCCCCCAGAAAGCCGATTCCCGAAACGACCTGCGCCGCAACGCGCGTCGGGCTCACCTCATCCGGAAACAGCGCCGAGAATACAACAAACGCAGCGGCACTCAGCGCGACCAGCGCATTTGTCCGCAGCCCGGCCATTCTTTGGCGGACCTGACGCTCGGACCCGATTAGCGCGCCGCAAAACAGCGCCAAAGCCAGATTCAGTGCGGCAATCTCGATGGAAATCGGCAATTTCGGTCCCTTGTTCTATTTGTATATACATCGACCCAGCCGAGTTGTCATATTTTCGTTACAAAACTTTTACAATTCCTTTTTTTTGAATCGCTGACCCCCTTTGAGAATCAGAGGTTGCTCTTGCGAAACAGGTGCGCTTGGCCTAAGGCGCGGATATGACCCAAGACACCCATGACCGCCTTCTGATCATCGACTTCGGCAGCCAGGTGACGCAGCTGATTGCCCGTCGCCTGCGTGAACTGAACGTCTATTGCGAAATCCACCCCTACCAAAATGTCACGATGGATGTGGTGCGCCAGATGGCGCCGCGCGCCGTGATCTTTTCGGGCGGCCCGGACAGCGTCACGCGCGATGGCTCGCCCCGCGCCCCGCAAGAGATTTTCGACTATGGCGTGCCGATCCTTGGTATTTGCTACGGTCAGCAGGTGATGATGCACCAGCTTGGCGGCAAGGTCGAAAGCGGCCATGGCACTGCCGAATTCGGTCGTGCCTTTGTTACACCGGAAAGCAAGCTAGACATTCTGGACGGCTGGTTCGCTGACGGCGACGAACAGGTCTGGATGAGCCACGGCGACCATGTCAGCGAAATTGCACCGGGTTTTGAGGTCTACGGCACCTCGCCCAACGCGCCCTACGCGATCACAGCAGACCCCGCGCGCCACTTCTATGCGGTGCAATTCCACCCCGAGGTGCACCACACGCCCAAAGGCGCAAAGCTGTACGAAAACTTCGTCAAGCTGGCCGGGTTCAAGGGCGATTGGACCATGGGTGCCTATCGCGAAGAGATGATCCGCAATATCCGTGAACAGGTTGGCGACAAAAAGGTCATCTGCGGTCTGTCCGGCGGCGTCGACAGCTCGGTCGCGGCGATCCTGATTCACGAGGCTATCGGCGACCAGCTGACCTGTGTCTTTGTCGATCACGGCCTGCTGCGCAAGAACGAAGCCGCCGAGGTCGTGGGCATGTTCCGCGACAACTACAACATTCAGCTGATCCACGCGGATGAAAGCGAGCTGTTCCTTGGCGAGTTGGACGGTCAGAGCGACCCGGAAACCAAACGCAAGATCATCGGCAAACTGTTCATCGACGTGTTCCAGAAACACGCCGACACCATCGATGGGGCCGAGTTCCTGGCGCAAGGAACGCTGTACCCCGACGTGATCGAATCCGTCTCGTTCTCGGGCGGGCCCTCGGTGACAATCAAGTCGCACCACAATGTCGGCGGCCTGCCGGAAAAGATGGGCCTGAAACTGGTCGAACCCCTGCGCGAATTGTTCAAGGACGAAGTCCGGGCACTGGGCCGCGAACTGGGCCTGCCAAACAGCTTCATCGGCCGCCACCCCTTCCCCGGACCGGGGCTGGCCATCCGCTGCCCGGGCGAGATCACCCGCGAAAAGCTGGAGATCCTGCGCGATGCCGATGCCATCTACATCGACCAGATCCGCAAACACGGCCTTTACGACGACATCTGGCAGGCCTTCGTTGCCATTCTGCCCGTGCGCACCGTTGGCGTTATGGGTGACGGCCGCACCTATGACTATGCCTGTGCCTTGCGCGCTGTGACCTCGGTCGATGGTATGACCGCCGATTACTATCCGTTCAGCCACGAGTTCCTGGGCGAAACCGCCACGCGAATCATCAACGAGGTCAAGGGCATCAACCGCTGCACCTATGACATCACATCAAAACCCCCCGGAACGATCGAGTGGGAATGACAGAGCATCGCAAAAGCCGGGATTGGTGATCACCATCCCGGCTTTTTTGTTTACTGGCGCTGCTTCTGCGCCGACCTTAGGTTCTTAGGACCCTGCTGAACTCAGGCGTGACCCATTGCGCGATTCAGCGCAGATCCGTCAAAACCGGATTCAGGGTGCCCGATCCGCCCGAATCCGTTTAAGCCCTGTAAGACACAGGAACAAAGCGCGGAGGATGCGGGGTGGAGAAAGGATCGGTCCAGGTCTTCAAGGCCGGTTTCTGGATGATCGGCGCGATCCTGTCGTTTTCCTCGATGGCTGTCGCCGGGCGCGAACTGAGCCTGCATCACGACACGTTCGAAATCATGATGTATCGCAGCATCGTGGGCATCATTGTCGTCGCGACTGTGCTAAGCGCAATTCGCGGGTGGCATCAGGTCACCACCGAACGCCTGAGCCTTCATGCGATCCGGAACGCGCTGCATTTCACCGGACAGAATCTGTGGTTCTACGCGGTCGGGGTGATTCCTTTGGCACAGGTCTTCGCGCTGGAGTTCACGCAGCCGCTGTGGGTCATCCTGCTATCGCCGTTGTTTTTGAATGAGCGTCTGACAACACTCAAGGTCACTGCGGCCCTGATCGGTTTTGCAGGTATCCTCATCGTAACGCGTCCCGGCACCGCCCCGCTAAGCCCCGGCTTGATGATGGCTGCCGCCTCGGCGATTTTCTTCGCGTTTACAACGATAACCACCAAAAAGCTGACGCGGTTTGCAAGCATCGGATGCATCATGTTCTGGCTTGCTGTTATGCAGGCCGTTCTGGGGGCTGCGGCCGCAGGTCTGGACGGTCAGATCGCCCTTCCCACCCTGCAAACAGCGCCCTACTTGCTGTTGGTCGGGCTGGCCGGATTGCTGGCACATTTCTGTATTACCAACGCGTTAGCCATCGCTCCGGCCACTGTGGTCATCCCCTTTGACTTCGCGCGTCTCCCCACAATCGCCGTGGTCGGAATGCTTCTTTACAACGAGCCCATCGATCATTGGACAATGCTGGGGGCTGCCGTGATCTTCTCGGGGATTTTCCTGAACGTGCGGTCCGAGAATCGTAACAGTTTGGCAACAGTCCGCGACTCTAGTCGTAACTAGTAACGCACGGTCACGACTTGACCTTAAACTAACCGGAAAGAAAGTATCGGGCACATTTTTGCAGGTTGGTACGCAACTCACACTCAACGCGTAGCCGAAAGCACCTGCGAGGGACTGTAAAGGGAGGTTCAAAATGAAAAAAGCGCTACTGACGACATGTGCGCTTTGCTTTGGGGCGACAGTTGGTCATGCAGGTGGCCTGGATCGAAGCGGGCAAGGCATCAACCTGATCTTTGAGGAGGGATCGGTTGTTCAGTTTCGCCTTGGGTACACCAACCCAAGCGTATCGGGAACAATGCCTGCGTTAATCGGGCCAAATGCTGGTCAACCTGTCGATTCGGGCAACGTTGCAAATGACTTTTTTACACCGCATCTGGGGTACAAGACTGCTCTGACTGAGCAGTTGGACTTTGCGATCATGTATGATCAACCTTTCGGCGCGGACATTGAATATGCCGATGATTACCCGCTGTCGATCAACCCAAACCCTGCTGGACGCCAGGATACTCTGAATGCAACCGCAGACACAGATGCTGTGACCGCGCTTTTGCGTTACAAATTTGACAACGGGTTCAGCGCACTGGGTGGCGTACGCGCGCAGCGCGTAAAGGCATCGGTCAGCGTACCACTTGTAGCCGGGTATGAAGTCAATACGGACGCGGACATTTCGTTCGGATATGTTGTCGGAATCGCTTGGGAAAAACCGGAAATTGCTGCTCGTGTCGCACTGACTTACAATTCAAAGATCAGCCATAACCTCTCGCAAACCGAGGCACTTGATTCCACCGGTACACTCAACTCAGGAACCGAGATCGAAACACCGCAATCGGTCAATCTGGATTTTCAGACTGGCGTCGCCCCGAAGACCCTGCTTTTCGGATCTATTCGTTGGGTTGACTGGCCTCAGCTCAACTTTTCGCCGCCGAATTATCCATTTAACCCACTTGTCGACTACGACAACGCCACCTATACCTATTCGCTCGGTCTTGGTTATCAGTTTTCCGACGAATTCTCTGGTGCGGTAACACTTGGCTATGAAACCGACGAGGGTGAACCAGTATCGAACCTTGGTCCGACCGACGGTTTCTGGAGCATCGGTGTCGGTGGAACATATTCGTTGGAAAAAGCCAAAATCTCGGGAGGCATCCGCTATACCGACATCGGCGATGCGACCGTGGACGGCGCAGGCCCCAACGCGCGCGCCGACTTCTCAGGCAACAGCGCCTGGAGTGTTGGTTTCCAGATCACCTACGCTTTGGACTGATCTGACCGATCACGCAAACACAAGGCCCCGCCCATTCGGCGGGGTCTTTTTTGTCGCATGTTTCGGGTCGCTTCGGCGTTCGCGTGGTGACAGGTTGGCCCTATGGAACCTCAGAAACATCTCTCATCCCGCGCCTGGGCCGAACTGTTGCTGCTTGGCCTGATCTGGGGCGCGTCCTTTGTGTCGATTCGCATAGCTCTGGATACGATACCGGTGATGACCTCGGTCCTGCACCGCACGTTCTGGGCCATGGCCGCGCTGTGGCTGGTCGTTTGGATCAAGCGCCTTGAGCTGCCCACGGACCCACGAACCTGGCTGGCCTTCTTGATCATGGGTCTTTTGAACAATGCCGTTCCCTTCTCGCTGATGGCGTGGGGACAGTTGCACATCGACACCGGACTTGTGGCCATCTTGAATGCGGCAACGGCGATCTTTGGCGTGCTGGTTGCGGCCTTATTCTTCGCGGATGAACGGCTGACAAAATCGCGCCTGACCGGGGTCGTTCTTGGGTTTGCGGGCGTCTCGGTCGCCATCGGCCTTGGCAACTTTGCAGGTTTCAACCTGCAAAGCCTGGCTCAGCTCGCCGTTTTAGCGGGCACGGTGTCTTATGCCTTCGCCAGCGTGTGGGGCCGAAAACACCTGTCCGGCATGTCCCCAGTCGTCGCAGCGGCGGGTATGCTGACCGGCGCGACACTCATGATCCTGCCGATCACGCTAATGGTTGATGGCGTGCCAACCCTGCGCCTTCCGGCGGCAACATGGGCGGCCATTGGATACTATGCCATCATTGCGACGGCGGGGGCCTATCTTCTGTATTACCGGGTGCTGGCAATGGCTGGCAGCGGCAACCTGATGCTGGTCACTTTGGTCATCCCGCCCATCGCCATTGTCCTTGGCGCGGGTCTAAGGGACGAAGCACTACCACCCAATGCCTATATCGGTTTTGCCATCCTTGCCTTTGGGCTGGTAATCCTGAACCGCTCGGGCAAGCGCGATTGACGCGGTCCCCTGCCCGTTCTAGCAAAGGCAAAACTAAGGGACAGCGGAACATGATCTACGGCTCGGCAAAGGATTGGCGCAGCGCTGCGCGGAAGAAAGTGCTGTTTTTCGGCATGTCGGGCCTGGGCAAAACCTATGTGTCGAACATCCTGCGGGATTCGGGCGATTGGTTCCATTACTCGATCGATTACAGGATCGGCACGCGCTACATGGGCGAATACATCACCGACAATGCCAAGGCCGAGGCGATGAAGGTGCCGTTTCTGCGCGACCTGCTTTTGTCGGATTCGATCTATATCGGCTCAAACATCTCATTCGAGAACCTGACACCTGTCGCCGCCTATCTGGGCAAGCCCGGCGATCCAGCCAAAGGCGGGCTTGAGATGCCCGAATACCACCGCCGTCAGGAACAGTTCCGACTGGCCGAGATTCATGCCTTGCTGGATACCGAGTATTTCATCGACAGGGCGCAGCGTCTGTATCATTACCCGCATTTCATCTGCGACACCGGCGGGTCGATCTGCGAATGGGTCGATCCGAATGATCCGTCTGATCAGGTGATGACCGAACTGTCCAAGCACACGCTGATGATCTGGCTGAAAGGGGACGAGGATCACACGGCAGAACTTGTCCGCCGCTTCGACAAAGCTCCGAAACCGATGTCCTATCAGGCCGAATTCCTGACCCGCGTGTGGACCGACTATCTGGACCAGCACGGCTGCGCCGAGGCCGAGGTCGATCCGAATGCCTTCATCCGCTGGACCTATGCGCAGGCGCTGGCCCATCGTCAGCCCAGATATGCGGCCATGGCCAAAAACTGGGGCATCACCATCACCGCCGATGAGATAGGCAAGGTGCGCGACGCGGCCGATTTCGATGAGTTGATCGAACGCGCCCTTGAGACCCAACCCAAGAACGCCTAACTACAAGCTTCTGTAAAAACCCAAAAAAGCCTGAACCGATGCCGATCAAGATCCCCTCAGACCTGCCCGCCTTTGACGTCCTGACCAAGGAAGGCGTCATGGTCATGGCCGAGGATCAGGCAATGCGTCAGGATATCCGCCCCCTGAAGATCGGGTTGCTGAATCTGATGCCCAAGAAGATTCAGACGGAAAATCAGTTCGCACGTCTGATCGGTGCAACGCCGCTGCAAATCGATCTGTCCCTGATCCGCATGACCGAGCATCGGACTAAGAACACCGCAGCCGAACATATGGCCGAGTTCTATCGCCCCTTTCAGGAGGTCAAGGACCAGAAGTTCGATGGCCTGATCATCACCGGCGCTCCGATTGAACATCTGGAATTTCCGGACGTTACCTATTGGGACGAGATCAGCGAAGTTTTCGAGTGGACCCAGACCAACGTGCATTCCACCTTCGGCGTCTGTTGGGGCGGGATGGCGATGATCAACCATTTCCACGGCGTCAAAAAGCACATGCTGGATGCCAAAGCGTTTGGCTGTTTCCGACACCGGAACCTGAACGCGGCGTCTCCGTTCCTGCGCGGCTTCTCGGATGATTGCGTCATTCCGGTCAGCCGCTGGACCGAAATGAAACAGGCCGAGATTGACGGCGCACCGGGGCTGAACACCCTGCTGGGCAGCGACGATGTGGGCCCCTGTCTGGTCGAGGATCCGGGGCATCGTGCGCTCTATATCTTCAACCATTTTGAGTATGACAGCGATACGTTGAAGCAGGAATATGATCGGGACGTGGCCAATGGCACGCCGATAAACGTGCCGATGAACTACTACCCCGATGACGACCCGACCCGGACGCCGCAAAACCGCTGGCGCAGCCACGCGCATCTTTTGTACGGCAACTGGATCAACGAGATTTACCAGACCACACCTTTCGACATGGACGAAATTGGCCGTTAAGCTTCTGATATCATTCGCCGTACTCGTTCTTGGCTTTGCCGCATTCACCGCGTGGCGCAGCGCCCAGATCGAAACACGGGCCGAGGCTGCCTTTCCACCGGAAGGTCAGATTTTAGATGTCGATGGGATCGCAGTCCACGCTGTCGTGATGGGCGAAGGCCCCGATGTGGTACTGATCCACGGGTCCAGCGGAAACACGCGCGACATGACCTTTGCGTTGGCGCCAATCCTTGCCCAGACCTACCGTGTCATCGTGTTTGATCGTCCGGGGCTGGGCTATTCCGCCAGTTTCAATCCTGACGGAGAAACCATCACCGAACAGGCTGACATCCTGCAGAAGGCTGCCGCTCAGCTAGGGGCTGATAAACCCATCGTCGCTGGCCAAAGCTATGGCGGATCCGTCTCGCTTGCCTGGGCCGTAACGCGGCCCGACAATATCTCGGCCCTTGTTCTGATCGCCCCCGCCGCCATCCCGTGGGAGACGCCGCTTGATGGGTTCAACCGCCTCGCCTCGACCCCGGTCGGGAACACGCTCGCACTGCCCCTGATCACCTCTTACGTGCCGGGTTGGTATGTCGAACAGGCGATGGACAAGGTCTTCGCCCCGCAGACGGCCCCCGAAGGATATGCCGCGCATTTCGGGCCGGAACTGACGATGCGCCGGGCCTCGATGCACGCCAATGCCAAACAACGCGCCAACCTGCTGGACGAAGTCGCCACGTTGCAACCCCGCTATGCCGAGATTTCGGTGCCGACGGAAATCCTGCACGGCACCGCCGACGACACCGTGGGGCTTGAGTGGCACTCGCACCGCCTGATCGAACAGATACCGGGGGCAGAGCTGATCGAACTGCCCGGCATCGGCCACATGCCGCAGGTCGTGGCTGCCGAGGAAGTGGCCGCCGCAATAGATCGGGCCGCGCAGCGTGCGGGTTTGCGTTAGGCAGGCACCTAATCCATAGTAAGAAATGGATTTTATTGCGAGGTGATGCATGGCCCGGTCCGAAAAAGGCTCCATCGATAACTACTTCCGCAAAGGCGCGCCGAAGGATGTGCGCGACCTGATCAAAAAGGCAAAGAAGGGCGACATCCTGAACCCGACCTACCCCTATGCGGAAAAGATGAAGTCCAAGGAGTATGAGGCGCAGATCGGGGCGTTGCAGATCGAACTGGTCAAGATGCAATCCTGGGTCAAAGAGACCGGTCAGCGGGTTGCAATCATCTTCGAAGGCCGCGACGCGGCGGGCAAAGGCGGCACGATCAAACGCTTTCGCGAAAACCTGAACCCGCGCGGCGCACGCAATGTGGCGCTGGCCAAACCGTCCGACGCCGAACGCAGCCAGTGGTATTTCCAGCGTTATATCCAGCATCTGCCTACGGCTGGGGAAATCGTGTTCTTCGACCGCAGTTGGTACAATCGCGGCGTGGTTGAAAACGTTTTTGGCTTTTGCGAGCCTGAACAACGCGAACGTTTCTTTCGTCAGGTTCTGCCGCTAGAAACCGGGCTGGTGAATGACGGCATCCACCTGTTCAAGTTCTGGCTGAATGTCGGGCGCGCCGAACAGCTGAACCGGTTCCTCGCGCGAGAAACCGACCCGCTGAAGCAATGGAAACTCAGCCCCATTGATGTGGCGGGATTGAACAAATGGGACGAATACACTCAGTCGATCTCGGAGACTTTGACCCGATCCCATACCGAGCATTGCCCCTGGACCATCGTCCGATCAGACGACAAGAAACGCGCCCGCATCGCAGCGATTCAGACGGTTCTTGGCGCGCTGGACTATGATGAAAAAGACAAGGGCGCGGTGGGTAAAATTGACCCAAAAATCTGCGGCGGGCCAGAGATTTGGGACGCGTAGGCACGCAGCACCAAGTGATGGACGCTCAGACACAGGTGGACTATGTCTTTGCTTCCCAAGGAATGAAAACTGACCTGAGGCCAGGATGACGAAACGCGGTTACCACCATGGAAACCTGAAACAAGCCCTGATTGAGGCTGCGTTGTCCCTGATCGAGGAAAAAGGCCCGACGGGGTTCACTCTGTCCGAGGCGGCGAAGACGGCTGGGGTCACGCCAGCGGCTGTTTATCGGCACTACCACGGGCGTGAAGATCTGATTGCCGAAGCTGCCAAACAAGGCTTCGAGATGTTTGCCGACCTGATGCAGTACGCCTATGACAAAGGCCAGCCCTCGGCCCTTGCCGCGTTCGAGGCGACGGGGCGCGCCTATCTGGCTTTTGCCCGCAAACATCCCGGCCACTATATCGCGATGTTCGAAAGCGGCGTGTCTCTGAACCGCACGCCCGAGCTTTCTCTGGCGGCCAATCGTGCCAAGAATGTGCTGGAAAAGGCCGCAGCGGATCTGTCGCAACATATTCCACCGGAAAAACGCCCGCCTGCTTCGATGTTCAGCGCGCATATCTGGGCGATGAGCCATGGGGTCGTCGAACTCTACGCCCGCAACACGGGCGCAACGTCGCCCTTCCCGCCCGAGGACCTGCTGGAAAGCGGTATCGGGATCTATCTGCGTGGATTGGGGTTGGTGCCGCAGGACGACTGATGTGGTTCAGACCCGCTGACTGTTTTGCGGCACGCTCAGGCCCGAGGTGACATTGATCAGGTTCATCTGCCCCATGCCCTTGATGTCGACAAGACCGATATCCGAGACCTGAAATTCGTCGATCAGGGCGTATTTCATTTCCTCCGGCGCGACGATATTCATCGGGTTTGCAAAGACTTGCAGACGCGCGGCGGTGTTCACCGCTGGACCAAAGACGTCATAGACGTATTTCTGGATACCCACGACCGACCCGACCGCAGCCCCCATGCCCAACCCGACACGTGCCTGCCATTTATAGGGGTGGCTTTCATTGCGGCGTTCGAGATAGCGCAGAAACCGCACGGCACAATGGGCCACGGCGGTTGCGTGATCCGGCGTCGCATCGGGCATGCCCGAAACGGCCAGATAGGCGTCACCGATCGTCTTGATCCTCTCGCATCCAAACTGTTCGACGATCCGGTCAAAGGCTGTGAAGATGTCGTTCAACTCGCTCAGCGTCACTGTCGGATCGGTTTTCGCGGCAAAGTCGGTGAAGCCGACAAAATCCAACATCACGACCGAGACCTGATCGTACAATTGCGGGGTCACAACACCGAAGGTCTTGAACTCTTCGTACACCGCGCGCGGCATCACGTTCAGCAGCAGACGTTCGACCCGTTCCTTTTCGCGCTCCAACTCTCGGGTGTTGCGTTCCACCATAGTCGAGTAGCTGTCGATCATGCTTTCAAGTTCGCGAATGCGCGTGATGTTCTGGCATTCGATGATCAGAACCTGCTCGGACAGGCCATTGGCCAATGACACTGTGACCGCAAAGATCAAGGTCCGGCGTCTGGGCTTGATCTGCAACTCGACCGAGTAGCGCAGGCCAGACTGTTTGACGTCATCCAACTCTCTCAGATCAAGATCGGGCACCAGATCCAGCAGCGTTTGACCGTCCTCTGGTTTGCCGAACCATTCGGCGAAAGAGCCATTGTGAAAGACAAACTCCAGATCCTCGGCCCGCACCACGGCCACGCCGACGCCAATAGCGCGCAACAATTGCTCGTTGATGGCATGGATGCTCATGCAGCGTCCCGGGCGACGATGATCGACCGTTTTCCTTCAATCGCGCCAAGGGCTGTCTTGATGTCTGGCTCTGACATACCGTGCATTTCCAGCGCCTCGCCGAACAACACGGCCATGGCGTCGAAGTCCTCGTGGCTGATATTGAGATGGCGGTGAACCGCCTCGATCCTGTCGTCACTGAATGCAGCAGGCCCCCCGATCAGAGAGGAAACGAATTTGGTTTGATGGTCGATCAGGCGCGGCATATCGATATCTTCGAAATAGTCGCCGATCTCGTCGGAATCCAATGCCATTTCGTAGAAGGACATCACCACCCGGCTGATCGTTTTAAACCCACCGTATTTCTCATAAAGCGTCTGTGTCACACCAATACCCGGGCGTTACCAATTGAATAACGCCACAAGACTATAACAAATTCCGATTTTTGTTAACGTTTATCAGACTTAAGGGTCTATTCGCCTGTTGTGGGGCTGTTTTTTGAACCCGGAAAGCGCCGCGAAAGGTCCAACCTCAATCCGTTCCATGGGTGCGGCTATAGGCCGAAACGGCCGGCGGTTCATGCGCAGCACGGGCTGTTTCACCGGGG
Organism: Ruegeria sp. AD6; assembly: GCF_056542325.1. Classification (NCBI taxonomy): domain Bacteria; kingdom Pseudomonadati; phylum Pseudomonadota; class Alphaproteobacteria; order Rhodobacterales; family Roseobacteraceae; genus Ruegeria; species Ruegeria sp. AD6. The sequence continues at coordinate 626,169 of NZ_JBQFZQ010000001.1, read as the reverse complement.
TCGTAGACCTCGATCAACAATGGGTAGCAAGCGGCGGTGTCCGAGGAATGCTCGGACGAACAATCCCCGCCCGGGCAGGCCGACAGACCGACGATCAAATCGATCTCGGCGTAAAACTCAAGATAATCCCCCGGACGCACCGGGCTGGCCTTCATGAAATACTGACCGGTGTCCCGCGTGAACCCGGTGCACATGAAAACGTTCAACACGTCATGCACGTGCATCTCAGCCTCGTGCAGCGGCAGGCTGCAATACCGGGACAAGGCGCGTGTCAGATTGGAATGGCAGCAATAGTGATAGTCGTCACCAGACAACAGCCGACCGGTATACGGGTCACAGCGCGTCCCGATAACATCGTGGACCGAGCCGCCGAACTCATCGAATCCATACCAGTCCAGCGTATCGTCAATGATGGTCGCCATCGGGCGCATGGTAGGGAAACTCGACCACATCCGGTCGCCGGTCGACAGATGCGTGCCATGCAACGCGCGGGTTTTTCCGGAATAGAACCGCTCGGCCAGATCGTGCTTGTTCCACAGGTTCAGATCGCCGACCTGAGACCCCTGCACCGACACAATGCGGAAAAACGCGCCTGCGGGGACGTCGATACACGCCGCATCCCGAGGGGCCGCAGTGACCTCGGCGGATTTGACGGCTGCGTTGCGCAGGGCACGCAGCCCGGTCAGGTCCGGCGGGTCCAGCGTGTCTGGCGGATAGCAGATGACGGGTTCAATGGCCTTGCGCTGAGACGCATCTGCAGGTGGCGTGGAGTTCGGGATTTCAAGTTTCACGGCGCACCTCTTGGCGAAAGACAATCAAATTGACGAACTCTGTAAGGGATAGAGCAAATCAGGCCGAACCGCCAAGGCCCGGAATCACAAATGCGCACCCCTTTCCGACACGCGTCAGCGCGCCATTCGCGCGCGCCGCCGGGCGATTGATTGCCGAAAGGCCCAATCGCTGAACACGGTCAACGGGAAAAGAACCCGCTCACCCAGCCCATCGATCACAACAAGCCGACCGCCGCGTTCCTGCGCGCGGACGATGTTTGCGGCCCACAGGTCGCCCACGATGATACGACCGCGCTCCAGATCGTCCAAAAGCTCCAGTAGTTCGGCCTTCAGCTTTTGCTGAACCTCGGGTTTATCCTTTGCCGCCACCATTTCAGCGTGCAGCGAGGGCGCGAGATCTCCGTCCGGCCCGGTCATTTTTTCAACCACAAGGGCCGGTCCCCGAGAGGTCGGCGCATAGCCCATGAACCGGGCCAGACGCTCAATCTCGGGACACCCACGATTCAGGGCCGCCAGGTATTCATTCGCCTCACGCGCCCATTGTCGCAGATTTCCGTACCGCCATTCGGCATAGCGCGGAATGAGATGGTTGCGCTTTGGCTCATCAACCCGAACCTTCAGCAAGGCGTTTTCCAGTTCAGGATGTTGGAATATCTCGTAATTCTGGCTTTTGCGCAGCGGCGCATTACCGTCCAGCTCAATCATTTTGTTTTTTGTCCTGTCTGCCGATATGCAGAGTTTTCCGCTTGAGGCGAATATAATCCCGTCATCAATTCGTTACAATGCAGGCAGTTGGCGCACCGGCGTTCACAGCTTGGCAATTGGACAGCAAATCGGATGAAAGTGGCGGAGAGACAGGGATTCGAACCCTGGAGACGGTTTCCCGCCTACACACTTTCCAGGCGTGCGCCTTCGACCACTCGGCCACCTCTCCGTGACGGCGATATTTGGACCAATGCCGGTGGATTTGCAAGGGCCGAATTCAGGGAAAGTGAACGGTTTCAAACAAATCCGTGACGTCGAAATCCGATGTCTTCTATGGACGGATCAAAGCTCATCCCCGGCGTCAGGATCCAGATCCGCCTCGGTCATTTGGATCGGCGCAGACGTCGCCTTTTTCGGGGCCTCGGGTTCTTTCTCAGGCGGCTCGGACGGGCCTTGAGGCGCCGGGTGCAGAACTTCAGGGTTGCGCAGCCACAGATCACGCTGAGCAAACGGGATCTCGATCCCGGCCTCGGCAAAGCGGCGGTTGATTTCGTGGTTCATGTCGGATTTCACCGACAGCACCCAGTTCACGTCGCGCAGGATGGCCCGGATTTCGAAATCCAGCGAATCCGCGCCAAAGCCCTGGAACACCACGCTGGGTGCAGGGTTCGCCAGAACCATCGGATGGGCATTTGCGATCTCACCCAGAATCGTTTCGACTTGTTGCGTGTCTGTGCCATAGGCCACGCCTACCGGCACGATCACCCGCCCGATGGTATTGCCCCGCGTATAGTTCGTAACCACGCCGCTGATCAGGTCCGAGTTCGGAACGATCACATCTGTTCGGTCGAAGGTCTCAATCGTCGTGGACCGGACCGAGATGTCGCGCACATAGCCCATCATCCCGTTCACATCGATCCAATCCCCCTTCGAGATCGGACGCTCGACCAGCAGGATAATGCCCGAGACGAAATTCGACACGATAGTTTGCAGACCAAATCCGATCCCGACAGACAGCGCCCCGGCCACAATCGCAAGCGAGGACAGATCGAACCCGGCCACCATAATCGCGATCAGCGCAGCGATGGTGATCCCGACATAGCCGGACCCGGCCACAATCGCGTTCTGGCCACCTGGATCAATTTTTGTTTTGGGCAACAAAGAGTTGCGCAACCCGCTTTGAACCAGCCGCGTCACCGTGTAGCCGATGGCAAATACGGCTACGAAGGTCAGGAAATTGCTGGGTGAAATTGTGACCCCACCGATGTCGAAACCCAGCAGAATGCGCGTCCAAACCTCGATCAGATCAGTCTCGCGTGCGCCCCAGTAGATGGCCAGAACGGGCACCGACAGGATCGCAAGCGCAAACCCCAGCAGCACCGAAAACAACGAGTCGCGCGCGGCGTCGCCCTGCCCCGTTATCCAACCATAAACCGTTGTCAGGAAGCGCTGCGCGATCACCAGCGCCGCAATCAGGATCAGCGTCTTGACCGCCGGAAAAACAATGGCCTCGGCTGCATTCGTATAGCCGAACATCGCCAGAACCGGCGTCGCGATGCCAAGCAGGAACAGCACACGACGCAGCAGCTCGATCAGTTGGCTCAGGCTTGCGCCGCGGGTTGACGCGTTTGGGTCGACCTCATCCTGTTGGACGTCATTGGTCCGGATATGGCGCACCCGCAGCAGAAGCAACGCGGTCATGACAACAACCGGGAAGCTGACAACAGCCCGCGTCGCGTCCGAGATATTTTCGATCTGATCGAACAGAATGGCCAGTTCGTGCAAAATCAGCATGATGGCCAGCAGATCCAGATAGACCCGCAATTCCTTGATTTTATTTGCTGACAGGCGGCGGAAATTCTGCGCCTCTCCGATCAGATAGATCTGCCGACCGATCCAATCGTAGAAGAAAATGATCGCGGCCCAATACGGAACGCTTTGCAACAGAAAGGTGCCACGCAAGCCCAGCACCCCGGTCAGCGTGATCGCCTGAACGGCGGCCCAGACACCCAACCAGGGCAGAGCAATGCGGAACAGCGAGACGACAAAGGTCCAGACCCCGGTGCCCCCACCACCCAATTTACGCAGGTAGTCCCCGCCTCTTTCCGACCAATAACGCCCAAAGATCAGCAGAACCGCCGAGGCAACCATCAACAGAAAAATGCCCAGGCCGCGCTCGCGGATTTGTTCGCGGACGGAATCTGTACGCAGGTTCTTGGCGGTCTCGTTGAACAGGCTGCGGGTGGCTTCGGTCACATCCGCCCAGGCCGGCCGCCAATAGATCGGGTTGATCGGGGACGGACCACGCTGCAACAGCTCTTTTTTCTGGCGGTCCCGGATGATCCGGTCAATCTCGCTGATCAACCCGTTGGCCCTGCTATAGGCCTCTTCCGAGATGATCCGGGGGACGCGCAGGCTGTTGAGTTGTTCGTCCAGATGCGCGCGCAACATCGCCAGTTGTTCTGGTTCTTCGGCATCACCTTCCGGCTTGGGACCCAGCGCCTTGATCTGGCCTTCCAATGTCTGAATGCGGTCAGTGTTTGCCCCGCGCGCCTGATTAAAGTCCTCGCGGTAATTGTTTATTTCAGAACGTAGATTTTCTAACGCAGCATTCGAGGCCCTGTTGGCCTCGATCACCGTTTCGGCCCGGTCCGCCGTCTTGATCCAGCCCTGATAGTATTCGCTCTGCCGGTCGGTCAGTTGCGCGGTGGCCGCGCCGACAAACCCGAACAGACACAGGGCAACCAGAACAAGGCACAGGCGGACCTGCTGCAGCATCATACGTCCTCGAACACGCCCGGAATGCTGCGGGGTGCTTCGGTCATCCAATCCGGTACCGGCAGTTCTTTTTCACGCAGGAATTCCGGGTTGAACAGCTTGGACTGATAGCGCGTGCCATAGTCGCACAGGATGGTCACGATAGTATGGCCGGGGCCCAGATCCTTGGCCAGACGCACCGCGCCCGCCATGTTGATCGCGGTTGAACCGCCCATAACCAGACCTTCCTCGCGCAGCAGATCGAAGATCAGGGGCAGCGCCTCATTGTCGGTCATCTGGTACGAAAAGTCCGGCGTGAAGCCTTCCAGGTTCTTGGTGATGCGCACCTGTCCGATGCCTTCGGCGATCGAGCTGCCCTCCATCGCGATCTCACCGGTGGTGTAGTAGGAGTAAAGCCCTGCCCCCATCGGATCGACCAGGCCGATCTTCACACCTTTGGGCTGCAAAGCGTCGGCCACACCGGCCAGCGTTCCGCCTGAACCTACGGCACAGACAAAACCGTCCACCTTTCCATCGGTCTGTTCCCAAATCTCGGGGCCGGTGGTTTCCACATGGGCCTGACGGTTGGCGATATTGTCGAACTGGTTGGCCCAGATCGCGCCATTGGGTTCGGTTTGCGCCAGTTCCTCGGCCAGACGGCGCGAGTAATGCACAAAGTTGTTTGGGTTGCGATACGGCGCCGCCGGAACCTGTACCAGTTGCGCGCCGGCAAGGCGCAGCATGTCTTTCTTTTCTTCCGACTGGGTTTCCGGAATCACGATCACCGTCTTGAAGCCCATTGAGGCACCAACCAGCGCCAAGCCGATCCCGGTATTGCCCGCCGTGCCTTCGACAATGGTGCCACCGGGTTTCAACTGACCCCGCGCGACCGCATCGCGGATGATATAAAGCGCCGCGCGGTCCTTGACCGACTGTCCCGGGTTCATGAACTCGGCCTTGCCGAGGATTTCGCATCCGGTCTCTTCACTGATGCGCTTCAGCCGGATCAGCGGTGTTTTCCCGACTGCGTCGGCAAGGTCTCGTGCAATGCGCATGGCGCCCTCTTGTCGTTTGGTATCAGGGAAGATTTACAGCCGAGCCGCCGCAACCACAAGCGCGATAGTCACTGGCGCAAACGGTCCCGGTGACGGGCCAGCCAATGGGCCAGCGACAGCAAGGGCAAATCCTTGAAGGCATGGCTGTCCACAAGACTGATGAATTCCGAATACGGCAGAATTCGGGTGCGAATATCCTCGCCTTCGCTGTCCAATCCGCCTGCGTCGGTCGTTTCGGTCAAAGCTCCAAGACCGACATACAGATAGACATACTCGGTCGAAGACCCGCTTGAGGAATAGGCCCCACCCGCAAACTCTAGCGCATCGAGCGTGACCTGAGCCTCCTCCAACGCCTCGCGATGGGCCGCCTGTTCCGGTGTTTCGCCAGCGTCGATCATGCCCGCCACCGGCTCCCACATCCAGGGCTCGGGGTCTTCGATCAGGAAGATCGGGGGGCGGAACTGCTCGACCAGCATCACGGTGTCCTGCACCGGGTCATAGGGCAGAACCACAACCGCGCTGCCCTGCATCAGGCTGTTGCGGTTCAGAACAGGACCCATCGAACCGTCGTGCTGGCGGTGCTGTAGCTGGATTTCCTCTATGCCGAAGTAATCGACATAGGCGCGTGTATGACTGTGGACGACAACATCCGTTGCCGTATCGCGCGGATCACCCGAGCGGCGCTGCCGGGCAAACAACTTGGCCTGGGCGCGAGTCTGTATTGCCGGGATGCTGCGGGTCATCTTTTTGGCATCAACCTTGCCGAAATAGGCCATCTCCTCTTCGGCGGCCAGCGCGGTGACCTCGCCCAGTTTCTCGGCCCACCGCTCCAGCGACCAAAGACCCGCAGGCACCCAGGCACCGGGGGCCGGGAAAAACACCTGAGCGGTCGTCGTGCTGCCATCGGGTAAGGCTACGGCCAAGGGCTGCAAATCATAGTCAAACCCGCCTTCGTAATAGGCCAGTCGTGCCAGATCCTGCTTGGTCAGGTCGCGGGCCAAAAGGCCGTCGGCCTCAGCCCCCGGCATTGGCTGGATCATCGGAAAGTCCTCTCCTACCACCGCATGAACTGCATGATCCGGCAGACTGGCAGGGGTCAGCGACACATCCCCAGCGGACCGACCCAGCACGCGTTCCAGCAGTGGAACGTAGCGCAGGGTGCCGTAAAAGAACAAATCAGACACGGGTGAACAGCTTTCCTGTCGGGTTGAGGGTATCAGCGCCAGCGTCGGCTGGCGATTTCCGTGGCCAGACCGGCCAGAACCGACCCGACGGCCAAAGTGATCAGGATTTCCGGAACCAGCAGCAACCGCCCATAGTCGACACCGATCACGAAGATCGCCTTGAGCGCCTCGAACGGGCCGTCATAGCGGTTGCGCATGGCAAGGCGAAACATCTCATAACAGCCCTGCACAAACAGCGCCCAGAACACCAGCGAGGCCACGCCGGTCAGCCCGTTGTTGATCCCGGCAGTCCAGCCGCGCCCTGCCCGTTTGCCCATGATTTTCCAGCCACATGCGACAGCGATTACAAGGTTCACCACGGTGAAATAGCCGTAATCCTTACCCTCTTCCCCGTTGTTGATAATCATGCTGGAGACCAGAAAGGCCACCACCGCAAGACAAAGGGCGGCAACTAATCGCGCGGCTGTGGGCATTTACCAATTCCGTTCCTTAACTGGGCTTTGCTATGGTGATCTGTGTCACATCGCAATTGCCCGTGTCAAAGGCCGCGCCACATGCGGTCAAATAATAATTCCACATGCGGCGGAAACGCTCATCAAACCCCATGTCAGCGATCTGATCCCACTTGGCGTTGAACGTGTCATACCAGCGGCGCAGCGTCAGGTCGTAGCTTTTGCCAAACTCTTTCGAACGCACCAGATCAAGCCCCGCCAGATCAATCTGCTGGCGCAGGATCGTGGGCGATGGCAACATGCCGCCCGGAAAGATGTATTTCTGAATGAAATCAACACCGTTCTTGTAAAAATCCCAGCGGTGATCGCCCACGGTGATGATCTGCAACGTGGCCTGAGCGCCGGGCTTCAGACGTTCGCGCACCGTCTCGAAATAGACAGGCCAGTACTTTTGTCCCACAGCCTCGAACATCTCGATCGAGGCGATGCCGTCATACAATCCACGCTCGTCCCGATAATCCTGAAGCTTCAGCTCGACCATATCGGTAAGTCCAGCTTTTTCCATACGTTGTCGCGCAAAGTTCAACTGTTCTTGACTAATGGTCAGGCCGGTGACGCGCAAACCACGCTCTTTCGCGGCATATTCGGCAAAGCCGCCCCAGCCGCATCCGATCTCAAGCACATGATCGCCGGGTTTGACGCCCATTTCGTCAATGAGGCTGGCGTATTTGGCCGTCTGCGCCTTTTCCAGGCTCTCCTGTCCGGTCTCGAACAGGGCGCTGGAATAGGTCATCGTATCGTCAAGCCACAGGCCATAGAAGTCATTGCCCAGATCGTAATGGTACGAGATGTTCTTCTTGGCCTGTTTCCGGTTGTTGCGATGCAGCCAGAACCGCAGCCGTTCATACGCCTGCACCAGGAACTTGCCCGTGAACCCGTCATAAACCGTTTCCGAGCCGAGATGGACAAGATCCATAAAGGATCGCAAGTCGGGCGTGCTCCAATGTCCTTCCAGATAGGCGTCCGAGAACCCAAGCTCTCCTTCCCGGATAAGACGTGCAAAAACATCCGGGTCGTGGATTTCGACCGCCGCAATCGGGCCGGGTTTGGGGCCTTCTGATCGAAACACGCGACCATCCGGCAAAGTGATATCCAGCCGCCCGGACTCCATCTTGCCCAGCATCTTGAAGACTTGCGCGAAATATCTGGGCAGGTCTGTCTGCCCCTCGGTCGACGTCAGGATCATCCGCTCTCCCCTCTGCGGTGTTTGGTTCAGGCTAGGACGGCTTTTTGTTTCTGGCAAGTTTTCAGTTCCTTACTGGGTTTTTCGGCTTTCATACGCAGACAGAGCGCGCTTGCGCCCGTCAGCCAGATCCACGACCGGTGACGGGTATGGCGTGGACGGGTTCATTCCCCAGGACCTCGGGATCGCGTCGAAATAGGCCAAGGCGGTGGCGCTTGGGTTTGCGTGCCTTTCGGCGATCCAACGCTGCAGATAATGGTTCCTAGGGTCGAACTTCTCTTGCTGCGTTTGCGGGTTGAAGATGCGAAAAAACGGGGCCGCATCCGGACCTGAACCCGCCACCCATTGCCAGCCCATCGCGTTTGAGGCCGGGTCCCAGTCGATCAGGCAGTCCTCAAACCAATTCATCCCGACTTTCCAATGGGTCATCAGGTGCTTGGTCAGGTAGCTTGCGACGATCATCCGGGCACGATTGTGCATTCGACCGGTCACATACATCTCGCGCAGGCCCGCATCGACTACAGATATGCCGGTTCTGGCCTGTTTCCAGGCCAACACCTCGGGGTGGTCCGGGTCGGTATTCCATGGGAAGGCATCCCATTCGGGTCGCCAGTTGCCGGTCAGCAGGTGCGGCGTGTGATACATCAGGTGATAGGCGAACTCGCGCCAGACCAACTGCCGCAGGAAACTGTCGGTCCCGGTCGTTCCCATCAACGCGGCCTGTTGCACACGGTGCCACGCCGCCCGAGGGCCGATCTCGCCCAAGGACAAATATTCCGAGAGGTTCGAGGTGCCATCGACATCCAGTCGGTCCCGGTCTTCGGAATAGCGTGAAACGCGATCCAAAAAGGCGTTCAGTTGGTCATAGGCCGCGTTCTCACCGGGTCGAACATGCGGGCGAACGACCCGAGCGCCCCGGTTCATCGATTTTCCCATACTCCAGTCAACCAGCGTTTCTGACACAGGCCAATGGGTGGGCGCGGTCAGGTTGGTTACATTGGGAAATGGCTCGGGCACCTCTCGCCCCTGCACTGCGCGCCACATCGGAGTGAACACGCGGAACGGCTGCCCGGTTTTCGTGGCAACGGTCCAGGGTTCGAACAGCAGGTGGCCTGCAAAGGACCTGGTTTGAACGCCATGGTCGATCAGGGCCGCTTTGACTTTGATATCCCGCGCAATCGACTCTGGATCATAGGCCCGAGACCAGTAGACCTCGGTCGCGCCGGTCTCGGACACCAGTTTCTGCAACTGATCCAACGCAAAGCCGCGCCGTAGGATCAATTGGCTGCCAGCCTGACCCAGCGATTGCGCGAAGGCGTCAAGCCCCAAACCCAGACGCCATTTGGGTGCAGCGCCAAGTGTCTCGGTCAGTGGATCAAGAATGAATACCGGAATGACAGGCCGACCGGTTTGCGCGGCGGCAGACAAGGCCGGATGGTCCGACAGGCGCAAATCCCGTCGGAACCAGATAATGATTGGGGACTGTATAGATGACATGACCGCCCCGGTGTTTTCTTCGTGATACGAAACAGGGCTTTGAGTGGATCACAAAACGCGATCAAGCGCCTCCAACAATTGATCAATTTCCTGTTGCGAGGTGTAGTGCGTGAAGCTGACCCGCAATACGCCCTGCGCCGGATCAACGCCCATGGCTTGTAACGGTCGCACCGCGTAGAAATCACTGCCACCCGCCATGATGCCATATTTGGCCAACTCGGCTGCCACAGGCTCGGCCGGTTTTCCCAAGGCCAAAGCGACCGTCGGTGCACGATGCGCCGCATCAGAAGGTCCGATCAGGCGCACGGCATTGCGCGATTTGACCGCATCCAGAACCGGTTGCAGCAACGCCTCTTCATGGGCGCGCATCAGATCATGGACAAAAGCCCCCTGTGCGGCCGCACCTGTGTCTGGTCCGCCGTGGTGCTGGCACAGCAGTTCGATGTAATCTGCCATCCCCGCACTTGCCGCGATCTGCGCGTGGTCGGGACCAGCGGGGGTAAAGCGCTTATACAGAACGTCCCCGTTGAAGTAATGCGCCTGGTTCGGCAGCAGTTCCCCAAGCGTTCGCCGAATGACCATGCAGCCCTGATGCGGGCCGTAGGTCTTGTAGGCCGAGAACAAATAGATATCCGGCCCCAGATCCCCGACATTCGGCAACCCGTGCGGCGCATAAGACACGCCGTCAACGCAGACAAACGCCCCGGCGGCATGAGCAATGGCTGTAATTTCCGTCACCGGATTGATCTCACCCACCACGTTCGAGCAATGCGGAAAGCAGACAAGGCGGGTTTTCTCGTCCAGCAGATTCTCAAGGTCTTGCGGGTTTAGCGCTCCGGTCTGGGGGTCGATCTGCCATTCCCGGATTTCGATCCCCGCATCTGCTAGGCGTCGCCACGGACCGGAATTTGCCTCGTGATCCTGGTTGGTTACGACAATCGCCTCACCCGGCTTTATCCATTGCCGTACCGCTTGCGCCAGAACATAAGTGTTTTGGGTGGTCGAGGGTCCAAAGCTCAGCTCATCGGTGTCGACGCCCAAAATGGCCGCCAGCCGCGCGCGGGCTTCGTCCATTTCAGCCCCTGCAAGCTGGCTTGCCTCAAACGGCGCATAAGGCTGCACCTTGCGCTGGGCGTAGAACCGCGTCAGCCGGTCAATCACCGGCTTGCACGTATAAGACCCGCCCGCATTTTCGAAAAAAGCCTGCCCTTTCAAGCTGGGCTCGGAAAAGGCCGGGAACTGAGCCCGAACGAAATCGATATCCAAAGACGTCATGGCCGGTCCCCTTCCCCAATTGCTTTCAAAAGCGCCGCGTCAGCCCTGAACCTTGGTATAGGTTCCCTCGCCCGCCAGAATGCCGCGGAAGCCTCCGGGCTCATCAAGGCCGAACACAATCAGCGGCAGGTTGTTGTCCCGCGCCAGCGCAATGGCCGAGGCGTCCATGACCCGCAGCCGCTTGGCCAGCACATCATCATAAGAGACGGTGTCGTAGCGTACCGCATCGGCGTGCTCTTTTGGGTCCTTGTCATACACGCCATCAACGCCGTTCTTGCCCATGAAGATCGCCTGACAGGCCATTTCGTTGGCGCGCAGGGTCGCGGCGGTATCGGTTGTGAAATACGGGTTGCCGGTACCGGCGGCAAAGATGCAGACCCGCTTTTTCTCCAGATGTCGCACCGCACGGCGGCGGATATAGGGCTCGCACACTTCATCCATGCGAATGGCCGAGATCACGCGGGTGAACACCCCAATCTCTTCCAGTGCCGACTGCATCCCCAGCGCGTTCATCACGGTGGCCAGCATTCCCATATAGTCAGCGGTGGTCCGCTCCATCCCCTGTGCCGATCCGCTGAGGCCGCGAAAGATGTTGCCCCCGCCGATCACCATGCAAATCTCGACCCCCAGATCGTGAACCGATTTCACCTCTTGCGCTATCCGCTGCACGGTTGGCGGGTGCAGACCGAATCCCTGATCCCCCATCAGCGCCTCGCCAGAGATTTTCAGCATGACGCGGTTATACTTGGGTTTCGTTGTTTCGGGTGATGGGGTCAGGCTCATATTGCGCTCCGGGCTGGCACGGGTTTATTTGCGGCGCAAAATGAAGCAAAAGTTCCGCAGGTTCAATGCGGATGCTTAGGAAGAAAGCGACCCTGATGGCGGACCGACCCGCAACACGAATTTGGGACCGGTTGCCGCCTATCGAGGATGGCAAGCCCGTGCTGATCGCAGGCCCGACCGCATCCGGCAAATCGGACCTGGCTTTGCAGATCGCCGAAACCTTTGGTGGGGTCATCGTTAACGCCGATGCCAGTCAGGTTTACGACTGCTGGCAGGTGATCTCGGCCAGACCGTCGCCGCAGGACGAGGCGCGTGCACCGCACAAGCTGTATGGCCATGTCGCCTATGATCATAGCTATTCAACCGGCCACTGGCTGCGTGAGGCTGTGCCTCTGCTGACCGCTGGGGAACGCACGATCATCGTCGGCGGCACCGGGTTGTATTTCACCGCCCTGACCGAAGGGATGGCCGAGATCCCCGCCACCCCCACCGAAGTTCGGCAGATCGCGGATCAGATGTCCCTGCCGGATCTGATCGATGGCGTGGACAGTCAAACGCTGAGCCGATTGGACATAAACAATCGCGCCCGCGTTCAGCGCGCGTGGGAGGTTCAGACCGCGACGGGTCGCAGCCTTCAATCCTGGCAATCGGATACGCCACCGCCTGCATTGAAGCTGGAGGACTGCGTTCCGATCGTCTTTGATGTGGACAAAGCGTGGCTGCTGGATCGGATCTCACGCCGATTTGATCAGATGGTGAGGACAGGTGCCTTGGACGAGGTTGCAGCCATGAGCGACCGCTACGATCCGTCACTGCCCGCCTTCAAGGCCATCGGCGTGCCCGAGCTGATGTCTTATCTGGACGGTGAAATGACACTGGACGAGGCACGCGAACGAGCCACGATTTCGACGCGCCAGTTCGCAAAACGTCAGCGCACGTGGTTTCGCGCACGCATGAAACGCTGGGCAAATGTGGATTTCTCCAAGTAACAAGATGGTAAGATTACGACGCGGGCCCCTTACCTGAAGAAAACTTAATCCTTGTCCGCGTTACGCAAGGAATCGATGCGCAATCCCCTAAAAATAGGCGGAAAAACTGCGAATTTCGTGACAGACAGGCGCAACCTGTTACCGAAAACATCCCGAACACAAGACCGGCCAATGTCGTTTTTGTGCCTCGAATGACGATTTCGAACATTGACGCGTTCCAAATTCTGGTGCCGAATACGCCCATGGGGATGCAGAGAATCCAAAGAACAAATCCCGTAGATTTACCCGTCGGCGCGAACTGCGCCGGGTAAGCTCGTTCATCAAATCAAAAAAACTGTTACTCAGGGAGATAGAGTAAATGTCAGATCGAACACCAACCGGAGCATCGGTTCATTGGGCAGCAGAGATGCACGCCCAGGAATGCCGCGACGGTAAACTCAGCCGACGCGAGTTTATGGCCCGCGCCACCGCGCTGGGCGTTGCAGTGCCCACGGCTTATGGCCTGATCGGCTTGCAAGCACCGGCAGCCGCACAGGAACCGCCGCGTGGCGGCACCATCCGCTATCAGATGGAAGTGCGCGCGCTGAAAGACCCGCGCACCTTCGACTGGACACAGATTGCCACCTTCACCGCAGGCTGGCTGGAATATCTGGTCGAATATAACAATGACGGCTCGTTCAAGCCCATGCTGCTGGAAAGCTGGGAGGCCAATGACGACGCCACCGAATACACTCTGAACGTTCGCAAGGGTGTTAAGTGGAACAACGGCGACGATTTCACAGCCGAAGATGTTGCCCGCAATATCACCGGCTGGTGCGACTCGTCGGTCGAGGGCAACTCGATGGCGTCGCGGATGGCGTCCCTGGTTGACGAAAGCACCCAGAAAGCAGCCGACGGTGCGATCACCGTGGTTGACACGCACACCGTAAAGCTGAAGTGCAACGCGCCGGACATCACCATCATTCCGGGCATGGCTGACTATCCGGCGGCCATTGTTCACAGCAGCCACGACCCCGACAACATGTTGGGCAACCCGATCGGAACCGGCTTTATGCTGCCCGAAAGCCACGAAGTCGGCGTCAAAGGCGTTCTGGTGCGCAACGAAGGCTTCGACTGGTGGGGTTATGAAGCCGGAAAAGGCGGCTATATCGACCGGATCGAGTTCATCGACTACGGCACCGACCCTGCCGCCTTCCTGGCTGCATACGAAGCCGAAGAAATCGACATGAACTGGGAATCGGTCGGTGAATTTGTCGACATCTTTGACGGCATCGGCCTGACCCGCTCGGAAATCCCGTCGGGCTTTACCATCGTCATTCGTCCGAACCAACTGGCCGAAGACGCCGATGGCAACAAGATCTACGGCGACAAACGCGTGCGTCAGGCGCTGGCGATGGCCGTGGACAACGAAGTGTGTCTGGAGCTTGGTATGTCCGGCTACGGCATCGCTGCGGACAACTGCCATGTCGGTCCGATGCACCCGGAACATGATTCAGCGGTCACTCGTATTCCCTATGATCCTGCAAAGGCCAAAGCCCTTATGGACGAGGCCGGCATGGGCGACTTCGAGCATGAAGTTCAGTCCATCGACGATGACTGGCGCCGGAACACAACCGCAGCTGTTGTTGCTCAGCTGAATGACGCCGGGATCAAGGCGAAGCACACCGTGTTGCCTGGCTCGACCTTCTGGAACGACTGGACCAAATACGCCTATTCGTCGACCAACTGGAACCATCGTCCGCTGGGAACTCAAATCCTGGCGCTGGCCTATAAGTCAGGCGTGGCATGGAACGAATCCGGTTTCGCGAACGAAGAGTTTGACGCGCTGCTTGCCGAGGCCAACTCGATTGCCGATGTAGACCGCCGTCGCGAAGTGATGGGCAAGCTGCAGGCGATTATGATCGAAGAAGGCGTTGTGATCCAACCCTACTGGCGCACGGCGATGCGTCACCATCGTGAAAACATGGTGGGTGTTGAAAAGCACATCGCGGACCTGCCGCAGATCTACAAATTCGGCATTCTGTCCTAAGCCGAAAAACCCAAGGCCGCGCCGCGCTGGCGCGGCCTTTTCGTCCTGAATGCGGCGACCATAAAAACAGCTAAGCGTGAAGCCAGACGACATTCACGCCAGCCTACCAACAGGGGCTAACATGGGACTATTCATTCTAAGGCGCGTCGGCATCATGCTATTGACAGCATTATGCCTGACGTTCCTGGTTTTCTTTCTGACCAACCTCTACCCGAACCTTGAAAAGCTTGCGAAGACGCAAGGCAACTTCCGCATGTCGGATGAACAGGTCGAGAGTTTCCTGGAAAAGAACGGCTATCTTCAGGCGACGCCGATAAAATACGGCGAATGGCTGGGCGTGTTACCCTCGTACCGGCACACCAATGAGGACGGCACCGTTCAAGGCCGCTGCATTCTGCCCGGTCAACCTGCGGAAGAAGCGTCCAATTTCTGCGGCATCCTGCAGGGATACTGGGGTTATTCGACGGTCTTCAAAGACGAGGTCTCGGCGGTTGTAGGAACCCGTCTGGCGCTGACTGGACGGCTGATGTTCTGGGTCATGCTGCTGATGGTCCCTTCGGCGCTGATCCTTGGCATTCTCGCTGGGATGAAAGAAGGCTCGGCCACGGATCGCACGTTGTCCACCTTTGCCATTACCACGACGGCAACGCCGGAATACGTCTCGGGCGTTATCTTCATCGCGATCTTCACCTCCTCTGCTGTTGGATTGAAATGGTTCAAGGGGACGGCAACACAGGCGATGGAGAACCCGACGTTTGAGAACTTCTTCCTGCCGGTTCTGACCATTGCTCTGTACGGGATGGGCTATATCGCCCGAATGACCCGCGCCTCGATGACCGAGGTGATGACGGCGCAATACATCCGAACCGCGCGCCTGAAAGGTGTCTCATTCCCGAACATCGTCATGAAACACGCGCTGCGCAACGCGCTGATCGCGCCCTTTACCGTCATCATGTTGCAGTTCCCATGGCTGCTGAACGGCGTTGTGATCGTCGAGACCCTGTTCAACTACAAGGGTTTTGGCTGGGCGCTGGTACAGGCGGCGGGCAACAACGACATTCAGCTGTTGCTGGCGATCTCGGTCGTGTCGGTCTTTGTGGTGCTGGTGACGCAGCTGATCTCGGATATCGGCTATGTCTACCTCAACCCGCGCATCCGCATCGCATAAGGAGGGATAGATCATGGAACCACTTACCTGGACCGGCTCTATCGCCTTCCTCAACCCGCTTCTGGTGCTTGCACTGGGGCTGATGTTCCTGTCGATCATTGTCTGGATGCTGGCCAGCATCGTGCTGCCCGAAGACCAGATGACCGTGAACCCGGATGGCACGCTGACCTCAAGCTCGGGGCTGCGCAACATGATCCAGGGCGCGCTTCGCTACAGCTTTCTTGCAAGTGTCGGGATTGCCGTAGCCTATATCGTCCTCGGGATCGTGATGGGCACCGGCGCCGGTATCATCGGCGCGATATCGCAACAGTTCCTGCCGGTTTGGCTGTCACTGATCCTGCTTTATGCAATGTCGATCGCGTTCAAACGCAAGCTGGGTCTTTACGGCAAGCTGTTCGACAGCCCCATCGGCATGATCGGCTTTGGGCTGGTCATGTTCTGGGTGTTCACCGGGATCTTCGGAGCGCTTGATCTGATCATCACCCATGACCCGCTGGCGCAGGTCTCGGGCATGAAGAACAAGGTGCCGGGAACTCCCCTGCCGGGGTCGGAAGAAGGCGCGTATTCCTGGTATCTGCTGGGCGGCGACAACCTTGCCCGCGATGTCTTTAGCCGTATGGTCAAGGGCGCGTGGATCGTGGTTCAGATCGCGCCACTGGCGACCATGTTTGCCTTCATGGTCGGCATTACGCTGGGTCTGCCCGCAGGATATTACGGTGGTCGTCTGGACACGTTCATCTCGTTCCTGGCCAACCTGATCCTGGCCTTCCCCGTGATCCTGCTATTCTACCTGCTGGTCACACCCGAGATCGTGGCGACCGGGGTTCCGAACTACATGGCTGCCGTGCTGTTCGTGTTCCCGATCCTGTTCCTGGGCGTATTGCTGAACTCGCGCTACTACACGCGCCCCAATTTCCGCACACCGTTGCTGATCGGGGTGCTGGGGGTGACGATCTGGCTGTATCTGTCGCTGATTTCATCCGGCGGCTACATCATCGACACCGATGCCTATCGCATCTGGGGTCTGCCGACCTATCTGGACCTGTTCGATATTCCGGGCGGGATTCTGGTGGTGTTCGTCTCGGTGGTCTTCGTCAACTCACCCACGGTGTTCCGCATCGTGCGCGGTCTGGCGCTGGACATCAAGACACGCGATTATGTGGCGGCGGCGCAGACCCGTGGTGAAGGCCCGTGGTACATCATGCTGTGGGAAATCCTGCCCAACGCGCGCGGCCCGCTGATCGTCGATTTCTGTCTGCGCATTGGCTACACCACCATCCTGCTGGGGACCTTGGGTTTCTTCGGGCTGGGCCTGCCGCCGGAAAGCCCGGATTGGGGGTCCACGATCAACGAGGGGCGTAAGCTTCTGTCGATCTATCTGCACCCGGCCCTGCCGCCCGCGCTGGCGTTGTTGTCGCTGGTTCTTGGGTTGAACCTGCTGGCAGATGGTTTGCGCGAAGAAAGTCTGAAGGACTGATGTGATCTGTTCTGGGGGCGCTGCCCCCAGACCTCCGGGATATTTTTAGCCAGATGAAGGGGATCCCCGGACTCTCGCGAGGAGATACAAGATGAATAAACTGGCGGATTATGACGGTCCAATTCTGGAGATCGACAAGCTTTCGATTTCGTTCTTTACCCGTCTGCGTGAAATTCCTGCCGTGATGGATTTCTCGGTCAGCGTACAGCCCGGTGAGGCTGTGGGGCTGGTTGGTGAATCCGGCTGCGGTAAGTCCACCGTGGCCCTTGGCGTAATGCAAGATCTTGGCAAGAACGGCCGGATTGTCGGCGGCACGATCAAGTTCAAAGGGCGCGACCTGTCCGAGATGACCTCGGATGAATTGCGCGACATTCGCGGCAATGAAATCGCGATGATTTATCAGGAGCCGATGGCATCGCTGAACCCCGCGATGAAGATCGGCAAGCAACTGATGGAAGTGCCGATGATCCACGAGGGCGTCGGTGCCGAAGAGGCCTATGCCCGCGCGCTGGAAGTTGTCACCGACGTACGCCTGCCCGACCCCGAGCGGATGCTGAATTCCTTCCCGCATCAGTTGTCGGGCGGTCAGCAACAGCGGATCGTGATCGCGATGGCGCTGATGTCGAAGCCTGCGCTGCTGATCCTGGACGAGCCGACCACCGCGCTGGACGTGACGGTCGAGGCCGCCGTTGTGGAACTGGTCAAGGATCTGGGCAAGAAATACGGCACCTCGATGCTGTTCATTTCGCACAACCTGGGGCTGGTTCTGGAAACCTGCGACCGGTTGTGTGTGATGTATTCGGGCGAGGCGGTCGAGCGTGGCTCGATCAAGGATGTGTTCGACGAGATGCAGCACCCCTATACGCAGGCGCTGTTCCGCTCGATCCCCCTGCCCGGCGCGGACAAGAACGCGCGCCCGCTGGTGGCCATTCCGGGGAACTTCCCCCTGCCGCATGAACGCCCGCCGGGCTGTAACTTTGGCCCGCGCTGCGACTATTTCGAAGAGGGTCGCTGTGACGCGCAGAACATTCTGATGGAGGCTGTCCCGGGCAATGATCGCCACCACACGCGCTGTCTGAAATTCAAAGAGATCGATTGGAACGCCCCCATTACCGTCGGCGAACAGAAAGAAAAGGCCGAGATCGGGCGCACCGTCCTGAAAATGGACAACCTCAAGAAATACTACGAGGTGGCGGCCAACGCCCTGTTCGGGGGCGGTGAAACCAAGGTTGTGAAAGCCAATGAGACGCTGAGCTTTGAGGCGCATGAATCCGAGACCCTCGCCATTGTGGGTGAATCCGGATGCGGCAAGTCCACCTTTGCCAAGGTGTTGATGGGGCTTGAGACGGCAACGGACGGTCAGATCCTTCTGGACAACCGCAATATCGAGGCGGTGCCTATTGAGGAGCGCGATGCCAAGACCGTAGGCGAGGTTCAGATGGTGTTCCAGAACCCGTTTGACACGCTGAACCCGTCAATGACGGTTGGACGGCAGATTATTCGCGCGCTGGAGATCTTCGGCATCGGCAATTCCGAGGCTGAACGCAAGCAACGGATGCTGGAACTGCTGGATCTGGTGAAACTGCCGCGTGCCTTCGCCGACCGAATGCCACGGCAATTGTCGGGCGGCCAAAAGCAACGCGTCGGTATCGCACGCGCCTTTGCAGGCGATGCACGGATCGTGGTTGCGGATGAACCCGTATCTGCGCTGGACGTGTCAGTACAGGCCGCAGTGACCGATCTGCTGATGGAGATTCAGCGCGAACACAAGACCACCTTGCTGTTCATCAGCCACGATCTGTCGATTGTCCGATACCTCAGCGACCGGGTGATGGTAATGTATCTGGGCCATGTGGTCGAGTTGGGGACAACCGATCAGGTCTTCTCGCCGCCCTATCACCCCTATACCGAGGCCTTGCTGAGCGCGGTTCCGATTGCGGATACTTCGATCGAGAAAGAGCATATCGTTCTGGAGGGCGATATCCCCTCGGCCATGAACCCGCCGCCGGGTTGCCCGTTCCAGACCCGCTGCCGCTGGAAGTCCGAAGTTCCGGACGGGCGATGCGAGTCGGATGTGCCACCGGTCAAGACACTGGCTGATGGGCATCAGGTGAAGTGCCATCTGGCCGACGAGGTTCTGGCCCGTATGGAACCGGTGATCAAAATCGCAGCGGAATAAACCCTGCAACACTGGAAAAAAGGGCCGGTTCAAGGACCGGCCCTTTCTTTTGCGCCCTGAGGCGGGGAAACCGTCAGATTACCGGCGCACTTGATTTGCGAGTGGTGGTTCTGCCGGTCCTTGTATCAACCGGTCATTACGTTGTTGCCGAAATGCATGAATTCCTGAGTCATGCCGCCAATCTCTCCGGCCTCAAGCGTCAGGCTCGCGCTGTCGAGCATTTTGTAGCTGGGCTGCGCCTTCACCCAGTCATCTGCCGATTGCAGCGTGGTCAGCGTGTAGGACGTGACCTCGTTCAGATAGTGGGTCGGAATGACAACCTTTGGTTTCAGCTTTGAGACGATGTCGTTGCCCTGCTGGTAGCTGAGGATATGCTCTGACCCATCGACCGGAAGGGTCAGCACGTCCACCTGCCCGATTGCATCCCAGAATTCCTGCGGCGGGTTGTGGCGGTTGTCGCCCCAGATCAGCGTGCGGATGCCGCCGGTTTCGACCAGATAGACCACCATATCCATGTGACCCACGTTGTTGGGCGGACAGGCTTCCACGCCAAATTCGGCCAACGCATTGGTCCATTCGTACCAACCCGGTGCCACGCAGGCGTGTTTGTCTGCAAAGCCGGTGATTTTGACATCGGCAAATTCGAAATTGCCGACCATCCGGTCCAAAACCATGGTCGAGCTTGGGCGCTCGATCGCGTCATGGTCAAAATGGGCGTGGGTCGACAGGGTTATGTCCACAGGGATCTGAGGGAACTCGTTGCGGAACCACAAGCCCCAAGCACCCGACGGATCATCGCGCCACGGGTCGAACAGCACGGTCGCACCGTTGGGCGAGGTGATCTTGATCGCGCAATGCCCGTAATAGTCGATCCCGACCGTGCCTGTACTGGCCTGACCGGTCGCGCCTTGCAGGTCGATAACGTGGTTATTGTTGCCCGGCTGAAGCCAGGCTTGCGATTGCGCCTCGGCCGGTTTGCCGTTCAGCAGCGATGCCCCGACTCCGGCCGCGCCTGCCGCCATAAAGAAAGACCGGCGCGACAGGCCCTTGGCCAATCTGTCTTTCTGTCCGTTCAGGATTGTGGGCTTCAGATCTTTGCGATCCATCTTGTACCTCCTTGTTGGTCAGGCGCGCGTGCGGCGCACCTGATCGGAAGGGTAACAACGGGGGAACAACAGGCTCAGATCAGAAAAATCTGGGGGGAATATGGGGGCATTCCCCATATTCGATGTTCAGGAAATAGAAAGCAGATGACTGCGCAGATTCTGATCGCGCCCGTCCAAGCCCAGTTTCCGGCGAATGTTGTTGCGATGAAAATCGATGGTCGATGTCTCACGCGACAAGGCCCGCGCAATGTCTTTCGTCGTTTTCCCGGACATCACCAACTGCGCAATTTCGATCTCGGTCGGTGTCATGATCGAGAACGCATCGGACAGTTTGTCCGACAGCATCGAGGTCATATCCCTAAGGTTGCTTTCGGCCAGATCCAGATAAGCATGGGCCGCGTCGCCCTCGGGCAGGTGTCCGCGCAGCTTGTCCAGATAGGGCAAGACCATCAGGCGCACACGCTCGACAATATCCTGGTCATGGTCTTTGCGGTTATCATCGACGCTGGTCAGCAGAACGCGCAGGGCGGTGTTTGTTTCTTGCAATTCACGGGTGCGAGCCTGCACCCGGCTTTCCAGTTGCGCCAATGTTTGATTCAGCTTTTCTTCCAGCGCGCGACGCAGATAAACCTCTTGAATCAAAGCAAGATCGGATTCGACCATTCGCGCGAATTGTGCCAGACCTTCGCGGAACAACAGCGCGCGGCGATTGCGCTGCCGGTCCAGGATGCAGATGGTTCCAAACACGGCCCCATCGGGCCATTTCAGCGGCAATCCGATGTAAAAGGACATGCCGTGTTCCATGTCGTCATTGCCGCTCCAGACGGGATCACAGGTGGCGTCCTCGACCACCAACTCGCTGTCCTGTTGCAACACGCCCTGACAATAAAGCTTGGGATTCAACTGAAAGTTCATCCCCACGGGATACGGATTCTGAGGGTGGTCCGAGGTGATCAGGACCGTATGATCCGGCGCATCCGTTTTCATGATCAGACTGGCAGGCACATCGGCAAGCTTGGCAACAAGGTCCACCAACCTTTGCCAATTGGCCTTTGTTTCAGCGGGGATTTCCGGTCGGTCTTGCAACATCGGCACCTGTTCGGGTCCTGAAAGATCGCCTACAGGTTAGGTCAGCGGTCATTGCCGGATCAAGGATCAGATCATGCCGCCTTGCAGCATCACCCGATCAGCCGCCCCAGATTACCTTCACGTAGTTCTGGGTTTCCTTGTAGGGTGGGATTCCGCCGTGCTTTTCAACCGCTTTCGGGCCAGCGTTATACGCCGCCAGCGCCAAAGGCCAGGATTTGAACTTGCGGTATTGCCAGGACAGATAGCGCGCGCCGCCTTCAAGGTTCTGCTTGGGATCATGCGGGTTCACGCCCAGCAACTTGGCGGTCTGAGGCATCAGCTGCGCCAGCCCCAACGCCCCCTTGTGAGATTTGGCATGCGGGTTCCAGCCGCTTTCCTGCTGCACCAGCCGCAGGAACAGATCTTCGGGGATGCTGTGCAACCGGGCCGCATCGCGCGCGAGGCTCAAGTATTCGCCCCGGTAGCTGCCGGTATAGCGCTTGTTCAGCTTGACCCGCTCGGTCTTTGGTTTCAGGCGCTCGGAGCCGCGATACTGCGTTGCCGCCCTGCCATCCAATACTTTGGATTGTTTCAGAAAAATGTCCATCCGGCTTTTCGTGGACAACGTGTCCGCCTGCACAGATCCAGACAGCAACACAACGCCCAGAACCGTTAACCCAACACACACAGAACGCATGAAAGCCTATCCCGCTCGCTCAAAAATCAGTCGGAGTATAGGTATTCCAGTCAAAAATGAAAGCTTGGTAAAGACAGACGCAAGAATTCTTGCCGAACGTTGTCGTGATCAATCATGTTTTAACCAAGACGCAGGCGATATAGGGTCGCAAAGACATCCGGCGCCAGATTCGGCGCACTCAGATCAATACAGAACGGGGAAATACATGGCGGGTTCAGTCAACAAGGTCATTCTGGTCGGCAATCTTGGCCGCGATCCCGAGGTTCGGTCATTTCAGAACGGCGGCAAAGTGTGCAACCTGCGCATCGCCACCTCCGAGAACTGGAAAGACCGCAACACCGGTGAACGCCGGGAACGGACGGAATGGCACTCGGTTGCCATCTTCTCGGAACCGCTGGCCCGCATTGCCGAGCAGTATCTGCGCAAGGGCAGCAAGGTCTATATCGAAGGCCAGTTGGAAACGCGCAAATGGCAGGATCAATCGGGGCAGGATCGCTATTCGACCGAAGTGGTGCTGCGCCCCTATCGCGGTGAACTGACACTGCTGGACAGCCGCGGCGGTGAAGGCGGCGGCGGTGGCGGTTATGGCGGAGGACAGTCGGGCGGCTATGGCGGCGGTCAGGCCGGTGGCGGCTATGGCGACCCCTATGGTGGCCAATCCAGCGCCCCTGCCACTGCATCCGGCGGAATCGACGACGACGAGATTCCGTTCTAAGCGAAACGGAGTAAACACATGACATGGTCCTTCGCCCTCGGCCGGTTCCTCGGGTCCGAACTGAGGGTCCATGTCACCTTCTTCCTTTTGTTGGCCTGGGTCGGCTTTGCCGCCTACTCCAACGGTGGCTGGCCTGCGGTCATCGACAATCTGCTGTTTGTGCTGGCCCTGTTTGCCTGCGTTGTGGCGCATGAGTTCGGTCATGCCCTGATGGCCCGGCGCTTTGGCATCAAAACCCCCGATATAACGCTGTTGCCCATCGGCGGTCTGGCCCGTCTGGAACGGATGCCCGAAAAACCGATGCAAGAGGTCTGGGTGGCGCTGGCCGGGCCTGCGGTGAATATCGTCATTTGGTTGGTGTTGGTTCTGCTGGGCGCGGGCATATCGCCCGGTTCAGTCACTGATCTGGACTCGGCCAGTTTCGGGATCTTGCAACGGTTGGCCTATGTCAATCTGCTGCTGGCGGCCTTCAACATGATCCCGGCTTTCCCCATGGATGGGGGGCGCGTGGTCCGCGCCCTGTTGTGCCTCAGGATGGACCGGGTTCAGGCCACCCGCATTGCCGCATTCAGCGGGCAGATTGTTGCCATTGGATTGGGGTTCTGGGGCCTGAGCTCGGGCAATCCGATCCTTGTTCTGATTGCCGTTTTTGTGTTCATCGCAGCCAATGCCGAAAATCAGGACGTCGCCCTGCGATCCGTCGCGCGCCGTGTGCTGGCGCGGGATGCGATGATTACCGAGTTTCACGCGCTGTCGCCGCAGGACAGTTTGAACACCGCCGCCCAAGCCGTCATTCACACGACGCAGCACGAGTTTCCCGTCTTGGATACCGACGGGGCCTTGCTTGGCTTTGTCACGCGGGATCGTTTGTTTGCCGCGCTGGCGGGGGATCATCCCCGGTCGGACCCTGCGACCTCGATCATGGAGGGCGATATCCCTCAGGTTGGACTGACTACCGGCCTTGAGGCGGTTCTGAAAGGGCTGCACAAGGGTGCCCCGGCGATTGCTGTCACCAGCCGCACGGGTCGTATGATCGGCTATATCACTCGGGAAAACATCGGCGAATTGATGGTGATCCGGGGGCGTTAGAGCGTGCGACCTTGAACCCGAGACACGAAGACCCTGCCACGCCTAAAGCGCTCTCGGGCCATTCGTGTCGCATGATGCTTCAGGTTAAAGATCGCACGCGCTGGGATCAGGCCTTGGCCAACGCGTCCTGCAGCACCGACATCACCGCATCGCGCGGCACATCCGATGTGACAAAGGCCTGACCGATCCCGCGCGCCAGAATAAAGCGTAACTGACCGTCGATCACCTTCTTATCCTGCGCCATCAGATCAACCAAAGCGTCGGCACCCGGAAGCTCGCCGGGAATGTCGGCCAGATCGGTTTTCATCCCCATCGCTTTCAGATGCGCCCGCACGCGGCTTGGATCTTCCTGAGAACACAGACCCAAACGGGACGATAGCTCGAACGCCAGCGCACAGCCGATGGCGACACCCTCGCCGTGCAGCAGGCGGTCGGAATAGCCCGTCGCGGCCTCCAGCGCGTGACAGAAGGTATGGCCGAGGTTCAGCAGGGCGCGGTCGCCCTGCTCGGTCTCATCCCGCGCGACAATGTCGGCCTTCATCTGAACCGACCGGGTGACAGCCCGCACCCGTGCGGCCATATCACCGGATGAAACGTCGGGGCCGTTGGCCTCTAGCCATTCAAAGAACTCCGCGTCGCCCAGCAGACCGTATTTGACTACTTCGCCGTAACCGGACAAGAAATCCCGCTGCGCCATGGTGCCCAGTACCGAGGTATCGGCCAGCACCAGCGAGGGCTGATGAAACGCGCCAATCAGGTTCTTGCCTTGCGGTGCGTTGATCCCGGTTTTGCCGCCCACCGAACTGTCGACCTGCGCCAGCAGCGAGGTCGGGATTTGCACAAACCGCACCCCGCGCCGCAGCACGGAAGCGGCAAAGCCAGCCAGATCGCCGATCACGCCACCGCCCAAGGCAACGACCACATCGCGCCGTTCGACCTTTTCGGCCAACAGCCATTCCACCGCACGTTCGAAATGCGGCCAGCTTTTGGTCGCCTCACCTGCCGGAAGGGCCAGCGCCGACATCTCGATCCCGGCAGCGGCCAGACCGTCACGCAGCGCGTCCAGATGCAGTGCCGCTACGTTTTCATCGGTCAGAACCGCAACCTTCGGACGGTGCAGCAACGGGGCAATCCGCGCACCGGATTGCGCCAGCAGATCGGGGCCAATCTCGACATCATACGAGCGTTCGCCCAGCTCCACATGTACGGTTTGATGCATTTACTTCCGTTCCAAAACATCCGGGCGGGCCAACAGGGCCTCGACCACGCGGTCCACCATATTGTCGATCGAGGTCTCACCATCCGACTCGGCAATCAGATCAGCCTCGGCATAGACCGGCACGCGATCCTCGTACAGGGCCTTGAGCGTCGCATACGGGTCGGAAGTGCGCAGCAGCGGGCGGGTATCCTTATGGCGCACCCGGTTCCACAGCACGTTCAGATCGGCCCGCAACCAGACCGAGGCCCCCCGCTCGCTTATCATCACGCGGTTGCCCTCTGCCATGAACGCGCCGCCGCCGGTGGACAGGATGCCGCGTTCCTCATCCAGCAGACGGCCAATAACCTGCGTTTCCTTCTGGCGAAAAAACGGCTCACCATCCCGTTCGAAGATCTCGGGGATGGTCATGTTGGCCGCCGATTCGATCTCGGCATCGCTGTCGAGAAACGGAACACCCAGCCGCGCGGCCAGGGCACGGCCCACAGCCGTCTTCCCTGCCCCCATCATGCCGACAAGAACCACGGTTTTGTGCAGATCATATCGTGATCCCGTATCCGCCGGATGCGTGTTATGCTTAATTTCGCTCATTTCACCGTGAATGACGTGATCTTGGAAAAAATGCCAGTTATAACTTGGCCAAAATCAAAAATTGAGGCAGCGTGGCGCCATGGGTCGTCTGATCAAGTTCCTGATTTACTTAATTTGCCTGAGTTTCATCGGGCTGGTGGCCTATGCCTATATCGGCCCCTATTTCGGGGCGGATTTCTCGGCCCCGCAAACTGAAATCCGTGAACCGGTCACTCTGGATGTCGACTAAGCACATTGCGGTGGCATTGCTTCTGGCCGGGGCCGCGCAGGCGCAAGAGCCGCTGTCGGCTATCGAATGGCTGACCGAGCCGCCGGAAAACCTGCCCGGAACCGTCCTGCTGGAGCCGCCTGTCACCCAGAACGGGGTGCAGCCTCAGGTCGAGGTCACACCGCTTGAGGCGCTGTCGCAGCCGCTGGGTCTGGTGTCATCCACTGTCACCGGCTTGCCGGTTGATCTATGGCAGGGCAGCGACCCGGAACGTCTGTCCGAACTGATCGCGCGGGTGCCAGTCAAACATAACCCGGCCATGCAGCGGTTGCTGTTCACCCTGCTGCTGTCCGAAGCCCGCGCGCCCGCAGGTTCCGGCGCCGAAGAGGTTTTGCTACTGGCGCGCCTTGATCGGCTGATGCAATTGGGGGCTGCTGATCCGGCGCAATCGCTGGTGCAACTGGCTGGTCCCACGGATTCGCAGGCTCGGTTTCAACGCTGGTTCGATGCTACTCTACTGACCGGGGACGAAGACCGCAGTTGTACTGCCCTGATCGCGCAACCTCATCTGTCGCGTGATTATGCGGCACAGATTTTCTGCAAGGCCCGGCGGGGCGATTGGCCTTCGGCTGCGCTGACGCTGGAGGCCGCGCATGCGCTGAAAATCCTGCCGCAGGATGAGTTGGACGTGCTGGACCGTTTCCTGAGCCCCGAACTTTACGAAGACGCAGCGTATCTGCCGCAGCCCGAAGACCCAACGCCGCTCAGCTTCCGCCTGTTCGAAGCGATCGGGGAACGATTGCCATCTGCCCCGCTGCCCCGCGCCTTTGCCAATGCAGACCTGCGCGATGTGGCCGGGTGGAAAGCCCAGATCGAGGCCGCCGAGCGTCTGACGCGTATCGGGGCCCTGACGCCCAACCAGTTGCTCGGGCTTTATACCGAGCGGGACCCAGCTGCATCCGGCGCGGTTTGGGATCGGGTCGCGGCCATCCAGCAGTTCGAAAGCGCGTTGGTTAGCGGCAATGCCGAAGCGATCGGAAAGACCCTGCCCCGCGCATGGGATCAGATGCGCAGTGTCGGGCTCGAGGTGCCATTTGCCGAGCTGTTCGCCGACCGGCTGGCCGACGTGACCCTGCCCGTTCCGGCCACGGACAACCTGCGCTGGCGTATTCTGATGTTGTCCGAGCAATACGAGCGGGCAGCGCTGACAACACCGGACAAATCAACCGAGGCTCAGTTCCTCGTGGCCCTTGCGCAAGGGGACCCCGGTCGCGCCGTATCGCCCTCGCCGCTGGCTGATGCGGTGGCGCAGGGGTTCGAATGGGCCGCGCCTGTTCCATCGGATATCGACGCCCTGCTGGAACAGGGCCAGTTGGGAGAGGCCATTCTGGAGGCCATGCAACTGTTCACCCATGGTGCACGCGGCAATCTGGTCGATCTGACAGCGGCCATTGCGGCCTTTCGGCGCGTGGGACTGGAAGACACCGCCAGACGCGCGGCGCTGAACCATCTGATCCTGCAGGGGTGACGGTCATGGGTGGACCAGCCTCGCAAGAATTGTGGATCTCGACCTTTTTGCAGGCGCAAGCGGCCGAGTTGGGGGCCGCTACCAACACTCTGCTGGCCTATGGGCGAGACCTGAAGGATTTCGCGTCGTGGCTGGAACATCGCAACATCACCTTCGAACAGGCTGATCGCGACCAGATTGAAGGGTATCTCATCGATTGCGATGCACAGGGGTTGTCGAAATCCACTCGGGCGCGGCGGCTTTCGGCGATCAAGCAATTGTATCGGTTCGCATTCGAGGAAGGCTGGCGCGAGGTCAATCCCGCCATTCAGATCAAAGGCCCCGGACGAACCAAGAAACTGCCCAAAACGCTGGACGTGCCCGAGGTCGACCGGCTGCTGGAAGCCGCCCGCAATACCGGGCGCACCGAAGCCGACCGCGTGCGCAATTCCTGTTTGATGGAGTTGCTCTATGCCACCGGCATGCGCGTGACCGAGCTGGTCTCGCTGCCTGTGTCATCGGCGCGGGGTGATCCGCGCATGTTGCTGGTGCTGGGCAAAGGCGGCAAGGAACGCATGGTGCCGTTGTCGCCCCCGGCCCGCGAGGCGCTTTCGGAATGGCTGAGAATGCGGGACGAAGCCGAAGACAAGACGGTCGAAAAAGGCGGGCAGCGATCCAGGTTCCTGTTCCCGTCACGTGGTAAATCCGGCCATCTGACGCGGCACCGGTTCTTCCTGCTGGTCAAGGAACTGGCGGTTCAGGGCGGTGTATCGCCCGAAAAGGTCACGCCCCACACTCTGCGCCACGCCTTTGCCACCCATCTGCTGGCCAACGGGGCCGATCTGCGCTCGATCCAGACGCTGCTGGGCCATGCCGATGTTGCCACGACCGAGATCTACACCCATGTTCTGGACGAAAGACTTGCGGAACTGGTGTTAGAGCATCACCCGCTGGCGAAAGACCCCGGCGACAAGGGCTAAACCCTTGATCCATAGGGGCAGCATCCCCATAACGGATGCAGAAACACGAACAACCAAGGACCGATGGAACCCACATCCTCTCTGATCGACGGCGCATTCTGGTTAACCTCAGGCGCTATCCTGCTTTTGCTTTTCCTGTCTGGCTTTTTCTCCGGCTCTGAAACGGCACTTACAGCGTCATCGCGCGGTAAGTTGCGCGCGCAGGCTGACAAGGGCTCGCGCGGGGCCAAGAAGGCGCTGGAAATCACCGACGATAATGAGCGTCTGATCGGATCGGTCCTGCTGGGCAACAACCTTGTGAACATTCTGGCGGCTTCGCTGGCCACGGCCCTGTTCACGCGCCTGTTTGGGGAAAGCGGCGTGGCGCTGGCGACGCTGGTCATGACCCTGCTGGTTCTGATCTTCGCTGAGGTCTTGCCGAAAACCTACGCCATCACAAACTCGGAAAAAGCGGCCGCAGCCGTTGCCCCGATCATCAGCGTGGTGGTCACGGTGTTTTCCCCCATCGTGGCTGCGGTTCGGCTTTTGGTGCGGGCTGTTCTGCGCCTGTTCGGGGTGCAGATCGACCCCGACAGCAACATCCTTGCCGTGCGCGAGGAAATCGCTGGTGCTTTGCAACTGGGTCACTCCGAAGGTGTCGTCGAAAAGGAAGACCGCGACCGCATTCTGGGCGCGCTGGATCTGGGCGACCGGGTGGTGGAAGAAATCATGCTCCACCGTTCGAACATCGAGATGATCGATGCAGATGCAGCACCCGAGGCGATCCTGAAGCAATGTCTGGAAAGCCCCCATACCCGCCTGCCCGTCTTTCGGGATGAGCCCGAGAATATCGTCGGGGTGGTCCACGCCAAGGACCTGTTCCGCGCCATGTACGCGCAGGTCGGCGGGGCCGAAGGTGACACGGACCGTCTGAAAGCGTTCGACATCTCAAGGGTCGCCAATGACCCGTATTTCGTGCCGGAAACGACCACTCTGGACGACCAGATGCGAGAGTTCCTGCGCATGCACAGCCATTTTGCGCTGGTTGTGGACGAATACGGCTCGCTGCGTGGTCTGATCACGCTTGAGGATATTCTGGAAGAGATCGTCGGCGAGATTGCCGATGAGTTCGACCTTGAAGAAGAGGTTCCGGTCACCCGAACCGATGATGGCCAGTATCTGGTCGAAGGGGCGATGACGATCCGCGACGTGAACCGCGCGTTGGATTGGTCCCTGCCGGACGAAGAGGCCAACACACTGGCCGGGCTTGTCATTCACGAGGCGCAGATGATCCCGGTTGTGGGTCAGGTCTTCTCGTTCCACGGCTTCCGGTTCGAGGTCACGGCCCGTGAGGGCAACCGGGTAACGGGCCTGAAAATCCGCCCGCTGTAACCAGCCGAAAGAAAAACCGGCGCCCGATCACAGGGCGCCGGTTCTGTTTAAGGGGTTATGCAAACCAGGTCCGGCTTGCGACATAACCGTCCATCAGGTCGCCATTGGCATGCGCGGCCCAGCCGGTCACCTTGTCCGAATAGCCGTCGATGAACTGGTTGAACATCGGGTTGATCAGACCGCCTTCTTCCCAAACGATCCGGGCCATCTGACCGTAGATTTCTTTGCGCTTGGTCTCATCCAGTTCGGCACGGGCTTTCAGCAGCAGCGCGTCGAATTCTTCGTTCTTGAAACGGGTGTCGTTCCAGTCGGCAGTCGACAGGTAGCCAACCGACCACATCTGATCCTGCACAGGACGCCCGCCCCAATACGAGGCACAGAACGGCTTGTTGTTCCACACTTCCGACCAGTAACCATCTGCAGGCTCACGCTGGATTTCCAGCGGAATACCGGCCTCTTGCGCCGACAGCTGGAACAGCTGCGCCGCATCGATCGCACCGGCAAAGGCACCGTCCGAGACATGCAGTACGATGGGAGAGCCATCATGGCCCGACGCCTTGTAATTCTCGGCAGCCTTGGCCAAATCGAACTGGCGTTGCTCCATCGTGCCGTCGAACAGCGGATAGGCTTCGTTGATCGGAATGTCATTGCCAACCGAGCCGTAGCCACGCAGCACCTTGTCGACCAGCTCCTCGCGGTTGATCGCGTATTTCAGCGCCAGACGCAGGTCTTTGTTGTCGAACGGCGCGGTGTCGCAATGCATGACAAAGATGTAATGCCCTCGGCCCGAGGTTGCGTTGATGGTCACACCCGGCGCGCGACCGAACAGTTTCGCGGTGCGCGGCGGCACGATGTTGATCGCGTGGACCTGACCGGCCTGCAACGCGGCCGAGCGGGCGGTGTCGTCGTTCAGAACCAGAATCTCGTGGCTGTCGAAATGGCCGACACTGTCGTCCCAATGGTTCGCGAATTTCTCGAACGCGTAGCGAATACCGGGCTCATCCGCGACCACCTTGTAGGCACCGGTCGAGATCCCCTCGGCCGGGTTGTCCATGCCACCGCCCGGCTGCATGATCAGGTGATAGTCGGACATCAGGTAAGGAAGGTCCGCGTTGGGCGTGGTCAGGCTGATCACGACGTTATCGCCATCGACGCGAATATCCTCGATCCCGCGCATGATCCCCAGTGCGCCGGACTGCGACTCTTCGTTTGAATGGCGCGCAAGGGTCAGTTGCACGTCTTCGGGTGTCAGGGTCTTGCCGTTGTGGAACTCGACCCCTTTGCGAATGCGGAAGGTCCAGTCTTTGGCGTCTTCAGACGCCTCCCAGCTTTCAGCGATGCTGGGCTCAAGCCCACCATCAGCCGAGACAACGGTCAACGTGTTGCCAAAGGCCCGCAGCGCCTTGGCGGTCACATGCGAAGCCGACAGCGTCGGGTCCAGCGTGTTGGTGCTTTCGCCCCCCTTCAGGCCCAACACGAAGTGGCCGCCCTTCTTGGGGGTATCCGCCAGACCGGCCTCGGCCCAGATCAGGTTAGCCGCAGCGGCGCTCAGGCCCAGTGCGCCTGCTTTTGCCATGAATTCACGGCGGCTCAGCGACAGCGGTTTGAGGTCAAACTTGCTCATCTCATTTTCCTTGTTGAGTGTTTCAGGAGGGATCCAGTCGGCGCGGCAGTTAGCTTGATTCTGTAACAGCCTTGTGACCGCTTTTGTCTGTCTTTGACCGGAATTGAGGATTTCGTCCAGCGACAATTCTTGTCGCATTTGGCGTTGCATCTGCGCGCGCGCAGATCACAGTGGAAACCAAGCAAATCGGAGGCGTTCATGAAACTTCAAACCCGTGTGGCGGTGATAGGCGGCGGCGTTGTCGGGTGTTCCGTGCTGTATCACCTGACCAAGCTTGGATGGTCGGATGTGATGTTGCTGGAACGCTCGGAACTGACCAGCGGTTCGACCTGGCACGCGGCGGGCGGGTTTCATACGCTGAACGGCGACACCAACATGGCGGCGCTGCAAGGCTATACGATCCGGTTGTATAAAGAGTTGGAAGAGATCACCGGCATGTCCTGCGGGCTGCACCATGTTGGCGGTGTGACGCTGGCCGACAATCAGGACCGCTTTGACATGCTGCTGGCCGAACGGGCCAAGCACCGCTTCATGGGGCTAGAGACCGAGATTGTCGGCCCGGACGAGATCAAGAAGATCGCCCCGATCACCAACACCGACGGCATCATCGGTGCGCTTTACGATCCGCTGGACGGGCATCTGGACCCCTCGGGCACGACCCACGCCTATGCCAAAGCGGCGCGGATGGGCGGAGCCACGATCGAGACCCATTGCATGGTGCGCGAAACCAACCAGCGCGCGGACGGCACATGGGACGTGGTCACCGACAAGGGCACGATCCATGCCGAGCATGTGGTCAACGCAGGCGGCCTTTGGGCGCGTGAGGTTGGCGCGATGGCAGGCGTCTATTTCCCGCTGCACCCGATGGAGCATCAGTATCTGGTGACCGACTCGATCCCTCAGATCGAGGCAATCATCGACGCGGGCAGCGAGCATCCGCATGTGATGGACCCCGCCGGCGAAAGCTATCTGCGGCAGGAAGGTCGGGGCCTTTGCATCGGGTTCTACGAACAGCCCTGCAAGCCGTGGGCCGTGGACGGAACGCCATGGGAGTTCGGGCACGAGCTGTTGCCGGATGACTATGACAAAATCGCCGACAGTATCGAGTTCGCCTATAAACGCTTCCCCGTTCTGGCCGAGGCCGGTGTGAAATCTGTGATCCACGGGCCGTTTACCTTTGCGCCGGACGGGAACCCTCTGGTCGGGCCGGTGCCGGGGATGCGCAACTATTGGTCGGCCTGCGGTGTCATGGCCGGGTTCTCTCAGGGCGGCGGCGTTGGTCTGACGCTGGCGCAATGGATGATCGAGGGCGAGCCCGAACGTGACGTCTTTGCCATGGATGTGGCCCGGTTCGGCGATTGGATCAGCCCCGGCTATACCCGCCCGAAGGTGATCGAGAACTATCAAAAACGCTTCAGCGTCGCCTACCCGAACGAGGAACTGCCCGCCGCCCGCCCCAACCGCATGACCCCGATGTATGACATCTTCAGCGATCTGGGCGCGGTCTGGGGGCAGCAATACGGGCTTGAGGTGCCGAATTACTTCGCGCAAGGGGATGAACCGGGCTACGAAACGCCGTCCTTCCGACGTTCAGACGCGTTCGACGCAACGGGTCGCGAGGTGCGTGCGGTGCGCGACGGTATCGGCATCAACGAGGTCCACAATTTCGGCAAATACCGCGTCACCGGCCCCAACGCGCGCGCGTGGCTGTACCGGATCATGGCCGGACGCATTCCGCAGCCGGGGCGCGTGTCTTTGACGCCAATGTTGTCGCCCAAGGGCAAGCTGATCGGTGATTTCACCGTTTCCTGCCTGCGCGAGACCGAATTCCGCCTGACGGCCTCATATGGCAGTCAGGCTTATCACATGCGCTGGTTCCAACAAAAATTGGCCGAGGGCGTGACCGTTGAAAATTTCAGCGACCGTCTGAACGGCTTCCAGATTGCAGGGCCGAAGGCCACCGAAGTACTGGCGGCCTGCACACGTCAGGATGTGACAAACCTGAGGTTCCTCGACGTTTGCCCGATGACCATCGGCATGACCGACTGCATCGTCCAGCGGGTCAGTTATACCGGCGATCTGGGGTATGAGATCTACTGTGATCCGATGGCCCAAAGGCAGCTCTGGTGGACCTTGTGGCAAGCCGGGCAGCCGCATGGAATGGTGCCTTTTGGTATGCGTGCCATGATGTCCCTTCGGCTGGACAAGTTCTTTGGCTCATGGATGCGAGAGTTCTCGCCCGATTACACCGCCGCCGAAACGGGGCTGGACCGCTTTATCTCATTTTCCAAGAACGCGGACTTCATCGGCCGCGCCGCTGCCGAGGCAGAGCGTGCCAATGGCACCGCCCGCAAGCTGGTCGCTTTTGAGGTCGACGCCGAAGATGCCGATGTGAATGCTTACGAGCCGATCTGGCTGGACGGGTCCGTCGTCGGTTTCTGCACCTCGGGTGGGTTTTCGCATTATGCGCAGAAGTCCGTCGCCATGGGCTTTCTCCCAACAGAACGTGTAAGCGACGGGCTGGTGGTCGAAATCGAAATCCTGGGCCAGATGCGCAAGGCCCGCGTGATCTCGACCCCATTGTTTGACGCGGATGGTGCCCGGATGAGGGGATGACTTGGCGCCGCCCGGACGGCATGGTGGCGGAATGACGAGGATTCCCATCATCCTGCTGGCCGCCGGGCAATCGTCGCGGATGGGCGGTGCGGACAAGCTGTTGCAACAGGTGGACGGTGTTCCGCTGCTCAGGCGATCCGCCCAAACTGCGCTGGCCGCCGGGCCTGTGACGGTCGCCCTGCCCCAAAGGCCTCATCCCCGGTATCAGGCGCTGGACGGTCTTGATGTTCGTCGGGTGCCGATTCCGGACGCTGCGGAAGGAATGAATGCCAGCTTGCGCGGTGCGTTGGCGCATATAGGCCCGGACGCAACGGCCGTCATGGTGATGCTGGCCGATTTGCCCGACCTGACATCGAACGATCTGGCGGAGGTTCTGGCAGCACACAACAACAACCCCGACT
This sequence comes from Ruegeria sp. AD6, assembly GCF_056542325.1. Lineage (NCBI taxonomy): Bacteria > Pseudomonadati > Pseudomonadota > Alphaproteobacteria > Rhodobacterales > Roseobacteraceae > Ruegeria > Ruegeria sp. AD6. The sequence goes on along the minus strand of NZ_JBQFZQ010000001.1, from coordinate 591,396 downwards.
TTCTGATCTGGCGCGGTGCCACGCAAAGCGGCAAGCCGGGTCATCCCGTGGTGTTCGACCAAAGCCTGTTTGCGGCGCTGGCCCAATTGACCGGAGACGAAGGCGCGCAATCCGTCGTGCGCACAAACAAGGATCGGGTCTTCACAGTTGCCTTGCCGGGGTCACATGCATTGCTGGATCTGGACACGCCCGAGGACTGGGCCGCATGGCACCAAAACCAGCCCCCAAAATGATCACGGCCCGGTCGTTGAAGACCGGGCCGCGTACCCAAACAGGACTACCACTTTTCTTCGATCTCAAAAGCGCGACCAATCTCGCCAATCAGGCTGACTGGGTTTTCCGCCGCTAAACCTAAACAAGACCCCCTCGTTAACATGCCGCTAGCGCTACTTAAGACCGAGATCACCGTTGGCACCCCCTAGTGCCTTCGGTTCCCCCTCACTTGGGCAGGTTCATATTCCCCGATCCGATCCGTCGAAACAACGTAAAATTGGACAAAACTGCCCAGTTCAGACGCAAACGGATGGCTTTTAAGCAACATTCTGCTTTCGCTTACACAACTTCCAAGTGTGCTTAGATTTTAAGGAATTCACAAATACGGCCGTTATGCACATGCGTAATGCGCTATCTGATAACAATCTCGTGTTATTAACCCGGTCGGCTCACAGTTTTTGGAACCGGTCCACAACTAAAGGAAGATCACTCTCTTTTTGATATTTCAGGCTACCCGATTGTCCACGAGGGAAACGAAATTCAACACTTTTGAGTGTTTGACACACGTTTCGGCAACAATCCTCCGATTCGCACAAGCAGTTCCCGCGAATCTCTGACCCACATCGCGGCACACCGAACAGGCGGTTTGTGGCAAAATTAAGATTTCTTAACCCTCTCGCCACGTAACCCAAAGACTGGCGTTCTATCTGCCTGTTCAACGCGCGACAGCAATCGCGCGATATGAACAGGAGACACAAATGAGCATCCGTAAATCCTCGCTTCTTTTGCCGCGAAATTCCAGTTGGATCGGCGTCAGCGCACTGGGCGCTGCATTGCTGGCGACAACCGCCCTGCCCTCGATGGCGGACGAGGCACTGGCCGATCTGGTCGAAACCGTATCCCCGTCGGTGGTGACCATCATCGCCGAACAGGACATCGCCACAAGTCCGGCGCAAGGTCAGGAGTTTGACTTCGAAACCCATCCCTTTGGTGAGTTCTTCAAACGCTTTGGTGGCCCCGAAGGATTCCAAATGCCACAACGCGGCCCGGCACAGGGTCTGGGATCGGGGTTTGTTCTGGATGAGGCCGGGTTTATCGTGACCAACCACCACGTGGTCGACAACGCCTCATCGGTCACCGTGCGCCTGAACGATGACCGCACGTTTGACGCCGAAGTGATCGGCACCGACCCGCTGACCGATATCGCCGTTCTGAAGATTGACGCAGGTGAGACTCTGCAAGCGGTTGAGATGGGCGATAGTGACGTCATCCGTGTTGGCGAGGATGTCGTGGCCATCGGCAATCCGTTCGGCCTGAGTTCGACCGTCACCACTGGGATCGTCTCGGCCAAGGGCCGCAACATCTCGCAAGGTCCATATGCCGAATTCATCCAGACCGATGCGGCGATCAACAAAGGCAACTCGGGCGGTCCGCTGTTCAACATGGAAGGCGAAGTGGTCGGCGTGAATTCGGCCATCTATTCGCCCAGCGGCGGCTCGGTCGGCCTTGGCTTTGCGGTGACATCGAACATCGTGGAACATATCGCAGCCGATCTGCGCGATGACGGTCAGGTCAGCCGTGGTTGGCTGGGCGTGTCGATCCAGAATGTCAGTCCGGAACTGGCAGCGGCGCTTGGTATCGACAGCTTGACCGGTGCTTTGGTTTCGGACGTCGTGGCCGGTAGCCCGGCGGACGGTGTTCTGCAACAGGGCGACGTGATCCTGAGTTTCAATGACGAGACCGTGGATAACAGCAGCGACCTGCCCCTTCTGGTTGGCACCACCAAAGTTGGCACCGACAGCACCCTGACCGTGCTGCGCGACGGCACCCAACAGGACCTGCAATTGACGATTGGCCAGCACCAGTCTGCCCAGGCCCAAGTGGACGGCCCCGTTGATGCGGAAGCCACTGGTACCCAACTGGGTGTCACCGTTGCGCCGCTGACCGAGGCCGCCCGCGCCGAGATGGGTGTGGCCGAAGGCGTTGACGGCGTGGTTGTGACGGACCTGAAACCTGACAGCCCTGCCGCCAAGGCCGGTCTGCAGCGCGGTGATGTCATCGTCAAACTGGGTGGCCAGGACACGCTGACGCCGGATGCACTGAAAGCTGCGCTGGACAGCGAAAAGACCGACCCGGCGCTGGTGCTGATCAATCGCAGCGGCAACCAGATCTTTGTCGCGGTTGAAATCGCCTGACCGAAGACCCGCGCGCGTCACATGATGGGGATATATGACGTGCGCTTCCTGGCGGAATTGATTTGTCCGCAATCCGCCGGGCTTGCCGGGTGCGCGAGGCCGCACCCGGCTCGATCCCTCAGATACGAACCATTCTCAAACCATGTGCTTTATCTGAAAATTGTGTTTAAATCCCGATAGAAAGGAACCCCGATCATGAGCCGACGCCTGCTGATCGTCGAAGATGACGAAGACACACGGGACTTCATCGCTAAAGGTTTCAGCGAGGAAGGCTATGTGGTCGAGGTTGCCGCCGATGGCCGCGAAGGGCTGTATCATGCCACGGATGGCGGCTTTGACGCCATTGTTCTGGATCGGATGCTGCCGGGCTTGGACGGGTTGTCCCTGATCAAATCCATGCGCGCTGCAGGGTTGAAAACCCCCGTTCTGATGCTGACCGCCATGAGCGCGGTGGATGAGCGCGTGAAAGGTCTGCGCTCGGGCGCGGATGATTATCTGGTCAAGCCGTTTTCCTTTCAGGAACTGCACGCAAGGATCGAAGCGCTTTTGCGTCGCCCGCAGGAATCCGAGGAAACGCCTACCCTGACCTGCAAGGATCTTGAGATGGATCTGCTGACCCGCAAAGTCACGCGCGACGGGCATGAGATCACGCTGACCCCGCGCGAGTTCCAGATCCTCGAATTCTTCCTGCGCCGCAAAAATCGCGTCGTATCGCGCACCATGCTGCTGGAAGGCGTTTGGGATTATCACTTCGACCCGAACACCAATGTCGTGGACGTCCATATCTCAAAACTCCGCCGCCAGTTGGACGAAGGCGGCGACGCGCCGCTGATTGAAACGGTCCGGGGTGCGGGTTACATGATGTCTGATGGATAACCTGCGGCTTTCCCTGAACAATTCTCGCACACGGCTGGTTCTGGCCAGCATGGTTCTCAGCACGCTTTTGACGGCGACGGTGCTGGCGCTGGTCTATGTTACCGCCAATCGCAGTATTGAATCCGAAACCCGCTCGGTCGTGTCAGCAGAACTCACGGGGTTGGCTGATGAATATGAACGCCGGGGCCTGATCGGGCTGATCACAGCCATCGAACGCCGCCTTCCCAGCGCCTCGGAACGCGATGCGCTGTATCTTCTGACGGATCGGTTCGGCAACAAGCTGGTCGGAAACCTCAAGCAATGGCCCGAACATATCACGGCAGGCAGTGGCTGGGTTGAACTGGAACTGCGCCGCGCCGATGACGATCAACTCGTCCCCGTCTCGGCCGCGTCGATCCGCCTGCCCGGCAGGGAGCGCCTAATCGTCGGCCGCGACGCCGTCGCGCGGCAACAATTCGACCGGGTTCTGCTGCGATCCGTAGCGCTGGCCCTTGGCATCGCATTGGCGCTGAGCGTGCTGACCGGCTGGTTGTTCACCCGGCTGGTTTTTTCCCGCCTGTCCGACATCGCCAGCACTGCCGAGAACATCGTCTCGGGCGATCTGTCCCGCAGGATGCCGTTGCGCGGCACTGGCGATGAGTTCGATCAGGTGGCCGGAACACTGAACAACATGCTGGATCGGATCGAAGAACTGATCAGCAACCTGCGCACCACGTCCAACTCGATAGCCCATGACCTGCGCTCGCCCCTGTCGCGCCTGAAACAACGGGTCGAGGCGCTTTCAGATCCCGACAAAAGCGACTTGGATCGTGAGGTTGATATTGCCCGCGCCACCGGAGAGATCGACCACGTTTTGCGGGTTTTGGGGCAGTTGACGGAAATCTCACGCGCCGAGGCCGGGCTGGGCCGTGAACAGTTCGAACAGGTGGATTTGCAGCAACTCGCCCGCGACGTTGTTGAACTCTACGAACCTGTCGCCGCTGATCAGAACATCCGGCTAAAGGTTCAGGGACAGGCCGCCCCGATACAGGGCCACCGGCCCCTTCTGTCTCAGGCGCTGTCGAACCTGCTGGAAAACGCTATGCGCTATGCGCCCGAAAACACCGCCATCACAATCTCGATCGGTGAGGATGGTGACACGGCCCACCTGAGTGTGCGTGATCAGGGACCGGGCGTCCCGCCAGAGGACCTGCATCGCCTGCAACTGCCATTTGTGACGCTTGACCCTGCCCGTACGGAACGCAATGCGGGGTTGGGGTTGGCGCTGGTCGCGGCGATCTCACACATGCATGGCGGTCAGTTCGCGGCCCGGAATTGCGAACCGGGCCTTGAAACCACCCTGAATCTGGCGCGCCGGGTTTAGTCAGGCGCGCCGTCGATGGCCATGTTCTTGTTTTTGTAGCGCTTATCCTCGGTCACATCCGCGCCGAACCAAGCGGGCGGCGCAAAACTGTGCGCCTCGTCTTCTGACGAGAACTCAACCTCGACAAGTTGCAGCGGCGCCAAATTGCCTTGGAAGATATCCAGCTCGAACACCCGCCCATCTGGCAACGCGCCGGTGAACCGTTCTTTTTCGACCCGCCGCCCTTCGGTCTCAGGCCAGAAGGTTTCGAATTGATCGGCCGAGATTTCGGCCTCACGCTCAACCCGAACCAGCCCTCCGCCGCCCTTGAGGGTCAGGAAGTACCGGTCATTCTTCTGCCGCAACCGCAATTCGGTCGAATCGTCAGGGGCCGTCAGATAGCCCTGCCGCACGACCGCCTTCTGCGTGCCGCTCAGGTCCGGCAGACTGTTGACCAGAAATTTGCGCTCGATTTCCTTGCTCATTTGGTCGCAACCACCCCGTTTTCCAATTCCTCATACAGCGCCTTGTAGGCCGCCCCTGCCACGCCGCGCGGGGCGTAGGTGACCACCGGCGCGCGATATTGGCCCATCTTTTCGATATCCGAGGCAAAAGGAATGCAACTTTGCATGAACCGCTTCCGATAAGCCTTGCGCATCGTCTCCATCGTCTGCTGATGCAGGGTTTTGCGTTGCTGGACCATCGAAAAAAATGCCTTCAGCTTTTTCTTCGGCAGTTTGTGTTCGTCAAAGAACCCCACCAACTGATCGAACGTACGCTCCGACAGGGTGGTTGGGATGACCGGCACGACAATCTCATCGGCGGCCTTAAAGATATTCTCGGACAGGGTCGAAAAATTCGGCGGGCAATCGAGGATGATGACGTCATAGTCACTGCCCGCCGCCATCAGAGCCTTTTTCAGGCGCGAGCGCTTGTTCCGCATCCGAGACAGAAACACGTCAAAATCGCGGAAGGTCAGGTTTGCGGGAAGAATATCCAGACCGTCGAAATCGCTGGCCCGGATGGCGTTGGTAAAGCGCTTCACATCCTCAAAAAACCGCGCATCCGTGAGCTTTTTCGAAGGCTTGACCCGAAAGTAAAACCCCGAGGCGCCTTGTGGATCAAGATCGCACAGCAGCACCAGCTTGCCCGCCGCGGCATAGGCATGGGCCAGATTGACCGAGGTTGCGGTTTTCCCGACACCGCCTTTGTTGCTGTAACAGGCAATGATCTTCATTCCTCACTCCTTGGGCTGGTGAAACAGGCTGCGGAACAGATGCCGTGTTTCGGGGGCATCGAATTGCTGGAAATTGGCGATCACCCGGTCACGCTCGGCCCGCTGACGTTGATCCAGTACGGCGATCAGCCCGCCAACAGCCAAACCGACCTGAGCATCCACACGGCCTTGGGCGTTTGATTGCTGAGACGTAAAAGCCAGCAGAGCCTCTTGCTGGACCGAGAAATCGTTGAACAGTCCAAGGTTATCCTGAAGCTTTTTCAGGGGCTTGAGGATCGATTTGAAATCCTTTGCGTCGAACAGGGGCGCAAAGAACTCCATCAGGTATCGGAGTTTCTTGCAGTCGATCCGAAGGCCATGCACTGATTCATCCGGAGTTTCGGGCGTGATGCTGCGCGCGATCTTGCAGACCTTGCGATAGCGTTTCCAGATCAGCGCGCAGGCATAATCATACGCCCCGCGCTGCGCATTCGGTCCCGGTTTTACGTTATCTGTCCCGTCAAACAGCGCCCTGAGGTCAGACATCTGGCTTTGGTAAGTCTTGCTGCGCAATCGGCGCGTGATGCGCGACAGTTCTTGGGCGCGTTCCTTCTGGAATTGCGCAAACATGGCGTCCAGACCAGCATGAAGCGTGCTTGGCACCAGGTTGAAATACATATCCTTTTCCAGAAGATAGACGTCCAGATCCCGCATCCGCCCTGTCGGCGCCATCAGCTCCGAGAAGGTCTTTTTGAATTCGGCGGTCTGCGCCTCAGAAAACACCCCTTTGAACAGGCTGATGACCGAGCGAATTCGACGCAGCGACACGCGGTAGTCATGCAGAAACTCGGTATCAATATCCGCGATCAGGCCACTTTCATTTTGCTGCGCAACCTTTAGATAAGTCTTGATAATATCAGCCGCGACTTGAATCGAGGGTTCGTCGGTCCCCAATGCGATCTCGGGCTTGGCACGATAACGCGCGTCGGTCGCCGATACCGCATCCGCCAGTGATTCAATGTCCGGGCTTGCCCCAACCATTGCACGGACCGCAGCGCAGGCTTTGTCAAAGGCTTTGTCGTATCCACGCAATCGCCGAAGGCGCAGGATTGTCGCCCGACCATGTTCCGTAGACAACGACACCACACTGCCGCGCACTTGCGTCTTTTGCAGATCGTCCAGCAGGGCCACGTCGCTTTCCTGCCTTTCTCCCGTGGCGATTTCCATCAAGGCGCGTAGTTTGGGAAAGCCGCTCAAAGCCTCACGCACAGGACCTGTTGGCAGATCCTGCACAAACCGGCCCCGGCCCTTGCCTTTTTGGATCCGGCGCGCACCGTCCTTCTGCAACAGGTGCAACGCCCCTTCCGTTTCCAACAATATCCGACCAGAGGCGCGGATCGACTGATCATGGCAATCCAGCAGAATAAACGGCTTACCAGCGTTCGACCTGGTGACTCTCACCGACATATCAGTCAGGGCCGACGCAAACGCAGCCTGATCAAACGCGCCAAGAACAAAGAAAAGCGCCTCGGACTCAGAATTCATGAACTGCTCTTTCGTTCTGCTTCAAGGTCGTCATTGACCAGAATCTCCGTGACCTTCTGAATGCCGATGCTTTCTACAATCGAACTTTTTTCAGCAATCCAAGGGGCTTTCCCTCAAGCCAATGTGGGGTGTTTTTCGCTATTCTCCACAGTTTGGCCGAAGCCTTTGGTTCTAACCATCCAATTTTCTGCGATGGCATGACGTTATGAATGCAAGACTCTGCATTCGTTGCAAGTAAAACCGGGCGCGACCCGACGAAATGCGCGGGTGACAGCCCTGCAACGGCTGGTTAAACCAAGGGCATGTCTGATCCCGTCTCATCCATCCGCAATCTGGGTCCCGCCTTCGAGCAAGCCTGCGCCCGCGCGGGCATCCATTCAGCGCAGGAACTGCGCGAGTTGGGGCCGGATGAGGCGTATTCCCGGCTGCTACAGGCCGGAACCAAAGCGCATTTCATCGGGTATTATGTGCTGGTGATGGGCCTGCAGGGCCGCCCTTGGAACGACTGCAAGGGTGAAGAGAAAAAGCAGCTGCGTCAGCGGTTTGACGCCATCAAGGCCAGCACCAAAGCCGCTCCGGAAAACCAGATGATCTCGGATCTGGATGCGATTGGCGTGCGTGTTGCCGCCAAGGATCTGAAACAGGTCTGAACGAAAAAGACCGCCCCAAAACGGAGCGGCCTCAAAATCCGATATAAGCCGTAGCTTAGCCGACCAGTTCGATGCCCGAGAAGAAATAGGCAATCTCGACTGCTGCGGTTTCCGGTGCGTCCGAACCGTGGACCGAGTTTTCACCGACCGATTCAGCGAACTCGGCGCGGATGGTGCCGGCGGCCGCGTCAGCGGGGTTGGTTGCGCCCATGACTTCGCGGTTCTTGGCAATGGCGCCTTCGCCTTCCAGAACCTGAACAACGACCGGAGCCGACGACATGAATTCGCACAGTTCGTCATAGAACGGACGCTCGGCGTGGACTTCGTAGAACTTGCCAGCCTGTTCCTTGGTCATGTGGATGCGCTTTTGCGCAACGATGCGCAGGCCCGCGTCTTCGAATTTGGCGTTGATCTTGCCAGTCAGGTTGCGGCTGGTTGCATCGGGTTTGATGATCGAGAATGTGCGTTCCAGTGCCATGTCGGCCTCTCCTTAACATAGGGCGCGACACTCGCGCCGAAATCCATCGCGCGCCGCGTAGCATGGTATCGGGCGTAAGAAAAGGACAATGATTGCCTGACATTCAGATCGTGTCGGGAAGCGGGTCGTGCAGATCGATCCAACGCACATAGAGGATGGACAAAAGCCCCGCAAAGCTGCTGGCGCACATCATGCCCAACACGACAAAGGGCGCGTTCTGGGCACTGACCAGTGCGCCGGTGGCTGAGGTGAGAATAGCGCCCAACAGAACGGTGATCGCGCCGGACAATCCGGCGGCGCTGCCCGCAAGCTGCGGCCTGACCGACATCAACCCGGCCGTTGCATTGGCGACAGTCAGACCGTTGCCAAAGCCCACGAAGACTGCGGACCCAAAAAACGTCCAGACCGTGCCGAACCCGCCAAGGAATGTCAGCAAGCCGATCAGCGGACCAAGCGAGGCGATTGCCCGTCCAACAAGGATCATCGTGCTTAGTTTTGTGTGGGCGGCGAGGCGTCCGGTCAGAAAGCTGCCAGCCATGAACCCCAGCGTGATAATCCCGATCCCTACCCCTAACAAAGCCGGGTTGAGATCGAACCACGCGCCCGCGACCAAAGGCGCGCCAGTGATGAAGGCATAAAAGCCCCCGATCGAAAATGCCGCGCAGAACGAATAGCCCCAGAACCGGCGAGAGCCGAACAGCTGCGGATAAAGCCGCATCTGCGCGGCGAAAGTTGCGTTGGCGTTTGTGTTGGTCTCGCCCATATCGGCCCAGACCAGCACCAACATGGCCACGCCCAACATGGCATAAAGGACAAAACCCGCGCGCCAGCCGAACAGCATTTCAAGCACGCCGCCCAGCATCGGGCCCAGCATTGGCGCAAGGGCCATCGCCATCGAGATGTAACCCAGTTTGCTGGCGGCTTCGTTGGGCTCGTACATATCGCGCACAGCAGCGCGCGACAGCACCTGCCCCGCGATGATTGCGCCCTGCAACATGCGAAAGCCAAGAAAGACCCAGATCGACTCGGCCAAGGCGCAACCGACAGATGCCGCAACAAAAATCACCATGCTGAGCAGCAGAACGGGCCGCCGCCCGAACCGGTCGGACAAGGGCCCCATGATCAGTTGCAGAACAGCGGACAGAGCCAGATAGCCCGCGACCGCCAGATTGACCAATCCATAGTCAGCCTGCAAATCCTCACCAATATGGGCCAGTGACGGCAGGAACATATTCAGCGACAGCACCGACAACGCGGTCAGCAGAACCAGCGTGATCAGTGTCGGGTGCGATTGGGCCGCGCGCATAAGATGTCTCCGGTGCTTGCAGAACGCGCTAACACATTGCCCGGCGGTTGAACATGCCAAGCCGCTGGCGGCGGCATCACGGCTCTGCTAAGAGCGGCCTCATGCTACGGATCGAAGACATCACCTATGCCGTTGAAGGCCGTCCCCTGTTCGACGGGGCCAGTGCAACCATTCCCGACGGGCACAAGGTCGGGCTTGTGGGGCGCAATGGCACCGGCAAGACCACCCTGTTTCGTTTGATCCGGGGGGAACTGGCGCTGGAGTCCGGCAATATCTCGGTCCCGAAACGCGCGCGGATCGGTGGGGTGGCGCAAGAGGTGCCCTCGTCCGATATCTCGCTGATCAACACGGTTCTGGCCGCCGATACCGAGCGCAGCGCGCTGATGGCCGAGGCCGACAGCGCCACCGACCCTGGGCGCATTGCAGAAATCCAGACTCGACTGGCCGATATTGATGCGTGGTCAGCCGAGGCGCGGGCGGCCTCGATCCTCAAAGGTTTGGGGTTCGATGACGACGACCAGCTGAAACCCTGTTCCGATTTCTCGGGCGGCTGGCGGATGCGCGTGGCGTTGGCGGCGGTGCTGTTTTCTCAGCCTGATCTGCTGCTGCTGGACGAACCGACCAACTATCTGGACCTCGAAGGCGCCTTATGGCTGGAAAGCTATCTGGCGAAATATCCGCATACGGTCATCATCATCAGCCACGACCGCGGGCTGCTAAACCGCGCGGTGGGCTCGATCCTGCATCTGGAGGATCGAAAGCTCACCTACTACGCGGTGCCATACGACAAATTCGCCGAACGCCGGGCCGAGCGGCTGGCGCAGGCGGAATCGGAAAACGCCAAGGCCAAGGCCCGCATCGCGCATCTGCAAAGTTTCGTGGACCGGTTTCGCGCCAAGGCGTCCAAAGCCGTGCAGGCCCAATCGCGCCTGAAGATGATCGAACGCATCCAACTGGTCTCAACCCCGCAAGAGGCCGCGTTGCGCGCGTTCTCTTTCCCGGAACCCGAGGAACTGTCGCCACCCATCATCAATCTCGAAGGCGGCGTCACGGGCTATGGCGAGACCGAAGTGCTGCGCCGTCTGAACCTGCGCATCGATCAGGACGACCGCATCGCGCTGCTGGGCAAGAACGGTCAGGGTAAATCGACCCTGTCCAAGCTGCTGTCCGACCGCCTGCCCCTGATGGTGGGCAAGATGAGCCGCTCCAACAAGCTGCGCATCGGCTATTTCGCGCAGCATCAGGTGGATGAGCTCTATGTGGACGAGACGCCGCTGGACCACTTGCGCCGCCTGCGCCCGGATGAGGCGCCGGGCAAGTGGCGCTCGCGTCTGGCCGGGTTCGGCCTGAACGCGGATCAGGCTGAGACCAAGGTGGGGCGTCTGTCGGGCGGTCAAAAGGCGCGGCTGTCGCTGCTGCTGGCCACCATCGACGCGCCGCATATGCTGATCCTGGACGAGCCGACCAACCATCTGGACATCGAAAGCCGCGAGGCGCTGGTCGAGGCGCTGACCGCCTATTCCGGCGCGGTTGTGCTGGTCAGCCATGACATGCACCTGCTATCGCTGGTGGCGGACCGGCTATGGCTGGTCTCGGACGGGACGGTCAAGCCGTTCGATGGCGATCTGGAGGCCTATCGTTCCTTGCTGCTGGCCCGCGACAAACCCGTGAAGGCGAAGCCGCAAACCGCCAAGCCCAAGCGCCCCTCGCGTGAGGCGATGCTGGCCCTGCGCGCCGATCTGCGCAAATGCGAGGACCGGATCGAGAAACTGACGGACATGCATGACAAGCTGTCGGCCAAGCTGGCGGACCCGGCCTTGTACGAGGATGACAAGATCAACGATCTGGAAACCTGGAACCGTAAATTCGCCGAAGTCACCGAAGCCATGCAAAAGGCCGAGGCGCTTTGGGTTGCTGCGGCTGAAAAACTGGAACAGGCCGAGAGCGCCGCATGACTGACGCCGCCTTCTTCATCACCGCCTTCACCACCTTGTTCGTGGTGATCGACCCGTTTGGCACCGCGCCCATCTTTGTCGCGATGACGCAGGATATGGACGCGCGCACCCGGCGGCGAACGGCCTATCGCACCTGCGTTGTGGCTTCGGGCATCCTGATTGCCTTTGCCGCCTTTGGTGAGGCCGTACTGGGTTTCGTTGGCATTTCGATGGAGGCGTTCAAGGTCGCCGGCGGCGCACTGCTGTTCCTGACCGCGCTGGACATGCTGTTCGAACGCCGCACCAAACGGCGCGAGGATCGGGCCGAGGAAGAGGAACATAATGACCCGTCCGTCTTTCCGCTCGCCATCCCTCTGGTCGCCGGGCCAGGATCGATTGCGACCATTATTCTGCTGTCCGGGCAGCATCCGGGCATTCAGGGAATTGCTGCGGCAGTGGCCGTAATGCTGGCCGTCATGGCGGTGGTGCTGTTGTTCTTCCTGTCGGGCGGCCTGATCGCCCGCATTCTGGGCAAAACCGGTCTGAACGTGTTGACCCGGTTGTTGGGTATGCTGCTGGCCGCCCTGTCGGTGCAGTTCATTCTGGATGGCCTCAAGGCCTTTGGTTTTGCGTCCTAAATCCCCATATAGAGGGTCAGAACCAAGGATAAGGGCAGCAGCATGAATGGCGACGATATCGGGCGTTTGGTGTATCTGGTCGTGTTGGCCGCGGCCATATTGCTTTGGTTTGTCGCCCAGAACCGCCAATCTCTGAACAAGACCCTGCAACAGGTGATGGCCTGGGTGTTCATCTTTGTGGGCGTCATCGCGGTCATTGGCTTGTGGGAGGATATCCGGTCCTCGGTCGGACCTGCCCCGCAAATGGCCGTCACCGGCGACACGATCGAGGTGCCGCACGCGCAGGACGGGCATTATTACCTGCCTGTCACGGTGAACGGCGAACCCATTGTCTTCCTTGTGGACACCGGGGCCAGCCAGATCGTCCTCAGCGCGCAGGATGCGGAACGCGTGGGCATTGATCCGGATCAGCTGAACTATTTCGGGCGCGCGATTACCGCAAACGGCGAGGTCCGGACCGCGCCCGTGCGGCTGGATAGCCTGGAACTGGGGCCGATCACGGACCGCAATGTCTCGGCCTGGATCAATGAAGGTGAACTGCATCAGTCGCTGCTGGGCATGGATTACCTGCATCGGTTTTCGAACATCCAGTTCACCGATGGTCGCCTGATCCTGTCGCGCTGAACGCGCCCCCACTTGAGAACGAAACAAGAACATGATACGAACATATCATGTCTGCTCAGCTTCTTGGTCAAAAGCCCGCGCGCGTTGCGCCGGGGGTCAAACTTCATGAGGAAATCGCCCTGCAACTGGGCCGCGTGCACGAAGCCTGCGGCCCCGCCCGGCGCAGTTTTGCCATGTGGCTGGCCGGTCAGATGCAGGGGCCGGTCTTGTGGATTTCCCCCGCGTGGGAGCCCGGCCAGCTACACCCCGACGGGATGATGCCCTTTGCCGATCCCGCCCGATTCATCTTTGTCCACCCCACCCGCTCCGAGGATCTGCTGTGGTGTCTGGAAGAGGCGTTGCGCAGCGGGGCCATTCCGCTGATCGTCGGCGACCTGCCCGGCGCGCCGGGGCTGACCCCTATCCGGCGGATGCATCTGGCTGCCGAACAGGGCGGCGCGATGGCGCGCGCGCCGCTGGGTCTGCTGCTGACCCCCGGCGATGGTGGCGCGCAAGGGGTCGAGACGCGCTGGCACATGGCCGCCAATCATAAGGGAGAGGCCCGCCGCTGGACCCTGACCCGCCGCCGCGCCCGCGCGCTGCCGCCGGTCACATGGCAGGCCACCATGACCGCCGCCCGCGCCGGTTTGCACCTGAAACGGGTCGAAACCGAGGATGTTCTGACCTGAGACCGCATCGATCACGCAAGATGTGACTGGTCAAACCCCGGACCGCACCCTAGCGTCACCGCATGACTCACCCGATCCACGATAGCCGCTACTCGTGGCTGCGCCTTCTGATCACCCTCGCCATCGCAACGGTGGCGAATGTGGGCATGTGGGCGGTGATCGTGGTGATGCCCGCAATCGAGGCCGAATTCGGCGCAGGGCGGGCCGAAGCCTCGTTGCCGTATGTTCTGTCCATGATCGGCTTTGCCCTGGGAAATATGTGGCTGGGGCAGATGGTTGACCGGCTGGGCGTGACCATAGCGCTGATCGGGGCCGCAATGCTGAGTGCCGTCAGCTATCTGCTGGCGACTTGGGCCCCGAATATCCTGCTGCTGTCCGCCGCGCATCTGCTGTTGGGTCTGGGCACATCGATTGGGTTTGGCCCCCTGATCGCCGATATTTCGCATTGGTTCATGAAGCGACGCGGAATTGCCGTGGCGCTGGTGGCCAGCGGCAATTACCTGTCCGGGGCGATCTGGCCCACGCTGCTGTCCGACATTCTGGCCCGCGATGGCTGGCAACAGGTCTACCTGACCCTGGCCGCCCTGACCCTGCTGGTCGTCATTCCCCTGTCGCTGCTGCTGCGCCGTCAGGTCCCGGTCGAGGCGCACAGCACCGCCGCCGCGACCGCGCAGATCAACGCCCGCAGCGTTGGCGTCTCACCCCGCGCGCTGCAATATATTCTGGGCCTTGCCGGTATCGGCTGTTGTGTGGCCATGTCCATGCCGCAGGTCCATATCGTCTCGTATTGCGTCGGACTGGGATACGGGCCTGCCGTGGGGGCCGAGATGTTGTCGCTGATGCTGCTGGGTGGTGTTGTCAGCCGGATTATCTCGGGCTTGCTGGCGGACCGGTTGGGTGGTGTCATGACCCTGCTGATCGGCTCGGTCCTGCAATGTATCGCGTTGTTTCTGTTCCTGCCTTATGACGGGATGGTCTCGCTTTATGTCATCAGCATGCTGTTCGGTCTGGCACAGGGCGGCATCGTTCCCAGCTACGCGCTGGTCGTGCGTGAATACATGCCCCCGCAAGAGGCCGGGGCGCGTGTCGGCTTTGTCATGATGATGACCATTCTGGGCATGGCCCTTGGCGGCTGGATGTCGGGATGGATTTACGACGTGACCGGAAACTATCAACTGGCCTTCGTGAACGGCATTCTGTGGAACGGGCTGAACATCGCCATCGTGCTGATGCTGCTCAAACGTTCCCGCCCCAGACGAGAGGGGGTCATGGCATGACCACCCTGACCCGCCGCTGTGTCCTTGCCGGGTTGGCTGCCCTGCCCCTGACCCGGACGGCGCAAGCCGCTTTGCAACCCTATGTTCTGTCGGCTCGGGACACCCGCGTCGGTTTCAGTTTCGATCTGTCGGGCGTTTCCCAGACCGGGTCGATGCCGATCCGGTCGGCGAATGTTCAGATCGATACGCGCCGATTGCAGAACAGCCGGGTCGACGTGGTGCTGGATGTTAGCAAGGCGCGCACACGGCTGCCGTTTGCCCGGATGCCGATGCTGGGGCAGACCGTGCTGAACGCAAAAAGCCATCCGACCATTCGCTTTGTCTCGACCGACGTTCAGCTTGGCCCGTCGGGCCGCATCTCGGACGGGGCGCGGATTACCGGCGATCTGACGGTGCGGGGCGTCACCCGTCCGGTGACCCTGGATGCGAGCCTTTATCGTCGCCCCGGAACAGCCCCGGACGATCTGGACCAATTGTCCATCGGCCTGACGGGTGCGCTGAACCGGCATGATTTTGGCGCCTCGGGCTATCCCGATCTGGTGGCAGAAAACGTCGGGCTGGACATCCACGCCGAAATCTCACGCGCCTGAAATCGGCCAAAGGTCAAAAAACGACCCCCTCGCGTCGAATAGGCGCGCGCATCTGCCTGTCAGAGCGTCAGTGTAACCCCATTATGCGCACGATCATTTCCTTCGCCGCCCTGTTTCTTTCCGTCATTCTGTTGCAACTGTCGACAGGCGGCGTCGGGCCATTGGACGCCATCTCGGGCATCACGCTTGAGTTCACGACCGAGCAGATCGGTCTGCTGGGATCGGCACATTTCATCGGGTTCTTTGTCGGCTGCTGGTGGGCCCCGCGTTTGATGGGGACTGTGGGCCATTCCCGCGCCTTCGCGGTCTGCACCGCCTTGGGTGCGATGGGGCTGATCGGGCACACACTGACCGAAAACCCCTATATCTGGGCCGCGCTGCGGATCGCATCGGGCACCTGTGTCGCCGGGTGCTATACAGTGATCGAGGCCTGGCTGAACGCAAAAGTCAACAATGAAACGCGTGGGCGCGCGATGGGCACGTACCGCATTGTCGACATGGGTGCCTCGCTGACCGCGCAGTTGATCATCGCGGTTCTGCCACCTGCCTCTTACGTGTCGTATAACCTGCTGGCCATTCTGTGCTGCGCCGCGTTGTTGCCGCTGACACTGACGCGGGCCAGTCAACCTCAGACACCTGATGCGCCTCGGTTGCGGCCAAAACTGGCCTGGCGCAGCTCGCCCCTTGCCGTTGCGGGCGTGATCGTTGCCGCGCTGAGTTCCGCATCGTTTCGAATGGTTGGTCCTGTCTATGGGCAGGAGGTCGGACTGGGCGTGGACCAGATCGCGTTCTTCCTGGCCTCATTCGTGTTGGGCGGGGCATTGGCGCAATATCCGATGGGCTGGCTTGCGGATAAATATGACCGGCGCTGGGTTCTGATCTGGCTGTCCGCCGTCGCGGTCCTAAGCTGCGGGGTCACCATGGCGGCCAGCGGCACCGGAACTGTGGGTGTCATGCTGGCGGCTGGTTTCTTCGGCTTTACCACCTTCCCGATCTTTTCGGTTTCATCCGCCCACGCAAACGACTTTGCCACAACTGAACAGCGGGTCGAGCTGTCGGCAGCGCTGATGTTCTGGTATGCGCTGGGGGCCATTGCATCGCCCTACATCTCATCAACTCTGATCCAGCAATTCGGTCCCGGGGCGCTGTTTGCCTTTGTTGCGCTGGGTCACATCTTCCTGATCGGCTTTGGCCTGGCCCGAATGCGGTCGCGCCCCACGCCCGAAGAGCGAACAAATTACGTCTATGCACCGCGCACCTCTTTCACCATTGGCCGATTGCTGAAACGGTCCCGGGAAGGATAGCAAAGCAGGACCACCATTGATCGTATCTGGCCCCAACGGTGCGAAACATGCGGGTTATGCCCAAGACCCCGCGTGCGGATCATGCCTGAACGACCGTCCCAAGGCGGAACCTGCGCGAGTCCTGAAAGAGACTGACCTTCAATCTGTCGAAGTTAACGTCGGGTCG
Organism: Ruegeria sp. AD6; assembly: GCF_056542325.1. Lineage (NCBI taxonomy): Bacteria > Pseudomonadati > Pseudomonadota > Alphaproteobacteria > Rhodobacterales > Roseobacteraceae > Ruegeria > Ruegeria sp. AD6. The sequence continues at coordinate 574,374 of NZ_JBQFZQ010000001.1, read as the reverse complement.
CAGGCGCTTATTCCGGAAAAGCATATAGTCTAACCCCGAATACTCGGGAGGAAGACGATAATGATGACCAGAGCAGCCATGCAGGCCTTCAGGGCGAAATACCGCGCTGGCATAAGCAAAATGTACAGCGGGTATTTCCATATGCTGTCGGTGGCCATCGCTGGCCTTTTCGTCATCTGCTACAGCCTGACCTTCGTCACGGACGTGACCGCGTCACAGTTGCTGGTGATCCCGGCGACGCTTTTGTTTGTGAACTTTGCCGAATATGCCTCGCACCGCTGGCTTGGTCACGAAAAGACCAGGGTGCTCAAACTGTTCTACCAGCGCCACACCGGGGATCATCATTCCTTTTTTCTGGACACCGACATGGGATATGAAAGCCCATTTGACTGGCGTGTGGTTCTGTTCCCGCTCTATCTGATCTTTCTGTTCACGATGGGCATTGCGCTGCCCGGTGGCCTTGTTCTGGGATGGATATTCAATCCAAATGTCGGCGCGTTGTTTGCCGCTTCGACCATCGCCGGATATCTGCTTTATGAGGTGTGTCACTTCAGCTATCACATCCCACCCGGCAGCCGGGCCGAGGCGATGTTCCAATCCATACCCGGCTGGTGGCGTCTCAGGCATCTTCATGCCTTGCATCACAAACGCGAACGGATGCAGGAGGCGAATTTCAACATCACCTTTCCGGTCTTTGATGTCGCATTGGGGACCTTGTATTGGGAACGCCCTGAAACGAACGGTGGCTGAACCTCTTAGGTCGCATTAGGGTCGGCAACACAGACGTTAAAATCGCTTCTGCCCGAAAGCCGGGCTTTTGCTGGCCAGTGACTTACTGTAGACGAGCGCGCAGACAGTTACGTGGACACGCAAAATGGCTCGGATTCTCATCACCTCGGCGATCCCCTATATCAACGGGATCAAGCACCTCGGCAATCTGATCGGCTCGCAATTGCCTGCTGATCTTTACGCACGTTATCAGCGTGGCCGCGGGAATGAGGTCATGTTCCTGTGCGCCACCGACGAACACGGCACCCCGGCCGAGCTGGCGGCCGCCAAGGCGGGCAAACCGGTCGCGGAATACTGCGCCGAGATGTATGGCGTGCAGGCCGATATCGCCAAGCGGTTCGGGCTCAGCTTTGACCACTTTGGCCGCTCGTCCAGTGCGCAGAACAAGGTGCTGACGCAGCATTTCGCGGGCAAACTGGATGAGGCCGGGCTGATCCGCGAGGTCAGTGAGAAACAGGTCTATTCCAACGCCGACAAACGCTTTCTGCCCGACCGCTATATCGAGGGCACCTGCCCCAATTGCGGCTATGACCGCGCGCGCGGCGACCAGTGCGAGAACTGTACCAAGCAATTGGACCCGACCGACCTGATCGAGCCGCGCAGCGCGATCAGCGGCTCGACCGATCTGGAAGTGCGCGAGACCAAGCACCTGTATCTGCGTCAATCCGCGATGAAGGACCAACTGGACGCGTGGATCGACTCCAAGACCGACTGGCCGATCCTGACCACCTCGATCGCCAAGAAATGGCTGCATGATGGCGACGGTTTGCAGGACCGTGGCATCACCCGCGATCTGGACTGGGGTGTGCCGGTCAAAAAAGGCGATCAGGACTGGCCGGGGATGGAAGGCAAGGTCTTCTATGTCTGGTTCGACGCCCCCATCGAATACATCGCCTGCGCCAAGGAATGGGCAGATGCCAACGGCAAGACCGACGCTGATTGGGAACGCTGGTGGCGCACCGACAAGGGCGCGGACGATGTGCGCTACGTGCAGTTCATGGGCAAGGACAATGTGCCGTTCCATACGCTCAGCTTCCCGGCCACCATTCTGGGCTCGGGCGAGCCGTGGAAGATGGTCGATCACCTGAAATCCTTCAACTACCTGAACTATGATGGCGGCCAGTTCTCGACCTCTCAGGGGCGCGGCGTGTTCATGGATCAGGCGCTGGAGATTCTGCCCGCCGATTACTGGCGCTGGTGGCTGCTGAGCCATGCGCCCGAAAGTAGCGATAGTGAGTTCACGTGGGAGAACTTCCAGCAATCGGTGAACAAGGATCTGGCCGACGTGCTGGGCAACTTTGTCAGCCGCATCACCAAGTTCTGCCGTTCGAAATTCGGCGAGGCTGTACCCCAAGGCGGCACCTATGACGAACGTGAAAACGCGCTGATCGAAGAACTGACTCGCCGCGTCCGTGCCTATGAAGGGCATATGGAGGCGATGGATGTGCGCAAATCGGCGCAGGAATTGCGGGCCATCTGGGTGGCGGGCAACGAATATCTGCAAGCCGCAGCACCGTGGTCGACCTTCAAGGAAGACCCCGAACAGGCCGCCGCACAGGTGCGTCTGGGTCTGAACCTGATCCGGCTTTACGCGGTGCTCAGCGCGCCGTTCATCCCCGACACCTCGGCCCGGATGCTGAGCGCGATGAACACGCTGGACACTGGCTGGCCCGAGGATGTGGCGGCGGCGTTGTCCGCCCTGCCCGCCGGTCATGAGTTCACCGTTCCCGATGTCCTGTTCGCCAAAATCACCGATGAACAACGCGAAGACTGGCAAACCCGTTTTGCTGGCACCCGCGACTGAATTCAGACCATCGTGGCAGATACGACACGGGGGCCGCTTCGGCCCCCGTTTTTTATGCCGATACATCGCGTGACACACGCTACCTTACCGGGGTGCCGAACCCTTGGGGCCCTAAGTTAGCCGAAGCACGAAGAAATTTCTGCGCCCAAGGCCGCACAAGTCGTATTCAAGAAGCTTGAGATAAAGTCCCAAAACGTCCATCCTGTCGAGGAATTCTATCGACTCGCGCCGGGGCCTTTGGGGTCCGGGCAGCTATTTCATATCTACTGTGAGGCACGCGCCATGTCCCTTGATTTGACGAATATCGGTTTTCCCATCTTCGGGTCAGCCAAAATGCTGGGACGGTATATTGCCTTACTGACCTGCCTTGGGGTGGCGCATGGGGCTGCTGCGCAAGATCAAAGCGACGCGCCGCCGCCGAAGGTTTCCATCGCTGCGGCCTATACCCAAGAGATCACGGATGAAGCCATTTTCATCGGTCGGGCGGAAGCCATCGACAAGGTGGACATCGTCGCGCGGGTCAACGGGTTTCTTGAGTCTCAGAACGTCGAGGACGGCGCACTGGTCCAGAAAGACGATCTTCTGTTTACCATCGAGCCCGACCTCTATGAGGCCACGCTTGAGGCGCGCAAGGCCGATCTGGACCGCGCCGAGGCAAATCTGGAACTGGCAAAGGTCGATCTGGCCCGGAAAGAAGAGTTGTTCCGCCGTGATGCAACCCCGGAATCCGAACGCGACATTGCGCGCGCCAACGAACTGGTTGCCGAAGCCGAAGTCAAAGCCGCAAACGCGGCCATCCAACAGGCCCAGCTTGACCTGAGCTACACGCAGATTCAGGCGCCGTTTTCGGGCCGCATCGGGCGCGTTGCCACAAGTGTAGGTGACGTTGTTGGCCCGTCGAACCCTCCGCTGGTGAACCTGGTCAGCGAAGCGCCGATCTATGTGAACTTCTCGCTGAACGAAAAACAATTTACTTCGGTTCTTCAACAGTTTGGCGAGAATGCCAGCACTCTGGCAGAAAGTCAGAAAAGCCCAAATGTGCACGTCACCCTGCCCAACGGGACGGAATTGGGTGAAACCGGCGAAATCGTGTTTGTCGACAACCGCATCGACCCTCTGACCGGCGCGATTACTGTGCGGGCCGAGTTTGAAAACGCGGATCGGCTGATCATCGACGGCGCATTCCTTAACGTCCAGATCGAAGCGCTGGAGCCGACCTTGCAGGTGCTTGTCCCTCAGGCCGCGCTGCAACGGGATCAGCGGGGCGAGTTTGTTCTGGTCGTCAATGACCAGCAGATGGTCGAACAGCGCTATATCACGACCGGTGACACGGTGGACACCGCCATCATCGTCACCGATGGGCTTCGCGAAGGCGAGAGCGTGATCGTCGAGGGCCTGCAAAGGGTGCGTCCTGGCGTGGACGTGGATGCGGTCGTGGCCTCTGAGCAGCCGGGAGAATAACGGATGTTCTCAGCCCTGTTCATCAGCCGGCCCAAGCTGGCGCTTGTCATTTCGCTTGTCCTGACGATCATGGGCGGCATCGGCTATATGGTTCTGCCGGTCGCCCAGTTCCCGGACATCACACCGCCCGTGGTCAGCGTGACGACCACCTATACCGGCGCAAACGCCGAGACCGTGGAAAACACCGTCGCCGCCCCGATTGAGGCGCAGGTGAACGGTGTGGACGACATGATCTACATGACGTCAACCTCGTCCGATAACGGTTCGTATTCGCTGAATATTACCTTCGAAGTGGGCACGGACCCGGACATTGCCTCGGTCAACGTGCAGAACCGGGTGGCACAGGCCATGTCATCCCTGCCGTCCGAGGTGACATCCTCGGGCGTGGTCACTCAAAAGGCATCGACCAACATGCTGTTGCTGGTGACGCTGACCTCGCCCAACGGGACCTATGACAGTGTGTTTCTGTCCAACTATGCCTCGATCAACCTGAAAGACGCGCTGGCGCGGGTTCAGGGTGTGGGCAAGGCGGATGTTCTGACCAATCTGGAATACGCCATGCGGATCTGGATGGACCCGGACAAGATGGCCGCCCTGTCGATCACCCCCGGAGATGTAATCAATGCGATCCGCGAACAGAATATCGAAGTCTCGGCAGGCTCGATCGGGTCTCCGCCCGTGCCTGAAGGCCAGACATTCCAATACACGATCAAAACCAAAGGACGCCTGACCTCAGCCGCCGAGTTTGGCGAAATTGTTATCCGCACCGGCGATGCCGGGTCCATCGTGCGTGTGCGCGACATTGCACGAGTGGAGCTTGGGGCGCAGTTCTATTCAGCCTCGGGCTACTTTCAGGCGGTTCCTGCCACAGTGATCGGCATCTATCAGGCCCCCGGCGCCAACGCGCTTGCGGTGTCTGAACGGGTACAGGCCGAGTTGGAACGCTTGTCCCGCTCTTTCCCGACGGATGTGGAATATGAAGTGCCGTTCAATACCACCGACTTTGTCGAGGCGTCGCTGAACGATGTGGTTTCGACCCTGATCCTGACCTTCATTCTGGTGATCTCGGTCGTGTTCATATTCCTGGGGAATTGGCGAGCGACCATCATCCCGGCGGTGGCAATTCCGGTATCCTTGATAGGAACGTTTGCCTTCCTGCTGGCCTTTGGCATGTCGCTGAACACGATCTCGCTGTTCGCTCTGGTTCTGGCTATCGGGATCGTGGTTGATGACGCCATCGTGGTGGTGGAAAACGTCGAACGGATCATCGCGGATGAAGGGCTGCCCCCTGCCGAGGCGACCCGCAAGGCGATGGGCCAGATCACCGGTCCCGTGATCGCGACAACGCTGGTTCTGTTGGCCGTGTTTGTGCCCGTGACCTTCATGCCCGGCATCTCCGGACGGCTGTATTCGCAGTTTGCGGTGACGATCTCGACCGCTGTTGTGATCTCATCGATCAACGCGTTGACCTTGTCGCCCGCTCTGTGTGGCCTGGTTCTGCGTGCCCGTTCCGGCCCGCCCAAGGGGCTTCTGGCCCTGTTTGAAGGGTTCATCGGAACGGTGCGCAGCGGCTATGTCGCGATTGTGCGCAAGCTGTTGATCCTGCCCGTCGTCGCGCTGGGTGTCATTGTGGCGCTTGGGATGGGAACGGGGACGATCATGTCCAACACCTCCAGCGGCTTTATCCCGCTTGAGGACAACGGCTATCTGTTCGTGGACATCCAACTGCCCGACGCGGCCACTTTGGAACGGACCGAAACGGTCTCGGCCCGCGTGGACGACAAGATCCGCGAAATCCCGGGTGTCGCCAGTACCGTGCTGGTCAACGGCTTCTCGCTGCTGAACGGTACAACCACAAACGGCGCGGCGATCTTCGTGAACCTGACCAATTGGGATGACCGTCAGGACGATGATGTGAGCGCCAATGCCATTTTGGCCAAGGTGCTCGCCATCGCCAATGGCGAATCCGCGGCCTCGATCGTGGCCTTCAACCCACCGCCCATTCAGGGCCTGGGCATGTCCGCTGGGGTCGAGATGGAGGTGCAGCAGACCGGCGGCGGTACACCGCAGGATCTGGCTTCGGCCGTGGGGTCCTTTGTTTATGCGGCGAACCAACGCCCCGAGATCGGACAATCCTACACGACCTTCCGCGCAAACGTGCCACAGCTGTTTGTCGATCTGGACCGCGAGAAAGCCAAAACCCTGCAAGTCTCGGTTGCCGAGATCTTTCAGACCATGCAGGCGCAGTTGGGATCGTACTATGTGAACGATTTCAACTTGTTTGGCCGCGTCTACCGCGTGATGATACAGGCGGACGGGACATACAGGGACAATGTCGAGGATATCTCGAACCTCTACGTCCGCTCGCAACAGGGTGAGATGGTTCCGCTGGGCACGCTCATCGATGTCGAAAACGTGCTGGGCCCGGTTTTGTTGAAGCGGCATAACCTGTTCCGCTCGGCCACTGTGACTGCGGTGCCTGCGCCGGGCCTGTCCACCGGTGATGCCATCAATGTAATGACCGAGGAATCGGCGACCGCCCTGCCCCCCGGCTATGCGTTCGAATGGACCGGAACGGCGCAGCAGCAGTTGGCTTCGGGCAGTCTTGTGATCGTGATCCTGGGGCTGGCGATCCTTTTTGGCTACCTGTTCCTTGTCGGTCAGTACGAAAGCTGGTCGATGCCTGTCTCGATCCTGCTATCGGTGGTTGTCGCCCTGTTCGGGGCGGTGGCGGCGGTGGCCATCGTGGGCAGCGACATCAACCTGTATACGCAGATCGGGATGATCATGCTGGTCGGGTTGGCCTCGAAAAACGGGATTCTGATTGTTGAATTCGCGATGGAACAACGCGCCAACGGTTTGTCGATCAAGGATGCCGCAGCCGAAGCCGCCTATCAGCGTTTCCGCGCGGTGATGATGACGGCTTTGTCCTTCCTGCTTGGAGTTGTTCCCCTGCTGGCGGCAAACGGCGCGGGTGCGGCAAGTCAGAAAGCCATTGGTGTGGCCGTATTTGGCGGAATGCTGGCCGCAACGCTTGTCGGCGTGATCCTGGTGCCGGTGCTCTACGCCCTGATGCAAAGCCTGCGCGAATGGCTGAAGGGCAGCAAAAAAGACCCGGACCCAACGGGCGAAGCAACCTGACCCAGTCAATGATGCAGAAAAAAGCCCCGTGCAGGTCACGGGGCTTTTTTTAGTTCAGAATATCACGCAGCAACTGTCCGACCGCGTCGCCGGGCGGTGACGGCGCTAATGACGGTTTGCGCCTCTGCCGGTGGGGCCTGTTCGACACGTCGATAATCGCTGCAATCGCTTTGCCGGGTCAGCATTCCGCAGCCAATCATCGTGCGCCGCAAGGTGGCCGGATCGTGGAACAGATGCTCGCGCCCCAGCATGTTGTTGATTTCTTTCTCGCTCAGACTGATGCCTGCGGGAAGGCTGGCCCACAAGGCCCATAACGCAAGGGTTTGCACCGCGCGTCGGGACGGCCACTGGCGCAAGCGGCCATGTGCATCGAATTGAAACAGAGCCCGCTCGACCAGACGCATATCAACGGGCACAAGGTCGGGCCGGGCCTCGATACGCCGTTTCGCAGCACTCGCAGTCCGCATATGTTGCAGGTTCTGGTACCCCGCAGCGCGGGACAGCATGTTCATCAGGGTCAGATGGGACGGGCTGCCCTCACCCAATTGGCGGCTTAAGCTGCGGGCAAATCCGGTCAGGTCATCCACGTGTAAAGGGACAGGTGTTTTGGTCATCATGCATCCATATCGGGCGTTTCGCACGCTCGTCGGTCGCTGACTTGACGAAACAACGCCCCTTTTGGTTTGCGATGCCGTCTCAAACTGAATGGCAGGTTTAGCTCTCTGATGTCAGAGCAGCGACGCCTCGGTGTCTGCCGACCGTTCCCGATGGCTAACACGATCTGTCGGCCCATCCAAGGGTCAGGCGACCTGCGCCTGCGCGCGCTGCCCCATCCACTGATCAATCCGCGCGATCTGATCGGCATTCAGACGCAGCCCCAGCTTGTTGCGCCGCCAGACCACATCCTCGGCCAACCGGGCGTATTCCTTGTCCATCAGCCATGCGACCTCGCGCGCGGTCAGGGTCGCGCCGAAATCCTCGCCCAGATCAGAGGCTTCCTTTGCGTCGCCCAGCATCACCGCCGCGTCGGTGCCATAGGCGCGGATCAGGCGCGCGGCCCAAGCGGCATTAAGGAATGGATAGTCTGCGCGCAGCGCGTCGGTAAGGGCCTGCACCCCATCAACTGGGAAGTCCCCGCCCGGCAAGGCCACTCCTGCTGTCCATGGTCCCGACAAATCCGGGAAATGCTCTGCCACTTTCTCAAGCGCGCTTTCAGCCAGACGGCGATAGGTGGTGATCTTGCCGCCAAACACGTTCAGCACAGGTGCCCCGCCATTTGCGTTCACCTTCAGCGTATAATCCCGCGTCGCCGCTGTCGCGCTGCTGGCACCGTCATCATACAACGGGCGGACGCCGGAATAGGTCCAGACGATGTCGTCCCGCGTCACGGGCTGCGCGAAATATTTCGAGGCAAAGGCGCACAAATAGTCCTTCTCGGCGTCGGTGCAGACGGGATGTTCGGACGGTTCCGCGTGGTCTTGATCCGTTGTTCCGATCAGGGTGAAATCCTGCTCGTAGGGAATGGCAAAGATGATGCGACCGTCCTCACCTTGAAAGAAATAACACTTGTCGTGATCGAACAGCCTGCGTGTCACGATATGGCTGCCCCGCACCAGCCGCACGCCTTCGCGCGAATTCACGTGGATTTTGGATTGGATGATGTCCCCAACCCACGGCCCACCGGCATTGATCAGCATTTTGGCACGGATCACACGCGTTTCATCGCTGTCGCGATCCCTGACCGTAACCTCCCACAGATCGTCGACCCGGTGGGCCGAAATCACTTCGGTCCGCACCATGATCCGAGCCCCGCGCGCCTCGGCGTCGCGGGCGTTCAGAACCACCAGCCGGGCGTCTTCGATCCAGCAGTCGGAATACTCATAAGCCGTTTCGAACCTGTCCTGCAACGGAACACCTTCGGGCGCGCTGCGCAGGTTCAAAGAGCTGGTCCCCGGAAGGATTTTGCGCCCACCAAGGTTGTCATACAGGAACAGGCCCAACCGGATCAGCCAGGCCGGTCGTCGCCCGCGCATCCATGGGATCACGGTGCTGAGCAGCTTTGATGTCGGCGTCTCAGAATCGAACCGCATATCCTTGTGATAGGGCAGCACAAAACGCATCGGCCAACTGATGTGGGGCATAGCAAGCAGCAGCGTCTCACGTTCGATCAGCGCCTCGCGCACCAGGCGGATTTCGAAATACTCAAGATACCGCAGACCGCCATGAAACAGCTTGGTCGAGGCGGAAGACGTAGCCGACGCCAGATCGTTCATTTCAGCCAAAGTGACAGACATTCCCCGCCCTGCCGCATCCCGCGCGATGCCGCATCCGTTGATCCCGCCGCCGATGATGAACAGGTCGGTGATCTGATCGTCCGTCGATGTCATAGCTTTTGATTCCCAATCAAACCCATCTGCGCGCATTAATCAGAAGGGTATTCGTATTATCAAGCTTTATGTTCGTTTATTTTCGCTTTGCAACACTGATTTGAATTTCACGCATTGCAACTTGCCAATTCGGCCAGAAAGAACAAAAACGAAAGAACTCTGACTATTTGGAACTGCTATGTCCCTTTCCTTCCGCCAAGCCGACATTCTTGAGATCGCAAGCACCGAAGGCCGCGTCACGGTAGAGGGGCTGGCAGAGCGGTTCGGGGTCACCGTCCAAACCATCCGGCGCGACCTGACCGAGCTGGCCGATACCGGCAAACTCGACAGGGTGCATGGTGGTGCGGTTCTGCGTTCCGGGGTGTCCAACATCGGGTATGAGGATCGCCGCACCCTGAACGCGGATGCCAAGACCCTGATGGCGCAGGCCTGCGCACAGGATATTCCCGACGGTGCCTCGATCTTTCTGAATATCGGCACCTCGACCGAAGCCGTCGCGCGGCAATTGCTGAACCACAAGACCCTGATGGTGGTGACCAACAATATGAATGTTGCAAACATACTGGTCGAAAACCCGGGCTGCGAGATTGTTGTGGCTGGCGGCGTGTTGCGGCGCTCGGACGGTGGTCTGATCGGCAACCAGACCGTCAACACGATCCGACAGTTCAAATTCGACTATGCGGTAATCGGATGCTCGGCGTTGGATACCGAGGGCGATTTGCTGGATTTCGACTTTCAGGAAGTGCATGTCAGCCAAACCATCATCGCACAGGCGCGGCGCACGTTTCTGGTGGCCGATCATTCAAAGTTCCAACGCTCGGCCCCGGCGCGGATCGCCTCACTGGCCGAAATCGACACGGTGTATACCGATCAGCCACTGCCTGCGGACCTGTCGGGAAAATGCACCGCCTGGGACACAAACGTTCGACTGTGCCCGTGACCCGGGATTGCGACCGCCTTCCACCATAAATGGATTGACGATCGTCCCCCTACACCTGAGGATGGGGCAACCGTCCAGAAAGGAGGCGCGAGCATGGGACTTCTGGGACAGCCTTTGGGCTACTACGATTACCTGACCTTCGTTGCATTGATCCTGTTGCTGGCCGCTGTGATGGCGCTGTTTCTGTTCATCATGGGTCTGCCCGGTCGCATCGCGATCAAACGCAACCATCCGCACGCCGAAGCCGTCAAGATCATGGGATGGATGGGGTTTCTGGCCGTTGTGCCATGGGTCCATGCCTTCATGTGGGCATTTCACGACGGCATCACGGTTGATATGCGTCGCGGCCCCGACGAAGAAAAAGAAGCCATCCGCAAAGACATTGAACGCTTAGGCGGGACCGTCAAAGAAGAATATCAGGCCGCGTCGGACGAGACGCAGAAAAGCTAAGGCCAAAGGAAACATCCGCACATGTTCGTCGCCCTGGGCATCACGCTTTTCTACATCATTTTCGTCTGGTTCATCTTCTTCAAGATGGAGTGGCTGAAGTTCAACATCGCCTGGGGGATTGTATCCTTCTGGGTCGGCGCGCATCTATTGCTGATCTTTTTGGTCGCGCTACGGTTCTTCCAGCCTTTCTCGGTCGACAGTCACGTCGTACGGTCCACCATTCAGATCGTACCCAAGCTAACACAGCCGACGATCCTGACCGAAGTTCTGGTGGAACCGAACACACCCGTCACCAAGGGCGATCCGCTCTATCGCTTCGACGATACGGTGTTTTCGCTGGCGGTGGACAATGCGCAGGCGCAGTTGGTGGCCGCGCAGCAGAACGCTAAAATCTTGGAACAGGATGTCATCGCCTCGACCGAAGCGGTTGAGCGGGCCATTGCGCAACTGGATTATGCCTTCACCCAGCAAGCGCGATACGAAAATCTCGTTCCCGCCGGAGGTGCGCGACAGGATGAGCTGGATCGCTGGAACGAACAAGTGACCGAGGATCAGGCGGCGGTGAAACAAGCCGAAGCCAATTTGCAAAAATCTATTCTCGCGCAGGAATCCCAGATCGACGGTGTGAATACCGGCATTCTGCAAGCGCAGGCGCAATTGGCCGAGGCCGAGTATTTCTTAAACAACACAACGATCTATGCCCCGGAAAACGGCATGATCGTCTCACAACAGGCCCGCCCCGGTCTTGTGGTCGGTGACATTCGACTGGGCGCAATCGCCAGCTTCGTGACCGAGGATAACCCTTATCTTCTGGCAACGTTCCGGCAGCAAAACCTGAAATTCGTCGAGGTCGGACAAGAGGTTGAGGTCGCCCTTGATCTATATCCCGGCGAAATCCTACCCGGCAAGGTCGAGGCGATCTGGTGGGCGACGCGACAGGGTCAGTATCTACCCTCGGGCCGCCTGCCCGGTTTCGAATTGCCGAAACTGCCCGGTCGGATCGCGGTTCAGATCACGGTCGATCTGCCCGAAGACCATATTCTTCCCGCCGGCGGTCACGCTGCCGTCGCCATCTATACCGGTCAGGGCAAAAGCTTTGAGTTTCTGAGGCGCATCAATATCCGCCTCTACTCCTTCGCCAATTTCATCCGACCGCTGGACATTTGAGGACGCAGAGCATGACACGGGCCAAACCCTTTCGATACCTGATGGGAACGGCCCTGTGCGCAGCGATGCTGACCGCCTGCACGCCGGTTGGCCCGGATTTTGTGCGCCCGAACTCTCCGGTCGTGAAAGAGTGGATCGAGGTCAACAGCCCCAGCACAGGGCCAAGCGGCCTGACCTCGCGCAGCGCGCCGGTGGTGAAGTGGTGGGAGACGTTCAATGACCCCACCCTCAACAAGCTGGTGGCCGAGGCTTATGCCCAGAACCTGACTTTGCAGGTTGCCGGAGCCCGTGTGTTGCAGGCCCGCGCGCAGTTGGGGATCGCCTTTGGCGAGCTTTACCCTCAGTCGCAGGCAATTGGTGGATCTCTGGAACGGCGACAGATCAGCGATAACCTTGGGCCGATCTCGGATATCAACCGCATCATCCCGCTGGATACCGAGTTTTCGACCTCGCAAGTAGGCTTTGATGCGCAATGGGAGCTGGATGTCTGGGGCGCGCAACGACGGGGTGTTCAGGCTGCACGGTCGAACCTTGCCCTTCAGGTTGCCAATTACGATGACGCGCTGGTGACGCTGACCGGGGATGTGGCGGCACTGTATGTCAATATCCGTGCCTTGCAGGAATCTTTGGCCGTTGCCCGCGAAAACATCACCCTTCAACAAGAGTCGCTGGACCTGACCCAGCTACGTTTCAACAACGGCGTCACAACCGAACTGGACGTTCAGGAATCCACCGCCCTGTTGAACAATACCAAAGCCTTGGTGCCCGAGTTAGAGAGCGACCTGCAACAAACCAAGAATGCGCTGGCCGTCTTGCTTGGCGCAACGCCCTCACGGATGACCAGCCTTTTGGGCAACTTCGGGCGCATCCCTTCCGCCCGGTCCAATGTCGCCGTGGGTGTTCCGGCAGAATTACTGCGTCGCCGTCCGGATGTGCGCGCGGCGGAACTGGCGGCCGCCACGCAATCGGCGCAGGTGGGTATCGCCATGGCGGACCTGTATCCACAATTCGTGTTGTCCGGCTCGATCGGCTTGCAGGCCTCGGGCGGGCGCGATCTGTTCAGCTCGAACAGCACGACGGGTCTGGCCAGCGCGGGCGTGGTCTGGAACGTGCTGAACTATGGGCGCATCAAGAACAATGTCCGCGCACAGGACGCGGCCTATCAGGCGCTGATCGCCAATTACCAGAACACCGTCCTGACCGCCTATTCCGAGGTCGAAAGCGCCATGGTCGCCTATGCGCAGGCCCGCAAGCAGGTCGGGCTGTACCAGCAAAGCGTCGATGCCTCGCGCAAGGCCGCGGATATTGCGGTCAGCCAATATCGTGACGGGATCGCTGACTATTCGCGTGTTCTGAATACGCAAACCGCGCTCTTGCGGTCTCAGGCTAATTTGATCGAGGCACGGCAACAGGTCTCAAGCAATTTGGTCGCCGTTTACAAAGGCCTCGGTGGCGGATGGCAAATTCGTCAGAACCAGGAGTTCCTGCCGGAAACGGTTCTGGCCGAGATGGCGTATCGCACCGATTGGGGCGACCTGTTGCAACAGGACCCCACCGGGGCGAGTCTAAACTAGGCGTTACTTTGTCAGCCCGCGCAGCCCGCCTGAAATCAGGATATTCACCTCATACAAAATGCGCGGCGCGGCCAGTCCGCCGGGGCTGGCCAGATAGTTCGGGCTCCATTCCGGGTCGAACTTCTGTTTGAACGCGCGCAGCCCTTCGAAGTGGTAGAACTGCTCGCCATGTTCATAGACAAACCCGCCGATCCGGTTCCAGAGCGAGGCCAACTGGCGGTTTTCAATGCCTGAAAACGGGGCCGCGCCCAGCGAGAACCAGTGAAACCCCTGCTCGGATCCCCAGACCATCATCTCAGCAAACAGCGCATCCATGACAAAACTGGGGCTGTCGGGTTCATACCGCATCAGATCCAGTGACAGTTCCGACTTGTTGCCGCCTTGAAACAGGTTGGCAAAGGCCATGATCTGCCCGGTCTCACCATTTCGCAGCACCGCATGATCGAAATAGGACAGGTAGTCGTCGTCGAATCCGCCCAGGGCAAAGCCTTTTTCAGCCCCTGCTTTCTGCGCCAGCCAGTCATCCGAGATTTTCCGCAGCTCCGGCAATATCGGCGCGAGGTTTTCTTTCGGGATGATTTCGAACACATACCCTTCCCGCTCGGCCCGGTTCTTGGCCTGCCGGAACCGTTTGCGGGATTTGCCATCCAGCGAGAAATCTTGCAGCGGAACGCGCGCGACCTCACCGATTTTCAGGATCGACAGGCCCAGATCAAGGAAGGTCGGCAGGTATTTGGTCGAGACGCTGTAGAAAGCACACAGCTTGCCTTCGCGATCCGCCATCTCTCGCAACTGCCAGACCAATTGTTGCCCGGCCTTTTCATCCCCTACCGGCTCGCCCTTGGAAATGATGGCGTTGCCGGTGTCGGCATAGGCAATGAATGCTGTCTCATCCGGAGCGATGAGGAATTGCTTGTCTCCGGTCAGGGAGATTTGGGATTCGGTGTCCTCACTCTCCATCACCAACCGCTCGACGACCTCGGGGATTTCGGTGCGGACCGGTGCCGGTATCTCGCGCCCGAACAACGAGGTCACGGCAACGATGCCCACGATTACCGCCACCACAAGGCTGGATCGCAGGAACCGCGAGGCGTCGCCGTTCCACGCGAATTCCCACCAAAGGGCGTTCTGGTATTCGACATGGGAATAGGCAAAGAGGCCGATCCAGAAGATCACCGCCAACAGGACGACCACACTGATCAGCCATGGGACGTTCAGCCGGAAAATCGACGCCCCGCTGACCCGGTAAAACGCGCCTCGGAACAGCGCCAGCACGGCAATCGTGACCAACAGGCCAATGGCTTCATGCGTGTCCAACCCCTTGGCGAGCGAGGCGGCAAAGCCCGCCACCATCAGCAACATCGCCACGACCCACGCCCGGTAGAGTTTGCGGAACAGACCCCGCGATACCAGCAGCAGCAGAACACCAACCGCGCTGCCCGCCAGATGCGACGCCTCGACAAAGGACAAGGGCAGCACGTCACGCAAGACACTCAGGTTTTGGGAATTCGACGGCAACGCGCCCGAAACCAACAGGATGATACCTGCGGTTGCGGTCACACCCGCTGCGACCATCGGCACAATCGGGCGGATGGCCCGGTACACCCAAACCGCTGCCCCGCCAATCCGGTGGCGCTGTGTCAGGGCCGAGGCGACTGCGATGGACAAGCTGGCAATTGCAAAAGGAACAAAGGTGTAAACAACCCGATACAACAGCAACGCAGCGATCACGTCCGACCGACCCGAGGCCCCCAGCCCCGCGATCAAGGTGGCTTCGAACACGCCGATCCCTCCGGGCGCGTGGCTGAGGATACCGACCGCAATGGCGGCCACGTAGATCGTGAAGAAATAGGGAAATCCGACGCCCAGATCGTCGGGCATGAGCACGTACAAAACCATCGACGCACCCAGAAGGTCGCCCAAGGCCGCCAGCGTCAGCAAGCTGGCCAGTTTGCCACCCGGCAGGTTGAACTCAAACCCTGCGAACGAGAACCGGCGCCCGCCGCTGGCCAGCCAGAAGAACACCGTGACCAACCCGGTCAGCAAACACAGGCCAATGATCGTCTCGACCGTTTCGCTGATCGGCAGAACTTTGGAGATCCCATCGGGATGCAACGTTAACAGCACCCCAAGGATCAGAACCAACCCCATCCAGAACGCGACCCAGGACGTAGCGATCACCCCGGCCACACGCCCCAGATCCAGGCCCAGCGAGGCGTAGATCCGGTACCGGATCGCCGTGCCGGTGATGTAGGAAAACCCCAGGCAGTTGGAAACCGCATAACCGCTGGCCCCCGCCAAACCCGCAATCGGCAAGGGCACCTTGCCACCGCCTACGCTTTGCACCGCAAAGACATCATACAAGGACAAGGAGAAATAGCTTACTCCGGCCCAGAACAGGGCGATCAGCAGCAATGTCCAGGGCGTCGCGGCGATGTCGGATTGCACATCCGCCCATTTCACATGCGACGACAGCTCGTGCAGAACCGTCAAAGCGATCGCTGTGACCAGAACCGGAATGGCGATACGCACCCAGGGTTTTTCCAGCATCCCGGTCAGCTTTTCAGCCCATTGCATCGCCTTGGACTCGTCGCTGTGGTCCTGTGCTGTCATGCTGCGCGCCCCTGCCGTTTTCTTAACCGTGTGCGACGCCAGCCCCTTGGTCTAACGCGCCCCTTTGGGGCGACACGCAAAGAAACTCTGTCACAATTTCCTTCCGGGTCAAAGCGCTATGCCCTGTCAGAACCGACCCTTGCGAGTAGACAGCAGCAGGTTCGTCTCGGATCGGGTGATCCCCTCCATCCGGCGGATCTGAAAAATCACCTCGTCCAATTCGACCAGCGTTTCGGTTCCGATCTCGGCAATCAGATCCCAGCTGCCGTTGGTGGAATGCACGGCCCGTACCTGCTGCATAGCACCGATACGGGCCATCGTACGCTCGGTCCCGCGCCCTTCGATTTCCAACATCATCAACCCACGCACCGGGCTTTGCGCCACGTCGCGGCGGGTCAGAACCGTAAAGCCGACAATCTCACCCGACTGTTTCAACCGCTGCATCCTGCTGCGCACGGTTGTGCGGGTCACCCCCAGCGTTTCAGCCAGTTCCGACAGAGACGCCCGCGCATCCCGGTGCAGCGCGCTGATCAGTCGATTGTCCAGTTCGTCCATAACTTGTTTCCGTTTCGGATTTCTTAAGTTCATTTTGAACAATTTGCCGTCTTCCAGCAAGATATATCGAACGGTTAAATGGACACATGGATATCAAGAACATCATATTGATCGGTGCACCGCTGGATGCCGGCAAACGGCGTCAGGGGTGCCGAATGGGCCCCGATGCCTACCGTGTTGCCGGGTTGGAAACCGCGCTGGCCGAGTTGGGGCACAAAGTCACCGACTGGGGCGATGTGGCCCCTGACGCGGTGCAGATGCCGGAACATGAACACCTGTTTTCGCTGCCCGAATGCGTGGGTTGGACAAGCGCGCTCAGCCGCGCAACGCAGAAGGCCGCGCCCGAGGGAACACCGGTCTTTTTGGGCGGGGATCACGCCTTGTCGATGGGCACCGTTGCCGGAATGGCAGCATATGCACAACAGATCGACCGCCCGCTATTTGTCCTGTGGCTCGACGCCCACAGCGATTTTCATACGCCGACCAGCACCGGCAGCGGAAACCTGCACGGCACGCCGGTCGCCTATTTCACTGGCCAGCCGGGGTTCGAGGCGTTTCCGCCCCTGCCCGCCACAGTGCCTACAAATCGGGTCGGCATGATCGGCTTGCGTTCTGTCGATCCCGCCGAACGCGCGGTTCTCGAGCAGGACCAGGCCATGCTGGCCGACATGCGCAGTATCGACGAACACGGGATCAAAGCACCTCTGATGGCATTTCTGGATCGGGTTCGGGCCGAAAACGGCCTGCTGCACGTGTCGCTGGATGTGGATTTCCTCGATCCGGCCATTGCGCCAGCGGTCGGAACCACCGTGCCCGGCGGCGCAACTGAACGTGAGGCGCATCTGGCCATGGAACTGCTGCATGAAAGCGGATTGGTCAGCTCGCTCGATCTGGTGGAACTGAACCCGTTTCTGGACGAACGCGGGCGCACCGCACGACTGATGGTGGATCTGACTGCGTCGCTGATGGGACGCCGGATCTTTGACCGCCCCACACGGAGCTTCTGATGACTGCACCTTCCGACAAGGCCCTGGTCCCGTTCGTATCCGTCGACAACATGATGAGGCTGGTCCACCACATCGGCGTCGAAGCGATGATCGCCAAAATCGCCACTCAGATCGAAGCCGATTTCAAACGGTGGGAAAGCTTTGACAAAACCCCGCGCATCCCAGCGCATTCCCCACATGGGGTGATCGAGCTGATGCCAACCTCGGATGGTGAGGCTTACGGGTTCAAATACGTCAACGGCCACCCGAAGAACACGTCTGAGGGGCTGCAGACTGTCACCGCATTTGGTCTGCTGGCAGATGTTTACACCGGCTACCCGACGCTGTTGACGGAAATGACCATTCTGACGGCGCTGCGGACTGCGGCCACTTCCGCCCTGGTGGGTCAATATCTTGCGCCCAAGGGCGCGACCACCATGGCTATGATCGGCAATGGCGCGCAGTCCGAATTCCAATGCCTTGCGTTCAAAGCAATGTGCGGGATCGAAACCGTTCGCCTTTATGACATCGATGCCAACGCGACCGTCAAATGCGCGGCAAATCTTCAGGGAAAGGGCTTGAACGTGGTGGCTTGTAAAACGGCCGAGGAAGCGATCGAGAGTGCTCAGATCATCACCACCTGCACGGCCGACAAGAAATACGCCACCATCCTGACCGACAACATGGTCGGACCCGGTGTTCACATCAACGCAATCGGCGGCGATTGCCCCGGCAAAACCGAACTGCACCGCGATATCCTGCTGCGCTCGGACATATTTGTGGAATACCCCGAGCAGACGCGGATCGAGGGTGAGATTCAGGCGCTTGACCCTGATTACCCCGTCACCGAGATCTGGCAGGTCATGACCGGCCAGATCGAAGGTCGCACCGATGACAGGCAAATCACCCTGTTCGACAGCGTGGGTTTCGCAATTGAGGATTTCTCGGCCCTGCGCGTGATCAAAAGCGTGGTCGAGGGGACCGATTTCTACGAACCGCTGGATATGCTCGCTGACCCCGACGACCCGCGCGACCTGTTTGGGATGTTGATGCGGGCGGGATGATAGCCCAACCGATCACTGCTTGAGCCATAGCCGGCAAAGGGGGCTCTGCCCCCGCCACCCTGCGGGCGACTCCCCCGGGATATTTATAGCCAGATGAAGAAACGGATCCTTAACCATTCTGGTCGAAAAGAGTTCTGCGGTACAGGCGGAGGCGCCGATGACCGCGCCAGGTGAAGCTCTCTGGCCTGTCGGTCAGAGAGTGGATCCCTGCTTCATCTGGCTAAAAATACCTCGGAGCGCGAGGCAGAGCCTCGCATGGCTCTACCCGGCCAAAGACGGCAGGTATAGAACGATCCCCGGGAACGCCACAAGCAAGGCAATCGTCGCAGCATCTGCGATGAAGAAAGGTGTGACGCCTTTGAAGACATCCTGAACACTCAGATCCGGCCGCACGCCTGCGACGACGAAACAGTTCAATCCGATTGGGGGCGTGATCAAACAGAACTCGGCCATTTTAACCACCAGTATTCCGAACCAGATGGCGCACATGGGGCCAGACATGCCAAAGGCGCTCTCGGCCGCGCTGACGGTTTCACCGCCGTTCAGGGCCATGACCGCCGGATAAACCACCGGAAGGGTCAGCAACAGCATGCCGATTGCGTCCATGAACATGCCCAGCACGGCATAGGCCAGAAGGATGCAGATCAGGATCAGCATCGGGGACATTTCCAAAGAGGTAATCCAGTCCGAGAACGCGCCCGGCAGGTCGGCGAAGCCAAGAAAGCGCACATAGATCAAAACGCCCCAGATGATCGAAAAGATCATGGCCGTCAGTTTGGCCGTTTCCAGCAGGGCGGATTTGAACTCGGGCCAGCGCATGCCATGAAACAGGGCGAAGCAGAACACGATGAAAGCGCCAATTGCGCCGCCTTCGGTTGGGGTACCCCAGGCTTTGTCTCCGAACGGGTTGTAGACAAAGCAGATGATGATCAGGATGACGGCAACGATGGGGATTGCGCCCGGCAGAGCAGCGAAACGTTGCTTCCAACTGAAGCCGGTGACGGGGGGGCCAACGGATTTGAACACAACCGCGATCCCAACGATCAGTAGCCCGTAGACAAGGGCTGAAAATGCGCCCGGTATGAACCCGGCCAGAAGCAGTTTTCCGACGTCCTGCTCGACGATGATTGCGTAGATCACAAGGATCGCTGATGGCGGGATGAGAGAGGCCAATGTGCCCCCAGCGGCCACAACACCAGCGGCGAAGCGTTTGTTGTAGCCGACGCTCAACATCTCGGGGATGGCGATGCGGGCGAACACGGCAGAGGTGGCGACTGACGCGCCGGACACGGCGGCAAATCCTGCGGTGGCGAAGATGGTCGAGACGGCCAACCCGCCGGGCACCCAGGCAATCCAGCGTTTGGCCGCTTCGAACAACGCTCGGGTCAGACCGGCGTAGTAGGCCAGATATCCGATCAGGATGAAGGTCGGGATCAGGCTGAGTGTATGGGCCGCCACCTTGGAATGCGGCACCTGCCCCGCCGTTTTGACGGCAACGGTGACGGCCTTGCCGAACCGGTCGGGGTCGTAACCGAACTTGGCCCAGAAGATCCAGATCAGGCCGAACAACCCGGCCAGACCCGCCGCAAAGGCCACTCGCATACCGGTTACAACCAGAACCAGCAGGCCACCTGTGACCCAAAGGCCGATCTCGATCGTGTCCATGCGCTAGTCCTGCCCTTCGAACTGATCGGCCTCAGCTGCGGCCTGTGCTGCGGCGTCCTGGATCAGGGGTACGGCCACCGGCGCATCCAGCCCCAGTACAAAAGCGCGCCCGTATCCCCAGACCTGCAAGACCAGCCGCAGACACAGCACCGAGAACGCCACCGGTGCCAGCAGTTTAGCAGGCCACAGAGGTATTCCGATGTCGATGGAACTGTCGCGGCTCCATAACGGTGCACCAAAATCGAAGGACCGGTCGAAATGGGACCAACTGCCCCAGACAAGGGCCAGCATCAGGGCAAGGATCAGGATGACCGAGATCATTTCGAACAGCCACAACGCACGCCCGTGCAGTCGCGAGATGACAATATCCATCCGGATATGCCCGCCATCCCGCTGGACGTAGGAGATACCCAGAAAGGCGATCAGGGGCATCGCCTGCTCGATCCAGTCCACATAGCCGGGCAAAGGCGCGTTGATTGCGTTGCGTCCGCTGACCGAAAAAACGGCCAGAACCATCAGGCCAAACACGGCAAGACCGCTGATCAGCGCCAGAAAACGCTCGAGCGTCAGCAGACGCTGATCCAGCTGGCTGAGGCGGCTGCCGTCTTCCAGCACCGTGGCTGTACCTGCCATTCCGGTGATCCTTTATGTCAGGGATGTCCGGGCACCCTGACCGAGCGCCCGGAGATACGATCAGTTGCCGCCGCGCTGTTGCTGCAACGTGGACTGAACCAGATCATAAAGCTCTTGTGCGGGAAGACCTTGCGCGGACATGTCGGCAATCCATTGTTCACGGATCGGATCAGCGGCCTTGGTGCGGAACTCTTCGATGACTGCATCATCGATCATCACCTTGGTCACGCCCTTTTCTTCCAGAACGCTGTCCCACTGTTCCAGCAAGCCGCCGTAATTGGCCAGATAGTGATCGATGGCCTCGTCAATCGAGCTGTCGAGCGCTTCGCGGTGTTCCGGTGACAAAGCCTCATACGCGTCGATATTGACCACAACCGGGCAGTTCACCGTGCCGGGGTTCAGGTTTGCGGTCCACCAGTCGGCCTCATTGATCGTGCCAAAGGACAGATGTGCATGCTGGGCAAAGGCCACTGTGTCGACCACGCCGGATTCCATCGCGTTGAAGGCTTCGGTGGCCGGAACCGAGGTCGGGACCCCTCCAACCGCTTCAAACGCTTGCCCCAGACCACCGGTTGCACGGACGCGCATGCCTTCGAACTCGGCCAGTTGATCGCGCGGATCGCCGGTGCCGACCAGATTGTATTGCGGCATGGGCGAGGTCATGAGCAGGCGCGCGTTCCACTGCGCCATCTCTTCCTGCACGGCGGGATGGTCATAGACCGCGTGGCTGACGGCAACCTCTTCCGCCAGGTTGTTTACCCCCAGAAATGGCAGTTCCAGAACGGTAATCGCCCGGTTCTTGTCGCGGTGATAACCTGCGCAGAACTGCGCCATCTCGAAGGCACCGATCTCGATCCCGTCCAGATTCTCACGCGGCTTGGACAACCCGCCATAGCTGACATTGATGGTAAAATCCCCGCCGGTCTTTTCATTCACCAGCTCTGCCAGTTTTTCGACATGTTCGGTAAAGGCCCGGCGCTTGCCCCAGACCGAGGCATTCCATTCGGTCGCTGATGCCTCGGCGACAAAGGCAATGCTTATTGCGGCGGCGGCAGCACCGCTCAACATCTTTTTCATGTGATCTCTCCCTTATGTGCACCTCCTCCCGAGGCGCTTGGAAAAAAGCTAGCGCCAACATTCGCCGATGCCAACCCTGCACAGAGATTGGCAAAGTTTTGCCGGACACTTTGAGAGGCGCTTGATCGGTGCATCCAGCGGATCCACCCACCCATCATGGAAGCCTGAGGGCAAGCCAGCGCCGTTGGTATCATTACAACTTAGCTTTTGTTTTTTAACTATATTTAATCAAAAATTTATATTTTGTTTACAAATTTACCCAACGGAAAGAAATTTTTTGACAAACAAATTCAAGGATTACGGCAATTTATTTCATTATTTTCTGAACCCGGCCATACTGCGATCGGGGAGGAATGGGATCGACTTTGCCCGATCTTGGGGAAAGAAATGACCCAGTGAAATCCAGTCCAGAGGGAGGAGCCTCAAAAATGACCACCGCTGCCCAGGCAGATGCCAAGACTTATCCGCCATCCGCAGAAACCGTCGCACGTGCGCATGTCGATGCCGCGAAATATGACGCGATGTATGCAGCTTCGATCAGCGACCCTGACGCGTTTTGGGCCGAACAGGGCAAGCGCGTTGACTGGATCAAGCCTTTCTCTCAGGTCAAAGACGTCGATTACAGCTTTGGCTCGGTCAAGATCAACTGGTATGCCGATGGTACGCTAAACGTCTCGGCCAATTGTCTGGACCGTCATCTGGAGACGCGTGGAGATCAGACAGCGATCATCTGGGAACCGGATGATCCAAACGACCCTGCCCAGCACATCACCTATGCCGAGTTGCACCGCCGCACCTGCCGGATGGCGAATACTCTGGAATCACTGGGTGTGCGCAAAGGCGATCGCGTGGTGATCTACCTGCCGATGATCCCCGAGGCGGCCTATACCATGCTGGCCTGCGCACGCATTGGTGCGATCCATTCCATCGTGTTCGCCGGTTTCTCGCCGGACGCGCTGGCGGCGCGGATCAACGGCTGCGATGCCAAGGTTGTCATCACCGCCGACGAAGCACCGCGTGGCGGGCGCAAGACGCCACTGAAATCGAACGCGGATGCGGCGTTGCTGCATTGCAAAGACACGGTGAAATGTCTTGTCGTCAAACGCACCGGTGGTCAGACCACCTGGATCGATGGCCGCGACTATGATTACAATGAGATGGCCTTAGAGGCAGACGACTATTGCGCGCCCGCCGAGATGAGCGCCGAGGATCCTCTGTTCATTCTCTATACATCCGGCTCGACCGGCCAACCGAAAGGCGTTGTGCACACCACCGGCGGCTATCTGGTTTACGCTGCCATGACGCATGAGATCACGTTCGATTATCACGAAGGCGACGTGTATTGGTGTACGGCGGATGTCGGCTGGGTGACCGGCCACAGCTATATCGTCTACGGCCCGCTGGCCAATGGTGCGACCACACTGATGTTCGAAGGTGTGCCGACCTATCCGGATGCCAGCCGCTTCTGGCAGGTTTGCGAAAAGCACAAGGTCAACCAGTTCTACACCGCGCCGACTGCAATCCGCGCCCTGATGGGTCAGGGCAACGAGTTTGTCGAGAAATGCGACCTGAGCGATCTACGCACACTGGGTACCGTGGGTGAGCCGATCAACCCCGAAGCCTGGAACTGGTACAACGACGTTGTCGGCAAGGGCAAATGCCCCATCGTGGATACATGGTGGCAGACCGAAACCGGCGGTCACCTGATGACCCCCCTGCCCGGCGCACATGCGATGAAGCCCGGTTCGGCGATGAAGCCGTTCTTTGGCATTCAGCCCGTGGTTCTGGACCCCCAATCCGGCGTCGAGATCGAAGGCAACGGCGTCGAAGGCGTTCTGTGCATCAAAGACAGTTGGCCCGGTCAGATGCGCACCGTCTGGGGTGATCATGAGCGGTTCGAGAAGACCTATTTCTCGGACTACAAAGGCTATTACTTCACTGGTGACGGCTGCCGTCGCGACGAAGATGGCGACTACTGGATCACCGGCCGTGTGGATGACGTGATCAACGTATCCGGTCACCGCATGGGCACGGCCGAGGTGGAAAGCGCTCTGGTCGCGCATGCCGCTGTGGCCGAGGCCGCCGTTGTGGGCTATCCCCATGAAATCAAAGGACAAGGCATCTATTGTTATGTCACTTTGATGAATGATCGCGAACCTTCGGATGATCTGCTGAAAGAGTTGCGCACATGGGTTCGGACCGAGATCGGCCCGATTGCCTCGCCCGATGTAATCCAGTGGGCCCCGGGCTTGCCCAAGACCCGTTCAGGCAAAATCATGCGCCGTATCCTGCGCAAGATTGCCGAGAACGACTTTGACAGCCTGGGCGATACGTCGACACTCGCCGATCCTTCGGTTGTCGAAGACCTGATCGAAAACCGTGCGAATAAGTGAGGATGTGATGGACGCTGCCACGACCATATCCCCCGCTGTTCTGATCCTTCTCGGGCCTCCGGGCGCCGGGAAGGGTACGCAAGCCCGGATGCTTGAGGACAAATTCGGCCTCGTTCAACTCAGCACGGGCGATCTTTTGCGCGCCGCTGTGGCCGCAGGCACCGAGGCAGGTAATGCGGCAAAAGCAGTAATGGAGGCTGGCGATCTGGTCAGTGACGAGATCGTCATCGCCATCCTGCGCGACCGTATGGCGGAACCCGATTGCGCCAAGGGTGTCATCCTTGACGGCTTCCCTCGTACAACTGTTCAGGCCGAGGCGCTGGATGCCTTGCTGGCGGAAAACGACCAGAAGATCAGCGCCGCAATCAGCCTTGAGGTTGAAGACGCCGAAATGGTGATCCGCATTTCGGGCCGCTACACCTGCGCAGGCTGTGGCGAAGGCTATCACGACCGGTTCAAACAGCCCGCCGTTGAAGGCACCTGCGACAATTGCGGCGGCACCGAGTTCAAGCGTCGCGCGGATGACAACGCGGAAACGGTGGCTTCGCGCCTGACCGCCTATCACGCGCAGACCGCACCGCTGATCAGCTACTACGAAACCCAAGGCGTGCTGAAACGCACAAACGCCATGGGCCAGATTGAGGACATCGCGCGCGACCTGGAGGTGATCGTCAGCGACGCGATGAAGTAAGGGGAGGAGAAAGGCCGCAAGGCTTTGATCCTACAACAGAATACTTCAATGAACCGCCCTGGCGGAACAGAGAAGTTATGCCGGACGTCACGGGGCGTTTGGAAACATCGAGAAGCGGCCCGCAGCACTGGAGGAGTTGGGCAACGGGCCGCCCAACGAGGAAGCGAAGGAGGAACCCGCAATGGCGGATCAATCTACAAACTCCGCGCAGACTGCCGAAGCCGATAAGGGCTATTGGCAGGCCAACCTGCGCCTCATCTACATCAGCCTCGCGATCTGGGCGCTGGTGTCGTTTGGATTCGGCATTCTGCTGCGTCCGCTGCTGTCCGGCATTTCTGTTGGCGGCACCGATCTGGGCTTTTGGTTCGCCCAGCAGGGTTCGATCCTGGTCTTTCTGGTGCTGATCTTCAACTACGCCTGGCGCATGAACAAGCTGGACGCCGAATACGGCGTGGATGAAGAGTAAGGGAGAGCGGGGACAATGGATCAGTTTACCATCAACCTGCTGTTTGTTGGCGCATCCTTTGCGCTATACATCGGCATCGCGATCTGGGCCCGCGCGGGTTCCACATCGGAATTCTACGCCGCCGGTCGCGGCGTTCACCCGGTCACCAACGGTATGGCAACAGCGGCAGACTGGATGTCTGCGGCCTCGTTCATCTCGATGGCGGGCCTGATTGCCTTTACCGGCTATGACAACTCGACCTTCCTGATGGGTTGGACCGGCGGCTACGTGCTGCTGGCTCTGCTGCTTGCGCCCTACCTGCGTAAGTTCGGCAAATACACCGTCTCGGAATTCATCGGCGACCGCTTCTACAGCCAGACCGCACGTGTCGTTGCGGTTGTCTGTCTGATCGTTGCGTCGGTGACCTACGTGATCGGTCAGATGACCGGCGTGGGCGTGGCCTTTGGCCGCTTCCTCGAGGTTGACAACACCACCGGCCTGCTGATCGGTGCCGCAGTTGTGTTTGCCTACGCGGTGTTTGGTGGGATGAAGGGCGTGACCTACACTCAGGTCGCTCAGTACTGCGTGCTGATCACCGCCTACACCATCCCGGCCATCTTCATCTCGCTGCAGCTGACAGGCACACCGATCCCGGCGCTGGGTCTATTTGGCGATACCGCAAGCGGTGAGCCGCTGCTGACCAAGCTGGACGCGATCGTGACCGAGCTGGGCTTTAACGAGTACACGGCCCACCATTCGAACACGCTGAACATGGTGCTGTTCACGCTGTCGCTGATGATCGGTACCGCCGGTCTGCCGCACGTGATCATGCGCTTCTTCACCGTGCCGAAAGTGTCTGACGCACGTTGGTCCGCTGGCTGGACGCTGGTCTTCATCGCTCTGCTGTATCTGACTGCCCCTGCGGTTGGTGCCATGGCGCGTCTGAACATCAGTGACATGATGTGGCCCAATGGCGGCATCGAAGGCGGAGCCGTGTCGGTCGAGGAAATCGACAACGATCCTCGCTATGACTGGATGGCCACATGGCAGAAAACCGGTCTGCTGGATTGGGAAGACAAAAACGGCGACGGCAAGATCCAGTACTACAACGATGCCAATGCAGATATGCAGGCACTCGCTGAAGAAAAAGGCTGGGTTGGGAACGAGCTGACCAAGTTCAACCGCGACATCCTGGTTCTGGCGAACCCGGAGATTGCCAACCTGCCAGGTTGGGTTGTGGGTCTGGTTGCTGCCGGTGGTCTGGCTGCTGCCCTGTCCACGGCTGCGGGTCTGTTGCTGGCGATCTCGTCGGCGGTGTCCCACGACCTTGTCAAAGGTGCGATCAACCCGTCGATCTCTGAAAAGGGTGAACTTCTGGCGGCGCGGATCGCAATGGCCGTGGCTATCGTGGTCGCAACATGGCTGGGTCTGAACCCACCGGGCTTTGCGGCGCAAACCGTGGCCTTGGCCTTTGGTCTGGCGGCAGCCTCGATCTTCCCGGCGCTGATGATGGGGATCTTCTCGACCCGCATCAACAACACCGGCGCGGTTGCTGGCATGATGGCTGGTCTGGTTGTGACCCTGGTCTACATCTTCCTGCACAAGGGCTGGCTGTTCATTCCGGGCACCAACTCGTTCACCGATGCTGACCCGCTGCTGGGTCCGATCAAGTCGACCTCGTTCGGCGCCATTGGTGCAATGATCAACTTCGGCGTTGCCTACGTCGTTGCCGGTATGACCAAAGAGACTCCGCAGGAGATCAAAGATCTGGTCGAAAGCGTTCGCATTCCCCGTGGTGCTGGCGCAGCTCAGAATAAATGAGCATGATGCGGTGCATGGATAACCTCTATGTGCCGCGTCTTTCGACTTACTGTTCCCGCCCGGCATTCCACCGGGCGGGATTTTTACTCAGACCATCCGGAGGTATCTGATGCCCCTGTCCCACGACCAGATCACCCGGTTTCTGAAATCCGTACACCCCTATGACGCGCTTCCCGACTCGGTGCTGGCGGATATCGCCCAGCAGATCGAAGTGTGGGAGGTCGACGAGGACTCTGAAGTCTATGATCTGGGCCATACCCTGCCCGGCGTATTTCTGATCTACGAAGGTCAGGTCGAAATATCCGATGAAAACGGCGCTGTGGTTTCGCAACTTGGGCTGCGTAATTCCTTTGGCGAACGCGGGCTGCTGAAGGACGGCAAGGCAGCCACCAATGCGCGGGCGCATTCGCCATCTGTGCTGATCGTTCTGCCGCCTGATCTGGTGCGCGAGCTGATCGACGGGCACGAAATCGTATCGAAATTCTTTGACCGGTCACGCGGCGACCGGGCCGGTCCGCAAAGTCTGGCAACCAGTGCCATCGACACGCTGATGGCGCATAACCCGGCCACCTGCCCCCCTGCGACGCCGGTGCAAGACGCAGCGCGCATCATGCGTGACAAGCGCATTTCATCCCTCTGCGTGACGGATGCCGATGGCTTGGTGGGAATTGCCACGCTGCGGGATATCTCGGGCAAATACGTGGCGGACGCGATGTCGGCGGATACCCCGGTCTCGCAGATCATGACGCCGAACCCCACGACGCTTTCGCCTTCGGACATCGGATCGGATGTGCTGCATGTGATGATGGAGCGTGGGATCGGCCATATCCCGATTTGCGAAGGGGGGCGTCTGGTCGGGATCGTAACGCAAACCGACCTGACCCACTATCAGGCCGTCAGTTCGGCGGAGCTGGTGCGCCGCATCGCCAATGCCAACAGCGCCGAGGACATGGCCAAGGTCACGGCAGAGATCCCGCAGCTTCTGGTGCAGCTTGTGGCCGGGGGTAACCGGCACGAGATCGTGACCCGGCTGATCACCGATATTGCCGACACAGCCACAAGACGGCTGTTGGCGCTGGCCGAGGAAAAACTGGGCCCACCGCCTGTTCCTTATCTGTGGCTGGCCTGCGGTTCACAAGGGCGGCAGGAACAGACAGGCGTGTCCGATCAGGACAATTGCCTGATGTTGGATGACAGCGCCTCCGACGCCGATATGCCATATTTTCAATCACTTGCGCAGTTCGTCTCGGACGGGCTGGACGTTTGCGGATATTTCTATTGCCCCGGCGACATGATGGCGACCAATCCGCGCTGGTGCCAGCCTGTGCGGGTCTGGCGCGAGTATTTCAGCGGCTGGATTGCCAAACCCAACCCCGAGGCGCAGATGCTGGCCTCGGTCATGTTTGACCTGCGCCCCATCGGCGGCGCGTTCGAGCTGTTTGCCGATTTGCACGCCAACACGCTGAAAGCGGCCAGTTCGAACTCGATCTTTGTGGCGCATATGATCTCGAACTCGCTCAAACATACTCCGCCGCTGGGCTTGCTGCGCGGGTTTGCCACGATCCGGTCAGGCGAGCATCGCAACACATTGGATCTGAAGCATAACGGCGTCGTGCCCGTGGTCGATCTGGCCCGGATTTACACCTTGCAAGGGCAATTGACCGAGGCAAACACCCGCGCGCGCCTTAAAGCTGCCGAGGCGGCAGGTGTTCTCAGCCCGTCTGGGGCGCGGGACCTATTGGATGCCTATGACCTGATCGCAGAAACCCGGCTGGAACATCAGGTCCGGATTGTGAAAGCTGGACGGGAACCGGATAATTACCTGCCGCCCTCGGACCTGTCGGATTTTGAGCGCAGCCATTTGCGGGACGCGTTTGTTGTCATCAAGACGATGCAATCGGCTGTGGGTCACGGCAAGGGGATGCTAGGCTAAACCTGCGCCTGTGTCGCACAAGGGATCGCCTTCGGCGACCGTATTTGGAACGAGAAGAAGGGGCGTGTCGCGCCCGAAAACTGGAGGAACCGCATGTTTCTGGAATTGATCGGCACAATATTCGCGGGTTTTGCATTCGCCGGGATCGTGATGGTGCTGAACAAACTGACGGGCGGTCTGTTGCCGCGTTGGGCCACTCCGGTCGCGGCAGGTTTGGGGATGATCGGGATGACGATCGCCAGCGAGTATTCCTGGTATGATCGCACCCGAGACACTCTGCCCGACAGTCTGGCGGTGATCCAAGAGGTCGAAAGCCGCGCGTTTTATCGTCCCTGGACCTATGCGGTGCCCTTTGTAGATCGGTTCGCCGCGATAGATACGGTTTCCGTGAAGACCAACGATCAGTTACCAGATCAGCGTCTGGTCGATCTGTATTTCTTCGGCCGGTGGTCGCCGGTCTCCAAACTGCCCGTCGCCGTGAACTGCGCCGAATATCGCCGTGCGAGCCTGGCGGATGGGGCCGAATTTGGCGATGACGGTCAGTTGCTGAACGCCGACTGGATCACAGCCGAGACCGGCGACCCGATTATCGAGGCAACCTGCGGAGTGTAACCATGCTGACCCGCCTCAGCCTTCGGATCCGGATTTTTCTGTTCTTCTGCCTTCTTGCCGCTGGCGGGGTGGTCGTCAGCACCGTTGCGCTGTGGGTCAGCTATGCCCGCGCAGACATGCCGGAATTGTTGGATGCCTTTGTCTTCTCGGGCCTGTTGATCGGGTTTGGGTTGCTGGCGCTTATCGCGGGGGTTTGGCTGTTGTTCGACGACAACGTCGCCAAGCCCATTGAGCGCCTCTCGGCTGAATTACGGGCCCGCGCGCATGCCGGGGTCAGCACCGATATGGATGTTGATGCGGCGAAATATCTGGGTGATCTGGCCCCTGCCGCTGCGGGCT
Organism: Ruegeria sp. AD6; assembly: GCF_056542325.1. Taxonomy (NCBI): domain Bacteria; kingdom Pseudomonadati; phylum Pseudomonadota; class Alphaproteobacteria; order Rhodobacterales; family Roseobacteraceae; genus Ruegeria; species Ruegeria sp. AD6. The sequence continues at coordinate 543,834 of NZ_JBQFZQ010000001.1, read as the reverse complement.
TGGCGGATCAGCTATCCGACAAAACCCTGAATATCGCCGAGGCAGTCGCCGCCGAAACCGCCAATCTGGCCGCGGAAAAGCAACGCCTGACCGCGTTGTTGACCGAAATCCCGGTGGCCATGCTGCTGTCCAGCCCATCGCACAAGATCGTTCTTTATGACGCGCAGGCGGCAGAGGTTTTGGCGCAGATCGCACACCCACGCCTCAACGCGTCCCTGTTCGAATACCTCAATCCCGAGCCGCTGGAAAAAGCTTATGCCCGATTGACCAAGACCGGCATGGATGTCGAATGCACCCTGATCAGCATTGACGGCAATCAAAGCTATCAGGCTCGTATGAAGCCTTTGGGCGATGCGCCGGGCTATATGCTGATCTTCGACGACAGCGCCGCGCGTATTGCGCCCGAGGCCGCCCGCCCCCTGGTTTATGACTTCGACCTGCTGACCACGGCTGCAGAGGAAGCGTTCGAGCAGCGCGACCTGTCAGATCTGTGCTTTGTGGTCTTCGACACCGAAACCACCGGCCTGTTGCCGCACAAGGACGAAATCGTTCAGATCGGCGCGGTACGTGTCATCAAAGGGCGCATCGTCGAGGGTGAGCAGTTGGACATGCTGGTCGATCCGGGCATCCCGATCCCCGCAGCCTCGACCAAAGTGCACAAGGTCAGCGACCACATGGTTCAGGGCGCGCCGGATATCGCGCAGGCCGGACGGGTTTTTCATCAATTCGCACGCGACGCCGTGATCGTGGCGCATAACGCGCCGTTCGACATGGCCTTTTTGCGCCGTCATGCGAAACGCATGGATGTCGAATGGGATCACCCCATTCTGGACACCGTTCTGCTGTCGGCGGTCCTGTTTGGGGCCAGCGAAACGCATACGCTGGACGCTGTGTGTGACCGGCTGGACGTCACCATCCCCGAGGCGCTGCGCCACACCGCCCTTGGGGACGCCGTCGCAACGGCCGAGGCCTTGGTCAGGATGCTGCCGATGTTGCAGGCAAGGCAGATGACCACGTTTGGCGCGGTTATTGCCGAGACACGCAAACATGGGCGTCTTCTGGAAGACCTCAACTGATCGGGAAATATGCGCGCGACATTAAGCTTTTGATGGACAAACCAGATGGCGCGTGGCACCTCAGGCGCGCCGGAACCAAGAGCCTGCAATGACCGAAAACACTTTCACCCCCAGCCCCGATCAAAGCACCGCCTTCCGCGAGGCATTGGGCTGTTTCGGAACGGGTGTCACGGTCGTAACAACGCACACGGAAAACGGCCCGCGGGCGATCACCGTGAACTCTTTTGCCTCGGTCTCGCTGGATCCGCCTTTGGTGCTTTGGTGTCTTGCCAAGGATTCATACCGTTTCAACGCCTTCAACGGGTGCCAGCACTATGCAATCCACGTCATGGCACAAGAACAGCAGGACGCCGCGCTGAAATTCGCGCGCGACGGCACCGATTTCTCTCATGCCAAATGGGAACTGGATGCGGCCGGTCGCCCACAACTGGCCGAGTGTCTGGCCCGGTTCGACTGCCAGCTTCATGCCAAACACGAGGCCGGGGATCATCTGATCCTTGTCGGTCAGGTGGAACAGGTGATGTACCGCACCGGCAAGGGCCTGATCTTCAAGCGCGGTCAGTTCGGCGGCTTTGTCGACAACGTTTAATCGTCCAGCGACCCATGAACCGCCAGCGCCTCTAGCTGGGTTTCTTGCGGCGTGATCACGCGGAATGCCTCGTGCACACCGCTTTCGGTCAGCTCACGCGCGACGGTCAGCAGGATGTTCGGCGCGTGCTCATCGCACAGTTCCGACATATGCTCGATTTCTGCCTGCGCCACACCCAGCGCATCCTCGACCGATGGCGCGCCGTAGAGCTGCACGAAATGTTCGGCCAGGTTTTGGATGATCTGAACTTTTTCCGCCGCTTCGATCTGGGTCACCGCAACAAATGTCACACGCCCGAAGGTCTCTAACCCCAACCAGCCATTGGCGAAGGCCTGCCGGGATTTCCCCTCAAGATCGCCCTGCCCCCAGTTCGAGAATTCGAACCCGCCCGAGATGCACCATTCGCCGGTCCGCGCTGGGGAATGAAACACATTCATGTCGCTTTCATCGAAATGGATCGCGCGGGCGAGTTTCATCAGGTCGTCTCCAACAATTCTGTCAGCGGGCGCAAGTGGGTGTCTTCGCCGTCCCGGATCAGCATACCGAACCGCTCATCCGTGCCCAGAAAGACGCCCCGATGGGCCAGCGGTTCCCCGACGCCACGCAGAAGGCCCAGCCATTCGCCGTGCAACGGCGCGTTGCCGTCCTCTTGCCAGCGGTTGAGCCATGTCAGCATATGCCGTGACCAGCTTTCCACCAGTTGGGTCGCAGATACGTCGGCGCAGCCTTCGTCATACAGCGCGGTGATGTCCGGGGTGTTCCCCGGTGCATCGCTGGTTTGCAGCAGCGCCAGTTCCCATCCGATCACCAGCCAGTCGGGCATCTGATCCGGGTCGGTGGTCGAGGCTGCGACGTGGAACTGTCCGCATTTCGCGCCATTCACGCAGATCAGCCCGTCCCAACCAAGATGCACGGCCACTTCGGGCGGAGCCAGCGCGCCCAGCGCATTCTGGAACCCCACAGCGCACAGCGGCAGCATCGCCATGGCATCCTGCAATGGCACCTCAGGCGCGAAGACGATGGCCACGCGCAGGCGGTCGGCCTGAATGTTGTAGACCACCGACCCCGCATCACAGCCCAGTGCCGCCATGGCCGGCGCCTTCTCAAACGGGTCTTCCCCGCCCTGCGCAGGATGGCCCGTCAGCAGCGGAGGGAAGACCGGTTCGGTCATGCGTTACCCTTGGCAATCATGTCGCGGGCGATCTTCCGGAACGCTTCGGCCTGCGGGCTGTCGGGTTTGGTGACGACGATGGGCGCACCTCCGTCAGCGGCCAGACGGATGTTCAGATGCAGCGGAATTTCACCCAGCAGCGGGACGCCCAGCGCCTCGGCCTCTGCGGTGACACCACCATGGCCAAAGATATGTTCCTCATGCCCGCAATTGGAACAGATATGGGTCGACATGTTCTCGATCATACCGACGATGGGCGTTTTGAGCTGATTGAACATGTCGATCCCCTTGCGGGCGTCGATCAGGGCCACATCTTGCGGGGTCGAGACGACAATGGCGCCGTCCACCTGGAACTTCTGGCTCAGCGTCAGTTGCACGTCGCCAGTGCCGGGTGGCAGATCGACGATCAGCACGTCCAACGCACCCCATTGCACCTGGCTCATCATCTGTTGCAGCGCGCCCATCAGCATTGGGCCACGCCAGACAACCGCCTGCCCTTCGTTGGTCATCAGACCCATCGACATCATGGTGACGCCATGGTTGCGCAGCGGCAGGATCGTCTTGCCATCCGGGCTGGCGGGCCGACCCGAGACACCCAGCATCCGGGGCTGCGATGGGCCGTAGACATCCGCATCCAGCAGACCCACGCGCCGACCCTCGGCGGCCAAGGCACAGGCGAGGTTGGCCGAGACGGTGGACTTACCCACCCCACCCTTGCCCGAGGCAACGGCGATGATCCGATCCACACCCGGAACCGCCTGCGGCCCGGTTTGCGAGGGTTTGGGCTTGGGCTTCAGATCCGGCGGGGCCTTGTCGGAATGCGCGGTCAACATGGCCGAGACCTTGGCGACACCGTCCACCATCTGCGCGGCCTGTTCGGCAGCGGCGCGCACAGGTTCCATGCGTTCGGCCTGCTTGGGATCGATCTCGAGCACAAACCGCACGGTGTCACCTTCGACATTCAGCGCGCGCACGACACCGGCGCTGACGATATCCTGACCGGACACCGGGTCGGTGATCTTTTTCAGGTTTGCAAGAACCGCGTCACGGACACTCATGCCTTCATCCCCTTACCCTGCATCGCATGGTTGCTTTTCATTGCATGTGTCTCCGTCTTTCTTCGTTCATTTGACGCATTTGCCAATTGGCCGTTAGGTTTGGCCATGCGCTTTGTCCTGTTGTGCCTCAGCCTGACGCTCACCGCCACCCCTTCCGGGTCGCAAGAGGCCATCGGCCTTGCCGCCCCGCCCGAGGTTTCAGACACGGGCCTTTTGCAACATATTCTTCCGCGCTTTTCACTCAAGACCGGGATACGCGTTATTGCCGCAGAAGACGGTGTTATGACGCTGTCGGCTGAACCCAGCGGCGATCCTGTCTTTGCCCGCGATACGGTGATCTATCATCTGAGCATTCAGGACGACCCGCGCCAGTCCCGGTTCCGTGACTGGCTGCTGTCGGACATTGGCAAGCGCACGGTCGAGAGTTTTGCACCGGATCAAGGCGCGCCGTTCAGCGCCAGTTTCGAAGTCGTCACTACCGACGACACCCCGACCACCGATGGTGACACGGCATTGGGCGAGGAACTGTCGATGACCCATTGCGGCAGGTGCCATGTGATCGGCCCTCAGAACCGGATGAACGGTCTGGGCTCGACCCCGTCTTTTGCGGTGTTGCGCACCCTGCCCGACTGGTCCGAACGGTTTCAGGCCTTCTTTGCGCTGAACCCGCACCCGGCTTTCACGCAGATCGATGGATTGACGCCGCCGTTCGATCCGTCGCGCCCCTCGCCCATTCATCCGGTTGAAATGACGCTGGACGATCTTGAGGCCATCCTTGCCTTTGTCTCGGTCATCGATGCGGCGGATCTGGGCGCGCCGCTGCAGCATCAATGATCCTTCCGTTTTGAGAAATAGTCGTCCGTAGTGACCACCCGAGGTTTCGGATTGGACTGGAACGGATTGTCCTGGATCTTGAACTGCGCATTCACCCGGCAATTGTCACACATCTGGATCATCCGCGCCTGCTCGGACGAGGCAAACATCGGATGCGTGCCTGAAAGTTTCTCCATGATGCGCTCGACCGTTGATTTCACCCCGAACAACGCGCCGCATTCCACGCAGGCAAACGGCTCTTCTTCGTTCAACACCTGCTGGGACAGGGCCGCATCGCTCAGGTCAAGCTGCGGCACCAAAGCAATTGCATCTTCCGGGCAGATATTCCGGCAAAGGCCGCATTGCAGGCAGGCGTCCTGCTGGAAGTTCAGTTGCGGTTTGTCCGGGTTGTCGATCAATGCCCCCGATGGGCAAAGCGACACACAGCTAAGACACAAGGTGCAGGCGTCGGTGTTCACCGCAACTGCCCCATATGGCGCACCTTCCGGCAGTGACAAAGGCGCGTCGGCTTCTGGGTTCAGGGCCTGCGCAGCCAACCGGGTGATTTGCCGACGGTTGCCCAAGGGCAGAACCGGATCGGCCAGCGGTGTCGGAACCTCTTGCGCGTAAAGCTGATCCGACACGGTGTCCGGGTCAGCCTCATCAATTAGTCCCAATGCGCCATCTCCGGCTATGGCTTTCGCCAGTTCAAGCTCTTGGTCCAGCGCGTCCCGCTCGGTTGTGGGGGCAAGCAGTATATCGACCCGCGCAAAGCCATGGGCCAGGGCGGCCAGCATTTCTGCATGGCCAAAGCCTGAAATCACGCTCAACTCCATCGGGATCACGTTAGCGGGCAGACCCCGGCCAAAGCGCGCGGCCAGACGGATCATCTCGGCCCCGTGGGCATCATGCACCAGCAGGCGCGGCGCTGCACCTCCGGCCCGGCGGTAAGTGCGGGCCAGAACATGCATCCGGGACAGGATCGCCGACACGGGCGGGTCCTCATAGGTAATCGCGGTCGAGGGGCACAGGGCGGCGCAAGCCCCGCAACCCGCGCAGATCATCGGGTCGATCGCAACATGCTCACCCGCCGGGGTGATTGCGCCAGTCGGGCAGATGTCGAGGCAATTGGTGCACGCAACCTGTTCGGCGCGGGAATGAGCACACAGGGTTTCCTCCAACCGGACATATAGCGGCTTTTCGAAGGTCCCCACCAACTGCGCGGCGTCAAAGGCCAGACGGGCAACCGCCACCGGATCGCGCGGGTCAGCGCGCAGATACCCTTCGCGCTTGGTCGGGGCCTGAACCAAGGCCGTGCCGCCGGTCAGGTCAATCAGGATATCGCATGCGGATTTCGCACCATCGCGGGGATCTGACCATGTGAAGGCCCCGCGCCCACCCGGTTCGACCTGCTGAACCTGATCGATCTGCAGCGAGAATCCCCCCAAGGCACCAGTGACCGAACGCACTTGCCCGCGCACCACATCAAAAGCGCGGCTGAAGGGAACACTGTCCTCGGACGTCAAAACCGTGACCGCCAAGGTACCGGACAGACGTTCCGCCAATTCAAACGCAGCCTCGGCGGGGCCAATGATGCAGCATGTCCCTTCGCTGATCACATCCACGCTGGGTGTGATTGGCAAGGGCACCAACGCCTCGGCGGCCAACGCGGCCATCTTGGGCGCAGCGTCCCGTGCCTGATCCGACCAACCGGCGCGGTCCCTCAGGTCTACAAAGGCGGGTATGTCAACCTCAAGATCCTCGGCCAGATCGCGGAACACCTCCTGCTCTTGCCCGCAGGCGATCAGAACCGGATCATCGCCTTTCATGAACTCGGCCACCACGCCAAGCTCGCGGGTGCACAGGGCTGTGTGGGTTCTGGAACATTCGACTTCGCAGGCAGAGCCTATCCGGTCGGCGTCAACGGGCTGTGACCCTTCGCAGTCACATAGGATCAGTTTGGTGGCCATGTCCCTCCCCCGGACAGCTTCCTTACTTGTCTACATTAGATGGTATCCTGCCGCTGGCAATCCAGCCCCTGCGCCCAAGCAGCGGCAAGTTGTTGGATAAATCGGAAATCCCCTTGTTTTCCGACTGAATCGGTCGGAATTTCACATGTTAAATTCTAGGTGATCACGCCCGTTTTCACGTGATTGAGACTTGGCATGATAGCGCTATGTGTACCATAGTAGACGCTAGGTAAGGCAGGGGAGAGCCTTACGGGGAGGAGCCAGTGGCCAAGGCCGCAAGCCGTATCGAAATGCCTGTTGGCGTCGTTGTGCGCAAAACACCCGGTGTGACCCGCTGGGCCAAGTGGAACTGGCGCGCTATTGCGGCGCTGCCCGGAGCGGGCCCGGCCGATTGGCTGGAGTTGCGGCGCGAAGGCGAAGCGGTCGAATATCACGCCGCCACCCTGCCCCTGACCTTGTGGGCAGATGAGACCGAGGCTTACATGGTCAACCTGTCTGACGGTCAGCCTTCGATCTATCTGGTTCTGCGCGATGCTTTGGACGGGAAACGCCCGATGGATGCGGTGCTGATCACCGCCTCGCCCTTCGAAGGTCAGGATTACGCCGATACCGGCGAAGAGATCGTCGAAAAAATCCCGATGACCGATGGCCTGATTGCCTGGATGCGGGACTTTACCCTTGAGCACCACCGCGATGAGGTTTTCGTCAAACGCCGTCGCGACAAGAAACGGACCGATCTGATTGAGGACGGCAAGGGCGATGCGCGGATCCGGCAGGACTCGGACGTCTACCGCGCCCCGCGGAGGGTTGTGCAATGACCCAAGCCCGCGATTTCTGGTCCCGCCGCAAAGCTGCCGTTCAGGCCGAAGCCAAGGCCGAAGTGATTGCGGCGGAAGAACAGGCTATCGCAGCACAGCACACCGAACTGGAAGAAAAGGCCGACGCAGAAATTTTGGCCGAGTTCAACCTGCCCGACCCGGATCAGTTGCAGGCGGGCGACGATGTCTCGGGCTTCATGGCCAAGGCGGTGCCGGACCGGCTGCGTCGTCGGGCGCTACGTCGGTTGTGGCGGCTGAACCCGGTGCTGGCCAATGTGGATGGGCTGGTCGATTACGGCGAGGATTACACGGACGCCGCCTGCGTGATCGAGAACCTCCAGACAGCGTATCAGGTTGGCAAAGGCATGCTGGCGCATGTTGAAGCACTAGCTGCTGAGGCAGAGGAAGAAACGCCCCAAGACCTGGCTGAGCCACCTGAGATCGAACAGGAACCGGCTTTGGATCAAGCCCCTCCTGAACCCGTTTCGGTAGCCGCAGCCCACGAGCCGGAAGAGGCTGAACTGCCCCCTTCCCCGCGCCGTATGAGATTTGAATTCGAAGGATAACGCATGACCGCAGATAACGCGCAGACCATAGACATCTCAGCCGAAGATCGGCTTCGCGCGGATTTCTACAACTTTCTGGGTCTGCTGCTGGCTGGCCCGCCCGATCAGTTGCTTTTGGATCAGATGGCGGGCCTAAGCGGCGACGACACCGATCTGGGTCAGGCCATTCAGGCGATGGCGCGGGTGGCAAAAGTCACCAAACCCGCTGCCGCCGAGCGTGAGTTCAACGCGCTGTTCATTGGGCTGGGTCGTGGAGAATTGCTGCCTTACGCAAGTTTCTACCTGACCGGGTTCCTGAACGAAAAACCCCTCGCGCAGCTTCGCAACGACATGGCCGCGCGTGGGATCACACGGGCGCAGAATGTGTTCGAGCCCGAGGACAACATCGCCTCACTGATGGAGATGATGGCGGGCATGATCGTAGGCCGCTTTGGCGCGCCTGCCACGCTGGAAGACCAAAAAGCGTTCTGGAACAAACATATCGGCCCTTGGGCCGCACATTTCTATTCGGATTTGGAAGCCGCCGAAGCGTCGGTTCTCTATGCCTCGGTCGGCACAGCCGGTCGGGTGTTCATGGAGATCGAACGCGAGGCATTCCGAATGACGACAGCGTGATGCGCTGTCACTCGCCAGCGCCCCGTTTGGCGCTAGATCGCAACTGGGACAGGAGGAGCCCATGAGCAAGACCAAGGAAGAAGGCACCACACGCCGGAACTTCCTCAAACTGGCCGGAACCGCAGCACCTGCTGCCGTCGCCGCCGCCAGCCTGAGCGGTCAGGCCGAAGCAGCCGAGCTGCCAACGGATGAGACCCGTATGCAGGACACCGCGCACACCCGCGCATATTTCGAAAGCACGCGCTTTTGAGCGACGATGAAAGCACCCGGTTCTAGGATCGGACGTTTTCACCATCCGACTGACGGTTGCGATTGGCCCTGACGTCGGCATCACCAGCACCAAGCCAGCCATGGCTTACATGGCCAGCAAGGGAGGAAACCAATGTTAAGGAAAAAGACCAACGGGGTTGCGAGACGCCCCCAGCGGACAAGTATCCTGTCCCAGGTCGGCGAGAAAACCGTCGATCGCCGCGCATTCCTGCGTGGCTCGGGCCTGACGATCGGCGGCCTTGCCGCGATCAGCGCCACGGGTGGAACCGTGACGCCAGCCAGCGCCCAGACAGCGGCAAACACAGCTGTCGAAAACATCAAATCCGTATGCACCCACTGTTCGGTCGGCTGTACGGTCGTCGCCGAAGTTCAGAACGGTGTCTGGGTCGGGCAGGAACCCGGCTGGGACAGCCCGTTCAACCTGGGTGCGCATTGCGCCAAGGGGGCCTCGGTCCGCGAGCACGCCCATGGCGAACGCCGCCTGAAATATCCGATGAAAAAGGAAGGCGGCGAGTGGAAACGCATCAGCTGGGAACAGGCGATCAACGAGATCGGCGACGGCATGATGAGCATCCGCGAAGAATCCGGACCGGACAGCGTGTACTGGCTGGGCTCGGCCAAGCACAATAACGAACAGGCCTATCTGTTCCGCAAGTTCGCCGCCTACTGGGGCACGAACAACGTGGACCATCAGGCCCGTATCTGCCACTCAACTACCGTTGCGGGTGTTGCGAATACATGGGGCTACGGCGCCATGACCAATTCGTATAACGACATCCATAACTCTCGGGCCATCTTCATCATCGGCGGCAACCCGGCCGAGGCGCATCCCGTCTCGCTGCTGCATGTTCTGCGCGCGAAAGAGCAGAATAATGCCCCGCTGATCGTCTGCGACCCGCGATTCACGCGCACCGCAGCGCATGCGGATGAATATGTGCGGTTCCGTCCCGGCACAGACGTTGCGCTGATCTGGGGTATCCTGTGGCACATCTTCGATAACGGTTGGGAGGACAAAGAGTTCATCCGTACCCGTGTCTGGGGTATGGACCAGATCCGCACCGAAGTTGCCAACTGGAACCCGGAAGAGACCGAGCGTGTGACCGGCGTTCCCGGCTCGCAGCTGAAACGCGTTGCCCGGACCATGGTTAACAACCGCCCCGGCACCGTGATCTGGTGTATGGGTGGAACCCAGCACACCAACGGCAACAACAACACCCGCGCCTATTGCGTGCTGCAGCTTGCGCTTGGCAACATGGGCACCTCGGGTGGTGGCACCAACATCTTCCGCGGCCATGACAACGTGCAGGGCGCAACGGACCTTGGTGTTCTGTCCCACACTCTGCCCGGCTATTACGGCCTGTCCGCAGGGGCATGGGGCCATTGGAGCCGCGTCTGGGGTGAGGATCTGGATTGGCTTAAAGGTCAGTTCGCCACGATCAAGGACAAGGAAGGCAAGGACAAGCCGCTGATGAATGAGCGCGGCATCCCGGTCTCTCGTTGGATCGACGGTGTTCTGGAAGACCCGGCCAACATGGATCAGGACAACAACGTCCGCGCCATGGTTCTTTGGGGCCACGCGCCCAACTCGCAGACCCGGATGACGGAAATGAAAACGGCGATGGAGAAGCTGGACATGCTGGTCGTGATCGACCCGTATCCCACCGTTTCTGCCGTTCTGCATGACCGCACCGATGGCGTCTACCTGCTGCCCGCCTGTACGCAGTTCGAAACCCGTGGTTCTGTCACGGCCTCGAACCGCTCGCTGCAATGGCGCGATAAGGTGGTCGATCCGCTGTTCGAAAGCCTGCCGGACGAGGTCATCATGGCCAAGTTCGCCAACAAGTTCGGCTGGGCGGATCGTCTGTTCCGCAATATCGAGATGGAGGATGCCGAGACCCCCAACGTTGAAAGCATCACGCGTGAGTTCAACGCGGGCCTCTGGACCATCGGCTATACTGGTCAGTCGCCGGAACGTCTGAAAAGCCACATGGCCAACCAGCACACGTTCGACAGAACCACGCTGCAAGCCATTGGTGGACCAAACGACGGCGAGTATTACGGACTGCCATGGCCCTGCTGGGGCACGGCCGAGATGGGTCATACGGGGACACCGAACCTCTATGATATGTCCAAGCCGGTGGCCGAAGGTGGCCTGACCTTCCGCGCTCGTTTCGGGGTGGAACGCGATGGTGACAACCTGCTGGCCGAAGGGGTCTATAGCGTTGGATCGGAAATTCAGGATGGTTATCCCGAATTCACGATGCAGATGCTGATGGACCTCGGCTGGGACGGCGATCTGACGGCTGAGGAACGCGCAGCCATCGACGCCGTTGCGGGACCAGAGACCAACTGGAAAACCGACCTGTCCGGCGGCATCCAGCGGGTTGCGATCGAGCATGGCTGTGCGCCCTTCGGGAACGCCAAAGCCCGCGCGGTTGTCTGGACCTTCCCGGATCCGATCCCGCTGCATCGCGAACCGCTCTATACCAACCGGCGCGATCTGGTGGAGGATTATCCGACCTACGAAGACCGGCACGCGTATCGCCTGCCCACCCTTTATGCTTCGATCCAAAAGAACGACTTTTCAAAGGATTACCCGATAATCCTAACGTCAGGTCGTCTGGTCGAATATGAAGGCGGCGGTGATGAGACACGGTCGAACCCGTGGCTGGCCGAGCTTCAGCAGGACATGTTCGTCGAGATCAATCCCCGCGATGCCAACAACCTGGGCATTCGTGACGGATCACAGGTCTGGGTCGAAGGTCCTGAGGGTGGCAAGGTCAAGGTGATGGCGATGCTGACCAACAGGGTCGGTGCCGGTGTGGCCTTCATGCCGTTCCACTTTGGTGGCCATTTCCAGGGCGAGGACCAGCGGCACAAATACCCCGCAGGTGCAGACCCATATGTGCTGGGTGAAAGTACCAACACCGCCCAGACCTATGGCTACGATTCAGTGACCCAGATGCAGGAGACCAAAGCGACTCTCTGCAAAATCTGGTCAGCGTAAGGGAGGAGAAGAGAAAAATGGCAGCAAGAGCAAAATTTCTCTGCGACGCCGAACGCTGCATCGAGTGCAATGCCTGCGTCACCGCGTGTAAGAACGAACACGAGGTGCCGTGGGGCGTGAACCGCCGCAGGGTGGTGACGATCAATGACGGTGACCCGGGCGAACGCTCGATCTCGGTGGCCTGTATGCATTGTTCGGATGCGCCCTGCATGGCGGTGTGCCCGGTCGACTGCTTCTATCAGAACGAAGAAGGGGTTGTCCTGCACTCCAAGGACCTGTGCATTGGCTGTGGTTATTGCTTCTACGCGTGCCCGTTCGGCGCGCCGCAATACCCACAGGCGGGCAACTTCGGATCGCGCGGCAAGATGGACAAATGTACCTTCTGTGCCGGCGGTCCCGAGGAAACGCACTCGACCGCAGAGTTCGCCAAATACGGTCGCAACCGGATCGCCGAGGGCAAACTGCCCATCTGCGCCGAAATGTGTTCCACCAAGGCCCTGCTTGCCGGTGACGGCGACGTGGTCTCGGCCATCTACCGCGAGCGCGTCGTCGCGCGCGGGTTTGGTTCGGGCGCGTGGGGTTGGGGCACGGCCTACGACCAGAAAGACGGATAAACCGTCTGCATCAAACTCAGGTGTCCCGCCCGCGCGGGTCGCCTGCTTTGGAATTTTGACCGAGGTTCAGATGTTCCGCTTATTCTTCGCATTATTGCTTACGATTGGACTGGCGCAGGCCGCACTTGCGCAATCCGACGAGACCGAAGCACCTGCCCCCACGACCGAGCGCAGTTCGACCGGCGGCGCGACGACGCTCGAGGATATTCTGGCCCGACAGCGCGGCGAACAGGTGGATAACGCCTATCGTTCGGAAAACACCGGCCAGGGCAATGTTGAGGGTCTGCTGGGCCAGTTTGGCCCAAGCGGCGTGTCATCGGACAGCGATGTCTACCGTGCGTTACGCTTTGGTTCGGCAGACGTCACCGTCTCATCCCGTGGGCCTGCCGACAGTGTTCTGATACAGGACGGCGGCATGTGGTGGTGGGAATTCCGCACCGGACCGTTACGCGAATACGGCGGCTATATCATCGCAGGAATGCTTGCGATCATCGTCTTGTTCTTCCTGATCCGCGGAAAAATCCGCATCGATGGCGAGAAAACCGGCCGGACTGTCCTGCGCTTTACCAGTTTTGAACGCTTCGGGCATTGGCTGTTTGCCGGGTCCTTCCTGATCCTTGGCCTTACTGGCCTGCTGACGCTTTATGGGCGCGACTTCCTGATCCCGATCTTCGGCAAGGAAGGCTTCGCGACCATCGCCCAGGGCTGCAAATGGCTGCACAACAACCTGGCCTGGGCCTTTATGCTGGGGCTCATCATCGTCACCGTGAACTGGATCGCCCACAACATACCAAACCGCACAGACCTGAAATGGCTGGCCGCCGGAGGGGGGCTGTTCACCAAGGGCTCTCACCCGCCCGCCAAAAAGTTCAACGCCGGGCAAAAGATCATCTTCTGGGCCTGCATCCTGCTGGGCGTCTCGATCAGCCTGTCGGGCCTGTCGCTGCTGTTCCCGTTTGAATTGCCGATGTTTGCCAAGACTTTCTCGGTCGCAAACGCCACCGGCATTCCGCAAGCATTAGGCCTGAACCTGCCGACACAAATGGCACCGCAGGAAGAGATGCAGTATGCGCAGGTCTGGCACGTTATGGTGGCCTATGTCTTCATTGCCATCATCATCGCCCACATCTACCTCGGCTCGGTCGGGATGGAGGGCGCATTCGACGCCATGGGCACCGGTGAAGTCGAAGAGCAATGGGCGCGCGAGCACCACTCGCTGTGGCTGGAAGAGGTGCAGGATAAAGAGGCCGGTAAAGCAGCGGCTTCACCCGCAGAATAGATGCGCGGGCTGATCCTGGCCCTGGTGCTGGTCCCCCTGCCCGCCTGGTCCGAATTCTTCACGCTCAAAGGTCATGGCGGTCCGATCATGGGGATCGCCACCGCGCCGGACGGGCGCATTGCGACGGCCAGTTTCGACAATTCCGTGGGTCTATGGTCGGACAAATCCCCCGAATGGCTTGAAGGCCACGAAGCCGCCGTCAACAGCGTCGTGTTCAACGGAACCGCGATCTATTCCGCCGGGGACGATTTCACCCTGCGTCGCTGGCCCGGCGGTGAGATTGTCGGCCAGCACAAAGGCAAGATCGTCGGGCTTGCTGCCTCAAAAACCCATGTTGCCACGGCCAGTTGGGATGGCACCATCGGGCTTTGGCCGGTCGACGGGTCAGACCCTGTTTTGCTTGGACCAACCGGCAGCGGTGTAAACGCAGTGGCCTTTTCGCCGGATGGCGCGCATCTTTATTCAGCGGGGGTCGATGGCGCTCTGCGACTTTGGGATGTTGCCAGCGGTCAGGAAACAGATCGGTTGGTCGAGCATGGCTTTGGCATCAACGAATTGATCCTGAACACGCAGGATAACTGGATCGCCTATGGCGCGGTTGACGGCGTCACGCGCATTCTGGACCTGTCCACGCGGGAAGAACGAGACTTCACCCTCGACCGCCGCCCGATCCTTGCCCTTGCCCTCAGCCCCGACCGCAGCCTGCTGGCGGTTGGTGATGGCGAAGGCTACATCATGGTGATCGACACGACCGAATGGCGCATCGCGCAGGATTTCCGCGCCACCCTGCGCGGGCCGGTCTGGGCGCTGGCCTTTTCCGCCGACGGGCAGAACATCCACGCGGGCGGCATCGACGACGCCATGTATAGCTGGCCGGTATCAGCCCTAGGCGATCAGGACCAAATGGCCGCTGTCGAGCCAAGCTTTCTGAAAAACCCAGACGAAATGAGCAATGGCGAACGCCAATTCGCCCGCAAATGCTCGATCTGCCACAGCCTCACACCTGATGGGCAACGACGCGCCGGTCCGACGCTGTATGGACTGTTCGGTCGCCCGGCCGGAACCTTGCCGGGCTATTTCTACTCGGAAACCTTGCAAGACTCTGATATCATTTGGAATGATGAGACGATAAATGCCCTTTTCGACGAAGGGCCGGATCACTACATTCCAGGGTCAAAGATGCCGATGCAGCGGATCACCCAAGCGCAGGACCGGGACGATTTGATCGCCTTTCTGCGCCGCGCAACGGTTGACCAGGACTGAACCCGGAGGAGACCATGAAAGCCTTTTTTGCCGCCCTGGCCGCGATGGTCGTCATCACCGTTGCAGCCCCTTACACGCTGGAGCAGATGGGCTTTAGCGCCGAAGAGGCCACTTCCGGCTCAGCCGTGCGCCTCGACTGAATGTCCGACTACCTGACCACCAAAGAACTGGCCGACCTGCTGCGGATCGGCGAGCGAAAGGCCTACGATCTGGCCTCCTCGGGCGAGGTGCCCTGCGTCCGCGCCATGGGCAAACTGCTGTTCCCCCGCGCCGAGGTGATCGCATGGCTCAACGCCTCTCGATCCGGTCCGCAGGTGGCCGAACCACCCCTGCCCGCCATCGTCGCAGGCAGCCATGATCCCCTGCTGGACTGGGCGCTGCGGGAAAGCGGATCGGGGTTGGCGACTTATTATGACGGCTCTTTCGACGGGCTGACCCGCCTTGCAGATCGCAGCGCGCAAGCCGCGGTCTTGCACATCCACGAAGAAGATGGGTTCAATACAACCTCCCTGCGCGATGCGCTGGGCGAAGCGCCCGTGGTTCTGGTCGAAATTGCCCGGCGGCAGCGCGGGTTATTGCTGGCCCCCGGCGTCACCGACATAAGCGGGTTTGCCGATCTTAGAAATCGGCGCGTCATCCTGCGCCAGAACAGCGCCGCAAGCCAGCGCCTGTTTGACGCGCAACTTAAAGCGCACGGCATGGCACGGGATGATCTGAACGCCCTGCCAAACTGCGCCCGCACCGAAGAGGAACTGGCCATATCCTTACATGACGGCAAGGCCGAGGCCGGGTTCGGGTTGGGTGCTCTGGCCAGTCTCTACAACCTTGGCTTTGCGCCGACTCATTCCGAACGTCTGGATCTGGCCATCTGGCGGCGCGCCTATTTCGACCCACCGATGCAGAAACTGCTGCGCTTCTTGCGCTCCGACCAATTCCACGCCCGGGCCTCCGAATTCGGCGGCTACGATCTGAACGGATTGGGACAGATCCACCATAATGGCGCCAGCGGGTAACGCTTCATCTTTTAAAAAAATACTCTCGCCGAAGGCATTGGCCGCAGGCCAATTCACTGCGCGTTTGGAAAGAACACCTGCTGCCCCTGCAGCCGGAATGACTCGATGGCCGCCTGACCGTCCGGCCCCAGCAGCCAGTCGATAAACCTCTGCCCTGCGTTGGCGCGCACTGTGGGGTGTTTGTCGGGGTTCACAAGGATCACGCCATATTGGTTGAACAAACGCGGGTCGCCCTCGACCAGTATTTCAAGATCGCCCCGGTTGCCAAAGGACAGCCAGGTTGCCCGGTCGGTCAGCGTATAGGCCCCCATGCCGCTGGCCACGTTCAACGTCGCCCCCATGCCCGAGCCGGTTTCGCGATACCACGTCCCGGACGCCTCGGTCGGATCAATACCGGCCTCCGCCCAATGGCCGAGCTCGGCCTTGTGCGTACCGCTGTCATCCCCGCGCGAGACAAAAACGGCCTCTACCGCCTCAATCGCCGCCAATGCAGACAGAATATCCGACCCGCCCTTGACGCCAGCCGGGTCCGATTTCGGTCCGACCAGAACAAAATCGTTATACATCAGGTCAAATCGCTCAACGCCCCAGCCATCGGCCACGAACTGCTCCTCGGCCGGCTTAGAATGCACCAGCAGCACATCCCCGTCCCCATTGATCGCGTTGCGAATGGCCTGACCGGTTCCAACAGCCACGACGCGCACATCGATCCCGCTCTCCGCCTCAAACCCCGGCAGGATATAGTCCAACAGGCCCGAGTTCTGGGTAGACGTGGTGGATTGCACGACAATGAACGGCTCCTCTGCCAAAGCAGTCCCTGCCATCAGGCCAAGACCCACCAGTGCTGCGCGCAAAACTGCCCGAACCATCGCGACCTCCAAGTTTCCTGCTAAGTGACCAAACCGCCTGCCAGGTAGCGCCGGGATGCCTCGCTTTGCGGGGCATCCAGAACCTGCTTTGCGGAACCATGTTCAACCACATGGCCGCCCTGCATCATGACAATATCCGCCGCAAGCCGCCGCGCCTGCCCGATGTCGTGGGTGACCATCACAATCCGCACACCCCGAGACGACGCGCGCAGGATCATACGTTCGATCATCTGCGTGGCACTTGGGTCAAGCGCGCTTGTGGGTTCGTCCAGAAACAAAGTCTCGGGGTTCACCGCCAGCGCGCGCAGGATCGCAAGCCGCTGCGCCTCACCGCCTGACAGTGAACGCGCGGATTGCCGGGCTTTGTCCTCAAGCCCACCCTCGGCCAGCAATTCAACGATCCGGGCTTTGCGCGCGGCGCGTGCCAGCCCCTGACGTTTCAGTACAAAATCCAGATTGGCGGAGACCGAGCGTCGCAGCAGAACCGGCTGCTGAAACACCATCGCCTGCCGCGACAGATGATCAGCGTTCAGCGGTGTGTCGTCCTGCATCACCCTCCCCTGATCCGGCGCAATCAGCCCGTGCAAACAGCGCAGCAACAGGCTTTTGCCGGCCCCGTTCGGCCCTAGCAAAAGGGTCGGCCCCGGCCCGTCCAGCACCAGACCGGCGACATCCAGCAATGCTTTCCCGTTGCGGCGGATCTGCACGTCGCGGACATGAAGGCGATTTGTCATATCCGAGACCAGATCACGCATGGCGCAATCCCTCCTGCTCGGCCCGCAGGCTGGCGGCGCTGACCATCGCATTCACGGCCACCGCAATCCCGATCAGGATCGCACCCAAAGCCAGCGCCAGCGCCAGATTGCCTTTCGAGGTTTCCAGCGCGATCGTCGTGGTCATCACCCGTGTCACATGGTTGATATTGCCGCCCACGATGATCACCGCCCCGACCTCGGCAATCGCGCGGCCAAACCCGGCCAGCAGCGCGGTGATCAGGGCAAGCCGCGCGTCCCACAGCAGCACCGGAACCGAGGCCAGACGCGACACCCCAAGCGAGCGGAGTTGTTCCGAATACTCCTCGGCCAGCATCTCAACCACTTGCCGGGTCAGCGCGGCCACGATGGGCGTCACCAGCACGACCTGAGCAATGATCATCGCGGTCGGAGTATAGAGCAGTTCCAGCACGCCCAGCGGCCCCGAACGGGACAGCATCAGATACACCAACAGCCCCACCACCACCGGCGGAAAGCCCATCAGCGCGTTCATCAGCACGATCAGAACCCGCCGTCCGGGGAACCGGGCAACAGCCAGAGCTGCCCCAACCGGCATCCCGATCAGCGCAGAAATCAGTACCGCAAACAGGGAAACTTTCAGGGACAGAAGCACAATGGCCCACAGCTCTGCATCCCCATTGAGGATCAAAGACAGCGCGCCGCTGAATTCTGATGCAAATCCCTGCATTATTTCCCCAGTTGCAACGCAAATCGGATGAAATGCGATAAATTACAAGGAAATATTAGCCCGGTTTGACCCCAAGTACATACACATTTCCGACAGTCGGAATGAAAAACGCGGCCCCGTTTGGGACCGCGCCGTGACGTGCGAAATGCCCGTTTGGCTTAGTTCAATGCCGCATCGGTGATCTGATGCGTCCAGGCACCTTCGGGCTGTTTGGTGATAACCGGGTCAGAGCCACCGGCCAGCAAGGTGCCAACGGTCCGCTCGAAATCCGCCGGGTCCAGCGCGCCGTTCGAGCCCGCGGTCAGCTTTGCGATCTCACCCATCATGCGCTTTTGATGCTCTTCGGTCTGCGCACCGGTCGCGTCATTGTCCAGAACGATCAGAGCGGCCTCTTCCGGGTTCTCCTCGGCATATTTCCAGCCTTTCATCGAGGCGCGGACGAAGCGCTGCATCTTTTCAACAAAAGCCTCATCGCTCAGGTTCTCTTCCAGTACATAAAGACCGTCTTCCAGCGTCGCGACGCCCTGATCTTCGTACTTAAATGTCACCAGCTCATCCGGACTGACGCCTGCATCGATGACCTGCCAGTATTCGTTATAGGTCATGGTGCTGATGCAATCGGCCTGACGCTGCAACAGCGGGTCGACGTTGAAACCCTGTTTCAGAACCTCAACCCCGCTCTCGCTTTTGCCGCCGGTATCGATGCCAAGCTGGCTCATCCAGCTCATGAACGGGAATTCGTTGCCAAAGAACCAAACACCCAGGGTGCGGTTTTTCAGATCCTCCGGCGCGGCAATCCCGGCATCCTTCCAGCAGGTCAGCATCATGCCCGAACTTTTGAACGGCTGCGCGATATTGACCAAAGGCAGCCCCTTTTCGCGGGCAGCCAATGCGGCAGGCATCCATTCGACGGTCACATCGGCCCCGCCACCGGCGATCACCTGCGTCGGTGCAATATCCGGACCACCCGGCAGGATGGTCACGTCCAGATTTTCTTCCTCATAAAACCCCTTGTCCTTCGCCACATAGTAGCCAGCGAACTGAGCCTGCGTGACCCACTTAAGCTGCAAGGTCACCTCATCTGCGGCCAGTGCTGAACTGGCGGCCAGGCTAAAGGCGGCAACCGCCCCGCTGAGTAGCTTTTTCATCTTCATCTTCTCCTAGTTGCGTGTTGTGCCCCATTTTCGGGGTCTGTTAAGTCTTCTTTTTGTTATCCGCGTTGTGAGGGGTGCCAGAAGGTTACCACCTTTTCGAGCCCCGCCACCAATGTATAGAACACCGTCCCCGCCATGGCCGCCACTGCAATCTCGGCCCAGACCAGATCGATGGACAGGCTGCCCACCCCGGTCGAAATCCGAAAGCCCATGCCGCGCGTCGGCGATCCGAAGTATTCGGCCACGATAGCCCCGATCAGCGCCAGCGTTGTGGCGATCTTGAGGCCGTTGAAAACGAACGGCATCGCCGCAGGCAGGCGCAGCTTGATAAGCGTTTGCATGTAACTGGCCGCATAGGTGCGCATCAGATCGCGCTGCATGGCGTCCGCCTCGCGCAGGCCCTGCACCGTATTCACAAGGATCGGGAAGAACACCATCACGACGACAACAGCCGCCTTGGATTGCCAGTCAAACCCGAACCAACTGACCAGAATGGGCGCAATCCCCACGATGGGCAGGGCCGCGACAAAGTTCCCGATGGGCAGCAGCCCACGTGTCAGGAACACCGACCGGTCTATCAGGATTGCAGTCACGAAAGCGGCGCTGCTGCCGATGGCAAAGCCGGT
Organism: Ruegeria sp. AD6; assembly: GCF_056542325.1. Classification (NCBI taxonomy): domain Bacteria; kingdom Pseudomonadati; phylum Pseudomonadota; class Alphaproteobacteria; order Rhodobacterales; family Roseobacteraceae; genus Ruegeria; species Ruegeria sp. AD6. Next base: position 523,602 of record NZ_JBQFZQ010000001.1, on the reverse strand, counting down.
GAACGCCCCTTTAAAAACCGTCTGGGTAAAATCCTGCCACAGAATATCCGTCGAATTCGCAAAGGTCTGCGCCACCATTGACGGCGGCGGCAGGATCACGGGTGAGACGTTGAGGCCCCGCACCAGTCCCTCCCACAGGATTAGCAGCGTGACACCAAACAGCACCGGCACAAAGACCCGAATACCCTTCGAGTCGCGATAGATCGACCGCGCCAGCCAGGCATTCAGCCACCAGGCACCGGCCCAGAAGATCAGGGAAAAGATCAGCCAGTTCATGCGCCCATCCCCATGCGTTTTAGGGTCACCCGTTGCAGCACGTCCAGCAACGTCACCAGGATGCCGGCCAGAATCGCCGCCGCAAACAGCGCCGCCCAGATGGCCAGCGGCGTGCCGAACTGATCCCCGATCAATATCCGCGCACCCAGGCCCGAGATTGCACCCGTCGGCAACTCGCCCACAATCGTCCCCACCAAGGCCGCCGCGATCCCCACCTTCAGCGAGGTAAACAGATACGGCACCGAGGACGGCAGGCGCAGCTTCAGAAACGCCTGCAGTCCGTTTGCATTGTAGGTTCTGAGCAAATCCAGTTGCGAAACGGCAGGCGACCGCAGCCCTTTGACCATCCCGACCAGAACCGGGAAGTAACACAAGTAGGCCGAGATAATGGCCTTGGGCACCCCACGCCCCTCGATCCCCAATTGCGAACTCAGGACAATGATCATCGGGGCCAGCGCCACAATCGGCACCGTTTGGCTGATGATGGCCCATGGCATCAGGCTCATGTCGACAACGCGGGAATAGACAATGGCGACGGCCCCCAGAATGCCCACGGCAGTGCCCAACAAGAAACCCCAAAGGGTGGATTGCAGCGTGATCCAACCGTGATAGATCAACGACCGCTTTGACATGGCCCGCCCGCGCATCGCCATCTCACCAGTGGTTTTCCACAGCTCCTGCCCCACCTGAATCGGGGTCGGCAGGCGCGGACGGTCGAGTTCGTAGCCGCGAACGATATGCGCTGAATTCTGCGTCATCAGAACCCAGACCGAGACCTGCTGACGGTCCCGTGACGCCTCGGGCGTGACGGTTTCGCCTGCGCGTTCGGCCTGATCCAGCGAGACACGGATATTCATCGGTGCAACCGCCAGATACCACAGCACAACAATAGCCAGCAGAACGGTCATGACTGCAAAGAACTGTTTCATGCCCGCCACTCCATCCGCAGGACAGGAACGGTGTCCGGAGGCACCGGCGGTTCCTCGGCCGTCACCTCAAACCCTTCGCGCCGGTAAAATCGCTGCGCCGCCGTGTTGGGGGTATGGGTGGTCAACCAAAGAAAGTCCCGCCCCTCTTTGGCCTGATCGACAAATCTCTTGCCGATCCCCTGTCCGGTTCGGCTGCAATAGAGCCCACCGATTTTGTTTTCCTTTGGATCGACCGACATATAGCAATCAATCGGGTCTCCGGTGACCCAGATTTCGCGCGCATCAAACGCCTTGCGGATCATGTCGGCGATTTGACCTACGGGCAGTTCGTCCGACATCCAGTCGGTTTGGCTGGCCCAGTCATGAACCACCCGCGCGCATGCCTCCACATCCTCGGGCCTTGCGCGTCTGATTTGGACGGCGTCAGTCATCATAGGAATGCCCCGCCCGCAGCCCGTCGCGCACCCGATGCGCGACCTCGATGAATTCCGGCGTGTCACGAATGTCCAACGGCCGCTCCTTGGGTAAGGGGCTGTCGATCACATCCGTAATCCGCCCGGGTCGGGGGCTCATGACCACGATCTTGGTGCTCAGATACACCGCCTCGGGGATCGAGTGGGTCACAAAGCCAATCGTCTTCTCGGTCCGTGCCCAAAGTGCCAAAAGCTGCTCATTCAGGTGGTCGCGCACAATCTCATCCAAAGCCCCGAACGGTTCATCCATCAGCAGGATATCGGCATCAAAGGCCAGGGCTCGCGCGATGCTGGCCCGTTGCTGCATTCCGCCAGACAACTGCCATGGAAATTTCCCACCAAACCCTTCAAGATCAACAAGTTCCAGTACGTTCCTAACACGCTCATCCTGTTCCGCCGAGGAATAACCCATAATCTCAAGCGGCAGTTTGATGTTCTTGGCAATGGTCCGCCACGGATACAGGCCTGCCGCTTGAAACACATACCCATAAGCCCGCTTGCGCCGCGCCTCATCCGGGGTCATGCCATTCACGGTCAACGTTCCCCCGGTCGGGGTCTCCAACGCAGCAACGCAGCGCAGGAACGTGGTTTTACCGCAGCCCGAAGGGCCTATGAAGCTGACAAAATCGCCCTTGTCGATTGTCAGGTTCACATCCTTGAGGGCATGAACCGGCCCGTCATTGGTTTGGAAGGTCAGGTCAAGTTGCCTGGCTTCGATCACGGACGGGGTCTTACTTTCAGTATTCATTCCATTGCCTTGAAAAGAGTGGATTTGAGCCGCCGCAAGACGGCTCATCTACGTCATACGCCCGTTGCCGGAATACCCGTCCGCTCGACCGGCCTCGGCGCGGTCAGCTCTTTCCATGTGCTCAACGCCTTGTTCACGGTCGTATTCGCCTCACGCGCTACAAAGTCACCGTGGCCTTCCTGCGTGCGGATCTCTCCATCATGCACAGCGACCTGACCACGTGTCAGGGTAAAGCGTGGCAGGCCCTTGACCTCTTTGCCTTCAAAGACGTTGTAGTCGATGGCCGATTGCTGAGTGCCCGCGCTGATGGTCTTGGATTTCTCAGGATCCCAAACCACCAAATCGGCATCCGCGCCGACCAGAACAGCGCCCTTTTTCGGGTAGCAATTCAATATCTTGGCGATGTTTGTTGAAGTTACCGCTACGAACTCGTTCATGGTCAGGCGCCCGGTATTCACCCCATGCGTCCACAACATCGGCATCCGGTCTTCAAGCCCTCCGGTCCCGTTCGGGATCTTGGTGAAATCCCCCACGCCATAGCGTTTCTGTTCCGTGGTAAAGGCACAATGGTCCGTGGCCACAACGCTCAGCGTCCCGGATTGCAACCCGTTCCACAGGCTGTCCTGATGCTGCTTGTTCCGGAACGGGGGGCTCATGACCCGCCGCGCCGCGTGATCCCAATCCTGATTGAAATATTCGCTTTCATCCAGGGTCAGATGCTGGATCAAAGGCTCTCCCCACACCCGCTTACCCTGCATCTTGGCCCGCCGAATGGACTCATGCGCCTCTTCGCACGAGGTATGCACGACATAAAGCGGCACGCCCGCCATATCCGCGATCATGATCGCCCGGTTGGTCGCCTCGCCTTCCACCTGCGGCGGGCGGGAATAGGCATGCGCCTCGGGGCCGGTATTACCCTCGGCCAGCAGTTTGGCGCTCAGTTCCGCCACCACATCGCCATTCTCGGCATGGACCATCGCGGTGCCGCCCAGCTCGGCCAGACGCTTGAACGAGGCGAACAATTCGTCATCATTCACCATCAACGCGCCTTTATAGGCCATGAAATGCTTGAACGTGTTGATGCCCCGCGTCTCAATCACCGTCTTGAGGTCATTGAACACCTGCTCGCCCCACCAGGTCACCGCCATGTGAAACGAGTAATCGCAATTCGCACGCGTCGACTTGTTGTCCCAGCGCTTCAACGCATCCAGCAGGCTCTCGCCCGGGTTTGGCAGCGCAAAATCGACCACCATGGTCGTCCCACCCGCCAAAGCCGCCCGCGTGCCGCTTTCGAAATCGTCGCTGGAATAGGTCCCCATGAACGGCATCTCCAGATGCGTATGCGGATCGATGCCGCCCGGCATGACGTAACATCCGGTCGCGTCCAGCTCGGTATCGCCCTTCAGGCCCATCCCGATCTCAATGATCACGCCGCCTTCGACCAGCACATCCGCCTTGTAAGACAAATCTGCCGTAACAACGGTTCCGTTCTTGATGACTGTGCTCATGTTAAACTCCCTGATGTGGTCTGCGCCACTTGCTTCTTCTGTTCAAAAATACCTCGGGGGAGTCGCCCTTGGGCGACGGGGGCAGCGCCCCCTATTCCACGATTTCCGCCGTCTCGACGACCGCATGAAACAGAACATCGGCCCCGGCCGCAGCCCAGTCCTTGCTGATCTCTTCGGCCTCGTTATGGCTCAGCCCATCCACACACGGGCACATCACCATCGCGGTCGGTGCAACCCGGTTGATCCAGCAGGCATCATGCCCGGCGCCCGAGATGATGTCCGTGTGCGAATAACCCAACCGTTCCGCCGCATCGCGCACGGCAGCAACACATCCATCATCGAATTTGACCGGATCAAATCCGCCGACCTTCTCGAATTCGATCTCAAGGCCCATCTCATTGACAATGTCCTCGGCCGCGACGCGCAACCGGTTCTCCATATCGGTGATCACATCCAACTCGGGCGAGCGGAAATCGACCGTGAACACCGCCTTGCCCGGGATCACATTGCGTGAGTTCGGATAGATGTCGATATGTCCCGCCGCCCCAACGGCATGGGGTGCATGGGACCAGGCGATCTCATCCACCTTCTCAAGAATGCGCGCCATCGCCAGCCCGGCATTCTTGCGCATCGGCATTGGGGTCGATCCGGTATGCGCATCCTTGCCGGTCACGGTTATCTGAGTCCAACTCAACCCCTGACCATGGGTGACGACCCCGATATCCTTGCCTTCGGCCTCCAAAATCGGCCCCTGTTCAATGTGCAACTCAAAGAACGCATGCATCTTGCGCGCGCCGACCTCTTCATCGCCGCGCCAGCCGATACGCTGCAACTCGTCGCCAAATTTCTTGCCCTCAGCATCTTCGCGACCGTAGGCCCAATCCTGCGTGTGCATCCCGGCAAACACGCCCGAGGACAGCATGGCAGGCGCGTATCGCGTGCCTTCTTCATTGGTCCAGTTCGTCGCCACGATAGGGTGTTTGGTCTTGATCCCAAGATCATTCAGGGTCCGGATGATCTCCAATCCCCCAAGCACGCCCAGAACGCCATCATATTTGCCCCCCGTCGGCTGCGTATCAAGATGCGAGCCCACATAGACCGGCAGCGCATCCGGGTCCGTGCCCTCGCGCCGGGCAAACATGTTACCCATCTGGTCCAGCCCCATGGAACAGCCCGCATCCTCGCACCATGTCTGGAACAGGGCGCGGCCTTCGGCGTCTTCATCGGTCAATGTCTGGCGGTTGTTACCGCCCGCGACGCCGGGCCCAATCTTGGCCATTTCCATCAGGCTGTCCCACAACCTGTCGCCATTGATCCTGAGATTCTGCGCCGGAGCTGCCATTGTCTTTTTCCCTGTCGCTTGCGATTTGGCTCGCTTTTGGTGTCTTGATTTGACCATCTGGTCAAACTCACGCTATCACGGGTTCGACATCAGTCAAGAAATTGCGAAACACAGCGGAATTTTTCCGCATAATTCACACTCACTTGGCTAAAAAGAGACACGCAGGAACCATGCCCAAAGACCGCGCACCAACCCGAATTCAGAAAAAGAACCGCGCCGCGATTCTCGAAGCCGCTTTGAACGTGTTCTCGGCGCATGGGTTTCGCGGGGCGACCGTCGATCAGATCGCGGCCGAGGCCGGTCTGAGCAAGCCCAACCTGCTGTATTATTTCCCCTCGAAAGAGGCGATCCACACCGCGCTTTTGTCCGGTTTGCTGGACGTTTGGCTGGCCCCATTGCACGATCTGGACGAAAACGGCGATCCGATGCAGGAAATCCTGTCCTACATCCGGCGCAAACTGCAGATGAGCCGCGAATTACCGCGCGAAAGCCGCCTGTTTGCCAATGAACTGGTACAGGGCGCGCCGCGCATACATGATGCCCTGTCCACCGACCTCAAGGCCCTGGTCGACTCGAAATCCGAGATCCTGACCAGATGGATGGATGACGGTAAAATTGCCCGCGTGCACCCCTATCATCTGTTCTTTTCGATCTGGGCCTTGACCCAGCATTACGCCGATTTTGACGTGCAGGTCCGCGCCATTCTGGGCGAGGAAGACCCGTTCGAAGGGGCCGAACCCTTTGTCGAGATGCTCTATCGCAAACTGCTGACACCCTAAGGTTTATTTCGCGGGTTTCAGAGCCAGTATTCGTTTCAAAATCACGATGGCCATGGCCAGCAATATGGTCAGATCGCCCATTGTGTTAACCGTGTTGATCTTGGGCACTTTCCCGGCATCCCGTACGATGGCGGTATACATCTTGGGCTGCTGGACGCCGATGGAATGCTCACGCTCGGACGCTTTGATGAACTTGTCAAAGTCCTGTAATGCTTTGACCTTTTTCTTGACCTGCCCCAGAAAGCGCTGATCCAGCTGGCGATCCTCTTTCAGCTTTTTCAGCATCTCTTCGATCGAGCGGCGCAGCTTGATCATCTGATCCAGGTCCTTTTTGACCTGCTTTTGGTGCAGCACGAAATTCTTTGCCGCCAGCGCGTCTCGCTGTTTGGCTTTGGACAGGGCGACGTTCTTTTTGGATGTGTCCCGGTCAAGCTTTGTGACCCGGTTGCCACCCTTGTTACGGCCCGGTGGTGCCGCTGGCATGACATTCTCCTTTGATCCTGTATGTCAGCGGCACTGTATCACCGAACCGGTATTTGCGGGATACCGGTATCTCTTACTCGGCGGCTTTCGCCATCGGGTTGTTCGGGTGGGACGTCCAGTTGGCATATTCCTCCTGAACAACCTTGCCGGTGCGCGGATCGACCGCGCCCGCGGCCATCGGCTCCATCGAGATGCAGCCTTCGACCGGGCAGACATCCACGCAGAGGTTGCAGGCGACGCATTCCTCGTCGATCACCTCGAACACGCGATCCGGCGACATCGAAATTGCCTGATGACTGGTGTCTTCACAGGCGGCGTAGCAACGGCCGCATTTGATGCACTGGTCCTGATCGATCTTGGCCTTGGCGATGTAGTTCAGGTTCAGATACTGCCAGTCGGTCACATTCGGCACCGCGCGCCCAACGACTTCTGAGACGCTGGTATAGCCTTTCTCATCCATCCACTCGGACAGGCCCGCCGTCAGTTCATCGATGATCTTGAACCCATAGGTCATGGCCGCCGTGCAGACCTGCACATTGCCACAACCCAATGAGATGAATTCTGCCGCGTCGCGCCATGTGGTCACGCCGCCAATGCCCGAGATCGGCATGCCATGCGTCGCCTCGGCCCGTGCGATTTCCGAGACCATCGACAGCGCAATCGGCTTGACTGCCGGGCCGCAGTAACCGCCATGGCTGCCTTTGCCGTCAATCGAGGGTTCGGGGCTGAACGTGTCCAGGTTGACGCTGGTGATCGAGTTGATCGTGTTGATCAGCGATACCGCGTCTGCCCCACCATTCCGCGCCGCAGCTGCAGGTTTGCGGATGTCGGTAATGTTCGGCGTCAGCTTCACGATGACCGGGCGGTCATAGTACATCTTGCACCAGCGGGTCACCATTTCGATATATTCCGGCACCTGCCCAACGGCAGACCCCATTCCCCGCTCGCTCATCCCGTGAGGACAGCCGAAGTTCAGTTCGATGCCGTCCGCGCCCGTTTCGGCAACACGCGGAAGGATGGCTTTCCACGCTTCTTCCTCGCACGGCACCATGATCGAGGCGATCAGCGCGCGGTCCGGGTAATCCGCCTTGACCCGCGCCATTTCTTCAAGGTTCACTTCCAAGGGCCGGTCAGTGATCAGTTCGATATTGTTGAGCCCCAGCAACCGCCGATCCGCGCCATATATGGCCCCGTAACGCGGGCCGTTGACGTTCACGACCGGAGGGCCCTCGGCCCCCAGTGTCTTCCAGACCACACCACCCCATCCGGCCTCGAAGGCGCGGCGGACGTTGTATTCCTTGTCGGTCGGCGGGGCCGAGGCCAGCCAGTAGGGGTTGGGGCTGGAAATGCCCAGAAAGTCTGTCGTCAGGTCAGCCATGGGTACTCCTTTCCGGCTCCTCAGCCGGTTTTCTTGAAAATCATCTCGGTCGGGCGAATCCGCCCGGCATGCAGGTTTGCGACGTAGTTTTGAAACTTCTCTGGTGCCGTATCACCCATCATCAGGTGGATGCCCAACGGCGCGGGGCCGGTTTCGGCAATCTTTGCAAAGACTTCCTCGAAGAACTTGATGGCGAATTCGGTACGATCCGTCTCGGTCACCAATTCAAGCCCCGCCGATGCGGCTGCGTCCTTATAGACCTCTGGCGCGTGCACAAACGAAGTCTCGGCCACAGTCGACCAAGGCAAGGGGAAAGCCAACGGTTCGTCTGTTGCACCAGCCATCACGTCGAACAGGGCAAAGCTGCCACCCGTGGCAAGTGCGCGCGACACCTCGGCAAACAGCCCGGCCTTGTCTTCGATGTTCATGCCGACATGCAGCATCACCGCCAGATCGAACCCGGCATCCGGTACTGGCATGTCCAAAGCACTGCCGACGTGGAACTCGACCTTGTCGGAATGCCCCACGATCTCGCTGAGTGCCGTTGCCGTTTCGACAAACTCAGGTGTCAGGTCGACCCCTGTCACCCTCGAGTCGTACCGGTCCACGACATAACGCGATGTCCCGCCGATCCCGCAGCCCACATCCAGCACCCGCGTCGCATGGGTGGGCGACAGCTGGGCAAACAGATGATCCGTGGCGAGAACCCCGCCAGTGTGAAACTCGTCACCGGCTTTCAGGTCCGCGACCGTGGCCGCGTCGGGGTCAACGCCACTGGCTTTCAGGGCATCGCGCACGCGATCCGTCAGAGCGCCGGTAGTGTAGTGTTGGGCAACTGCGTTTTCGATCTGGGACATAACGGTACCTCAGCGAATGGGATGAGTTGAATGCCTCACCCTATCACGAAACAAGGCTCGCGTGGATGTCCATCGCCGCGTCCCGGCCTTCGGCAACGGCGGTCACAGTCAGGTCTTCCCCGCCCGCGGCGCAGTCGCCGCCCGCCCAGACACCAGCCATCGAGGTGCGTCCGGCCCCGCTGACGGCGATCTTGTTGCCGTCCAGTTCCAGACCTTCGGGCGCGCCGTCCAGCGTTTGACCAATCGCTTTCAGCACCTGATCTGCAGGCAGGCGAATGGTCTCGCCGGTTCCAGTCAGCTGACCATTCTGGCTTGAGGTATATTCCAACTCGACCTCGACCGCCGCACCGTTGCCATGAACCGCAACAGGCTGAACATTAGTCATGATCCGAACCCCGTGCGATGCCGCGAGATCCTGCTCATACCGGCTGGCACCCATTGCGTCCCGCCCACGGCGGTAGGCAATCGTGACATGCTCGGCACCCAGCAGTTTCGACTTCACCGCCGCGTCAACAGCAGTCATGCCGCCCCCGATCACAACGACATTGCGCCCCACTGGCAAATCGGCCAGATCCGACGCTTGCCGCACGTCCGAGATGAAATCGACCGCAGCGCGCACGCCGTCCTTGTCTACCCCTTGCGCCCGCAGCGCGTTCACGCCAGCAAGACCGATGGACAGGAACACGGCGTCGTAATTCTCGATCAGGCCTTCAAGCGAGAGGCCCTCGCCCAACAGCGACCCCGTTTCGATGGAAATACCGCCGATCTTCAGCAGCCAATCCACCTCGGCCTGCGCGAAGTCATTGGTCGATTTGTAAGCGGCAATCCCGTATTCGTTCAGACCGCCGGGCTTAGGTTTGCCTTCATGGATCACCACATCATGGCCCAGCATTGCCAGCCGATGCGCGCAGGCCAGACCGGCAGGCCCTGCCCCGATCACAGCGATGGTTTTGCCCGTCGCGGCGGCACGTTCGAACGGATGAACGCCCGAAGCCATCACATCATCAGTCGCAAAGCGTTGCAGACGCCCGATCTCAACCGGTTTGCCTTCGGCTGTTTCGCGCACACAGGCCTCTTCGCACAAGGTCTCGGTCGGACAGACACGGGCGCACATGCCGCCCAGAATGTTCTGGTCCAGAATGGTCCGTCCCGCAGATTGCGGCTGACCCGCCTGAATCTGGCGAATGAACAACGGAATATCGATATCCGTCGGACAGGCCGTCACACATGGCGCGTCATAGCAGAAATAGCAGCGATCTGCGGCCACGGCAGCCTCGTGCGGGGCCAGCGGCGGATGCAAATCGGTAAAATTCGAGGTCAGCTCATCGCTGGAAAGCCGCCCGGAAACGATTCCGGGTGCCATCTGGCCCTGTGCCATCGCTCTACTCCCTGTAGATATGTTTGTTGTGACCTCAGCTTGCCACATTTTGATTTTTTATCAATTGGTAAAATTTGCCAAATGGTCAAAAATTTGAATCCGGCAGCCGATACAGACCGGATTTGGCCCCGTTTTGCTCACTTTCTAAGCATTTTGCAGGGCGGCGTGTCGGGATAACCCGTTCAAGTCGGGTCGCCGGACCTCAACAGTCTTTTGACGCCCTATCCGGCTTGCTGTAAGCCCGAAGGCAGGTGCGTGAGACAACGCGCATGTTTGGGACGGGCACAGATGCGGGCAGCTTCGCAAGATTTCAACATCGTCATCATCGGTCAGAACAACCGCCTGCAATACGAGGCCGTGCTGTTCGCTGCCTCGCTGCGCCATTCATCGCCCGATTTCAAAGGGCGTCTGTTTGTCGCCACGCCCAATCCCGGCCCGCGCTGGCCTCAGAACCCCGCCATTCAGGACGAGGACGTTCTGAAAGCCCTGAAACATCTGGGTGCCGAGATCCTGCCCTTCGACAGCCATGTCTTTGGCGAAAGCTATCCCTATGGCAACAAGATCGAGGCGCTTTTGGCCCTGCCCGAAGGCGAACCCTTTGTTTTCTTTGATACAGATACGCTGATCACGGGCGATCTGGGCAGCGTTCCGTTTGATTTCGACCGCCCCGGCGCATCCTTGAAGGTCGAAGGCACCTGGCCCAAGCCGACCCTGTACGGGCCGGGATTTGATGGCATCTGGTCCGCGCTGTACCGGCGTTTTGGTCTGGATTTCGACAGCTCGATTGACACCAGCCAACCGCACGAGCACTGGCGGCGGTATCTGTATTTCAACGCGGGCTATTACTTCTACAAATGTCCGCGCCAGTTTGGCGAACGGTTTCTGGACTTCGCGCGCACCATCCGGGACGAGCATTTTCCGGAACTGGTCGGACAGAACCTCGATCCCTGGCTGGATCAGGCCGCCCTGCCCCTTGTGATCCATTCCTTCGGCGGCGGACGCGATGCCCTGCCCGAGGGGCTTCTGGAAGGCTCGGTCAGCTGTCACTACCGCCTGTTTCCAATGCTTTATGCCCGCGAAAGCGACCATGTGATCGATGTTCTGGAAACCGTTACGGCCCCGAACAAGATCAAGAAGGTCCTGAAACAGTACGACCCGATCAAAAAGCTGGTGATCCAGGGCAAGGGTAAGAAAATCCGGGACCTGTTCGACCGCAACGCGCTGCCCAGCCGCGAACAGGCCATTCGGAACCGGATCAAAGCGCAAGGCCTGTGGATGCGCTGACAGCAGCGTTGTGTGACGGCGGGCAATGTCCTACAGATTCGGCAACACACATTCCAACAGGAGATTTTTTGATGTCTGACGGCCCCACCTACGGTTTCGACACGCTGCAAATTCACGCGGGCGCACGCCCGGACCCGGCAACCGGCGCGCGGCAGACACCGATCTACCAATCCACGGCCTATGTGTTCCGCGATGCCGACCACGCTGCAGCCCTGTTCAACCTGCAAGAGGTTGGGTTCATCTACTCGCGCCTGACCAACCCGACGGTGGCCGTGCTGCAAGAGCGTGTGGCGACCCTGGAAGGCGGCGTTGGCGCGGTCTGCTGTTCGTCGGGCCACGCGGCACAGATCATGGCGCTGTTCCCGCTGATGGGACCGGGCTGCAATGTGGTGGCCTCGACCCGTTTGTATGGCGGCACCGTCACCCAGTTCAGCCAGACGATCAAACGCTTTGGCTGGTCGGCCACGTTTGTGGACACCGATGATCTGGACGCGGTGAAGGCTGCCATCGACGAAAACACCCGCGCGGTGTTCTGCGAATCCATCGCCAACCCGGGCGGCTATGTCACCGACATCCGCGCGCTGGCGGATGTGGCTGACGAGGCAGGCATTCCGCTGATCGTCGACAACACCTCGGCCACGCCCTACCTGTGCCGCCCGATTGAACACGGGGCGACGCTGGTTGTGCATTCGACCACCAAATACCTGACCGGCAATGGCACCGTCACCGGCGGCTGCATCGTGGATTCGGGCAAGTTCGACTGGTCGGCCAACGACAAGTTCCCCTCACTCAGCGAACCGGAGCAGGCGTATCACGGCCTGAAATTCCACGAGACCTTTGGGCCACTGGCCTTCACCTTCCATGGCATCGCCATCGGGTTGCGCGATCTGGGCATGACCATGAACCCGCAAGCCGCGCATTACACGCTGATGGGGATCGAGACCCTGTCGCTGCGGATGGAGCGTCATGTCGAGAACGCGCAAAAGATCGCAGCATGGCTCGAAGCCGATGATCGCGTGGACTACGTGACCTATGCGGGCCTGCCCTCGTCGCCCTATCACGACCGGGTCAAGGCGCAGTACCCTCGCGGCGCGGGTGCGCTGTTCACCTTTGCCGTCAAAGGTGGCTATGACGCCTGTATCAAGCTGGTCAACGCGCTGGAGATTTTCAGCCATGTCGCCAATCTGGGTGATGCCCGGTCGCTGATCATCCACTCGGCCTCGACCACGCACCGTCAGTTGACACCGGAACAGCAAGAGGCTGCGGGCGCAAGCCCCAACGTGGTGCGTGTATCCATCGGGATCGAGGATGCCAATGACCTGATCGCCGATCTGGATCAGGCCCTGGCCAAAGCCAGTAACTAAGCCATGAGCGGGCACGACACCAACGCGCTGGGTCAACCCATCGGTCTGCCGGTCACAGGCGATTTCCCGCGCCCGACACCGCCTTATACGCCGATGATGGGCCAGTATTGCTCGGTCGTGCCGCTGGACGTGAACAGACATGCGCCCGGATTGTTCCGGGCGTTTGCCAATGACGCCGATCATCGGAACTGGACCTACCTGCCCTACGGCCCGTTTGAGTCCGAGCCGGATTTTGAAACCTGGGCCCGCGCCAACTGTATGGATGCGGATCCGATGTTTCACACAGTCTTGGATGCGGATGAGGTGCCGGTGGGCATGGCCTCGTACCTGCGGATTGCGCCTGCGGCCGGGGCAATTGAGGTGGGGCACATCCACTTCTCCCCCCTGTTGCAGCGCAAGCCGCAATCGACCGAAGTTATGTACCTGATGATGAAACGTGTCTTCGACGAGTTGGGCTATCGCCGGTATGAATGGAAATGCGACGCGCTCAATGCCGCCTCGTGCCGGGCGGCGCAGCGATTGGGTTTCACGTTCGAGGGCATCTTCCGGCAGGCGACCCATTACAAGGGCCGCAATCGGGATACGGCGTGGTACGCGATCATCGACAGTGACTGGCCCCGTATCAAGGCCGCGTTCGAAGAATGGCTGTCGCCCGACAATTTCGACGCGGCGGGCCAGCAACGAAAACCGCTGATGACCCGCGCCGAGGCGTAGTCTTACTCGGAAATCTCGAATTCCATCGAGACGCTGACCGAAACCGAAATCTCTCCGCTGGCCACGGGTACACTACCGGCATCCGCCGCGCTGAAAGCGCGCATCTCGGCCATAGGGCGCACACCGCCACCGCGTTCCGAGATTGTCTGGACCGGACCCAAAGTGACATTTGCCGCTTGCGCCAGTTGCTCGGCCTTGGCTGTAGCTTCGCCCACCGCCTTGGCGCGGGCCTGCACCTCAATCGGTTTGGGGTCCTGCAAACCAAAGCTGAGGCCGCCGAAATCATTGGCCCCGTCCTGAATGACGGCATCCATGATCTGTCCCAACTGGCTCAGATCTCGCACCCGCACAAATACCCGGTTCGACGCAACAAAGCCTGTGATCTCGGGCGCGCTGCCGTCCCGCTGATTTCGATTCGACCAGACCGGCGACAGGGACAGGTCGCGCGTTTGCACATCCCGATCCTCGATCCCCATGTCGGTCAGACGGGCCAGAACCTGCGCCACAGCGTCCGATGTCGCCTGCATCGCCACAGAGGCTTCGGCGTTTTCGTTTGTCACGCCCAGCGTGATCGTCGCCATATCGGGCGCGACCTGCACGGTTCCCGTGGCGTCCACATTGATGCGACGTTCTTCCGCATGTGCCAGCCCGGCGGTTGTTGCGGCCATCATGGCGGCCAGAAAAGCGAATGTCTTCAAGGTCATCCCTCCAAACTAATTGCCTACAACATGGGTTGGCAGGGCTTTGCCATACAAGGGGGGTGCTTGGCTTTTTCTTTCCCTCGGCGGCTTCCTGCTTTAGGGTCGGTCTGCAGGCGTGTTATCGTTTGCGCTGATGATATGAGTTATGGTTCCACGGGATTATGAAACCCGCCTTTGCGCTGTCATTTTCTACAACCGGAATTTCGCTGCACCACCTGTCCGAGGGCGAGTGGTACAGTATTGGAACCGTTTCTCTGGATGCGGATGATCTGAACGCGCAGATCCATGCGTTGCGGGATCAGGCTTTTGCGTTGGAAAACGACCTAAGCTGCAATGTGGTGATTCCGGCGGATCAGATTCGCTATCTCTCGGTTGAAACGGGTGATCTGTCGCCTGAAGACAGCGCACAGAAGGTTCGCGATGAGCTGGTTGCAGCAACGCCCTATCAGCAATCGGAACTGAGTTTCGCCACTGTCACTCAGGACCGAACGACATTTGGCGCGGCGGTGTCGCTGCAAACGCTGAACGAAGCGCAGAGCTTTACTGCTGAACACGGGTTTGTCCCGGTCGCCTACACGGCTGACCCCGACGAAGACACATTTCCCGGCAAGCCGATATTTGATCTGGAGCCTGCGCCGGTTGCGCCCGTTGCAGTGCCCGAAATCGAACATCCCGCTGCACAGGTAGAGCCCGAGGTCGAGGAAGAACCAGAGCCAACGGTTCACGCCATTGCCGAAACGGCAGCGCCCGATGCTTTCCGCTCGCCTGCTCCGCCGGATGCTGATGTGCCTTCGGGTGGCAACGGTTTTGATCCCAAACGTCTGACCGTTCCAGCCATCGCAGCGGCTGCTGTGTTGGCGGTGGCAATCGGCGCATGGTCCCTGATGGGCGCGCAGGATGAGGATGTTCTGGCCGAAGGCGAGCCAGACCTTCTGACCGCGACACCGGATGAAGAAGCCGCCCAAGACCTTGCCGAAACACCGCCTACTAAAACCGAGGTGGCAGGTGCGCCAGCAACCGACCTTGTCCCGGATGACGATGTCGTGGCCTCGGTCGAACCTTCTGCGACACAACCGAAGACGCCCGACGACCAGCCCGCCTTATCGCCAACAGACGCGGCGATTCTGGAGGCGTTGAAGGTGCAGCCAACCCCGGTGGAAGAGATCGAACGGGACTCCGACACCGCGCAAGACGTTGAACCGGGCGTCGTGGTTGTTGATCTCGCACCCGACCGCCCCAGCGAACCATCTCTGATCGAGCCGGACGATCTGTACCTTGCCTCAATCGACAAGTCCGACTTCTCGAACGACGCGGTGGCGCTGGCACCTGCCGAAAGCTTTGAAACGGATCTGCCATTTGACGCCCCTGCCCTGACGCGCGCAGCCGTGGCGGGTTTCGATCTGGATGAGCGTGGTCTTGTGGTACCTTCCCCGGACGGCACCCTGAACCCTGACGGCATTATGGTCTATCTCGGTCGCCCCGCCTCGGTTCCACCGGATGTTCCCACGCGTTTCGAAGAGGAACCCGTGGTCGAGGAAACCGACACACGCCTTGCCGGGTTCCGCCCGAAACCCCGGCCGGACAATCTGGACGAACGGTTCGAGCGTCAGCAGTTGGGCGGTCGGTCCCTGGAAGAACTGGCGGTGATGCGGCCAAAACTCCGGCCCGAATCTCTGCAAGCCGCGCCCGAGGTGGACGACACGCCCACCGCCCTGGCCGTTGTGCGCGTGCCGCGCCCCAAAACCCGGCCTGCAGGTCTTGTGCGCGTCGCGGCAGCAACCCCGGCTGCGTCCAATCTGGGCTCAACCGCTGCTGTTGACCAAAACAGTGACGAGGCCGGATCGTTCCAGCCCAAGGCCGTCGCCCCCAAAATCCCGTCCACCGCGTCTGTTGCGCGGCAGGCGACCATCGACAACGCCATCAACCTGCGCAGGCTGAATCTGATCGGGGTCTATGGTACGCCCGCTAACCGGCGCGCTTTGGTCCGCTTGCCCAGCGGTCGGTACAAGAAACTGAAGGTCGGTGACCGGGTTGACGGCGGCAAGGTCATCGCCATCAGCGACAGTGAGTTGCGGTATCAGAAAAAGGGCCGCAACGTGACCCTGTCGATGCCGCGTGGATGATCACTTTGCCTATCAGGCGCGCGTCAAGCCGCCGAAATCTCGCCGCTTTCGATCTGCTCACGCTCGATGGATTCGAACAGGGCCTGAAAGTTACCCTCGCCAAATCCGTCATCGCCCTTGCGCTGGATGAATTCGAAGAAGATCGGCCCGATCACGGTTTTTGAGAAGATTTGCAGCAAAATCCGCGTCTCACCCCCGTCCACAACGCCTTCGCCATCGATCAGGATGCCGTGTTTCATCATCCGGTCCAACGGCTCGTCATGATCCGTCACACGCTCTTTCGACATGTCGTAATAGGCGCGGTTCGGGCCGGGCATGAATTTCAGACCGTTCTCGGCGATGGCATCGGTCGAGGCATAGATATCCTCGCTGCCCACTGCGATATGCTGGATGCCTTCGCCCTTGTATTTCTTGAGGTAAGACACGATCTGCCCGGTCTCGCCGCGATCCTCATTGATCGGGATACGAATGCGGCCACAGGGTGAGGTCAAGGCGCGGCTGTAAAGCCCGGTGAACTTGCCCTGAATGTCGAAGAACCGGATTTCGCGGAAGTTGAACAGATCGCCGTAAAACCTGAACCACTTGTCCATGTTGCCCTTGTAGACATTGTGGGTCAGGTGATCGAGGTAATAGAACCCCTCGCCCCGCGGCTTGGATTCCTTGATCCACTCGAATTCCTGATTGTAGGGCGACGTGTCGTAATACTGATCGATGAAATACAGCAACGATCCACCAATGCCCTTGATGGCAGGCACGTCCATGGTTTTGTCCGCCCCGTCATAGGGTTCGGCCCCTTTGGACACCGCGTGCTCATACGCCTTTTGCGCATCCACCACGCGCCAGCCCATCGCAGGGGCACAGGGCCCGTGCTCGGCCACGAACTTGTCGGCAAAGCTGTCCGGGTCGGCGTTCAGGATATAGGTGACATCGCCCTGTTGCCACAGCTCGACCAGGGGTTTGGCCTTGTGGCGGGCGACCAGATCGAACCCCATCTTGGCGAACAGGTCGCGCAGCTCTTGCGGGTTCGGATGGGCAAATTCGACAAATTCAAACCCGTCGGTGCCTGCGGGGTTTTCTGAACTGATAACGGATTTCGGGGCGTTGTGCGGGAAAGGACCCATTGCGCGTCTCCTTTGGAAACAGGAATTTCTTTGCTGATTCTAAAATACGCCTTAACCAACGCTGTTTCTGCGCATTGTTTTCATGTAAACTAACGAAAGGTGCGCAAAACTCGCATCCGTGAAAAGAAAACTGAGAAATCGCCGCACATGCTTGATCATATCGATATCGGATTGCTTGCAGCATTGCAGCGGGACGCGCATCTGACGGCGCAACAGTTGGGCGAGGTGCTGAACCTGTCGGCCAGTCAGGCGGGTCGCCGCCGTCAGCGGCTTGAGGCCGAGGGTTATATCACAGGGTACGCTGCCCGGCTGGACCCGCTGAAGCTTGGGCTACATGTTCAGGGGTTCATCCAGGTTCATCTGGGCACCCATGGCCCCGAACAATCCGCCAGCTTTGCCCGAATGGTCGACGCCCGCCCCGAGATCACCAGCGCCTGGACGATGACGGGTGAGGCAGATTACCTGCTGCATGTCTATTGCGACGATCTTTCCGCGCTCAACAGCTTGCTTCATCAGGTGATCCTGCCGCATCCTGCTGTAGCACGGGTTCAAAGCCAGATCGTGATGGACCAACTAAAACGCGACGCCCCCCTGCCGACCTGAGCAGGCAACGAGGACACATATGGACGATTTCCTTTACCAGGCTTCAATTTATCTGGCTGCCGCCGTGATTGCCGTGCCCCTGTCGGCACGTCTGGGGCTGGGGTCAGTGCTTGGATACCTGGCCGCCGGCATCATCATCGGCCCCATTCTTGGCCTGGTCGGCGCGGAGACCGAAGATTTGCAGCACGTGGCCGAGTTCGGCGTCGTCATGATGCTGTTCCTGATCGGTCTTGAGCTGGAGCCACGGGCCTTGTGGGACATGCGGGACAGGCTGCTGGGGCTGGGCGGGCTACAGGTCTTGTTGTCAACTGCCGTCATCGCAGGCGTTGCCTTTTATGCAAATCACCCTTGGTCCGTCGCCTTGGCCGTTGGTTTGACCTTATGTTTGTCCTCGACGGCGATTGTGCTGCAAACCCTGTCGGAAAAGGGCTTGATGCAGACAAATGGCGGGCGGGCCACCTTCTCGGTACTGCTGACGCAGGACATTGCGGTCATCCCGATTCTGGCCATGCTGCCCCTGCTTGCCCTGCCCGCCATCCCTCATATCGAGGCTGACGGCTCGATCGATCGCGGCGCTGAGCATCTGCATGACGCCGGACATCACAGCCTGTCTCTGGTCGAAGGGTTGCCGGGCTGGGCGGTTACGCTGGTGACGTTAGGCGCTATCGCTTTTGTCATTCTGGCAGGCGTCTACCTGACCCGCCCGCTGTTCCGTTTCATCCACGCCACCCGCCTGCGCGAGATGTATACGGCGCTGGCGCTGATGATCGTGGTGGGCATTTCCTTCCTGATGACCCTTGTCGGCCTGTCGCCCGCTTTGGGTGCCTTTCTGGCGGGCGTTGTGCTGGCCAGCTCGGAATTCCGGCACGAGATGGAAAGCGACCTTGAACCCTTCAAAGGGCTGTTTCTGGGGCTGTTCTTCATCACCGTCGGGGCCGGGATTGACGTTGCCTATTTCTTCAACGACCCGCTGGACCTGATTGGCTTGGCCCTGCTGGTGATCCTTGCCAAAGGGATCATCCTGTATATCGTCGGCAAGGCGTTCAAACTGAAGGGCCGGGATCATTGGCTGTTCACCCTGGGTCTGGCGCAGGCAGGCGAATTTGGCTTTGTGCTTCTGGCCTTTTCGCGGCAGCAGAACGTCATCCCGCAGGATCTGGCCCAGAAACTGCTGATGATCATTGCTCTGACGATGCTGATCACGCCCCTGCTGTTCATCATCTATGACGTGCTGTCGCGCAAAATCGGCGAACCCACCACCACGATGGAACCCGATGAGATTGACGAGAGAGGCCCGGTGATCATCGCTGGCATCGGGCGGTTCGGTCAGATCGTCAACCGCCTTGTGGTGGCCAGCGGCTTCAAGACCATCGTTCTGGACCACGATATCGAGACAATCCAGTTGATGCGGCGTTTCGGCGTTAAAGGCTTTCTGGGGGATCCGACACGGCCCGAACTTTTGCGCGCTGCGGGGCTCGAGAAAGCCTCGGTTCTTGTCGCCGCAATGGATGACCGGAAAACGGTGACACGGCTGGTCGGCTTTGCCAGAAGGCAGCGCCCGGACCTGCACATCATCGCGCGCGCCCATGACAGAACCCATGTATACGAGTTGTATCAGGCCGGAGCCAACGACATTGTCCGCGAGATGTTCGACAGTTCCTTGCGTGCCGGGCGCTATGTTCTGGAGAACATCGGCCTCAGCGAATACGAGGCCGCGCAGGCCGAGCAGACCTTTTACCACCACGACCGGACGTCAGTGCGCGAACTGGCCGAGCTGTGGATCCCGGGCATGCCGACGGCCGAGAACAAAAAGTATATCGAGCGTGCGCAGAAATTGGAAAAGGATCTGGAAACGGCGCTTCTGGAACTGGCCGAAGAACACGCCAAGAAATCCGCCTGACCGGGGCCGCAGCCCGGGTCAGGCGCTTTGTTTATCCGTCCGAAACGCCTGCCTCGGCAAAGGTTGCCATGCCCGAATGGCAGGCAACCGCGCTTTTGAGGATGTTGATCGCCAGCGCTCCGCCCGAGCCTTCGCCCAACCGCAGGCCAAGGCTCAGCAGGGGATCCTTGCCCAGCTTCGACAGCATGGCCCCATGCGCGCCTTCTGCGCTTTGGTGACCGGCAACCGCGTGATCCAGCGCCGAGGCGGACACGCGCGCCAGACAGGCGGCAGCCGACGTGCAAATGAACCCGTCCAGAATGACCGGGATGCGCAGGACGCGCGCAGCGGCGATAGCGCCTGCCATTGCCGCTATCTCGCGCCCGCCGAGGCAGCGCAGAACTTCCAGCCCGTCCGCGCTGGCATGGCGCGCCACGCCTTCGGCCACAACGCGGGTTTTGTTGGCAAGGCTCACATCGTCAACACCGGTCCCGCGCCCGGTCCAGTCCGAGGCATCCCCGCCGAACAGCGCACAGGCAATGGCCGCTGCGGGGGTGGTGTTGCCGATCCCCATCTCGCCGACCACCAGCAGATCGGATTGCGGGTCCACGGCATTCCAACCGGTTTGCAAGGCGCTGAGAAGTTCGGCCGCGGTCATGGCAGGCTCTTGCGTGAAATCCGCCGTGGGGCGATCCAGTTCCAGCGCGTGGACGTCCATCTTGGCTCCCGCTGCCTTGGCCAACTGATTGATCGCCGCGCCGCCATGTTCGAAATTCATCACCATCTGAACGGTGACCTCGGGCGGAAAGGCCGAAACGCCCTGCGCCGTCACCCCGTGGTTGCCCGCAAATACGATGACCTGAGGGGCTTCGATCTGTGGCCGCGCATCCCCGCGCCATGAGGCGTACCAGATCGCCAAATCCTCAAGCCGCCCCAGCGCGCCGGGGGGTTTGGTCAACTGACCATTACGCTCGGCTGCTCCGGTCGCCGCGGCGGTGTCCGGTTCCGGCGCGTTGGTCAACGCTTCGCGGAACGTGTTCAAATCATTCAGTTCGGGCAGCATCAAAGCCTCATTGCATCAGAGTGGTCCTGTGTGTTTAACCGAAGCTGAGATACCAACAAGACCCCGAAAGGCGCGAGGGTGCATAAAAACGACACCAATCCGGTTTCCGTACGGGATATACCGCTGGCGCTGGTCCTGCTGACTCGCCTGCCCCTTCCCCGCTTGCCTAGGCATGTATTTGCCCGTCAGGCACAGGCGGTTTGGGCCTTTCCCATCGTCGGGCTGGTGATCGGCGCATTGGCCTGCTTTGTCGGCTGGATCGCGCTGACGCTTTCGGTGCCGCCATTCATTTGCGCCGCGTTGCTGGTGGCAACCCTGATCATGACGACCGGAGCGATGCACGAGGACGGGTTGGCGGACACGTTCGACGGGCTGTGGGGCGGGTTCACGCGCGAACGACGGCTGGAGATCATGAAGGACAGCCAGATCGGTACTTATGGCGTGTTGTCCCTAATTGGTTCGCAACTGATCCGCATTTCGGCAATCGCAAGCCTTCTGGCTGCCGGCGCGGTCTGGGGTATTTTGGCGGCCTGCGTGTTTTCGCGCGCTGTCATGCCCGTTCTGATGGCCGGGCTGCCGAACGCACGGCAATCGGGGCTAAGCCAATCTGTTGGCGCGCCGACCTTTATGGCCGTTGTAATTTCCTTGGGTTTGGCTCTTGCTATCGGTCTGCTGCTGATCGGTGCGCAATTCCTACTGCCTGCCCTGTGCGCGGCGTTGATCGTGGTGAGGCTGGCACTTGTCGCCAAGGTAAAGATCGGCGGGCAGACCGGGGATATTCTGGGCGCGTCCCAGCAACTGGCCGAGATCACGTTCCTGATCGCCCTGACCGCTTTGATCTAGGAAACGCCGCCCGTCTTGATGTGCAGGGTGCAACCGCAATGTTTACAATGCACCGCGTCCGGGTCGTGCCGGTACAGGCCACAGCTGGGGCATTTGTGGCGCACTTTCTGCGGCATGAAGATCGCCTGCGCCAGCCGCACAAACAAGGCCACACCAACCACCATGATAAAAACCGAAAACAGCTTGCCCCACGGCGTGGACAGCGTGATGTCGCCAAACCCTGTCGTGGTCAGGGTCGCCATCGTGAAATACAGCGCGTCGATATAGGGGTTGGGCGTGTTCTCGGGGATGAAGAACACCAGAACAGCGGTCGAGGTTGCAAAGACGAAAACCAGCAGGTTGATAGCTGCGATAACAGCGTCTTCATGCGTGCGGAAAAAGTTGCTGTCGCGCCGCAGATCCCGCAGCAGATGATAGGAATGGATCAGACGCAGGGCCCTGAGGATACGAAGGAATGCCAGATTGCCTGTCAGGAACGGATCAAGCACCAGCGATACGATTACAACAATATCGGCCAGCGTGTAAATCTGGCGCAGCAGCTTCCACCGGTCCTTTGAGATCCACATCCGGGCTGAAAAATCCAGCATGATCAGCAAGCCAAGTATGATGCTGATCGCCGTCACCCATGGCCCATGCGGGAAATGGGCCGTGGCGACAAAAAATACGATTGTCGCCACGTCGAACAGGATCAGCCCATATCGGAACCAGACCGAAACCGGGTCTTTGCCAATGTAAAGAAACTTGACCGTCTGCTTCATCCCGACCCTGTATCTGCTTGCATCTACAGCAAAACTAGCCGGTATTCAGAAATCCACCAAGCAACGAAAAAGGCCGCCCCGGTGCCAGGGCGGCCTTTCCAATTCAAGCGTCGCAAACTTAGGCAGCGGCAGCGCGCGAGGTCAAAACGTCATCCACCTGCTTGGCAGCCGAAATCTCTCCGGAACCGGAAACGGCGGCGACTTCGCGGGTCAGACGCTCAAGCGCGGCTTCGTACAGCTGACGCTCGGAATAGCTCTGCTCGCGCTGATCGTCGGTGCGGTGCAGGTCGCGGACCACCTCGGCGATTGAAATCAGATCGCCCGAGTTGATCTTTTGTTCATATTCCTGCGCCCGGCGCGACCACATGGCGCGTTTCACCTTGGCCTTGCCCTTCAGCGTCTTCATCGCCTGACTGATCACGTCAGGCGAGCTGAGCGACCGCAGACCGGATTCGGTGACCTTGTTGGTCGGAACCCGCAGGGTCATCTTGTCTTTCTCAAATGAGATGACAAACAGCTCGAGCGAGAAACCCGCGACGTCCTGCTCCTCGATCGAGATGATCTGGCCCACGCCATGGGCGGGGTAGACAACATAGTCGTTGGGGCGGAACTCAAGCTTTTTCGACTTTGTCATTCAGTTTATTCCTTGGTTACGGACCGGGACGCAGACGACAAAACGCCACAAGCGGGGTCTGGTTCAGCCCCGTCTGGCGGCATATTCGTCACAAAATCAGAACTCCAAAGCGAGCATACTTACGGAGTACATCCCAATCTCAGTCATCATGTAGGATCGGAGTATATCACAAAAATGCGACACCCGAAAGTTTACCTAAGGTAAAATTTCATTATTCGACCTGTTTTCAACAGGCTAACCCGCGTTGGCGCTGAAATCACACCAACGCGGTTCAGGCGAATCGCTTAGCCGCCCTCGCCAGGAGCTTCGGAGAAATACTTCTCCATCTTGCCTTCTTCGCCATCCCGTTCTTCCGCGCCGGGCAGAGGGTCTTTTTTGGTGACGATCACCGGCCACTGTTCCGAGAACTTGCGGTTGAACTCGACCCACTGTTCCATCCCCGGCTCGGTGTCGGGCCGGATGGCATCGGCGGGGCATTCGGGTTCGCACACGCCGCAATCGATACACTCATCGGGGTGGATGACCAGCGTGTTCTCACCCTCATAGAAACAGTCCACCGGGCATACTTCGACACAGTCGGTGTATTTGCAGGCGATGCAGTTTTCGGTGACGACATAGGTCATGGTGGGATTCCCATTAGCGGTTTGGGCGTCTAGCTAATTCAGTCTGCGCGCCTCTTCAAGAGAGGATCACCCTTTGTGGGTGCGAGAAAGATCAAGCGCGCGGCGTTCTTTCTTGGTTGGACGACCTTTTCCCTCATATCCCGGATTTTCAGGAGGGCTTTCCCGTTTTTCCGTCATATCGAAGTAAAGCGTCTGCGCCTCGGGGGCCGGACCGCGGCGTTCGCCCAGCTTTTCGACGCGTACAACCCGGACGATACGCCCCTGCGGGAAGGTCAGAACATCACCGGGCGCCACGGCTTGCGCCGGTTTCAGCACCCGGTTTCCGTTCAAACGCACGTGGCCGCCGCTGACCTGTTTAGCGGCCAGGCTGCGGGTCTTGAAGAACCGCGCCTGCCACAACCATTTGTCGATCCGCAGCTTGGCATCAGTGGTCATGATGACCTTCAGGGTGTAAGTAAGTTGAATTTCAACAGCAGATCATAGCCGGTCATGATCACATTTATGAACAATGCCACAACGATTGTGGAAATATTGTCCCGCATGACCCCGCCAAATTCTTCGGCTGAAGATTTTTCGCAGGTTGCCAAAATGAAAAACAGACAAAAGATCGCCGATATATTGAAGAAATTCACCGCAACGGCAATGAAGTCATTTTGGGTTTCCGTGACGCCGTTCCCGAATGTCCAAAAGTAGTAGACGGCCACTCCTATCAAGGCGGCCGCCAGGGAAATCGTCAGGGATTTTGGCATTTTGTCTTACTTTTGAGGAATTTCATTTGTCAGGACAACACCTGACACACCGGCAGCCGCACCCAGTAAAACCGCCAGCGCCATCGGGCCGGAAACAGCCAAAACTGCCGCACACGCGCCCAAAGCGGGAACCCCCCCGTTAACGATCATGTCGCGGGAGGAGAACTTCTTTTTAACTTTCTTACTTTGAGCGGGCATATCGCTATTCCACCTCAAATCCATCTGGCCTTTATGATATAGGAACCCTCTGGAAACCTGCAAGAAAAAACGCCAAAGGCTGGCTAACGATCAGTTACCGTCCTTAAGACCCATCAGCGCGGCTGCGAACGGGTTATCGGGATCGATGGCCTTTTCCTTTTTCGGAGGCCGCGACGAGAAGGTCTTGGAGCCTTGTGGCTTGCCACCCTTCTTGCCTTGCGGCTTGCCGCGTCCGTCCTGAGGCTTGCCGCGCGGTTTTCCCTTGCCCTGCCCCTGCTCGCGGCGCGGGCCACGGGTTTGCTGGCGCTGGCGACCCCAGGTGAAGGTGTAGAAGACCTCGACCTCGGGTTCGTCCGATGCGGGTGCCTCAGCTGCCGCCTCGGTGCTGCCGGTGGCCTCGGCTGACGCCTCGGCGGGTGCGGCGACCTCTTCGGCAACGGCTTCGGCTGCCGGGGTTTCTTCGGCGGCGGGTTGCTCGGTCGTTTCTGCCGCAGGCTGTTCAGCAGGCTGTTCGACCGGCGCCGGTTTGACTTTCTCGCGCTCGCCACGCTCGGCCTTGTAGCCCAGCCCCTGCATCAGGTCGGCAAACTGCTCCAGCGTCATGCCGGTGATTGACAGCATGTCGGGCTTGGCCTCGAACCCGCCCCGGCTGTCCTCGGCACGCAGCATGTCGGCCAGACGTTCCAGCATGTCGATCCGGATCGAGCGGTCGCCCGCGTCGCGGTAGCCGCACATGGTGTCATAGCCCTGCGGCGCGTCCTTGGCGACCGGCACGGTGACCAGACCCGGAGGCGGTGCGTCCGGAAACTCCTGCAGGCCTTGTGCCAACGCCCACAGAACCAGACGCAGGCGCGTGGGTGCGGGTTTCAGCAAGAGGGGCATGAAGATGGTGAACTGACCAAAACGGATGCCATGCTTGCGCAGCGCGCCACGGGCGTCCTGATCCAGATCCTTGACCTCTTGCGCGACCTGCGCGCGGGGCAGCACGCCCAGCGCCTCGACCATGCGGAAGGCAAAGCCCTTGGCCAGACCGCTCAGTTCCTCGTCCCGCGACAGGTTCAGCAGCGGCTCGAACAGCGCGGCAACCTTGCGGTCGATGAAATGCTGCAGGCGGCGCTGGACCTTCTGTTCCACATCGGGGCCTGCGGCCTCATCCACAAAAACCTCGACCACGGGTTTCAGGGGGTCTGCCCCGGCAACCAGTTTGCCGACAGCATATTCGCCCCACATCAGGCCACCCTGATCGGTGAAATCAATTTCGGTATCGGGCGCGTTGTAGAAGCGGTCGGCACGCAGATGGAATTGCGGCGCGAGTGCTTGCAAGGACGCCGTTTTCAAAGCTTTCGCCTCGGTCCCTTGCGCGCTTTTGTCCGGCGAGAACCGGAACCCTTCCAGACGACCGACGAATTCGCCTTCGACGGTCACTTCACCCTTGTCATTTACTTCGGCCAAAAGGGCCTCCTTCTGTTTGAGCCGGCGCAGCAATACGGATGTACGCCGGTCCACAAATCGTTGGGTCAGACGGTCATGCAGAGCGTCCGACAGCCTGTCTTCTACAGTGCGCGTTTCCTCACGCCAATGCGATTCGTCGCGTACCCAGTTGTTTCGTTGCGCAACATATGTCCAGGTGCGAATATATGCCAACCTTTTGGACAATGCATCGATGTCGCCGTCGGTTCGGTCAATCCGGCGGATTTGCCGCGCCATGAAGTCGTCGGGGATGCCTCCGCGTTCGTGCAGGTGGCCATAGATGACTTCAAGCAGGCTCGCGTGTTCGGCGTGACTGATGCCGCGGAAATCGGGGATTCGGCAGACATCCCACAACAGACGGATCGACGGGCCATCGCTGGCCCGGGCCGCCACTTCGGTCACTTGCGACAGCGATTTGAGCACGTTCAGATCATCGGCAGGCCGTGCCTTGATAAGATGTTTATCATTCGGGCTGACCTCAAGCGAGTCGATCAGCGCGTCGATGGAACCGAAACGCAAAGCGGCATTCCGCCAGTTCAGCTTTTTCATCGGCGTGAAACGGCTGTCCATGATCGCCTGCGCAACGCCTTCGTCCAGCGGCGGGGCCTCTCCGGTCACGCCAAAGGTGCCGTCGGACATACCGCGCCCTGCCCGGCCTGCGATCTGCGCCAACTCATTCGGCGCAAGCGGGCGCATCCGGCGGCCGTCGAATTTGGTCAGGGACGAAAACGCCACATGGTTCACATCCAGATTGAGGCCCATGCCAATGGCGTCTGTGGCGACCAGATAATCAACCTCGCCATTTTGATAGAGTTCAACCTGAGCGTTCCGCGTGCGCGGGCTGAGCGCGCCCATGACTACAGCCGCCCCGCCTTTTTGGCGACGCAGCAGTTCGGCGATGGCATAGACGTTATCGACCGAGAATCCGACGATGGCGCTGCGCGGCGGCATCCGGCTGATTTTCTTGGATCCGGCATAGACCAGCTGCGACATGCGTTCGCGGCGAACGAACTGCGCCTCTGGGACCAGCGCTGCAATTGGCCCGCGCATAGTGTCCGAGCCCAGAAACAGCGTCTCATTGGTGCCACGCGCGCGCAGCAGGCGGTCGGTGAACACATGGCCGCGTTCGGGGTCGGCGCAAAGCTGGATTTCATCGATGGCCACGAAATCGGCGCCCATGCCTTCGGGCATCGCCTCGACCGTGCAGACCCAGTACTGCGCGCGCGGCGGCACGATCCGTTCCTCGCCCGTGACCAGCGCCACGACCGAGGGGCCACGAATGGCGACGATCTTGTCGTAGACCTCGCGCGCCAGCAGGCGCAGCGGCAGGCCTATGACACCGGTGCGGTGCCCCAGCATGCGTTCGATCGCGTAATGGGTTTTGCCTGTGTTTGTCGGGCCAAGTACGGCCACTATTCGGGATGACCCGCTCACCTTTGCCCCCTGCCCCGGTTCGTCAGAGCGCTGAGCCCTCGACCTGAGGCTTCAGTCGATTCACGGCATTGGTTACTTCTTCGTGGTGCGGATGTATAGCCAGCGCGCGCGAATAGGCATCGAATGCCTGTTCGGGCTTTCCAACGACCTCGAAAATCAGACCCAGACCATAGATCGCTTCGTAATTGTTGGGGTTCAGGGTCAGGGCATATTCCAGATCGGCCGCAGCCATACCGAACCGTTCTAGCCCAAAAAACGCCGAGGCGCGCAGATGCCAGCCTTCCGCGAAATCGGGCGCATGATCCGTCAGAGCGGTCAGATGCTCGATAGCTGCGTCAACGTCGCCCTCATCCAACGCGTCGCGCCCGCGCTCCAGCAGTAAATCCGCCGAGGCCGACCCCGATTGCGACCACAGCGCCTGCAACTGCCGGTCAAGGCCAATGGCCTGCTCGGGCGTTGATTGCGCCAATTGTTGCAGCAACTGCGATTCATCCCGGGAATCGGCCTGCTGAGCGGCAGAAACTCCGGAAAACATGACTAGGACGGCAAGTGCCGCAACGGTACCTTTGAGATTGATCATTGCAATGCCCATAACAATCGTCAGTGTAGCGTTGCGACCGCGGATGTCCATTCACGGCGCACTAACAAAATGAGGAACACCATGAGCGAGATTCTTGAAAAGGCGGCAGCCGCACTGAACGAAAAACTGTCGGGTGGCGCGTTTGACGCCTCGGCCAAGTTTGCGATTGCCGAGCACGGCGCCATCGTTCTGGATGCAGACGGCGCACGCGTCAGCGATGAAGACGCAGATGTGACCCTGACCGCCGATGCTGATACGTTCGAACAAATCCTCAGCGGTGAACTGAACCCGACGGGCGCGTTCATGTCCGGCAAGCTGAGCGTGGACGGTGACATGGGTATTGCCATGAAACTTGCCTCGGTGCTGGCCTGATGGAGTTGTCGTCGGCCCCCTTGTTCGAAGATGTGGCCGGCGGTCCTGCTGGTGGTGCGGCCCATTGGCTGCACACCGCAGATCAAAAGCGTATCCGCGTGGGCCATTGGCGGCCCGAAGGCGATACGCACGGCACGGTCTTCATGTTTCCGGGCCGAACCGAGTATATTGAGAAATACGGCAGCACAGCGGGTGAGTTCGCAGAACGCGGTTTTGCCATGCTTGCCGTCGACTGGCGCGGCCAGGGTCTGGCGGATCGCCTGCTGGACAACCCGCGTGTGGGTCATGTGGACCACTTCCCGGACTATCAGCACGACGTGAATGCGGTTTTGGATCTGGCGACACAGCTTGACCTGCCGAAACCCTGGTATGTCATCGGCCACTCGATGGGCGGTGCCATTGGCCTGCGTGCTGTGATCGAGAAGAATTGCTTTGCCGCGTGCGCCTTCACGGGGCCGATGTGGGGCATTTTCTTCACGCCGATCATGAAACCGCTCAGCCGTGTCACCGCGTATTGGGGAACGGCCCTTGGGTTGGGCGAACGGACGCCGCCGACAACCTCGCTGGACAGCTATGTGTTGACGCAACCGTTCGAAGGCAACGTCCTGACCCGCGATCCGGTGATGTACAAGATGATGCAGGATCAGCTAGAGGCGCATCCCGAATTGTCGCTTGGCGCACCGTCAAACCTGTGGCTGCGCGAGTCACTGGACGAATGCGCCTGGTTGATGGATCAGCCTGCCCCGGACACAGCCTGCCTGACCTTCCTGGGCAGTCACGAACAGATCGTGGATCGCAAGGCAATCCGTGCGCGTATGGCCAACTGGCCCAACGGGAAGCTGGTCGAGATACCAGATGGCGAACACGAGGTTCTGATGGAGGCCCCCGACGTGCGCGGACCGGTTTTGGATCAACTCGCGGCGCATTTTCTGGCCAATCAATCCAACGGTACACCCTAGCCCCCACTTGTATTGATCGCCTGTGTGCAAACTGGCCGCTTGTGATCCCCGCGCGCCAGCCCTAGATGTTTGCCAAAGCAGTCTTCAAAAGGTGATCTATGCGCGACCTTCCTTTTCCCGTCCGTGATGCGAATGCCGTCGGCGGTGCCGACAATCTGGGCAACCTGCCGGAATGGGATCTGAGCGATCTCTACACCGCAGAAGACGCGCCCGAGCTGGATCGCGATCTGGGATGGCTGGAAGGCGAATGTGCGTCTTTTGCTGCGGACTACGAAGGCAAGCTGGCCGAACTGGACGCCAACGGCCTGCTGACCTGCGTGCTGCGCAACGAAAAGATCAACGTGATCGCCGGGCGGATCATGTCCTTCGCGGGCTTGCGCTATTACCAGCTGACCACCGATGCTGACCGCGCCAAATTCCTGTCGGATATGCAGGAAAAGATCACGATATTCACCACTCCGCTGGTCTTTTTCACACTGGAACTTAACCGCATCGACGACGATGTGCTGAAGGGGCATTTCGACGCCAATGCCGATCTGGCCCGGTACGAGCCGATCTTCCGCCGCATCCGCGCGATGAAACCCTATCAACTGTCCGACGAGTTGGAGAAGTTTCTGCACGATCTGGGCGTTGTCGGCGACGCATGGGAACGCCTGTTCGACGAAACCATCGCTGGCCTCACCTTCACCGTTGACGGCGAAGAACTGAATATCGAGGGCACCCTGAACCTGCTGACCGAACAGGACCGCAGCAAACGCGAGGCGGCGGCGCGGGAATTGGCGACGGTGTTTCAGGACAACATCAAAACCTTCGCCCGCGTGCACAACACGCAGGCCAAGGAGAAAGAGATCCTCGACCGCTGGCGCAACATGCCGACAGCTCAAACCGGTCGCCATCTGTCGAACGACGTCGAACCCGAAGTGGTCGAGGCCCTGCGCGAGGCCGTCGTGGCGGTTTACCCCAAACTCAGCCATCGCTACTATGAGTTGAAACGCAAATGGCTGGGTCTGGACGTCATGCAGGTCTGGGATCGCAACGCGCCCCTGCCGATGGAAGACACCCGCATCGTTAGATGGGATGAGGCCGAAAAGACGGTGATGGACGCATACAACGCGTTTGATCCGCGTATGGGAGAGATCGCCTCGCCCTTCTTTTCGAAAGGCTGGATCGATGCAGCGGTGAAACCGGGTAAGGCGCCCGGCGCCTTTGCGCATCCAACCGTGACTGACGTGCATCCTTATGTGATGCTGAACTATCTGGGCAAACCGCGCGACGTGATGACCCTGGCGCATGAGCTGGGCCACGGCGTGCATCAGGTTCTGGCCGCGGATCAGGGTGAGATGCTGTCATCCACGCCGCTGACATTGGCTGAAACGGCGTCGGTGTTTGGCGAAATGCTGACCTTCCGCAAGATGCTGGATCAGGCCGAAACGCCCGAGCAACGCAAGGTGCTGCTGGCCGGCAAGGTCGAGGATATGATCAACACGGTGGTCCGCCAGATCGCCTTCTACGATTTCGAATGCAAACTGCACGCCGCACGCCGCGAAGGCGAGTTGACCCCGGATGACATCAACGCCCTGTGGATGAGCGTTCAGGCCGAAAGCCTTGGTCCGGCATTTGAATTCATGGAAGGGTACGAGACCTTCTGGGCCTATATCCCCCACTTCGTCCACTCGCCCTTCTACGTCTACGCCTATGCCTTTGGCGACGGCCTCGTGAACGCGCTCTATTCCGTTTACGAAAGCGGTGCCGAGGGGTTCGAAGACAAGTATTTCGAGATGCTGCGCGCTGGTGGGTCGAAACATCACAAGGAACTGCTGGCCCCGTTTGGGCTGGACGCGAGCGATCCGAAGTTCTGGGACAAGGGCCTGTCGATGATCTCGGGCTTCATCGATGAATTGGAGGCGATGGAGGGCTAAAGCGGCCCTTCAAAGGATTGACGACCACGCTTTGCGCAACAAACCGGGCTTTTGACCGCATTCGCCGGGCTTCGATGGGAGCCCGGTGATCAAAGGGACATGAGCCACTTCTTGAATATTCTCACCGTGACCCTCTCCTGATCGCCGGGGCGGCAGACAAAGTAGAGCCCACGATCCAGAGGAACACGGCTTTCATCAAGGCGGATCAATCGGCCAAGGTTCAAATCCCTTTCCGCTAAAAGATGTCTGGCCAGCGCCACACCTTGTCCGTCTATCGCCGCCTCTAACAAAACAGCACTGTCCACGTATTTGATGCTCTGCGCGTTGATCCGATCAGGGTTCAACCCGACTTGTGCGGCCCAGCTTTCCCAGCCGACATTGAAGGCATCGTGCAATAAAGGCAGGTCCGCCACATCCTCGGGCCGCATCGGCAAGCGCGTTTTCCCAACAAGGGACGGCGCGGCCACGACAATCAGGTCTTCTTGTCTGATTTGCTCGTGATACAGCCCGTCCCAACCCGGCTCCCCAAACCGCAGGGCGACATCGACCTCGGACGCATCGAAATCCGCAAAGGCATCGTTTGTATCCAGCAACAATTCGATCCCCGGATGTTCCTGTTGAAACGAACCCAGCAGCGGCACAAGCCATTTGAGCGCCAGAGATGTGGACAAAGACACAGTGATCGACTGGCGGTGATGCAGCCGCTTCACCTCGGCCACGCCCAGTTGCAAGGCCGAAAAGGCGCCGCGTGTCGAGTGATACAGGCGTTCCCCGGCCTTGGTCAGTTCAACGCCATTCGGGCGACGGTGAAAGAGCGTCACACCCAGATGCAGTTCCAGCAGTTTGATCTGCCGACTGATCGCCCCGTGCGTGACGTTCAGCGCATCTGCGGCCTTGGACAGGCTCGAATGGGTTGCGGTTTCGTCAAAGGCCTGAAGCGCGCGCAGGTGTCTGAGGTTTTCCGTCATGTGAGGAAACCTAACAGCTATGCCCGATAAACTCGATAGGTCCGCTTAAACCTGCAGGGTTATTCTGCCGTTAACTCAAAAAACCTCACACAACTTTCGCACGGGAAGGACACACTATGGCTGACGTCAAAGTTGCACTTATGACAGGGACCGGACAAGGCATTGGCCGGGGCTGTGCCATCGAAATGGCAAAGGCAGGCTACAAGGTCTCGCTGATGTCCCCATCCAATCGGTCTGTGGAATTGGCCGAAGAACTTGGCGGCATTGGCCGCCGAGGCTCGGTGCTGGATATCGATGATCTGCAGGCAATGATCGACACAACCATGAGCAAGTATGGCAGGATCGATGCCATCGTCAGCAATATGGGTCATGGCGGGACGGTTCCGGAAGCCATCAAAACCGTGGGCTTCGATCCTGATTTTGACGGGCCACTGTTGGAGCTGAGCGATGAGCTTTGGCACGAAAGTCTGGACATGTATGTGCTGAACGTCGTCAAGATCGCCCGCATCGTCACGCCCATCCTGATCGAACAGGGCGGCGGTGCATTCGTGAACATCTCGTCCATGAACACGATCGAGCCGCGTGCGCCCTACCCCATGAGCATGCTGCGCGGTGCTCTGCACAGTTTCTCAAAGCTTTACGGCGACCGCTATGCACGGCACAACATTCGCATGAACAATCTGCTGCCGGGATTCTGCGAGAACGTGAACCTGTCCGAACGGGCCCGCCGGGAAATCCCCGCGCAGCGTCCCGCGACATTCGAGGAGATTGGACAGGCCTGCGTATTTCTCGCCAGCGAGGGGGCCAGATACATTAATGGTCAGAGTATACTGTCCGACGGCGGGATGAACCGCGCGGTACGATAACAACGAGGCGGCGAAAGATGATTGTAAAGACGCTCAAAGATATCCTTGGCACAGATCGGGACGTTTCCGGCCCGGGGTGGAAAAGCCGGCGGCTATTGCTGGCATCTGACGGCATGGGATTTACGCTGACGGATACGATTATCAAGAAGGGTGCCGAGCTTGAGCTTGAATACACCCATCATCTGGAGGCGTGTTATTGCATCGAAGGCAGGGGCCAGATCAGGGCGTTCAACGACGAAACCTGGCATCCGCTTGAACCATTTACCCTATATGCCCTGGATCAGCATGACCGGCACATCGTGCGCGCCACAGATGGTGATCTGCGACTGGTCTGCGTCTTTACCCCGCCCCTCAGCGGGCGAGAAGTGCACCGCGAAGACGGCAGTTATGCGTTAGATGAATCCTGACAGCAATGTTTCGGGCAGGTCCGCGATTTATGCAAATTGCAACATCGGCTGAGATGGGGTCAAAGCAGCCACAACACAGGTCACTTTAACTGGCTATCCTTGGACCCCCGCCGATTGATCCCGCCGCGCGACTTGAAACTGCTGTCCCGCTCCTGCTGGCACTCCAGACACAGCTTCACACCCGGCAGCGCGGCGCGACGTTTCTCGGGGATCGGTTCCTCGCACTCCGCGCAATGGGTCAGGCTTTCGCCCTCGGGTCGCTTTTGCGCCTGCATCCGGGCCAGTTCGTCAGAAATCGACGCCTCGATCTGTTCGCTTACCGCACCGTCGCGTGCCCAGCCGCCTGCCATGGGTCCTCTCCTGTTCCGAAGGGTGACAGGATAACCGAGCCAGCGCCTATGGCAAGTTACAGGGCAACCGCCCCGTCAAACACCTGATCGATCATCTGTTGCGTCCCGCGCGAGAATTCCAGCGGACACGGGTAATCGACACCCTCGCGCACGGATCGACAAAACGCCTCGATCTGTAACTTGTAGTGATCGTCGCCCGGAAAGCGCGTGACCTGAACCTCAAGTCCCGGACGGTGCAGTTCAACCCGCGCCTCGCCAAAGACACGCGCGTTGAACGGGGCGGTCAGGCGGATCACGCCGCCTTCGCCGTGAAACACCATCTCCTGATGCGGGTGCATCCGGATCGAGACATAAGCCGAATAGGTGAAGTCGGGGAATTGCGCGCGAATCTCGGTAAAGGCATCAATCCCGTTTTCCCAACGGATCGCGGATTGAACGGTGACGGGCTCCTGCCCTGTCGCGAACCGCGTCGAGCCGATCACGTAAACGCCGATATCCCGCAGGCCACCCCCGCCCGTTTCCGCCTTGTTGCGGATGTTTCCGGTATCCGCGCGGTTGTCAAAGCTGAACGCGCCGGTCACATGCGCCAGTTTGCCGATCGCCCCGTCGGCGATCAGCTTGCGCACCAACTGCCACTGCGGGTGGTGGACGATCATATAAGCCTCAGCCGCCAGCAAACCGGTCTGGTCGCGCTTGCCAATCAAAGCGTCGAACTCATCAGCGCGCATGGTCATGGGCTTTTCACACAGCACATGCTTGCCCGCATCCAGCGCCTTCAGGCTCCATTCAACATGCAGGTGGTTTGGCAGAGGGATATAAACCGCATCGATCTGCGGGTCTGCCAGTATCGCCTCGTAACTGTCATAGATGTTCAGATCCGGACAGAACGCCTGAAACGGAGTGGCCTTCGCAGGATCCGAGGTCGCCAGCCCGTAAAGCTGCGCACCGTCCGCCGCGTGGATCGCCGGGGCCAGATACTGACGCGCAAATTTCGAGGCCCCAAGAACGCCCCATCGAACCGGTTTCTGCATTTCCCCCTCCGCCGTTAGCGCAACCAAAGTTGGGTTCTACTTAACGGCAGAAGGTTGCGCTGTCATGCAGGTTTCGCCGGGATCAGCCAAAAGAAAACCGGCCCAACAGGGTTGAGCCGGTCATCCTGTTCACAAGCAGCCCGTTCAGACAGTGCCGAGCATACCCTTCTCGCGCGCCAAATCGCGCATCTTCTTCTGCAGCTTTTCAAAGGCGCGCACCTCGATCTGGCGGATGCGTTCGCGGCTGACATTGTACTGTGTGCTCAGCTCTTCCAATGTAACGGGCTGATCCATCAACCGGCGTTGAGTCAGAATGTCCTTCTCGCGATCATTCAGAACTTCCAAAGCGGCTGCCAGCAACTCGCGCCGCGCGTCCAGTTCATCGCGCGCCTCATAATCACCGGCCTGATCTGCGTCTTCATCCTCAAGCCAGTCCTGCCATTGCATGGTACCTTCGCCTTCGGACCCGACGGTCGCGTTCAGCGAGGCATCACCACCCGACATGCGGCGGTTCATGCTGATGACTTCTTCTTCGGTCACGCCCAGATCATTGGCAATCTGCGCGACGTTCTCGGGTCGCAGGTCGCCCTCTTCCAGCGCACCAATGCGGGCCTTGGCCTTGCGCAGGTTGAAGAACAGCTTTTTCTGCGCCGAAGTTGTGCCCAGCTTGACCAGCGACCAGGACCGCAGGATGTATTCCTGGATCGAGGCGCGGATCCACCACATTGCATAGGTGGCAAGGCGGAAGCCTTTTTCCGGGTCGAACCGTTTCACGGCTTGCATCAGGCCCACGTTCGCTTCGGAAATCACCTCGGCCTGTGGCAGGCCATAGCCGCGATAGCCCATGGCAATCTTTGCCGCCAGGCGCAGGTGCGATGTCACCATTTTATGCGCGGATTCAGTGTCCTGCTCTTCGACCCAACGCTTGGCCAGCATGTATTCTTCTTCCGGCTCAAGCAGAGGAAACTTGCGGATTTCCTGCATATAGCGGTTCAGGCCGCCCTCGGGCGTCGGTGCGGGGAGATTTGCGTAATTGGCCATGTATGATGTCCCTCCGACAAATGTTTAAGTCTTTAACATAGGAGATAGGTAAGGAACCCACCCCTTTCAAGAGGTACCGTTAACAGTTTGGAATTAAGCTTAGGTAAAGGAAAGATAAGAAAGCCTTACTCACGACAGTTTGCGGATTATGTCAGCGGTGTGCGCAGAGTGTCGATCAAATTCTGCATATCTTCTGGTAATTCGGCCTCAAACCGCAGGTTTTCGCCCGTTACAGGGTGTTCAAAGCCCAAAACAGCGGCATGAAGCGCCTGTCGCGGAAAGGCGCGCACGGCTTCGGCGGTCGTCGGGCTAAAGGCTTTGGCCGCCAGCTTGCGCTTGCCGCCATAGACCGGGTCTCCGACCAGCCCGTGCCCGGCATGGGCCATGTGAACCCTGATCTGATGTGTCCGACCGGTTTCCAGCCAGCATTCGATCAGCGCCAACCCTGCAGGAGCGCCAAACGTCTCGACAACCCGTGCCCGTGTCACGGCGTGCCGCCCGCCATGGAACAGCACAGCCTGTCTTTGCCGATCCGTCTTGTGCCGCGCCAACTGAGTCGTCAAACGCATGATGTTGCCGGGTTCGAAGCTGACCCCCTTCGCCCCACGCAGACGCGGATCATTGGCATCGGGCACCCCGTAGCAGATGGCGCGATAGTAACGCTCGACACTATGCGCCTCGAACTGAGCGGCCAGCCCGTGATGCGCCGCGTCTGATTTAGCGACGACCAGCAAGCCGCTGGTTTCTTTATCTATTCTATGAACAATGCCGGGGCGCTTGACGCCACCAACCCCGGAAAGATCCTTGCCGCAATGGTGCAACAGAGCGTTGACCAGCGTTCCATTGGGCGAGCCCGGCGCCGGATGCACCACCATTCCGGCCGGTTTGTTGATCACGATCAGGTCTGCGTCCTCATAGACAACCTGCAGCGGAATATCCTCGGGGCCGATATGGCTGTCTTCGGCTTCGGCGACGGTGATGGCCACCGCAGTACCTTCGGGTACTTTGTATTTCGGATCGAGAATCGTGGTCCCGTCAATGGACACCGCGCCCTCTTCGATCAAACGCGCCAAACGGGTGCGCGACAGGTTCTCATCGGCTGGCACATCCCGCGAAAGCGCCTTATCAAGACGAGGCGGCGGATCGGCCGCGATCTGAAACTCTATCTGGCGGGTGCCCATGACTGTTCCTTCCGACCCCCAAGACGAACCGCAAGAGACGCCGCAACTGCGATTGCTGCGGCGCATGGTCATGCTGCTGACCGCGGTGATGATTGGCGGGGTTCTAGTGACATTCGCACTGATTGTCATCCGCTTAACGGACCGCACCCCTACCCTGCCCGATCAGGTCGAATTGCCCGATGGAGCAAGCGCGCAGGCGGTCACGATTGGCAACAACTGGTACGCGGTGGTGACCGATGACAACCGCATTCTGATTTTTGACAAGACAACTGGCCGGTTGCGTCAGGACATCCCCGTCGAATAGCCCCGCGATTTTAGTTCGGGAACAAACGTGTCCCCGTCCACGCCTCCCCCAATTGCGCGTCCAACTCGGGCGTGCGCATCTGACGCTTGCCGCCAAAGGGGCAGAGCGTGATTTCACCAAGGTAAATCTTGTCGCCAATCGCATAGAGATCCACCCGCGCAAATTCGACCCGCTGACCAATCGCTTCGGCGATCTGAACCATGTCGTCAAACCGTTCGGGCCTTGGCTCGGTGTCTTCGCTGGTTTTGAAATACAACTCTTTGGGAATGAAGTTGAAATCCCGGTCGTGGATCATCTGCACATGCCCGCGCGAGCGGTCCCGGTCGACCTGAACAAGCTGCACCCGCCCGGCGACAACCCAGAATTTCCAGTCGATGATATCCTCGCCTTCGGCGGCAAGGTCTTCTTCGATGAAATATTGCGTGTCTATGGTCGAATACCACCATTCGGCCGCCCAATATCCGTGCGGGACCGGCTTCTTGCTCCAGTTGACAAGCTTTTCGTTGGCCAGATCATGTTCTTCGGCGGTCATGGGCCAGGTCATACGATGATTTTGACCCTGACCATTGTTGCACTTAAGCCAATAGCTACCCGGTTCCAGATCAATATCCGCTGGCAACTCTGGCGTTGGTGAATTCCAGTACCGTTTGACAGGGGTTAGAAGATGTCTGGCGGTGTCCGGCACATATCCTTCAGCAGTCAGCTTATCCGCGGCAGAGACAACCGGCATCTCGGCAAACAGCTTCATGACCAACAGTTTTTCCGTCACGGTCTTCGGGTTGGACAAGTCCGGCAAATAGCGCTGGTTGTTGGCAAAGCGCGATAAGGACATCGACAAGGCATGCATGCGGGACACGTCGCCTTGATAATGATCCCAGCCCCGTCGGTGTCCTTCGCGCGGTTCGCTGTTCACACCGTAGAGACCGCGTTCTCTGATCTTGTCCAGTTCAAGCTGAGCGACCTTAAGGTATTGTTCCGAATTGGAAACCTGCGCAACGGACATAACACCTTTGGTGGATGCACTGATCTCTTCCTTGCTGATGCGCAATTCAGGCAGGTCACCCGGAAACACGATCTTCTTCGGAGCGCCCTTGCCCTTTCTCGGCAACGGCGCATCCGCCGGGCGGATGCCCAATCCCCGCAATCGCCGATCCAAAAACGAATGACGGTTAATTCCTTTGGCGATCCACCACCGCATCCGACGGCCCCAAAGATGTACAGCAAGGGTTTCGTCCGTTAGATACTTCCGTCGGAACTCGCGCGCGGAAATATCGTTCGCCTGCCCCGTGTGCCGGAACGGAAGGGGATAGAACACCGAAACAGGGCTCGCGTGTTCAATCTCACCATGATGTCTCAGGAACCATGTCAGCACGCCTGGCCCATACACACTGTGCGCTTGTTCCGACGCATGAGGCAGCTCACCGGTGCGTTTCTGGCGTTCCAGCTCTTCCCTTTGCTCACCCTCGATCCACGGGCGGATCGGGAACGGATCAAGGCTGTATTCAGTGTAACCCCGCAATGCCGGACTGTCAGATGGCAACCGCATGATCGCGTTGCAGATCGTGGTATTGTTGAAATACCCAAAAATATGATCCGCTTTCGGGATCGGGGCCAGCGAGATTACATCCGTATCGCACCACAGAAAATCGGTTTTCTTCATCAGTTGCAGCCGGAAGATATCCGACTGCGGAACCGGAGTTTTGAACTGGTTGTTCATGATGAATTGCTGCGGCTCGTGAATTTCATTTGCCGACACCAGTTCGATACCTTCAGGTACGTTTTCGACCTCGCCATAGTGGAACAGCACTACTTTGTGCCCATTCGCCACAAAGGACAGCAGACACATCTGCTCGAGAAAACTCAGCGGTCCTTCCAGCCAGAGCATTCCAACCGTCGGGAGCTTGTTGTCGACAACCATTAATTCGATACTCCGGGGTCTTTAATCACATATCCGGTTGATTTTGATCAGACGGGCGCGGCAAAGGTTCGCTTCTGACGCGTTCGCGCACGCCACGATCCTGTTCAACAAAGCTGGCTGCGGGTCGCTCCACAAGCCGTTGATACAGTTCATTATAATCCAGAACCTTCATAAGGTCGGAAATAAGGTCTTTGTGCCAACGAAACGCCCTGCGATGCAACCGCTGCAGCACCTCGTCCGATTTGAACTGCTTTAGCATCTCCGCCGTTTCATCCTGATAGCGCAGAATGGTTTCATCGCGCGATCCACCTCGGTTCCAGCGATCCCAGTATTCGGTTCCAAGGGTCTGAGACGAATGGTTCGCCCGGCCGCGGCTGCGTTTTGCCAGATATGCTTGGGTCGAGCGCACGGCATAATGGTTGATCTGCGCGACCTCAAAGCCAAACGGCGGCGAGACATGGTTTCCGAAGGGCGCGGGTTCCCTTGCGTGCCCACCCGCCACAGAGCGGAACACGCTGGACTGGAACTCGGGCCTGGGATGCGGGTTGTGCAGACCGAAGCGGTTATAAAACTCCCCCTGCCGGAAGATCGACTTTACAAATCGCCGCCCGGCCCCGCCCTGTTCAAAATCCAGTTCGCCGTCAAGAAACTGCGCCGTAACCGGAGAATCCCGCAATACATGACGACCATTGTTCGAGAATATCTTCCACGGGATCGAGATAACATCCACATCCGGGGTCGCCTCGATCAGGTCGTCGACCTTGTGGTTCCCGACATGAATATTCAGAAACTCGTCAGCATCGCAGACATAGATCCACTTCGCCTCTTTCACCACTGGCAATCGACGCGCCTGCCGTAGAGCCGACCGGTGAATCCCTCCGACGCCGACCCGGTTGCGGCGAAACTCGACATGCCCAAGCTCCTGCAACCGTCGCAGGATACGGTTTGTCCCGTCCGAGCAATCGTTGGTGTAGACGATGATCCTGTCAAAGCCGAGCACTTTGTGATGGGCCACCCATTCAAGAATGTAAGGCCCCTCATTCTTCATGGCGGTGATGACGATTTTTTCAGGGTTTTGCATCTGATGCGCTCGGTCTCAAAACTGGGTCAGATCAGCCTTTGCTGTCATCCTGAGGCTCGATCTTCTCGATCGCGATCTGTGCGCCTGCGATGGCCCGGATACGCAAGTGGCGCGGATACTGGCCCAGGAATTCATTCACGGCACGGATCACCCCGTCCCCCCACCAGCCACGGCGGTGATAGTCATCAAACGCCATAATGCCGCCGATCTTCATCTTGGGGAACAGCGCGGCCAGATCTGCCGAGACACCCTCGTAGGAATGATCGCCGTCGACATAGGCGAACGAGATACTCTCTTCGTCAAACAGTTCCAGTGCGGGAACCGAGAAATCGCGAATGATGCCAACCTTGCCCTCTTCGATCTCGGCCTCGAACGCCTTCACAACCTTTTGGAAGATCGCTTCCATCTTCTCGTCTTCGGTCCGGCCGACAAACGCGGTGGTATGGGATTCTTCGCCAATGTGCTTCCACGGGTCGATCAGGAACAACTGACTTGGCTCGATCAGTTTCAGAATGGTCGGAGAAAACTCGCCCTGCCAGACGCCAATCTCAACCGCGACGCCACCCTTGGGCAGCCTTGAAAGAAAGGTCCGACGGATGGCCTCTTTCGAATTCTTGCGCTTGGTCGCCTTGTCCGCCTTCGGTTTCAGCGGGCTTCCGGGTGCTGCACCTATGACCTTGGGTTCGTTTGACATCTCGACCTCACTTGGCAGACGGGTTTCAGTCACACACAGAACCCGCTTTGTTCATTGAGCAATGGCTACCACGCCAACAAGACAAGAGCCAGAAGCTAAGTCTCTTCTGCGTTAAGTGGCGGTAACTTGTCGATCCCAAGCCACGGTGGCTGCAGACTGGTCACCCTGTAACGGGTCGCATTCTGCCCCAAAAAGCTGTTGATGGCCGCGTTCATCCCGGCATAGGACCCACCCCCACGGCGCCGATAGGTCGTGAAAGCGATGCTTCCACCGGGTGCGAGGACGCGGTCGATCCGGCGTAACAATTGGTTCGTGATACGTTCAGAGCGCACACCCCTAATGATCGCAACACCAACAGATTCATTTTTGAAGAATTTAAGCATCAGTTGTGGCATCGCACGGTAGATACGCAATCGCCCTGCTAGAATTGGTTCACGAAAAAACTCCAAAAATGCGTAGAACGCGCGGTCCATTGCCTGAAGGTCCGGGTTCTGCGTTGTGTCATCACAAGCGTAGCCGTCCCACGACAACCCCCAAGGTGCCAGGATCGTCAGCCTTGCAACCGACTGTAAGGCAAGAATCTCTTCAACGATTTCAGTTTCAACCTGCCCAATGAGAACCCAATTTTTCTTCCCACTAATTGACTGCAAGAAATCTCGCCGCTGCTCTGCCGTTCTTGCGATTTCGGGCGAAGCAATAGGCAGATGGCAGGAATCCTTGGGATCAAAGGGCACAGAAACCTGTGTTGGTTCGGTGATGATCGCGTGCTGCGCGGCAGCCTCTTCATACTGTAGCGGCGTCTCCAGAGCATCCAGTCGCACAAACCACGGATAATTCTTTGGTTTCGAGTTCTGCGCTTTCGCCATTTGCCCAATGCGGTTCCACTTGGCGACCTGAGCAAATGTAACGTTTGGATCCTTGTACATCGTAGGATCAAAGGAAATATTGGCCTCTTCAATAACCCCCAGATCCAGCGCTTTCACATTCTGCCCGCCTTTGAAGTTCTTGTATTTTTTTATAAAACTGCTTGCAGCTTCGGTTTCCCGAATGACCGAGATCCGATCCTTGTGGAATGCCACCGCTTGCTGGTGCAATTCATCCAGAACAGTGTCCGACCGCAGCCGATCAAAGGTTTCACGAAGACGCGCAACCTTTGACAGGATCGAGGTTTCTTCAACCTCGTTATAGCAGTGCAAATGCCAATACGCCTGCCCGGTCGCCTCCATCTTCGGATGAAAGGCCGTGGTATTCACATCGCCGCGTACGCGCTTCATCAGGTAGCTTTCAATGGACCGCACCGCATAGTGGTTCATGCGGAACAAGTTGCCCCCGAACCCTGCACCGGTGGTGGAAAAGGCCCAGCCCCTGCGCCGCATCGCGGGTGGCAAAGGATCCCCGTCCCCGTCAATCCAGGCAAAGCGCTCTGCCTTGCCACGAACAGGTCCACGAGGACGGTGCGTATTGAGCGCATAATACGATCCGTTGTTTCGGATCAGAGATTTGAACGCACGCAGGTTTTGCGGCAGCACCGCTCCCAACTCGCCTGCTTTGGTGAACTGTTCGGTTATGAAGCGATCTTCAAAATCCACGATCCCGTTGTGACCAAACAACTGCCAAAGCGCCGCGAACCCGTCGGCATGCGGCTGTGCCTGAAACAGATCGTCCAACGTTCCGTCGCCGATGCGGATGTCAAAAAACTCATCCACATCGCACACCATGATCCACTCGGCTTCCTTGTACCAGGGATGC
Organism: Ruegeria sp. AD6; assembly: GCF_056542325.1. Lineage (NCBI taxonomy): Bacteria > Pseudomonadati > Pseudomonadota > Alphaproteobacteria > Rhodobacterales > Roseobacteraceae > Ruegeria > Ruegeria sp. AD6. Next base: position 480,470 of record NZ_JBQFZQ010000001.1, on the reverse strand, counting down.
TGCATCGCATTTGAATAGGCCGACGCCTGCGGCCCAAAATCCCACGGACCCGGATTGTCGATATGGGCCAGAAACCCAAGCTCTTCACACCGTTTCAGGATGGCATCCGTCCCGTCTGAACAGTCATTGGAATTGACAATGAAATGCGTGAACCCGATTGAAAGATAGTAGGCTATCCACTCCAGGATGAACGGCCCCTCGTCTTTCATCGTGGATACGACAAGTCTCATCAACTATCACCCGTGACCTTCATTCCGAACCGTAGGAGTTCCTGCAATATCAGGCCTTGCCGGGCGCTTGCAGACAAACTTGAACGCCTAGCTTTGTTACGGTTCCGCACCGGGCTTTGCAAGCGAGCAGACGTGATCGCACGGACACGATGCCCCGACAATTGTCCCTTTTCCAAATAAGCGCCTTGCCACTTGACCGGCGCGTCATGCACCACGAACAACGTGATCGTACACAGCAACTGATCAGTCCATTGCCTTGCGCAACCGATATGCGACCACACAGACCTTACTGGTTGAGGTCGGCAGGCGGATTGTTGATACAGGTAAATGCGACGATGACTTTGCGCTGCGCTTTAAGGGCCTGAATAGGGATTGAGTTAATGCCGACGATTTTTTCCAACGCGCCGCTGGGGAACAATCCGTATCAGAGCATGATTTACAGCAGTTTCTCAGGCTACGATGTCCGGGTTTTGCGGCTCAGGGCGTTTTATGCTGGTGAACTGCCCCCTATGCAAAAGGGTGACATATACTGGATACATTGGGAGACAGTTGAGTTCGGCAGCAGGAATGACATCCCGGCTCAAGATCGTTTTGCAAAGATCGAAGCAGGTTTGGCGGCGTTGAGAGAAAAAGGCGTAAAGATCGTTTGGACCGTTCACAACTTCCACCCGCACAATTCTGCGAGGGACATGGACACCATCCACGAAGGGCGCGCCCTGCTGGTTCGGCAAGCAGACAAAATTCACTTGCATACGCCTTATGCAGTTGAGCTGATGACCGAAACTTACGGAATACCCTGGGAAAAAATCCTACTGGTCGCGCATCCAAGCTATCTGGGGGTCTACGAGCCGGCCGAAGACACTTTGGCGCGGCGTGGCGCTCTCGCACCATCCCAGCACCGCAGGTTTGTTCATATCGGAAAAGTGCAGGAAAATCGCGGCGGGCAGTTTATGTGGCAAGCGCTGAAATCGCTCTATATCCGGGATCAAGCGTGGGAGCTGGACATTGCAGGGGCCGTTATCGCGGGCGAGCGCAAGGGACAGCAACCGATCCGGGAAATGCCCAATGTCAGGTTTCACGACAGGTATCTGCCAGACCAAGACCTGCGCGATGTTATTGCAGGTAGCCATGCCTGCGTCGCGCCATTCAGCCGAATTCTGACGTCGGGTTCGGTGAATCTGGCGCTGACCTATGGCCTACCCATTGTCGGGCCGAACGTCAGACCGCTTAGAGACCACCTTCCGGACGCCGCGCACGAGTTCCTATACGCAGACGGAAATCCGCGCGGCATGATGTTCCAAATGCGTAAACTGATCGATTTTGATCCCGAAGACCTGCTGAAAATCCGTGCGGTCTGTATGGATCATGCGGTATCAATTCGGCCGGAATTGCAAAGCCGGGCGTTACGGGACGCGATGATCGAAGATGAGGCTTCCGCTTCTCAGGCCACTTCCAAACCCATGGGGCTGCTGAATGCCAAAGATTGATGCTTTTTCGTTTCGTAGATTGTTGCGGTCTGTCGGCCTGAAAGTTGTCGAATTTGAAAGTGGCGACTTTATCGGCCCCCGACCCGTCATGCGCAGGCTCAACAGCGCGGGTCTGTCCGTGATCAGCGGGGGTGTGACTGCGAAGAACCTTGGCAGTTTCGGCTTTGATGTGGACACGATCCTTGATGTCGGCGTGGACGCCGGAACCCCTTTCCTGTACGAGGCTTTCCCCGACAAGAAGTTCGTCCTGTTCGATCCGATTGAAGAAACAGCCCAACGGGTTGCACCATGGCGCGAGCGTATCGATTATGACCTCAACATCGTGGCGCTGGACGCAGATGAAGGCCAGGCCGAACTGATCATCCCCACCACGGATCGCAAACGGCGATCTTTGGCGAGTGTCGCGGGTTTCTCTGAGGAATATGAAAATCGCATCGTGAAGATGGAAAAGCGCATCGTGGACAAACGGCGCCTTGATTCCTACACCTCCGACATTCTTGGCCGATTTGGTCTGAAGATCGATACGGAAGGCAATGAACTCGCCGTTATCCGAGGGGCCGAAGAAACCTTGAAGCGGACCGATTTCGTCATTGCAGAGGTCTCGGTAAAACGGCGTTTCAAGGACGGGTACCGGTTCAGCGATTTTGTGGCAGAGATGGGCAAACACGGCTTTGAATTGATAGAGGCTCTGCGCCCCGTCGACAGGGACGCGCCCGATTGTGATTTGCTGTTCGTTCGGTGGGACTCAAAGTGGTTCGATTTGGAGTAGCCGTTGGTTCACAAAGCAGCTTTGGTAAACCAGTTGACGAGCTGAAGGAACCAACGCAGCGCGGCACCACACCGAAAGTCCAATGCTTCGGATTAACGCCCTAAACTGCATGTTTTCTTGAAAATTTGGTGCGGTCGAGAAGACTCGAACTTCCACGGGAGTTACCCCACAGCGACCTCAACGCTGCGCGTCTACCAATTCCGCCACGACCGCACTGCCAGTGACTTGGTAGAGGGGCGTATAGACGCTGATGCTGGCGATGTGAAGAGGCAAAAATGTCTTGGTTTAAATTCGCTCAGGCCAAGCTTATCTATCGCAAGGAAGCCAAAGAATTCGATCTGACAGGAAACTGATATGACCAGCACTGACCCGCGCCCGATTGTTCAGGTTGATATTGTTTCGGATGTTGTGTGCCCCTGGTGTATCATTGGCTTTCGACAGCTCGATCTGGCCTTGCAGCAGCTGGGCATTCTGGCGCGTCTCAGGTGGCATCCGTTTGAACTGAACCCCAATATGCCGCCCGAGGGCCAGAATCTGCGCGAGCATATTGCCGAGAAATACGGGTCCACGCCCGAGCAAAGCCAGCAAGCCCGCGACAGGTTGACCTCATTGGGTGCGGAACTTGGGTTTTCGTTCAATTTCAATGATGAAAGCCGGATTGTTAACACGTTTTCTGCGCATCAGTTGTTAGATTGGGCCGAGGGTCAGGGGCGCCAGCATCCGCTGAAGCTGGCGCTGTTCGATGCCTGTTTCACGCAGCAACGGGATGTCTCGGACATTGACGTCCTGATGGATGCGGTAGGGACCGTTGGTCTGGACCCTCAGGCCGCGCGCATTGCGCTGGAATCGGGCGCGCATGGTGCGCCTGTGCGCGAGAAACAGCAATTCTGGACCAGCCGTGGTATCTCGGGCGTGCCGTCGATGGTGTTTGGCGGCAAGTACCTGTTGACCGGCGCGCAGGGCACAGACACCTACGCGCAGGTTCTGCAGCGCTGTCTGGCCGAGGCGGCATAGGCCCTTCCCCCTGCCCCGCATGCGCGATATGAGGCCAGCATGGAATGGAAAATCACCGATGGTTTGACCCGGTACGAGGACGCCGTTGCCTTTATGGAGGCGCGCGTGGCCGCCATCGCCGCGGGCGAGGCGGATGAATGTGTCTGGCTGTTGGAGCACCCGCCGCTGTATACGGCCGGGACCTCTGCCAGGATCGAGGATCTGACGGATCCGGACCGGTTCCCTGTCTACGAAAGCAAACGTGGCGGGGAATACACTTATCATGGACCCGGACAGCGCGTGGCTTACGTGATGCTGGACCTCAACACGCGCGGCCGCGATGTGCGGCGGTTCGTGAAACAGCTGGAGACCTGGGTGATTTCCGCGCTGGCGGAATTCAACGTTCAGGGCGAGATTCGCGACGGGCGCGTTGGTGTCTGGGTCAGGCGCGATGACAAGCCGCTGACCGTGACCGGCAAACCCGCCGAGGACAAGATTGCGGCAATCGGCCTGCGCCTGCGCAAGTGGGTCAGCTTTCATGGCATCTCGGTCAATGTGGAACCGGATCTTGAGCATTTCTCGGGGATCGTTCCCTGTGGCATCACCGAATATGGCGTGACCTCGCTGGTCGATCTTGGTCTGCCGGTGACGATGGGTGATATGGATGCCGCACTGCAGAAGACATTTGCCGAAGTGTTCGAGAACGCAGAGGTCTAGCGCCCCAAAGGCACCCGGTCGGCGAATCGAAAAGTGACGTAAAGGGAAACAACAATGCCCTCGCAACTGCTGTTCTGTTTCCCAAGACAGGGGCAATTTCAGCAGAATTAGGCGGAATTATCGTTTTCTTTAACTAAAATTCAGTTCTTCTGGATACATGGGACTCGTTAAAGAGTAACATATAACGACCAGTCTAGAGTGAGTGGTATGTTAACCGGTGCTCCGGGGCTTGCCCCCGAGAAATCCGATAAGTGTTTGGTTACGAGTCTGCCGTTCCGACCCCAAATCGGAACGGCAATTCTCAGGCCCCGCTCTTCCCAGCCATCTGAATTGCTGCATCGCAACGCGAAAATGACTCCGCTTAACTTCTGGGCTTTGCCATTGCCACGCAGAGTGGCGCGGGATCAGGGCAGTTCGTTTGGTCCGGGAACCGCCCGCTAGGTTTTTGAGGCCCTCGGATTACAAAGCCGCTTTGATCTTCTCTGCATGTTCGGCAATCAGATCGAAATCCCCCATTTTACCGGGCGGGCGCATCGACACGCCCTCGTGACGGGGCAAAACGTGGAAATGCAGATGGAACACCTCTTGCCCGCCTGCGGCCTCGTTGAACTGTTGGATCGTGATGCCATCGGCAGCAAAGGCCGTCTTCGCGGCGACGGCCAGTTTCTGAACAGTCGCCATCACGGCGCTTAACTGTTCCGGTGTGGCGTCCAGAACATTGCGGCAGGGCGTTTTCGGGATGACCAGAAAATGCCCGTCCGAACGCGGCATGATATCCATGAAGGCCAGCGTGTCGTCATCCTCATACACACGGGTCGAGGGGATTTCCCCGCGCAGAATCTTGGCGAAGATGTTATCCGGGTCGTAAGCTGACATGGCGGGCCTCTGGTTTGGAGCGTTTCCCACCGTTCTGCGGGTCCGGCGGCAGGTGGTCAAGGTGGAACCGCCACGTGCATGGTACCGGTCTCTTGAACAATTCGAAGACATACCCAGATATGGGGCTGCTTCAGGCCCAAAATCGCGGTGCAGCTCCCTGCCCGCGACAATTATTCTTGATCCAGATCAAACTCGGCCATTGAAGGTGCTGACTTCGCATTCTAAAACCAGCAGGAAACCCGCGCGCCGGAGAGGTCCGACTGCGCGGTGCATTTGCAACAGGAGGCACCTATAATGGCAGACGCAGCCATTCATGGTCACGATCATGAAGACCAGCGCAGTTTCTTCGTGCGTTGGTTCATGTCGACCAACCACAAGGACATCGGGATTCTCTACCTGATCTTCTCGGCGCTGGCCGGGTTTATCTCGGTCGCGATGACGATCTACATGCGGCTTGAGCTGATGCACCCCGGTGTTCAGTACATGTGCATGGAAGGCTTCATGGCCGACCCCTGCACCCCCAACGGTCACTTGTGGAACGTGATGATCACCTATCACGGTGTTCTGATGATGTTCTTCGTGGTCATCCCGGCGCTGTTCGGCGGATTTGGAAACTATTTCATGCCGTTGCAGATCGGTGCGCCGGATATGGCGTTCCCGCGGATGAACAACCTGTCCTTCTGGCTGTACGTCGCTGGCACCTCATTGGGCGTCGCCTCGCTGCTGAGCCCTGGTGGTAATGACCAACTCGGTTCGGGTGTGGGCTGGGTTCTGTACCCGCCGCTGTCCACGACCGAGGGCGGCATGTCCATGGACCTTGCGATCTTCGCCGTGCACGTATCGGGCGCCTCCTCGATCCTCGGCGCGATCAACATGATCACCACCTTCCTGAACATGCGTGCCCCGGGCATGACCCTGTTCAAGGTGCCGCTGTTCAGCTGGTCGATCTTCATCACCTCGTGGCTGATTCTGTTGTCCCTGCCGGTTCTGGCGGGCGCGATCACCATGCTGCTGATGGATCGCAACTTTGGCTTCACCTTCTTTGATCCGGCCGGTGGCGGTGACCCGATCCTGTATCAGCACATCCTGTGGTTCTTTGGCCACCCCGAAGTGTACATCGTGATCCTGCCGGGCTTCGGCATCATCAGCCACGTGATCGCCACCTTCTCGCGCAAGCCGATCTTCGGCTACCTGCCGATGGTCTGGGCAATTATCGCGATCGGTGTTCTGGGCTTCGTCGTTTGGGCGCACCATATGTACACCGTTGGCATGTCCCTGCGTCAGCAGGCTTATTTCATGCTGGCCACGATGGTCATCGCGGTTCCGACCGGCGTTAAGGTCTTCTCGTGGATCGCAACGATGTGGGGCGGTTCCATCGAGTTCAAGACGCCGATGCTCTTCGCCTTCGGCTTCCTGTTCCTGTTCACCGTCGGCGGTGTGACCGGTGTGGTTCTGTCGCAGGCTGGTATCGACCGCGCCTATCACGACACCTACTACGTCGTGGCGCACTTCCACTATGTGATGAGCTTGGGTGCCGTCTTTGCGATCTTCGCGGGCATGTATTTCTACTTCTCGAAGATGACCGGTCGTCAGTATTCCGAGTTCTGGGGCAAGGTTCATTTCTGGATGTTCTTCATCGGCGCCAACCTGACATTCTTCCCCCAGCACTTCCTGGGCCGTCAGGGCATGCCGCGTCGCTACATCGACTATCCGGAAGCCTTTGCGCAGTGGAACTTTGTATCGTCGATCGGCGCGTTCATCTCGTTCGCTTCGTTCCTGCTGTTCTTCGGCATCGTGATCTACGCCCTGCTGCGCGGCGCGAAAGAAACACGTCCGAACCCGTGGAACGAGTACGCAGATACGCTGGAGTGGACCCTGCCCACACCGCCGCCTGAACATACGTTCGAGCAGCTGCCAAAGCAGGAAGACTGGGACAAAGGCCACGCGCACTGATCCGGTCAGAGACCTAAGAAAACCCCGCCCGAACAGGCGGGGTTTTTTCTTTGCCCTACGCCAATGCGGTGCACAGATCGCCAGATCACGAAAAATACGCTAGAATGGTTCGGGCAACTGATCCGGCAACCCTGGGGGTTCAGATGCCCGAAATCGACTTTTGGTACTCGATTGGCAGCACCTACAGCTTTCTCACCGTCATGAGGCTGGACGACTGGTGCGCGGAAACCAATGCGACCGTGAATTGGCGTCCGTTCAACGTGCGCACGATCATGGCGGCGCAACAGAACATTCCCTTTGCAGGCAAGCCGGTCAAATCCGCCTATATGTGGCGCGACATTGAACGCCGGGCGGCCAAGTACCGCATCCACGCCAACCTGCCAGCCCCTTACCCGATCTCGAACCTTGGGTTGGCCAATCAGGTGGCCTTGCTGGGTATGCAAGAGGATTGGGGCAAGGAGTTTACGCAAAACCTGTATCGGATCTGGTTTGAAGAAGGCGTCGAGGGCGGCAGCGAAACCGCATTGTCCGAGGCCTTGCTGCGCTGTCAGCAGGACCCGCGCCTGATCCTGTCCCGCGCCCGCAGCCCGGACTGCATCGCCGCGCTGGACGCGCAAACCGAGCAGGCCACAAGGCTGGGCGTTTTTGGAGCCCCAAGCTTTGTCGTAAGTGATGAGGTTTTCTGGGGCGACGACAGGTTGGATGATGCTTTGTCCTGGGCACGTGTCGGACACGTTGTATGACATTTAGCTTTAGACACCAGTGCTGACTGCGCTAGGTTTCGGCCATGCCGTATCAATGGAATCAAACCTCGGACACCGAACAGGAACTGCGCCTGTGGCCGCATAATTCATTGCCGCCGCGCGGGGCGATGATTGTGATCCTGTCTGTCTTCCTGTTTGGCCTGATCCCGATACTGGCCATGCTGGGGTCGGTCGTCCTGTGGGGTTTGCTGCCGTTCTTGCTGCTGACCGTTCTGGGCCTATGGCTGGCCATTCAATCGAACTACCGCGCCCGCAGTGTTTGGGAGATCCTGACGCTGGACGGAAACCAGGCCCGGCTGATCCACCAAACACCGGGCAGACAGGCTCAGGAATGGTCCTGTAACCGCTACTGGGCACGGCCCGAAATGCACGAAAAGGGCGGGCCGGTGCCGCATTACGTCACCCTGATCGGAGACGGGCGCGAGGTTGAGATTGGCGCGTTCCTGTCCGAGGATGAGCGCATCACCCTCTATGACGATCTGGTGCAACGGCTGCGCGGTTCTGCCGCGCAGTGAGCGTTGCCAACAGGGGTCAGCAACCGCCGTTCGATGCGGCGCACAGATGGTCTTTGACCATCGGACCAACCTTGCCGAAATCCATCTGGCCGGTATAGCGAGTCTTCAACTCGCCCATCACCTTGCCCATATCGCGGATCGAACCGGCTCCGGTGGCGGTAATCGCGGTCTGAATCGCCTTTGTCACCTCATCGTCGTCCAGCTGTTTGGGCAGGAATTCCTCGATGATCGCAACCTCGCGCATCTCACGCTCGGCCAGGTCCAGGCGTCCGCCTTCTTCATAGGCGCGCGCGCTTTCTTTGCGCTGCTTGGTCATTTTACCAAGGATTTCAAGAACCTCAGCATCGCCGCACCCTTTCGCCTCTTCATTGTCGGAAGCGCGGGACGCAATATCCCGGTCTTTGATCGCAGCGTTGATCAGGCGCAAGGTCGACAGACGCTCGGCCGCTTTGTCTTTCATTGCTTGCTTCAGGGCGGTGTTCACCCGTGATCGCATGTCCATTTGGTTTGTCCATCCCCATGACAACGGAACCCCGAACATATCTAAACAAAAAGCGTGACACAACAGGGCACGGACACAGCTAACCCATTGAAAAACAACAATAGCCGAAAATTTGAACACACTTGACCAAAGCGGTTAACCCCCTTAGGTATGCGCCGATTTACCCTGTAGGAGAGTTGCGCCATGGCCCAGAACGCCCCGTCCAAGCCCACCGCATGTCTGGCATTGGCCGACGGAACGCTGTTTTACGGCACAGGCTTCGGCGCAACCGGCCAGACAGTGGCCGAGCTGTGCTTTAACACCGCCATGACCGGGTATCAGGAAATCATGACGGACCCCTCTTATGCCGGGCAGATCGTCACCTTCACCTTCCCCCATATCGGCAATGTGGGCGTAAACCCCGAAGATGACGAAACCGGTGATCCGGTGGCTGCGGGCATGGTGGTCAAATGGGACCCGACCGAGCCGTCGAACTGGCGCTCGGCCGAAGAGTTGAAAACATGGCTGGAACGGCGCGGCCGTATCGCGATTGGCGGCATCGATACCCGCCGTCTGACCCGCGCCATCCGTCAACAGGGCGCGCCGCATGTGGCGCTGGCGCATGATCCCGAAGGCAATTTCGATATCGCCGCGCTGGTTGCCGCGGCGCGTGGCTTTGCCGGGCTGGAGGGCATGGATCTGGCCAAGGACGTCACCTGTGCCCAAAGCTACCGCTGGGATGAGATGCGGTGGGCCTGGCCCGAGGGGTATGCGCCACAGAAGGCACCTCAACACAAGGTCGTGGCGCTGGATTATGGTGCGAAACGCAACATCCTGCGCTGCCTCGCCTCGGCTGGTTGTGACGTGACCGTTCTGCCCGCCACCGCGACCGCTGCCGAAGTTCTGGCGCACGAGCCTGACGGCGTGTTCCTGTCCAATGGTCCCGGCGACCCGGCGGCAACCGGCGAATATGCCGTGCCGATGATCAAAGAGATCCTGAACAGCACCGAACTGCCCGTCTTTGGCATCTGCCTCGGCCACCAGATGCTGGCGCTGGCGCTGGGTGGTCAGACCATCAAGATGAACCATGGCCACCACGGCGCAAACCACCCCGTGAAAGATCTGGAAACCGGCAAGGTCGAGATCACCTCGATGAACCATGGTTTCGCTGTCGATGCCGAGACCCTGCCCGACGGTGTGGTCGAGACCCATCGCTCGCTGTTTGACGGCTCGAACTGTGGTATCCGCATGACGGACCGACCGGTCTATTCGGTGCAATACCACCCCGAGGCCTCGCCCGGCCCACAGGACAGCTTCTACCTGTTCGAACGCTTCGCAGCCGCCATGGCGGACAGAAAAACTCAGGCGTAACTGGCGCAAAGCCCGGGGTTAACCCGCTGTTAACCTAGATTGATCAACCCTGACGACAGGTCACTGCGTCAGGGTTTTTTTAATGGTTGAATTGAATCTTCAGGATTTTACCACTGCCGCCCCGATCCCCCCTCAAGGGCAACGCAAACCGTTGGGCACCTGCCTGATCGAGCAAGGTGCGATTTCGTGGGAGCAGTTGGACAAGGCGCTGCATCTGCAATCCCAGCAAAAGGCCCCGCTGGGCGAAATTCTGGTTGGCGAAGGCTGGGTCAGCCGCGCGGATGTCCTGACCGCCCTGTCCACGCAAAGCGGATGGCAAATCGCCGATCTGGACAAGATCCCGCCCGCACCCGGCTTGTGCGATTTCAAGCAGGTTGAATTCTGGCTGGCCCATAACGTCATACCATGGATGCGCGTCGGCCCGCTGCTGTTGGTTGCCACTGCACGCCCTGATCGCTTCCCGACCGTCACTGCCGAGATGCAGGATTGCCCCTACGCCGTCCTTCCGGTTCTGGCCGCACCGGATCAGATTGATCGCGCGATTGCCCGTCAATTCTCGCAGGTTCTGGCCGAAGCCGCCGAGACCCGTGTGGATGAGGCGCAAAGCTGCCGCACCTGGACGCCGCGGTCGCGCATTGGCCCTGCGGTTCTGGTTCTGGGGCTAATGGCGTTTTTTGCGGCCCTTCCCCAGCTTGGGCTTGCAGCCCTGCTGATCGCAGCCGTCGCAACCCTGATCCTGTTCATGACCTTGCGACTCTCAGGCGCGCTTACTTTTGTGCTGGGAAAAATCAAACCACCCAAAACCGATCCCGGTTGCACGCCCGTTTCGCTGCGACAGCCTTGCGTGTCGATCATGGTGCCCTTGTATAAGGAGCGTGAGATCGCAGGCGCCCTGATCAAACGTCTGCAACGGCTGACCTATCCCAAAGCCCTTCTGGACGTGATTTTGGTGCTGGAGGAAAGCGATGACGTCACCCGCGAGACCGTCGAGAAAGCCGACCTGCCAAGCTGGATTCGCACCGTCGAGGTGCCCGCACTAAACGGGCTGACAACCAAACCCCGTGCGATGAACTATGCGCTGGATTTCTGCCGGGGCGACATTCTGGGGGTCTGGGACGCCGAAGATGCGCCCGAGCCAGATCAGATTGAGCGGGTGGTGCAGCATTTCACTCAGGCCCCGCCGGATGTGGTCTGTCTGCAAGGTATGCTGGATTACTACAACCCGCGCACCAACTGGCGTTCGCGCTGTTTCACCATCGAATACAACTCTTGGTTTCGGGTGATCCTGCAGGGCATCGCGCGCCTTGGGCTGGTCGTGCCCTTGGGCGGAACAACCTTTTTCTTCCGGCGCGACAAGCTGATCGAACTGGGCGGATGGGACGCGCATAACGTGACCGAGGATGCCGATCTGGGCGTACGCCTCAGCCGCGCGGGGTACCGGACCGAGATGGTCGAGACCACCACCTATGAAGAGGCCAACTTTCGCGCCTGGCCCTGGGTCAAGCAGCGCTCACGCTGGTTGAAAGGATTCATGGTCACCTATCTGGTGCATATGCGGAACCCGGTCGGCCTGTATCGCGAACTGGGAGCGCTCAGGTTCGCGGGCGTGCAGGCGTTCTTTCTGGGCACGCTGGGTCAGTTCCTGCTGGCCCCGATCCTGTGGATGTTCTGGCTGTCCGCGCTGCAACTTCCCAACCCGATGCAAACCCTGCTGACGGCACCGGTGATGACCACGCTGCTTTGGTTGTTTCTGGCGGCTGAGCTGATCAATATGGCCGTCGCAATGCTGGCCGTGTCCGCCCGGGAACGTCGGCATCTTTTACCGTTTGTGCCCACGATGTGCTTCTACTTCCCGCTGGGCGTCCTCGCCGCCTACAAGGCGTTGTGGGAGCTCGCAATCTGCCCGTTCTTCTGGGACAAAACCCAGCATGGGCAGGCCGAAGAGGACCTGCCGCAAGCCTGAAGGTTAAGACTCACGCCGCACCGCGTCCTGCTTGAGACGGGTCATGAAGGCGATCGAGATATGGTCCTTCAGCGCCCGCCCGGCTGCTTCTTCGTCACGTGCAGCGATGGCTTCGACGATCCCCTTATGCTCGCTCTGCGCAATTTCGCTGCGCCCCTGCGCCGCCAGCGACGTGGTTGCCATCAGGGCCATGGTACGATGTACCAGATCCAATTGCTGAACCAGATAGCGGTTGTGCGAGGCCAGATGGATCTGCTCATGAAACCGCCGGTTCGCCCGTGACAAGGCCGAGGGATCATCGACCAGTGCATCATCCTCGGCCACCATTTCCTGCAGCACGCGGATCTCTTCCTCGGTCGCGTGTTTGGCGGCCAGACGTGCGGCCAGCCCCTCAAGCTCGCGCCGCACGACATACAGTTCGGCCATCTGGTTGTGGTCCAAAGACGCCACAATCAGCGACCGCCCGTCCCGCTCCAGCAGCGATTGCGTTTCCAGCCGCTGCAACGCCTCGCGGATGGGGGTGCGCGACACGCCGAACCGCTCGGCCAGTTCGCTTTCGACCAGACGGTCACCGGGTTTGTAGACGCCCACATCGATGGCTTCGAGAATCAGGCTGTAGGCATCTTTGTTGGACTGTCGGGATTGGGGCATGGGGTGTTGTGTCTCCTCGTTCGGCCATGTCTATCCGTGTCCGGGGGCCGCAATCAAGTGTAGCATTGAAAACCCGGCCGTCGCGCCCTACACCGACATCATGGTCAAACCTGCCTTTAGCCACGTCACCCAATGGGTGTTCGATCTGGACAACACCCTGTATCCGCCGCATATGCGCCTGTTCGACCAGATCGAGGTGCTGATGACGGATTATGTCGTGCAGGCCATCGGCGTGGACCGGGCCGAGGCCGACCGCCTGCGCAGCCACTATTGGCGCGAATACGGTACAACTCTGGCCGGGCTGATGGCCGAACATGATCTGGACCCCGACCCCTATCTGCACGCGGTCCATCAAGTTGACATGAGCCATATGGACCCCGATGCCGAGCTTGCCGCCCATATCCGCGCCCTGCCCGGCCGGCGCATCGTCTACACCAACGGCAGCGCCCCCTATGCGGAACGGGTGCTTGAGGCGCGCGGGCTGACCGGTCTGTTTGACGCCATCTATGGTGTCGAACATGCAGGTTATCGCCCCAAGCCGGAAAAAGCGGCCTTTCAGGCGATCTTTTCGCAAGATGGTATTCAGACCGAAAAGGCCGCCATGTTCGAGGACGATCCCCGCAATCTGGCAGCGCCGCATGAGATGGGAATGCGCACGGTTCACGTCGCGCCGGACCCGCATGAGGCCGATCACATCCACCACCATACGGATGACCTAACGGCATTCCTGGCCCGCCTGCGGTAGGCTGTCACACTGCGACGATCTGCATATTCTGCAGCTGCACAATCATCCATATATGCCCGTCTGCGACGAACAGAACGGAGACCCCAATGAGCGCGACCCTGATGCCGCAGCGCCTGCCGATTTGGCAACGCCTGCTTTATGCAATCCCCTTGTTTGGCTGGATGGCCCGCGACGTGGCCGATGGCGAGCCCGAGGATTTAGGCTATACGGCCGCCGCGATCTTCAGCATGTGGGGCTGTTCTGCCCTGCTGTTCGGCCTGCCCGGTCTCTACATCCCTGCCGTGATGATGGTGCCGGTGATGTTTCTGATCCTGATCCTGATTTCACGCGGATAGGACACGGGACAGGATGTCACTTGGCGCAGGCGCGGGAACCGCACTAGGGTCTGCCGGGAACGGAGACAAGTGCCATGACTGACAGCTGTGACATCCTGATTTCCGGCGGCGGAATCGCTGGCCTGACCGCCGCCGCCGCCTTTGGGACCGCCGGGTTCAACGTGATCTGCGTTGATCCGACCCTGCCGATCACTGAACGCGACGTCGATGGGTCGGACCTGCGGACCACCGCCTTCCTGCAACCCTCACGCGGGTTGCTGGACCAATGTGGTTTGTGGGCCCGGCTTGATGCCCACGCGGCCCCGCTGCAAGTGATGCGCATCGTCGATGCGGGCGGAGACGTCCCCGAACCGCGCGTTGTGCGCGATTTCAACGCCTCGGACATTTCGGAACAGCCCTTTGGCTGGAACCTGCCCAACTGGCTGCTGCGGCGCGAAATGGTGGCGCGGCTGGCCGAGCTGCCCAATGTCGATTTCCGCCCAGGCACTGGCACCGTCAGCCTGTTCACCCGCACCGCCGAGGCGCGCGTTGGGCTAAGCGACGGCAGCCGCATCCGGTGCAAACTGGTCATCGCCGCCGATGGGCGAAACTCTACGATGCGCGAGGCTGCCGGGATACCCGTCCACACTACGCGCTATGGTCAGAAAGCGCTTGCTTTTGCGGTAACGCATCCAATTGCGCATGAAAACGTCTCGACCGAGATCCACCGGTCTGGCGGGCCGTTCACATTGGTACCGCTGCCCGACTGGCAGAGTCAGCCCTCATCCGCCATCGTGTGGATGGAACGCGGGCCGCGCGCGGTGGAGTTGCTGAACCTCGACACCGAGGCCTTCGAGGCCGCGATGACGGAGCGGTCCTGCGGGTTGTTCGGGCCGTTGAAACTGGCCTCACGCCGGACGATCTGGCCGATCATCAGCCAATCGGCCGCGCGCCTGTCAGGCGAACGCATCGCCCTGATGGCCGAGGCCGCGCATGTGGTGCCGCCCATTGGTGCGCAGGGTCTGAACATGTCCTTGGGCGATCTGCGATCCCTTCTGGACCTGGCACAAGCCCGGCCTGACGGGTTGGGCGATGAACAGATGCTGGATGCCTACCACAAGGCCCGCCATGCTGAGATCGAGCTGCGGGTGAAAGGCATCGACCTGTTGAACCGCACCTCAATGCTTGAGGCGCGGCCGCTGCGCGATGCACGCGCCTTGGGGCTGAACGCGCTCTACTCCATGGGACCGGTGCGCAAGACGCTGATGCAAATGGGCCTCGGCGTGCGTTAAGCGGCAAGGCGGGCTTCAGCCCGCCACCCGGTCACAGAACCTGATCCAGCACCCGTTTCAGACGCGCAATTGTGCCGTCCACATCATACAGTTTGTCGAGGCCGAACAGCCCCAGGCGGAACGTGCTGAACCCGGCAGGTTCGTCACATTGCAACGGCACGCCAGCGGCGATCTGCATCCCCAAAGCGGCGAATTTCTTGCCATTCTGAACCTCGGGATCAGCCGTATAGCTGACCACAACGCCCGGCGCGCCAAAACCATCCGCGGCCACCGAGACAACGCCCTTCTCCTTCAACATCGCGCGTACGCCATTGCCCAAAGCCCATTGCGCGTCGCGCAATTTCTCGAACCCGTATTCCTGCGTCTCAAGCATCGTGTCGCGAAACGCCGTCAGGGCATCGGTCGGCATGGTCGCGTGATAGGCATGGCCGCCGTTCTCATAGGCCTGCATGATCTGACGCCATTTCTTCAGATCGACCGCAAAACTGTCGGACTCGGTCTCTTGCAACCGCGCTTCGGCACGCTCAGACAGCATGACGAGGCCCGCGCAGGGCGACGCGCTCCACCCCTTTTGCGGGGCCGAGATCAACACGTCCACGCCGGTCGCCTTCATATCAACCCAGGCGCAGCCTGATGCGATGCAATCCAGAACCATCAACGCACCAACCTCATGCGCGGCAGCTGCCATGGCGGTCACATAATCGTCGGGCAGGATCACGCCCGCCGCAGTCTCGACATGGGGTGCGAAGACCACGTTGGGGCGCTGCTCGTGAATGGCAGCAACCACATCTTCAATCGGAGCGGGCGCAAAGGGGGACGGGCTGGTATTGCCGGTTTCCCGCGCTTTCAGAACGGTAACCGATCCGGTCAGCGCGCCGCTTTCGATGATCTGACTCCAGCGATAGGAAAACCACCCGTTACGCACCACCAGAACGTTGGCACCACGCGCGAACTGACGGGCCACGGCCTCCATCCCGTAAGTTCCGCCGCCGGGAATGATGGCAACACCGTCGGCATTATAGACCTCGCGCAGCATGCTCGAGACATCGCGCATAACCTTTTGAAACTTGGCCGACATATGGTTCAAAGAGCGGTCGGTAAAGACAACCGAGAACTCTTCAAGACCATCCCGGTCCACGGTTTCCAGCAATGCAGGCATTCAGTTTCCTTTCCAGAAGTCGTTCCCCAAAGCCAGGCCCAAGTGCCCTGTCTGATTCCGGCGAACACTGCCACGAAAGTGACCCTACGTCACGAAAAACAAAACCGAAATATTTAGACCAACTGGTTCGAAAACATCAAAAATGACGCCAATTAGAGTCACCTCCCCTTTACACTTCTACTTGCTTCTGAACAGATGCATACACTTTATGCTTGAAGGGAAATTTCAACCCGTGACTCACGAAAAGCGGATCAGCTTCCAGGTCGTTCGTGACGAAGTGAAACGACGGATCGAAAGCCGTGTGTGGCCACAAGGCTCGCTTTTGCCGACGGAAACGCAGCTGGCCGAAGAATTCAACTGCGCGCGGGCCACCGTGAACCGCGCGCTGCGGGAACTGGCCGACCAGGGCTTTGTCGAGCGCAAGCGCAAAAGTGGAACGCGGGTCAAGAAAGAGCCCAGTAAACACGCCAGGCTGGAACTGTCGCTGGCCCGGCAGATGATTGAAAACCAGAACGCCGCATACCGCTATGCACTGGTCGAGCGTAATGTTGTGCCCAGCCCCGGTTGGCTGGCCTCGCAACTCAGCGTTTCGCCCGAGGCCCGTGTGCTGCACGTGATCTGCATGCACTATGCCGACAACCGCCCCTTTCAGCTTGAGGAACGGTGGATCAACATCGCAGCCGTTCCCGAGGTGGAAGAGGCCGATCTGAGCGCGCACGGCCCCCACGAATGGCTGCTGAACGCTGCCCCCTTCACCGAGGCCGAGGTCGCCTTTTGCGCGATTTCCGCTGACAGTCGTCTGGCCGAGTTCATGGGCACCACCGCCGGAACCTCGATGATCCAGATGGAGCGGACGACGTGGAAGGATGAAAACCCGATCACCTTCGCCCGCATGACCCACCATCCCGGCTATTGCGTTCGCACGAAATACTAGGCGCGATCAGCCTATCGGACCGGGCAGGCGTTCTTCGCTCAGCAAGACATTGGCCTCGACATCCCCCGCGCCGGGCAACGTCATGATCCGTCGGCGCAGGACCCGTTCGAAATCGGACAGGTCACGCGCCACTACGCGCAGACGGTAGTCATACAGCCCCAGCACATGCTCGACGGTCTGCACTTCGGGAATGGCGCTGACAGCGCGTTCGAAGTCTTCCAGACTGACCTGTCCCTTGCGCGCCAGCTTCACGCCCAGAAAGACAGTGACGCCAAAGCCCAATGCCTCGGCATTCAGGCGCAGACGGCGGCCTTTGATGACCCCCGCCTCTTCCAGCCTGCGGATCCGCCGCCATGTGGCGGGTTGCGACAGCCCCAGCCTGCGCCCCAACGCTCCGGCGCTTTGCGTTGCATCCTGCCGCAAGGCCTGCAGGATCTTTCGGTCTGTTTCGTCCAGCTCGATCATACCGGCAGCACCTCATCTCGTTTGACCCGTGCGATATGCATCAGCGCTTCGATGTCTGCGATATGCGGCAAGGTCAGGATGCGGTCGCGATAGAGTTGCTGGTAATGCGCCATGTCCTTTGCCAGAACCGACAGCCGCACATCCACGCGGCCCAGAAAGGTCTGGATCTCGATCACTTCGGGCACATCGCGCGCCGCAGCCGTGAATTCGTCAAACGCGCGCGCCTGCGTCTTGTCCAATGTGACCCGCAGCGACACCTCGACCGCATAACCCAGTGCAACCCAGTCTATCACCGCCTCCTGCCCCTCGATGATCCCGGCGGCCTGCATCTTTTCGATACGACGCCAGCAAACACCTTGCGTGATCCGGCACCGCTCGGCCAGTTCGGCGTTGGACAGGCTGGGATCAGCCTGAAAATGGCGCAGAATACGTCTGTCGAGGTCATCAAGCATAGATTTCTCATCATTCGGCCAAATGAAGAATAGTTCTTCATCTTTTTTATAAATACTCAACTTCAATACGCTCGCCAATCGCAAAACACCCGGGTAAAAGCGCAGCAATCGAAACAGAAAGGACCGGCAAAATGCGCGTCTATTACGATCGCGATTGCGACATCAACCTGATCAAAGACAAAAAAGTGGCCATCCTGGGCTATGGTTCGCAAGGTCACGCCCACGCGCTGAACCTGCGCGACTCGGGCGCAAAAAACCTGGTCGTCGCTCTGCGCGAAGGCTCTGCCTCGGCCAAGAAAGCCGAAGCCGAAGGTTTGCAGGTCATGGGCATCGCCGAAGCGGCAGCCTGGTGTGACGTCATCATGTTCACCATGCCCGACGAACTGCAGGCCGAGACCTACAAGAAATACGTGCATGACAACATCAAGCCCGGTTCGGCCATTGCATTTGCCCACGGCCTGAACGTTCACTTTGGCCTGATCGAGCCGAAAGAAGGCGTTGACGTCATCATGATGGCCCCCAAAGGCCCTGGCCACACCGTGCGTGGCGAATACGTCAAAGGCGGCGGCGTGCCCTGTCTGGTGGCCGTTGACACCGACGCAACCGGCAAAGCGCTGGAAATCGGCCTGTCCTACTGCTCGGCCATTGGTGGCGGCCGTTCGGGCATCATCGAAACCAACTTTCGCGAAGAGTGCGAAACCGACCTGTTCGGTGAGCAGGCCGTTCTGTGCGGCGGTCTGGTTGAGCTGATCCGCTGCGGCTTTGAAACCCTGGTCGAAGCAGGCTATGCGCCCGAGATGGCCTATTTCGAGTGTCTGCACGAGGTGAAGCTGATCGTTGACCTGATCTACGAAGGCGGCATCGCTAACATGGATTACTCGATCTCGAACACTGCCGAGTACGGCCAGTACGTCACCGGCCTGCGCATCCTGCCCTACGAGCAGACCAAGAAAGCGATGAAAGAGGTTCTGAACGACATCCAGCAGGGCAAGTTTGTCCGCGACTTCATGCTGGAAAATCAGGTCGGCCAGCCGACCCTGAAAGCTTCGCGTCGCGCCAATGACGAGCACCTGATCGAAGAAACCGGCGCCAAGCTGCGCGGCATGATGCCGTGGATTTCGGCTGGCAAACTGGTCGATCAGGAAAAGAACTAAGTCTGATATCCATCAGCACTGGGGCGGCCTTTAACGGGCCGCCCTTTTCTATGCAGCGCATCCTGTCGCAAAGCACTCGCCCAACACAAAATCCCAGCCCGAATCGTAACCGCCTCGCTTGTCTGCGGCGGCTTCGGCCCAGACCTCCCAGCCGGAATGGGTCAGGGTCACTTGAGTTTGGTTCGCACCGACCCTTTCAAACGCGACATCAACCCGCGTGGGGGTGTCCTTGTTGGTGCCCGGATGCCAGGTGAAGGCCAGGCGGTGCCCCTCTTCATATTCCAACACCGTGCCCCAATCGGCCCTTTCGCCGTCATACATCGTTTCGAACACTGCGCCACCAACCCAAGGCTCGATCGTGACGGCCAGCGCCGGTTGTCCCTTCGAGGCCGACACCGCGTGACCATCCATCGGCCACCAGCTTGCGATGCGATGCACAAAGACCTCAAAGGCGCGATCCGGCGCGGCGTTCACAACCACGGTTTTGACGATTGGATCAGTCATGTATCTCGCCCTTCCCGATTGATCTCTGTCGCAAAACTGTCCAGCACATCCGACCAGTATCGATCCAGCCAGGCGCGCATTTCTGCCAAGCCGTCAGGCCGGGCAAAGTAAATCCGGCGCGTCCCTTCCGACCGGCACCCGACCAATCCCGCATCCGACAGAACCTTCAGATGCTGCGACACCGCCGGGCGGCTGACAGGTAGCGTGTCAGCCAGAGCCCCAACCGCGCAGGGCCGGGCTGCAACTGCTTCGAACACTTTCCGACGAGTCGGGTCGCCCAGAGCGGTAAATGCATCTTGGTAAGCCATTACTTACGGTAAGTAAAAACTAACGCTTTGTCAATCTCGGGCGCGTGACATCGGCAAAATCAAAGGATATGGGGGGTTTATGGTGCAAGAACCCGATTACCGCGACTGGAGCGGCGTCCTGACACTCGGCCTCATATGGGGCGGAACGTTCATGGTCGTGGCCATGGCGCTGGAAGGCTATGGGCCCGTCACAGTGGCAACGGCGCGCACAACGCTGGGTGCGGTCACCCTGCTGGGCCTGATGGCAGCCACTGGTCGCAGGATACCCGGACCGGACCGCGCCCTATGGGGCGCAATCGTCATCATCGGGCTGTTGTCGACCGCAATTCCGTTCATGATGCTTAGTTGGGGCCAGCAATACGTGCCCTCGGCCTTCGCAGGCCTGTCCATGGCGGCGATCCCACTGATGGTGCTGCCGCTGGCGCATTTCTTTTCGGATGAGCCGATGAATGCGCGCCGCATTTTCGGGGTCTCTCTCGGCTTTGCCGGGGCTCTGGTTCTGATCGGCCCCGGCTTGACCCAGATCGGCCAAGGGTTCGAACCGTTGGCGCAACTCGCCTGTATCGGGGCGGCGCTGTGTTACTCGGTGGCTTCGATCTTCACCCGTCGTTGCCCGCCCATTGACCCTGTCACGCTGGCCGCGCTGACGCTGGTCGTCGGTGCAGTATGCCTGGTGCCGCTGATGTTGGTGACCGAAGGCCTCCCAACATGGGAAGGCACGCGCCCGGGCCTTGCGATCATCATCCTAGGCCTTTTGCCCACCGCCTTTGCCACGCTTCTGCGCGTATCGATCATTCGCAGCGCAGGGTCGGTCTTTCTGACACTGGTCAATTATCAGGTGCCAATCTGGTCGATGGTGTTCGGCGCATTGGTCCTATCCGAGGCCTTGCCCCTGCGTTTCTTCATCGCACTGGCCATGATTCTGACCGGACTGGCCATCAGCCAGTGGTTCAGTCTGCGAAAACTGCTGACCGGGCGCTAGCCTGTTGCGGCTTCGACCTCGGACACGATGCTGTCGACGACCTGAGACAACAGCGCGTCATCTTCGCACTCGGCCATCACCCGGATCAACGGTTCCGTGCCGGATTTTCGGATCAGCAAGCGGCCCTGCCCGTTCAGGCGCGCCTCGGCATCGGCAATGGCAGCTTTGACGCTTTGCGCTTCAAGCGGCATTTGCCCCTCGCCATAGCGGACATTCTTCAACAATTGCGGCACGGTCTCGAATTGCTGCGCCAGATCCGAGGCTGATCGCCCGGACAGTACCATCTCGGCCAAAAAGTGCAGCCCGGCCATCAAACCATCACCTGTGGTGGCATAGTCGCTCATGACGATATGGCCCGATTGCTCACCACCCAGATTGAAACCGCCTTCACGCATCCGCTCGACCACATAGCGGTCGCCGACGGCCGTGCGTTCCAGACGCAGGCCTTGCGATTGCAGGTGACGCTCCAATCCGAGATTGGACATGACAGTCGCAACCAGCGCGTCGCCTTTCAACTGACCGGATGCAGCCCAAGCCGAGGCCAGCAAGGCCATCAGCTGATCGCCATCGGCCACGTCACCGTTTTCATCGATAACCACAACGCGGTCGGCATCCCCGTCCAGACAGACCCCCACATGCGCGCCATGCGCCACCACGGTCTCGGCGGCAAGCTGAGGCTTGGTCGATCCGCAATTGAGGTTGATGTTCTTGCCGTTCGGCGCGACACCGACCGGGATCACCTCGGCGCCCAATTCCCACAATACCTCGGGCGCAGTGCGGTGCGCCGCGCCGTTGGCGCAGTCGATCACGACTTTCAAGCCATCCAGCTTCACATCGCGGGGCAGCGAGGATTTGATCCGCTCGCCATAGCGAAACCGGGCATCGTCCACGCGGCGCGCGCGTCCGATATTCTGGGCCTGCGCGGGTTTAACGCCTTCCTCGATCAGCCGTTCGATTTCCAACTCGGCCTGATCGGACAGTTTAAACCCATCGGGCCCAAAGAACTTGATGCCGTTATCTTCCGCCGGGTTATGACTGGCCGAGATCATCACGCCCAGATCGGCGCGCATGGATTGGGTCATCAGCCCAACGGCAGGCGTCGGTACCGGCCCCAGCAGCAGCACGTTCATCCCCGTCGAGGTCAAACCAGCAGTCAGCGCGTTTTCCAGCATATAGCCCGACAAGCGCGTGTCCTTACCGATCACCACACGGTGCACGCCCGAGGCATCGCGACGGAAATACCGCCCCACGGCGGCCCCGATGCGCAAGGCCATTTCCGCTGTCATCGGATGTGTATTGGCTGTGCCCCGCACACCGTCAGTTCCGAACAGCTTGCGCATCTTCTACCCCTCACAAAAATGTTTGCGACCGGATTACCGGACCGCAGCCCATAGACGCAAGGCCTGAGCTGTCTCGGCCACGTCATGCACGCGAATGATCTGCACACCTTGGGACAATCCGTCCAGAGCAAGGGCAATTGATCCCGGAGCACGCGCAGTTTTTTGCGGCTCTTTCCCGATGGACCCGATGAACCCCTTGCGCGACACGCCCAGAAGGATCGGACAGCCCAACCCGTGAAACAGGCTGAGGTTGCGCAGAAGGTCCAGATTGTGCTGTTCGGTTTTGCCAAAGCCGATACCCGGGTCGACAATGATCAGATCGCGGCTCAGACCCAGTGTTTCCAGCCGCGCGATCTGACCTTCGAGGAAATCGTAAACATCCAGCACAACGTTGTCGTATTCGGGATTGTCCTGCATCGTGGCCGGGTCGCCTTGCATATGCATGACACAAACCGGCGCGCCCAATTCAGCGCAAAACGGCGCGAGGTCCGGATCGAAGGTAAAGCCCGAGACATCGTTGACCAAACCTGCCCCGGCGGCGCAGGCGGCCTTGGCCACTGCGGCCTTGCGGGTGTCGATTGAGATCAAGGCTTCCGTTTCCGCCCGAATCGCTTCGATCAGCGGGCGCGTGCGGGCGATCTCTTCCGCTTCTGGGACAAAATCTGCACCGGGGCGGGTCGATTCTCCGCCAATGTCCAGAATGGTCGCGCCTTGCGCCACCATGTCAGCGGCCCCTGCCCGCGCACCCTCGACCGAGCTGTGAACGCCGCCATCCGAAAAGCTGTCAGGTGTCGCGTTCAGGATGCCCATGATATGCGGCTGCGCCATGTCCAGACCGGATATTGCTGCACGCTGGCGGCTGAGGCGTTGCAAAACATCGGCTGGAATTTCAGCCGCCGGGACGACCTTGGGCGCATCCAACCGCGACAGGGCTTCCGCATGTGTGAACCACAACGCCTGACCGGCCAAAGACACTGCACCATCCGGGCGGGCCGGGCCGTGCTGAACCAGCGGTCGGTAATAATGGCTCACAACTGCGCCTGATCGACGGCGACGGCGCGCAGGGGCGTCTTGGGTTCTTTCGGCAGCTCGCCTCCGATCACCATCATCTCACTGGCTTCAAACGTCGCGGCAAACCACGCGGCCAGAGCAACCGCGTCCGACGGCGCGGCGGATGGGCCGTCCACCGCATCCAGAACGATCTTGGACGGGGCCCAGACGCAGATCTGGCCGTTTTTCATGGCCCAATCCAGCTCGGTCCGAGTCGAGACGACGACACAGCGATGATCCCGCGCGGCCAGAACCCAGGCGTTTTGTTCGATGGACAGCAGATCGATCCGGCGCTGCGTCATGGCATGGCCGGTCTGCGGCGCAGCCAGATCCGAGGCCCCGACGCACAGGATCAGCGGGCGCTGACGATTTTCCAGCTGATCGATCCAGCCTTTCAGATTGCCCGACGCAATCGCGTCATTGGACAGGAACACAAGGCGCGGATGCGGGCGTTCTTCTTCAACAACGTCATGATGAACGGCGTCCTTGCCGCGTACGATCTCTACCCCCAGCGCGCCGGGACCCCGATCCAGCTTTTCGATCCGCACGAAAACCCGAACGGCCTGAGGTTCCAGCAGGATGCGCTCGGCCACGCGCTCGGCGAGCGTTTCAAGCAGGTTCAGGCGTTCAGCCGCCAGTTCATAGGCGATGGCCTCGGTCACGCGGTCATAGGACAGGATACGGTCCACATCGTCGTCAATATCCGAGGTCAGCGGGCGCACCTCGACCACGATGTTAAAGCAGATGCGCTGCGTCGTGCCGCGCTCGGCCTGAAAGGCCCCAATTTCAACCTCGACAGTGTGGTCACGCAATGAGATGCGATCCAACGGCCCCCGGGGCGAGGTCGCCTCGGACCGCTCGGACGGGTGCGCAAAGGCAAGGCGGATTTCAGAACTCATGGGTCAGGCCTTCTCGGGCTTGCAGAACAGTTCGCCTAATTTAGGCGGTCCGAGGGGCTATAACACTCACACAAGCGCCATTCCAGCCGCTGATTGCGGCGTCAGGTGACGCGAAACCAACTCATCATACCCGCGGCGGCATGTCCCAGCATATGGCAATGCAACAGCCAATCACCGGGATTATCGGCAAATAACGCGATTTGACGGGTTTGTCCCCTCTCGATCAAAACCGTATCGCGCCACGGACCCAACGCGCCGTCGTCCAAAACAAGCCGAAAGTGGTGGCCATGCAGGTGCATCGCATGGGGGAATGCGGTTTCGTTCACGAACTCGATCCTGTGAAGGCTACCCAGAGACGCATCGAGAAAAGGATCAGACGGACGTTCGGCATATCCGTTCAATGCCCAGAACCGCCCCAACTGCGCCAACTCGCGCCCTGACAGGTCGGTCTCACCAATCCGAGCGCTTTCCAACCACCTCATAGCCCCGCCCTGCAGACGCATTCGATGCAGCGGGGCATCGTCAATCCCAGCGATTTCCGGCAGGGGATTAGGCGGTAGCGCGACTATGTCCGTCCGTTGAGCGTTGGCGGACGGACCGCCGATGTCGAAACGCGCCAATCCAAATGCCCCGTCGCGTTCAACACTTACAAGGCTTGCGGTCGGCCCATCAGCCACAACGTCAACGATCAAATCCGCCCTTTGCGCCGGGGCCAGTGGGAAGGACCCGCTCAGGGCAAGCGGCACTTCCAGCGGCATCCCGTCCAGAGCGACAATCCAGCCCGTAAGGCCATCCAAGTCCAGATCGTAGATCCGAGCGTTCGAGGCATTGATCACCCTAAGCCTGAGCCGTTCGTTTCGACGCACCGGAAAGGCCGGATCGAAAGACCCATTAACAGTGACGATGTTTCCAAGGCGTCCGGCATGGCTTAGGTCGTGGCCGTTGTTGAAATCGTCGGTAATCTGAGCCGTTTCCGGGTCGAGCCGCCAGTCATCCAGCATCAGGATCAGATCCTGATCGACATCGGGTGGTACGGCCTCGTCAACGATCAACGGACCGTATAACCCGCGGGCAACTTGCTCCATCGACCGGTTATGGGCGTGGTACCAATACGTGCCCGCATCGGGGACGACGAATTCATACTTGAAAGCCCCGTCAGCTTCGACGACGTCTTGCGTCAAACCGGGTACACCGTCCATCGCGTTGTCTATTCGAATTCCGTGCCAATGAACCGAAGTCGGCTGCGGAAGTCTGTTCACCAAGCGTTGCTGGACGCGCGTACCCTGATTGTATCTGAGCGTCTTGCCCGGAACCGAGCCTCCATAGCTCCAGACTTCGGTTTCAGGAAACCCGTCAGGCGCAAGCTGTTGACTGCTAACACGCGCCTCAAGATGTGGGGCGTTCGCCCTGACCGCAGCCGGCAAAAGCGAAGCCGCCGCAGCGGTTTGCAAAAATCTTCTTCTGTTGAATGGCATTACGGGCCTCCTGGCCCGTAATATAGACTGCAACTCGCCCCGCGCCATCAAGCTTCCAGCGCGGGTGCGTCAATCAGTTGCTCGCCGTACGGTAGTTGTGGCGGTAGAAAATGTGCACGCCGATCCGCGCGGTCTGCTTGTATACGCGCGACCAGGATGGGCGCACCGCAGTCGTGTGATAGTGGGTCGCGCCTTCGGTCAGTTCCTTTGAAATCCCGTCCATCGCGGCCCGCGCGACTTTCGACACACGCTCAAAGGCTTTCTTTTCGTGGATCACCTCTTTGCGGCCATCGCAGGTATAGGTGAACTGGCACTGGTATTTCTTCCCGGTGCCCTGACGGATCACACCGCACAGGCTGTCAGGGAAACGGCTGCTTTTGACCCGGTTCAGGATCACTTCAGCCACGGCAAACTGTCCCCGCACGCTTTCACCGCGGGCTTCGAAGTACAGCGCCTCGGACAGACACTTCCAGTTCTCGTCCCCGGTCGCTTTGGGTTGCTGATCCAGCCAGTCCTTCGAGTAGGAAACTTCCACTGGCGCAGCCGGCTTCCGAGGCTGGAACAATTTGAAATAGTCACGGAAACTTTGCGCCGGCAATTCGTTGCGGGCGACAAGTTCTTCCTTGGCGGAATCGGTTGCTTCCCTCTCGGCGAAGGACGCACTTGGCAGCACGGTTGCTGCCAATGTGGCAACAGCCATTATGTAACGTAGCATCAGATAACCTCGCACAGGCACTTCTCGCGCCTAACCCTCCCCCGGCGGGCGCGACGAGGCATTTAGCGCAGTCCGGCGCAAACGTCCAGAACTGAAGGAAAAGCAAGTGGAAAATCGCTCGTGGGGAAGATTTTTTCCGCCACAAGTTCGCCTGAAACCCACTAATCCTTGGGTTAAATGGCGCTGTCAACCCCCAAGTCTGGACGAAATCGCCAGTTGAGCGGCAGCCAGCCGAGCGACCGGTACTCGGAAGGGGGAACAGGACACATAGTCAAAGCCAAGGTCCCGGCAAATCGCGATTGATTCGGGGTTCCCGCCGTGTTCGCCACACACCGAAAGCGTAACATCGGGTTTTGCCAGACGCCCCCGTTCGGCCCCGAGTTTCAGCAACTCACCCACGCCATCGGGGTCCAGCACATGAAACGGATCTTCGGTGAACACACCCTGACGGACATAAGCCGACATGAAACGTCCTGCGTCGTCACGCGACAGACCGTAGGTCATTTGGGTCAAGTCATTGGTACCGAAGCTCAAAAAGGCGGTGCTGGGGGCGATCTCCTCGGCCCGCAGGCAGGCGCGTGGTGTTTCCACCATGACGCCCAGACGGTATTCAAACTCCTGCCCCTGCTCTGCCGCAACCGCCGCCGCGACCGAGTCGATGCGGGATTTCACCAGTTCGACCTCGCGCTTGGCCGAGACCAGCGGGATCATCACCTCGGGTACCACGGGGGCACCGTTCTTGCTGGCCTCCAACGTCGCCTCAAAGATCGCGCGGGCCTGCATGTCATAGATTTCGGGCACGGTCACACCCAGACGCACACCGCGCAGGCCCAGCATCGGGTTATATTCGGTCATCGCCGCAACCCGGCGTTCCACATCCGAGACCGGCAAATCCAGCGCCTCGGCCAGTTCACGCTGGCCACTGCGGGTGGTCGGCAGGAATTCGTGCAAAGGTGGGTCGAACAGGCGGATACAGACCGGTTGACCCTCCATGATGCGGAACAGCTGCACGAAGTCCTCGCGCTGCATGGGCAACAGACGTTCCAGCACAGCCTCACGCCCGGACGATGTTTGCGCAAAGATCATCTCGCGCATCACGATCAGACGGCCGGGATCAAAGAACATATGCTCGGTCCGGCACAGACCAATGCCCTGCGCCTGAAAGTTCCGGGCGGTTTGTGCATCGGCGGGCGTATCGGCGTTGGCGCGTATCTCGATATCGCGCTCGGCGTCGGCCCAGCCCATAAGCGTTTGAAAACAATCGTCCAAAGCGGCTTCCAGCATCGCGGGTTGCCCCGCCAGAACCTGCCCCGAGCTTCCGTCAATGGTCAGCACGTCCCCGGTTTTGAACACCCGCCCATCCGGGGCGGTCAGCATTTTCTTCTTGGTCTGAAAGCGGATGTCGGACGCGCCGACGATACAGGGCAGGCCCAGACCACGCCCGATCACCGCCGCATGGCTGGTCATGCCGCCCTTCTCAGTCAGCACGGCCACAGCTGCGTGCATCCCACGCACATCCTCGGGCGAGGTTTCGCGGCGGACCAGAACACAGGCCTCACCCCGCGCCGCGCTGGCCTGCGCTTCGGCGGCGGTAAACACGATCTTACCGGTCGAGGCTCCGGGGCTTGCGCCAATCGCCGTGGTCAGCACATCGCGCTCGGCCTCGGGATGGACCTGACGGTGCAGCAGCTCGTTCAGCGCGTGGGGATCAACCCGCATCACCGCCTCTTGCTGCGGGATGATCCCGTCTTCGGCCAACCGAACGGCAATCCGCATCGCCGCACGCGCGGACCGCTGCACACGCACACCGTCCAGAATGTGCACATGGCCGTTTTCAATCACGAACTCGACCTGCATTTCCTCGCGCAGTTTCTCGCGCATCAACGCGGCCTGCGCCTTCAGGTCGGCGAACGCCTTGGGGGCTACCTCTTCCAGCGACTGCCCCCGCGGGTCCTTCTCAAGATACAGCGCCGAGACACCTTCGCCCAGCGCATCGCGCCCCTGACTCTGGCTCAGATATCGCCCCGTGATCTGGGGCATTCCGGTTTTGGAATCAACCAGTTGCAACACACCCGAGCCGCATTCACCCTGCCCCACGCCGGGGATCATTTCCTGAATGACCAGCCCAAGCCCCGCATCTGCTGGGGCCCCTTTGGCCTGACGCAGCAACCGGGCCGACGTTCCGTCCCATGCCCGCGCCATCGAGCGCAGAACGCCCACCAACTGCTCGCCCCGATCCTGCGGAAAGGCCTCGTCGGTCTCATCTTCATAGGCGCGCAGACTGTCCCGCAATCCGTCCATACCGACGGTATCGATATCGTCAAATACGTCGGCATCCAGACGCGCCACGTGAATGGCGTAGCTTTGCACAAATCGCAGCGACAAGGCTGCGGCGGCCTCGGACCCCATCTTTTCCGCGAAATCGCCGTATCGGGCTTCGTTCATACCAATATTCAGGATAGCCCCCGGACCGCCCCAATCCGGGTCTTCCGAACTGGGCCGCACGCACAACAGGGCGTCTTCGTCAAACTGGTCCAGAATCGCCGCGATATCCGGCACCTGCCCTTCCGCAATGCGGTGAACTGCATCGAAGGACAACGCCACCGTGCGAGGCACCGGCATCTCAAGCCGGACCAGACGTTGCAGACATTTCGCCCGCCCGCCATGGGTATTGGCAGCGATGGGCGCTTTGGGCGTGATGAGCGTGGTATGCGGGTTATTCTGCACTGCGGCACCTTTTGGTTTCACCGCAGCATAGGCAGCTTTACCCCTTGCGCAAGGGTGATATGGGCGCGCAAGGCCGCGCGCCCGGTGTCTTAGCCTTCGATCTTGGTCAGATCGGCGACGCTGGAACAGATCGTGCGGATCTGGCTCAGCAGGTTCAGACGGTTGCGGCGCAGGATGTCGTTGTCAGTGTTGACCTGCACATCCTCAAAGAACGCATCCACCGGGCCACGCAAAGCGGCCATGGCGGCCATGGCGGTCGGGAAATCCTCGGCCTTCAGCGCCGGATCAATCTGCGCCTGCGCCTGATCCAGCGCGGCAAACAGCGCCTTTTCGCTGTCCGTTTCAGCAAATTTCACATCCGCACCGTAGGAGTATTCGACGCCGTCCTTCTCCTCGGCCTGCGTCAGAATATTGTTGGCGCGTTTGAAGCCCTGCACGAGGTTCTCCCCATCCTCGGTCGCGATCACCGCATTCAGAGCGCGGGCGCGTTTGACCAGCAGGTTGAGGTCGTCATTCCCCTCCATCGCGATACAGGCGTCGATCACGTCGTGGCGGATGCCCTCGTCTCGGAGGAAGACTTTGAGGCGGTCGTGGAAGAAGGCGAGAAGGTCTTCGATTATTTTGAGTGTTTTTTCTGGATCATAAAGTGCCAATGCCGCTTCGTCGTCCTTGCGGTCTTGATCATTCCACTCACCCATAGGCTTGCCCACACGACGCCAATGGTTGGGGTAGACATGACCATTGTAGCCCATCGCAAGAATTTCCCGAAAACTCGGTGTGTCATTAAGGTGCAAGTCATTCTCTAACGCCAACCGAACAAAACCTAGCGCTGCCCGTCGCAACGCAAACGGGTCTTTCGAACCGGTCGGCTTCTCATCAATCGCCCAGAACCCGGTCAACGTGTCCAGCTTGTCGGCCAGCGCCACGGTCACCGACAGCGGCGCAGTGGGCACGTCATCCGATGGCCCCAGCGGCGAGTAATGCTCCTGTGCCACAGCAGCCACGGCGGTGTCCTCGCCTGCGGCTTCGATATAGTACCGCCCCATAAGCCCCTGAAGTTCGGGGAATTCATAGACCATCTCGGAACTCAGATCGGCCTTGGCAAGACGTGCGGCTTTCTCGGCCTGATCTGCATCCGCGCCGGTCACCGGGGCCAGTTCGCGGGCCAGCGCGGCGATGCGGTCGATGCGCTCGGCCTGCGTACCCAGCTTGTTGTGGAAGGTCACATTCTCCAGCGCGCGGGTCCATTGGATGATGTCCGATTTGGCAACGCGCAGGTCGTTCTCCCAGAAGAATTTCGCATCGGTCAGACGGGCCGACAGCACCTTCTGGTTCCCCGCCAGAATGGTCGCGCCATTGTCGGCGGTTTCGCGGTTGGCGACGGTGATGAAACGTTCGATCCGACCGGTCTTGGGGTTCCTCACGGAAAAGAACTTCTGATGCTCTTTCATCGAGGTCTGCAGCACCTCGGGCGGCAATTCGAGGAATTCCTCATCGATCTGCCCCATCAGCACCACGGGCCATTCGACCAAACCGGCCACCTCGGCCAGCAGGCCCTTGTCCTCGACCACTTCCAGACCGGCGGCAAAGGCCATGTTCTGGGCGTCGTTCCAGATATGCTCGGCGCGCTCGCTGGGCGACAGAACAACGAAAGCGCGTTTCAGTTGGGCGGCGTAATCCTCAAAGGAGTTAACCGAGAACTGGTTCGGCGCCATGAAGCGGTGGCCAGCCGTGGTGTCACCGGCTTTGATTCCCTCGATCTCCAACGGCACGACCTGCGCGCCAGTCTCATCATTTAGAATGCATAGGATCGAGTGCAGCGGGCGCACCCAGCGCATGGGACCACTGCCCCACCGCATCGACTTGGGCCACGGGAAGTTGCGGATGGTCGCCTCAAGCACCTCGGCCACGATTTCAGCCGCCGGACGCCCGGCTTTTTCGATGGTGGCGAAATAGACTGCGCCTTTGGGTGTGTCACGTTCCTCAAGCTGATCACGGGTCAGGCCCGCGCCGCGCAGGAAGCCCTCGATCGCTTTGTCCGGCGCGCCGACCTTGGGGCCTTTGCGTTCCTCGCGGATCGTTGGACTTTCCGCCAGCAGCCCCTCGACCGCCAGCGTCATGCGCCGGGGCGTGGTCAGGGCGGCGGCCCCGGCATAGGTCAGACCGGCCTCGACCAGACCATCGGTGATCCGCTTTTTCAGGTCCTCACCGCCGCGGGTCTGCATACGCGCGGGGATCTCCTCGGAAAACAGTTCGATCAGCAGGTCGGGCATTTTCGATCCTTAGAATGAAACGATCGTCTGGATGACGATGGCATTGGCGATATCCACAAAGAATGCGGATACAAGGGGCAGCACGATAAAGGCAATAGGCGACGGGCCATATCGCTTGGTTACGGCGGTCATATTGGCGATAGCGGTGGGGGTTGCGCCCAAAGCGAAGCCCCCGAACCCTGCTGCAAGCACGGCGGCGCGGTAGTTCGAGCCCATGACGGGGAACAGAACCCAGATCACAAAGACGACGGCAAACAGGGTTTGCGCAGTCATGATGACGACGATGGCCAGCCCCAGTTCCGCGATTGTCCAAAGCTGCAGGCTCATCAGCGACATGGCCAGAAACGCGCCCAGCGAGAATTCCGAGATCAGTGCCAGCGAAGGTGTGCGCGACACTTGCGGTGCATTCGGGGCAATCCAGTCGCGCAGATTGGCGATCACGATTCCCATGATCAGGCACGGAACAAACAGCGGTAGTTTCAGCCCGGCGGCCGTGATCGCCTCGCTCAGCACATATCCGAAGATGATAGCGAGGTTGAGGTGCAGAAGGACGCGCATGATCGTCAGGTGATCGATCTTGGAATTGCGCTCGTCCGCATCATCGGGAAGGCCGATTGTGTGTTCCTCATCCGGGCGCGCCGGTTGTAGGTTTCGGCCCTCGACCAGAACCCGCGCAATCGGCCCGCCGACAAGCGCGGCAAGAACAAGGCCAAGGGTCGCCACCGCGACACCCAACTCGGTCGCACCGTCCAGGCCAGTCACTTCGGCCACATCCGAGGCCCAAGCTATCGCCGTTCCGTGCCCGCCGATCAGGGAGGCTGAGCCAAACAGCACCCCGGCCTGCGCGGGATAGCCGAACGTCACCGCCCCGGCAGCACCAATCACGTTCTGGAATACGATAGTTGCAAGCGTCAGGATAAGCAGCAAAAACAGCGGCTTGCCGCCTGCAATCAAATCAGACAGCCGCGCATTCAGGCCGATCCCTGCAAAGAACACAACCAACAGGAAATCACGGGCCGCGAGGCCGAAGCTGAGTTCCAGATCAAACAGAAGATACAGCCCCAGCACGACAAGAGACGCCAACAGACCTCCGGTCACCGGCTCGGGGATGTTGAACTGGCGCAGCGCCGCGACCCGAGCGTTGACCTCGGCCCCGATCAGGTAGACCGCGAAGCCCAGCGTCGCCGTTAGAAAATCCGGGATCTGCAGGGTCTGCGCGTCCATGGCGTTTTAACTTTCAGGCCGGGGCGGGCATTCTTCGCCTACAACGGTGCCGTCATAGGCCTTTTCGCCACAATTGTTCAGCGCGTGCCAGATGTAACCTTTGCCATCCTGTGTGACAGCCACGATCCGATCCACGCCATAGTGGATATTCTTCTGCCCGATGAATGCCTGCGCCTGACCGGAGTCCAGAGCATCTGCCAGAGCGACCGCATCGTAACAATCAAACCAGCCCGGCGCGGTCAGGGGGGTCGCCTCGTCAGCCAACTGGTATGTCGATTGCAACTCATCCAGCGTCAGATCGGTGTCGAAACAGGCCCGAAACCGGATCGGAGAACTGTCGGCATCGATGGCCTGAAAACCCGAATATTCAATCGCAACCGGTGCATCGGCCCCTTCGACCAGCAGCGCCACGTCCTCACCCGGCGATGGCGCGACATCGTAATAGAACCCATAGACCTGCAAATAATACATCCCGCCGCCCGCAAGCGCGGCGGACACCAGAAGAAGGATGGCGAGCAATTTGCCAGTCATGTTTTGAAGGTCCCTCGTTCGCAGTCTTTCTCAGGTATTTCAGAGGTAGCGCGGGCTGCAGGACAGTACAGTCCGCCCGTCGCCCGCTGTCTAACTCTCAGTCCAAGGTCACCAAATCCCTGTGACCCTTGAGGTCGTATTTCCCGTCTGACGCATCAGGCCGCGTGCCCTGCGGCCTCGGTCTGAACAAAGGCATCCGCGCATTGTTTGGCCAGCGCCCGCACGCGCCCGATATAGGCCTGCCGCTCGGTGACCGAGATCACGCCCCGCGCGTCCAGCAGGTTGAAGATGTGCGACGCCTTGATGCATTGATCGTACGCGGGATGCGCCATGATGATGCGCTTGCCGGTTTTCGGGTCGTCATGTTCCTGCGCCAGAATGGAGGCGCATTCGGCCTCGGCCTCTTCGAAATGGCGCAACAGCACTTCGGTATTGGCCACGTCGAAATTCCAGCGGGCGTATTCCTCTTCTGTCTGTTTGAAGATGTCGCCATAGGTCAGCGGGCTGGGGGATTGCGGGTCGTTGAACGGCATGTCCATCACGTGATCGATGCCCAGCACATACATCGCCAGACGTTCCAACCCATAGGTCAGCTCGCCCGAGACCGGGGCGCAGTCATGGCCGCCGACCTGTTGGAAATAGGTGAACTGGCTGACCTCCATCCCGTCGCACCAGACCTCCCATCCCAGCCCCCAGGCGCCCAGGGTGGGGCTTTCCCAGTCATCCTCGACGAACCGGATGTCGTGCAGGTCCATATCGATGCCGATGGCCTGCAGCGAGCCCAGATACAGCTCTTGCAGATCCGGCGGGCTGGGTTTGATCAGCACCTGATACTGGTAGTAATGCTGCAACCGGTTCGGGTTCTCACCGTACCGCCCGTCGGTCGGGCGGCGCGAGGGCTGCACATAGGCCGCGGCCCAGGCCTTGGATCCCAGCGCGCGCAAGGTGGTCGCCGGATGGAAGGTCCCTGCCCCGACCTCCATGTCGTAGGGTTGCAGGATCGCACAGCCCTTGGACGCCCAATAGGTCTGAAGCCGCAGGATAATTTCCTGAAAAGAACGAGGTGCGCTGGACGGTTCGGTCATGACATTCCCTTTGGGCGTCGCTTGCGCCCTGTTCCGGTCGGTTTTGCCCTTCCTATGCAAGGGGCCAAGGGGCGTCAACGGGCCAATGGCCCCATGCTGTATCTGCACGGCCACACCGTAAATTCCCCGTATTCCCGCCATGGCATTTGAAGGACGAAATCGCGTATTCTGCGCCAAAGCACCAACACTGCATAAACGGGCAGACAATGACACGAGTTTTAACGGCATTTCTTTTGTTTCTTCTATTCGGCCTGCACGCCGCATCCGCTCAGCAAGACCAGGGCGTTTGGGTACAGGTCGAGGCTCAGCCTTCCTTGCGCGAGGCGCAGGAGCGCGCGCAGGTTTACGCCAGCGCCCTGCCCGATGTGAACGGGTTTCGTCTGAACAGCGGCTGGTACGCCATCGTCATTGGGCCTTACGCCCGCAGCGATGCCGAACAGGTTCTGCGCGTCTACCGCGCCGAAGGGGAAATCCCCCGCGACAGCTTCATCGCATTCTCCAGCGCCTTTGGTCAGCAGTTCTGGCCGGTCGGCGCCAACCTGCTGGACCGTGGAATCGCCACACCACCGGTAGAGCCCGAACCGCAGCCGGAACAAAACCTGTCCGAGGTGACACCGCAGGCGTCCGACGAAACCCGCGCGCAGGCGCTGCAATCCGAACGGCTGCTGAGCGC
Organism: Ruegeria sp. AD6; assembly: GCF_056542325.1. Classification (NCBI taxonomy): domain Bacteria; kingdom Pseudomonadati; phylum Pseudomonadota; class Alphaproteobacteria; order Rhodobacterales; family Roseobacteraceae; genus Ruegeria; species Ruegeria sp. AD6. The sequence goes on along the minus strand of NZ_JBQFZQ010000001.1, from coordinate 445,399 downwards.
GCAGGAACGGAAGGACCTGCAAACCGCGCTACAGGCCGCAGGGTTCTATAACTCGACCATCGACGGAGCATTCGGGCAAGGCACCCGCCGGTCGATGGGCGACTGGCAGCGCTTTAACGGCTATGAGCCGACAGGCGTTCTGACCACCTTGCAGCGCAAGGCGCTGATTGATGACTACAACGCGCCGCTGATCAGCGTTGGCATGGCGCAATATGTGGACGATAAGGCCGGTATTGCGATGGACATGCCTTTGCAGGCATTGGCGTTTGATCGCTACGAAGCCCCCTTTGCCCATTTCAAGTCTGGTTCGGATATCGGAGCCAAGGCGCTGCTGATTTCTCAGAAAGGCGACAGATCCACGCTGCGCGCGTTGTATGAGGTGATGCAATCGCTGGAAATCGTACCGCTGGATGGCCCGCGCGAGCTGCGCGGCGACCGGTTCTCGCTGGAAGGGCGCGGCAATGGCGTTGTTTCGTTCACGCAAGCCAAGCTGGACGACGGGCGGATCAAAGGATTCACGCTGGTCTGGCCCGAAGGCGATGAGGCGCGCCGCCTGCGCGTTCTGGCGGCCATGGCGTCCAGCTTTGCGACCACCGACGCGGTTCTGGACGCAACCGCCGGGGCCAATTTGGATCAGCGGATCGATCTGGTTTCGGGCCTGCAAGTGCGCAAACCGCGCCTGTCCCGCTCGGGCTTTTTTGCCGACACAAGCGGCGCGGTGCTGACCGTGTCCGAGGCAGCGGACAATTGCACCCGGATCACACTGGATGGCGATCAGGAGGTTCAGGTCGCCTGGACCGATACCGATCTGGGTGTTTCTGTCTTGCGCCCCAACCAAAGCCTGGCCCCGATGAGCGTTGCCGCCTTCAGCGCAGGCACACCGCGCATTCAGTCCGAAGTGGCGGTGTCCGGGTATTCCTATCAGGGCGCACTGGGCGCCCCGACCCTGACCTATGGGCAAATCGCGGATGTTCGTGGTCTGAACGGTGAAGAAGGGGTCAAACGTCTGGCCCTGAACGCCCAGCCCGGCGATGCCGGAGGCCCCGTGTTCAACGACAGCGGCAATGTGGTGGGCATGTTGCTGCCGACACCCACCGAAGGACGCACCCTGCCCGCCTCGGTCAGCCTTGCGGCGACCGCGGACCGTTTGACGGACGTTCTGACACAGGCAGGCGTTTCCGGTCAGTCCGGCCCTGAAGAGGCAACGCAAATCTCGCCGAACGAATTGAACCGCCGCGCAACGGGAATGACTGTTCTGGTTCATTGCTGGGACTGATCCCAGCCCTATCCGCAGAAAAAGAAACGCCGCAGATTTCTGCGGCGTTTTCTTATTTCAGGATCTCCGGCGTGACGTGGATCAGCGTTGGAACCGGCGCATCGAACGCGGCCTTCACCGCCTCCTGCAGTGCAGCCAGAGTGCCGGGCGCGGCGGACCGTGCCCCAAACGCCTCGGCCAGTTTGCAGAAATCGGGATTGCGCGCCACGACCCCATTCGGCGCGATCTGACTGCGGACCATGCTGTCCTCAATCTCTTTCAACTTGCCGTTGTCCCACAGGATGATCGGCAGCGACAGGCCCAGTTCGACCGCGACGCCCAGTTCCTGCATCGTATAGTGAAACCCGTAATCCCCGGCGATCACAGCGGTTGGTTTGCCTCGCCGCGCCACAGCCCCGCCAATCCCCGCTGGCAGGCCATAGCCCAAGGTGCCAAAGCCGGTTGGGTGGTGCCAGTGATGGGGATAGGCCATATCCCAGACCTCTTTCGCGACATAGGCAAACTGGGTCATATCGGAATAGATCATCGTGTCGGCGGGCATCGTGGCGCGCAGAGCGTCAAGGATCGGTACGATGCCCGGACGTTCGGCATCAACCTCGGCCCGCCAACGGGCGCGCGCCTCGGCCACCTCTTCCTGCGTCCAGCCCGTGGCCGGATTCGCGTCTTCGGTGGCGACCCAAAGGGCGCGGGCAAAGCTTGTGCTATCCGCCTGAATCTTGATTGCAGCGCGGTGATGGTCTGACAGCACCTCGGGGTCCAGATCGACGCGGATCAAAGTGGCCGAGTGCCCCAGCTCTTTCCGCCAAAGATCAACCTCACCCAGTTCAGCCCCCACTGCGATGACCAAATCGGCCGAGGCGATCACCTCGGCGCTGCCGGGGCGCGGCAACATCGAGCCGAAGTCCAGGGGATAGTTCGCGCCAACCATGCCACGTCCGGCATAGGTGGTGAAACAAGCCGCACCCACCTGCGTCAAAATCTGCCGCCAGTCATTCGACCGGCATCCGCCACCCAGAATGAACAAGGGGCGTTTCGCGATGTTCAGCAAGGACACTACCGGCGCCACATCCGGCGGCAAAGCCTTGGTCCGCAGCGCGGGTTGGTTCGGAAACGGGGCCGGATCGGCATCCGCCTCAAGCTGTACGATCGGCACCTGAATGTGCTTGGGGCGGGGCCGCGACAGTTCGAATTCTTCAAATGCGCGTTCGATCAAGCCATAGGCGGCCTGCGCGGTATTCGCCTGTGCGGACCAATCGGCGACTGTACCCGCCGCCCCTTGCTGATCCTTCATCTGATGCAATTGCCCCCGCTGCGCGTGTGTCTCGTCCAGACAAGAGGACAGAACCAGCATGGGCACCGAGTCGCTATAGGCCTGCCCCATAGGCGTCATGGTATTGCACAGACCCGGCCCGGTGATCACATAAGCCACGCCCGGCTTGCCCGTCGCGCGCGCATATCCGTCGGCCATGAAGCCTGCCCCCTGCTCGTGCCGGGCCAGAACATGGTTGATCCCGGCCTCTTCGATGCCGCGGTACATTTCCTGATTGTGAACTCCGGGAATACCAAAGATCACGTCAACGCCACGATCCCTGAGCATATGCGAGATCTGCGCGCCAAGAGCTCTTTTCATCAGCTTCTCCAAAATTGAACGGTGAAGATTGCGTAAACGGCCAGCAACTCAAGCCGTCCGACCAGCATGCCGATGGTCAGCAGCCATTTCGCCGAGTCGTTCAGCCCGGCAAAATTACCCGCCGGACCGATCTGATCGCCCAGCCCCGGCCCCACGTTGGCCAGTGCTGTCGCCGCCCCCGAGACCGATGTTATGAAATCCAAACCGGTCAGGGCCAGCGCCCAGGACAGGACGCCCATGGACAACACGAAGAACATGAAGAAACTCATGACCGAAGTCAGGACATCGCGGCTGACAGGGCGTCCGTCGTAAAGCGGCATGAACACCCCATGCGGGGACCGGATGCGCCGGATCTGAGTTTTGATCGATGCAAACAGCAACTGGTACCGGAACACCTTGATCGAACAGGCGGTCGAGCCCGCGCAGCCGCCGATCAGGCCGATCAGGAAAAACAGCATCACCGGGAAACTGCCCCAGGTCATGTAGTTGACGCTGGCATAGCCGGTGCCCGAGATGATCGAGGTGATGTTGAACAGCGACTCGCGGAAGGCGCGCTCCCAGTGGTGCGGAAAGACGGACATCAGGAAGACGGCCATGACAACGACCAGAACGAAGATCGTCGCCAGAAATGCCTTGATCTGACTGTCCTGCCAAAGTGAGTTGGTCTTGCCGTTGGCCAATTGCACATAGCGGACAAACGGCAGCGCGGCGAGGATCATGAACACCGAGGCCGCATATTCCGCCGGACCGGTGAAGGTCGCGAACGAGGAATCGTAGTTCGAAAAGCCACCCGTTGCGATGGTGGTCATGGAATGAACTGTGGCGTCAAAGAAGCTCATCCCGAAGCTGGCGTACACCAGTCCGCACGCCAGTGTCAGAAACACGTAGATCAGGGAAATCTGGCCCGCAATCTCTTGCGCGCGCGGCAGGATTTTTCCCATGGTTTCAAACCCTTCCGAGCGGAAGATCTGCATCCCACCCACGCGCAGCTCGGGCAGGAACACCATGGCGACAACGATGATGCCGATGCCGCCCAACCATTGCAGGATGCCGCGCCACAACAAAAGGCCCTGTGGCAGATCATCCAGCCCGGATATTACGGTCGAGCCTGTGGTCGTCAGGCCGGACATCGCCTCGAAATACGCGTCGACAAAGCGCAGTTCCGTTTCACCGAACAGAAACGGGATCGCGCCAAAGACCGGCAGCGCGACCCAGACGCCGGTTGTCAGCACAAAGGTCTGCCGGATGGTCAGCCCCTCGCCCACCCCGTTCGAGCAGCTCATGGCCAGAACCGACCCGGTCAGCATGGTGATGATCGCGCTTTCCAGGAATACATACCATTCGCCGCGCCCTTCGATCAGGTCCGCGAGCATAGGAAACAGCATGGTCGCCCCAAGAATGGCGACCAGCAAGCCAATCACATATCCGACCGGGCGAATGTCCATCATGAGGCGCAGCGTTGGCGCGCCTGCCCGACCGTGTCAAGCCGATGATCCGCGATTACTCGTCGGATTTTGCAACAGGTTGCGGCATCACCGGTGGTTTTGAAGGCGCCCGGGTGCGGCGTGCCTGCGGCTTAGGCGCCTCGGAAGCGGCAGGTTTTGCCGTCTCGGGCGCTTTTGCCGGAGCCGCCTGAACAGGCTTGGCCGCAGGTTTCGGCGCTTGGGCAGTTTTGGCCTTGGGCGCGGTTTTTGCGACCGCTGCTTTGCGTGGGGCGGGTTTGGCAGCCGGAGTCTTGGGCGCAGTTTTGACCACCACCGTTTTTTCCGGCGTAGGTTTCGCTGCAGCTTGCTTTGCGGGTGCCGGCTTTGCCTCGGTGGTCTTTGCAACAGGTGCCGCAAGTTTCGGCGCGGGCGCTGCGGCTTTGCCGGGTGCTTTCGCCTCAGCTTCGGGCTTCACAGCCGGTTTGGCCACAGCGCGTGGTTTCGCGGTAAACTTGGCCGCAGGTGCCGATTTGGGCTTGGCCGCCGCAGGTTTCTTGACCGGGGTCGCCGCTGCACGCTTGGCAACCGGTTTGGTCGCAACGGGCTTGGCCTCTGCCGGAGCGGGTTTGGATGCCGTATTGTGCAACGCGTGGACCGGGGCCATGGGCAGTTCCAACGCCGAACGCGCCATGATCTGCATGATCTTGATTTGGCTCACCATGGCGTAACCTGCCACGCGAAACGCCGCTGCCTGAAGTTCCAGCGGTTGGGTAATCGGATTCATTACATGTCTCTCCTGTAGTAGCGATGCAGCCAGGTCTGTGAGAGTGTAAGACCCGCCCCGCTCCGATCGCTCGGGCGGCAGGTTGGGTATTGCAGTCCAAGGCGTGGCACGTCTCGGTGTCCCTCCGGGGCGGCACGCACACAGTACGCAGGCGTGCCGCAGCTGCATTCAGGACCATCCATACCTCAAACGACTGCGCAATTGCAGCATTTCTGCTGCATTGCGGCGAAAAAACGCTGGTAGTCGCACTATGCGATGAATTTTCAGCCGCTTACCGGCCGCGGTTCATCCCACGTGGAACAGAGTCGCAAACAATCTGGGATCAAGGCTGGCCGATTCGAATGTCGGCCCTTCGGTCAGAACCGATACCGCATCGTGGCTGTGAAGGCTTTCCTGATGGCTGGCAATCACGCGGAAATCGCCGACGTGGTGATCTGCCAGCAGCTCGGCGCAGAACAGACGCGCGGCATCCTCGACGAAAATCGGGTTGGCGGCGTTCAATTCGGCAAACGCCTGCTCGTCCTCGCGTTTGACCATGACCTGTGTTTCGGTCGGAACCGCGCGGCGGCACAGTTCGATCAGGTCTTCGAACCACAGGCAATCCGCGTCACGATCCACGACAACCGAAATCCGGGCGACCGACCGTTGCGAGTGTGGCGTTGCAAGCTGCCCGCGCTGAGACCTTGCATGTTCACTCAGCTCCAGCGAACAGGGGCACGTGGACGAATAGACATAGTCCAGATGCATGATCTTCTGGCGAACGCCGTTCTGTTCCACCAGTTCCAGCGCAATGTCGTAATACTGGTACCCTTCCAGCCCCGACCGCAGGCTTTTCACCTTGATCGGATAGGAGAACCGCATCTGGATACGCGCGTCAAAGCTGTCCAGATCGGTCAGATAATCGCTCAGCGCCGATTCCATCACTTCGAAACTGAACGTCCGCTCGGTATGTTTGTAGAAAGACCGCATGATCCGGGACATGTTGATGCCCTTTTTCTCGGCCTCAAGGCTCACCGTGCCGGTGATCGAGGTTTCCAGCGTCAGGACATCACCGTCCTTGCGGTGGAACCGGATCGGCAGTCGGAAATTGGAAATCCCCACATGCTGAATCTGTTGCTTTGCGCCACGGATCAGACTGGACGGGCCGTTTTGCAGATCGGGCAGCGATGCACGATAGGCGGCGTCCACGGCAAAGCCATCGGGATAGTCCCGCGCAAGGGTCGGATAATTCACCGCACCCGTCCCCGGCAAAAGACGCGCAACCGCCGGATCAAGCTGAGAGATTTCCAGCGACGACGCAGTCTCGGCCCATTTCCGCAGCACCTTCAGGGCAGCAGCAGCTTCATCACGATCCGGGGTGTCAATGTCGCGCGGGTGAACATTCATGGACTGAGGTTCCTCGATTGGTCGTCATTGATATATACCACGGCAAGTTATTTGCCAGATAAACCTACTACGCGTGCAATAGCAGTCCGGATCGAAATGAGTGACGCGTTTGCGGCATTTTCAGTCAAAAACCGCCCGCGAATGTAGCTGACAACCATTCAGCAGAGTAAATCCGGGGGCTGACAGGCCCCCGGCAGCGCCTTGTTAACCTTGCGAGGCTTTCAGCGCGTTCTGAATATCGGCCAGAAGATCGCCTGCATCCTCAAGCCCAACCGAAAGGCGGATCAGACCGGGTGTGATGCCCAACTCATCCTTCTGTTCATCGCTCAGACGTTGATGCGTGGTTGTGGCCGGATGGGTCGCGATGGACTTGGCGTCACCCAGATTGTTCGAAATCACGGGGATCGTCATCGCGTTCAGGAACGCAAACGCAGCATCCTTGCCGCCCTTGATGTCCAGCGACAGGACGGTGCCGCCCTTGCCGCCCAACTGCCGTTGCACCAGATCATTCTGCGCGTGCGTCTTCAGACCGGGATACAGGGTCCGTTCCAAGGCCGGGTGCCCTTCCAGCGCCTCGGCAATCTGCTGCGCGGACGCGGCCTGAGCGTTGACCCGCAGCGCCATGGTTTCCAGACCTTTCAGCATGATCCAGGCGCTGAACGGGCTCAGCGCACCGCCGGTGTGCTTCATATACGGCTCGACCGTGCCGCGAATGAATTCCTTCGTGCCAAGAATGACACCGCCCAGCGCGCGCCCCTGCCCGTCGATATGTTTGGTGGCCGAATAGATCACGACATCCGCGCCCTGTTCGATCGCGCGCGAGAACACCGGGGTCGAGAACACGTTGTCAACCACGACCAGAGCACCCACCGCATGGGCCAGTTGGGCCACGGCCTCGATATCGATCACTTCCAGCGTCGGGTTCGACATGGACTCGAAAAACACGGCCTTGGTTTCGGGCCGGATTGCCGCCTTCCACTGGTCCAGATCGGTGCCGTCCACAAAGCTCACGTCAACGCCAAAGCGGGTCAGGATGTTTTCGACGATGTACAAACAGGATCCGAACAGAGCTTTGGCCGAAACGATATGATCACCGGCCTTCAGCATCGAGGTCAGCGCGCCATTGACCGCCGCCATGCCCGATGCGGTGGCAAACGCGTCCTCGGCCCCTTCCAGCGCCGCAATGCGCTGCTCAAAGATCGAGACGGTCGGGTTGCCGTAACGCGCGTAGATGAACTCGTCCGGGCCACATTCCAGGAACCGGCCCTCGGCCTGTTCGGCGGTGTCATAAACGAAGCCCTGGGTCAGAAAGATCGCCTCGCTGACTTCATTGTACTGACTGCGACGGATGCCGCCATGGACGGCTTGGGTGCGTTTGTTCCAGCTCTCGCTCATGTCATTCCTTTCGGCCTCGATCCCCAAGGCGCATCAAAAAAACCCCAGACGCGGTCAAGCGAAAGGGGCCTTTCATCCTGACCTTTTAGCGGTGTTGTTTAGCGTGGCCCGCAATCCGGTAACAAATCGCCACGTGATGCTGTTGCCCTTACGCCGCAGTCGCGAATTCGTCAACCCCGACCGGGGCAACGTCACGGTTCTGTAATTGTTCATTCATCGAAGCGTCATAGCGTCATGACAAAGCAGCACCACAACATCTTGTATGAGGCAGAGCCAATGCCAGTAATCAGGATCAATGCTGTCGGCGGACACGCCCGGTTGCACGGCAGCCCCCGACCCATAAATGGGGTCTTGCGCCAAACGCGTCACACCAGCGGCCCGGTCATCATCATGACCCATGGCTACAAATACCGGCCCGATGACCCGAACGCCTGCCCGCACCTTCACATGCTGTCGCTGCGCCCCAAAGCAATGCCGTGGTACAGCCCCAACTGGCCGCAACATCTGGGCTTTGGCGCAGGGTTCCGGGATGAAGGGCTGGCCATCGCCTTCGGCTGGGACGCGCGCGGCCCGCTGTGGACAGCGCGGCGACGCGCGGTCGAAGCCGGGCGCGTTCTGGCCGATGTCATTCAACAGATGCGCAGTCTGAACCCCGATCGTCCCATACACTTTATCGGGCACTCCATGGGCACAGAACTGGCGCTGGAAGCGCTGCATCACATTCAGCCGGGGGTGCTGAACCGAATTGTCTCGCTGACCGGGGCCGTCTACCAATCGCGCGCCGTTGAAGCCTTGCAGACTGCCGCAGGTCGTCGGGCGGAATTCATCAACATCACCAGCCGCGAAAACGACCTGTTCGACTTCCTCTACGAAACGCTGATCCAACCGCCTGCACCGGGTGATCGCAGCATCGGGGCCGGTCTGAGCGCACCCAATGCCGTCACGCTACAGATCGACTGCTCTGCGACCGTGGATCACTTGTCCACTCTGGCCTTCCCCCTCGCGGCACCTCAGCGACGTATCTGTCACTGGTCCAGCTATACCCGACCCGGCGTTCTGCGCACCTACAACGCTTTGCTGCGCGACCCCGAGCGCCTGAGCCTGATCGCATTGCGGCGCGGTGTGCCCGACCAGCCGAACCGCCGCTGGTCACGGCTTTTTGCGGTGCCCTGCCCGCAAGCCCTCTTGCCGTTTGCGCAGAAAACTTCATGATTTCCTCAACCTGAGGAGACATCATGATCGATCTGTATTTCTGGCCCACGCCGAATGGCTGGAAAGTGTCCATCGCGCTGGAAGAGATGGGGCTGCCCTATACGACTCACCTGATCAACATCGGCAAAGGCGACCAGTTCGACCCCGCGTTTCTGAAGATCGCACCCAACAACCGCATGCCTGCGATTGTCGATCCCGACGGCCCCGGCGGCGCGCCCGTTTCCGTGTTCGAAAGCGGCGCGATCCTGATGTATCTGGCCCGCAAGACCGGGCGATTTTACGGCGAAACCGAGCGTGACCGGATCGCGGTCGAGGAATGGCTGATGTGGCAAATGGGTGGCGTCGGCCCCATGGCCGGACAAGCCCACCACTTCCTGAAATACGCCCCGCAACTGGACCCGCCACAGGACCTGCCCTATGCCAAGGATCGCTATCGCACCGAGGTCGGCCGGCTTTACGGCGTGCTCGACCGCCGACTGGCCGAGAATGAGTTTGTCGCGGGCGATTTCTACTCGATTGCGGACATGTCGATCTGGGGCTGGGCGAGCCTGTGGGAAGGGCAGCAACAAGTGCTGGACGACAAACCCCATTTTGCACGCTGGCTTGAAACGGTCAGCGCCCGCCCCGGCGTTCAGGCCGGTCGTGCGCTACATGCCGAATTGCGCGGCGATCATCGCGACAAGCAATCGCAGGGGGTATTGTTCAAGCGGTGAGCCGATTTTACCTTCCGTCTTGACCAAAGGATCAGATAACGCCCGCGACCGCAGCCAATATCACCCACAAGCTGAGAACAATCCACGTCCCGGTGATCAAACAGAACATCCCGGGCCGTGTTGCGCGGTCGATCGGCTCGACAAAATCAGCACGCCCGGTTCTGAGGGCAAGCCAGGTCCAGATCAGAAACAGGACACCCCAGAAAACCTGCAAATCCAAAAACACGGCAAGCCAAACGCATGTCACCGCGATCAGCGATTTCCACGCCAACCCGTGGATCTTGCGCGTCCCGTCAGAGGTCTGGCTATCGTCGGCTGCAGCCGAGGCACCAAACGCGGGCTGGAGCATGAAATGAGCACCCTGCCGGTCCGAGACCAATATACGCTCGTCCGGCAAGTCATTGTGATGGCACCCGCCCCGCGCTTTGATGCGCTGAACGGTGTCGGCCACCGATCTCACGCCGAAACATGGCATCCAATACCGAAACTTTCCCCGGATGGCCTCGGGCACCTCTTCGGCCTGTGCGACCACCGTGCCGTCGGGGTGGCGAATATCGTATCGGGGCCACGGGGTTGCCAGGCTTTTCTCAAATCGCCAGTTGAAGAGATCCGCGTAAAACGGTTCGATCAGCGCAATGTCCGGGACATGGTGAAATCGGGCCACAACTGCGCCGGGCCCCGACGTTGCAGAGGTGATATCCGGCCCCTCATACATTGTGAAACCCGCGCCTGATGGATCCCGGACCAGAGAAATGCGCGCCTCATTGCTGAACGGCTGGGGTTCCACTTCGATGATGACCCCTTCGTGCCGGCGTGCCTGTTCGACCTTCGCATCCAGATCATCGACATGGATATAGGACATCCAGAAAGACGGCATGTTCATCTGCGCCAACCGCTCAGGCATCGGGAAGATAGCCGCGACCTGCTGCCCGCTGATGCTGGCAAAGTCGTAGGCGCCATCGCCGCCGAAAGACCAGTTGAAGACGTCGCTGTAATCGGCTCTGGCCGCCTGCATGTCGTAGGTGGACAGGTCGGTCCATAGAAAATGCCCGTGTGCCATAGCGCCCTCTTCCCGTTTCGGTACCTACCCGAGCTATGACCGGAAATTCGGGCTGTCCAGAGGTCGCACTATACGCAGATTGCTTTATTGCCCCTCGCCCCGCACCAGCACATCCAGCATGTCTGAAATATCCTCGATCTCTTCCGCGATCACATGGGTCACCGAATGCGCCCGCTGCATCCGCCCCGTAACCCGCAGCAACCGACCCGATATCACCGCGCGGCGGAACTGCTCGTAAATCTTGCGCCAGACCACCACGTTCACGATACCCGTCTCGTCTTCGAGCGTGACGAAGATCACCCCCTTGGCGGTCCCCGGCCTCTGCCGCAGGATCACCAACCCGGCCACGGCCACGCGCGCGCCCTCGGGCGGTGCGGTCAACTGATCTGACGGCAAACAGGACGGCGGGCGCGGCCAGTCCCGCTTTGAAACCACGGGGCGAACAAGCATAAGAACAAAAATAGAACATATACACGGAAAGTCCAGACACGGCGTCACGAGTCGCAAATGGTACTGGAAAGACCTAAATGCCTTCACTAAGGAAGAATTCGAACATCGCAAAAGGAAGACGCACGCAATGGCAAAGATCACCTATGTCGAGCATGGCGGTACCGAACATACAGTCGAGGTCGCCAACGGACTGACCGTCATGGAAGGGGCCCGTGACAACAATATCCCCGGCATCGAGGCCGATTGCGGCGGCGCATGTGCCTGTTCTACCTGCCATGTCTATATCCACCCCGACTGGGTCGAGAAAATCCCCGCCAAGGATGACATGGAAGAGGATATGCTGGACTTCGCCTATGAACCCGACCCGGCCCGCTCGCGCCTGACCTGCCAGATCAAGGTCACCGATGCGCTGGACGGTCTGGTCGTGCAGATGCCGGAAAAGCAGATCTGATGCATCCCAAAGCGCCGCGCCTGCCCGTCCGCCTGTGGCAAGGATGGGCTCGCGGCGCGCTGACGGCCTTATGCATGTGGCTGGCGGGGGCACCCATGGCAACCGCCGACACCATAGCCTCTGCCCGATTCACAGAACCCACCACTCGTTATCCGCATGGCGTTCTGGGCGACACTATCGAATATGGCGCGCTGGAGCTCACCATCCAGACCGCTGACGCAAGCGCCAGCCCTTCAATATTGACGATACGTTTACCGCAAGACCGCGTTTTCGAAGACCTCGCGCCGCGGCTGGTGGATGTCACCAAAGACGGCTCACCCGAAGCCATTGTCGTCGAAAGCCAGGCCAACACCGGGGCACAGCTCGCGGTCTATGACGCACGCGGGGAAAAGATTGCCGCGACACCGCATATCGGTACACGCTTCCGCTGGCTCGCCCTCATCGCAGCGGCTGATCTGGACGGCGACGGCCATATCGAGATTGCCTATATCGACCGCCCTCACCTTGCCAAAACCCTGCGCATCTGGCGCTACCAAGACGATGCCCTGACCGAAATCGCCTCGCTCCCCGGTCTGACCAACCACAAGATCGGTGAGGATTTCATCTCAGGCGGCCTGCGCACCTGCGCCAACGGTCCGGAACTCATCGTTGCCAGCGCCGATTGGACCCGGATCATCAGTATCACGTACCAAAACGATTGGACCCAAACCGATATCGGCCCATTCGCCGGCCCCAAAAGCCTCGCCCAAGCCCTGGACTGCTGATCCGTTCTTCATCTGGCCAAAAATATCTCGGGGAGCGCGAGGGGCTGGCCCCTCGCCCAGAAAATTGAGACGGGCGCAGCCCGGCAATCAGATCACAGCGCCCGCCACCCGATATCCCGGCGGAAAAACCCATCGGGCCAGTCAACCCCATCCACCATCGCATAGGCCCGATCCCGCGCCTCCTGCAGCGTCTCACCCCGCGCGGTGACGTTCAGCACCCGTCCGCCCGAGGCCCGCACCAGCCCCTCAACCGCCTTGGTGCCCGCATGGAATACCATATTGCTGCTGTCTTCAGGCAGACCATCCAAGCCTTTGATAACCGACCCTTTCTCATACGCCCCGGGATAGCCTTTCGCGGCCATGACCACGGTCATCGCATGATCATCCGCCCAGTTGACGCGGGTCTCATCCAACCGCCCCTCGGCGGCTGCATGCATCAGGTCCATCACCTGCGCGCCCAGACGCATCATCAGAACCTGACACTCGGGATCGCCGAACCGGACGTTATACTCCACAAGACGCGGCTGCCCATCCTTGATCATCAGACCGGCATAGAGCACCCCCTGAAACGGAGCGCCCCGGCGTTTCATCTCGGCCATGGTGGGACGAATGATCTCATCCATAGCGCGGGCCTCGACCTCGGCGCTGAGAACCGGTGCAGGAGAGTACGCCCCCATACCGCCAGTGTTCAGCCCGGTGTCCCCTTCGCCAACCCGCTTGTGGTCCTGTGCCGTTCCAACTGACAGAATGTTCTCGCCGTCACACAGCACGAACAATGACGCTTCTTCACCATCCATGAACTCTTCAATGACCACTTCGGCACCTGCGCCACCGAACGCACCGCCGAACATGTCTTCGATGGCCTCCAGCGCGGTGCGTTCGTCCATCGCCACGATCACGCCCTTGCCCGCCGCCAGACCGTCAGCCTTGACAACAATCGGTGCGCCCTGCTCGCGGATATAGGCTTTGGCCGGTTCCGCCTCGGTAAAACGCGCATAAGCCGCCGTTGGTGCGCCAGAGGCATCGCAAATCTCTTTGGTAAAGCTTTTCGAAGCTTCCAGCCGCGCCGCCTCGGCCGAAGGGCCAAAGACCAGAACGCCTGCCTCACGCAGCCGATCCGCCACACCAGCTGCCAAAGGCGCTTCGGGGCCGACGATCACGAAATCAATCGCGTTGGCTTCGGCGAAGTTGACCACCGCGCCGCCGTTTTCGATGTCCAAAGACGCGCATTCAGCGATCTGAGCGATCCCGGCATTGCCCGGCGCAACAATCAGACGGTCGCATTTGGGGTTCTGCATCACCGCCCAGGCCAGGCTGTGTTCGCGCCCGCCGCTGCCGAGAATAAGGATGTTCATGGGGTCGTCTCCGATCTGCTTGGCCTCGCCTGCGCGGCGTTCTAAGCTGGCCGGGCATTTGACACAAGGCGCTGAAATGTCCGACCTGCTAGACGACCCCATTCCTGGCCAAAACACCCCTGAATATTCGGTTTCCGAGATATCCGGCGAGGTGAAGCGCACGCTCGAAGGGTCGTTCGGGCGAATCCGTGTGCGGGGTGAGGTCGGACGTGTGTTCAAGGCGCGCTCGGGTCACCTGTATTATGACATCAAGGACGACCGGAACGTGCTGGCCTGTACCACATGGAAAGGCCAGATCTCGGGCCTGTCGGTAGTGCCGGAAGAAGGGTTGGAGGTCGTTGTCACCGGCCGCCTGACCGCTTTTGGTGCTCAGTCGAAATATAACATGAACGTGGATGAGGTTGCAGTCGCCGGTCAAGGCGCGCTGATGGCGTTGCTGGAAAAGCGCAAGAAGCAGCTGGAAGCCGAAGGGCTGTTTGCCCCTGAACGCAAAAAGCCGTTGCCCTATCTGCCGCAAATCATCGGCGTTGTGACATCACCGTCCGGTGCGGTGATCCGGGATATTCTGCACCGCCTGCGGGATCGCTTCCCCCGCAAGGTTCTGATCTGGCCGGTCGCCGTGCAAGGCGCCAACTGCGCCCCCGAGGTCACGCGCGCCATCGAAGGTTTCAACGCGCTCACACCCGGAGGCGCGCTGCCCCGTCCCGATCTGATCATCGTCGCGCGTGGTGGTGGCTCCATCGAAGATCTCTGGGGGTTCAACGAAGAAAACGTGGCGCGCGCGGCGGCAGCCTCGGACATACCGCTGATCTCGGCTGTGGGTCACGAAACGGACACAACGCTGATCGATTTCGTCTCGGACCGCCGCGCGCCCACGCCAACAGCCGCTGCCGAACTGGCCGTGCCCGTACGGATGGAACTTCTGGCCTGGACCAACGAGCAAGGCGCACGCCTGTCCCGCGCGGCCAGCGACGCGGTCCAGCGCCGCGCCCAGCGTCTGCGCGATGTTGCCCGCGCTTTGCCGCGCCCGGACAGCTTGTTGAACACCCCCAGACAACGCCTTGATCTGATTGCAGAACGCCTGACCCCGGCCTTGAACCGAGGCGTGCAGAACCGCCGCCTGCAACTGGTCGAAATGTCCGCCCACCTGCGCCCTTCGACCTTGCGCGGTGTCGTCTCATCACGGCAGGAAAGCCTGCGCAACCTGTCCTCTCGCCTGTCCCTGCGCCCCATTCAGCGCGAGATCGACCAACAGCGGCAGGCCACCGCCCGGCTGGCCGAGCGTCTGAACGCAGCCCAAAACACCCGGCTGGATCGCCTGCGGCAGCAACTGGACGCCACGGATCGGTTGCGAGAAACGCTCAGCTACAAGGCCACTCTGGCGCGCGGCTATGCGGTGGTCCGCGCCGAAGGCGATGTGGTCACGACAAAAACACAGGCCGCCAAGCATCCGGTTCTGGAAATCGAATTTGCAGATGGTCGCCTGACGACCGGAGGGGCCGGTAAAACCCCTGCCAAAAAGGCCAAAGCGGACGCCCCGGATCAGGGCTCGCTGTTCTAAGCCATGCTGACGATCTGGGGCCGCAAAACGTCATCCAATGTGCAGGCTCTGATGTGGTGCGTCGGCGAACTGGGCCTGGATTATGAACGACACGATGTCGGCCATCGTTTCGGCGGTCTGGACACGCCGGACTTCGCGAACCTGAACCAAAACCGCACCATCCCCGTGATACAGGACGGCCCCAACCCACCCCTTTGGGAGACCGGAGCAATCCTGCGCTATCTCGCCGACCGCTACGGGCCCGACACCTTTTGGCCCAAAGACTCGGCTCATCGGGCCGAGGTCGACAAATGGGCCGAATGGGCCAAGATCAACATTGCGATGGCCTTCACCGTTCCCGTGTTCTGGCAGGTTGTGCGAACGGCCAAGTCAGAGCAGGATGAAAAATCCATCAACTCCGCCGTAAAAGCCCTTGAAAGAAAACTTGAAATTGCGGACACGCAGCTTGTAGGAAGGGCCTTCATTGCCGGAGCTGACCTGACTTTGGCCGACATCCAGTTGGGTCACATCCTGTACCGATATTATGATATCGACATCCCAAGGGCACCTTTACCAAATCTACAACGTTACTTTGACAGGCTGAGCCAGCGACCTGCGTATCAGGAACACGTCATGATCAGCTACGACGACCTTCGCGTAAACTAGGATCAGACCCCGACCTCGGGACCAAGGCACACCATGTCCTGGCCCAGATCCTCGATCCCATACAGCTCGGTTGCCTGAGGATCGCCGTCTGGCCGCGCGATCAGGCCACCGCCGGACCGTTTGAACACCCAGCATTGCGGATCCAGCCTGTCTTCGTAGACAAAACAGATCTGTTCCTCACGCTGATACCAGACGCCTTTCTTGCACTGCCCGTCCAGAAACGACCAGATGACACGCCGATCGGGCAGATACTGCTCAACCCCATAAACCTTCCCTTGGAAACCATAAAACAGGGTTTTTCCGCGCGTATACTCATCGAACTCCGCGCCGGAAAGCGCTGTTTGCGCGCCAACGGCTTGGGCCGAGAGGGCCAGTAGAATCGCAAGATACCTCACCATGCGACCATAGTGTCAGATACCGGCAGCCAAGGCTAATCGCATTGCCCGGTTTCGCCTGCCTCTACGTCACCTGTTGCCTGGGCTGCAGATCAGGAAGGACAGTAGGCCCAAAACAACCGAGAGGATACGACATGACCGTCCTGTTTTGGATCGCAGCGGCATGCGCACTGGTCTATCTCCCCTTGGCACCGCGCCCGGCAGGTGCTGCGCGAACGGTGCTCAAAACCGCCTCGGTCGCAGTGCTGGCCCTGATCGCAGCACTTGAAGGCGGCGCGATGCTGCTGATCGTCGCGCTGGCGCTCTGCGCGGTCGGGGACGCCTTGCTCTCACGCGAGTCCGAGGCAACCTTCATGGCAGGCATCGGCGCGTTTGCGGCAGGCCATATCGCCTATATTGCCCTGTTCCTGTCTCATCCTGCCAGCGCCGCAGACCTCATCCTTGATCGACCGGGGGTTTTCTGGTCACTGATCCTTCTGGGTGTCGTCGTCATGACAATCCTCCCGCCCCGCGCCGGCGATCTGAAGGTCCCTGTGCTGATCTATATCCCCATCATTCTCGGAATGGGAATATCGGTCCTGTCCCTGCCGCCCACTGGCATGCTGGTCTGGGCCCTTCCAGCCGCGCTGGCATTCATCGCCTCGGATCTGGTTCTGGCGACCGAAAAGTTCCTTCTGCCCCCAAACCACCCGGCCCTGAAACTCACACCCTATGCGATCTGGCCGCTCTATTGGGTGGCGCAAGCCGGGCTTCTGATTGCCTTTACCTGACCCTTTGCAACTCGGGTAAATCCGCATTAGGTGGGGGGAACACCTGCGGAGATCGAAAATGGCGTTTTTTTCAAAGCTGAAGGACAAGCTGTTCAAATCCTCTTCACGCCTTGAACAGGGGCTGGACGCCATTGTCGAAGACGGCGGTGAGGAAACCGCCGCTGATCCGGTGATCCCACAGCCCGAGCCCAAACCGCAGCCGGTGCCGGAGATTCCTACGCCCGTACCGACCACCGAGCCTGTCGAGGTGCCCGAGCCTGCCCCCGCAGACCCAACCCCGGCGCCTACGCCGCCCGAAGTCCCTGAAAACAAGGGGCTTCTGGGTCGTCTGTTCAGTCGCTCTGAAAGCAAAACCGAAATCCGCCGCACGCTGGATGACGATATGCTGGAACAGCTCGAAGAACTGCTGATCGCCTCTGACATGGGCGTCGACACCGCCTTGCGCGTCACTGCCAATATGGCCGAGGGGCGCTTTGGCCGCAAACTCTCGGCCCGCGAAATCAAGCAGTTGCTGGCGCAGGAAGTCGCCCGCGTGATGGAACCCGTTGCCCGCCCGCTGCCTATCTACCCCAAACGCCCACAGGTGGTTCTGGTCGTCGGCGTCAACGGCTCTGGCAAAACCACGACCATCGGCAAGCTTGCCAGCCAGTTCAAATCCGCAGGCAAAAAAGTCGTCATCGCCGCCGGAGACACGTTCCGCGCCGCCGCCGTCGAACAACTGCAAGTCTGGGGCGAGCGCGCAGGCGTCCCGGTTCTGACCGCCCCCGAAGGGTCCGACCCCGCCAGCCTCGCCTTCGACGCGCTGACCAAAGCACAAGAAGACGGTGCAGACCTGCTGATGATCGACACGGCGGGCCGCCTGCAAAACCGCGCTGACCTGATGGAGGAACTGGCCAAAATCGTGCGCGTCATCCGCAAGGTCGACGATACTGCCCCGCACAACACCCTGCTCGTGCTTGACGCCACCACCGGTCAAAACGCGCTCAGCCAGGTGGAAACCTTCCGCAATTTGGCCGACGTCTCGGGTCTGGTGATGACCAAACTCGACGGCACCGCCAAGGGCGGCGTGCTTGTCGCGCTGGCAGACAAATTCGGCCTGCCCATCCACGCCATCGGCGTCGGAGAACAAATCGACGACCTCGCCCCCTTCGACCCCGAGGAATTCGCCGCCGCCCTCACCGGCCTCGACCCAAGCTGATCCGATTCTTCATCTGGCTAAAAATATCTTCGGGGGTCTGGGGGCAGACAGCCCCCAGCCTCTCCCACCAGCACAAAGATCTGATACTTGAGCGACTGGCTGATCTCACTCGAAGGCACCGAAGCGGGCCACCAGCTTGCCCTTGGGCTGGCGCTGATGGCTGCCTTCCTGCACGCCGCGTTCGGCGCACTTCAAAAAGGCCGCCACGACCCGTGGCTGTCGCGGGGGGCCATCGACGCCTGCTATTGCCTGATGGCCGCCCCCTTCGCCTTCTTCGTCGTGCCATGGCCTGAACCCTATATGTGGCCCATCTTTGGGGTCGTCTGGCTGATCCACATCGCCTACAAAACGCTTCAAGCCATGGCCTATACCAAAGGCTCCTTTACGGTCGTCTATCCTGTCGTCCGGGGCACCGGCCCGCTGTTCACCGTGATCGGAGCCTATCTGCTGTTCGGGGAAACCTTTACAGGCACCCAGTGGCTGGGCGTGGCGGTCCTTCTGGCGGGGATATTCGGCCTCGCGATCTACAACCTGCGCTTTCTCGAAACCAACCGGGAAACGCTTGGCATCGCGCTGGCGCTGGCCGTGGCCACCGGGTTGTTTGTGGCGCTTTATACCACCTATGACGCCTATGGCATCCGCGCCACCGCCGACCCGTTCACCTTCCTTGCCTGGTTCTTCATGATCGACGGGGCCGCGATGCCGATCTACGCCTTCCTCAGATGGCGCGCCATGATCAACCGTCCGGCTATCGGGCCCCTGATGCTGCGCGGGCTTGCGGGCGGCATCATCGCGCCGTTGTCTTTTGGGTCCATCATGCTGGCCACGCGGCTGGACAAGGTGGGCGAGGCCGCCGTCTTGCGTGAAACTTCCACCGTATTCGCCGCCCTGATCGGCTGGCTGGTTCTGAAAGAAACCGTTGGCCCCAGACGCATTGCCCTGATGGCATTGATTGCATTGGGCGCCGTAATAGTTGAAATGGGCGGGTAAGCAGCAGGAAGACATGATGACAGGCAAAAAAGACATCAACCCGTTTCTGAAACAGGTGCTGGAGCTTGGGCCCCCGCTGGCCTTCTTCTTCATCTACCTGCGCCTGCGCGATGACAGCTTCCTGATCGGCGGCACCGAGTATTCGGGGTTCATTATCGCCACCATCATCTTCGTGCCGCTGATGCTGGCCGCGATGGGCATCCTTTGGTTCCTGACCGGGAAACTCAGCCGATTGCAGATTTTCACCGCCTTCATGGTCATCTTTTTCGGCGGGCTGACCGCCTGGTTCAATGATGAGCGGTTTTTCAAAATGAAAACCACGCTGGTCTATGGCGTTTTCTCGACGATTCTGGGCATCGGACTGCTGCAGGGGAAATCCTATCTGGCCTATGTGCTGGACGAGATGCTGCCGATGAAACACGAAGGCTGGATGATCCTGACGCGTCGTCTCTGCGCCTGTTTTGCTGTGCTGGCTGTCGCCAATGAAATTGTCTGGCGGACCTTGTCCACCGACCTGTGGGTCAAGATCGAAACCTTCGGCTTTCCGATTGCCCTGATGGCGTTCCTGATGCTGCAGTTCAGCCTGTTGCAAAACTACATGGACGACCCCGACCGCCAATAAACGGTTTGCGCCGTGGAACATGCCGTCGGGTTCAACCGTAAAGAGAGCAAATCCATACAAAAAACCTTGGCTTAGCGGGCAAGCTGTGAAAGGTTAAGGCACCACTCACCATTCACAGCCGGAGTTCACCGCCCGCATGACGGCCTTTCCCAATAGTGGCTTTTTGTCCGAAGCCTCAGACGAGCTACGAGATATGCTCTCGGCGCTTGCTTCCGAAATATCCCTGGACCAGGACGAAACCTTGTTTGAACAAGGGGATGAAGGCGATGCGCTTTATGCGATCATCGAAGGGACGCTTGAGGTGTCGTTTCTCGCCATGAGCGGCCGCAAACTGTCGCTGACCCTGATGCGCCCGGGTGAAGTCTTTGGTGAGATCGCCCTGTTCGACAGCGGCCCGCGCACCGCAACGGTTGCCGCGGCCGAGCCCACACGTGTCCTGCGCGTTAGGCGGCGCGATGTCATGAACCAACTCCGCCAACACCCCGATCTGGCCGTTGATATGGTGCGTCTGGCCGGTCTGCGCATGCGCTGGATGGGATCGCAATTGAACGAGCAGGTCTTTCTGCCGATGCCGATCCGACTGGCCCGCAAGCTGCTGCACCTGTCCAACCTGCAGGACAACCCCAACGAACGCATCACCTTGTCGCAAAGCGAACTGGCCGAGTTTGTCGGTGCAACGCGCGAAGCCGTGTCCAAGACCATCTCGACCTGGAAACGCGACAACGTGGTCGAGGCCTCCCGTGGCGGTCTGCAAATTCAGGATTTCGAAGCCCTGCGCGAGCTGGCCGAATCGGATTTGATCTGACGACAGATGCGCCCGTGTGAACTGGTTCACAGAACAGAACCCAGGTTCAAGCTAGCGTGATCTTGTTACCGTAGGAGGTCAGAGAATCATCCCCGATATCTGTCCACTGACCTCTCCCTGTACCTGAGCCATATGCTGTCCCGGCATATGGCTCATTTACCTTCAAGGGGGTGGCACGGCGGGTTTACGTGTCAGTACCGGCGGTTCACGCGCTTGCCGCGCAGCACCTTTCGGTTCTTTTGCTTTTCCCGAAGGAACACAAACAGGCCGGATCCCAGAATCAAAACGATCCCCCATACGACCGGCAGATCGGGCCATTCACCCCAGATCGCCCAGCCCCAAAAGATCGCCAAAGGCAGCCCCACATATTCGAACGGCGCTACAGTGGCCGCGTCGGCCATGCGATACGCCTGCCCCAAACAATAGCCGATGATGGCAGAATTCAGACCGAGGCCCGCAAAAAGCCAGACGTCTCGCCCCTCGGGCCAGACCCAGGCCCGCAGAAGAAACACAAGGCTTTCGTTCTCCAGCCCCTCTGCAAAACGCCCATCCCCGGCCACGGCCCAGAACAGGATGCTGATGGCGATGAACGCGGACTGGACATAGACCGCCATTGCAGACGCCTTGGATTTCGCGCCCAGAAACCGCGTCATCACGTTGTTCAGCGCATAGGTGAACGCCGCCGCCACGGGCAGTGCGTAAACCCACAGGCTGACTGAGCGCTCGGCCCCGCTTTCCCACGGGCGCGTCATGATGATCACACCGGCAAACCCCACCAAAACCGCGCCGATGCGCAACGGCCCGACCTTTTCGCCCAGCAGCGGAATGCTCAGCAACGTGATCATCAATGGCGCCACGAAGAAAACAGCCGTGGCCTCGGCCAATGGCATGACGGCCAGGGCGCTGAAAAAAGTGAGGTTCGCGATCACGATGAATATGGCCCGTAGCAGGTGCAGACCGGGTTGATCCGTTTTCAGAATGCGCCAGCCGCCTTCCAACTGAACCAGAGCCAGACTGAAGCCGATCCCGATAAAGGACCGGGCGAAAACCATCTGATGCAGAGGGTAACCGCCCGACAGGAACTTGATCATCATATCGTTGAACGAAATCGCCAACATGCCGAACAGGATGAAGGCGATGCCGACGGTAGGGTTTTGTAATTTCTGATGTTCTGCCACGGGATACCCTTTCATCCGGCCAGTAACACGGGCCTTGGGTCAGGTCACTTCCGTTTGCGACATAATGGATGGTCGCAATTCCCCGCCGTTCCAAAAGAAAAAGAGGCCCCGGATCGGAGCCCCTTTTCATGTCCTTACGACGCGTTCCTG
Organism: Ruegeria sp. AD6; assembly: GCF_056542325.1. Lineage (NCBI taxonomy): Bacteria > Pseudomonadati > Pseudomonadota > Alphaproteobacteria > Rhodobacterales > Roseobacteraceae > Ruegeria > Ruegeria sp. AD6. The sequence goes on along the minus strand of NZ_JBQFZQ010000001.1, from coordinate 423,185 downwards.
CGCCCGGTCCGTTATTCCTCCAGACTCAGCGCCACAAAGCGTGGGTCACCGCCGCGACGGACCAGCAGCAGCAAGGATTTGCGCCCTGCAGTCCGGGCTTCTTCCATGCGCGCTTCAAGGTCCTCGACCGTCACAACCTTCTGCTGACCGGCTTCTGTGATCAGATCACCAGCGCGCAGGCCCTTGGCATAGGCCTCGGATGCTTCGTCCACATCCGACACCACCAGCCCTTCGGCATCCGCGTCCAGCCCCAGATCCTCGCGCAGCGTGTCGCTGAGCGGCGAGATTGTGAGGCCCAGAATGTCGGTGTTTTCGTCGGCTGGCGCGTCCGGGGTGTCCTCTTCCCCGTTCTCGGCCCGCTCGGCATCTTCACGGCGACCCAGAGTGACCAGAATGGTCTGCGTGGCACCATCGCGGCTGACCACAACGCGGACAGATTTGCCCACGGTGGTTTCGCCGACCTGACGCACCAGACCACGGGTATCCTCGACCTCGACCCCGTCAAAGCTGAGGATCACGTCGCCCGCTTTCAGCCCCGCATCCTTGGCCGGACCATCCGGCACGTCGCTGATCAACGCGCCACCGGGTTTTTCCAGACCCATCGCCTCGGCCATATCCTCGGTCACGTCCTGAATGCGTACACCCAGCCAGCCACGGCGAGTTTCTCCGAACTCGCGCAGCTGGTCGACCACTTTCACAACCACGTTCGAGGCCATCGAGAAGCCGATCCCGATCGAGCCGCCATTGGGCGACAGGATCGCGGTGTTCACGCCGATCACCTCGCCATTCATGTTGAACAAAGGACCGCCCGAGTTGCCCCGGTTGATCGCCGCGTCGGTCTGGATGTAGTCGTCATATGACCCGCTCAGCGCCCGGTTCCGGGCCGAGACGATCCCGGCAGAAACCGAGAATCCCTGCCCCAGCGGGTTGCCCATCGCGATCACCCAATCGCCGACGCGCGCAATGTCGCTGTCACCGAACTGCACATATTGCAGCGGCCCCGTGGCCTCGACCTTGAGCAGCGCGATATCGGTTTTCTCATCCGTTCCGATCACCTTGGCGGGCAGTTCTTTCTTGGGCTGACCGTCGCCCGGGAAGAACTCGACCAGAATCTCGTCCGCTTCGGCAATGACGTGATTGTTGGTCACGATGTAACCGTCCTCGGAGATCACAAACCCCGACCCCAGCGCATTGCTGCGACGGGGGCGATTGTCATCGTCGTCGTCCCCGTTTCGGTCCTGAAACTCGCGAAAGAAATCCTCGAACGGGGATCCTTCGGGCACGATACCCTGCGGTCCGGTCTGGCCTTCGATCAGCGTGGATGTGGTGATGTTCACTACCGCCGGGCTGATCTGCTCCGCCAGCGGCGCAAGGCTTTCCCCGCGCGCATAGGCCGCCACGGTTTGCGCCGCGATCAGGATCATCCCCGCAAATGCCAGCCACATCAGCCGCATGAAACCAACACCATCGTCCCGCCGGACGGAAATACTGCGTGCTTGTGCCTGCACTTGGGAACTCCTTGTCGTCAAATCCTTGTTGTCCGCCCGCAGGCAGACCTTTCTTGGCAACCAATGTAGTCGGTTTGTTCCCACTCGCAACTCAGGATCGCGGGGAAATCACCACCAAGTGAAACAGATGGGTTAAAACCCGACCTGATACGCGCCCCAAAGCAGGACCAGACCGCTGACAACACACAAAAGCCCTGCAAGTCGTCGCGCCTGTTCCGGCAATGATCGCAACGCCTCGAGCATACGTTCAATAAGCGAAGGGGCCAGCGCATAGGCCAGCCCCTCGACAATCAGAACCAGCCCGAAGGCCAGAAGGATCATACCCATTACTGGGTCGCCTGCCCGGTGGGCGATTTAAGGTAGTTGAAGAACTCGGAATCCGGGCTCAGCACCATCGAGCTGTTGCTACCGCCCAGCGCGCGTTCATAGGCCGACAGCGAGCGATAGAATTCGAAGAACTCCGGGTCTTTGCCAAAGGCTTCGGCGAAGATCGCGTTGCGTTCGGCGTCGGCTTCACCGCGAATGATCTCTGCCTCACGGTTGGCGTCGGACACCAGTTCCACCACGGTCCGGTCGGCCTGCGCGCGAACCCGCTGCGCGGCTTCGTTACCGCGTGCACGTTCGTCGGTTGCTTCACGCTCGCGTTCTGCCTTCATCCGGTCGAAGGTGGCTTCGAGGTTGGCCTGCGGCAGGTCGGTCGCTTTCAGGCGCACGTCGATCACGTTGACGCCCAGCGCCCGCGCTTCGGCAATCGCGCTGTTGCGGATGCGCAGCATCAGGGCCGCTCGGTCGGAACTCAGGATATCCCGCGAGGATACCGAACCCAGAACTTCCCGCGTTTCGGCGCGCAGGATGCGGTCCAGGCGATCTTCGGCGACCGGTACACCGCCAACACCAACGGCCTGACGGAACTGTTCAAGATCGGAGATCCGGTAACGCGCGAATGCGTCAACCACCAGACGACGATCATCCAGCGGGGTGACTTCCAATGGCTGCACGTCAATCGACAGAATCCGATCGTCGTACCGAACGACTTCCTGAATCAGCGGGATTTTGAACGCCAGACCGGGCTCTTCCTTCACGGCGACAACACGACCGAATTGCAGAACCAGCGCACGTTCACGCTCGTCCACGATGAAGATCGAGGACAACCCGGCAACGGCCAGAATTGCAACGATGATCAGGATAATGGGTGACTTACGCATCAGTTGCTCTCCGCGGCTGGGGTGCGACGCAGTTCGTTCAGCGGCAGATATGGCACAACGCCCTGCCCCTGACCGGTCGAGTTCTCGTCGAGGATGATCTTGTCGACATCACCCAGAACCTGCTCCATCCGTTCCAGATACAGGCGTTTGCGGGTCACATCAGGCGCTTTGGTGTATTCTTCGAGAACCGCGCTGAAACGGCTTGCCTCACCTTGCGCGCTGTTGATCTGCTGGGCGCGATAGGCTTCGGCTTCTTCCAGAACCTGCGCGGCTTCACCACGGGCTTCCGCCAGAACACGGTTGGCATAGGCGTCGGCGACGTTCTGCAGCCGGTCACGTTCCTGCGCAGCGGCCTGTACGTCGCGGAAAGCGGCGATCACGTCCTGCGGCGGGTCGGCCTTGTCAAAGTTCACACGGATGATGTTCACACCCGAATCATAGCTGTCCATGGTCGATTGGATCAGTTCCTGAAGACGCTCGGCAATGACGCCACGATCCCGGTTCAGAATCGGAGCCAGCTCGCTTTGCGCAATGATCTCACGCATCGCCGACTCCGACACGGCGCGAATTGTCTGGCGCGGGTCGCGCAGGTTGAACAGGAACTTGGCCGGGTCGTTGATGTTCCAGACGACCTGATAATCTATGTCGACCACGTTTTCGTCGCCGGTCAGCATCAGACCGTCGTCGCTGCCGCGTGTACCGCCCATATCTTCGGTTTGTTCACGGGTCACCGGGATAACCTCGGCGGTCACCACGGGCCAAGGCGCAAAGTTCAGACCGGGATTACCCACGGCTGAGAATTCGCCCAGAAACAGCTCAACAGACTGTTCTTCCGGCTTAACCGTGTAGAAACTTGCAGCCGCCCAAAGGCCAATCGCCACCAAGCCACCGATTATTACAGTGCCTTTGGTAAAGATCGGGCCACCGCCGCCCGAACCCTGACCATTGCCGCCACGGCCACCGCCGCGACCGCCCATCAGGACGCGCAGCTGTTCCTGGCCTTTTTTCATCAGCTCATCGATCTCGGGGATCTGCGGGCCGTCGCCTTCGGGGGGCTTGCGCCCGTCCCCGTTATTTCCCCGATTTCCTCCGTCGCCCGAGGAGCCTCCGCCCCCCCAGGGGCCACCGCTGTTGCCCGCCATATGTATCAATTCCTTCGTTTAGGCCCGTGTGATCACGGGGTCTCTTGTAACTTGTGTGCGCGCGCTTGCAAATCAAGCAGTGCGCACAGGTTGCCGCATTGTCACCAGTTCTTCGGCCATCACGGGATGAACCGCGACTGTACGGTCGAAATCTTCCTTGGTTGCGCCCATCTTTACGGCAATGCCTGCCAGCTGGATCATCTCACCCGCGCCCGGCGCAACGATATGACATCCCAGCACCTTTCGCGTCGCCTGACTGACAAGCAGCTTCATCAGAACCCGCTGCGTTCCTCCGGCAAACGCCTTTTGCATCGGTTTGAACGAGGTCGCATAGACCTCAATCGGCTCCTGCGCTGCCGCATCTTCTTCGCTGAGGCCCACGGTGCCGAATTCCGGCTGGGTGAAGATCGCGGTCGGGATCAACTCGTGATCCACAGGCGTTGGGTTGCCTTTGAACACGGTTTCGACAAAGGCCATGCCTTCGCGGATCGCAACCGGGGTCAGGTTCACACGGTCGGTCACGTCACCGATGGCGTAGATCGAAGGTACACCCGTCTGGCTGTATTCATCCACGATGATCTCGCCCTTGCGGCCGCGCTCGATCCCGACCTCTTCAAGACCCAGATTGTCGGCATTGGGCGCACGGCCCGTGGCATACATGACCACGTCGAACTGATCCTCGGTGCCATCCGTGGCTTTGACGCGGATCTTCTCGCCTTCTTTGGCCATCTCAAGCACGTTGGTGCCCAGACGCACATCGATGCCGTTCTGGCGCATCTCTTCACAGATCAGCCCGCGTGCCTCTTCATCGAAGCCGCGCAGGATTTGTGCCCCGCGATAGAACTGAGTGGTCTTTACACCCATCCCGTTCATAATCCCCGCAAACTCGCTGGCGATATAGCCGCCCCCGACGATCAGGATGCTTTCGGGCAGCTTCTCCAGGTGGAAAATCTCGTTCGAAGTAATCGCCAGATCCGAGCCCGGAAAGTCCGGTACAACCGGGCGACCGCCAGTGGCAATCAGGATGTGCTTGGCGGTCTTGCGAGTGCCATCAGCCAGTTCGACGGTATGCGGATCAACGACACGGGCGCGCTGATCAAAGCTTTCAACGCCGTTGTTCTTCAGGATATTGCGGTAGATGCCTTCCAGACGATCCAGTTCGGCCACCAGCTTGTCGTGGAACGTGTTCCAGTTCAGCGCGCCGGGCTGAATGTCCCAGCCATAGGCTTGCGCATCGCCGACCATGCCCGAAAACTCGCTGGCAAACACCATCAGTTTCTTCGGCACACAGCCCCGGATCACACAGGTGCCGCCATAGCGATCCTCTTCCGCCAGTGCCACTTTGGCTCCGTTTTCGCCAGCGGCGACGCGCGCCGCGCGAACCCCGCCCGAGCCGCCTCCGATGACGAACAGATCATAGTCAAAGCTCATGCTGGGTTCCTTCGTTCAGCTTTCAAAAAGTCTCTGGGTATCTGGGCGCAAAAACCAGACTGCCAACCCCTTGATGCACATATTTCGGTTTTTTCACGGATGCTTGCATCAAAGGTCGCGCCGGGATCAATCCGCAAGGTCCGAAAACAGGTTTTCGCGCGCGCCGCCGATCAATTGGTCCATCTCGATCGTGCCTGCATTGATATCGCGCAATTCGACCCGGCCATCGCCGTGGCCGACCACAACCTTGTCGCAGATGTCGATGAACAGGCCATTCTCGACCACACCCGGCACCTGATTCAAAACCAGTGCCATCTGGCGCGCATTACCGATCCGTTGCAGATGCAGGTCCAGAATGTGGTTGCCTTCATCGGTGACAAAGGGCGCCTCGCCATTCATGCGCAGGGCGGAAGTCGTGCCAAGCACATCCATCGTATCCAGCGCCTCTTCGATCAGGGTACGCGTGGTTTGCCAGCCGAACGGGATCACCTCGACCGGCAGAGGGAACGCACCCAGCGTTTCGACCTCTTTGCCTGCATCGGCGATCACCACCATCTGATCGCTGGCCGTTGCGACAATCTTCTCCTGAAGATGCGCGCCGCCGCCGCCCTTGATCAGGTTCAGATCACCGTCAAACTCATCCGCGCCGTCAATTGTAAGGTCCAGCCACCCGGCCTGATCCAGCGAGACGACCTCGATCCCGACCTCACGCGCCAGTTGCGCAGTACGGGTCGAGGTCGGGACACCCTTGAACCGCAACCCTTCTTGCTGCGCGCGCTCACCCAAACGTCGCACCAGCCAGGCGGCGGTCGAGCCGGTTCCCAATCCGACACGCATCCCGTCTTCGACCATCTCTGCCGCGCGTCGGGCCGCGACGTATTTTGCGGTATCGATTGGCGACAATTCTCCGGTCATTGGCAGCATTCCCTGATTGGTCTGCCAGACTTATACGGAATGCACATCGCGACTTCGAGACCCAATTCACCCGGCATCCCTGCGAAAGATGTCGCAAGACTACGCGTTTCCGATAGGAAACGTCGCAATCATGTCTTTTTGGATTTGCGGTGCGGTATAAATAGACCTCATGACGACGTCCTACCGCCTGCACTATGCCCCCGACAACGCCTCGCTGGTGATCCGGCTGGTGTTGGAAGAGATGGGCCAACCCTATGACACCGTTTTGGTCGACCGGCGGCAGAACGAACAGGACAGCGTGGCCTATCGTGCGCTGAACCCAAACGGGCTGATCCCGGTTCTGGAAACGCCCAACGGACCAATATTTGAAACAGCGGCCATTCTGTTGTGGTTGGCTGACACACATGGGCAACTTGCCCCTGCACCGGACAGCCCGGATCGGGCGGCGTTCCTGAAATGGCTGTTCTTTGCGTCAAACACGCTGCATGCCGATCTGCGCATTCTGTTCTATGCCGAGAAATACATCGATGCCGCGCAGGCCGAGCCTTTGCGCCAAGGTATCCGTCCAAGGCTGCGCACCCATCTGAAACATCTGGATACCGAGGCCGCAAAGGCCCCTGACTGGCTGAACGCTGACAAACCATCGATCCTGACCTACTACCTCGCCTGCATGATGCGCTGGATGGCGCTGTACCCGGCAAGCGCGGATCGCAGCTGGTATCAGTTGGCGGACACGCCGTATCTGCAGGCTATCCTGATGCAGCTTGAATCCCGCCCCGCGACCCGTGCGGCCGTTGCAGCCGAAGGTCTTGGTGTCACCCCGTTCACCTCTCCGATCCACGCCAACCCTCCAGAAGGCTCAGCTATCTGACATGTTCCTTTCCGTTTTTGATATGTTCAAAGTCGGCATCGGCCCGTCCTCATCACACACAATGGGCCCGATGGTCGCTGCGGCGCGTTTCCTTGACATGATGCGCGCCTCACCGTTTGAGTTCGCCGGGCTGCGCGGATCGCTGCACGGGTCATTGGCGTTTACGGGTGTGGGACATGCCACCGACCGGGCGACAATTCTTGGTCTGGCCGGGTTCGTGCCCGACACCTATGACAACGACAAGGCCGAGGCTGCCATGGCCGCGATTGCCGAGACGCATACGGTCACGCCTGAGGGGCTGCCGACCCTGAAGTTCGACCCCAAGGCAGATCTGGTCTTTGACTACGACCACAACCTGCCCGGCCACGCCAATGGCATGATCCTGATGGCCACCGATGCGCAGGGCGATGTGATCCTGCGGCAGGTGTTCTATTCCATCGGCGGCGGCTTTGTTCTGACCGAAGAGGAACTGGCCGAAGGCAAAGCGACAGATGAAGGCGCACCCGTTCCGTTCCCCTTCAAGTCAGCGGTCGAGATGCTGGAGATGGCCGCCTCCAGCGGTAAGTCCATCGCCCAGATGAAGCGCGAGAACGAAATCGCGCGCGGATGCGCGGACAGTTTCGCCAAAGGAAGCGCGCGTCTGTGGCAAGTGATGAACGATTGCATCGAACGTGGCCTGCACACCGATGGCATTCTGCCCGGCGGTCTGAGCGTGCGTCGCCGCGCCAAGGGCATCTATGACGCGCTGATGGCTGAACGCGGCATGAACCTGACTGCGCCGCACACGATCAACGACTGGATGAGCGTTTACGCCATGGCCGTGAACGAGGAAAACGCAGCCGGAGGCCAGGTTGTCACCGCCCCCACCAACGGTGCGGCGGGCGTTCTGCCTGCGGTTCTGCGCTATTACCTGGACCACGTGCCCGGTGCATCGGAAAGCCATATCGAGGATTTCCTGCTGACCGCCGCCGCTATTGGGGGTCTGGTGAAATTCAACGCCTCGATTTCGGGGGCCGAAGCGGGATGTCAGGCCGAGGTTGGCAGCGCCTCGGCCATGGCCGCCGCCGGTTTGTGCGCCGTGATGGGCGGCACGCCCGAGCAGGTGGAAAACGCCGCCGAGATCGCCTTGGAACATCATCTGGGCATGACCTGCGATCCGGTCGCGGGTCTGGTGCAGGTGCCCTGTATCGAGCGCAACGGCCTGGGCGCGATCAAGGCCGTCTCGGCCGCGTCGCTGGCATTGCGCGGGGACGGCAAGCATTTCGTACCCTTGGATTCCGTCATAGAAACCATGCGCCAGACCGGGCATGATATGCATGAGAAGTACAAAGAGACATCGCTTGGCGGCTTGGCTGTGAACATCCCAAACTGCTGAGGTCAGACAGGAGGCGGCATCATGCGTGGACATTGCCTATGCGGCAGGATCGCGTTTGAGGTTGATCCTCCGATCCTGTCCTGCGTCTCGTGTCATTGCGACAGCTGCCGCCGCCAATGCGCCGCACCCATGACCACCTATTTCGCGGTCCGCGACACCCAATGGCGCTGGACCAAAGAGGAACCGAAGAGTTTCAATTCCTCTCCCGGTGTCGTGCGCACATTCTGCCCGCATTGCGGAACGCCGATCTCTTTCCGCTCGGCCAAGATGTCGGATGTGCTGCACTTGTATGTTGCGACGCTGGAAACCCCCGAAGCGCTGCAACCGACCCTGCATGTGTCGCATGAAGAGAAACTGGACTGGCTGCATCTGGATGATGGTCTGCCGACCTGCACCGGCCCGGATTACACCAAGGTCCAACCCCTTCCGGACGCCTGAGAACAGAGCTTTCCCCCGCGCCGCGAAACCGCTAGCGTCGCGACCATGACCCAGGATCGTCCCGTATTCGGCATCGTTCTGATGCTCGGCTTTTGCGTGCTTGCGCCGCTTGGCGACTCGATGGCCAAGCTATTGGGGGAAACAACGCCTCTGGGCCTGCTGGTGCTGGTGCGCTTTGCCATACAGGCGGCGATTCTGATCCCGCTGATTGCAGTCACGGGACGGCCATGGCGCATGCGGGGGCGCGTTCTGCGGCTGACCCTGATCCGCACGGTTCTGCACATCATCGGCATAACCGCCATGTTCAGTGCGTTGCAGTTTCTGCCGCTGGCGGATGCAATTGCCATCGCCTTTGTCATGCCCTTCATCATGCTGCTGCTTGGGAGATACGTCTTGCAGGAAGAGGTCGGCCCGCGCCGCCTGATCGCCTGTATCGTCGGTTTCATCGGGACCTTGCTGGTGATCCAGCCCAGCTTTGCCGAGGTCGGATTGCCCGCCCTGCTGCCCCTGATCGTGGCCGTGGTTTTTGCCTTGTTCATGCTGGTGACGCGTCAGATCGCCAAGGAAACCGATCCGGTCTCCCTGCAGGCCGTGTCCGGGGTGTTTGCCACGGTCCTGCTGCTGCCGGTGGTCCTTTGGGGCACCAATGCGGGGATTTGGGAATTGTCCTTGATCATCCCCGCTGGCAACACCCACTGGCTGTTGCTGGCCATCGGCGTGCTGGGAACGGTCGCGCATCTGCTGATGACCTGGTCGCTGCGCTATGCGCCGTCGGCCACGCTGGCACCGATGCAATATCTGGAAATCCCGGTTGCGACCCTGATCGGCTGGCTGATCTTTCACGACTTGCCCGACGGGATCGCGGCGTTTGGCATTCTGATCACAATCGGTGCCGGGCTCTACGTCATTCTGCGTGAGAGGGCCACCGCCCGATCTGGTCCGACAGAAACGCCTGCATAACCTGATCCAGCGCCGCGCGCGGCACCATCAGCAACATGCCCGGCCCGTCCATATGCAGTTCGACATCCGACACCGCGCAGTTCGAGGTTCCGACCCGACCATCCGGTTCGAACACCAACCCTTCGATCGGCCATTCCAAACCCTGGCTGCGACCCGTGACACGCCGCATCGGAAACAAGGACACGATATCGCCGGGTGTCAGGTGCAGGGTGATCCGGGGCGGTGCGTGGAACACCACCTCATGTTCACCCAGCAGGATGCAGGGACGATCCAAGCGCGCGACCAGAGTGTTCAGAACCGCCAATTGATGATCCAACCGCCCGCCCAGAAACCCGGCGCCCAGCACCAGCGGGGCCTCTATGTGCCTCAGCGCCTTGTCGAAATCCGTACTGTTCTGCTCTGAGATTTGAAACAACCGATCCGCTGGCAGCTGCGCCTTCACAGGCTCACTCATCGAATCGAAATCGCCGATCACGGCCTCGGGAATTATGTCCGAATCGACCAAAATGGCCGCTCCGCCATCCGCCGCGACAACCGATCTGACGCGATTCAGCACCAAATCCAGGTCATCAAACCCGACAAATCCCCCTCCAAACAGGCCAATTGGACCGTTTGAACGCACAATCGGCTCATTTTTTCTAAGATTGATCATTTTTCCCGGATTTGGACACATTCAGACCACAAAATGATAGGTTCATGCAGAAAGTTCTGAGCCGATGTGTGTGCCCGATTCCGGGTAGGTTGGCTCTCGTAGTTTGTAGAGGACGTGCGTCTGATGGTACAGAATAACAAGGTATTGACCGTTTCTTATGGGACTTTCTCCTGCACTTTGGAAGGGTTTGACGACTCGTTCGAAACGATGAAGTCCATTGCCGAGTATTTTCGCGACCTCGCAGCAGATGACCGGTATTTCGGTTCGGAACCCCCCCAGCCCGACGCCGAGATGCTGACCCGTATTGCGCAGCGCGACGCCTCGCAGCACGTGGAAGCCCGGCAAAGCGAAAGCGGCCTGTTGCTGCGCGCCACCGAAGCCTCCCCCGCACCGTTGGCCGCGCCTGCCCCTGCCCCCGTACCATCTGAGGTGAACGTGGCCCGAACTCCGGCCCCGATGCCGGTGCACCAGCCCGCGCCGCAGACGTCGTTTGAACAAGCTGATGCCGTACCTGCCCCTGCTGCCGACAGCATCGCCGCAAAACTCCAGCGCATCCGCGCCGTGGTCTCGCATTCGGACGCCACCCCTGTCGCCTATTCCGAAGATGATGACTCGGCCCTGCTCAGCGCCGCCCCGGCTCCGGTTGACGCCGTAACCGCCGCGTTCGAGGCCGGTGCGCTGAGCGCCGAAGACCTCGAGCCGCAGAAGCCAACGTTCGAACCGCAGCCCGTGGCCATGAAAGAACCGGCGCCTGCTCCGGCCGCGTTCTTCGAAGATGAGGCGGAAGACGATCAGCCCGCCGATGTCTTGTTCTCGGATTTCGAAGATATCGCTGAAGACGATGCGGGTGATGATGGCATTCTGAACATCCTGAGCGATCACGAAGCGAAGGCGGAAGCCGAAGAAGAACCTCAGGAAGACGTTGCGCCCGGTGTTCTGACGCTGGACGACGAGGTCAACCTGCTGAACAAAATCTCGAGCGTCGAGGCAGATATGTCCGACCGCGTGGACCAGAAACAGCCGGATGAGCGCGCATCGGATCAGGACGTTCTACGCCTGATGGCCAAAGCTGATGAACAGATGGGCGACCCGGCCACCAGCGACGCGCGTGAGACATATTCGCACCTGCGCACTGCTGTAGCGGCCACCGAAGCCGAAGGTGAAATCGACAAGGCATCACCTGACCAGCAATACCGTGGCGATCTTGCCTCGGTTGTCAGCCCGCGCCGCCCGGAAATTCAGGTCACCAGCATGCGTCCGGAATCCGATGACGCCGCGCCGCTGAAACTGGTTGCAGAACAGCGTGTAGACGACGAAGCCGTCGAAGCCGGCCCGGTCATGCCCCGCCGCGTAACCACGCAGCAGGACGACAGCGCAGCGGATGAAGGCGGCTTTGCGCAATTCGCGCAGGATCAGGGCGCGCAGTCCCTGCCCGATCTTCTGGAAGCGGCGGCGGCCTATCTGTCCTTCATCGAAGGTCAGGAACAGTTCTCGCGCCCGCAGCTGATGAACAAGGTCCGCTCGTTGAAGCAGAACGAATTCAACCGCGAAGAAAGCCTGCGCTCCTTTGGTCAATTGCTGCGCGACGGAAAGATCCAGAAAGCAGGCGGTGGCCGGTTCGCAGCCTCGAACCTGATCGGTTTCCGCCCGGATGATGAACGCGCGGCGGGCTGATCACTCAATCAGAAAGACGAAGGGCCGAGAGATACCTCTCGGCCCTTTTCTTTTGCCAGCAGTTTAGGCGGCGATGTCTCAGTATCGAGTCAAGACTCGTCCGGATCCTCTTTGCCAACTCCCCGGAATACGAACTTGAAGGGCAAGGCCCAGACAATGCCAAGGGCAATGTAAACCAACAGCTCAACCAGGATCGACGGGCGATCCAGCCAGTTCACAACGGTCACCACCGCAACAATGTAAAGCGGCAGGCCGACCAGCAAAATCACCAGCGACCAGCGGCGGCGGGCCTTGTAACTCAGGCCCGGCTTTTTGTCCTTGCCCATCAATCTGCGAACGGGTCGGTCACCAGAATGGTGTCGTCCCGCTCCGGGCTGGTGGACAAAAGCGCCACGGGGCATTCGATCAGTTCTTCGACGCGGCGCACGTATTTGATCGCGTTGGCCGGCAGGTCGGCCCAGCTGCGCGCGCCTTCGGTGGATTCGCTCCAACCCGGCATCTCTTCGTAGATCGGGGTGCAGCGCGCCTGTTGGTCGGCAGCCGTCGGCAGATAGTCCAACCGCTCACCGTCCAGTTCATAACCGGTGCAGATTTTCAGCGTCTCGAACCCGTCCAGAACATCCAGCTTGGTCAGCGATATGCCGTTCACACCGCTGGTCGCACAGGTCTGGCGCACAAGGCAGGCATCGAACCAGCCACACCGGCGTTTGCGGCCTGTTACCGTGCCAAATTCGTGGCCACGGGTCCCCAGGCGCATCCCGTCATCATCGTCCAACTCGGTCGGGAAAGGCCCCTCTCCCACACGAGTGGTATAGGCTTTGACGATGCCCAGCACAAAATCAACAGACCCCGGGCCGATACCCACACCCGTCGCCGCCTGACCGGCAATCACGTTGGAAGAGGTCACAAACGGGTAGGTTCCGAAATCAATATCCAGCAACGCGCCCTGCGCGCCTTCGAACAGGATCCGCTTGCCCGCCTTGCGCTTTTCGTTCAGCACCTTCCAGACCGGGGCGGCAAACGGCAGTATCTGCGGCGCAATCTCTTTCAGCTGGGCGATCAGCTTGTCCCGATCCACGGCTTCGATGCCCAGACCCTTGCGCAACGGATCATGGTGCTGCAACGCGCGGTCCACACGCGCCTCAAGCGTCGCGTCATCGGCAAGATCGGCAACACGGACAGAGCGTCGCCCGACCTTGTCCTCATAGGCCGGACCAATGCCGCGACCGGTGGTGCCAATCTTCGTGCCCTTGCTGGCCGCCTCTTCCCGCGCACGATCCAGCTCGCCATGGATCGGCAGGATAAGTGGTGTATTCTCAGCAATCATCAGCGTCTCGGGCGTGATCTCGACGCCCTGCTTACGGATTGACGCGATCTCAGTGACCAGATGCCACGGGTCCAGAACGACGCCGTTCCCGATCACGCTCAGCTTTCCCCCACGCACCACGCCTGAAGGCAGTGCGTTCAGCTTGTAAACCTCGCCATCGATAACCAGAGTATGCCCCGCATTATGTCCACCCTGAAAACGCGCGATGACGTCCGCCCGCTCGCTGAGCCAGTCGACGATCTTGCCTTTTCCTTCGTCACCCCACTGGGCGCCGACAACAACCACGTTGGCCATATCCGGTCCTTTTCGTGCTGAGTAATCAAACTCGGCTCGTATAACGGGGCACAGAGGACAGGGAAACCGCTATTTCGCCGCAGATGTAAATCGCGCTGCCGCGCGATGCCTCCGGCGGGGATATTTATAGCCAGATGAAGATCGGATCCCCTGCTTCATCTGGCCAAAAATATCTCGGGGGAGACGCCCGGAACGGGCGGCGGGGGCAGCGCCCCCTACCCGCCTGGTCGCAAGTGGACGGGCTGGCCATGGGGTGTGGTCAGATACGCCTGCTCCCATGCGCGGTGAAGCATCTGCACGTCTTCCGGCAGCGCCGCGCCCTGTTCGACCAGCAACCCTTCGAGCGTTTCCAGCCAGGCGAGGAAATAGTCGTCACCGCCATCCAGTTCACGGTCCAGCCCGTTGCGCTTCAACGTGTCCGAAAACCGGGCCGCCCAATCGGGCCAGCCGAAACGTCCGGCTTCATTCAGGGCAACCGTTACGGCAAAGACCTGCGCGTGCCAGGGCTCGGCAAACACCGGTTCCGGCGCAGTATGGGTGGTGCAGTCGCTCATGCGGGCTCCAGATAGCTTTGCCAGAGGTCCAGCACGACCTCATCATCCGGGTGTTCGGGGGCGGCCCAAAGCTCGGACGCTGGGAAGACAACGGCATATAGCGGTTCCGGTGCTTCACCCAAACGATGAGCGTTGGAATCTGGCAGGACATGGGTGCCATGCAATCGCAGGATACGACCTCGCGCGCCGGCAGCATAGACAGGCAAGCGCGTGTGACCACCATCGACAAAGCGATTGGCAGCTGGTCGCGCTGTCACCACCTGCTGACCGATCGTAAAACGCGCGGCAACGTTTGAAGGCCGATCTGCTGGTCCGCCCTTTGCAAGTGCAGCGGCGACAGCCTCGGCCTTCAGCGTCTTGTCCGTCAACGGATGCGGCGCATCATCTCCGGCCCCTCGCAGATCATCCAGGCTCAGCACGCCTTGTTCGACCAACAGATCGGCAAGGCCCGAGAGCCATTTCTCATAGTAGGAAAACCAGGTGTAATCCTTGGGCGACAACCGCTCGCGCGCGTGGCGAGATATGTCGATGTTCCACTGCCCCAGAAAACCGGCAGCCAGCGTCACGGCCAAAGCCCGCCCGTGCCAGTCTTCGGCAAAGACCGGCGCGTCCTCAGCCTCGGGCCGGATTTCGCCATCGCCAAAGCGTCCGCCCATGTCGTGAACACGTGTCATGAGGGCACCTTGGGCAAGCCCGTCCCGATCATGCTGTCGCGTGTCACCAATGCGGTCAGCTCATCCTCGCCCATACCTTCTGTGCCTTCGGGACGCATCGGCAACACAAGGTACCGAATCTCGGCGGTCGAATCCCAGACACGCACTGCGGTGCTTTCGGGTAAGGTAACGCCGAACTCGGCCAGTACTTTGCGTGGCTCCCGCACGGCACGGGCGCGATAGGCATCGGATTTGTACCATCCGGGCGGGATACCCAGCAGCGGCCACGGGTAGCAACTGCACAGGGTGCAGACGACCATGTTGTGCTGCCGGGGCGTGTTTTCGACGGCGACCATGTGTTCACCCTGACGGCCGTAGTACCCCAGCTCGGCAACGACCGGCGTGGCATCTTCCAACAGTGCCGCTTTGAAATCAGGGTCGCTCCAAGCCTTTGCCACGACGCGCGCGCCGTTTTGCGGGCCGATCTTGTTCTGGTAGGTGTCGATGATCTCATCTAATGCTGCCGGATCGATTAGCCCCTTGCGGATCAGAATCGTCTCCAGCGCCTTGACGCGCAGCGCGGGTTCGGGTGGCAAAAGGGCGTGCGGGTGGTCGGGATCGTCATGAGGCATAGCCCGAAGCCTGCGTCAGGATTTATCGCTCTGTCCAGTCCCTTTGCTGTGATATGATACATCACGCGGGGTGATGTGAACTCGTGTCTTGCCCCCAAGTTGAAACTTGCATAAGTACCACGCGATACACGTCACGCTGCACGGGACCACCATGGAAAACGTTGTTCTCATCATCCACCTTCTTTTGGCTTTGGGCCTGATTGCCGTTGTGCTGATGCAGCGGTCCGAAGGCGGTGGCCTTGGCATGGGTGGCGGCGGCGGCGGTGCCATGACCGGCCGCGCAGCGGCGACGGCATTGGGCAAAGTGACCTGGATTCTGGCGGCCTGCTTCATCGTGACCTCGATCACGCTGACCATTCTGGCGGCGCAGAAATCCTCGGGCAGTTCGGTGATCGACCGTCTGGGCGTTCCGGCCCCTGCGGCAACCGAAGAAAGCACACCTGCGGTTCCGTCGGCAGATGATCTGCTGCCTCCGGCAGAAGGCGACAACGCGCCGCTGATCCCGCAGGCCGACTGATCCACTAGACCTAGAAACCTGAAAGAGAACTGCAACAGCATCTTGCGGTTCTCTTGCGCTATGCGCGCGAATCCTTTATACGTGAAGTCCCGTGATGCAGCGGTTTTTCGAAACCGTCGGGCAGCTGATTTTGACCTCTCACGGGAGCAGCCGAAAAACTATGGCGCGATTTATTTTCATCACTGGTGGTGTGGTTTCGTCCTTGGGCAAAGGACTGGCCTCGGCGGCCTTGGGCGCGCTGTTACAGGCCCGGGGATATTCGGTGCGCCTGCGCAAGCTGGACCCCTATCTGAACGTCGATCCCGGCACCATGTCGCCGTTTGAACATGGCGAGGTTTTCGTCACCGATGACGGGGCCGAGACCGATCTGGACCTTGGCCACTATGAACGTTTCACCGGCGTGGCGGCCCGCAAGACCGACTCGGTCAGTTCGGGGCGGATTTACTCCAACGTGTTGGAAAAGGAACGCCGCGGGGATTACCTCGGCAAAACCATTCAGGTGATCCCGCACGTCACCAACGAGATCAAGGATTTCATCGCCATCGGCGAGGATGAGGTTGATTTCATGCTGTGCGAGATCGGCGGCACTGTCGGCGATATCGAAGGCCTGCCCTTTTTCGAAGCCATCCGTCAGTTCAGCCAGGACAAGCCGCGCGGTCAGTGCCTGTTCATGCACCTGACGCTGCTGCCCTATATCAAGGCGTCGGGTGAGTTGAAAACCAAGCCGACCCAGCACTCGGTCAAGGAACTGCGGTCCATCGGTCTGGCCCCCGATATTCTGGTTTGCCGCTCGGAAGGACCGATTCCGACCAAGGAACGCGAGAAGCTGGCACTGTTCTGCAACGTGCGCCCGGACAGCGTGATCGCGGCGCAGGATCTTTCGACCATCTACGACGCCCCGCTGGCCTATCACCGCGAGGGTCTGGATCAGGCGGTTCTGGATGCGTTCCAGATCAGCCCTGCACCCAAGCCCGATCTGGCCAAATGGGAAGACGTCAGTGACCGCATCCACAACGCCGAGGGCGAGGTGAAGGTGGCCATCGTTGGCAAATACACCCAGCTGGAAGACGCCTATAAATCGATTGCCGAGGCGCTAACCCATGGCGGCATGGCCAACCGCGTCAAGGTCAAGGTCGAGTGGGTGGATGCCGAGATTTTCGACACCGAAGACGCCGCCCCGCATCTGGAAGGCTTCCACGCGATCCTCGTGCCCGGCGGGTTTGGCGAGCGTGGAACCGAAGGCAAAATCAAAGCGGCGCAATATGCACGTGAGCACAAGGTGCCCTATCTGGGTATCTGTCTGGGGATGCAGATGGCCGTGATCGAAGCGGCGCGCAATGCGGCGGGCATCGCCGAGGCAGGGTCCGAGGAATTTGACCACGAAGCGGGCAAGCGGCGGTTTGAACCCGTGGTTTACCACCTGAAAGAATGGGTGCAGGGCAACCACAAGGTCGAGCGCAAGGTCGGCGATGACAAAGGCGGCACAATGCGGCTGGGGGCCTATAACGCGGTTCTGGCCGACGGCTCCAAAGTGGCAGAGGTCTATGGCGGCACTCAGATTGAGGAACGTCACCGCCACCGCTATGAGGTGGACATCAAGTATCGCGACAAGCTGGAAAAGGCGGGCCTGAATTTCTCGGGCATGTCCCCCGATGGCCGGTTGCCGGAAATCGTCGAATGGTCGGATCATCCGTGGTTCATCGGTGTGCAATACCACCCCGAATTGAAATCCAAACCGTTCGATCCGCACCCTTTGTTCCGCGACTTTGTGCGCGCGGCCAAGGACACGTCGCGTCTGGTCTGATCCGGTCGCTGCAAAGTGATGTACCGACACAATTAAGCGCTTAGCGAATGCCCGGCATGGGGTTAACTGTTGAACAAGCTTCGACAGGAGATACCCCATGACCACCCAAGCCCAACACGCCGAAACCTTCACCCGCCTGCACAAGAAAGGTGATCCGGTCATCCTGTTCAACATCTGGGACGCAGGCAGCGCCGCGGCCGTGCGCGACGCAGGTGCGCAGGCGATCGCGACCGGCAGTGCCCCGGTCGCGATGGCGCAGGGGTTCAAGGACGGCGAGAATATCCCGCTGCAGGCCGCCTTGGACAATGCAAAACGCATTGTGGCCGCGGTCGATCTGCCTGTTTCTCTGGATTTTGAGGGGGCTTATGCCGCTGATCCTGACGGGATTGCGGAAAACGTATTGCGGGCCCTGGACTGCGGGGTGGTGGGCTTCAACTTCGAGGATCAGATCGTCGGCGGTGATGGCCTTTACCCCATTGCCGAGCAGGCCACACGGATTGAAGCGATGCGCAAGGCGTGTGATGCGGCAGGGGTTCCGGCCTATATCAACGCCCGGACCGATATCTTCCTGAAAGCGCACGCCGACACGCATAACGCAGCCATGCTGGACGACGCGGTTGCCCGTGCGGCGGCGTTCCAGTCCGCCGGGGCCAGCGGGTTCTTTGCCCCCGGCCTGAAGGACGAAGCGATGATTGAGCAGCTCTGCGCAGCAACGGAGCTGCCGGTCAACATCATCGCCCTGCCCGGCACCCCGGACACACCGCGATTGGCAACGTTGGGCGTGGCGCGTGTCAGCTATGGCCCAGTGCCCTATCGCCAGATGGTGGCATGGCTGACGGAACAGGCACGTGGCGCCATCGACTACGCCAAGTAGGCGTCTGGTGACCTAGATTCAGGGACCGGACAATCTCAGTATCCCGACGTGTCACAAAAATGCGGATACCAATTCGCCAAGGCTGGGCGGGATTCGGTCGCTCTCGGCGATCTTGTGAAGATTCATGCCTATGACGGGTAGTCCCAGCTTGGCGCGCCACAAAATATGGACTAACCTGACCTCATGTTGAAAAAGTTCTTTCAGGCGTTCAGACCGCCTCAGACCCAGCAACTGCCTGACCCTGATGCCGAACTGGCGTTGGGGGCGTTGATGGTGCGGGTGGCGCAGGCGGATCGCGATTACAAGCTGGAAGAAATCAGCCTGATCGACCGGATTCTGGCGCGCCTTTATCAGCATAACGCAATCGAAGCCGCCAAGGTGCGCGCAACCTGCGAGAAACTGCATGCAGCCGCCCCCGAAACCGACACGTTCGGCAAGCTGATCCGCGAGACCACGGGTCTTGAGGAGCGCATGGCCGCGCTGGACGCCCTGTGGGAGGTGGTGCTGGCCGATGGCGACTCGGATGAGGGTGAGATCAAGATCGTCGAGGAAGCCCGCGCTGCCATGGGGCTCAGCTTTAACGACAGCAAGGCCGCGCGCGAACGTGTGCAAAGCCGCTTGGAAGCCAGCTAAGCCACGTCTATATCTGTGTCATGTTTAGTGATTTTCTGTCCCGGCTGACCCAGCCCGATCCCGACCCGTTGGTCGAAAACGATGCCCGGCTGGCCCTGACGGCCCTGTTGGTCCGCATCGCGCGATCCGACAATGACTATGCCGACACTGAAATGGCCGGGATCGACAAGGTCTCGGCCGAGCGCTATGGCCTGTCACCGTTCGAGGCCGCAGCCCTGCGCGCCCAGGCCGAAGACCTTGAGGCCGAAGCCCCCGACACCGTCCGCTTTACCCGCGCCATAAAAGAGGCCGTCGCCTACGAGGATCGTATGGCCGTGGTTCAGGCTATGTGGTCAGTCGCGCTGGCCGATGGTCAGCGCACCGGCGAAGAGGATTCGCTGCTGCGTCTGGTTGTTAGCCTGTTGGGCGTCAGCGACGTGGATTCGGCGCGCGCCCGTCAGAAGGCTGCAAAAGCGTGACAGCGATGCTGGGCATGTATGACATGCCCGCCCTGCGCGCCGCCAATGACCGATTCTGGTCTTTGATCCATGCGAATCTGGGCTATGGCCCGCAGCATCTGGACCGATCCCGAGATGTCTGGGACGTCTGGCAGGATTCCGCTCTGATTTTTGCCCAGACCTGCGGGATGCCCTACCGCACCCGGCTGCATGGTCAGGTGCAGTTGGTTGGCACCCCGGATTACGACCTGCCCGGATGCCCCGCTGGCCATTATTGCTCGGTCCTTGTCGCCCGTGCGAATGATCCGCGCGATCTGGGCGATCTGACCAACGGAATTTTTGCGTATAATGAGGCGCTGTCTCAATCCGGTTGGGCTGCCCCGATCACGCATCTGACCGCGCTGGGTCTGGCTCCGACCCAGCTTTTGGAAACAGGCGGCCACGCGCTGTCCGCTCAGGCCGTGGCGGAGGGTCGCGCAGACTTTGCCTCGTTGGATGCGCTGACATGGGAGTTGCTGAAAGAGCATACAGATCTGGGCAGCCGTTTACGCGAAATCGCCCGCACGACCCCGACCCCTGCCTTGCCGTTCATAACCTCGCTCGGCCAAGATGCGGACCAGATCGCCAAGGCTGTTCGGTCCGCCATTGTGGACCTTTCGGATGATGACAGGCGGCGGCTTCACATCTGCGGGTTGATCGATATTCCGGCGGATCAATACCTTGCGGTTCCAACTCCGCCCACGCCCGAAGCATTTTCGCGCAGAAGCTGACCGATTTGGTCATACCCTCTGGCCATTTTGGTTGATTAACCGCACGAATCTGTGATTTGCGCATTGCATTGCGCCCGTTTTTCCGCCCTATTACCGCACCAATACCAACAACAACTGGACCTTCCGTGTCAGACGCATCTGCCGTAATCGAGATCAGGAACCTTCACAAAAGCTTCGGTAATCTCGAGGTGCTCAAGGGCGTGGACATCACCGCAAAACGCGGCGACGTCGTGTCCCTGATTGGCTCATCCGGCTCTGGCAAATCCACCCTTCTGCGTTGCTGCAACCTGTTGGAGGACAGCCAGCAGGGCGAGATCATGTTCAAGGGCGAGCCGGTGAAGTGGAACGGGTCAGGAAACGGACGTCGCCCTGCCGATCCCAAGCAGGTCCTGCGCATTCGCACCAACCTGTCGATGGTGTTTCAACAGTTCAACCTGTGGGCGCACATGACCATTTTGCAAAATGTCATGGAAGCTCCGGTAACCGTTTTGGGCCGTGACAGGGCCGAAGTGGAAGACAGCGCGCGTAAGTACCTTGAAAAGGTTGGCATCGGTGACAAATGCGACGTCTACCCCGCGCAACTGTCCGGCGGCCAACAGCAACGCGCGGCCATCGCGCGCGGCCTGTGCATGGAGCCCGAGGCGCTGTTGTTTGACGAGCCGACTTCGGCGCTGGACCCCGAGTTGGAGCAGGAAGTCATCAAGGTCATCAAGGACCTGGCCGCCGAAGGGCGGACGATGATCATCGTGACCCATGACATGAAGATGGCAGCGGATATCTCCAGCCATGTCGTGTTCCTGCACCAAGGCCGGATCGAAGAAGAGGGCACGGCCGAAGATATCTTTACCTCTCCCGAATCCGAACGGCTTCGGGGCTTTCTCTCTGCCACTCAGGCGGCATAGTTTCAAAAACAGAACCAAACTGGGGAGTAACCAATGAAAAACCTGATTCTGTCCACCGCAGCGCTGGCCCTAACCGCCGGTATCGCCATGGCCGACACGGTCCGCATGGGGACCGAGGGCGCCTACCCTCCGTATAACTTCATCAACGACGCCGGCGAGATCGACGGGTTCGAGCGTGAAGTGGGCGACGAGCTGTGCAAACGCGCTAATCTGGACTGCGAATGGGTCAAGAACGACTGGGATTCGATCATTCCGAACCTGGTTTCGGGCAACTACGACACCATCATCGCGGGCATGTCGATCACCGACGAACGCGATGAAGTTATTGATTTCACTCAGAACTACTTCCCGCCTGCAGCCTCGGCCTATGTCGGCGCATCTGATGGCGTTGACGTGAGCAGCGGCATCGTTGCGGCGCAGACTGCAACCATTCAGGCCGGTCACGTCGCCGAATCCGGCGCGACTCTGGTTGAATTCGCAACCCCGGAAGAAACCATCGCAGCCGTCCGCAACGGTGAGGCTGACGCTGTCTTCGCCGACAAGGACTTCCTGGTCCCGATCGTCGAGGAATCCGGTGGTGAGCTGGTCTTTGTCGGTGATGACGTCCCGCTGGGCGGCGGCATTGGCCTGGGCATCCGCGAATCCGATGGCGAGCTGCGCGGCAAGTTCGACGAGGCGATCACCTCGATGAAGGCCGATGGCTCGCTGAACGAGCTGATCGTCAAGTGGTTCGGCGAAGGCGTGCCGACCTATAACTCTGACGGTTCGGTCGTCACCAACTGATCTGCACACATGGGTTCGGCGCCCCTCATAGCGCCGAACCTGTCCTGGCCTTGCGCCGGGGCTGACGTTCGAAAGACGCCGTATGTTTTCCTATTGCGCTGATCCCGACACGCTGGGCACGTTCCGCTGGTTCTCGTGCTACCTGACCAACGGTGTGCACTGGTCGTTCTACCTGTCGTTTCTGAAGGTCCTCGGGTTGCTGGCCGTGACCGCCCCGGTCGCGCTGAGTTTCGGGTTTGCAGGTGCAATGGCAGCCCGGTCGCATTTCGCTCCGCTCAGCTGGTTGGGCAAAGGATACATCGCGGTCGTACGCGGCGTGCCCGACATCGCGTTCTTTCTGTTCTTTGTGATTGCTCTGGATCAGGCGTTCGAATGGACACGCCACCAAGTTATGTGTCCCGAATGGACCGACCCGGTGCGTCAGGGCAATGACTTCATCGTCTGTCAGGCCGCAAAACTGCCCTTGGGTAGCGCACCGGAATGGGTACACGAAACCTACGGGTTCGTGCTGGCCGTCATCACCTTCTCGATCGTCTTCGGTGCGTTTGCAGCCAACGTGCTGTTCGGCGGGATGCGGGCGGTTCCGCATGCCCAGCTTGAGACCGCCGAAGCCTATGGCATGACCCGCCGCCAGACGTTCTGGCGTATCCTCGTGCCGCAAATGTGGGTCTACGCCCTGCCCGGCCTGTCGAACCTGTGGATGGTGCTGATCAAGGCGACGCCACTGCTGTTCCTGCTGGGCATCGAGGACATCGTCTATTGGGCCCGAGAGTTGGGTGGCACCAAAACCTCGCGCTTCACCGATTACCCGCATGGCGACTGGCGCATGTGGTACTTCCTGTTCCTGCTGATCTTCTATCTCGGCATGACCCGCATCTCGGAAATCGTGCTTGAAAAGCTGATGCGCCGCCTGTCCCACGGTCAGGCCACCGCGGGCGGAGAGTTGCTGCGCAAGGAGACGACGGCATGACAATCGCGCTTCAAAACCTCAACCGGGTGCCGCACGCGATTGCAATGCAATGGCTTTCGCGCACGCGGTCTCCTTTGCAAGGAGCCCGGGCATGAGTTGCATCCAGACAATTCAGGACTACGCCCTCCGCTCTGTCGGCATTGGCGAGCGCTTGTTGCCCAAATCCGACTTTACCCTGTGCGAGCAGTTCACGCTGATTGGTTCGGGCATGATCTGGAATGTCTATTTCGGGATCATGGCCCTTGCGACCGGGTTCTTTCTGGCCACCGCGTTGGCCGTCGGCAAGGCGTCCCCGAACAAATGGATGCGCAAGCCTGCGGAATGGTTCATCTTTCTGTTCCGCGGCTCGCCTTTGTTCATCCAGTTCTTCTTTGCCTATTTCTTCTTCCTGTCGCTGAAGAAACCCTATCCGATGTTCGACGCCTTCACGTCGGCCTGGCTGGGGGCGCTGATCGTTCTGTTCCTCAATACCGCCGCTTATACGGGTGAGATCTTCTATGGCGCCCTGCGCTCGATCCCCAAAGGCGATATCGAGGCGGCGGATGCCTATGGCATGACCGGCTGGGCCCGCTTCCGCCGGATTGTATGGCCCACTATGTTGCGACTGGCATGGCCTGCATACACGAATGAGGCGATCTTTCTGTTCCACGCCACAACGCTGGTCTTCTTCTCGGCCTTCCCCGCCTGGCAACAACGCGGAGATGCGCTGTATTACGCCAGCTATTTCGCGGACAAGACGTTCAACCCGTTTGTGCCTTACCCGATTCTGGCCTTCTACTTCATCCTGCTGACGCTGGTGATCATCTGGGGCTTTGGACTGGTCAACAAACGCCTGAACCGGCATTTGCCCGCCGCGAAACAGAGCAAGATGAAGTTCAAACTGAACCTGGCGCGCTGAATTCAGGCGCGCCATTGGCACACCGCAATGACCCGCCAAAAAGCGCGAGTTTTGTGTTTCATATTGGGGAAGTGGTACCGCCTCCCTGGCTTGAACAGGGGACCTCTGGATCCACAATCCAGCGCTCTAACCAACTGAGCTAAGGCGGCACTCGTGAGGGGCGATTTACCGAACGCGCCCGGGGAATGCAAGAGGATTAAAGCTGAATTTTCCAGCTTTGTTCGACAAGATCGACCCCGAAAGACCGCACCGGTTTGCTGTCCACCAACTGCCAACCGGTGGCCTTGTACAGCGCGCAGGCGGCCTTGTGGCTTTCATGGGTCCATAGCTGCATCTGTCTGTATTCGGCAGCCCGAGCAAAACCCATACAGGTTGCCAAAAGCCGCTTGCCCAGCCCCAAACCGCGCGCCTCGGGCACCAAGAGGAACAGACGGAGTTTTGCCGTCTGGTCATCCAGCCTGACGCAAAAGATACTGCCCAACCGCTCTCCGTCCCGCTCGGCGATCCAGCCGCGCTCGCAGGTCGGATCATGATCCGCGATGAAGTCGTCGAGAATACGCGCCACCAGCGGGGCGAATGTCTCATCAAAGCCTTCGTCCCGCGCATAAAGCGTGCCGTGCCGTTCAACCAGCCACGGAGCATCTTCGGCCCGGAATTGTCTGAGATCCACATTTGCCATGCCATATCTGAGCGCATTGGCGGCTTGATTCTCAACCCCGCGCGCGCTAGCACGAGTGCTCAGTCCCGGAGGCGCGTATGGGTATCAACACCGAACGAGACATTCAGGCCAACCTTCAGATCGGGCCTACCGATCAGGGGATGGTGCGTTTGTTCATCGAGGCCGATGGCATCGAAATTCCAATGGATTTCGACCCCGAAGAGGCTGAAGAAATCGCCGACGAACTGCGCGCAGCAGCACAGGCGGCGCGCGCCGTCAAAGACTGACCAGCTTCAAATTCGCGGATCACGCAGCGCCAGCAGACGGCGGGCCGCGTCGGTTGCAAATTTCTGGATCATCTTCTTGCGCCGCGCCGGGGCCAGCTTGTCTTCGGGTGCCATTCTGATGATCTCTGCATCATAAGCGTCGGCGATGATCAGGCCGGTTTCCTCGGGCAACAGCTCGGTCGGGAACTCGGTATCCACGGCCCAAAAGAATCGGTCGCACCACTCCAGATAGCCCTGCCATTTCGAATCCGACTGATAATCGGCGCGACTGGATTTACACTCGATCACCCAAAGCTCACCCTTCGGGCCCAGCCCCATCACATCGACGCGCAGGCCACGCGCCGGAACGAATTCCTCAACGGAAACAAAACCATGCGCGGTCAGGTGACGCGCCACGCCACGCGCAAGTTTCTGTCCGGGTTGCAGATCCAGTGTCATGTGAGAAATGTGAACAATTCGTGAACAAATGTAAAGCCTCCGCACGGGACTTGACATGATACCGTATGGTACTGCATTAATATGATACCAAATGGTATCTTTACCGAGGTGACAAATGCAGACCCTAACCCAAAACGCGTTTCGTGCGCTGGCCGACCCTACCCGGCGTGACATCGTCAAACTGCTGGCGTGCGAGGATATGACAATCGGCCAACTGACGGACCGCTTCGACATGACCCGCGCCGCCGTCAAGAAACACCTGACGGTCCTGTCTGATGGCGGGTTGATCACGGTTGAGGCGCGCGGTCGTGAACGCATCAATCGCATAGAACCCCGCGGTATGGCCCCGGTTCTGGACTGGCTCAGCTACTTTGACCAGTTCTGGGATGACCGCCTCAACTCTCTCAAGGAAGCTATTGAAAGGAAAGACAAATGACCAAATCTGTATTACAAAAAACGATTTTTCTGCGGGCCGAACCGGAAACCGTATGGGCCTATTTGACCGAGCCCGATAGGCTGGCGGAATGGTTCCACAAACCCCAGCGCCCATTGGCCAAGGGTCAAAAGCTTGAGATGTACGGAACCACCAGCGGCGACCTTTTGATCTGGGGCGACGTCCGCGAGGCGCGCGCGCCGGAATATCTGGAATACACCTTCACCGTGAAACCCATGGGCGACGCCGTCAGCGTGGTCAAATGGACGCTTACTCCGGTTGCGGGCGGAACGCGTCTGAGCCTGTTGCACGAAGGCCTGCCGCAGAATGCCGACGCCTTCGGCCTTATCCTGGCGCTGGACAACGGCTGGGACGAGCATTTCGGCAAGATGCGCACGGCATTGCACGAAACTGTTGATGCGTGACCCCTTGTGCGAACCCGTCAGACGCCCTAACTAAGCGCTTGGCGGGTTCTGCCCTTCTTGTGACAGGTAGCATTCTGGTGGCCTTAAGCAATTCCGAGGGGGCTGGCTCTGTTCAGGTCCTGGCCTGATTACCCGGCGCCCACCTGTACATACAGGTCCTCGGGAATCACACCGCACGGTTGGCTGGCGGTCCCGCCACTTTTCCCCTGAAATTCAGCGCTCTGCGCGGGCTTCCTGCTTGGCCATAGCGGGCTTGAAGCTGTGCACGACGGGCGATCCGCGACGCGGACCACCGGGCTTTTCGGCCATGCTCATGATCTTGTAGGCGAACTGCACCCCGGCAAAGACGATCCCGTTCATGAACCAGATCATCGCAAGCGCGATCAACCCGACCTCGGACCCGAAAATCAGCCCCCGCAGGTTCGCGACATTCAGCGCCAGCAGCACGCCGACAAACACAGCCGAGATCACAAATCCCCATGCAACTTGCGTAATGTAAAGGCGGATCAGTTTGGGCATCACAAAGCTCCTTGTCTGATGCCACGAGGATAGCGCATGGTCGAACAGAGTAAACCGCGCCCCGCCGGGGTGCGACACTGTATGCGGAGTTTCAATGAATGCCCTCAGCCTGTTCGCGCTTGACCTACTCGAAGCGCTGTCTTTGCGTCACGACGATCAGGAACGGTGGGAGTTCACGTTAGACCGGCTGGCCGAGATCGGATTCAACGCGCTGAACATGGTGTGCTTCACGCCCGAGACCGGCGCGATCCATTGGGTGCGCAGTTCGATGTCCAAGGGCTGGCTGAACCGCTACGACACGCAAGGCTATGCCGAAGCGGACCCCATGCTGGCGCAGGTTCAGAACGGCAAGGAAAGCCTTTACGTGCAGGCCGCAAGCCTGAAACCGTCGGATGGCCATTCCGACAAGGCGCTGGGTCTGAACCACGATCTGGAGAAGGCCGGATATATCCACCTGTATTCTCTGGTCGTGCCCTGCCCCGACAACGAGACCAAGCTGGTCGTGCTGGCCTCGGACCAACAGGACGTCCAGTTGATGATGACCGAACAGCAGCGGGACATGCGCGTCTTGGCCACCGTGCTGGCCACCAATCTGGGGTCGGACATCCCCAGCAATCATGGCCGTGTCTACGACATCGCCAGCATCGCACCGACCGCGCCGGACATGACACTGCGGGAATTGCAGGTTCTGAACCTGCTGGCGCTTGGCCACCGCAACGACAGGATCGCTGAACAATTGGGCCTGTCCGAGATCACGATACGCACCCATCTGAAAAACGCGCGTGACAAACTGCAGGCCCCAACCCGCGAATCCGCCTTGGTCCGCGCGATGCAGCTGGGCCTGATCGATCCGCAGCGCTATCGGAATCGATAGGTGGCGCGTCAGAGGATTTCCGTTAAAGTGCTGGTGTCTTTGGATAAAACTGTGAGTGGTGGACACCGGAGGCTTGTTTTAACAAGTGTATTGCAAACGTTCAGGCGCAGCTCGGTTTCGAGTCTGCGCCTTATTCTTGTCGTCCGGTGATGTGGCTCAGAACGCCTCGGGCTGGGCCTCACGCGCCATGTGGTCCAGCACGGCGTTGACGAATTTCGGCTCTTTGCCTTCAGGGAAGAAGGCGCGCGCGACGTCGACGAATTCGGTGATAACCACCTTGGGCGGCGTGTCGCTTTGGGTCAGTTCGGCCCCGGCGGCGCGGAACAGCGCCCGCAGGGTCGGATCGATGCGCGAGATCGGCCATTTGGCGACCAGCGCACGGTCGGTCATCTGGTCAATCGGAGCCTGATAGTTCACAGCATTGTCCACCAGCGAGCGGAAGACGCTGATATCGCCATCCAGCATCTCGTCCCCTTCATAGACAGCGCCAAACCGGTGATCCAGAAACTCATTCACGACGGCTTCGGTCGTCTGGCCCGACTGCTCCATCTGGAACAGCGCCTGCACGGCATAAAGCCGGGCGGCGGATTTCATCAGGCGTTTCTGGTTGGCCGGTTTCGGCGCGTCTGTCTTGGTCATGCTGTCGAGGGTCCGTTGCTGTCGCCCGCCACAAGGATGGACTCGGACGGCGGCTTGAATCCGACGCCCTTTTTGGAAGAGCCCCACTTACGGCTGAGCGCGATCAGATGCAAGGCCGCAGCAGCCGCGCCGCCGCCTTTATTCATCTTTTCGGGGTTGGCGCGAACTTCGGCCTGATCGTCATTTTCCACAGTCAGGATGCCGTTGCCGATGCACAGGCCCTGCAGGCCCAGCAACTGAATGGCGCGGCTGGAGTCGTTGCAGACAGTCTCATAGTGCGTGGTCTCACCGCGAATGACGCAGCCCAGTGCGACATAGCCGTCGAAATTGCACTGGCGGTCCGCCATAGCGATGGCGGTGGGGATCTCCAGCGCGCCGGGCACCTCGACAACCTCACAGGCGCCGCCAGCTGCTTCGATCTCGGCCTTCGCACCGGCGATCAGGTTGTCTGCAATCGCGCGATAGAAAGGGGCCGCCACGATCAACAGCTTCACCGGCTTGTCGAATTTGGGTGTCGGCAAAACGCCATGTTCGTCTTGAGCAGCCATGATCAGTCTTCCTTCAGGATCGAACGGGTACCGACGATGGACAGGCCAAACGCGTCGAGCCCCAGATATACGGTTTCAGGCGAGTCCGTCAGCAGCACCAGTTCCTGAATGCCCATCTTGGACAGGATTTGCGCGCCCAGACCGGTTTGCTTGATCGTGCGCGGGCCTTCATCTTCGGCCGCATACAGCGAGTTACGCGGCTGCCGGAACAGGCAGACCACGCCGCGCCCCTCTTCTGCGATCTTCTCCATCGCGCGCGGCAACTCGCGCGAGGATTTGGGGCCGAGGCCCAGAATATCCGGCGCTTCGTGCAGGGCGTGGGTGCGGGTCAGAACCGGCTCTGGTGTAGTCACATCGCCTTTGACCATCACCACATGCTCGATGCCGTGCGTCTGATCGGTGAAAATCCGCATCTCCCATTCGCCGCCATATTCCGAGTTGACGGTTTCACGCGAGGTTTCGACTACCAGATTGTCATTGCGCGACCGGTAGGTGATTAGATCGCTGATCGTACCGATCTTCATGTCATGCTCTTGCGCGAATTCCACCAGATCGGGCAGACGCGCCATGGTGCCGTCAGCCTTCATGATCTCACAGATGACACCCGACGGATTCAGCCCCGCCAGACGCGAGATATCTACGGCGGCCTCGGTATGGCCTGCACGCACCAGTACCCCACCCCGCTTGGCACGCAGTGGGAAGATATGGCCGGGGGTTGCGATATGGGCCATCGTGTTCTGCTCGTTGATCGCAGTTGCCACCGTCAGCGCGCGGTCGGCGGCGGAAATCCCGGTGGATACACCCTCGCGCGCTTCAATCGACACGGTGAAGGCCGTCTCGTGACGCGACGAGTTGTTCACGGCCATCATCGGCAGGCCCAGAGCATCCACGCGTTCGGCGGTCATCGGCAGACAGATCAGCCCGCGCCCATGGGTGGCCATGAAGTTGATCGCCTCGGCATCGGCAAATTCAGCCGGGATCACCAGATCGCCTTCGTTCTCGCGATCCTCGTGATCGACCAGGATATACATCCGGCCCTTGCGCGCCTCGTCGATGATCTCTTCGATCGGGCTGATCGCGTCACGCAGTTGGGCCTCGACCGGACCGGGGGTTTCAAAGCTCATGGGGCAGCCTTTCACAAGAGCATTTCTGCAAGGCGGGATAGACCACACTGCGCCCAAAGGCCAGAGCGCAAACGGCGCTGGCCTGTCAGGACGCGACGTATTTCGCGGTCAGGACATCTCGGCCAGGCGGGCGACGTACCGGGCCAGCGTGTCGATTTCGAGGTTAACGTGATCCCCGACAGCAACATCACCCCAGGTCGTGACCTCTTTGGTATGCGGGATAAAGTTGATACCAAAATCACGACCGTCCACGTCATTGACGGTCAGCGAGGTTCCGTTCAGCGCAACCGACCCTTTCGGCGCAATGAACCGCGCCAGATCCGCAGGCGCGCGCAACGTGACCCTTGTGCTGTCGCCCTCATCCTCAACCGCAACAACCTCGGCAACGCCATCGACATGGCCCGAGACGATATGACCGCCCAGTTCGTCACCCACCTTCAAGGCGCGTTCCAAGTTCACCCGCGATCCGGTGGTCCAGCTGTTCAGGTTGGTTTTAGACACCGTCTCGGCGCTGATTTGAACGTCATACCAATCGTCGCCCAGCGCGATCACGGTCAGGCACACGCCATCGCTGGCAATCGACGCCCCGATATCGATGCCGGACGTGTCATAGGCAGTCTGGATGCGGGCGCGCAGGTCGCCTTGCTGCTCCAACTCGGTGACAGTGCCGACATCGGTGACGATCCCTGTAAACATCCTGTTAACCCTCGTTCCCTAACCTGAGCGTGTTTTCACAAGCTGAGGTACGCCCATCCCCTTGCGCGGGCAAGGACCCGACACGGTAAAAAAGGCCGGATTGAACAAAAAACTGGCGAGATACGGCATAGATTCGCCCAGAAGTTTGGATATTGTCACCAAGATGAACCACTCAACCACCGCCCGAAATAACCGCGTCTTCCTGTTTCTTCAGGGGCCCCATGGGCCGTTTTTCAGCGCCCTTGGGCGGATGTTGCAGGCATCGGGCGCGCAAGTCTGGCGCGTGGGGTTCAACGCAGGTGATCGGGCGTTCTGGTTCGACAAATCCAGCTATATCCCTTTTCGCGACACGCCGGATCGTTGGTCCGAAACCCTGATTGACCTGATCGTCGGAAAAGGCGTGACCGACATTGTGTTGTATGGCGACACCCGCCCGGTGCATGCGCGCGCCGTTGAAATCGCGCGGTCGCGCGGCATCACCGTGCATGTGTTCGAGGAAGGGTATCTAAGGCCCTGGTGGGTCACGTATGAGCGTGGCGGCTCGAACGGAAACTCGCGCCTCATGTCGCTGAATGTCGAGGATATGCAACAGGCGCTCGAGCATTCGGACACGCAATCCCCGCCGCCGTCCCATTGGGGGGACATGCGCCAGCACATCTTCTACGGTGCGCTCTACCATTGGTTCGTCTTGTTCCTGAACCGCCGTTACCGGAACTTCCGCCCGCATCGGGAATTGCCGGTGTCAAAAGAATTCCGCTTGTATTTCAAGCGGCTGGCGCTGATGCCGTTTCATCGCATTCAAAGGGGTTGGTCCACGGGATTGGTTCGCAAAAGCCCGCACCCCTATCACCTTGTCCTTTTGCAACTGGGCCACGACAGCTCGGTTCAGTCGCACTCCGATTACTCAGGGATGAGCGAGTTTCTCGAACAGATGATTGCGGGTTTCGCCAAGGGCGCACCGGGGCACCACCGGCTGGTGATCAAGGAACACCCGTTGGAAAACCACCGCGAACCGCTGCGCCGCCACGTGCGTCAGAGGGCACGTGCGCATGGGATCGAAGATCGCGTTCACTATGTGCCGGGCGGCAAACTGGCCAAACTGCTGGACGAGGCGAACTCGGCCGTCACAATCAACTCAACGGCTGGTCAACAGGTGCTGTGGCGGGGCATTCCGCTGCGGATTTTCGGCAAATCGGTCTATGACAAACCCGAATTCGTGTCGCATCAAGCCATCGAAGATTTCTATGCAAACCCCGGGATGCCGGATGCCAAGGCCTACCGCATCTATCGTCAGTTCCTGCTGGAAACCAGTCAGGTTCCGGGCGGGTTCTATTCGCGCCGGGGGCGCCGGCAACTGCTGCGCCGCGCCGCAGATATGATGTTGCGCGCCAACGATCCTTATCAGAGTGTCCTCAGAAACAACGAGGCACTGACGCCACAGTTGCGGCTCGTTGAGTGAAATGGGGCATCCTCTGCTGGATGTTGTATCCCGAAGCGGGTAAGTTTCCCAAAACTAAGAATACTGAGGATCATCGGCAGTGCAGAGCTTTCCAATCCGATGGATGCGGGGGATTACCCTTGTGGGCCTTTGCGGCCTTTTGGCCGCGTGTCAGCTTCCCAAATCCGGACCGAACAAATCAGAGATTCTGGCAGGCTCGGTCGAAAATGGCGGCAATGCCTTCGTGGTTGAAGTTGATGATCGCGTCACACGGGCAACCTCCAGCGTTCCGCAGTTTGGCTTTTCGTCGTCGTTCAGCAGTGCGCAAAGCGTGGCGGCCGATACGGTGCGCCCCGGCGATGTTCTGGGCCTGACCATCTGGGAAAACGTGGATGACGGATTGCTGGCTGGCGAAACCGGCTCGGCCACTGCGCTGGACGAAGTGCAAGTCGACAGCGAAGGTTTCATCTTTGTACCCTATGCCGGACGCCTGCGCGCCGCCGGAAACACGCCCGAGCAGTTGCGCATCCTGATCACCAACCGCTTGCAGGAACAAACCCCTGACCCGCAGGTCGAGGTGCGCCGCGTTGCCGGCGATGGCTCGACCGTGTCGCTGACAGGCACAATTGGAGCCCCCGGTATTTACCCGATTGAACGCCCCACCCGCACATTGCTGGGCATGTTGTCTCAGGCGGGCGGCGTGGCCGTCGGATCGGACATTGCGCTGGTCACCCTGATCCGGGGCGACCAAAAGGGTACGGTCTGGTATGAAGACCTGTTCACCAATCCAAGGCTGGATGTGGCGCTGCGTGGCGGCGACCGTATCCTGGTCGAGGCGGACAGCCGGTCCTACATCGCGCTTGGCGCAACCGGCGGGCAATCTCGTATCGCCTTTGACACTCAGGACCTGTCAGCTTTGGAAGCCCTGGCGCAGGTCGGCGGCCTGCAAGGCCTGTCATCGGATCCGACTGGGATTTTCATCCTGCGGAAAGAACGTCAGGACATCGCCCGCAGCGTGACGGGCCGGGCCGAGTTGCAAGGCGATCAGCGGATGATCTACCTGCTCAACCTCACCGCGCCGAATGGCCTGTTCATCGCCCGTGACTTTGTCATCCGCGACGACGACACGATCTACGTGACCGAAGCGCCTTATGCGCAGTGGAGCAAATCGATCTCGCTTATCGCGGGCGGGCTGACTCCGGTTGCAAACGTCGCGACCCTGACCGGCAACTGATCCGTGACCCCCGAAATGGACACCGCAGCCGGGGCGGAGCGCTCTCGGCTGTTTGTGTATAATGGGGGATTTCTGACCAATCGGCGCATTCGGCGCATCCTGTCCTTGGCTGGCTATGACATTCGTCTGGGCCTGCCGAAACCCGGTGACATGGTTGGGGTTTGGGGCAATAGTCCGACCGCCCATCGCGGCCTGCGGGTTGCGGGTAAGTACGATGCCCCGGTCCTGCGGGTCGAAGACGCGTTTCTGCGCTCGCTTCACCCCGGTCGTCAGGGCGAAGCGCCGCTGGGCCTGCTGGTGGATCGAACAGGTCTGCATTTCGACCCGTCCGCACCATCTGATCTTGAGACCCTGTTGGCCATGCACCCGCTGGATGACACTGCGCTGCTGGACCGGGCTCGGGGGGCAATCGCGCGACTGAAAGACCTGCATCTCAGCAAATACTCGGCCTTTGAACTGGATATTGCACCGCCCGACCCCGGATATGTGCTGGTCATCGATCAGACCCAAGGCGATGCGGCGGTAACGGCCAGTGGCGGCGACTATGCCCGCTTCCGAGAAATGCTGGTAATCGCGCAAGAAGAGAACCCCGGCGCAAGGATTCTCATCAAAACGCACCCGGAAACGCAGGCCGGTCATCGCGCGGGGCATTTCAGCGATCAGGACCTGTCTGACCGGGTGTCCTTTCTAAGCGACCCGATCAGCCCGTGGTCCCTGCTGGAAGGCGCGGTTGCTGTTTACACACTGTCGTCGCAACTGGGGTTCGAGGCTATTCTGGCCGGTCACAAGCCCCGCGTCTTTGGGCAGCCTTTCTATGCGGGTTGGGGGCTGACGCAGGATGAAGACCCAATCCCGCGCCGCACCCGCAATCTGACCCGACCGCAATTGTTCGCGGCATCCATGCTGCTTTACCCAGTCTGGTACGACCCATATCGGGACCAATTGTGCGAGTTGGAAACCGTTCTGGACACACTCGAAGCGCTGAGCCGCGCGTGGCGGCAGGATCGGTTTGGCTGGACCGCGTCGGGCATGCGGCTGTGGAAGCGCAAGCATCTGCAACAGATGTTTGGGTGTCACAAAAAGATGCAATTCACCTCGGCCCCGCCGACAACGTCCGATCGCCCCCACATGGTCTGGGCCAGTCAGGCCCGAGATGCCGAAGGGGCCATTCGGGTCGAGGATGGCTTTTTGCGCTCGCGCGGATTGGGGGCCGAGCTGGTTCCGCCTCTGTCACTGGTGTCGGACGATCTGGGGATTTACTACGACCCCACACGGCCTAGCCGGTTGGAGGAATTGATCGCCCAGCGCGAAACCCTGCGCCCCGATCAGGAACGGCGGGCCGAACGGCTGGTCAGCAGGCTGCTCTCGGACGGTCTGAGCAAATACAATACCGGCCAGCCCGCGCCGACCCTGCCAGATGGGCACCGCATTCTTGTGCCGGGACAAGTGGAGGATGATGCCTCGATCCTGTTGGGCACCAGCAGCGTGCGCACCAATCTTGAGCTTCTGCAAACCGCGCGGGAGGCGAATCCGGACGCCGTTTTGATCTACAAACCTCATCCCGATGTCGAAGCCGGGCTGCGTGAGGGGCGCATTGAGGCGGAGGAACTGGCGGATCTGATCCTCGACAATTGCGATCCGGCGTCTTTACTGCCTCATGTGAACGAAGTCTGGACCATGACCTCGCTACTGGGTTTCGAGGCGCTTTTGCGCGGAGTTCAGGTCACGACGCTGGGCGCGCCCTTTTATGCCGGTTGGGGGCTGACAAACGATCTGGGCGCGGTGCCTGTCCGGCGCGGCGCGCGCCCGTCCTTGATGGGGCTGGTTCATGCGACGCTGATTGATTACC
The DNA here is from genome assembly GCF_056542325.1 of Ruegeria sp. AD6. Classification (NCBI taxonomy): domain Bacteria; kingdom Pseudomonadati; phylum Pseudomonadota; class Alphaproteobacteria; order Rhodobacterales; family Roseobacteraceae; genus Ruegeria; species Ruegeria sp. AD6. Next base: position 387,804 of record NZ_JBQFZQ010000001.1, on the reverse strand, counting down.
CGCGCTACATGGATCCGTTGACCGGACAGCCCTGCCCGGTCGAAGTCGCCGTTGATCGGTTGGTGAGTGACACGGCCGCGCCAACGGGGCCTTTGAACCGGTTGCTGTCCAAGCTACAGGGGGCGTTTGCCACACATGCGCATTTGTGGCGCTGACTTGAACGTCACTGCGTTGGACGTCGCCAACGATGCAGGATGTCGGGACCGATAGCGCGGGTTTCGATCAGTTCGAACCGGGGGGCCGCGTCCAGCTTTTCCAGCCCCAACCGACCAACTGCGGCCAAACCCTCGGCCCCGATGGTCAGGCCCGCGGTGAAGCCGACCAGCTCATCCACCAGGTCCTTTTCCAATAGTGAGGCAGCAAGCGCGGCCCCGCCTTCGCAAAACACTCGGGTCAGCCCGGCCTGACCCAGTTGCTGCAACAGATCCGCCGCATCAATATGGTGATCCTGCAAGGCACAGGGGATCAGGCGCGCGCCCAGCCCGTCCCATGCGCGCGCACGCTCGGCATCGGGATGGGGGCCGTGGCACAGCCAGACCGGAACTTCGGCTGCTGTGCGGGCAAGCTGCCCCATAAGCGGCAGGTCGAGATGGCGGGACACGACAACGCGCACAGGCTGTTGCGCGACGCCCAGATCACGCACGGTCAGCGACGGATCATCCGCCCGCGCCGTGCCTGCCCCCACCATCACCGCATCATGGCGCGCGCGCATCGCGTGAACGGCCCGGCGCGCCTCGGGGCCCGTGATCCACTGGCTATGCCCGGTCTGGGTGGCAATGCGCCCGTCAAAGCTGCTGGCCAGTTTCAGGGTAACAAAAGGTCGGCCCTGCTCGGTCTTCAGAAAAAAGCCTGCCAGATCCCGTTCGGCCTGCTCGGCCAGAACGCCGGTTTCAACCTCGATCCCGGCTTCGCGTAACATGGCAAAGCCCTGCCCTGCCACGCGGGGATCACTGTCTTCCACGGCTGCAACAACACGCCCGACGCCGGCCTCGATCAGGGCAGCAGCGCAGGGCGGTGTCTTGCCGTGATGCGAACAGGGTTCCAGCGTCACATAGGCCGTCGCGCCCCTGGCCGCGTCTCCTGCCTGAGCCAAAGCCTCGGTTTCCGCGTGGGGTCGCCCGCCGGGTTGAGTCCATCCACGTCCAACAATCCGGCCACCCTGCACGACAACGCACCCGACTGCCGGGTTGGGCCAGCATGACCCTTGCCCGCGCTGACCCAATGACAAGGCCAGCGCCATAAATCGCTTATCTGTTTCGCTCACTCGTCCGTCGGAGGCTGCGGCGGGCGCAGTTCGTGGACAAACTCCTCGAAATCATCGGCCGCCTGAAAGTTTCTGTAGACACTCGCAAAGCGAACATAGGCGACGGTGTCGATCCGCGCCAGAGCTTCCATGACAATCTCACCGATCTTTTCGGAGGGTATGTCGGTCTCTCCCATGCTTTCCAGACGCCGGACAATCCCCGAGATCATCTGATCGATCCGCTCGGGATCAACAGGGCGTTTCTGCATCGAGATGCGGATTGACCGTTCCAGCTTGTCGCGGTCAAAATCCTCGCGTTTGCCGTTGGTTTTGATCACCACCAGATCGCGCAGTTGCACGCGCTCATAGGTGGTAAACCGACCCCCGCAGGCCGGACAAAAGCGGCGTCGGCGGATCGCGACGTGATCCTCTGCAGGGCGTGAATCTTTCACCTGAGTGTCGATATTTCCGCAAAACGGGCAGCGCATCCGCCGTCTCCTCGTCCCATGTTCGGCCTCTTTTTGTAAGCGCTACGGCTTACTTATCCACAACTATAGGGCAGCCGCTAGGATTTGGGTAGTCGGAATTTTCAACCCCTAGATAAAGGGTTACCCCAGATGCGCAGCGACCAAACGGCGATGCGGTGCGGTCCGGTGTTCGAACAGGTAAATCCCCTGCCATGTGCCAAGTGCCATACGACCCCCAGAGACCGGGATCGAAAGCGAGACCGGCATAAGCGCCGCCTTGATATGCGCTGGCATATCGTCCGGCCCCTCATATGTGTGGCGCAGATAGGCCATCGAGGGATGGTTCGAGGGCGGTACAAGCCGTTCAAAAAACGCGTGCAGATCGGTCTGCACCTCGGGGTCAGCGTTTTCCTGAATCAGCAAAGAACATGAGGTGTGGCGAACGAACAGCGTCAATACGCCATCCTTCGCCACCGGGTTCAGCCAGCGATGCACATCCTTGGTGAATTCATAGAGTCCGGGGCCTTGCGTCTGGATCGAGAATTCTGTCTGCATCCGCGCTGTTTCACCACTGCGTCAGTTTATAAACGGGCGCGTTCTACACCTTGCCTCGGCCCCTTGCACAGATACGCTGGACCCCGGAACGAAGGGCGTCAAGACAAAGCTGGGTTGCGCGGGAACCTCGGCCGGTTTTTTAAGCGTAAACTGTACGGCCGTCTTGCGCCCGGTGGTCACGCTGGGCCCATATCCGCGCAGGACGTAAATTTGCTGCTGCCAGCCGGCCCCCAATTTGCGCCGGGCAAAATCTGCGGCCGCACACCAATACCCGTCCGTGAATTGCTGGGCGCGCGGGATGACTTCGAAATCGGTGCTGTTGATCGGCTCGGTTCGGTATCCATTGCGGGCGGCATCAGCGGTGACGGGAACGCCAAGGGCAAAGGCGGCGAGCGTTGCGCAGGCTAAAATCTGTTTCATTGGTAATCTCTTCCCTGATTGTGTGTGGTCAAAATATTAGGATCGGGTCCGGCGCAGAACAGGCCCCCTCACAACCTGTTCAGACCACTGGCAGGTGACTGTGATCGGGCGTGAGCCAGCCATGATAGCGGATCAACTGCCCGACCAGCGGCGCGCGGGCGGACACGTCAAACCGGAACCGGCCCTGATCGTCCTGCCATTCGACCGTTGATGACTGCGGAAGCAGCGCGTTTGGAACGGCAATGCCCCACAGGGTCAAACGCCGGATATTGATCTGCAAACGCGCCCCGGCCACAACCGGTTTCAACCAGATGGACAAGGCACCAAAATCCTCTCGCACGCAGTTGGACTGTCGATCAAAAGACAAGCGGGACTGGGTGATATGCCCTCCGAAATCGCGCCTCCATTCCCATCCCGGCCCGCGCCGAGACACCGTGACCCTGACCGAAACGTCGCGCCCGGAGTGGGGGAACCCCCCTAACCACAAAGACAAACCGGCCAGCCACCCTTGTCCCCGCTGAATATCGCAGCGACCGATGTATGTGCCTTCCTTGCTGTGCAAGTCATGTAACGCCTCGGGAAGCCCTGTCGGTTCCGCCGCAGCCTGCAAAAATGGATCCATCTAAAACCCTTGCACAGCAAAGCGCGAGCGGGTCGCCGCATCCGGCACAAGGCAGGTTTCCGACCTTCCGAAGATGGCATATCGGTTGCGTGCAATCGCGTGATAAAGCGGATCCTTCACAAACCTAGGCAGGATCCGGCACAGCGACAGAATACGCCATGGCCCGCGCAACTGCCCCATCGCCACTGCGAAGGCATCGAGGCGCTGATGAACCACGCCATTCACAATCACAAGATTGGTTTCAAAATCCTGCGTTGGCAGACCGAGTTCCCGGTAAAGGCGCTGCCCCAATGGTGACTGAGCTGTAGCAAACTGAAACACCTGCGCCTTGTCATGCCGCAGCATAAAGCGGAAAAACCCGGAACACAGGACACAGACCCCATCAAAGACGATGAGGCTGCCATCGTGAGTTTTCCGCGAAACATCAGGCTTTTGCATGACATCACCGCCTTTCCGCGATCTGCGCAAAAATACGGTGTCACGCAGCGTTCGATCAGGCAATGCGACAAGAATGGCGGGACGGCGCGCGTGCCGGGGAGCCTCCGCGCGATCGCGGCGATCGCATGGTGGCTCTGACCTCATCCCCATAAAGGTCGCGACCCGACAGCGCTGACGATGTAGGATACGTTCGGGGCAATCTCTTGATCGCATCGGACAATTCCATTCGATTTCCGGACATTTCAGCCTATGATCCCGATGCGCCTAACAGGTTTCACACCACCTAGGGCGGTTTTGGTTAAAAGCATTAGGGCACCGCAATGGATGTTGATATTGGCCGTCTTCATATCCTGACCCAATCGCTGGACCGGCACAGCGGCAATGCCTCGACCTCGCAACGCGTTCTTGCGCAAAGCGGGTTGGCAGCAGACCACGTGGATCCCACCGCCACGACCTATGACGCGCATAAAGAAGCGCTGTTTGTCCGCTATGCCTGCGACGCGCTTCGCGACATCACCTTTGCCGCGCGGGCCGGGTTGGACGTGACCTCGGTTTCAACCCTGACAGGATATATCAGCAAGTATTCCCGCGATTTGAAGCAAGTGACTGAAAACACGTCCCGGTTTCACGGCATAATTGACCCCTCCATAGCGTTCAGTCTGCGCATGGCCGGAAATTTCGCAGCGTTCGAGGCGGATTGGAAAGACCCCAGCTTTGCCCGCTATCATCGCAGAACCGAGTTTCTGTTGTTCGCCGCGCTGGCGCGAATGCGGAACCTGACCCAGACACAGTTCTATCCCATCGAAATGCGGTTTCAGCACGAGATCGGCGAAAACGCGAAGGCCTTTCAGAAACTTGCAGGCTTTCCGGTTGTTTTTGGTGCAGAGCGGATGGAGATCATTCTGTCCTTGTCCTCATTGGACCTGCCCGTCCCAACCTATGACCCAAAGCTGCGCGCGCATCTGCTGGAATATGGCGAGCGTATCCTGGCCGAGCGCCGGTCCCCCCAGCAAAAGACCCGCGCCAAGGTCGAAGGGCTGATCACCCGCTCGCTGCCCGGCCATATCATTCAGGCCGAAGAGGCCGCCGCCAATCTGGGCATGAGTCCCAGAACTCTTGCGCGCAGGTTAAAGGATGAAGGCACAAGCTTCCGCGAGATTGTCGAAGACCTGAGATGCGATCTTGCGCAGACCTTCATCACCAACCGGATGCCGCTGGCCGAGATCGCCTATTCGCTGGGATATGCGGATCAGGCGGCATTTTCGACCGCGTTCAAGCGGTGGACGGGTCAGGCCCCCAGCGCCTTCAAAACCCGTGTCGAACATCCGATCCGCAACTAGAACCGGGGGTCATCAGCGATTGCGCCTCGCCCCGGCCCGTCCCATGAGTGGACAGGGCCGATATAAGGATGTGCTGAACCCGATCCTTGTGAGTTCGCGCCAATGTGTTTGGCGTGCTAGCCAACCGTGATGGCAAAGAAAAAAGGCGCCTCGGATCCGGGGCGCCTTTGATTTCTATTGATCCAGGAAAGACCGCAGTTTGCGCGACCGGCTGGGATGTTTCAGCTTGCGCAGCGCCTTCGCCTCGATCTGGCGAATACGTTCGCGGGTCACGCTGAACTGCTGGCCGACCTCTTCCAGCGTGTGGTCGGTATTCATGCCGATGCCGAAGCGCATCCGCAAAACCCGTTCTTCGCGCGGGGTCAGCGAGGCCAGAACGCGAGTCGTGGTTTCCTTGAGGTTTTCCTGAATGGCGCTGTCCAGCGGCAGAACGGCATTCTTGTCCTCGATGAAATCGCCAAGCTGGCTGTCTTCCTCGTCGCCGATGGGTGTTTCCAGGCTGATCGGTTCCTTGGCGATTTTCATCACCTTGCGAACCTTTTCCAGCGGCATCTGCAGCTTTTCGGCCAGTTCTTCCGGCGTCGGCTCGCGGCCAATCTCGTGCAGCATCTGGCGGCCAGTCCGGACCAGCTTGTTGATCGTTTCGATCATGTGAACCGGAATACGGATCGTCCGCGCCTGATCCGCGATGGACCGCGTGATCGCCTGACGGATCCACCATGTCGCATAGGTCGAGAACTTGTACCCGCGGCGGTATTCGAACTTGTCCACCGCCTTCATGAGTCCGATGTTACCTTCCTGAATAAGATCAAGGAATTGCAGGCCACGGTTCGTGTATTTTTTGGCAATCGAGATCACCAGACGCAGGTTGGCTTCGACCATTTCCTTCTTGGCCTGACGCGCCTCTTTCTCGCCCTTTTGAACCTGCTGCACGATGCGGCGGAATTCAGAAATATCCAGACCGACATACTGACCGACCTGAGCCATGTCGTTGCGCAGCTCTTCAACCTTGTCAGTCGAGCGTTCAATGAACATCTGCCAGCCCCGGCCCGGCTTTTCGGTCATCTCGGCCAGCCAGTTCGGGTCCAGTTCGCGCCCGCGATAGGCATCGATGAACTCACGACGGTTGATACGGGCCTGGTCGGCCAGTTTCACCATCGAGCTGTCCAGCGACATGACCCGGCGGTTGATGCCGTAAAGCTGGTCGATCAGCGCTTCGATCCGGTTGTTGTGCAGGTGAAGGCCATTCACCAGCTCGACGATTTCAGCGCGCAGTTTCTGATAGGTCTCTTCGTCTTTTTCGCTGAACGAGCCATCCTCGTTCAGAGTCGCTGAAATCCGGCTGTCCTGCATTTCCGACAGCATCGAAAAGTCGGTCGAGATCCGTTCCAGCGTGGTCAGAACCTGATCTTTCAGCGCGGCTTCCATCGCGGCCAGCGACATGTTGGCCTGATCGTCGTCGTCGTCATCGTCGTCATTGTTCAGCGGGTTACCGTCGGCATCCAGTTCGGGGCCGGTGTCCTTGGCGGGTTTGGTGGCCTGAACGGCGGAAGTATCCACCACAGGCTCCTGAACATCGCCGTCCTCGTCCATCTGGTTGCCAAAAGTGGTCTCCAGATCGATGACATCGCGCAAGAGGATGTCTTCGGACAGCAATTCGTCATGCCAGATGGTGATCGCCTGGAAGGTCAGCGGGCTTTCGCACAGACCGGCGATCATGGTGTTCCGGCCAGCCTCAATCCGCTTGGCGATGGCAATCTCGCCCTCGCGGCTGAGCAGTTCGACCGAACCCATCTCGCGCAGATACATACGGACGGGATCGTCGGTACGGTCCAGTTTTTCGGTGGCGGCACCAGCCAGCGCAACCTCACGGTTGCTTTCCGTGGTGGTCAGTTCGGTCGAGCCCTTGTTCTCTTCCTCTTCGGCCTCTTCATCTTCGATGATGTTGATGCCCATTTCGGACAGCATCGACATAACGTCTTCGATCTGTTCCGAACTGACCTGATCAGGCGGCAGGACCTGATTGAGCTGATCGTAGGTGATGTAACCTTTCTCGCGGGCCTCGGCGATCATCTTCTTGACCTGGGCCTGGCTCATGTCCAGCGAGATTTCCTGTTCCTGCTCGTCGGATTTGCGGTCTTCGTTCGTATCCTTGGCGGCCATTCAATGCTCCTGCAGGGATGGGTGATTCGTTGGAACCGAATCATTAGCGCGTGAAACTGATTCGGCCACCCGTTTACCCGTTTTTCTTTTCCAGTGCCTTATGAAAACACCACTTTACCGGCGTTTCCGCTCGAAATTGATACCGGACATGATCGCCTCAAACGCATCCTTCTCGTCGCGGTTGATTCGCGCACCGTTGTCGGCGATGTCGAAAATGGCCCTGTCCTCGTTCTGGCTGCGGCTTGCGCGGTTACGCTCTTCGGCGGCCTGACCCACCCGATACGTCAGTGACTCATCAGCCAAGTCGGACAGTTCCTCAGTTGCTTCGGCAATCTCAGCATCCAACCCCCGGAGCGCTTTGATTTTCGCGAGTTCCTCGGCCAGCGTCATCTCGGCCTTTTCAACGTCGCCCGGTTTGAACACACAGGGGATCACTGCGACATGGCGAAGGCCCAGCAGGTTTTCAAGGGGCTCGGGCCCCAAAGTTTCAGCGATGTGGTCTTTCAGATTGTCCGGGTCGTCGATCGCATGGCGCAGAATGGCATCGCGCAAGGCCGCGTGATCCGGATCGCGGCACTCCATATCCTCAAGTTGGTGTTCGAACTGAACAACCACCTGCGGGTTCAGAATGGCAATGGCCAGAATGGCCGCCTCACGCAGGTGGATATCCGCATTCTCCGAAGAGGCCAGGAATGACGACCGCGCGCCCGGCGTTGCCGGTTGCTTCGGCGGCTGCCATTTGCCACGCGGTTGCCACGCACGGTTTTGTGACTGTCTCTGCGGGCGAAACAGTTGCCAGCGCAAATCCTTGATCTCTTGCCCGTAATGGGACCGGATCGATGGGTCGCGGATCAACTTGATCTTATCGCGCAGCACCTTGTCCAACGCCGCCTTGCGTTCGGGGCTGTCGAAAACTTTGCCTTCGGTTTCGCGCTGCCACAGCAGCTTGACCATCGGGATCGCACCATCGAGAACCGCTTGTACGGCCCCCGGCCCTTCGGCGCGCAGCAGGTCGTCAGGGTCCTGCCCTTCGGGCATGATGGCAAAGCGCAGGGACTTACCAGCTTCCAGCAACGGCAGCGCCAGATCAACCGCCCGCATCGCCGCGCGCAGACCCGCCGTGTCACCATCCAGCGCGATGATCGGCTCGTCCGAAACACGCCACAGCAGTTGCAGTTGATGTTCGGTAATCGCCGTCCCCAAAGGGGCCACCGACGCACCAAATCCGGCCTCGGCCAGCGCGATCACGTCCATGTAGCCCTCGGCCACGATCAGCGGCTGCCCCTTGCCCGCCGCCTGACGCGCGGGGCCATGGTTGTAAAGACTGCGGCCTTTGTCGAACAGGTCCGTCTCGGGTGAGTTCAGGTATTTGGCGTTGTCATTCGGGTCCATCGCGCGACCACCAAACGCAATGCAGCGCCCGCGCGGATCGCGGATCGGATACATGATCCGGTTGCGGAACGTGTCATAGGGCTTTTTGCCCTTGTTCGAGGGCTTGGCCAGCCCTGCGCCCAGGATCAGATCCTCGGCCACGTTCTTATTGGTCAAATGATCCCACAGCGCCTGCCAGCCATCGGGGGCAAAGCCAATCTCCCACCGATCCAGCGCCTGCGTGTCCAGCCCGCGACGGGTCAGGTAATCGCGGGCGGCCGCCCCTGCCCCGGTCTTCAGTTGCAGCCGGAAAAACTGTACCGCCTGCTCCATCACCTCAGCCAGTTGCGAGCGGCGGTCCTGTTTTTCCTGCGCATTGGGGTCACGGGCAGGCATCGGCATCCCGGCCTCGCGGGCCAGAATCTCGACCGCTTCGATGAACGAGACATTCTCGGTCTCTTTCACGAAACTGATGGCATCGCCTTTCGCGTGACAGCCAAAACAGTAGTAAAACCCTTTTTGATCATCCACATGAAATGACGCGGTTTTTTCGTGGTGGAAGGGGCACGGCGCCCACATATCTCCCTTGCCCTGATTGGATTTGCGTGGGTCCCAAATGACCTTTCGCCCAACCACCTGAGACAGGCTCAGCCGGGTACGCAACTCATCCAGAAATCCGGGGGGCAAAGACATGGATCAAACCTGCCAGAAATGAAAACCCGCGCCAAGGGGAAGGCACGGGCTTATCCACAAGGAAATGCGGGATTGTGGATTACTGCTGCAAACACAGCTCCAACCAGGCGGCACCGAGGTCCTTTTTGCGTACATCGCGCATCTTCTGTTCGTAGACCCAAGGTGTGATCAGCGGGATCGCGGCATTGTAGTTCTCGGGCCAGGTCGGACTGCTGTCGGCAACCGCCTGCGGGACATCGCGTTCTTTCACCCTGTCCAAACGCGCCTGCTGAATCGCGGCAACCACATCGGCCTGATACTTGCAGCTTTCTTCCTTGGTTTCAGCAGCGGCCAAGGGCGTGGCAAGCACAGCGGCGGCGATAGCGATACGCAACATTTAGGTCTCCCGGAATCGTTTGTTCGACGGCAGCTTACCCGCCCGCAGCCAGACCTGCCATTGCCCATTTCGGAAAGGTTGTTGGTGTTTCATGAGGGGGCGGACCAACCGCCCCCCTTCCGGCCGAGATCAGAGGCCCTTGGCCCGATAGCTGCTGGCCACGCGGTCGATTGCGACAATATAGGCCGCGGTCCGCAAATCCTCGACATCGTCGCGGCTGTGCCAGACCTCGCGCATCGACTGGTAGGCAATGCGCATGGTGTCATCCAGGCCCGACCGCACAAGCTCCAGCTCGTCCGCGCCCTTCAGGTACTTGGCCTTGAAGTCCGGCGACATCGACCAGGCATCACCGAGATAGCGATCGAGCCGCTCCAATTCGCTGACAATCAGCTCATGCCGCGCCTCTTCCTGACGGCGCTGCATCCGGCCAAAGCGAATATGGCTGAGGTTCTTGACCCACTCGAAATAGGACACCGTCACACCGCCCGCATTGGCATACATATCAGGGATGATCACCGTGCCCTTCTTGCGCAGGATTTCATCGGCCCCGGCCGTCACCGGACCGTTCGCGGCTTCGATGATCAGCGGCGCCTGAATGCGCTCAGCGTTACTGAGATTGATCACACCTTCCAAAGCAGCCGGGATCAGGATGTCGCATTCGGCCTCCAACACGGCCCCGCCTTCGGCAGAGTGGGTCGCGTCCGGATAATTCTTGACGCCGCCATGCTTGACGATCCACTGGCGCACGGCTTCGACGTCGATACCGTCGGGGTTATACAGCGCCCCATCCCATTCGATGATCCCCACAATGCGCGAGCCATCTTCTTCGCTGAGGAATTTCGCAGCGTGATAGCCCACATTACCGAGCCCCTGCACCACAATGCGTTTCCCGTCCAGTTTGCCGGACAACCCGGCTTTGGCGATGTCTTCCGGGTGGCGGAAAAACTCGCGCAGAGCATACTGAATGCCGCGCCCCGTTGCCTCGACCCGCCCGGCGATGCCGCCCGCGTTCAACGGCTTGCCGGTCACACAGGCCCGCGCGTTGATATCGGTTGTGTTCATCCGCGCGTATTGGTCGGCCATCCAGGCCATTTCACGTTCACCGGTCCCCATGTCAGGGGCCGGAACATTCTGCGACGGATTGATCAGGTCACGCTTGGCAAGCTCGTAGGCAAAGCGCCGCGTGATCTGTTCCAGCTCATGTTCCTCGTACTGGCGCGGATCGATGCATAGCCCGCCTTTCGAGCCGCCAAAGGGCGTTTCAACCAGCGCACATTTGTAGGTCATCAGCGCGGCCAGCGCCTCGACTTCGTCCTGGTTGACCGCCGTGGCGTAACGAATACCGCCTTTTACAGGCTCCATATGTTCGGAATGAACCGAGCGGTAACCGGTGAACGTGTGAATTTCGCCGCGCAATCGAACCCCGAACCGCACCGTGTAGGTGGCGTTGCAGACCCGTATCTTTTCCTCCAACCCCGGGGGCATATCCATCAGGGACGCCGCCCTGTTGAACATCAGGTCAACACTCTCACGAAAGCTGGGTTCTTTGATGCCGGTCATAAAATCCTCCGTACCGGTAACTGACAAACGTCATGACGTTTTGTCGCACCACTTACTCGATGCTGCAATCTTCTCTTGCACTTTTTTTCATCACTTCCTGAAGGATTGGTTATCGGTTAAGGGCCTGAGTCGTCCGGTTAACACTTGCCCCGGAATTGTTCGCCCTGACGAAACAAAGCTGACAAGCAGCCCCAAACTGCGGCCGATTTTCATTCAATAATAGCATCATAGTGGCAAAGGCGCCCAAATCTCGCCACGTTCCACGGCTAATTTATTAAAGTTGCGACGGACTGAGATCAGTGTGCCTGACCGGCAGAGGGACTCATTATGAAGAAATTTGACTGGAAGCGGATTATCGACAAACCAAAGCGCGCAGACCGGCATGGATCTGCGCCGCATTCGTTTGTCCGGTCAGAAGACGGGACCATGACGATCTTTACGCTGGTCCTTATAATGATCGTATTTGCCGTCGGAGGATTTGCCGTTGACATCATGCGCTTTGACCACGAGCGCGCGCGGCTTCAATACTCGCTGGATCGTGCAGTTTTGGCGGCGACCGACCTGGCGCAGGACCTTTGCCCCACAGAAGTCATCGAAGATTATCTGGATAAAGAAGGTTTAAAAGAATTTCTTCTGAAGGATCAAATTGTCATCGAACCTGCAAACCTTTGCGGTTCCGACGCTGTGACCATTGAAGGTTTCCGTCGCGTCGAGGCGACCGCAGTTATGCCCGTCAAAATGCACTTCATGCAGTGGTGGGACGTTGATACGATCACGACTTCGGTTGTCAGCGCCGCGGAAGAAGCGCTGGGGAATGTCGAGATTTCGATGGTTCTGGATGTTTCTGGCTCGATGAACCGGAACAGCCGCCTTACGACGCTGAAACTGGCGGCACAGGAATTTGTGCAGGAAATGGTCGATAAATCCGAAGACGGCAAAATGTCGATTTCGATCATTCCTTACGCGACGCAAGTTGCGCTGCCGGATTCTGTGATGGGGTATCTTAACACAGACGGCGTTAATCCGCACGCAAACTGCATCAACTTTGAAACCGCGCAGTTTCAGACCAGCGATTTCGATCTGAACCTGGTGTATGATCGCACACTGCATTTCACGCACTGGGGCAACTACGACCAGCGCCCGATCAATAACAATTTGGTCTACAGCGAGATTTGTGAGACCGACGAGAACCGTGAAGTGATGATCTTTCAGAAGGATGCAGACCTTCTAAAAGATAAAATTGACTCGTTTGTCGCGGATGGGAATACGTCGATCGACCTTGGCGTTAAATGGGGCCTGACCCTGCTTGACGACAGCTTCCAACCCGTGATTGCGCAGATGGCTGCCGAAGGTGACGTGCCGTCCGAGTTCGCGTCCCGCCCGGACAACCCGCGAAGCGGCGACACACTCAAAGTCATGATTCTAATGACGGACGGGGCGAATACCACCCAATACTGGACGAACGATCCCTACCGCGAAGGGAAATCCGGCGTTTGCTGGAACGATAGGCTGAACGAATACGTGTCTTACGCGGAGTTGGATGACAATAACGAGATCACGATTGAATTCGGTACAGACTACATCTGGCCAGATGTCAACATGATCGAATGGGACTCGTCAAACGGCGGCGCGTATTGGGTCAGAGACGAGTTTCAGCCGACTTGCTTTGGCAATTCGATTGTGAACACCGAAACCCTCACCTACGTTAACGCGGACAGCGTCGCCACAGCTGAAGAAGTAGACCCAACCGGTGAATACGTAAGAGGGTTTATTCAGTATCGTTGCCTGGCCTTCTCCGGCACCACAGGAGAATGCGTAAGCGTTGATAGGGACAATCCGCGCGTAAAAACCTACCTTGAGTTAGACGTAGAGCCTTCGGACAACCTGACGTGGCCAGAGTTGTGGGAACGGGCAACGCGATACAACCTGTACCAACGCTTCTATGACTATTACGGTTCTAATTGGGCATACAACTTTTACTATGACGCCGTTTCGTCAAGCGGCCAGGGCACGAAAGACCCTCGTGTACGCTCGATGTGCACCTACGCCAAAGACCAAATGGGTGTCGTAATCTTTACTATCTCGTTGGAAGCCCCGAGCGCAGGCCGTGCGATAATGCAGCACTGCCGCACGGACGTCGGAACATATTATGAAGCGACACCAGAAGATCTGCCAAACGTATTTGCCTCGATTACATCGAGCATTCGGAACCTGAGGCTCACACAATGATCAAACGTCTTGTAAATAATCTGCGCCGATTTCGCAGCAAAGAAGACGGAATGGCCACCATCGAATTCGTCTTTTGGTTCCCGGTCTTCATGATGACAACCTATTCCGGTGTCGAAATGGGGATCGTGGCCTGGAACCACACCAACTTGGAACGGGCACTGGATGAGACCATTCAGGACGTCCGTATGAACCGTATTGAAGAATACGATTCTAGCATCGGCGCAGTGTGGACGCATACCTTGCTGAAACAGATCATTTGCGACAAGGCTGGCGTCATCCCGGATTGTTTCGACAATCTGGCATTGGAAATGCTCTCGATCAATCCTTACGCAGAAGACAGTATCTTCAGCGACAATCCCGAGTCAGATCTCGGCAGCGTATTCAGCAACCCTTATTGCGTTGATACGCCTGAAGAAGTGCGCGGAAAAGAAGACCAGTTGTTCACGCCCGGTACGTCCAATCAATTGATGGTCGTTCGGGCTTGCATTGAAGTCGATCCGCTGTTTTTTGGCACAACGCTGGGACGATTGGCCCAACAAGACCCAGACGGCCAGTACGAACTGCATTCAACAACGGTGTTTGTCCATGAACCGTTTTAAGAAGTACATCGTTCAACCAACAGCCAATCGGCTCGCACGTTTCTTCCGCAAGGAGGACGGGATCGTGAGCATCGAGGCGGTCATGATTTTTCCGCTTCTGTTCTGGTCAATCTGGGCCTCCTACACATTCTTTGACGGCTATCGTCAAAGCGCTCGAAACCTGAAGGCGGCCTATGCAGTCGCTGACATTCTTTCTCGCGAAAAGAACTTGGTTACGGCCAATTACATTTCGAACATGTATGACCTGCAAAAATTCATGGTCGCAGACCGGTCAACTGTGTCTATGCGAATTTCTTTCGTCCGCTTTAACGCGGGCGAAAACGAAGCGGACGGAGGAAGCTACGAAAAGCTCTGGTCTTGCGTCCGAGGCGACAGCTTTGACGAATTGGATAACCAAACTCTTAACGAAGAATTCAAAGGGCGTATTCCTGTAATGGCGGACAGGGCCACAATGATCCTGGTCGAAACAAAAGACTGGTATACTCGACCCTTCAGAATCGGGTACGGGGATCATTCGTTCGCCATCGACAAGTTTATTTTCACTCAACCGCGTGGATATACGCAGATTGTCGCAGCTGACGACTGCTAAACCCCTTCCCTCTCCATCAGCATGGCCGAGAGCATTTCTGACATGAACTTGGCCTCGGAGGCGGCGGTCATGCCGCCGACGCCAACACGTCGTCCAAGCCGCCACCACAATCCTGGTGCCCAGGTGTTACCCGGTTTCGACCGCATGCGGACCAGAAATCCGTTTGACGGCTTGAAGGCGAACACGCCCCGGTCCACCGCTTCGATCTCGTCCACGATTGCGATCACCTGCCCTGTTCCGGTGCGCAGTTCGGTACGGGTCAGTTCGATCCGGTCCTGCGTTGCGTGCCAGACGCGATAGGCCAGCCACATAGCCGCCCCACCAACGACCAGCAGGAAAATCTGCCACATCAGCGCGGGTGGGGTGGCAAAGGCGACATACAGAACAAGAAGGCCAACAGTTGACAACATAGCAACCCCCGCCCAGCGTCTGGGCGCTGAGGCCTCTATTGTTGCCAGCACTTCATCTTGCATGGATGCCTCCGCTTTGTACGGGACCCGTCTATCCGCTTTTTCCACGGAAAAACAGGGCCACCGATATCTGCACAAATTCGCACAAGTCCAGTGGGTTTATGCAAATTGACCGCAGCAATGCAGGGGTTACATGCTGTGCAAAGGAATAGGAGGCACTCATGTCCCTGAGACCCACTTTGGAAACCCGCAAAGCCATGCCCACGATGGAAGGGGCTGGCGTCAAATTACATCGCGCGTTCGGATTTCAGGATCCGTCGGAACTGGACCCGTTTCTGCTGTTCGATGATTTCCGCAACGAGCGTCCGCAGGACTATCAGGCCGGATTTCCATGGCACCCCCATCGCGGGATCGAAACCATCACCTATGTGCTGGCCGGAACGGTCGAGCATTCGGATTCGCTTGGCAACAGCGGCACGCTGGGCGCAGGCGATGTGCAATGGATGACCGCCGGGTCGGGCATTCTGCATCAGGAGATGCCGCACGGGAATACCAGCGGTCAGATGCATGGCTTTCAACTTTGGGGCAACCTGCCCTCGGCCCAGAAGATGACTGCGCCGCGCTATCAGGATGTGCAAAGCAAGGACATCCCCGAGGTCATCGACGATGACGGCACAATCGTGCGCGTGATTGTGGGTGAGTTCTGGGGCAAGACCGGCCCGGTGGATGGCATTGCAGCGGACCCTCAGTATCTGGATGTTCAGATCCCGGCGGGTGTGAAAAAGACCTTTCGCATCGATACCTACCGCCGCGCCTTTGCCTATGTCTTTCAGGGGCAGGCCGCGTTTGCCGATGCCTCGCAGCCGACCGGCGTTCTGTTGGAAAAAGAAATTGCCGGGGAAGAGGTGAACATCCGCGATATGTCCGGTGACCGTACTCTGGTGCGCTTTGGAACAGGCGATGAGGTCACCGTTCAGGCCGGGCCCGAGGGCGTGCGCTTTCTGCTGATCTCGGGCGCGCCGATTGATGAGCCTGTGGCCTGGCATGGCCCGATTGTGATGAACACGCGGGCCGAACTGGAACAGGCGTTTCGCGAACTGCGCAACGGCACCTTCATCCGCCCGGCGCATTAGCCGTCAAAGCGGCCTGGCTTCGGTCAGGCCGCGACCGCGCGGCGAACCATGTCCCAGTAAATCTGCTCGACCTCGTCCAGCGACAGCCGCCCTCCGGCCCGATACCATGTCATGACGCCGTTCAGCATTGCGATCACCGCAAGCGTCGCGATCTTGGTGTCCGAAATCGCAAATTCACCCGCTTGCTGGCCCTTGTGCAGGATCGTTTCCAGCGCGTCTTCGTATCGGCGGCGCAGGTCTTCGATCTCGGTAAAGTTCTCGGGCGTCAGATTGCGCAACTCCATATAGGCGATAAAGACCTCGTCCGGGCGTTCCAGATGGAAGCGGATATGGAAACCAACAAAGCGGCGCAACGCCTCTTGCGGATCGGATGCGGTGTTCAAATCGGCATAGGCCTGCAACAGATCCTGCATGTGTTCGCGCATCAGGCGGAACAGCAGGCTTTGTTTGTCCGGGGTGTAGTTGTAAAGCGCCCCGGCCTGTACCCCGACCTCTTTTGCGATCTGGCGCATCGACACCGCCGCATAGCCGTGACGGGCAAAAAGCCTTAACGCGGCGCCGCGAATGCGCGGTCCGGTGATGTCCGAATGTGATCCCTGTGTGCGTGCCATGAAAACACCGTATCTGAACAAACGTTCAGATAGAAGCCCGCTTGATCCGATCCGGCAAAAGGTGCATCACGGGGGGACCTGCGCCAGAGAGAGCCTTTGTCGATGAAAGCTTTGCCCTTTTTGATCCTGACGGTTGTTCTGGCAAGCTGTGCCGATATTCCGGAGTTGGACGGGGTCGAACCGCGCGGGATCCAAAAAGCCGCCTATCCACGTCTGATCCCGCTGCAGGACACGCTGGGCGCACCGGTGGATCCTGTCAGCGAGGCGGAAGAGGTCGAAGAAGACCTGACCACCCGCAGCGAGGCGCTGAAGAAAAAGGCCGAAGCGCTTCAGAACGCTGAAACCAACTAGCTTAAACCGGTCAGGGCCTAGTGACGGATTGCACCCCCGGCCTGAACCCGCTAAGGCAGCGCTGAACGGACAAAAGCGTCCGGTTTCAGAACATGTCGAGCGGAAAGGAACCCACGGAATGACACAGGCGCTGCGGCTTGGAATTGCGGGCTTGGGAACGGTTGGTGTGGGTGTCGTCAAGATCATCCGCCGTCATGCGGATCTGCTGCAGGCCCGCACGGGGCGTCGGATCGAAATCGTGGCCGTGTCGGCCCGCGACCCCAACAAGGATCGCGGCGTGAACCTCTCTGACTATGCGTGGGAGGTTGATCCGGTCGCTTTGGCCAAGCGCGACGACATTGACGTCTATGTGGAACTGATGGGCGGCGAGAACGGCCCGGCCAAAGCCTCGGTCGAGGCGGCACTGGCCAGTGGCAAGGATGTGGTCACCGCAAACAAGGCGCTGCTGGCGATCCACGGTCAGGACCTGGCGGAACAGGCCGAGGCCGCAGGGCGCGTCATCCGGTTCGAGGCCGCCGTGGCGGGCGGTATCCCGGTGATCAAATCGCTGACCGAAGGTCTGGCCGGGAACGAAATTACCCGCGTCATGGGCGTCATGAACGGCACCTGCAACTATATCCTGACCCGGATGCAATCGCAGCGTCAGGGCTATAACGCGCTGTTCGACGAATGTGCCGAACTTGGCTATCTGGAAGCGGATCCGAACCTCGATGTGGGCGGCATTGACGCCGCGCATAAGCTGGCGCTGCTGTCGTCAATTGCGTTCGGCACCAAACCGAACTTCGATGGGATCGAGATCGAAGGCATTCAGCAGATCAGCCTGGAAGATATCGATCAGGCCCATGACATGGGCTTTCGCATCAAACTGCTGGGCGTGGCTCAGCGCACTGCGCGCGGGTTGGAGCAGCGGATGCAGCCTTGCCTTGTGCCCAGCGACTCGCCACTGGGTCAGTTGGAAGGCGGAACCAATATGGTCGTGATCGAAGGCGACGCGGTGGAACAAGTTGTGCTGCGTGGCCCGGGTGCGGGCGAAGGCCCGACCGCAAGCGCGGTGATGGGCGATGTCTGTGATCTGGCTCGTGGCCTTCAGATCCCGACCTTCGGACGCCCGGCGACCACGCTGGAAGACGCCACCCCGGCCCGTACCGGCCTGCCTGCCCCTTACTATCTGCGGCTGGCCCTGTTCGACAAACCGGGCGCACTGGCCAAAATCGCCGCCATTCTGGGCGATGCGGGTGTCTCGATCGACCGGATGCGTCAGTATGGGCACAGCGAAGATACCGCGCCTGTTCTGATCGTGACGCATAAGACCACCCGCGCGACCCTTGACGTGGCGCTGGACGGGTTCCGCGACACGGATGTTGTTGCCGGTGAGCCTGTTGCCTTGCGGATCGAACAGGTCTGACCCCTTGCGGCCTGCGCCTTGTGCAGGCTATGCCAGACGTACCGTCATTGCCGACCAAAGGAATACATCGCATGAGTGCTGCCAAGATCGATTTTAACGACCGCCTGTTGTCATTGGGACTTGCGCGTGTCGCAGAACAGGCGGCGCTTGCCTCGGCCTCGCTGGTGGGGCGCGGTGACGAGAAAGCCGCCGACCAGGCCGCAGTCAACGCGATGCGCGAGCAGTTGAACCTGCTGGATATCGCGGGCGTGGTCGTCATCGGTGAAGGTGAACGGGATGAGGCACCGATGCTGTATATCGGTGAAGAGGTCGGCACCGGGAACGGCCCCGGAGTGGACATCGCGCTGGACCCGCTGGAAGGCACCACGCTGACGGCCAAGGACATGCCCAATGCGCTGACCGTGATCGCCATGGGTCCGCGCGGGTCGATGCTGCACGCGCCGGATGTTTATATGGACAAGCTGGCCGTGGGTCCGGGCTACGCTGAAGGCGTCGTTAATCTGGACATGAGCCCGCGTGAGCGTGTTGAGGCCCTGGCCAAGGCCAAAGGCTGCGAGCCTGCCGATATCACCGTCTGCATTCTGGAACGCCCGCGCCACGAGGCGATGATTGCCGAAGTGCGTGAAACCGGAGCCTCGATCCGCCTGATCACCGATGGTGACGTGGCGGGCGTGATGCATTGCGCCGAAAGCGAAGTGACCGGCATCGACATGTATATGGGTCAAGGCGGCGCGCCCGAGGGCGTTCTGGCCGCGGCCGCGCTGAAATGTATGGGGGGTCAGATTTTTGGCCGCTTGCTGTTCCGCAATGATGACGAACGTGGCCGTGCGGCCAAAGCGGGCATCACCGATCTAGACCGCGTCTATGCGCGCGATGAAATGGTGACCGCAGATGTGATCTTTGCCGCGACCGGCGTGACCGGAGGCTCGCTGCTGCCGCGCATCAAGCGTGAGCCGGGTTGGGTTGAGACCACGACGCTGCTGATGCGCTCGAAAACTGGCTCAGTCCGCCGTATGTCATATCGCACGCCGATGTGGTCGCACGACACCTGATAGCGGCTTGCGCCGCTGCCTTCGGCGAGAGTATTTGTAAAAAGATGAAGAGGCCGGGTCCGCAAGGGTCCGGCCTTGGCACATGAGGGGCGCGATGGGTTTTCTTGGGGTGGAGCAATCGTTGACGGGGCGGTGTTGGGTGGGCCCCTCGCCCGAGGTTGAGCGCGCGACCGAGATGCTGGCACAACAAGCCGACCTGCCGCGCGCGGTTTGTCAGGTTCTGGCGCGGCGCGGTGTTCCTCCGATGGAGGCGGCTGGCTTTCTGGAGCCGAAGCTGAAAGAGCTGTTGCCGGATCCGCGCAGCTTGAAGGATATGGAGGTCGCAGCGGCGCGGTTTCTGAAAGCTGTTCGGGACAAACAGCGGATCGCGGTTTTCGCGGACTATGACGTGGATGGCGGCAGTTCGGCAGCTTTGCTGCTGGTTTGGTTACGTCAGATGGGGCTTCAGGCGACGCTTTACGTACCCGACCGGATTGATGAGGGGTATGGGCCGAATGTTCCCGCCATGCAGGAACTGGCGGCGCGGCACGATCTGATAATTTGCGTTGATTGCGGCACTTTGAGTCATGAGCCGATCGCGGCGGCCAAAGGCGCGGATGTCATCGTTCTGGATCACCATTTGGGCGGTGAGACCCTGCCTGATTGCGTCGCCGTCGTGAACCCGAACCGACAGGATGAAAGCGGCGATCTGGGCTATTTCTGCGCGGCTGGGGTGGTCTTTCTGATGCTGGTTGAGGCCGGGCGGCAAATGCGTGAAGCCGGGGCGCAGGGACCGGATCTGGTGTCTCTGCTGGATTTGGTTGCTCTGGCCACCGTCGCCGACGTGGCCCCTTTGATCGGGGCCAATCGTGCTTTGGTGCGACAGGGGTTGAAGGTCATGGCCGGGCGGCAACGGCCCGGTCTTGTTGCCCTGTCGGATGTCGCGCGGATGGATTCCGCCCCCAACAGCTATCACCTAGGATTTCTGCTGGGGCCTCGGGTCAATGCGGGCGGGCGCATCGGTCAGGCCGATCTGGGCGCGCGGTTGCTCAGCACCGACTCGATGACCGAAGCCGAAGCCCTGTCCCAGCGACTGGATGCGTTGAATTCCGAACGACGTGACATTGAAAATGCCGTGCGCGCTGCAGCGCTGGAACAGGCTGAGGAACGCGGTCTGGACGCGCCACTTGTCTGGGCCGCTGGCGAGGGCTGGCATCCCGGCGTCGTCGGTATTGTCGCCTCTCGCCTAAAAGAAGCCGCGAACCGCCCCGCCATCGTCATCGGCTTTGACGGGGATGAGGGCAAGGGCTCGGGCCGGTCGGTGTCGGGTGTCGATTTGGGGGCTTCGATCCAGCGGCTGGCGGCCGAGGGGCTGCTGGTCAAAGGCGGCGGCCACAAAATGGCGGCGGGGCTGACCGTGATGCGGGACCAATTGGAACCGGCGATGGAACGTCTGTCGGAACTGCTGGCCAAACAAGGCGCGGGGCAAGGCGGCCCGGCGGACTTGAAGCTGGATGGCGCTTTGATGCCCGGCGCGGCCACCGTAGACCTGATCGAACAGATTGAAAAGGCAGGCCCTTTTGGGGCCAGCGCCCCTGCCCCACGCTATGCCCTGCCCGATCTGCAGGTACGGTTTGCCAAACGCGTGGGCGAGTCGCATCTGAAACTTTCCCTGTCCGACGGGCTGAGCAGCGGGTTGGACGCCATCGCCTTTGGGGCATTCGACGGGCCCTTGGGCGAGAGGCTTTCGAACCACGGCGGCGCGCGGTTTCATTTTGCCGGTCGGCTCGAAGTGAATTCCTGGGGTGGTCGTCAAAACGTACAGCTTCGGCTTGAGGATGCGGCGGAGGCCAATTGAGCGGATTTCCGGTCTGTTTCGAGCCACCAAAAAACTTTCGCATCCCTGCATTTTTCGGCTTGCGGGGGTCGGGGTGAAACCGTAAAAGGCCCTCCACAAGCCAGCGTGGCCCGTTCGTCTATCGGTTAGGACGCCAGGTTTTCAACCTGGAAAGAGGGGTTCGATTCCCCTACGGGCTGCCATTTTTGCTTGTGCGCCAATACCCAGTGGCCCGTTCGTCTATCGGTTAGGACGCCAGGTTTTCAACCTGGAAAGAGGGGTTCGATTCCCCTACGGGCTGCCATTTCCTTCCTATATCGCGAACGAAAACAGCTGCGATGGCTCAGGCAGACGCGATTTGCATGTCTATGCCCCATTCTGCGATCTGATCGGCCAGCGCTCCGTCCGGGGCTTTGTCCGTTACCAATATGTGAATCCGGCGCGGATCCGGGCCCACATAGGGTGCCGATACGTCGTATTTGTAATGCGCTGCCGCCATCACAACCTGATCCGCATTCTGCACCACGACGGATGCAAGATCCGCCTCGCCAAGGCTTTGATACAAAAACCCTTTGCTGTCCGAAATCGCGTCGGTGCTGAGGATCGCAAGGTCAAAGGCATAACGCTGCAGCTGCCGGTGCGCCACGTGGCCGAATGTTCCCCGTTCGTCGCTTTGCATCTCGCCCCCCAACAAATGCACCCGGTTGCCATTGACGCCCACCAGGGTCAGCCCCACCACGATTGAGTTTGTCACGATGGTCAGGTTCTCGGCATGGCGCAGTTCCTCTGCCACAAAAGCGGTCGTCGATCCGACGTCCAGAAAGATGGTCATCCGGTCCCTGACCATCCGCGCGACATGCTGCGCTATGAGGCGTTTTTCGTCAGCATGTTGCGAAATACGGCGGAAAAATCCGGGATCGCCCTGTGCCCCCGCCAGATAAACACCGCCATGAACGCGTTCGACTGTGCCGGCGCTGGACAAGGCTTTGATCGTACGACGCACCGTCTCTTCGGAGACATTCAACATCGTGGCCAGTTCCGAGTTCCGGGCCGTCCCGCCAAGACGTTTCAGGGCGTCCAGCAGTTCAAGCTCGCGATGGGTATTGAGGACGGGCTTTTTCAAGGTCGGCTCCGAAAAATCAAACTGGCGTACAAACTACGAAGCCGAGCCGGCAAATCCAGCAGATTTACAATTCGCACTGCGATCTCTGGCAGGGTTGGTTATTCGGGCAACAGCGCGGATCGGTACTATGAGGGGGCCATTGCCTTGGCATTGGGGGCGAATCGCGATTCTGGCTGCGCCGTAGGGCTGCGAGCGTGTAATTGGCCCCTAAAAACAGTGTCCGCCAAATGAGCCAAAAACAGCCGCATATAAGGTGTATCGCCGTCGGTCTTCGGAACAGAATTTCAGAGCATATGGGTTCAGGGCATCGATTATTCTCACGCGAACGCGTCACGTATCCCAAGGTTGATTGCGCTTTTTAAATATTACTTTACAATTACTTAGATACAAGATGCGAACCAAGAAACGGCGCGGGGTTCGCATCCGAATTCCTCTCCGATCCTCATTTACTAAAAATTTAGTTTGACACATATGCAAAAAATCGCTGATGCTGAGCGCCATCCGGTTAGCGCCGGACAACCATAATCTTTGGGAGGAGACAGATGCGGAGACATCTACTTTCCGCAGTGGCGGCGGCTGCCGTCATTGCGGGGCACGGTCCCGTTTGGGCCGACGAAGCCGCAGCACAGCGTTGGATCGATGATGAGTTCCAGCCGTCCAGCTTGTCGAAAGACGAACAGATGGCGGAAATGCAGTGGTTCATCAAAGCTGCCGAACCCTATGCCGGAATGGAACTGAACGTTCTGTCGGAAAGCATCCCCACGCATTCCTATGAATCCGAGGTTCTGGCCAAAGCGTTCGAGGAAATCACCGGTATCAAGGTCAATCATCAGATACTTGGTGAGGGCGAAGTGGTTCAGGCCGTTCAAACCCAGATGCAGACCGGCCGAAACCTGTATGACGGCTATGTCAATGACAGCGACCTGATCGGCACCCACTCGCGCCTGCAACTGGCTTATAACCTCACCGAACAGATGGGCGGCGACTGGGCGGCGACAACCTCACCGACGCTGGATCTGGATGACTTCATGGGCATTCAGTTCACCACTGGCCCGGATGGCAACCTGTATCAGCTGCCGGATCAGCAGTTTGCGAACCTCTACTGGTTCCGCAAGGACTGGTTCGATGACGAAGCCAACAAAGCCGCGTTCAAAGAGAAATACGGCTATGATCTGGGCGTTCCGGTCAACTGGTCGGCCTATGAGGACATCGCCGAATTCTTCACCAATGACGTCAAGGAAGTCGACGGTGTGGCGATCTATGGCCATATGGACTACGGCAAACGCGCGCCTGACTTGGGCTGGCGTATGACCGACGCATGGCTGTCGATGGCCGGTGCCGGTGACGTGGGCGAGCCGAACGGTGTTCCGGTCGATGAATGGGGCATCCGCATGGAAGCGGGCACCTGCAATCCGGTTGGCGCTTCGGTGTCGCGCGGTGGTGCTGCAAACGGTCCGGCTGCGGTCTATGCGATCCGCAAATGGGATGAATGGCTGCGGGCTTACGCCCCTCCGGGTGCGGCGTCCTATGACTTCTACCAGTCGCTGCCCGCGCTTAGCCAAGGCAACGTGGCCCAGCAGATCTTCTGGTACACCGCCTTTACCGCCGACATGGTCAAGCCGAAGTCCGAAGGCAACAATACTGTCGACGGCGAAGGCACGCCGCTATGGCGGATGGCGCCCAGCCCGCATGGCCCCTATTGGGAAGAAGGCCAGAAGGTTGGCTATCAGGACGTGGGGTCGTGGACCTTCCTGAAATCGACCCCTTCGGATCGTGCTCAGGCGGCCTGGCTGTACGCTCAGTTCGTGACGTCGAAAACTGTCGATGTGAAGAAATCCCACGTGGGTCTGACCTTCGCACGCGACAGCTCGGTCAATCACGAGTCGTTCACCGAACGCGCGCCCAAGCTGGGTGGTCTGGTCGAGTTCTACCGCTCGCCTGACCGTGTGGCCTGGTCGCCGACCGGCATCAACGTGCCGGATTATCCGAAGCTGGCCCAGATCTGGTGGCAGCAGATCGGTGACGTGAACTCGGGCGCGTTCACTCCGCAAGAGGCGATGGATCGTCTGGCCGAAGAGATGGACATCACCATGTCCCGGATGCAGGCGGCGGACGAAGCAGCCAATGTCTACGGCGGCTGTGGCCCCCGCCTGAACGAGCCGCAGGATCCGTCCTTCTGGCTGGAAAAGGCCGGTTCGCCCAAGGCGAAGCTGGAGAACGAAAAGCCGCAGGGTCAGACCGTCAACTATGACGAACTGGTTCAGCGCTGGCAGTCCCAGTAAACGCAACATCGTAGGCCGGGCTTCAGCCCGGCCTACCCCAAATACCCCACGAGTTTCCCCGATGATCGAACTACAGGACGCGACCAAACGGGTCGGCAACGTCATCCATATCAAGCCTACAAACCTGACGCTGCAAACCGGCCATTTCAATGTGCTGCTGGGCGCGACCGGCTCGGGAAAGACCTCGCTTATCAAGATGATGGCCGGGCTGGACCCGATCGCCTCGGGCAAGGTTTTGATGGATGGGCAGGATGTGACCCGGCTGAACACGCAGAAGCGGCAGATCAGTCTGGTGCACCAGTTTTTCGTCAACTACCCGCATATGAGCGTGTTCGACAACATCGCCTCGCCCCTGCGCGTGGCGGGCATGGCAAAGTCCGAGATCGAGGGCCGCGTCGAAGAGGCTGCCGACCTGCTGCAACTGCGTCCCATGCTGCACCGCCGCCCGCATGAGCTGTCGGGCGGGCAACAGCAACGTACTGCGCTGGCGCGGGCGATTACCAAGGAAAGCCGCGCTGTTTTTCTGGACGAGCCGCTGGCCAATCTCGACTACAAGCTGCGCGAAGAACTGCGTGAGCAACTGCCCGACCTGTTTGCAGGACGCGGCGCAGTGGTGGTCTATGCCACATCGGAACCCGAAGAGGCCCTGCTGTTGGGTGGTCACACCGCCCTGATGGAAGATGGCTGCGTGACACAGTTCGGCCCCACCGCCGACATTTACCGCAACCCAGAAAACATCGCCGCTGCGCGCGTCTTTTCGGATCCGCCAATCAATGTGGGTCGGGTCAAAGTGACAGGCGCGATGGCGCAATTGGAAGGCGGCGGACGCTGGAATGTCTCGGGCATGGCAGATGGCGACTACTCCGTCGCCGTACGCCCGCATCGCGTAACTCCGTTCCGAACGTCGGAAGCGGATGTTGAACTGACGGGCCGGGTGATCGTGACTGAACTGTCGGGCTCAGATTCCAGCGCACATTTCCAGCATGGCGAGGATGCATGGGTCTCTCTGGCCGCAGGGGTACATCCCTACCGGGTGGGTGAGGACCACAGTTTCTACATGAACCCGGCCCATTGCCGGTATTTCGGCCAAGACGGCCAAAGGGTCGCGTGACATGGCTCAGATCAAGCTTTCAAACCTGCGGCACAGCTATATGCCCTCACCCAAAGGCCCTGAGGACTATGCGCTGAAGGAAATCGACGTAACCTGGCGCGACGGCGGCGCATATGCGCTGCTTGGCCCGTCGGGCTGCGGCAAGTCCACGTTGCTGAACATCATCTCGGGCCTGCTGACACCGTCTGAGGGGCAGATTCTGTTCGATGGTCAGGACGTCACCGCCCTGCCCCCCGATCAGCGTAACATCGCACAGGTGTTCCAGTTCCCGGTGATCTACGACACGATGACAGTGGGCGAAAACCTTGCTTTCCCGTTGAAAAACCGGGGTGTTGACCCGGCGACCATCAAACGCCGCGTCGATGAGATCGCCGAGATGCTGGACGTCACGGATATGCTAAACACCCGCGCCTCGGGCCTCAGCCCTGACAACAAACAGAAGATCTCGATGGGTCGCGGGCTGGTCCGCGACGACGTGAACGCGGTGATGTTCGATGAACCGTTGACCGTGATCGACCCGCATCTGAAATGGAAGCTGCGGTCCAAACTGAAAGAACTGCACCAGCGCGTGCAGGCCACGATGATCTACGTGACCCACGACCAGACCGAGGCGCTGACCTTCGCTGATGAAGTCGTGGTGATGCAAGACGGCGAGGTGGTGCAGATCGGCACACCGGTTGAACTGTTCGAGCGCCCTCAGCACACCTTCGTCGGCCACTTCATCGGCTCACCCGGCATGAACGTGCTGCCCTGCGAGGCCAAGGGCGATCGGGCCGTGTTCGAGGGCCACGAGGTCATGCTGGAAGGCCCGACCCATGGCGACGGAGGCCGCACCGATCTGGGCATCCGCCCTGAATATGTGGGCTTTGGCGATACCGGTATCCCGGCGCATGTGACCAAAGTTTCCGACATTGGCCGCCACTACGTCGTCAGCGCGATGGTCGGCAACACCGCCCTCAAAGCTGTCACGGAACATGAGGTTCCCGAACCGGGATCACAGGTTTTTCTGCAATTCAAACCCGAACAATCCCGCGTCTACCGCGACGGCTGGATCGCAACTCAGGAGCGGGCACAATGAGAACGGAAAACCAAAAGGCATGGTTCTTTGTCCTGCCGGTTCTGGCGCTGGTTGCTTTCAACGCGCTGGTGCCGATGATGACAGTGGTCAACTACTCGGTGCAGGAAACCTTCGGCAACAACCAGTTCTTCTGGGAAGGGCTTGGCTGGTTCGAACAGATCCTGCGGTCCGACCGGTTTCAGGCCGCGCTGGGGCGACAGTTCCTGTTCACCTTCCTGATCCTGCTGATCGAGGTGCCGCTGGGCATCATCGTCGCCCTTTCGATGCCCCGCAAAGGCTTCTGGGTGCCGGTCTGTCTGGTGCTGATGGCCCTGCCGATGCTGATCCCGTGGAACGTCGTGGGCTCGATGTGGAACATCTTCACGCTGCCCAAGATCGGGTTGTTGGGGTATTTCCTGAATGACGTTCTGGGCATCAACTATGACATGACGCAACAGCCGATCTCGGCCTGGATTACCGTCATCGTCATGGATGTCTGGCACTGGACGTCGCTGGTCGTGCTGCTGTGCTATGCGGGATTGGTCTCGATCCCGGATGCCTATTATCAAGCCGCCAAGATCGACGGGGCCAGCCCATGGTCGGTGTTCCGCTATATTCAGTTGCCCAAGATGAAAACCGTCCTGACCATCGCCGTCCTGCTGCGGTTCATGGACAGTTTCAACATCTATACCGAGCCCTTCGTTCTGACCGGCGGCGGCCCCGGAAACTCGACCACCTTGCTGTCGATCGACCTTGTGAAAATCGCGCTGGGACAGTTCGACCTTGGCCCTGCGGCGGCGATGAGCCTGATCTATTTCGCCATCACGCTGCTGGTGAGTTGGGTCTTCTACACTCTGATGACAAAGGATGACGCGCAATGAAGAAGCGGTCCCTTATCCCGATCCTCTATATCGCGTTCCTGATGCTGCCGATCTATTGGCTGGTGGCGATGTCCTTCAAAACGACAAACGAGATCCTGTCGGGCTTTTCCCTGTTTCCCCAGACCTTTACGCTGGAGAACTATATCACCATCTTCACCGATCCGACATGGTACTGGGGCTACATCAACTCGATCATCTACGTGACGATCAATACGGTGTTGTCGGTCTGTGTGGCCCTGCCTGCGGCCTATGCGTTCTCGCGCTATCGGTTCCTGGGCGACAAGCAGTTGTTCTTCTGGCTGCTGACCAACCGGATGGCCCCGGCGGCGGTTTTCGCGCTGCCCTTCTTCCAGCTTTATTCGTCGATCCACCTGTTCGACACCTATCTGGCTGTGGCGCTGGCACATACGCTGTTCAACGTGCCGCTGGCGGTGTGGATTTTGGAAGGCTTCATGCGCGGCATCCCCAAGGAACTGGATGAAACGGCTTATGTCGACGGCTATTCCTTCCCGCGCTTCTTCGTGACGATCTTCCTGCCCAATATCAAAGCGGGCGTCGGCGTCGCTGCCTTCTTCTGCTTCATGTTCTCATGGGTCGAGATGCTGCTGGCCAAAACCCTGACGGCGGTCGAGGCCAAACCCATCGCTGCCGTGATGACCCGCACCGCCTCCAGCGCGGGGTATGAGTTAGGTCTGCTGGCCGCCGCCGGAACCCTGACCATCATCCCCGGCGCCATCGTCATCTGGTTTGTCCGCAACTACATCGCGCGCGGTTTCGCGATGGGACGTGTGTGAGGTTCGATATGCGTAAACTTCTTCTCACCCTGCCCTTTTTGCCCACCATGGCATTCGCCCAGCAATCCGGATGGGGCAACGTCGGCCAGCAAGAGGAAAAAGGCTTCTCGTGGACCGATCCCCTGTGGCCCGATTTCTGGATGGCCTGGACCCCGGCGACCTTGGCCCTGTTTGTCGGCATCTTCTCGGCCATCGCCCTGATCGGTATTCTGGAAGGCTTCAAATACCGCGACGGGGTCGAGCGGCGCGGGGTTTTGGGCCTGACGACCACACTGGGCGACCGGCTGTTCATCACGCTTCTCGGCTCGGCCTATATCTTCCTCGCCTGGCTTGGGCTGGTCGGCCAACCGGTCTGGACCCCGCTTTTCCTGTCCATCGGCTGGGGCATCTTCGTCTTCTGGAAAGTTTAGACTTTGCGAAACGGCGAAAGGATGCTTGTCTGACAGGCAGACCAATCATGACGACACCGAGATCGATGCGTAAGAAAAAGACAACAAATCTGCTGACCGAAGTTGAACTGGAGTTCATGAACGAGCTTTGGGCGCTTGGTCACGGCTCGGTGCGGGATGTATTGGACCGCCTGCCCCCGGAACGGAATCTGGCCTATACATCAGGGGCCACGATCCTGCGTATTCTCGATGAAAAGGGATTTGTCGAAAGCCGCAAGGACGGCAAGACCCTGATCTACAGACCGCTTCTGGACAAGGACAGGTATCAGGCACGCTCACTTCAGAACCTGTCGCGGACGTTGTTTGACAACACGCCCGCCTCACTGGTCGCCCGGCTGGTCGATGATGAAGGTCTGAGCGAAACCGATCTGGAGGAAATTCGAGCACTGGTAGAGAGGAGACTGCAAAATGACCGCGGTTAAACCGGTACTCGACGCATTTCTGGAAATGAACATCGTGCTGGGCCTGTCGGCCCTTATCTGGCTGATCGCCCGCGCGGCTCTGGCCCGCACGTCACTGCGCACCGGGTTTATCTCGCAGCTGCACGCGTTCAAGGCGCTGTGTATTTGCGTTCTGGTCAGCCCGATCCTTGCGCTTGGCGTTTCGGCACTGTCCAGTCTGGCCTGGCCTGATCGGGGGTTTGCCCTTGGCGATATCGCGGTGGCCGCCTATCTGCGTGGCGACATTGCGATGCCTGCGACCCAGTTCGAAGCGTTGCTGAATACGCGCGAGCGTTGGGTCGATCTGGTGCTGTCCGGTCAATCCTCTGCCGTTACCGTTCTATTGGCCCTGCTGGCATGTGTCGCTGCCCTGCTGGCTTTGCGTGTCACACGCGACGCGCTTGCGATCCGCGACACGGTCACGTCCAGCTTTCTCTGGCGGCGATCCAACAAGGTCGATATCCGCCTGTCCGACCGTATCACCGTTCCTTTCGCCGTCCGCGGCCTGCGCCGCCGCCACGTGGTCTTGCCCAGTCACCTTCTGGATACCCCGCGCGAGCTGCGATTTGCACTGGCGCATGAGTTTCAGCACATCCGCGCAGGCGACGTCGAGTGGGAGTTGGGGTTCGAACTTCTGCGCCCCCTGCTGTTCTGGAACCCGGCTTATCTGATCCTGAAATACCAGTTCGACCGGTTGCGCGAACTGGCCTGCGACCAGTCGGTTGTCGCGCGCAAGCGGATTGATACAAGGGACTACACGACGTGTTTGCTGGATTACTGCGCACGTTCGGTCGCCAAAGGCAGCCCCCGTGTGTTGCATGTCGCAATGGTCACAAGCGGAAACGCCAAGCGCGTGCTGCGACAGCGGGTCATCGCGTTGACCGACACTCCGACCGTTTCCGCGCCCTTGCCGGTGGCCTTTCTGGGACTGACGCTGATCTTCGCGGCCTTGCTGGCCTTGGGATCCGCTTCGATCCAACAGACCGGAGACTGGAGCCATGATCGCATCATGCTGTCAACGGTCGTGAATTTGGAGCGGCTGGAAGCCCGCAATCAGGGCAACTGACGCCGTTACCACCCTCGCCGCCCGAATAGAGAGTGAAGGCGGTTTTGATCCGCAAAAGGCTCAATCGCTTGCGATCTTTGCAGGCCCGAGACAACGCGCATCACCATCACCCAACTGATGACGGCGAAAATGACGCCGCCAAACGCTTGACCCAGCAGAACTCCGGGCGCGCCTGCAAGGTATGAGCCCAAGGTCGCAAACACCCAGGTTCCAACCGTGTGGCGGCCCCAGTTGATCCATGTGGAATAGACCGGGTGGCCCAGATTGTTGAAGCTGGCATTGGCAACAAAGATCACCCCGTTGAAGAACGACGCCAGGGCCAGCGGCCCGCAGAACAGGTAGATCAGCACGCGGGTCTCGCCCTGCGCCACAAACAGATCCGCAATGGGGGCACGTAGCAGAAACAGGATTGCGGCCATGCCAAGGACATAAATCGCCGTGAATTTGATCCCTGCCAGATAGGCCGCGCGAACCCGGTCGAACTTCTCGGCCCCGAAATTCTGGCCGATAATGGGCCCGATCGCGCCAGAAAGCGCGAAGATCACCGAAAACGCCACCGGCAACAACCGCCCGATCACCGCCATACCCGCGACCGCATCTGTCCCGTACTGAGCAATCTCACGCACGACAATCGCGTTGCCAATCGGCGTTGCCACATTGGTCAGAACAGCGGGGATCGCGATGGCACGCACAGGCCGAAGGTCGCGCCCGACCTGTTTCAACGAGGGGCGCGCAAAGCCCTGATGCACGCGCAATGCGGGCCACAACGCCGCCGCCAACATGCACACCCGCGCCACGACCGAGGCAATGGCCGCGCCGTCCAGCCCCAGCCCAACCCCAAAGATCAGGATCGGATCGAGCACCGCGTTGACAAGCCCGCCATAGATCGTGGCCATCATCGACCGTCTGGCGTCCCCGTGCGCGCGCAGAAGGGCCATCGCCGCCATGGCAATCGACATAACCCACATGGTAGGCAGAATGATCGAGACATAGCGGGTCGCCAGCCGCAAAACCTCGCCTTCCGCGCCAAGCAATGACAGCAAAAAGCTGATATTTAACAATACCAAACCTGAGGTAATTGAACCGACAATCAGGCCCAGTGTCGCAACGCTGGACGCGTAGTGCCGTGCTTGTTCGGGCCTGCCTGCCCCAAGCTCGCGCGCGACAAGCGCCCCGGCCGCGATAGACAAGCCGATATTGATCGCGTTGGTGAAAAACAGCAGCGTCCCGGCATATCCGACGGCTGCGGCCAATGCGTCATTGCCCAGCATCGAGATAAAAACCATATCGACGAAATCGACGGCAAAAATCGCCATCAAACCAATGCTGGTTGTCAGTGACATCCGTGTCACATGCCGCATCAGGCTTCCGTTCAGAAACACCGCCTCACGCGGGGAAGTATCGGCCAAGGTTCTGTCCCATTATTGTGGTTTTGCAATCGTGTTCCGAAACGGTCCCAATGTGAAATACCTTATCCAAACTGAAACCGCTGTGTGAGGTTTTTGCGCCAAAAAGGTCTGATCACATGGGGACTGGCGCACCTGTTTCAGTTCCTTTCAAAACTCTGGCCACCTCACCCAGTTTTGATCGCCTGCGCCCACAAATTGCCTCAAAGGCGCACTAGCTCAGCCGCAGGTTGGTGCCGTTAAGGGAACGCCAACCTCCCTGGCTTAATCAATGAATTGAAACAGGGCGGTTTGTTAGGGGATGAGGTTTGGGTTAGGTCATGGCGAACTACTCGTATATCGGCTACGCGCCGGACGTTATTTCAGTGAACTTTGTCGGGCAGGATACGATCACACTGGCGGCCAGCTACAGCCCCGGCACGGATCGCAGGGTCTTTGATGTTCAGGACGACGCAGGCGGCACCATTCTGAACGGCGCGAATCCTTTGCCGGATGACGGCACCATCTTCAACGGGGACCGCTTCAATAACGAAAACGGCGATGACGCAACACAGACCGGTGTTGTGACCAGTCTGGACGGTTCGACCACTTTTGGCAGCGGTGACATCTATCTTGAGGAATCCTATATCCTGACGGTACCCGGTGGCGGCAACATCACGGTTTATGCCGTTGAAATCGAAGGCACGCTGGTTGGCTACATCACGTCCGAACCGTTGGATCCGGGGGTCACTTATGACATCCAGGTGGTCAATGTCACGCCGACCAACGCGCCTGACACGTCAGACCCAACCGCGATCATCGACGTGCCCTGTTTTGTCGCTGGCACCCTGATCACGACTCCTGCGGGGCCAAAACCGATTGAATCTCTGTCCGCCGGTGATCTGGTCTGCACTGCCGATCACGGTGATCAGCCCATCCGCTGGATTGGCGCGTGCCAGTTGGATCAGGCGGCTTTGGCCGCCAAACCCAAGCTAAGGCCGATACGGATTGAAGCTGGCGCTTTAGGCAGCGGTTTGCCCCGTCGCGATCTGCTTGTATCGCCGCAGCACCGGATGCTTGTCCGCTCACCCATCGCCACGCGGATGTTCGACGCGGCCGAGGTGTTGGTGCCTGCGCATATGCTGACCGAACTGCCGGGCATTGATTGCGAAGACACCGCAAGGAAGGTCACCTATTACCACATGCTGTTTGACCGGCATGAGGTCGTCTTTGCCGAAGGTGCACCGTCAGAAAGCCTGTTCACCGGTCCGCAAGCCATGCGCAGCCTGCCGTCCGCCGCCCGCGCCGAAATCTTAGAATTGTTCCCGTTCCTACGGCTGCCGGGCTACGTGGCACACTCTGCGCGGCGCATCCCGTCGAAAGGCCGACAGGTCCGCAACATGGTGCAACGGCACCTCAAAAACGACCGGTCCTTGGTCTGATACATGGTGCCCTATTCGGCTGATCGCGCGACCCGTGTCGCCCCGATCTGAGCCATGGCGATGCTCATCTCATCGCTCAGCACCTGCCAAAGCTGGTTCAGCCCCGCCTCGCCTCCGGCGGCTATGGCGAATTGCAGAATGCGCCCGAAAAAGGTGAAATCAGCGCCGTTCCGGATTGCCTTCAGCGCATCTTCGCCGGATCGCAGCCCGCTGTCGTAGAACAACGGATAGTCTTCACCGACCGCCGCGCGGATGTCGGGCAGAACCGAGAACGGGGCCGGTGCGCTTTCCAATTGCCTGGCCCCATGGCTTGAGACCTGAATTGCGTCCACACCAGCTGTTTTCAAAGCAACTGCATCCTCGGCATCCAGAACGCCTTTGACGACCAGATGCCCCGGCCATTGATCCCTGAGCCTTGCTAGAGTGTCCCAATCGGCTTTGGCGCGGCTTTCGGTTCGGTCGAACGTGTAGCCCTCCATCAGGAAATTCGCCATCTGAGGCTTGCCATGCGCGAGGGTCGACAGGGACCAGCGCGGATGCAGGGCAAAGTCCAGAAACTGACGCGGGCCCAGCCGGAACGGCATACGGAACCCATGCCGCAATTCGCGCGGTCTGCGCCCGACCTCGGGCACGTCAACGGTCAGGACCAGTGTCTCGTAACCTGCCGCCTTGGCCCGATCCACTAGCTTGGCTGTCCCCGATCCATCGCCACTGAAATACAGCTGAAACCAGGCGTTGCCTTCGGACACGTCCAGCATCTCTTCCATGGGCGTTGAGGCCACAGTCGAGACCCCCAAAGGCACCGAATAACGCGCAGACAGCCGCGCCAACATCAGGTCGGCCCCCGGACCGGACAGGTTACACATGCCCATGGGCGCAATGCCAAAGGGACGTTGCGCGGGTTTGCCGAAAACCGAGCTTTCGAGCGAACGGTCACTCACATCCCGCAGGATCCGCGGGCGCAGGGTCATCGCGTCCATTGCGGCGCGGTTGCGCGCAGCCCCGACCTCGGACCCCGCTGCACCGTCGATATAGTCGAACACCATCCAAGGCAAACGCCGCCGCGCAAGGCGGCGGGCGTCTTCGGCGCAGTGAATGGCGCTTGCGCCCATCAGGCCTGAACGGCCTTCATAAAGCGGTCGCGGATCACCACCGGATCCATGGTGATAACCGGCATCTTGGCGTTGCCGCTTTCGCATTTGGCGACGATGATGGTCATCTGCTTGGCATCCAACGCCTCTTGCAGCACACGGCCCGTGTCTTCGGCGGCGCATTCAATCACACGTTCGCACCCGGCGGCCTGTGCCATTTTCGTCAACGAGGTCTTCTGGCCTGCATAAGTCGGCTGATCCCCGGTCGACCCGTACGAGCCATTGTCGACAATCAGCAGGATATAGTTATCCGCCACGTTGTTGGCGATGGTCGGCAACGTGCCCAGATTGGTCAGGATCGAGCCATCCCCATCGATCACAATCACCGGTTTCGGTTGCGACAGCGCAAGCCCCAAACCGATTGATGAGGCCAGACCCATCGTACCCAGCATGTAAAAGTTGGTCGGCTGATCGTCGATTGCGTGCAGTTCCTGGCTGGGAATACCGATATTGCAGACCACCAGTTGGTCACGCACGATCGGGGCGATTTCTTTCAGAATCTCGGAACGGATCATTGGTCGCCATAGCCTCCCCAGAAATTGGCATCGGTCAGAATGGCGACCGGCTTGTTGCACATGAAGGTGTATTTCAGGATCATGTCGAGCTCTTCGACATCCGATTGTTTGTGGAAATGGTAGGTCGGGATGTTCATCTGCGCCAACAGGGCTTTAGTGTGCACAGCCATCTCGACCTGACAGGCCACAGGCTCGCGCAGCTCTCCGCGATACGAGATCAGCATGGGCAGCGGCATCCGGTAATACTGGATCAGCGTCGCCAGCGTGTTGATCGTCACGCCGATGGCCGTGTTCTGCATGATGATGGCCGGGCGTTTGCCGCCCATCCAGGCACCGGCGCACAGGCCCATGCCTTCGTCTTCCTTGTTTGACGGGATGTGGAAGATGCCGTCGCGTTGGTCGATCTCTTCTATCACCCCGGCCAGTTGCTTGCAGGGGACGGTGGTCACGAACGAGATATCGTTCGCCACCAGATCGTCAGTGATCTTCTTGTCTATGTTCATGGTCCGGCTTTTGGTCCTGATTGGGGCGCGATAAGCGCGTTTGAGGAATTCAGCCCCCGCGATGCACATGCACGGCGCAGGGGGCATGGCGAACGACGCGCGACGCGGTCGATCCCAGAAAATAGTCGCTGAGGTCGGGCTTATGAGAACCGATGACAATGCAATCCACATCGTTGCTGCCGGCATAGTCGATGATTGTCCGCGCGGTGTGGCCCTTCACGATCTCAGCGGTCACGCCGTCCAGCCCTTCGACCTTTTTCAGCAGCTCCAGACGGGCGCGCTGAAAGCCTTCGGCGACCGCCGCCTTGTCGAGATATGCGCTGACCGAGCCCTGCGGCATCTCGTAGACATGCAGGGCGACGATCTCGGCCCCCTCTTCGGACAGCGCGCGGGCAACCTCGAGCGTGTGCTGCGAAATGCCGTGATCCAGCGCCATCGGGACAAGAACTTTTTTGTACATATCAAACTCCTTTTCAGCCCGGTCTATTGCCACGGGTCCAGGATAATCTTTGGCGCGGCAACCACGCCAGAGCGCAGATCGCGAAACGCCTGAGCGCCTTCGGACAAGGGTCGCGCTTCGGTCCAGTCCAGCGGGCCAAGACGGCCGTCGAAAATGGCCTGCGCCGTTTGGCGGAAATCTTCGGCGGTGTAGGTGTAGGTTCCGATGAACGTGACCTCTTGCAGGGTCATGCGGCGAATGTCCAAGCCGCCCGTATCCTCGCCCAAACCGACATGAGCAATAACGCCACCGGGTTCGGCGCAGGCCGAGGCGGTCGCACGGGTCGCTGCAAAACCGACCGCATCGATCACGATCGGATAGGTTCCTATGACGCCGTCCACGACGCGCAGGCCAAGCCCCAGCAGAAAGTCGCGCCGCCCCGGATTCGGTTCGGCCAGAGTGACCTCTTCGACGCCCATCGCGGTTAACGCCAGCGCAGCGGCCAGCCCAATTGCGCCGCCGCCCAGCACCAGGGCGCGCTTTTCGCTTGCCGGATGCAGCGCTGCGATGGCCAGCCGAACCGCATGCCAGCTAACCGCCAGAGGTTCGGCCAAAGCGGCCTTGCTTAGCGGCACATCCTCGGGCACCTCGACCAGATTGCGGTCTGGCATGGTGACATATTGCGCAAAAGCCCCTTCGCGCGGGGGCATCGAAATGATCTGGCGGTTTGGGCACAGGTTTCCCCGACCCGACCTGCAGGCGGGACAGACCTCGCAGGTGACCAGAGGGTTGACCGTCACGCGCGCGCCGTCGCGCGGACCGCCGACAATCACGCCTGCGGCTTCGTGGCCCAGGATCAGCGGCGCGGGGCGTCGCGCGTCATGCCCCAGATAGGCATGCACGTCCGAGCCGCAGATACCAACCGCCTCAACCCGGATCAGATGCTCGCCAAATTCCGGCACGGCATCCGGCACCTCACGATGCACAACTTGTTCGACACCTTCATAGACAAGCGCTTTCATTTCGCTGTGAACCCCCCGTCCACCATGAGGATTTGCCCGGTGACATAATCCGACGCCTTCGAGCACAAAAACAGGATCGGCCCGTCCATATCCTCCATCCGCCCATTGCGTTGGATACAAGTCTGTGCGGCGTTTCGGGCGGCGCGCTCGGGGTCGTCGAACACGGCCTGCGTCAGTTCGGTCGGGAAGAACCCCGGCCCGATGGCGTTGGCGGTGATGCCATGTGGCGACCATGCCTCGGCCATGGCGCGGGTCAACTGTCCGATCCCGGCCTTGGTCGCGCCATAGGCGATGCCACCCGGAAAGGCCCGTGTTGTTTGCAGCGAGGCAAAGTTTACGATCCGCCCCCAGCCTTTTTCCTTCATCGCAGGCACCATCGCCTGGCTCAGGAAGAACGGTGCGCTCAGGTTCAGGGCCAGAGTCGTATCCCATCCCTGCCCGGTCACATCATCCGCCGCCTCGCGCGTGTTCACCCCGGCGGCGTGGACGACAATGTCCGGCGGACCGAAGGGGGAAGAGATTTTGGCGACCAAAACCCCCATATTCCCTCGATCCGCAACATCGCCAGTCACTGCGGCGGCATTTCCCCCGATCTCATCGCACAGCTGAGACAGCGCATCGGCCCGCCGCGCGACGCCGACCACCTTGGCCCCAGCCTGCGCCAGTACCAAAGCCACCCGCCGCCCCAGCCCCGAGCTTGCGCCGATGACGCAGGCCACGCGCCCTGTCAGGTCAAAGAGCGAACGTGGGTCATCCATCTGCGGTCAGGTCGAATTGCTCATCCGGGAAATACTTGGCCAGCCGCACATCGGCGGCGCGGGCGTGGCCTTCCATCCCTTCCAGACGTGAAATGCGGGCGGTTGCGACTGCGATGGGCTTGGACCCTTCGCGCGTTGCCCGCTGCCATGTCACGATCTTCATGTATTTATGGACGCTGAGGCCCCCGGTGTAGCTGGCCGCGCCCGAGGTGGGCAGAACGTGGTTGGTGCCGGTGGCCTTGTCGCCATAGGACACGGTGGTTTCCTCACCCAGAAACAGCGAGCCATAGCAGGTCAACCGGTTCAGCCACCAATCCAGATCCTCGGCCTGAACGGTCAGGTGTTCAGGCGCGTAGTCGTCGGAACATGTGGCCATTTCCTCGCGATCTTCACAGACGATCACCTCAGCATAGTCGCGCCACGCGGCGGATGCGTTTTCGCGGTTCAGTTCCGGCAGGTCTTCGATCAGCGCGGGCACAAGCTCCATCACCTTTTGCGCCAACGCCCGATCATCGGTCACCAGCCAGACGGGCGAGTTGTAGCCGTGCTCGGCCTGACTGACCAAATCGGTCGCGACCACATGCGCATCTGCGCTGCTATCGGCAAGGATCAGGCTGTCCGTCGGTCCCGCGATCATGTCGATGCCGACCTTGCCATAGAGAATACGCTTTGCCTCGGCCACGAACTGGTTGCCCGGCCCCACAAGAATATTCGCGCGCGGCAGGCCAAACAGGCCATAGGTCATCGCGGCCACGCCCTGCACACCGCCCATTGCAAGAATACTGTCGGCCCCGCAGATATGCGCG
The DNA here is from genome assembly GCF_056542325.1 of Ruegeria sp. AD6. Classification (NCBI taxonomy): domain Bacteria; kingdom Pseudomonadati; phylum Pseudomonadota; class Alphaproteobacteria; order Rhodobacterales; family Roseobacteraceae; genus Ruegeria; species Ruegeria sp. AD6. The sequence continues at coordinate 349,137 of NZ_JBQFZQ010000001.1, read as the reverse complement.
GCATAGACAATCGCAGGGGCGACACCCTCGCCCGGACGCGGCGGCGAACAGGCGGTGATGTGGCGGCACCCGGCTACCTTCGCCGTCGTCACCGTCATGATCGCGCTGGCGATGTGGCTGTAGCGCCCGCCGGGCACATAGCACCCTGCCGCATCCACAGGGATGGCCTTTTGGCCCGCGACGACGCCCGGTACGATCTCGGTCTGCACATCCGACACGGTGGCCTTTTGCGTTTCGGCAAAGCGGCGCACATTGTCATGGGCAAAGCGGATATCGGCCTTCAGCTTCTCGGGCACCAGCGCGATGGCGGCGTCGATCTCACCTTGGGTCATCAGAACGTTACCCTCGAATTTGTCGAACTTCGCGGCGTATTCCAGCGCCTTGGCATCGCCACCCACCTCGATATCGGACAGAATGGTCTTGACCGTATCGTGAACCTCGGACGCATGAGATTGCGCCGTCAGGGTTGCCTTTTTCAAATAGTCACGCGGCATATTCAGCAGATCCTATTGGTAGATTGCAGGAAGCAAAGTGGTTGAAACGGCTGGTACATAGGCGATCAGGATCACCACGATCAGCATGGTCAGTACAAAGGGCACAGCACGAGCGGCGATTTTCAGGATCGACTCTCCGGTAATGCCCGAAACAACGAACAGGTTCAGACCCAGCGGCGGGGTGATGAAGCCAACGCCAAGCGCAGTGATCATCATGATGCAGAACTGAATCTCGTTCATGCCGATATTGTCTGCCAGAGGCTTCAGGATCGGCGCAAGGATCACGATGTTCGGTGTCGTCTCCATCACACAGCCTGCGGCGATCAGGATGCCGATCATCAGCAGGATCAGCAGATACGGGTCATCGGTCAGGTTGGTCACGGATGTCACAAAGCCCTGCGGCACGCCCATGATCGCCAGCGCCTCGGCTAGCGGGGCCGAGAAGGCGATGATCGGCAGGATCACCCCGTTGACCTTGGCCGAGCTGACCAGCATCGAGGGGAAATCAGCCAGCGTCAGCGTGCGCAGGATGAAGCCCATGATAATGGTGACGACAACTGCGGTCGCCCCTGCCTCGGTCGGCGTCAGACGGCCCGAGAAGATGCCGTAGAAGATGATGCCCGGCACGATGAAAGCATACCAGCCGGATTTCAGGGCCTTGCCCAGATTTGCCAACCACTCACCCATCGTCATCATGCCGCCGCCCTCATAGGCATAGAGACGGTTCATGATGATGTTGGTGATGAGGATTGACACCAGAATGGCCAGACCGGGGATCAGCGCCGCAAGGAACAGGGTCGAGGCGGATATGCCCAGCACAAGCCCGATGATGATGTAGGCAATCGATGGCGGGATCAGGATGCCGGTACAGGCCCCCGCCGCAACCAGTGCGCAGGCGTAGGGGCGCGGGTAACCGCTTTCGACCAGACGGTTGATCGTCATCCGGCCCACGGCGGCGGCACCCGCCGCGTCCGAGCCCGAGATCGCCGCGAACATGCCGCAGACCAGCACGGTGGCCGAGCCGAAGCCGCCCTTGGCGAAACAGGTCAGCGCCTCGGCCACGTCGAGGAATTTGCGCGACAACCCGGTGCGGACCAAAACGTCCCCGGTCAGAATGAACAGCGGCACGGCGGTCAGGGCGAAGGCGTCGATGCCGGTGAACAGGCTTTCGCCCACAAGGCTCAGCGGCAGGTCGCCGGACATGACCAGCATGACGATCGCGGCAGTGCCAATGGCGGCCCAAACGGGCACGGCCATGGCGATCAGGCCAACGAACAGAATGACGGGCAGGTAAAAATCCCAGCCAAGTTCAACGGTTTGATTGAGGGAATTCCAAAGCATTGCGGGTCTCCTCAGTCAAACAGCTTGTCGCCTTCGAAGACGGGCGTGCCGTCGCGAAGGGATTTCAGGTCGCGCATCAGGGATTGGATCAGCCGCCAGATCATCAGCGCAAATCCGGTCGGAACCGCCATCAGGAACCAAACTTTTGAGACCCGCAGACCATCCGTTACCGAGCCGAACTTGGCCGAGACATGCACCGCCTCGTAAGACCAATAGAGCGCGATGACCGCCACAACGAACATCACCAGATCACCGAAGATATACAGCAGTGCCTTGGGCCGCTGCGGCAGGTAATGCATGATCACATCGATGCGGATATGCGCGCGCTCTTTCACGGCGGCGGCGGCCCCGATCCAGGCGAGGTAAATAAAGGAATACCGGACGATCTCTTCGCCCCAGATCGAGGAATAGGCGAAAATCTCGCGCCGCAGAACCTCGATTGCCATGGTGATGACCAGCATCACGTAGAACACCAGCAGCAGCCAGCGCTCGGCATCCCGGTCTATTTTCTGAAGTACAGTCATGTCCGGTCCCAATTCTTGGCAGCACTTCAGAAGGCAGTCACGCTAACCGCTTCAATATGCTGCTTATTGTGGAGCAAACGGGCGCGCCGCAGCGCACCCGCCTAGATCGCTTTAGGCGTCGTGGACGTAGTATTTGCCCTGCGTACCGGCCGCTTCGACAAGCTTCTCGAAGTTGTCCATCGACCCGGCCAGCTCGGTCTTGAACGGATCCCAGTCGGCGTTCTGATAGCCGCCTGCGTCCTGCCATTCGGCCAGTTGATCGTCGCTGAGCGAGTGGAACTGCACGCCCGCCTTGTTCAGTTCCGCCATGGCATAGGCGCGCGCAGAAGGCACCTTGGACAGATTCTGGTGGCTGGTCATTTCCGAGCCCCACATGATGCCTTCCTGCACATCGGCGGGCATCGAGTTGAACCATTCCAGGTTACAGGAATAGACCTGACTGTCCGGCACTGCCTGGGTAAAGGTCACGTGGCTGAGGATGTCCTTGAAGCCAAAGACAAACAGCGCGCCCACGGACGGGTCAAGCGCATCCGCCACACCCTGTTTAATGGCCGAGGGGGTCTCACCCCATGCCACCGGCGTCGGGTTGGCACCGACCATGCGGTAATACTGCTGCAGCATTTTCGAGCCCGGCACGCGGAACTTGATACCGCTCATATCGCCCGGGGTGAGAACGGCATCGCCGCCCTGACGGACCGCAACCACGCGCGGATCGATGACAACATAGAACAGCGCCTTGAAGCCCGCGGCCTCGACCTTGGGATGCACTTCGTTTTTCCAGGTGTCGGAATGCACTAGGTTGGTGAACCGCTGGTTCGAGCCACACAGATACGGCATGTTGATCAGGTCGACGGTCGAAGCAAACGGCGCAAAGTTCGACAGCGAGTGCTGCGCGGCCTGAATGGTTCCGCCCTGCACCTTCTGCACAAGCGAGCCACCTGCACCCAACTGACCACCCGGCGCCAGTTTCACGTAAACCTTACCATTGGTGGCGTTCTGGATGTTTTCTTTCAGGTCCAGCTGCATGATCGGATAGCTGCGCGACGCGCCCAGCACATAGGCCGTTGCGATGGTCATCACATGATCGGCTGCCTTTTCCCGCTCGCTTTCTTCCTTGGCGGTCTGCGCTGCGGCCTCGGACGACCAAAGCACCCCGCCTGCCCCTGCGACCAGCGCCGCCGTGAACGCCCCACTGGCGCTGAGTTTCAGAAAATTGCGACGTTCTGCGGACGCCAGCTCGTTCTTGTCGTTGTTCATAAATTGCCCTCCCAAGCAAAAAATTCAGCCGCCGTTTTCGGTGTCCCGGTCGGCCTCCTTTTTCAGAATTGCGACAACGAACAGGATCGACGCCGCGAACAGGACCAACATCTCTCCGACATCCCCAAGAAACGCTGCGTTCGAGAAAGCACCCAACGCAACATTCGCAAAGTAGATGACGAATACGACAATCGAGGCTGCAAGAAACATTTCCGGGACTCCCTATAGAATCGGTCCAATTCCATTTGTAAGCGCTTACATCACAAATGCAAGCGCTTACATTGATGCTTTTCCCTGCCCGCGGAACGGGGTAGAGTTAAGAGAAATCGAAACCTGAGTTTGAAGATGCCAAAACCCCATTCCGCGCCAACCCTGGATGACGTCGCCAAAAAGGCGGGTGTGTCCACGGCAACGGTGTCGCGATGCCTGAACAATCCGCAGCGTGTGGTCGAAGCGACCCGCGCCCGGGTGATGACGGCGGTTTCAGACCTTGGATATACGCCGAACTTCGCAGCGCGTGTCATGGCAGCCAAGCGTTCATTCACAATAGGCGCGATCATCCCAACCATGGAAAACGCGATCTTTGCCAGAGGGTTACAGGCCTTTCAGGAGGAAATTCACAGCCAGGGCTACACCCTGCTGGTCTCTAGTTCCGCCTATCAGCCAGAAGCCGAGGAAGAACAGATCCGCACCCTTGTCGCGCGCGGCGCGGACGGGCTGTTGCTGATCGGACATGACCGCGATCCGCGCATTTTCGACTATCTGGAAACGCAGAAAGTTCCGGTGGTCGTAGCCTGGTCATTTGCCCCGAACCAAAGCGCCCCGTCGGTCGGGTTTGACAACCGTCAGGCGATGCAGGCCCTGGCGGAACAGGTGATAAAACTGGGTCACACGCGCCTTGCCGCCATATCCGCTCTTACCAAAGGCAATGACCGGGCGCGGTTCAGAATCGAAGGGATACGGGATGCGATGCGGGCAAATGGCCTGCCCGAAACCTCTCTGTCGGTGGTCGAGACGACCTATGAAATCGAAAACGGCGCCGACGCCTTCGGGCGGCTGATGTCCCTGCCCCAGCGCCCGACCGCCGTGTTGTGCGGCAATGACGTGCTGGCCGTTGGTGCGGTGCGGCAAGCGCAGAAAATGGGTATCTCAATCCCGGATGAAGTTTCCATTACAGGGTTTGACGATATCGAGCTTGCGCGAATCATTACCCCATCGCTGACAACCGTGCACGTCCCCCACCGAGAGATGGGCCGCAAGGCCGCCGCCGAGCTTATTGATATGATCGAGACACGCTCGGCCGGGACTTCGCTGCGTCTGGACACCACCGTAATCACCCGCCAATCGCTGGGGCCAGCGCAAGCTACTTCCCCGTAATCGACTTGCGCCTGTCCTGCATCCGCTCGTTCGCCTCGACGGTGCCATCGTGGAACGAGCCGAACCATTTGTCCCACGGCATCTCGAGCGAGCCGTAGTTACATTCGAAATACCGGTGATGCATTTGATGGTGGAACGTGCCCAGCGCCAGCCGGTTTTTGTCTTTGATCACCAGCCCCTGAAACCCGGTATGCGTCGTGACCGCTGTCAGCGTGTAATATTGCAGGTGGAAGATAATATGCAGCGGATGCGCGCCGATGACGAAATGGATCAGGACGGACCCCAGATAAATCGCATGCTCTGCCGGGTGCATCGACAGGCCGGACCACGGCCCCACATTGACGTTCCTGTGATGGACAGAATGGATGTGTTTATACAGAAACGGAATGTGGATCAGCCGGTGGATCCAGTAGAAAAAAAAGCTCTCCCATAGTGGGATCAGCAGGAAGATAGCAACAAACCAGATCGGGTTTGCAGCCCAACTGACATACGGGACAAAGCCGTTTGCCATCGACCAGAACATCAGCACTTCGTAAGCGGTCCAGAAGAATACACCGGAACCGAGCGTCCAGAACACATTATCCCGCACCTGACCGCCCAGAGTGAACTGTTTACCCTTCAGCATCAGGGGCCGGGGGTCGTATTTCAGCCGATCGCCTTGGGCCGAATACCTATAAAACCACAGGTGCAGCAGCCCGGCGATGCAAAAGATCAGCACCAGATTGCGAACGTAGATTTGCGCGATCCAACCGAACTGCAACTGCGTCGTCTCTGCCAAGGATGGGCTGAGCCACAGGTAACAGGCGCAGGAAATCAGCAGGATAATCAGCTTTTCCGAGATCAGCAGCCAAGAGTCCCAGACCCAGCGCAGCATCCGAACCGGCCTGAGCGGCCAGGTGAAAAAGGGCGAGACCTGTATCGGAACCTCGGGCATGTGGTTCCAGCCTTTAAGCTTTGCGTCAGACATAAGCGCGATCCCGGTGCGATGACCCGATCATTGTGGCACGAAGCGACGCCCTGCACCAAGAACTAGCTTGATACGCCCGCGCTAACCGTCGGCCCCGCTGGGCAAGGTTCTGAACTCGTTCTCCATCCAGCGGTGTTTTGCGCCGATGGGGTCGCAATAATTGGTTTGGATCAGTTTACCGAGAACACGGTGGATCAGCAGAGAGGTCGATCTTGGATACACATCCGTGGTGAACAGGGACACGGTGCGCACAAAGTTCCGGCCCGGGAAGGGCTGTGCATTAATGCTGTCATGAAACCGCCGCGCGCGCCGAAAACTGGCCGCCGTGGTCACCGCCCACCCGCTACCTTCGGCCACAAGCCCGACGATGGATTGATTGCATTCCAGCTCAAACCGGTTGGGCAGGTTGTACTTGCTGCGCGTCAACTGAATCTCGATCTGTTTCCCGATGGTATAATCGCGGGAATAGCGCAGGAAAGGCAGGTCCGAGTCGGGTTTCAGCACATCCTCAATCGACCCACCGAAGGATTTAGGCAGAATGACAATGAACGGATCCCGCAGCAGCGGGTATTCGACCAGCCCATCGGTCTTGCCCGGTGGCCGGGTCGCGACGCCTGCATCCAGCTTATGTTCCTGCAGTTTCGCGATGATTTCGTGGCTGGGGCGGGTGAAATGGCGGAAATTGCATCGCGGCAGGGTTTGGGCGAGATAGCGAAACAGCTCGGGCGCGACCTGATTGTCGAAATCGTCGATCAGCGCCAACCGCAGGGATGTGGCATGCAGCCAGTTGCCGGATCGGATTTCCGCCTCTCCCCGTTTCAACACGGTCAGACCTTCGCGTACGTATCGAGCGAACACCTCTCCGGCGGGGGTCAGGCTCATGGGGCGTCGGGTGTGGTCGACCAGATCAATCCCCAACGCGGTTTCCAGACTACGCAAATGGTTCGAGACAGTGCTGATCGATAACCCGGTTTCCGAAGCCGTCTGTTGGATGGACCCGGATTTGGCAATCAGCTGGAACACCTCCAGCCAGCGCAGGCTCAGCGATTTCGACATAGGCGCGCCTCCTCCCGCCCCTTTCTTTCGGTAAAATCGAAACAGAGAATCGTCGGATCGGCAATGTTCAATTCGGAGTTCGGCCACCGAATGCAGCACGGTTGGCCAAAAACCGGGCCGTTTTCGCCTAGCTGCGCATCCGCTCGAACTGTGGATCATAGGGGGACGGGGCGATGATCTTTGCCTCGGCCCGCGTTCCGCACATGTCGATGTCAAACGTGGTATCGACGCTGGCCAAGGGCGCATCGACGAAGGCATAGGCCAGGTTCAATCCCGTCCGATGCCCCCAATCGCCCGACGTCACCGTCCCGACCACACGGTCCCCTTGCATTACCGACGCGCCTCCATGCGCCGGGGCGTGGGTGGCGTTGACCGCGAGGGGCACAAGGCATCGCGACGGCCCCTTGGCGTGTCGCTGGGCCAATGCCTCCCGCCCGATGAATTCACCCTTGTGCGGTTTCACAAAACGGGCCAATCCCGTCTCATAGGGATCAAATTCGGTGATCAGGTCGGCTTTCCAGTGCAGAAATCCCTTCTCCATCCGCATCGAGTCAACCGCGCGCGCCCCGAACAGGCGCATGTCAAACGCGGCACCTGCCTGTTGCAAGGCAAGGTATGCGGCATAAAGCGAAGCGTTGGGCACGTGAATCTCATAGGCCAGTTCACCCGAGAAACTGATATTCATCACCATCGCGGGTGCGATGCCCACGAAACACTCTCGCACGCTAAGCCAGGGGAAGGCGTCCGCCGACCAATCGCCCCGCGCGCAGGCAGACAGAACCGCGCGCGCGTTCGGGCCCGCCAGCACAAGGATCGTCTGGTCATTGGTCAGGCTTTTCAGATGCACATCCTCGTCCGTGCGCAGATGTCGGATCAGCCAGTCCATATCATGAAACTCGCTAGCCGCCGCCGAGCCGTACCAGACCCGCGCAGGGCCGCGATCGCTGGCGGGCAGGTTCGCAACCGTCGCTTCGCCTTTGATCATTCCGTGATGGTTCAGCAGATAACCCAGCCCGACCCGCCCCTCGCGTTTCGTCACCGTGCCGCAGAACATGCGATCCAGAAAGGCATGGCGATCCGCGCCGGTGATCTCGATCCGGTTGAACCCGTTTACCTCGGCCAGTCCGACATTTGTCTGGATGTTCTGCACTTCTGCGGCGACAACGTCGAACGTTTCGTCAAAATCGAAGCCAAGCGTCGGCTCAAACTCAGAACTGGGTTTTATGTAATCGACACGTTCCCACCCATTCACCACCGTGAATTCGGCACCAGCCGCAGCCAGAACCGGGGTCAGAGGCGTGGTCTTAGCTGGACGACCGGCAGGGCGGTGTTCATGCGGAAAATGAAACCTGAATTCGTTTTGATAGTCCTCAATCGCCTTCAGCGCCGTGAGTTCGACATTCGCGTGCCCGGTAAACCGGCGCGGATCGAGGCACCATGTGTCATAACACGCCTCACCATGCACGATCTGCTGGGCCAGCAGCCAACCGTGCCCACCACCCTCGCCCAACCCGGCGCGTAGCCCGATGATGCAGAACGCGTTGCGCTTGCCGGGTATCGGCCCGACTAAGGGCGCGCCGTCTATGGTGTAGGTGATCGGGCCATTGACGACCGTATGAATACCGACCTCCATCAAGGCGGGCATCCGCGCAAAGGCCCCTTCCAGAACGTCCGTCACCCGGTCCAGATCATTTGGGCACAGAGCATTGACGAAATTGGGGTCGATCCCGTCCATGCCCCAGGTTTTGCAATCCTGTTCGTAAAACCCCACCAGCAATCCGTTCTTTTCCTGACGGCAATAATAGTCGCTGATCGAACATCTGAGCAGCGGCATTCGGTGCCCGGCATCGCGAATGGCCGCGATCTCTTCGGTAAGGAAATACTGATGCTCCATCGAGGAAACCGGATGATGCACCCCTATCATCGCGCCAACCTCGTTCACACGATAGCCACAGGCATTCACGACGATATCGCAGTCGATATCACCATGTTCTGTCTTAACGGTCCAGGTGTCGTCGCTGTGCTGGATCAATCCGATCACGGGCGTGTTGCGATAAACCTCGGCCCCTGCTTTCCGGGCGCGTCGCGCCAAAGCCTGACACAGTTGCGCCGGGTCAATATCACCATCCAAAGGGTCCCATAGCCCGCCGATCAGGTTATCCGTGGAAATCAAAGGGTGCCTGCGGGCGCATTCCTCGGCATCGATCACCTCAAACTGCACATCCATCCCCCGCGCCATTGAGGCAAAATGGCGATAGCCCTGCATCTGCGCCTCGGTATTGGCCAGCCGAATGCCGCCATCACCGTGGTGGTAGTTGATCGGGTAATCGGGGTCTTCTGCCAGCTCTTTATACAGCCGGATCGAGTGGGATTTCAGCCCGACCATCGTCTGGTTCATGCCGAAATTCGTCACTTGCGCGGCCGAGTGCCATGTGGTGCCCGATGTCAGTTCGTTCCGTTCAACCAGAACCACATCACTCCACCCCTCTTGCGTCAGATGGTACAGGGTGGAACACCCGGCGATCCCCCCTCCGATCACAACGACCTTTGTGCGTGACTTCATCGCGCGCTCCTTCCTGCGTCGGTCAGATGGTGGGGACAAACAGGACTTCTCAGCAACGCGCCTTTTGTTGCTTTGAAAAAAACGAAACTGTGGTTTTAGATTTCGAAAGGCTGATTTCTGGTTTTGCGGGCCGCGATATGTGAGTTTTACGGTGGGACCAGACACGACGGAGGAGCGCCCCGCGCATGGCATCGGACGGAAACAGAAGAAGCGGTCGCAAGGCCCGTCATGCCCAACGCGCGGCCAAGCCCGAGGTTGATCCCTGCGCGCCCGGTCAGGTTGGTGGTTTCTACAAGCCGCTGACCGAGGGTGAGATTTCCCGGATCTTCGACACCGCGCTTCGTCTGCTGGAAACGCTTGGCATGGGCGAAGTCCCGGATCGTTTGCGCAAGGACCTGCTGGCAGCAGGCGCGTTGGAGGCTGAACATGACCGCGTTTTGTTCCCGCGCGCGATGGTCGAACGTGCAATCAACACGGCGGCAAAAACTTTCACCCTGCATGGGTGGGACGAGGCCCGCTCGATCGAAGTCGGAGGCGATCGGGTGTTTTTCGGAACCGGAGGGGCTGCGGTTCAGACGCTGGACCTTGAGAGCGGTGTTTATCGCCCTTCAACCCTTGCCGATCTGCATGATTTCACCCGCCTGCAGGACACGCTGGCCAATGTCAGCTGGTTCACCCGTTGCTGCGTCGCGACAGATGTACCCGATGTTTTGGATCTGGACGTGAACACCGCTTACGCGCTGGTCAAAAACACCACAAAACCCGTCGCGACATCGTTCACTCTGGCCGAGCATGTCGCACCTATTGTCTCGCTTTTGGACATTGCCGCAGGTGGCCCCGGCGCATTTTCCGAACGGCCGTTTCTGAAGGCGCATATCAGTCCCGTAATTTCTCCGTTGCGATACGGTGAAGATGCGGTGGACGTGGTTTATGAATGCGTCCGGCACAACATCCCGATGTCCTGCATCACCGCCGCGCAGGCCGGCGCAACAGCCCCTGCGACGCTGGCCGGGTTTCTGGCGCAATCGCTGGCCGAGACACTGGCCAGTCTGGTGATGGTCAATACGATCCAGCCCGGCTTTCCCATGGTGTTTTCCAACTGGCCCTTCATCGTGGATCTGCGGACCGGGGCATTTGCGGGCGGCAGTGGCGAGACCGCCATCCTGAACGCGGCCTCGGCCCAGATCATCAACTGGCTGGGCCTGCCCTCGGGCGTTGCGGCCTCGATGACGGACGCCAAGGCCATTGACGCGCAATATGGGGTTGAGAAGGGCATGACCTCGCTGGCGGCGGCTTTGGCGGGCGGCAACCTGATCTATGAAAGCTCGGGCATGACCGCGTCGCTATTGGGTGCGAGTTTTGAAGCCTTTGTGCTGGACAACGAAATGCACTCTCACACATATCGCGCGCTAAGGGGGATCGAAGTGACCGAGGAAAATCTGGGCTTCGAGGCGATCTGCCAGTCGGTTCTGGGTGATGGTCACTTTCTCGGCAGCTCTCACACCTATGAAGCGATGGAGCGGGACTATTTCTACCCTGCCCTTGCAGATCGAACCGAGCCGCGCACGTGGCAAGAGGACGGTGCAAAGGACGCCTGGACCAACGCCCGCGAACAAGCCATCGAGACCTTGCAAACACATCACCCCACCTATCTGACGCCCGAGCAGGATGCAGAGATTCGCAAGCGGTTTCGTATTCTCTACTGACCGCAAACTATGGATTGGCGACACACCGCCAGCCGGTTAGGGTCACACCGACACGGATCAGGGGGCACCATGGCAGGCGCATTTTTTCAACCGGTATCGGCGATGGACCTTGCCCGCTTTGCGGGTGTTCCAACCTTCATGCGCCTGCCGAACTTGACACCCGAGCATGAGCGATACAAAGACGTCGATCTGGCACTCGTCGGCATCCCATGGGACGGTGGCACCACAAACCGACCCGGCGCGCGGCATGGTCCCCGGCAATTGCGCGACTATTCCACCATGATCCGCGCCATGAACCCGGTGACCGGCGTCAGCCCATTTTCCTTGGTGAACTGCGCCGATCTGGGCGATGTTGCGCCCAATCCGGTCGACATTGACGACACTCTGGATCGCGTGACCAGCTTCTACGGTCGTCTTGTGTCGGATGGCATTACACCGCTTACCGCTGGCGGGGATCACCTGACCACCCTGCCCGTGCTGCGTGCGCTTGCTGCGTCCGGTCCGCTGGGTCTGATCCAATTCGATAGCCATACCGACCTGTTCGACACCTATTTTGGCGGCCACAAATTCACCCACGGCACCCCGTTCCGCCGCGCCGTCGAAGAAGGTCTGGTCGATCCGAAACGCTTTGTGCAGGTCGGCATTCGCGGCACCGCCTACAATACCGAGGATATCGAGTGGGGCGAGGCGCAAGGCATTCGTATTATCCGCATCGAGGAACTGTTCGACCGCGGCATCGACGATGTCATGGCCGAGGTCCGACAGATTGTCGGCACAGCCCCGACCTATTGCACCTATGACATAGACTTTGTCGACCCGACCTACGCCCCCGGCACAGGTACGCCTGAAATCGGCGGACCCAACAGCTTTCAGGCGCAGCAGGTCATTCGCCAGATGTCCGGCGTGAACCTTGTCGGCGCCGATCTGGTCGAGGTCGCACCCCCGTTCGATCCAAACGGGGGCACAGCGTGGCTTGGTATTTCACTGATGTTCGAACTGCTCTGTGTGCTGGCGCAGGCCGTGGATGCGCGGCGCTAGCTGACGTTTTCGGCAATCATCGAGATCATCTCGAACATCACCGCCGCAGCCGTCAGCGCGGTGATATTGTTCGGGCTGTCCTTGGTGGGCATCATGCAGACCACGTCTCCTCCGATGATGTTCAGCCCACGCGCGGCATGCAGAAGGCCCACTGCCTCATCAATATCGAAACCCTTCTCGCCGGGTTCCAGATTGGACACGGCAGGCGCAACGGTCGGGTCAAGGCAATCCAGATCGAAGGTGATATAGACAGGACGGTCGCCCAGCACCTCGCGCGATTGCGCCACCACTTCGGCAAGACCGCGCTGCCGAAACTCGCGCATTGTCACGATGTTATAACCGTAGTCATAAGATGGCTGGAGCCAGTCCAGACTGCGCGGATGCCCCCGCAGACCGATCTGCATGGAGCGGCTTGGGTCGACTTGCCCCTGATCGGCCAGATACGCCCCCCAATGCGCCGCCGATTTCTTGGCACCCAGAAAGTGATCCACCTTGGTAAACACATCCGTGTGGGCGTCGACATGCAGGAAACTTACGGGCTCGCCCCCCGCCAGCTTGCCACAGCCCAGCGCCTGAACAATACCACCGGTGATCGAGTGATCGCCGCCAATGGAAACCGGGCGCGCACCGGCGGCGTCAATGTCTTTGTAGAACTTGGTGATCTGCTCGATACAGGCTTCGTTGTCATTGGCGCGGGGAAAGGGCACGTCGCCCACATCCGCGATTTTCGCACTGGTCCACGGGTCGATCTGAAACAGGGAATGAACCCTGCGCTGCACGGCCGAGACGTGGCGCAAAGCGCGCGGCCCCAGATGCTGGTCCCGCTCGGTCGTGCCGTTACCCGTGGAATGCGGGACGCCGACCAAGGCGATGTCCTGCCCCTCGGGGCCTGTGTTGGGGCAGCGAAACAGCGTCGGCACACCCCACCAGTACAGATTATCCATCATGGATTGTTCGTAGCGATCTACCATTCCACTCTCCCTAAAAGAAAAACGCCCCCGGCGGGAACCGAGGGCGTTTGCATTCAGATTTTCTCGTCTTCTCGCCGGAAGGCACCCTGCACGATGCGGTCGATGACCATGGCGCAGAACAGGATGGCAAAGCCGCCCAGCAGGCCCGGCCCCTTGGCCGCGTATTGCAGCGCTTCAAGGATTTCCTTGCCCAGGCCTCCGCCGCCGATCAGTGAGATGATGACTACCATCGACAGGCACATCAGAATGGTCTGGTTTACCCCGGTCATGATCGAGGGCAAGGCCAGCGGAATCTCCACATCCTTCAGCAATTGCCATTTCGAGGCACCAAAGGCGACCGCAGCCTCTTTGATGCTGTCAGGCACCCCGCGCATCCCCAGCGCCGTCAGGCGGATCACAGGGGGCATGCCGAAGATGATCGTGGCCAGAATGCCCGGCGGGTTGCCGGTGCCAAAGAAGGCGATGATCGGGATCAGGTAGACGAACGCGGGGAGCGTCTGCATCAGGTCCAGCACCGGTTCCGCCGCACGGTAGGCGCGCTGAGATTTACCGAACCAGATGCCCAGCGGAATGCCGAACACCACGCACAAGATCACCGCTGCGCCCACCAGCGCAACCGTCTCCATCGCCACGTCCCAGTATCCCAACAGCGCGATATACGCCAAGGACGCCGCCGTGAAGATCGCGACCCGAGGGCCAGCCGCCCGCCATGCGGTGACGCAAATGACGAGCATGACCACCGGCCAGGGCGACCCGATCAGGGCAATGGTCAGCGCATCCAGAACGGATCGGACACCCGCCACGATCCCGTCAAAGACATCACCCCCGGCAGCCGCGGCGGCATCAATCTGCGCCTCCATCCAACTGGCAAGCGCTGAGAACAGCGTCCCACCATCCTCGCCCAAAAAGACAGCCGAGACCTCCTGTTCCGGGAAGGCGTCCAGCAAGGGCAGCGATGCGTTCACGGTGAACTTGTAGACGATCAAAGGCCCGATGGCGGCGATCAGGATCGCGCCCATCACGATATTCCGTGTGGACCGCCCACTTTCCGTCTTGTCAGGATTGATCCGCCAGTTCGAATACTGTTTCTCGTACACGCGGTCGGCGTAGAAGCCCTGAACCACCTTGAAAACCAACAGCATCAAAAGCCCGGTGATCAGGATGCCCGTCGCCTCGGATTGCGCGGCAAGCGCGCGTTCCAGGCTCGTGTCCGCCGCTTTCTGAATATTCTCGGCCAGTTTGGTGAAGCGGTCGATATCAGCCTGCTCAGTCGCCTCGGCAGCCCGACCCAGCAACTCGTCCGCGCGTTCCTGCTGACGTGCTGCCCGGTCGGCAAACTCCGCGCCCGGATTGCCCCAGGCTCCGCGCCCGATCTGGACCCAGGCGATGATTTCAAGGATCAGGAAGGTCCAGAACATGCCCCAGATGGCGCGCGACGCCGACCAGAACGGCCCCAGCACGGCGGCCCACAAGTTGAAGGTGTTCGGGATCGCGCTGGTCGCGTCGTGGATCTTGTGAAACGCGTTGACGTAATAGTCGCCGTTTGGCCCAGCGAATTCGTGGATCGAGCGATCCAGAGTCTCGCGGTCGACTTCGATATCCGAGGCGGCGGTGACCTTCACTTCCATGGCTGCATCAGTCATTTTTGCCCCCCTGAATTCCGCGCAGCAAGCGCGGCTTGGTAACGACACCCACATCCGAGCCTGCATCGGTGATGACCACCGGCATATCCGTGTTCACAGCCAGATCGATCAACTGATCCAGATCGGCCCCTTCATCTGCACGCGGCGCGCCATCCAGCGGACCGGAATAGCAGGCGACCGGCTCCATGATCGAATGCGCCTTGACCAGTTTCAGCTTCGAGATGCCCTGCACGAACTCGCGCACATAGTCGTCCGCGGGGTTCATGACGATATCTTCGGGCGTGCCGATCTGAACGATCACGCCGTCCTTCATGATGGCGATGCGGTGGCCGATGCGAATGGCCTCATCCAGATCGTGGGTGATGAATAGGGTCGTTTTCTTCAACTGCGCCACAAGCGCCTTGAACTGATCCTGCAATTGCAGGCGGATCAGCGGGTCCAGCGCCGAGAACGGTTCGTCCATCAACAAAATCTCAGGGTCCGAAGCCAGCGCCCGCGCAATCCCCACGCGTTGCTGCATCCCGCCTGACAGCTCTTTGGGCAGGCGGTCTTCGTAGCCGGTCAGGTCCACAAGGCCCAATGCGTGATCTGACACCGCCCAGCGTTTGGACTTCGACACTTTGCGAATTTCCAGCGGATAGGCCACGTTATCGCGGACAGAGCGATGCGGCATCAGCGCCATATGCTGAAACACCATTCCGATCTGTTGCGCGCGAATGCGGCGCAGTTCTGTTTCGGAAATGGCTGATACATCCTTGCCCAGAATTTCAATCTTGCCCGCCGTGGGTTCGATCAGGCGGTTCACGTGCCGGACCAGAGTGGATTTGCCCGATCCCGAAAGGCCCATGATGCAGAAAATCTCGCCGCGCGAGACCTCGAAACTGGCGTCCTGCACGCCGACCACACAGCCAAAACGCTCCAGAACCTGCGCTTTGGTCAGACCCTCTTTCAGGACGGCCTCCATGGCTTCGGGCGCGCGGTTACCGAAGATTTTCCAGACATGTTCAAGTTTAACGACAGATTCGTCCATTTGCCCCCCATAAGGCGCGGTTTCGCCAGGCAGATAGGAAAAGGGCCGTCGCGATCTGTCGCAACGGCCCGGGTTTCATCGGCTTAGTTGGTCAACCAGCCAATTACCGTGTCTTCGTTGTCGGCCACCCATTGCTGAGCGAAATCCGATGCTTCCATATTGTCCACGGCCAGCGCCTTGCCCATAGCGCTCAGGTCGTCGCCCTGCATCTGATAGTTGCGGAACAATGCGGCCACTTCGGGGTAGGCTTCTTCCAGTTCTTTCGCATAGTGCAGGTGCAAGGTCGCACCGTTCCAGGCTGTTGATGCCTCGGACTTGGCCAGCCAGTCCGGATCATCGGTCGGCTGGACAATCGTCCAGGTCGCCGGATCATGGGCGGGTTCTTCCAGCACAGTCAGGTCCTGCGTCACGAAGATGTAGTGCGGGCTATAACAGAATCCGATCCACGGATCGCCTGCCTTGGTCGCGTTGGCCAGATTGGCGTAAGCGATGGTCTCTTCGTATTCGGTCAGGTCGAAGATCTGATCATAGCCATATGATTTCGCACGAATTTTCTCGACCACGGTCGAGGCCCAACCGGGCGCGCCAATCCATACCTCAGGCGTGCCGTTACCGTCTGTGTCGAAAATGGCCATCTTGTCGGGATCGCTCAGGTCATCAATCGAGGTGATGCCGTGCTGTTCCGCTATATAGGTCGGGATACACATGCCCTGTTCGGCCTGAACCGGGTTTTCGTTCATCACGACGGTGCCGTTATCCTTGACATATGTGTCATGCAGGTTCTGCTGGTTCGGCATCCAGACCTCGGGGTGGACATGCATTGAACCGCTGTCCATCGCCTCGAACACGATGGGGTTGGTGCCGTTTTGCAGTTCGACATCCAGGCCCAGATTCTCTTCGATGACAACCTCAAGGATATGCGCCGTTGCGTTGACAGAGGCCCAGTTTGGTACGCCAATCACGATGTCGGCCGCAAAAGCCGGCAGGGCGACGACTGCAGAAGCACCACCCAGTAGCAACGATAGTTTTTTCATTAGATCTCTCCATGTTGAACTTTATGGGGCACGGTGTTTCAGCAGGTCCCACCCACCCGCGCCTGTTCTTTTTTGACAACACGTGTGTTTGCAGCTTGTTAGCCTGCACCCAGTGGCGATACACGTGTTGGAAAAGTGAAACATGCGAATGTATTGCGCATCAAGCGCGACACAGCAGAAACGAAGTTTGTTCGAAATTACGAAAACCAATATTCGAGATTTTCGGAATTACTTGCCGAATTGCGTAAGTCTTCGGCGAAAACCTCAGGGCAAAGGCAACGCTTTCCACAATTACTGCAGGTAAAGCGCAACGCGCCATGCACGCAAGGCACAGCTTATATCATGCAGTTGTCTGATTGCAGCGCGACCTGATCAGCAACAATCGCATTTGCACGTCGCGACGTAGCTGTCGCAATGGTTCGGCAATACGGCGACCGCAACCAGAACCGGGCGCGAAATGCAGCCATCGGCACTGACGCGGGCATAGGCGACCTCGCACCTGTCCACGTCCACAAGGCGTTGGTTATTGTCATCCTTGCGGGCCTTGGCGGCTGTACTTGCCGTACCTGCCGTGCTTGCGGGATCGTCTTTGTGGAAAACCGAACAATCGATATTTACGACAAGTTGAACCACCTTTTCCTCGCAAGGACCAAGCGTGAACTTTGTGTCCGACAGGGCCGCCGCCCAGCCAAGATCGCGCCCGCTGGCGGTTGAAAAGCTGCTCAGCGAAACGGTGACGTCACGGGTGCGGCGCGAGTCATTGGAGAAGGTCAGCGAGATAGCGCGTCGTTCAGAACAGCGCGCTTCGATCAGCACATCGCCGTCGCAGATACAGCAGTCGCAGCAACTGTCGTGCCCGCACGGGTCACAGTCGCAGCCACAATCGTCGTAATAGGACCGCCGCGCATCTGGGACGCCGTACAGGCTTTGGGTATAGGCTTGTATCTGCGTATACCCCTCGCGCAGGTTACAGAGATAGTCGTCGACGGTCATCATCCGCATGCCCTGCGTCCGGTAGCAGTAGCCATAAAACACCTCGGGGTTTCTGCCCTTCCCACTACCGCGCCGTGTCATGGTTCTTTGCATTTTCTTGCCTCCTCATCACAGACAGAGCGTTCAAACCGCCAGAATGTGCACTGTCACTGTTTCAGACAAAATCCGGATGGCCGCGTTGGCCTCGACCCCTTTGGGGATCGTGCCCGGTATCGTGAATTCCCACATTTGCGAGACCGTCTGCCCCGCAGCCACCGTTACCGGATCGTTCTTGACCTTGAGTGGTGTGAAGCTTTCCAACTCGGCATCATAGCTCAGCGACATGGCCTTCATGACGTCGTCCAGCGTCCGATCCGTATCGCGCAGTTTCTTCAGGGTCTCGCGCTGCGCCCGGCAATGCAACAGGTCCAGATCCAGTTGCACGGCCCCAATGGCGGGAACATCGACCGGCACATTGCCGTGGTTTCGAAACGCCATCAGCTTTTTGACCTTGGTTCCGGCGGCGCCGACCAGAAACACCTCATCTGGGTTGATCTCGAAATCCACCACCTCGGTCACGATAACCTCGGCCGGGTGGTCGGTGCCATCAACGGGCAGCGTCATCGCGTAGATACCCGGCGGGGTCGTCGGGCTGAGCGATACTGTAACCGGCACGGACTTGCTGGCCCCGGCCCGCAGTTTCACCCGCGGCAGGTCCACGGATAGTGTGGGTTTCGCTGCCGCAGCCCGCGACCCCCGGCCCGATGTGGGTTTGACCTCTGTCAGTTTCAAATCACGCAGGGCTTTGCGTTCCGCACTTGCGTTGCCCAGGTTCAAGGTGCCGTGCACCGCGCCGGGTGCGCCCACCAGAACAAGTGGCTCAAGAAGTGTGACATCCGGCGTCTTGGTCTTTGCAGCCCTGGCCATATCGCACCCCTATTTGATGTGAATTTTGACGCCGCCCGAGGATGGGCTGGGCTTAGCCGTTTTCGACCCACCGGACGGGGCCGAGCTTTGCGCAGGCAATTGGACCGAGGGGCGGAAGGGCAACTCTTCGTAGACCTGCTTGCTTTCGCCGCTATAGGTTACGCCGTAATATTCGACGCCCATATAAGTCACGCCGATATGGTGGTGATAGGGCTGGCGGATGATACCGGTCGGAAGCTTGCCGTAATTGACGGTCGTGCACAGATCCAGCGCCACAGGTTTCAGATCAATCGACAGCGGCTTGATCTCAAGCGTCAGGTCGGTGGTGTTTTCGCTGACGATGGGTTCCGAGATTTTCAGGTCCTGAACGCTCTCGGTCTTGATCGGATCGCCGCCTTCCAGCTTGGTCTCGGTCTTGATCGGGGTCTGCCCCCCGTTCAGCGTGACACCGATATCGTCGAGGCCGTTGATGGTCACATCGGCATCGGTGTCCGAGTCGATTGTGATGGGTCCGTTATTGACGTTTACGGTGCTGCGGCCACCGCCACCTTTGCCTCCGCCCCCTGGCATAGTCACCTCCAAATCCATTCCGGTGCAAGCCGCACCTGAGTAAGCGCTTGGCACGAAAACTGTGCAAAAAGTATCGCCAAGGTAGCATATTTTGGCCTCTGATTCACGGGTGAACCTGTGATCCGGCGGCTTGGACAGCGTCAAACCCCTGAATTCGTGATATGATAGGCGCTGACCAAAACGACGTCTGCGCGACGCGAACGAGGGTATCACCAAAGGTGACAGACGCTGTGAGTGTAGAAATCGCATTGACTCCGCAGAACCCTACCCATGCCGGGCTGTCGGGTCGGTTGGTCTGTTTCCCGCATGCAGGCGGCGCGGCAGAGCGCTTTCACGACTGGATGAGCGGATTTGCGCCGGTTCTGGATGTTCGGGCCGTCACCCTGCCGGGCCGGGGACGGCTTTTGGACCAACCGCCAGTGTATCAATGGCCGGATCTGATCGAGTCGGTTTTGGCCGGGATTCAACCACTGACAGATCGACCTTTTGCCGTTTTCGGTCACAGTTTCGGGGCCTTGCTGGCCTATGAAATCACCCGCGCGCTTGATCATCAGGGCAAGCCGCCCGACCTGTTGGTCGTGGCCGGGTCTGCACCGCAGATGGCCCGGCGTGATCGTGCTATTTCCGGGCTGCCAAGGTCGAGGTTTCTGTCCGAGATTGAGGCCATCAACGGCACGCCGCCCGATGTTCTGTCCAACGCAGACTTGATGGATCGGTTTCTGCCTGCCTTGCGCGCGGATTTTGCCCTGCTCGAAGCGTATGACGCGGACCGCGCCAGCAAGCACCCCCCGTTAAGCTGCCCAATCCTTGCGGTCGGCTCGGACAATGACCCGCAGGTTCCGTTCCACAGCATTCTCGGCTGGCGGCACCGCACGCGCAGCCGTTTTGAATGCCGCCTGTTTGCAGGCGATCACTTCTTTCCCTTTTCCAACCCGGATTTCGCCGACACTCTTTTCGACTATGTTGATGATGCCCTGAATGAACACTCAAAGGACCTCCATCGCGCCGGATGAGGCGTCGATTGCCATTATCGGCATGCAGGGCCGCTTTCCCGGCGCGGCCAGTGTGGATGAGCTGTGGCAAAACCTGCTGGCCGGGCGCGAGGCCGTCACGACGCTGAGCCCCGAACAAATGGAAGGCGCGCAGGTCCCGAAAGAGCTGCACGAGCTGCCGAACTACGTCAACAAAGCCACCCTGCTGGATGACGTTGATAAGTTCGACGCCGAGTTCTTCGGCTTCAGCCCGCGTGATGCGGAACTGACCGACCCCCAGCACCGCCTGTTTCTGGAATGCGCCTGGCACGCGCTTGAGGATGCGGGCTATGTACCCGACCGCTACAAAGGAGACATTGGTGTCTTTGGCGGCTGTGAGTTGTCGGGCTACCTGTACCTGATCAACCGCAATCTTGACCGTCTGGGCTTTCTGGACGGCATGCAGTTGATGATCACCAACGACAAGGACTACATGGCCACACAGGTGGCCTATAAGCTGAACCTGACCGGGCCTGCGATCACGGTTCAGACCTCATGCTCAACCTCGCTGGTTGCGACCTGTCTGGCCTGTCAGAACCTGCTGGAAGAAAGTTGTGATATCGCTCTGGCGGGCGGCGTTACGGTCAAGGTCCCGCAGCGGCGCGGCTACCTGTTTGCCGCCGGGGGCATCCTGTCCCCGGACGGTCAGTGCCGCCCATTCGATGCGGCGGCGCAAGGGACAATCGTGGGCAGCGGCGTGGGTCTTGTGGTGCTCAAACGGCTAGACAAGGCCCTTCGCGACGGTGATCGCATCCGCGCCGTGATCCGGGGGTTTGGGCATAACAATGACGGATCGAACAAGGTCAGCTATGCTGCGCCCAGCGCCGAAGGTCAGGCCCGTGCAATTGAAACCGCGTTTCAGATGGCGGGCATCCCGCCCCGCTCGGTCGGCTATATCGAGGCGCACGGAACCGCGACCATGCTCGGCGACCCCATCGAGGTGGCCGCCCTGTCGCGCGTGTTCCGCAAATCGACCGAGGACAAGCAGTTCTGCGCGATCGGATCGGTCAAAGCCAATGTCGGCCATCTAAGCTGCGCTGCCGGGGTAACCGGGCTGATCAAGGCCGCTTTGGTGGCCGAGACCGGCACGATCCCCCCCAACCCCCATTTCAACGTCCCTGCCCCGGGCATCGATTTTCCAACCAGCCCGTTCTACGTCAACCGTGACGCGACAAAGGTGGCGGCAAGCGACGGTCCGCGCCGGGCCGGTGTCAGTTCGTTTGGGGTTGGCGGAACCAACGCGCATATCCTGCTCGAGGAGCCTCCGAAACAGGCCCCATCCGGGCCGGGGCGCCCGCAGCAATTGATCGTCATGTCCGCACGCAACAAAGCCGCGCTGGATCGGTTGGCGCTGTCACATGCACGCCGCATCATGAGCGCCGCGCCCTCGGACCTGGCGGATATTGCCTACACAACCCAAACAAGCCGCGCGCGGTTTGCCCTTCGGCGCTATGTGCGCGTTGATGCCAAAAACCCTGCGGGCAGCGCTTTGGCCCTGTTGGCGAATAACAGCGACAAGGTCCGCACGATTGAGTCCAGCGGCGAGGATCGCCCCGTCGTTTTCATGTTCTCGGGCCAAGGCGCGCAATACCCTGACATGGGCAAGGGCCTCTATCGATCGGAACCAGTGTTTCGCAAAGCCTTCGACCGTTGTTGCCGCGCCTTTCGGGACAGCAGCGGGCTGGACCTGAAGCCCATCGTTTTCGCCAAAAAAGCGGATCGCGAACGCGCGGCTGAGCAATTGAAGCAGACGCAATACACCCAGCCTGCGCTGTTTGCCGTAGAATTTGCGCTGGCGCAGCTTTGGATGTCGTGGGGCGTTCGACCACGCGCCATGATCGGGCACAGCATCGGCGAATATGTTGCGGCAACGCTGGCCGGGGTAATGACATTAAAGGACGCGGCAAAGCTGGTGGCCCGGCGTGGAGCTCTGATGGCGTCATGCAAGCCCGGCTCGATGCTGGCAGTTCCGAAAGAGGAAGCCTATCTGCGCCCGTTGCTTCCCGACGATATCGCGGTTGCGGCTGTGAACGCCCCCGGAATGACCGTTGTGGCCGGACCGAGCCCGGCAATCAAGCGACTGGTGAAGCGGCTTGAGAACCAGAAGATCAAAGCGACGGTTCTGCGAACCTCACACGCGTTCCATTCAGCGATGATGGATCCGATTCTGGACGACTTCATCGACGCATTTCAGGGCATTCGCCTACGCGCGCCTCAGATTGACATCTATTCCAACCTCACCGGCACCGTCCTGACCAAAACCGCCGCAACCGACCCGGCCTACTGGGCCATGCACTTGCGCAGCGCGGTGCGGTTTGCTGACTGCGTCAAAGCCGGGCTGGACCTGCCTGACGCCGTTTTTCTTGAGGTCGGCCCCGGCCGATCCCTGACCAACCTTGCCGGGCTGCAACTGAGCGGAACCGGCTCGGTCGCCCTGCCCTCGATGGACAGCAAATCCGGCCCGCAGGTCGAGGCTGACATGGCCACCGACACGCTCGGCCAGCTTTGGGCGCATGGGGCTGATATCGACTGGCATCGCTATTATGCGGACGAAGCGCGATGCAAAGTATCCGTTCCGATCTACCCGTTCGAACGGGACAGCTATTGGGTCGGCGGTGCGGAAGATCCCAGCGTGGACGCGGCGGCAACGCGCAAAGCGATGGTCGATTGGGGGTATGTGCCCCAGTGGATGGACGCTCCGATCACAGACACGGAAGGTCTGCCCGACGATGCGCGTGTCCTGATCTTCAGCGACAAGGGGCAAGCAGCCAGAGTTTTGCAAAAAACGTTACGATCCAAGGGGATCGACGCTACCATTGTCACCGCATCTTCGCGGTTCATGCACCGCAAGGACGGGGCGTTCTCGGTTGATCCGAGCAATCCAACACACTTCACCCGGCTTGCAAGCGAACTGCGGGACAACGACAAGCCGATCACACATATCGTTTATCTCTGGCCTCTCGCGCTATTGGACGCCTCGGCCAATGTCATGGCGATGCAGAGCGCGGCTTTGGCCATCGCCAAAGCCAACGGACTGGCCAAGGTTCGGATGCTTTCGGTCACATCCCAGGCGCAACCTGCCCGAGCGGACGAGACTACGGGCGTCGAGGCCTCGGCAACACTTGCCTTGGCGAAGGTGCTGGGACAGGAGGTCCCCTCGCTGCGCGTTACCTCGGTCGACATTGCGGAAAACGACCGGAGCAAACCTGCCGCAGATCGCCTCGCAGGCTGGCTTTTGAACGAATTGCAAGCGCCAGAGTTCGCCCCTTCGGTTGCCTATATCGACGGGAAACGGTGCCGCCACAGCTATCAGGCGCAGCAGTTGGAACCCGTCGAAACGTCACCACTGTTCAAACGCAAAGGTGTCTATGTCATCACCGGCGGCTTGGGCAATATCGGGCTGGCAATGGCCGAGATGCTGGCCGAACGCTACAAGGCCAAGCTGGTCCTTCTGTCCCGTTCCGGCGGACCTGCGGAATCCGAATGGGAGGCGCTGGCCAACGGCCCCAACGAATTCGACAAAACCGCGATGCTGGCGCGCAGGCTGCTGGACTTGTCGCGCAAAACCGAAGTTACGGTTTTGAAAGCAGATGTGTCGGACGAAAAGACGATGCGCAGCGCCTTGTCCGAAGCCGCCCGAAAGCTTGGCCCTATCAATGGCGTCTTCCACATGGCCGGAAATGTTGGCAGCGGGTTTGGCAAACTCAGCGATCTGACAGCAGACGATCTGCACAGCCAGACTGACCCAAAGATCGGCGGGGCCCGCGCAGTTGCAAAGGTTTTGCAGGATCACAGCCCGGATTTCGTCATGCTGGGCTCGTCCCTGTCCGCTGTTCTTGGCGGATTGAACCTTGGATATTACGCCGTCGCGAACCAGATGCTGGACGCGTTCGCCGCCTCGCGCCCCTCCGATACCCGCTGGATTTCGGTCAACTGGGATCAATGGGCCTTTGCCGATCAGACGCATGGAGAGGACGCGATCTCGCCCGCAGATGGGGTCGAGGCGCTGCACCGTTTGTCTGCATTGAATACCAATCAGATTGTGATCTCAGCCACCCCACTGCAGGCACGTCTGGCGGAATGGGTCGAGTTCACGGCCAAGCCCAAAGCCACCGAAACCACTGCCACAGGTCATAGCCGCCCCAACCTCAGCAACCCGTTCGAAGCACCAAAAACGGATATGGAGACCATCCTCGCTGGCATTTGGGAAGATCTGCTGGGTCTCAGCCCCGTCGGCATCCATGACAAGTTTTTTGAGTTGGGCGGGCATTCGCTGCTGGCCATCGAAATGACCATGCGGATCGAGGAGCGCTTTGGCTTTAACCCCGAGGTCGGCCAGATCTTTGATACGCCCACAATCGCGGGTCTGGCCCCGATCATCGAAGCCAATATCGGCAAGACCACCGAAAAACCAATCCAGCCGGACATTGCGGCCCCACAGCCCGAGCCTGATCTGGACCTGGAAGGGGCCAAGAAAAGCTTTCAGGACATGTATGACGGCGTGACCAACCAGCTTGATAGCTCGGCCTTTGGGACTTTTGCGCATTTCCTGAACTACGGCTATGCGCCCAACGGTGCGCCCGAGGCGTCGGATGTTCGGCTAAGCGACACGATGATGAACCGAAACTCGGTCAAACTTGCGTTGGAGGTGATTGGAGCGCATCCAATTGACGGCACTTCCGTTCTGGACGTGGGATGCGGTCGCGGCGGTACCGCGCGGACTTTGGTGGAGTTCTTTGAGCCCGCCTCTGTCACCGGGCTGGATTTATCCGGGGCCGCCATCGCGTTTTGCCGGAAAACGCATACCGATCCCCGCCTGACCTTTGTGCAAGGCGACGCCGAGAACCTGCCTTTCGAGGATGGCCAATTCGACGCGATTACAAATATCGAAAGCTCACACACCTATCCGGCGATCCAGAAATTCTATGCCTCGGTCCTGCGCGTCCTGAAACCCGGAGGCGCGTTTCTTTACACTGATCTGCTGCCCGTCGGGAAACTGAACCAATGTCTTGAACGTCTGAAAGACCTTGGCTTTGACATCGAAGATGAACGCGACATCACGCCGAATGTTCTGCTGTCCTGCGATGAGATTGCCGCGTCGCGTCTTGGTGCCTTCGGCGGCGATCAGGAGATGAGCAACTTCCTCGCCGCGCCCGGATCGGCGGTTTACGAGTCGATGAAATCCGGGGAATGGAGCTATCGCATCTGGCGGCTCAGGAAGCCCTCTAACTGACGTCGATTTCCATGGAAATCAACTGATTGCGCGCCTGTCCTAACCCTACGATGACCAACGCTGTAGAGTAGCTATGCCCTGCGCGGTACAGTTCGGCGTCGACGGGAACCATGACCTTGACCAGTTGCTTTTGACCCGGTGCCAGATTGATCAGATCGGGGATCACGTCGATCATCGCGCCTTCAACTGCAACGCCGTCCTCGTCCAGAACCGGGGTGGTCGAAATCCGGGGGCTGACACTTGTCGCGGTGCTGTTCTCCACCTCGAAACTGGCCGACAGGGTGCTGCCAGCCGCGCCGCTCAATGAGATCGTGGCCGTCTGGGGTTGCGCGGGCTGCTCGGCAGCAAGCCCGTTTCTTCCCCGATTGTTCAGAAACTGGAACAGTTCGTCCGTATAACGCTTGGACAGGACCTGAGCCGAGGCCGCATAACGGATGGCAAGCTGCAACCCCTCTTGCGCAATCTCGGCCCCGCGCGTTTCGGTGAATTCCTTGTAGAGATCGGCCATGTCAGGGTCATAGCCCTGTTCCGACAATCGCTGATATTGCGTACCTGCGTCGGTGTATTGCTGCGTGAAGGCGGTATAGATCGATTGAAGCTGGCGATAGCTTTCCTCCATCGCTGCCTGCAATTCCGCCTGTTTGCCCAATCCGTGATGCGTGGGCGGTTCAGCGGCATGCGCAACCTCGACCTCCGGCTTAACCTCAACCGGTTCCGGCTTGGGTTTGGGCTTGGGCGCCGTTTGCTTTGCTTTGGGACGCGGGCGTTTTGCGGGTTGCTTGCCGGTTGCTTTAGCCATCTCAGCCCTCTGTCTGCTGCACTCGCCAATGCGGCCAGCTTACACCAAACTGTTGAAATTCGCCAATTTCGCCTCACCCGCCCGGCGGATAGCGGCCTGATACCAGGTTCCAAGCAGGGCGATATATCCCGTCAGATTGGTCGATGTCACGGTTCCGGCGGTATCATGCGGCCCGCGCAGCCCCCGTTCAACCGCCAGTTGGCTGTAATGTTCGATGACGCGCAGGATCATGGTGGGTTCGGCATAAGCCAGCGACAGATGCTCGGGCTCCCACACCGTGTTGAAATACAAAACCGCGCCCAGATCGTCGGTGAAATCCATCAGTTCGGACAGCTCCTGCCAGTTCACCGTCATGATACAGGCCGAGATGCCGATGGGCCGGTTATGATGGTGCGAATAGTCAGCCAGCCAGCGGGTGTTTTGGATCACCTCATCAAAATCCGCGTTGCGCCGGATCGAGCCATAGGTGTCACGCCGGACCGTATCGAGGGAGATACCGATATGCACGTTACCCCGCTCCAGCACGGACAGTGCCTGATCCGGCAGCAGGGTTGCGTTGGTCTGTATGGTAATCTCACAGTCCGGGTTCAGATTGATCATCTTCTCCCAAATCCGGTAGTAAAGCCGCATCAGGAACGGCTCACCACCATAGAAGGTCGTGCCTTCGAGGTACGGGATGAAATCCTCTAATTCCTCGACAAAACCATCGCCATAAGCTTGCTGCATGGGCGCACGCAGTTCCCTGTAGCGGCGAATGCGCGAGGACAGCTCGCCATTGCACATGATGCATTCAAGATTACAGGCATTGTGCAATTCGAAGGAAAACGAGGTCGGGTGGTCGGGATCAACGCTCCAACGATCGAAATGCTGCGCGACGACCGCGCCGTAGTTCCCGATTTCAATCTGCGAACCGCATCCGTTGCACCCTCCGCCAAGTTCGCCTTTTGCCACGCGCTGGCACAGTGTCTGACGCGGACGCCCCTGCCAGATTTCGTTGATGGACTGATCAGGGTACCGGCCCAAAGGCTCGCGATTGTAGCAACAGCTTGAGACATTGCCGTCCGTGCCGAAATACAGGCTGGTCGATGGGCTGTAACACAGGATGGGCCGGGGTCCGGCACGGCGCTGTTGATTGTAGTGATAGTTCTGAATCGGGTTGATCATGGCCCCACCAAAACTTGCTCGGGCTTGATCATAACACACCGTGGCCAAGCCATGGCCGAAAACTGCCGACATGCGTGGCCCGTGGGCTGAACCTCAGAAACGATGAAGCTGCTTCAAATCCGTGATATGCTTTGTTTTGTCATGATTTTTCACGCAGGGGGTCTGGCGTGCGCAAACGTCGAGTTGAACTGGTTTACTTTTCCATTGTCGCGCTGCCCATTTGCGTCTTTGCGGTCCATGAACTGATCCAGACCCATATGCTGTCAAAGGATCTGGACCTTTCCCCTGACATTCTGGTGCAGGACAAGGACTGGTTGGAGACGGTCGGCAGGTACAGGTTTCTTGCCGCCGCCTGGTTCTTTGCCGCGCTGGCCATTCTGCCCGTCGCAGTGCTGGCCCGCAACCTGATGCGCCCGACCGAACGGAACACAAGAGTTGCGGCGGTTCTGACCGTTCTGGTCGTATTTTTGCTGGCCATGATCCCGGTGATCCAACAGCACCTGACCGGAACGCCGCCGCAAATTTACCGGCAGGTGGGAAAAGAAGTGTTCGAGATGACCCTGTCCAAAGGAACCCTGCCCGGCTGCCAGAGCGTCGGCGATCGCTGGCTGATGGGCACATGCGGGGAAATTCCGGTGTTTTCGCTGTTCCGGCGTGTGATGGACATTATCACAGGGCTGGCGGGTCTTGCAGTCGGGGCTTTGATTGCGGGAATGATCCTGTGCCTGGCAACCGGCGAAAACGGCGATATCGAAGACACCGCTGTCCGATTGGCCCGCAACATACGCCAGATGAAGCAACAGCTTTACCTGTCCAGTCTGATCCTGACTTTCGGCATGTTCTTCGCCTCAAGCTGGATGTACTGGCCCTTGCCCGTGATCGCCGAGTCGGAAAAGTCCGCATTCACATCCTTGGTCACCGCATCGGCCTTGCTGACCGGCACCTATTTCTGCCTGCTGATGCTCAGCTTTTTCCTGCCTGTGGCTGTAATTCTGGACGGCCGCGTCACAAATCTGGCAATCGCCGCGCGCCAGAACGAAGGCGGTGAGGACGATTTTGACGTTCAGGACTGGCGCAAGGAACACGGGCTGTCAGATGGGCCCGGCGATTTCATGCGCGCGGGTTTTGCGCTGGCCGCCCCCATTTTGGCGGCTTTTGCGGGCGGCATCTCTCCGATCAGCGTCTGACCCCGCAGAACAACCAAGCGACGTATCAATCTGAGCCGACCTGTGGCACGGTTCGCAAACAAAGGAAACTGGGAGGACCTCATGGCTATTCGCAAGACTAAGGGGCGTGGACGCCTGTTCGACAGTGTTTTGGACACGGTAGGTGACACGCCCTGCATCCGCATCGGCAGGATCGCACCGGCGCATGTGTCCGTCTATGTCAAGTTCGAAGCGTTCAATCCTGCCGGATCTGTCAAGGATCGTCTGGCCCTCAACATCATCGAAGCAGCCGAGCGCGACGGTCGCCTGAAGCCGGGTCAAACGGTTGTCGAGGCGACCTCGGGCAATACCGGGATCGGTCTGGCGATGGTTTGTGCGGCCAAAGGATACCCGCTTGTCGTGACCATGGCAGACAGCTTCTCGGTCGAACGGCGCAAGCTGATGCGGTTTCTGGGTGCAAAGGTTGTTCTGACGCCACGGGCGCAGAAAGGTTTTGGGATGTATACCAAGGCCAAGGAACTGGCCGAGCAAAACGGGTGGTTCCTGGCCAGCCAGTTCGAGACCGCCGCCAACGCGGATATCCACGAAAACACAACCGCGCAGGAAATCCTTGGCGATTTCGGTAGCGGACGGCTGGATTACTGGATCACGGGGTATGGAACGGGCGGAACGGTGTCCGGCGTTGCACGCGTGCTGCGCAAGGAACGCCCTGACACCAAGATCATCCTGACCGAGCCTGCGAATGCGGCCCTTGTCGGGTCGGGCTATGTGAACACCCGCAATGCGGATCATCAGCCAACCGAAAGCCACCCCGAGTTTGAGCCGCATCCGATTCAGGGCTGGACGCCCGATTTCATCCCGTGGGTTCTGCAGGAAGCAATCGATCAATCCTACTATGACCAGTTGATCCCCGTTCCGGGCAGCGAAGGCATCGCATGGTCGCGCCGTCTTGCCGCCGAGGAAGGTATCTTTACCGGGATCTCTGGTGGTTCGACTTTTGCGGTGGCGATGAAGGTGGCCGAAGATGCCCCCGAAGGTTCGGTGATTTTGGTCATGCTGCCGGATACGGGCGAACGCTATCTCTCGACACCTTTGTTCGAAGGGATCGAAGACGAGATGACGGACGAGGAACAGGCAATTTCGATGTCCACGCCGTCTGCGCAAATGGTGGCCGAGTAGGTCTCTGCTTTTATTGGCGCGTATTGAGACGATCTGTTCCTGATCGTCTCAAAATAGGTTGGCGAAACCGAAAAGAACCCTGCCCTCAGGCGTCAGAACTCTTATTCGGCGGCAAGCGGGACTACGGCATTGCCAGGCTCGGATTTCCGGCTGGCAGGCAGGCATACCGCGCTGGCCCGTCTTCGATACAGCATCGCAAAGACGGGCGGCGTGAAGTAAAAGGACACCACGGTCGACAGCAAAACACCCCCGGCGATTGCCACGGCAAAGGGCGGCCAAAACGCGCCCCCGCCAAGGATCAGCGGAAGGAACCCGCCGAACGTGGTGATGGTTGTCGAGATGATGTGGCGGCTTGATCCCGACACAACCCGCGCCATGGCACTCAGGTCGCCCCGGCTGGCCTCCGGGTCCTTTTGCAACCCCGTTAGAATGATGATCGCCGCGTTGATCGACACACCGATTGACCCAATCACACCAATGATCGCGGTGATCCCGAATGGGAATTGCATGACGGCCAGTGACAGCATCGAAAGCCCGGCTGACAGAATGCACACGACCAGCGTTACAACGGTCAGGCGGAAGGAATTGAAGGTCAGCACAATGGTGGCAATCGACAAGGTGACAATCAGGCCGACAGACGCCAGCAGATTGCCCACGGTGTTTGACCGCGCGTCGCTGTCCCCGCCCAAAGACATCGAATAGCCTTGCGACAGGACAAATCCGGATGCGTCCAGCGCTTCCAGCACGTCCTGCAACGCCTCTTCCGGCAACACGCCCGGCACGATGAACGCCTGAATGGTGTTTTCGCGCACGCCATCTGTCCGGGTGATGGTGCTTTCGGCAGGTTCCAGAACGGGCCGCGCCAGTTCTGACAACGGTACCGCAGGGAAAACCCCGGTGGCCGAAACCGCAGGGGCATTCGGCAGCAGGATCGGCATACTGACAATCGCGCTCAGGTCCGAGCGGACTTCGTCGCCCAGCCGCACGCGCACAGGCAATTGCTCGGTGCCCTCGATCAGCGACCCGCCGGTAATTCCTACAAGTGCAGTATCCAACTGACCGGCAATATCGGCCACGTCCAGCCCCAGCAGGCGGGCCTTAACCTCATCAATCTCGAACCGGATCTGAGGGTTGCCGCCATTGACGCTGGCCCGTGCCTGCGTCACCAAATCCAAGTTCGCCATGATCGAGCGAACTTCGTCGCCCAGATTGCGCAGAACAGTGATGTCCTGCCCCTGAATTTTGACCTCGACCGGGGCGTCAACCGGCGGGCCTTGCACCAGGTTGCGCACGATGATCTGGGCATCGGGGAAATCGGTATCCAGACGGCTTTGCAACGCGCCGACAAGGCGGGCTGCATCATCGGCGGTGTCGGTCGTGATCATGGCCTGCGCAAACCCCGGCTCGCGTGAGCGGTTGCCGACAATGTTGTAGTAAAAGGCCGGGCCGGACTCACCCACGGTCCAGTAGACGCTTTTGACGCCTTCGTCGGCCAGCAGCATGGCGTCGATCTGCCGCGCTGTTGCTTCGGTGGTGGCAATGGATGTGCCGCCCGGCATGTCGACCTCGATATAGAACTGGTTGCGGTCGACGCCCGGAAAAAACTGCGCGGTCAGTGTCGGGAAGGCGGCAAACCCCAGCACGGGCAGAACCAGCGCCAGCGCGATGGATCGGACCGGGTTGGCCACCGACAGGCGAATGGAGGCTTCGAACAGGCGGGCAAGCGGCGGGATGCTGATCCCCCGGCTCAGCATTCCGGCATCCGGGCGGTCGGACAGAACCCAGCCCGCAATCGCCGGCGTCACGGTCAGGGCAACGACCAGAGACCACACCAGCATCAAAACCACCGCGATGGCGATTGCGCCCACAAAATCCCCGGCGGGTCCGGGCAGCAGTATCATAGGTGTGAAGGCCAGCGCCGTGGTGACCGTCGATGCCAGCAACGGCGCGGCCAACCGGCGAACGGCGTCCTGCACGGCGGCAATGCGGGCCATCCCGTCTTGCAAGCGTCGTCGGATTTCGTCTGTCATGACAATGGCCGCGTCCACCAGCAGACCCAAGGCCACAATCAGGCCGGTGACAGACATCTGATGGATCGGCAGGCCGATCATGTTCATCGTGGCCAAGGTCGCCAGTGAGACGACAGGCAGCACCAAGGCCACAATGGCCGCAGCGCGAACGCCAAGTGTGATGAACAAAACGGCCACAACCAGCGCGACGCCAATGGCCATATTGATCCCGACCTCGGTCAGACGGTCCGTTGTATACTGGCTTTGATCGAACAGCAGCACTTCCTGAACGCCCAACGGCACCGACGGCGCACCTGCCGCAAGTTCTTCCCGAAGGAAACCGGTCCAACGGTCGATCTGCACGCCGTCTTGTGCAAGCACGCCCACCAGCACGGCGGGCTTGCCATTGGCAAAGGCGATTGAGGATTGCGGATTGCGCGCACCGCGATCCACGCTGGCGATATCGCCCAGTTGCACCACCGCCCCTTCTTCACTTTCCCGCAGGACGATGCTGCGAATGCGGTCCAGCGTTTCGATTTCACCGCTGATGTTGATGGTCAAATCCACGTCGGATTGCAAACGACCCGACTGGACCTTGCCATCCGCCTCGGCAATGCGCTGAGAGATCTCGGCAGCGCTCAGCCCCAAGGCCGCTGCCCTGTCCATGTCCACACTGACCAGAACTTCCTCGTCTGGCTGACCAAAATACTCAATGGCCCGCGTTGCAGGGATTGCGCGCAGACGATCCCCCAAGGCTTCGGCATGGCGCGACAACAATGTGACCGGGAAATCGGGGCTATCCGCAGCGACTGCGATGACCGCTGAATAGGCCGAAATCCCCTCGGCATCGAAGACCGGTGGCAACACACCCGCCGGGAAGGTCTGGCGGGCATCCTCGACGGCATCGCGCGCCTCGGCCCACACCTGCTCGATAGTGGCTTCGTCCAGCGTTTCCAGCAACTCGACCGAGACCACCGAAACGCCCGAGCGGGACACAGAACTGATCTCATCCACCTCGGCGATTTTTCGCAGTTCTTCCTCGATCTCTGCCGTAACCAGCGCTTCGACTCGCTCGGGGTCAGCACCCGGAAACTGCGTTGTCACGGTCGCAAAAAGGTTGGTGATCGTAGGGTCTTCCTGACGTCCCAGCGACAGGAAGGATGACAGGCCCGCAGATACCAGAACCAGAATAATCAGAGCAACTAGGCGGGGGTGGCGAAAGGTCAGGGTTTCCATGGGACCGCTCCGTTACTCGCCGGTGCCGAAGGCGACACGCTGCCCAACGGTGACACGTTGTGGCCCCTGATCGATCAGAACGGTTCCGTCCGGAAACTGCCCGCGCACAAAAACCCGGTCATCTTCGGCATGCAGCACCTCGACCGTTGCAAGCCGCACGGTCTTTTGCGCATCGGCAACCAGCAGCGTCCACTGCCCCCGCGTCCCTTCCTTTAGGGATGTCGTGGGCACCCATGTCCCGGCACTTTCCACCGGATCAAGGACATGCACGCGTGCAGTCTGCCCGAACGCAACATCCGGCCCGTTTTTCAGATCGAACAGTGCCGTCCGCGTACGGGTCACCGGATCAATATCGGGGCGCAGGGTTGCAAGTTCTGCCAGGTAGCTCTGACCCGCGATTTCGATCTCAACATCCGCCAGCAGCGCCGGATCGACATCCAGCGGGATTCCGATCCGAACCTGAGGCGAGACAAGCTCGACCATGCCCAACACCAACTCACCGGACCGGAGCGTTTCCCCGCCATCCACGTGCCGCGAGGTGATCTGGCCCGCAAACGGGGCCTCGATGCTGGATTTCTCGATTCGCACCGTCACATCCCGCAAACCAGCGTCAAGCTCACCAATCCGGGACAACAGTTCATCCTGCTGCGCGACGGCCTCGTCCAGACGGGCCTGGCTGGTAAAGCCCTGCCCGATGAGTTTTGAGTTTCGATCAACCGTTTTCTTTGCGAAGGCAAGCTGCGCGGCAATGGCATCTCGCGACGCGCTCAGGCGATCGCGTTCCACCTCCAGCAGCGCAATGTCCAAGGTCGCAAGAAGCTGCCCTTTGGCCACTGCATCGCCCTCATCCACAAGAATCTGATCCAGCCTGCCATTCAGCTCGAACGAAACATCAGCCGAGCGCTGAGGTTCGACCTGCCCGATGAAGACCCGATCCACCGTATAGGCGTTTTCAGAGATGATCGGAGTGACGGATACCGGGGTCACTGCGGCGGCGTCTGGTGCAGGCACAGCATCCGCCCTGCGCGTCAGTTCCGCGGTTCCGACGTAAACAGCCGCGGCTGCAACGGCGATCACGCTGACGGTCAATCCAAGCCGCACTGTGCCACGCAACACGCGCGAAAACAGACCTTGCTTGGCAGGTTCAGAGGGGGATGTCGCAGGATTCGGCATTTGGGGACCTCATCAAGTTAGCCTCTCTAACATATGTTAGAACTTCTTACTTTGACAAGGGGTACGCGATCTGGCAGATGTTGGATCATGACGAGCACAGAAAAAATTCTCGCGCCAACCAGTGGCGCTGACCGCCAGGCCGTGGGCAAGAAAGCCTATCATCACGGTGATTTACGGGCCGCTCTGATCGAAGCGACCCGGCAATTGGTGGAAGAAAAAGGCCCCGACAGTTTTTCCGTATCGGAAGCCTGCAGGCTGGCCGGAGTATCCACCGCTGCGCCTTACAAACACTTCAAGGACAAGACGGAAATGCTTGTCGCCACCGTTCTCGAAGGGATGGTCCGGCATCGCGAAAACATGCTGGCGGCGCTCGAGGGCATCCCCGAAGGCTCGCCCGAACGCATCACCGCAATCGGCATGGAATACATTGCCTTCGCGCTGAACGAGCCGGGGATTTTCCGGCTGAAATTCGGCGGATTCACGGACCGCATCGCCGACCAGCGCCTTGAAGAAGGTGGGCAGCAGAGCTTTGGGATTCTCTTGGCCGAAGTGGCGAAATGTCTGGGTGAATCGGAAATCACAGAGGAGGTCCGCCGCCGAGGCTTTCTGTTGTGGAGTTTCGTTCACGGGTTGTCCTTCATCCTGAAAGACCATGCGCTTGCAGAGAAAGGCCAGGATTTCGATTTGCACGATCTTCTGGAAGACGTCTCGCAAAGAATGCTGAGTTGACCCTGCACCAGCCTATGGGCGCTTCAACCCTTTCCAATCCTTCGTATCATCTGGCGCAGGTAAAGCGTTGGGGACACGCGGTTCAAAATGTTCGAAAGCGTGGCCACACGCCCAACGGGAACAAAATCCTGCTGCTTTTGCACACCGCGAAGAATGATCCGTGCTGCGTCCTGAGGCGCAATGTACTCGATACCATCAGCCGCAGAGCCCGGACGCACAAAATCCGATTGGTTGGCATGCGGTCGCCCGATATTGGTCGCGACAAAAGACGGGGCCGCGATGACCACGTTTACCCCATGAGGCAATTCCTCGGCCCGTAGCGATTTAAAAAACCCCTCCATCGCGTGCTTGCTGGCGGCGTAGGCGGTGCGGTGCAGCAACGGCGCGAACCCGGCGACCGAGGATATTGCCAGATGGGTTCCTTTGGCCAAGCGGACGGGTTCTAGAAAGTGTTTTGCACACTCGACGGCTGCAAAATAGTTGATTTCGAACAGTTTCCTGTGCGCCTGCATGTCGCTGTCGGCAAAGGCCGCTATGTGCGAAACGCCCGCGTTGTAGATGACCAGATCGACCGAGGGTCTGTCACTAATGATCTCGGCGCAGGTCGCCGCACAATGATCTGGCTTGGTCAGATCGCAGGCGTAGACGCTAACGTTTTCCAAAGCCGCCAGTGCATCAAGTTCAGGGCCGGGAAGGTCGATCAACGCCGTATGCCAACCCTGATCCCGCAGCGCCTTGGCAAGGGCCTGCCCTAGCCCGCCTGCCCCTCCGGTTATGACGGCGGTCTTTGTCATGTCCTGCTCTCCCACCAGCGCTGGAACGTTTCGGCGCTGGAAAGGCTGGGGTGATAGCCAAAGTCGGATTTCAGGGATGCGTTGTCCAGCACGGGCCGATACTGCAAGAACCTGACCTGCTCGGGTCCGTAACGGCTCAGACCCAAGGGCCGGGCCACGGTCAAGGCCAGTTTGATCAGCCTCGGCGGCAGCCATCGCACGGTTTTACCCATTGCATTGGCGATTTCGGACAGTGTCAAAGCGCCATCACCCGAAACGTTAAAAACACCCGCTGGCCCGTCGGTTGCAGCCCGCAGCAAAATCTCGGCAAGGTCCTGATCCCAGATGAAAACAAAGGGGCTGTCCGACCCCCTTAACCCGAGCAATCGCGGTTTATGGAACAGGGACGTGATCTGGTTCTCGACACCTTCGCCCAGCACCGTACCCACGCGCAGAACGACCTGTTGCAGATCGGGGGCGTTTTCTCTGGCCTCGGCCAACATCTCTTCGACCAAGCGCTTGTGCCAGGAATAGGCAAACTCCCGATTGCCCCGGATCGCGTCCGTTTCACACAGCGGTACAGGGTTGTCGGCGTGATAGCCATAAGCCGCGCCCGAGGACGTGACCACCAAACGCCGCACCCCGGCTGCAATGGCCGCGTTCAGCACATTCCGGGTGCCTTCGACATCGACCTGATATTCGATCTCTCGCGTTGACTCGGGGCCCGGAGTTACAATCGATGCCAGATGCACAACGGTATCGGGGCGTTCTGCAAGGATGATGTTCTGCGGGTCGTCGCCTGTCACGTCCATCGTCAGAAAACGCGCGTTGGGCGGCAAGTCCTCAGGCTTGCGAATGTCGGTCGCAACCACATCCAGTTCCGGGCGTTCACCAAGGCGCCGCAAAAGCGCGGCCCCCACCGCCCCGGCTGCGCCAGTGATCAATATCCGGGTCATGCCGGAACCGCTCGCCGTGCGAAATAGCGCGCCAGTGCGATCCCCGAGATCGCGTGCCATATGCCCCAAAGGGCCGCTGCAACGGCCATCCCGCCCAGCCCCCCAAAGAAGGCAAAGATCAGGATCAGCCCAAGGCCCGAGTTCTGAATGCCGGTCTCGATGGTCACGGACCGGCGATCCCGTTCGGACAGCCCCGCCACGGTCGCGGTGACATACCCGCCTAAAAAGGCCAGCGCGTTGTGGATTATGACAAGGCCGATGATCGCCCCGGCAAAGCTTAGGAAATGGGCCCAGTTCGTGGCCAGCGCCAATGCGATGAAGGCCACGAAAATGCCCATCGACACCCACTGCATTGGTCGGCGAATACGGTCGGCAAATGCAGTGAACCGCGCGTTCACGACCATTCCCAGGATCAGCGGCAGGATCAGCATGAACCCAACCGTTATCGCGACCGAGACCGGATCGATTTCCGTACGCTGCAAAATCTCGCGCGTCGGGCCATAAAGATTGCCCCAGAACGCAATGTTTATCGGTGTGATGACAATCGCCCCGACCGTCGCAAAGGCCGTCATGGAAACGGACAGCGCGACATTGCCCTGCGCCCGATGGGTCATGAAGTTCGAGATATTCCCGCCGGGACAGGCCGCAACCAGAATAAGGCCCATCGCAACAGATGGCATGGGCCGAAGCACAAGGATCATCAGAAATGTCAGCGCAGGCAGGATCAGAAACTGCGACGCCAGCCCAACAATCAGTGGCTTGGGTCCGCGCACAACGCGGCGAAAATCGTCAATCCGCAAATCCAGCGCAATCGAGAACATGATGATCGCCAGAACCGCATTCAGAACCCTGAGGTTTCCGGCATCAAAGTTCAGCGCAACCTGATCGATCCCGTTCATCGCTCAGCCGCCCGCATCGCCGCGATCTGACCGGTGACTTCTTTGCGATAGGTTGCCTTGTCGACGTAATACGCCATGCGCGGCAGGTCGATATAGTTCATGCCCCCTGTCGCCCGCTCAAACCCTTCGGATTTGGTGGCACGGATCGCCTTGGCTGCCGCGTTGCCCGAGCGCAGACCAGCGATATAGCGCGCAACCAT
Organism: Ruegeria sp. AD6; assembly: GCF_056542325.1. Classification (NCBI taxonomy): domain Bacteria; kingdom Pseudomonadati; phylum Pseudomonadota; class Alphaproteobacteria; order Rhodobacterales; family Roseobacteraceae; genus Ruegeria; species Ruegeria sp. AD6. The sequence goes on along the minus strand of NZ_JBQFZQ010000001.1, from coordinate 311,120 downwards.
CTCGGCCTGCTCATGGCGACCCTGCCAGCCCAACCCCGACGCCTCGACCATGCCGAGAATGAACAGGTCATCCCGGTCCGGGTGCATGCAATTGAGGTACAGGTCCGGGGCGTCGCCCTTCCAGTTCAGCAAGTCCTTTTCGATGAAGGGATAGTGCAGCGAATACCCGGTCGCTGTCAGGATCATGTCATAGTCGGCTGAACTGCCATCACGGAAATGAACCGTCTTACCCTCGAACCGTTCCACATCCGGGCGCACCTTCAGGTCCCCGTGCCCGGCATGGAACAGGATCAGCGAGTTCACAACAGGATGGGATTCATAAAGCGCATAGTCCGGTTTCGGAAACCCGTATTTCTGCGGATCACCGACGAACCATTTCAGGATTGTCCCGTCAACCTTGCGCTTCAGCCACATGGGCAAGCGGATCTTGCCGCCCATCGTGTCCGCCGGAACGCCAAATACGTATTTCGGCACAAAGTAATACCCGCGGCGCATCGACAGATCGCAGGACAGCCCGTGGTGGATGGCATCCACCGCAATGTCGCATCCGGAATTCCCCGCGCCGATGACCAGAACACGCTTACCGGCGAATTGGGTCGGATACCGGTATTCGGACGCGTGGATCAGTTCACCTGTGAACTCGCCCTTGAACTTGGGCATGTTGGGTTCCGACAAGGTGCCATTTGCGATCAGAACACCCGCAAAGGTCTGGGTCTGTTCGACCCCGGCCCTATCGCGCCAGGTCACATCCCATCCGCCATCCTGCAAAGGCTTGGCGCTTAGAACTTCTGCACCGAAGTGAAAGTGCCGATACAGGTCGAAGGCGTTCGCGAATTCCTGAAAATAACGCTTCATCTCGCGATGCGACGGGTATTCTGCCGTGTCCTCCTGCATGGGGAAGTCAGTGAATTCCGTCATCCGCTTGGAGGATATGAGGTGGGCGGTCTCGTACATCGTGGACCTGGGTGCATCGATATTCCAAAGACCACCCACATCATCTGCCAGTTCAAATCCCTGAAATGGCACTCCCTGCTCGATCAGTGTCTTGGCCATTGCAAGACCCATGGGCCCCGCGCCGATCAATGCAAAACACTCTTGGGGGCGGGCCTTTACCTCAACCGGTTGACCCGCTCTTACCTGCCCCTGTTCCATCCGCGCCTCCTCCTGCGACATCTCTTATCTTGAACGAACGTTCTAAATAAGGCAAACTGGTTTTTGAGATGGCCCAACATGCTGTAAAAGAACGAAAAAGAGCACCCTCGCAGCGATCGCTCGCTGCGAGGGACCGAATCCTGGACGCCGCCGAGCTGGTTTTTGCAGAACGGGGATTCGAAGGGGCATCGATCCGGGACATTGCCGAGCGGGCGCAGGTTCAAAAGGCCAGCGTGAACTTTCACGGCGGCCCGAAAGACGAGTTGTTCGAGCGTATCGTGGCGCGTCGAGCCGCCGAGTTGTCGGAAGAACGCCTTGCGTCCATCAGGGCGCTTGAGGCTCAGCAGGACTGGAGCGTTGGCGACCTGATGTCAGCCTTCATGCTGCCACTTGTGACCCGCGCCTTTGGTGGCGATCCTCAGTGGCTAGCCTATGCGCGCATTGTGGCAATCGTTTCAGCTGACACGCGATGGCGCGCGCTGGCCAATACGCATTTCGATCCGGTGGCCACACGTGTCGTGCAGTTGCTTTGCGCGCGCTTCGCCGTCGCGGACCCGGCGCGCGTCGCTGGCGCGCTGGTGTTTGCGGTGTCGTCCATGCTGGCGCTCTGCACCTCTGACTGGCGGATTGCCGCGCTCGGCGGCATGGGTGACGAACCGCAGTCTGACGACATGATCCAAAATCTGCTGTGTTTCTGCGAGGCTGGCATTCTTAGCAGCGTGGATCAGAACCTCCCGCTACAAAGTTAGTTTTCAGCAAAGGCCGCGATCAGTTCCTGCGCCAACGGCAGCGAGGAATACCCCAGTTTCGAAGGCGTCAGACCCAGCCGGACGACGACCATGTCATGGGACGGGAAAATGCCGATGGTCTGTCCGTCGTGGCCCTGTAACCAGACCGAATCTTCGAAGGACGGCACGCCACCCGGGGCCTCGATCCAAAGGTGCCCTTTGGCATAGGCACCATTCGACGCGGCCACCGGCTCAAACATCCAATCCGTAAATCCTTCGGGCAGTATCTGCTGCCCATCCCAGACGCCCTTTTGCAGCAAAAACTGCCCAAACCGCGCCCAGTCCCGCGCCGTAGCGTACATATAGCTGGACCCGACAAACGTATCCGCAGCATCTGTTTCCAGCACGACCGAGGTCATGCCCAACGGCTCGAACAATGCCTCCTTCGGATAGCTTAGCCCCCCGTCGCCAACCGCGTCTTGCCACACGCGGGACAGTGCAGTGGATGTTCCGGACGAATAGTTGAAGTCGGTGCCAATTTCGCTCTCTGCTGGACGACCTGCCGCAAATCCGGCCATGTCATCACGCAGATAGAGCATTCTGGTGACGTCAGAAACATCCCCGTACTCTTCGTTCCACTCCAGCCCGCTTGCCATCGACAACATATCGGCGACAGTGATGTCCCTGCGGCTGTCATCGGCCCATTCGGGGAAGCTGTCGATCAGTTTATCATCCAACGCCATCTGGCCGGACTGTATCAACGTACCAATTAGGCCCGCCGTCACGGTCTTGGTCATGGACCATCCCAACAGTGGGGTGTTTTCGTCGAAACCCGGCGCATAGCTTTCCCCAACGATGCGACCATCTCGCACGACAACGACAGCGCGATACCCTTCGCCAAGCAAGGTCTCGTCGGACAGAATGCGTTCTATTTCAGCATCTTGAGACGGATTGACGCGGTTTCCCTTCGGCCAGATGCCGTCCGGCAATGACGGCGACGCAGCAAGGGTCTTGTCGCTGAGTTCGGATGTGTACAGGTTCGCACATCCCAACCCCTCGCGGTATTGAGAAGTTGCAGGCGCAAAGAACCGGAAAATCCGTGCCTCGACGTTTTGCGCTTCGCGGTCCACTTTGATCGAGATTTGCCGCAGCAATGGATGCCCGGGGGCTTGCACGTCAACCGACAGAACCTCATCCGGGTCGCGCCCCGCGATGAACACGTTGGAACAGACGATCTTGGCCGAGTAGTTCGTGCCGACCTTCAGCAAATCGGGCGGTGCAATCAACAGATACCCTGTCAGACCGAGTGCGCCGGCGACTGCCGCGCCCGCGAAGATCTTTGCCGCTTTTACCAACATCGCCCCTATCAGCCGGTGTGCCCGGCCCTCCTCTCAACCCGATACCTGCCCTGACTAGAGTATAAGCGCACGCAACTGGCCACAGTTCCGTTGCGTTTTTCCCGGGGCGCGACCACGCCCTTCCTGCCGCGTTGCGCCAAAAAGGCCAACGGTCTTCAATCCGCCAACCTATCCAGCGCGGAATAGAGCGCGTCTTTTTCCGCCCCAAGCTTGCGCTCCAGATCTGCCTGAAAGGCCGAGGCGATCGGGATCAGTTGACCAAGGACCAAGGCCCCCTCTTCGGTCAGTTCAAGCTTCACCAGACGCCGGTCCTTGGGGTCGACCGTCTTGGAAACAAGCCCGCGCGCCTCTAGCCGCGCCGCTGCCCGGCTGACCATCGATTTTTCCAAACTGACCCGTTTTTCGATGTCCCGCACCGATAAGTTCTTTGCGTATCCAATGTTTACAAGAACCCGCCACTCGGGAATCGAAATGCCAAACTCACTTTTATACTGCTGCGCCATGTCCATACTCAGACGCGCAGCCAGAACTGTCAGGCGGTACGGCAGGTATTTCTCCAGATCGAACTCGGGCAAAGTGTTTGGCGTCATCCGGCAACGTCCTTTTTTCCGTATGGAGGCCAAATATTCATTGCAAATGCAACAAAAATATTGACACCGTTGCAAATGCAACGATTATCTGAGTCGATTTCCTATACACTCGGACCAGAAGCGCCCCGGGGCCTTCTTCGTCAAAACAGCAAAAGGACCGATCCTCGTGGCCAAGGCATTTGCATCGCAAGGCGATCTGACCGAAAAGACAATCACTTTTGATGAGATTGGCGAAGGGCTGTACGCGTTTACCGCCGAGGGCGACCCGAATTCTGGCGTCATCATCGGCGACGACAGCGTCATGATTGTCGAGGCGCAGGCCACCCCACGACTGGCCAACAAAGTGATCGAATGCGTCCGGACCGTGACCGACAAACCAATCACCCACGTTGTGCTGACTCACTATCATGCCGTTCGGGTGCTGGGCGCGTCGGCCTTTAATGCGCAGCAAATCATCATGTCCGATGTCGCCCGCTCGATGGTTGTCGAACGCGGGCAAGAGGATTGGGATAGCGAATTCCAGCGCTTCCCGCGCCTGTTCGAAGGACACGAAAGCATCCCCGGCCTGACATGGCCCACGACGACCTTCAGCGAGAGTATGACGGTCTATCTGGGCAATCGCCGCGTGGATATCAAACAGATCGGCCGCGCCCATACGGCAGGTGACGCGGTGATCCATGTGCCCGACCAAAACGTGATGTTCACGGGCGATATCGTCGAGGATCACTCGGCCTGCTATTGCGGCGACGGGCATTTCGCGGATTGGGGCGGAACGCTCGACGCGATCAAGGCCTATGACGTGGACGCAATCGCGCCGGGTCGTGGTGCGGCATTGGTGGGCAAGGACGCGGTGGACCGCGCCATCGAAAGCACGCGGGACTTCGTGAACTCGACCTACACCCCTGCCCAGCGCGTGGCGATGAAGGGCGGAACGCTCAAGGATGCGTGGGACGCGGTGCGTGAGGCCTGCGACCCCAAGTTCAAGGACTACGCCATCTACGAACACTGCCTGCCCTTCAACGTCAGTCGCGCTTATGACGAAGCACGCGGAATCACCCACCCCCGCATCTGGACCGACAAACGCGATCTGGAGATGTGGGAGCAGTTGCAAGGCTGATCCGATTACACCCAATTCGGCACGTCAGGTATTCAGATGCTTCAGGACAGATATTCGCTCGCGTTTCGGCTTTATCCCTATCGGAAATCCGCTGATCAGGACGCACCACATGCCAGGCGCCATCCGGTTGTTATCGTTGGCGGCGGCCCGATCGGGCTGGCCATGGCGCTGGATCTGGGACGGCAAGGCATTCCCGCGCTGGTTCTGGACGATCACGAAGGGATCGGCATGGGCAGCCGCGCGATCTGCTTTGCCAAGCGAACACTGGAGATCGCAGACCGCTACGGGTGCGGCGCACCGATGCTGGACAAGGGCGTGGTCTGGAATGTCGGCAAGGTGTTTCAGGACGACCGTCAGGTCTATGAATTCAACCTTCTGCCCGAAACCGGCCATCGCAACCCGGCGTTCATCAACCTGCAACAGCCCTATTTCGAGAAGTTCATCTTCGAGGCTATCTGTGCCGAACAGGAGCGCGGAGCGCCCATCGAAATCCGTGGCAGGAACCGGGTTGAAGCGATTGATGTCAAAGACGACCACGTGACCGTGTCGGTCGAAACTCCGGATGGCCCTTACCAGATCGAGGCGGACTGGCTGATCGCCTGCGACGGCGCGGGGTCCCCGACGCGGGACATGCTTGATCTGGGGTTCGAGGGGCGCGTGTTTCAGGACAGCTTCCTGATCGCTGATATCAGGATGAAAACCAGCGAATTCCCGACAGAACGCTGGTTCTGGTTCGAGCCTTTCTTCAAATCCGGGGCCTCGACTTTGCTGCACAAACAGCCTGATAACGTCTGGCGCGTGGATTTTCAGATCGGCTGGGATGTGGACCGCAAGGAAGAACTGAGAGAGGAAAACATCCGCAGACGGCTGGATGCGATGCTGGGCGACGACGTCGAATATGAACTTGTCTGGTCCTCAATCTACACCTTCCAGTGCCGCCGCATGCAGAACTTCCGCCATGGCCGGGTGATCTTTGCAGGAGATTCAGCGCATCAGGTGTCCCCGTTTGGCGCGCGCGGGGCCAATTCGGGGATGCAGGATGTGGACAATCTGGGCTGGAAGCTTGGCCTTGTGATTGCGGGAAAGGCACCGGACAGCCTGCTGGACAGCTATGATCAGGAACGGGTGTTTGCGGCGGATGAGAATATCCTCAACTCGACCCGTTCGACCGATTTCATCACCCCGAAGTCCAAAACCAGCAAGAGGTTTCGCGATGCAGTCTTGAAGCTGGCCGAAACGCACAGCTTTGCCCGGCCTCTGGTCAATTCGGGGCGGTTGTCCGTGCCCTGCACCTATGATCATTCATCCCTGAACGGCGAGGATGCCCTGCCCGACGGCCCAAGCGGAACGCGCGTCGGTGCGACATGTGCAGATGCGCCTTTGGGCGATGGCTTCCTGCTCGACCGGCTTGGGGATGAGTTTGTTCTTCTGGCGATCAACACGGATGCACCGGCACATCTGGACGTGGATGGGATCACCCTGCGCACCGTCTCTGTCCAGACGACCGATGCCTTAGCTGCCCGCTATCTTGGGGCGAACAAACAGGCCGTTTATCTGATCCGCCCGGATCAGCATGTAGCGGCCCGCTGGGTGGCGTTTGATGAGGCGGCGACGCGCGCGGCGGTTCGCAAAGCCTGCGGAAAGGAATAGCACATGCCGTTGATTACCGAGCCAAACCTGCCATCACCGGATGATTTCTACGCCGATCTGATCGCCGCCCATGACGGGCTGTCGGATGAGGATAGCGAAGCGCTGAACGCCCGACTGATCCTTGTGCTGGCCAATCATATTGGGGATCAAGAAACGCTCAGGCAGGCCCTGCAAGCCGCTGCTTGAAAAGCTTCAGACCCGGCGACAGATCCGAAATACAGCTTAGGGCACCAGTCGATTGCGGCCCTGAGCCTCCAGCACCCAACAGTCCGTGCCTTCGAACACCACCGCAGTCAGCGGGTGGCAATAGCCTGCACCGGTGTCGATATTGATCCGATTGCCCCGGTGATCCGGCGCAGATACGTGGCTGTGGCCGTGTACCACCAGCCACGGATGCTGGCCTTCGTGGTTCAGAAACTCATCGCGGATCCAGATCAGGTCGTCGGGGTCTTGCTGCTCTAATGGCACACCGGGTCGAATGCCTGCGTGGACAAACAGCACATCGGTGGTCAGGTGATAAGGCTGCAACCGGGTCATAAAGTCGATATGCGCCTGTGGCACCGCCTGTTTCGCCTTGGCGTGAACCTGATAGATGCGATCTCCGTCCTCTACCCCTACCCCGTAAGACTGCAACGTCTCGACGCCGCCAATCCGGGGATGCAGCCAGTGATAACCGATCAGAAGTCGGGCATCATTGCGCGGATACGCCTCAAGGAACATCGCGTACATCTGGTCGTGATTGCCGCGCAGGAACGTCCAGTTCCTGCCCTCGGCCTGCCCTTTGATCAGTAAATCCAGAACCTCGCGGCTTTGTGGCCCCCGGTCGGTGTAGTCACCAATGAACACCACTTTGGCATCGGGGCCGCCGTCGCGTTCGATCCGCGCCAGGGCGTCCTCCAGCATCCCAAATTGACCGTGAATGTCGCCTATTGCGTAGATCGGATCGGGCATCTGTTACGCTCCGTTCAGGCGAAAGAAATATCGACCGAGCCAAACGCGCCGAAATCGGCGTGGATGTCAGCGCCTGACGGGCATTCGACAGGTCGGATGAAGCTGCCGGACAAGATGACCTGACCCGGTTCGATGCTTTGGCCGTACTGCACCATGCGGCGGGCCAGCCAGACAACGCTTTCGATAGGATCGTTCAATACACCGGCCCCCAGCCCTGTTTCCTCAATCTCGCCATTACGGAAGGTCAGTGCGCCCACCCAACGCAGATCAAACGCATCAATTGCATGGCGTTCATCGCCCAACACGACGCCCGCATTTGCCGCATTGTCGCTGATCGTGTCAAACACAGTGCGCGCCTTGCCGGTCTCGGGGTCCATGCGCTGAATACGGGTGTCGAGGATTTCGATGGACGGTACGACGTAATCCGTTGCGGCGATGATATCCTCACGACGGACGTCCTCGCCCCCCACGGCGGAGTGCATGACAAAGGCAATCTCGGCCTCGATCCGGGGTTGGATGAAACGCCCTGCCGGGACAGTGCTGCCATTCGCGAACACCATATCATCGAACAAAATCCCGCTGTCGGGGATGTCGATATTCAACGCATATTGCATCGCTTTCGAGGTCAGCCCGATCTTCCAGCCAATCACCCTGCGCCCTTCGGCCAGTTTCTGACGGTAGATCGCCTTTTGCACCGCATAAGCGTCGTCCATGCCCATCTCAGGGTGGCGCAGGCTCAGCAACCCGATCTGTTCGCGCGTCCGTTCAGCCTGCATCAAATCAGCAGCGGCGCGGTCGTGATCTTCGGGGGTCATACCTGTTCATCCTCGACCGTGTTGCGCAGCGTGCCGATGCCATCGACAGAAACCTCTACAACGTCGCCGGGCACCAGGTATCTTGGCGGATCGAACCGCGCGCCCGCGCCGGTAGGGGTGCCGGTGACGATGATATCGCCGGGCTGCAAGGTCATGAAGGTCGAGATATATTCGATCTCGCGCCGGATCGGGAACATCATGCGGTTCAGCGTGTCATCCTGCCGTAGCTCGCCATTCACGCGGGTCTGGATGCGGGCGTCGTCCAGTTGCGCCGCATCGGTGAAAGGCACCAACCACGGGCCGATTGACCCCGATTTGTCCCAGTTCTTTCCTTGCGTGACATTGAACTTGGCATGCCGCACCCAATCCCGGATCGTGCCTTCATTGCATAGCGTCAAGGCCGCGATATGGTCATACGCGTCTTGCTGAGCGATCCTGCGCCCCCCCTTGCCGATCACAATGGCAACCTCGCCTTCGTAATCCAGCGTGTGGTTTTCGGGCGGTCGGATCAATGGACGGTCATGGCCGGTAAAGCCACTGGCAAAGCGCGGAAACAGCGACATGTATTTGGGCTGCGCGCTGCCGTCTTTATATTCCGCGTTTCGGTCCGGGAAGTTGACGCCGACACATAGGATACGGCGCGCATCCGGCATCACCATCTCATAGGTGAACTCGGTATGGGTGACGGGCCTGCCTTCGGCAGCCTTGGTCAACTGCCCGAATGCACCCGAGGCGATCACCTCATACAGGCTGGCACAGTCCGGGAACGCATCGTTCAGAGCGATAGCGCCGTTGTCCGTTATGGGCCCAAAAAACGTCTTGTTATCTGCTGTGTAGGTGGCAAACTTCATGTAATCTTTCCCCAGACGTCACGGATGACGTCCGCCGCCATCAGCACGTCTTCGCGCGTTGTATCGAATTGGCCGACCTGAAAGCGGATGATCTTGCAACCGTCGAACAGGCCTTGAGTCAGGTAAATCCGGCCATCATCGTTCAGCGCATCCACCAATCGCTGTTGCATCTCATCATCGCCGGGACAACGGAAGGAAAACAGGCTGAGGATCGGGCCCGTCGTCACCTCAAACCCCTCCATCGCGCCAATTACCTCGGCAAGTTCAGCAGCCCAGGCGACATGGTTGCGGATGCGTTTGCGCAACCCCTCCAACCCGTATGAGCGCAACAGGAACCAGATCTTCAGCGCCCGGAACCTGCGCCCCAAGGGGATCGTCCATTCCGAGTAATTCGTGACCTCTGCCCCGGTTGTCTTGAGGTATTCGGGCTCGATCTTCAGCGTGTTCAACTGCGGTGTGGCGTCCCTGAGGAATTGAATGGCGCAATCGAACTGCGCACCCAGCCACTTGTGCGGGTTGAAAACAATGCTGTCATAACGGTCGGCCCCGGCCCAAAACGCCTGACGAAATTCCGGGCAGATCATGGCCGACCCGGCCCATGCCGCATCAAGATGCGTATATAGGTCGTGTTTCTGCGCCACATCGGCAACCGCATTGAGATCATCGCATGCCCCCACCCCGGTGCCCCCGGTGATGGCGATGATCCCGGCGGGCACATGACCGGCGGCGATGTCGCGCTGGATTGCGGCCTCCAGCGCATCCGGGTCAATCGCAAAGGTCGGGCCATAGGCGGGCAGTTTGACCAGATTGTCCTGACCGATGCCCGCGACCCAGCAGGCCCGGTCAATCGACGAATGAACCTGATCCGAGCAATAAATCCGCAGCGCCCCTTTGGTGTTCAACCCTTCACGATTGCCGGTAAAACCCGTGGCCCGTTCGCGCATGGTCAGCACCGCCGACAAGGTGGCCGAGGACGCGCTGTCCTGAATGACCCCGGTCATGCCTTCGGGCAAGCCCAGCGCCTGCCGGAGCCAGTCAACCATAACCCCTTCGACCTCGGTCGCGGCCGGAGAGGTCTGCCACAACATGCACTGCGCCGCGATTGTAGTGACCAGCATCTCGGCCAGCATCGACGGCGGCGCGGCATTGGCCGGGAAATAGGCAAAGAAACGCGGGTGCTGCCAATGGGTCATCCCCGGCATCACGATCCGTTCGAAATCGGCCATGATGGTGTCCATGGCCTGAGCATGCTCGGGCGGCTGCTGGGGAAGCTGCGCGGCAATCTCACCCGGGGCGGTTTGCGCGCGCACCGGCAGGTCGGGCAGAGCCTTGTGATAATCCGCGGCCCAGTCGGATATGCGTTTGCCCCAGTGGCCAAACTCGTCCCAGTCCATTCCCGCCTCCTCAGGGTGCGATGATTGGGGTGGCTTTCAGATCCGCCTCGGCCACGTCAACGCCTGTGAACCGTGACCCATGTTCAAACCAGCTGCGCGGTGCGGGCGCACCCCATAGGGTTTGCCGCTGGGGATCTTTCAGATCCCATTTCAGCGGTTCATGATCAGGATCCAGTGTCTGATAATCCGAGCTGTAGATTTCGATCCGGTGACCATCCGGGTCAAGGATATACAGAAAGAACGCGTTGGAAATACCGTGCCGCCCCGGCCCGCGTTCGATGTTTTCGACGTAACCCGTGGTCGACATGACATCCAGAAGATCGATGATGTGCATCGGGTTGGCGACCCAGAACGCCACATGGTGCATACGAGGCCCGGTGCCGTTGGTAAAGGCCATGTCATGCACACCGCCTTTGCGATGCAGCCACGCCGCCCACAACCGCTTGCTGTCTTCGTCTTCGGTATATTCCGTAACCCGAAATCCCATGTCGCTGTAGAAGGCGACGCTGTGATCGACGTTTGGACTGAAACAGTTGAAATGGTCTATCCGCAAGGGACGCACGCCATGGTATCGGGCATAGTCCTGATGGATCGTCGGCAGCCTGTCCATCTTGTTATAGAATTCCAACGGGGTACCGAAATTGTCCGAGGTCAGCAACGTGCGCCCCTGAAACGGGCGTTGGATCCACTGGGTCGGGCGGCCTTTGGCCTGAAACCAGGCTTCGGCGCGATCAAGATCAGCCTCATCAAAGACTTTGAACCCCATGACATCGACCGTGCCGGGCGCATCGGATTTCTGCAAAACCACGCTATGATGCCCACGCTCCTCCAACGCGCGCAGGTAGATGTGGGTGTCGGTCTCATGCGTCACCTGCAGGCCGAACATGTCAACGTAAAACGCCCTGGACACCGCCAGATCCCTTACGTTCAGGCAAACATGGCTCAGGCGGATCGTGTTGAAATCCGGGTAGAGGTTCGGAGCGGGTACAGGCATTTCAAACTCCTAAGTACATTGGATTGTCAGGGCGACGCGCGTCAGGTTCCGAGGCGAGTGATCTTGTGCTGACCGGTGGCAAAGCCGATGTGCTTTTGTTCCATGTAGAACTCAAAGCTCCAATCGCCGCCGTCCCGACCGATGCCCGAGGCTTTGACACCACCGAACGGCGTCGGCAGATGGCGGACGTTTTCCGAGTTCACCCAGATCATCCCGGCCTCAAGCTTGTCGGTGAAACGCAAGGCGCGGGTCAGGTCGTTGGTCCAGACGTAGCCGGTCAGACCGTAGGGTGTGTCGTTGGCGATTTGCAGCGCCTCATCCTCGGTCGAGAATGGAATGGCGGTCAGAACGGGGCCAAAGATTTCCTCGCGCGCGATGCGCATCTGGTTGTTTGCGTTGGTGAAAAGGGTCGGTCGTACAAAATAGCCGGTCTCCCCGACCGTCGTCCCGCCCGCGGCGATGGTGGCCCCGTCCTCTTTCGCGACCTCAAAGTAGCTGGTGACCTTGTTGTAATGTTCCTCGCTCACCAGCGGTCCGATCTCGGTCGCCGGGTCCAGCGGATGGCCGACCTTGATCGTGTTCACGCGCTCGACAAGCTTGGCCTCGAACGCGTCCTTAATCGTGTCCTGCACCAGCAAACGCGACGAAGATGTGCAGCGCTCGCCATTGATCGAATAGATCATGAAGATCACCGCATCCAGAGCGCGGTCCAGATCGGCATCGTCGAACACGATAACGGGGTTTTTGCCGCCCAACTCAAGATGGTTGCGTTTGAGCGTATCTGCCCCCTGCTTGGTGATCAGGCTGCCTGTGCGGCTTTCGCCCACAAAGGCAATGGCGCGGATTTTAGGATGTTCGCACAGCGCCTTTCCCGCCTCTTCGCCAAAACCGTTCACCGTGTTCAAAACGCCTTTTGGCAGACCGGCCTCTTCCGCGATTTCGACCAACAGCTTTGCCGTCAGCGGGCTGGCCTCGGCCGGTTTGTGGACCACTGTGCACCCGGCCGCCAGCGCAGGTGCAATTTTCCACGTGGACAGCATGAAGGGCGTGTTCCAGGGCGTGATCACACCGACCGGGCCAATCGGGACGCGCGTGGTGATGTTCATCAGGGTCGGCGATTTCAGATGCTGACCATCCCGCGCCTGCACAACCTGATCGGCGAAATAGCGAAAGTTCTCGGCCCCGCGCAGTGCGGCCTTCGACATGAATTTCAACGCCTGCCCAGTGTCCCAGCATTCGCACAAGGCGATCTCCTCAGCGCGCGCTTCGATGCCTTCAGCCACACGGATCAAGATCTTGCGCCGCTCGGTTGCGGGCATGTCACGCCATTCGGGAAATGCACCTGCCGCAGCATTGGCCGCAGCGTCGATATCGTCCGCATTGCCCTGGGCAACCTCACAAATCACGCTTTTGTCGACCGGAGACGTGGTTTGGAACCTGCCTGCGGACCCGTCCCGGTCCTTACCCGCAATCCGGTTTTTGATCCCATCCTTCCGGAACCGCGCCAGCAACCCGTTCAGCTTTTCCAGGTTCTGCTCCAAACTGCTCATTTCGGGTCCTCCAGATGGTCGCGGATCGTGCCGCATTTTGGGGAAAGACGGGCGTCGATTTCCCGCAATTCAGACGACAAAGCGATCGAATGCGTGTCCATTGCGGGTTTCAGAAAGACCCGCGCGGTGTCGAAAATCTGCTTGATGACGTTCTGCTTGACCTCATCCGCCCGTCCTTCGCGCAGGCGGACCGATATGTCGACAAACCCGTGTTTGGGATCGCCATCCGCGATGGAATAATGATCGACGCGGATCGCCCGCACACGCAAACCGGGCATGGGCAAGGCGTCGATCCGGGCCGCAGATTGCCTTAACGCATCACACAGCCCGGCCATATCCACGACCTGTTCCAGGTTTGCGGAATATTCGATGTGGATATGCGGCACGTCTCAATCCATTTATTTGATATGTTAAGTAATATTATACCTATCGAACGTTGCGGTCTCGAGTCAAACAATTTATTTAACATGTGATGTAATTTTGGGATCGGACAATTGCCAGACACATCGCGAATCAAAAAACCCACCGCCCTGCCCCCGACGGCGCAGTCACTTCCGGTGTCGCTGATCCGCGCGCGTGAGGCCGTAATGGCCCCGATCCGCAAGATGTTGGCCAAGGCGGGCATCACCGAACAGCAATGGCGCGTTCTGCGCGTGCTCAGCGAGGGCGGAAAGATGGACGCCGGCATGTTGGCCAATCGCGCGGCGCTGATGTCGCCAAGCCTCAGCCGGATTGTGCATTCGATGGAGAAAGCCGGGCTCGTATCCCGTGAGGCCGACGCGACAGACCGCCGTCGCCAGCACATTGCGATCACGGCTGCAGGGCAAGCGATCATTGATGATCATATGGCCGAGGCCTCGGACATCGCCTCCCATTACCGAAGCATCCTTGGGGATAACGATCACGACACCCTGTTGGCGCTGCTGCGAAAGCTTGCCGTTGCGATTGAAGATCAGGATTCAACCCCTTGAAAGGCCGGGGCATCAAACTGCCCCCAGCCCTTTGCCCAACGCCGAAATCAAAGTGTTCACGTCCTCTTCGCCCAGCACCAGCGGCGGGGACAGAATGATGTTGTTTCCCGACACACGCACCATGGCCCCGGCCTCATAGGCCGTTTTTTGCACCTTGCCGATCGTGGCCTTGTCGATGGGCGTTTTGGTGGTTCTGTCCGAAACCAGCTCTAACGCGCACATCAGGCCATACCCCCCGCGCACATCGCCGATCAGGTCGTATGTCTCGCCCAGCGCCTGAAGGCCCGCATGCAATTGCGCCCCACGCTGCGCGGCGTTGTCCTTGACGTTCAGACGTTCGGTTTCCTTCAGGCACGCAATCGCGGCAGCCGCACCCACGGGATGGCCGGAATAGGTATACCCCGACCCGATTGCCGCCTTGCCCGAGCGGTCACCTTCGAACACATCAGCCACCGCATCGCTAATCATCACGGCACCGAACGGGAAATACCCATTGGTTATGGCCTTCGCCGTGACCGCCATGTCGGGCTTGACGCCAAAGCGGCGCGATCCGCTCCACGCCCCCGTCCGGCCATAGGCTGTGATCACTTCATCCGCGATCAGCAGGATACCGTATTTCGAGCAGATCTCGCGCACGCCGGGCATAAAGGTTTCATGCGGCGGGATCACCCCACCCGCCCCAAGAACCGGTTCCATGATCATTGCGGTTATGGTTGAAGGGTCCTGAAACCTGATCTCATCCTCAAGCTCCGCAAGGCACAGTTGCGCCAGCTTTTCCGGATCGGTTTCGCCAAACGGATTGCGATAGGTGTAAGGCGATGGAATGTGATGGCAGCCGGGCATCAGCGGCTCGTACTGGGTTCGGAAGTTCGGGTTACCGTTCACTGACGCGCCCAACGTATGGGTGCCGTGATAGCCTTTCTTGAGGCTCAGGAATTTGACGCGCCCGGCCTCGCCACGCACCTTATGATATTGCCGCGCAAGGCGCAGCGCGATTTCAACGCCATCCGACCCGCCGGATGTAAAGAAGGCGCGCGACAGCCCGTCCGGGGCAAAGAATTCGCGCAGCATCCAGCTGAGTTCTATGACCAGATCATTGGTAGTGCCCCGGAAAATCGAATAATAGGGCAGCCTGTCCAGCTGTTGGGAAATTGCATCCTTCACCGGCTGGCACGAATACCCAAGGTTTACGTTCCATAGCCCCCCGACCCCATCGACAACCGTATTCCCATCCACATCTGTGATGCGCACACCGTCACCGCCGACGATAATGTCAGGCGGGTTTGCAAGGCTGTCCGCCGGATGCGCCATCGGGTGCCACAGGTGGCGCGCGTTGTTTTCTTTCAGGAAATTGCTGTCCTTCATCACATCACCTGTTGTGTCTTGGTTTCATCGCCCCAGTCCGGCGGCAGGGCTTCGAACCCTTGTGGAAACGCACCGCCCAGCGCAGTCGAGGCGCGGTCGGCCTCATTCAAAAGCATTTGGGCAATGTCGCGCAGTTTCTCCGGCCTGGCCCGCACGCTTGGGACGGCAACGGCCAAAGCGCCCAGAACGCGCCCACCTTCGCCGAAGACGGGGCATCCGACCGACGTGACCCCTTCATCAAACCCACCGGTGACTGACGCCACGCCGAACCGCCGGACGCGGTCGATCATGCCTTTCAGGTCCGCCGGGTCCGAGATCGTTTGGTCGGTATATTTCGACAAGGGCCGTGCCATGACGCGGGCTTGCCAATCCTCGGGGCAAAAAGCCAGGGCAGCGATGCCGGACGATGTCGCGTGCAGGGGCAACATCTCGGCAATGTCAAAGTTCACCTGAATGCCGTGCAGGGCAGGATCCGCGTGGGCGACCGGCGACAGCGCCTCGCCCTGCAGCAGACTGGCATGGGCCAGTTCGCCAACAGCTTCGGACAATTCGGACACGATGGGCTGCAACAGCTTTCGCACGGGGAACGCCGCCTCACGCAAGGCCGACAGGCGCAACAGCGCCGGACCAAGCCGATAGGCGCGCGTGTCAGGGTGTTGCTCCAGATAGCCGTTTTCCGCAAGCTCGGTCAGGTGGCGATGAACCGTCGCCTTGTCGCGCCCGGTAAGGCGCACAAACTCACCCAGCCCGATTTCTGCGCGGTCGCGCGCGTACAGGGACAGCAAGTCCAAAGCTTTTGTGATCGTTCCCATCTGATACCTTTTGATAGGTTTAATATTTGAACCACTGGTATCAGATATTTTGATCTGGTTTCCTCCTCAGTCAATAGAAAATCAATATTGACAAATGTCGGCATTTGATCAGACACTTTTTTGATACCCATGGTTCACTATTTAAACCGATGAGGCGTGATTTGGACAGAGCGATAATTGACCAACTCCGGTCCCAAAGCGTACCGCCCGCCCGCCATGTGATCGACGGCGCGCGGTGTGATGCCTCGGACGGCGGCACGCTTGATGTTGTGTCACCCATCGACGGATCGACCCTGACGACCATGCCAAAAGGCACGCGGGATGATGCCCGATTGGCAATCCGTTCGGCGCGCGCAGCTTTTGACGACGGACGATGGTCTGCCCTCGCGCCTGCTGCACGCAAGAAAATCATGCTGAAATGGGCGGATCTTATCGAAGCGCAGGCGGCAGAACTTGCCGTATTGGGCGTGCAAAACAACGGAACCGAGATCGGAATGGCCTACAAAGCCGAACCACTCAGCGCTGCCGGGACGATCCGGTATTTTGCCGAAGCCATCGACAAGATATATGGCGAGATCGCCCCAACCGCCCCCAGCGCGCTGGGGCTGGTGCATAAACAGCCCGCAGGTGTTGTGGGTGCAATCGTGCCGTGGAACTTCCCCCTGATGATCGGCAGTTGGAAGCTGGGCCCGGCCCTTGCCGCCGGTTGCACCGTGGTTTTGAAACCGGCCGAGACCGCCTCGTTAACCCTGATCCGCCTTGCCGAACTGGCGCTGGACGCTGGTCTTCCCCCCGGCGTTTTCAACGTCGTGACCGGCGAAGGCGCGGTTGTCGGGACTGAGATTGCCGAGTCTCACGACGTGGACGTACTGGTATTCACCGGATCTGGGGCAACGGGGCGTCGGCTGATGGAGGCATCGGCGCGGTCCAACCTCAAACGTGTTTATCTGGAACTTGGTGGCAAATCCCCAAATATCGTGTTTGCAGACGCCCCCGATCTGGCAGAGGCCGCCAAAGTCTCGGCTGCGGGGATTTTCCGAAACTCGGGTCAGGTTTGCGTTGCCGGATCGCGACTGCTGGTGCAACGCGAAATCCATGACGACTTCGTCGCAATGCTGGTGAAAAACGCCGAAGCCATGCGTGTCGGCGACCCGCTGGACCCTGATACCGATGCCGGTGCGGTGAATTCGGAACGACAACTGGCGCAGAACCTTGCCTTTGTGGACGAGGCCCGCGCCGCCGGGCGCACCGTTGCCACCGGGGGCACCCGGATACTGCAGGACACAGGCGGCACATACATGGCACCGACCATCATTACCGGCGTGCAACCCAACGACCGTGTTGTCTGTGAAGAGGTGTTTGGCCCGGTTCTGACCGTTCAGGCCTTTGACACCGAAGAGGAAGCCATCGCCCTTGCCAACTCCACCGAGTTCGGATTGGCCGCTGGCGTGTGGACTGCAGACCTGTCGCGCGCGCATCGGATGATCGCGAAAATTCAGGCCGGAGTCGTGCATGTCAACACGTATGGCGGGGCGGACATCACTGTGCCCTTGGGTGGCGTAAAACAATCCGGAAACGGGCATGACAAGTCACTGCATGCGTTCGACAAATACCTTGACCTGAAGACCGCGTGGATCAAGCTCTGAACCGACAGGAGGATGCCAATGACCCGAAAAACGATCCTGTTGATTGGCACATACGACACAAAAGAGCCCGAGATGCGCTTTATCGAAGGCGTGGTCCGGGCGCAGGGGGCCGACGTGCTGACCATGGATGTCTCGGTACTGGGTGATCCGGGAAACGCGACCGATATCAGCAAGCACGAGATTGCAGCCGCCGGGGGCATGACCGTTGATCAGGTCATCGCGCAAGGCGACGAAAACAAGGCCTTCCGCGTGATGTCTGCGGGGGCCGCAAACGTCGTCGCCGAAGCACATGCCAGGGGGCGCTTTCACGGGATGCTCGCAATTGGCGGCACGATGGGCACTGATCTTGCGCTGGACTGCGCACAGGCGTTGCCGATGGGCGTTCCGAAATACATCGTTTCAACCGTCAGCTTTTCACCCCTGATCCCGCCGCACCGGCTGGCCCCGGATATTCAGATGATCCTGTGGGCGGGCGGTCTGTATGGCATGAACTCGATCTGTCGGTCCTCGCTTAGCCAGGCTGCGGGGGCGGTGGTTGGGGCAACCAACGCGGCCATCGAGGTTGATCGCAGCAAGCCCTTGATCGGGATGACCAGCCTCGGCTCATCCTGTCTGCGCTATATGAAGACGCTGAAACCTGCGCTGGAAAGCCGTGGCTTCGAAGTGGCCGTGTTCCACTCGACCGGTATGGGCGGCATGGCGTTCGAGAAGCTGGCAGGCGAAGGCGCATTTGTATGCGTGATGGATTTCTGCATGCAGGAGTTCGGGAACCTGATGGCGGGCTCAGTGGTCTCCAGCGGGGAGGATCGCGTGACCAATGCAGGCCGCGCGGGCACCCCGCAGATGGTGGCCCCCGGCGCGTTGGACCTGCTGGACTTTGCAGGCTGGCAGGACATTCCGGACCAATACGCGGACCGCCCGTTTCATGAACACAACCGCCTCATCAAAAGTTCGGTCTTCACGGGTGAAGAACGCCGCGCCTGGGTGCGAGAGCTTGCCAACCGGCTGGAAGCTGCAACCGGACCGGTTCACTTTTTCCTTCCTGTTCAGGGGGTCGAGGCCTGGGACAAGGAAGGCGAAGAAGCATACGACCCCGAAGCGTTGGCCGAAATGGTGGACGAAGCGCGCACCACCATGTCCGGTCGCATCCCGATGACCGAGTTGGACGCCCATATCAACGACCCCGCTTTTTGCGACGCGGTTTTGGCACAGTTTGATGCCTGGGTTCAGGATGGAACGGTATCTGCCCAGTGAACGGCGTGTATTTACCCTCGGCCCGCTGTCCGAACTAAAGGCCCAAAAGGTCGACCAGCTGAGCTAGCCTGTCAAACCCGTCCACTTGCTGCTGTACCAGCGTGCAAAGGCGGCCACGTTGGGTTCCAGATCCGGTTGAAACCGGCCGGGCCGCGCGTCCGGACAAGCCAGCCCGCGTTGTTGATTTTCCAGCGCCTCGATATCCTCATCCAGCGCCGCATCCATGCGCCGGAGATACGCCTGAGATTTTTCGGCGAAATCCGGCAATGCGATGGTCTCTGACGGAAAGCACGAGGTTTGAACCACCCGACATCTGGATGCGCCAACCGGATAAGCCTCGTAACACCAAAGCGCGTCGCGGTTCGCGGCGAAAGTCATATTTGGGAAGATCCATGTATAACGCGCACCCTCGCGCGCCTTGCCTTTCAGGCCGGGAATTTCGGGAAGAGATTTGTCCTGATCGCTTTCCAGCAGTCCTCCGGTCCCTTCGGTCGCGCCGAATTGGCTAGCAAAGGCGCCCTTTACGGCATCGGCTGCATCCGGTCTGTCATAGACACTGTCGATCGATTCCGCATGCACAAACGGCAGATGGTAGTATTCGTTGAACACTTCGAGGAAGATCTTCCAGTTGCAATTCACTTCGACCTCTTGCCTGCGGACCGACACAAGGCGGTCCATGGGCCAAGGGCTATGGAGTTCGGCAATATCCCCCAGATAGGCATCAATATCGGGCGCGTCCCGAGACAGACAGACAAAGGCAAAGCCCAACCGCTCGGCCACCTGATAGGACACAAGGCCATAGTCCGCCTTGTCGAAGCCCTGCGCCCGCTCCATATGCGGTGCGGCGACAAGCTTGCCGTCCAGACCGTAGAACCACGAATGAAACGGACAACGCAGTCCCTTGCACCTGCCCTGCCCGTCTACCAAGCGGGCCCCGCGATGACGGCAGGTGTTTGCGTATGCGCGCAACTGACCCGTCCTATCGCGCAGAAGGATGATGTTCTGCCCGGCCACATCCATCGTGATGAAATCACCCGGATTGGCAACGACATCGGCCCGACCAACGCCGATCCAGCCTTGGCGGAACACCAGATCCATTTCGGCCAGGGCGTGACTGCCCGAGGTGTAACAGACCGGCGGAATGGAAAAGGCCGCCTCGACTGGACGGGCGCAATCGGCCAGAGCGGGGTCATAGGCTGAGTTCATCGCTGTACTCCTTACGGGGCGGTAATCGGCGGTGGCTTACGACGCTGCCCGGTCAGGGCATTTCCGGCAATTGCGGCAAGCAGGATCGCCCCGCCGATCAGAGTATTGACGGTCGCTGTTTCACCCAGAAACAGCCATACCCAGACCGGGCCAAGCAGAACCTCGGCCAGTGAAAGCAACGTCAATTCAGCGGCGGGCAGGCTTCTTGATCCAATTGTATAAAGGATCAACCCGGCCCCCACCTGAAAGACACCCATGCCCATCGCCACACCACCGTCATTCAGGCTCAGGACGAGGGATAGGCCCTGTAGCTGGCAGATCGTAAAGGTGATTGCGACGCCAAACAGCCCGGACAGAAAGACCGAGGGCAACATCTCGGACGTGCGCCCCCAGCGCAGTGCAACGGTAAAGACCGCAAAGCCCAATGCCGATCCAAGCGCGGCCAGACTGCCCTTCAGCGCCACGCCCCCGGACTTGTCCGCAACCATGACAGCAATGCCGATCAGGGCGATCCCGATGGCAACCCAGGTGGCCCGGCGCACAGGCTCGCGCAGGACGACCCAACCCAGAACAGCGGTCAAAAAAGGAGCCGTCGCAAACAGCAGCATCGCATTCGCGACCGAGGTGTTCTGGATCGCGTAGATCGCACCGGAATACGCCGCCAGCAGCGACAGCGCGGCGACAACGGCGGGAAAACCGGACCGGCGAAGTTGTACAAACGGGTTTTCCCGCGACCGAATTCGTATGACCGCGTACAGAAAAAGCGACATCGCAACCGACCGGTACAGCAGGATTTGCCAAACGCCCGCCTCTTCTATCAGCCGGATGCCAAGCCCGACCGTTGACCACAGAACGCCAGCCGCAAATACAAAGAAAACGCCGTATCTGTGGGCGTCTTGTGAACTGGGTATGTTGGCTGTCGTCGTGATGGCGCTGTCCTTCAAATCTCGGGACAGTGTAGATGCGCGACAACAGGCCCGCAGGCCCGTTTGCGACAAGGCTGACGTTTCACGGCGCAACGCGCGGAATTGGTCGGCGCACAGGTCCGGCCTTTCCCATCAACAAGTGCGCCCCTCGCCAAGTCACTGGCGAAGGGCAAAGGTTGATTACAATGCCTTCCGGAAGATCACCTTGTCATCCCCGGCTGCCCAGAAATCGCGAATTCGCGCTTCTTCCTCATAGCCGTTGCGTGCATAAAACCTGCGCGTCAGTGCAAAGTCTTCGGTCCCGGATGTATCAACGATCAGCAACCGCTGACCCTTGGCTTTCAGACGTTGCTCCGCAGCTTCGACCAGAGCGGTTCCCAGTTTCTGCCCCTGAAGATCAGGTCGCACGGCAAGCGCAAGCATATTCCACGTGCCCTGCGCCAGTTCCTCGGGGACAGAATAACACAGTCCGACGGCTGCGC
Source organism: Ruegeria sp. AD6 (assembly GCF_056542325.1). Lineage (NCBI taxonomy): Bacteria > Pseudomonadati > Pseudomonadota > Alphaproteobacteria > Rhodobacterales > Roseobacteraceae > Ruegeria > Ruegeria sp. AD6. Next base: position 289,308 of record NZ_JBQFZQ010000001.1, on the reverse strand, counting down.
CGTCCAGATGGCAGGTCAGCCAGATCGCCTCGGCCTTATGATCCAGCGCGGGTTGCAGCATCTCGGGCAGCATTTCACTGGGAAACAACTGCGTTTGATCCAGCACGGTTTGCAACGCTGGAATATCACCCTTGGTGGTTTGTTTAACTATTGGTGTTTTCATCGGGTATTCTCATTCAGTGTCGCGTTTCAGGACAGGTTCTTGCGGGGCGCGTGTGGTTTCAACCATATGCAGACGTGTCCCAATACTCGGGCCGCATGATCGGCGCGACGGCAGTGGTTTTGCCGCCCAGCACCTTGGCGGACCCGGGTTTCAGCTCAAGCTCCATCCAGGATTCCGGCATGGTCAAAAGGTCCGGATAGGGCGTTTGTTTGTCCGTCGGAACAAATCCGTATTTCGGATAGAAGCTGGGCACGCCCAAGACATACACAGCGTCAGCATTGACCGAGGTAAGATGCGCGATGCTCGTCTCCATCAGTTCCTTGCCGACACCCTGCCCCTGATAGTCGGGCACCACCCCGCACGGGGCCAAGAGGAAACACTTGGCCTGCAGGTGATCCTGGAACAGGAACGGAGTGAACAGCACATTCCCCGCAATCTTTCCATCGCGTGTCGCGCTGATCGAAATTGTGTCCGCAAGCGCCAGAAAGCCCTTGGCAAGCTGCACAATCTCGGGGCCTTCGTCTTTGCCGAACGCATCAAGGTGAACGCGTGTTATGGCTTCGATGTCTGTATGGTTCATTGCTTTTTCCTATCTTTGGTTCATTTGCGCGCGCACGGATTTGATGCCCAACGCAGAGGCGCGGTAGGGGCTGCCATTCTTTGACCGTATGAAACGACGTTTCAGCAGGCGTTTGAAGACGCCCATGGTGCAGTCGGTCAGAATGAACCCGTCGCGCGTGTAACAGGTGACGTCATGGATTTTACCGTTCTCCAGACGTTGATGATGGATCGACCCGCCAAGGGCGAGTTCGTGCAAAACACGTTGTTCGTGCTTTGAGATATTCATTGGGATGTCTCGATTTTACGAAAGCACAGAAACAGGTTCACTCAGCATCGCGCGTGAGTGTGCCTATCAGTGTTGGTGTTCCTGAATTTGGGTCGCCAGGAACGGGCGTTAGGCCCGGGTCTCTTTCATAAAATCTCCGTTGCACGAGGCTGACTGCCTCAGGCGTGATCGGAAGTATTCATCAATCCTCGATGTGTCAAGTCGCATCGACATTATATACTAGCCCTGCCCTGTCTTCGGATGCGGTCAGACCGAATTGTCGCCTGTAGGCTCGGGCAAAGCTTTCTGGGTTTTCAAAGCCGCACAAGGCCGAGATGTCACTGACACGCAAACTGGAGTTGCGAATAAGGTTGCGGGCCTCAACAAGGCGCAAACCACGATAATAGGAGGCGGGCGAGCATTTCAGATAGTGCTTGAACAACCGTCCAAGGGTCCAGATCGGCACCCCAACCCGGTCGGCAATTTCCGAGATTGGCAAGGGTTGATCCAAAGTCGCCAGCATCAGGTCCACCGCCCGCGCAAGGGTTCGGTCAAGTCGGGCAAGCGAAGTATCCGTCAGCAGTTTCTGCTGCGGCCCCTCATGCACTGTCGGGCGATAGGTCAGAATCTCCGCCACTCGTTTCGCCAGACCCTGTCCGTTGAACCGCCCGATCAGTCCCAGCGTCATGTCGAACGTCGCCACCCCGCCTGCGCTGGAACAGCGATTGCCGGTGATGGTGAACAGCCGGTCCACGAACATCTCATCGGCAAACTGTTCGCGATACCCGCGCAGGGCTTCGAAATGCACCGCTGCCGGTGCAAGTGACAACAGCCCGGCTTCGGCAAAGATCAGGGCACCTGTATCGACGCAGCCCATCACCGCCCCGGCACGGGCGCGGCGTTTCAACCAAGTCAACAGCCTCGGCACCAGCGACGCCTCGGGGTGATAAGAGGACAGCAGCAGAACAACGTCGGCAGCCTTGTCGTCCAACGGCTCGGTGTTCACCTGCATCCCGCTGGAGCTGAGCATCACGCCCCCTTCGATGGACAAGAAGCGCCAACGCCACAAAGGCTCGGTGCTTTCCCGGTTTGCCACGCGCAGGGGTTCCGTCACCAGTGTCAGCGACAGGATCGGAAAGTTCTCGGTCAGTACGATGTCGACACTGGGCAAGGTTGGGCCTTCTCAATTTGCAAGAAATCATCAAGAAATTGCCAATTCAGATCAAGAGAAATTGCGGGACAGGCAGTACCGTTTAAGTAACGGAGGACACCCCATGACCGAATTGCCCTGGACACCGGATTTCGACACCTGGCCCATTCTCCATACCGTGATCGCTGTGACGCATACCAAGGATGTTCTCAGCATCACCTGGTCGGACGGGGCCACCAGCCAGTACCACGCGCTGCTTTTGCGGGAAAACAGCCCCGACCCCGAGACAATCCATCCCAAGGCGCGCGAAATGTGCGTGTCGCCCAGCGCGATAGATGGCGATCTGGGTATACGAAGTGCACGGGTCGAAGCAGGCGGCGCGGTCTCCGTCGATTTTACAGACAGCAAAACCAGCCGGTTCCATCCCGGCTGGCTGCGCGGGATCGCGTGGTTCGGCGCGGATGACACGCCGCAACCCATCCTTTGGCGAGGCGAGGATCAGCCAGAACCGCCCAGCTTTGACGGCCCCGAGGCGCTGAACAATCCGCGGGTGTTTCTGCAATGGCTAGAGGCCTTGCGCGACTACGGCGTGGCCCGCCTGCGCGGATTGCCCCAGCAGGACGGCCTGCTGGAACAGATCGTCACCCGCATCGGTCCAATCCGCGAAAGCAATTTCGGGCGGCAGTATACGTTAGAGATCAAGGATGATCCTGACAGTCAGGCCTTCACCTCGGACATGCTGTTGCAGCATATCGACCTGCCAACGCGGGAAACGCCGTTTGGCCTTCAGTTTCTCTATACCCGCGACAACACGACGACGGGTGGCGAAGGGATTTACGTCGATGCATACCGCATTGCCGAAGACCTGCGGGTCGACGAGCCCGCGCATTTCCACTCGCTGACCACGGATATCTGGGAATACAGCAACCGGGCGCGCGGCTCGGATTATCGCGGTTGGGGGCCTGTGGTTGAGACCGATGAGACCGGAGGCATCACCGGCGTTCGGTACAACACCTTCCTGCGCGCGCCGCTGCGGGCTCCGGTCCATATCCAGCGCCGCGCCTATCAGGCATACCGGGCGTTCTGCGAACGGGCCCAGGACCCGCGCTATATGATGGTTTTCCGGTACGAGCCGGGCGATCTGCTGGCCTTTGACAACCGTCGCGCCCTGCATGGCCGCGCCGGGTACGAGGCCAAAGGCAGCACACGGTTCATCGAAGGTATCTATTCCGACCGCGACGAACTGCATTCCCGCATCCGCACGCTGCAACGCCAGTTCCGAGCTGAGGCGCAGTCATGATCTTCAAACGAATGGCCGCGATACAACTGACCGAGCGGACCCGGAAAGTCATCAGCACCTCAAGATTTGGCAATCAGGTCACGGAGTGCAACCTGTGACAAAGGCGGATCGTCTGAAACGAATGCTGTCGCCTGCGCGCGTCGCGTGGATCGGCGGCGGGTGTATTGCGCCCGCGATTGAGTACATGCAGGCGGGCGGGTTTTCCGGTGACGCCGTAGCCGTGAACCCGAAACGGGCCACGATCGCGGGCGTTCCCTGTGTGGCGTCGGTTTCTGAACTGCCATGGGTGCCGGATGTCGCAATTCTGGTGATCCCCAAGGACGCGGTGATCGAAACCGTGCGCGCGCTGTCGGCGCAAGGATGTGGTGGTGTTGTCTGCATTACTTCGGGCTTTTCCGAAAGCGCCGATGGCGCAGCCCGGCAGGCGGATCTGATCGACGCCGCCGGTGACATGCCGGTGATCGGCCCCAACTGTCCCGGTATCGCCAATTTCCTGGATGGCAGTGCCTTTATGATGGATCACTTCGGCACTCATGCACCCGGTAAGGGCGTAGCCGTGATCTCAAACGGTGGCGCATACCTCAGCGACCTTGGCTGTGCCGACCGCTCGCAACCCATCGCCTATTTGATCGGGTTGGGCAATCAGGCGATGGTCACGGTTGCCGACATGCTGGATGTAGTATTGGACGACCCACGTGTGACGGCGGCGAATATTTATTTCGAAGGCATTACCGATGCGGCAAAGCTAAGCCGAGCCGCCGCCAAGGCCGCCCGCAAGGGCATCCCTGTTGTGGCCATCAAAGGCGGTCGCAGTCAGGCAGGCACCCGAGCCGCACAGTCACACACGGCGTCGTTGTCGGGGGATGCGGCCGTCGCCTCAGCCCTGTTCCGCCGCTTCGGCTGGATCGAAGTGACAACACCGTCCGAGGCTATTGAAACCGTCAAGATGTTAAGCTTCACGCCTGTCCCAAAAGGCTTGAAAACCGGCTTCATCACGTCCTCTGGATCCTACGCGGTGATAGGAGGCGACATTGCCGAAAAAGCGGGCCTTCGGATGGAACCACCTTCAACCGACGCCGCGCCTGCCATTGATGCCGCGCTGCCGCCTTATGTCGGCCCTGCCAATCCGCTGGACATCTCGGACGCGCATGGTTGGCCGCAGGCGGATCAACTGCCAATTTACCAAGCCTTCGCGCGGGATGAGTATGATCTTTTTGCGCAAGTCATGTGCTACCCGCCCGAAGGCGGTTGGGACATGACGACATGGGACGCAACCACCGGGGCGCTGGCACAGGCCAAGGGGGATCGTCCGGCGGCCTTTGTCAACACTCTGGCCGAGTCCCTGCCGAAAGAGACGCGGGACCGGATGATCTCCAATGGAATGGCCCCGTTGCAAGGGCTCGAAGACGGCCTGCGCGCGGTCGCCCACGCGGCGCGATACGGCGCGAGCCGAAACGGCCTTGACGCCGACGCCATGGTTTTGAGCACCGACAGTGGTGAGCTGGTGACAGCGGGCGGAACCCTCAGCGAAGCCGAGGCAAAACTGCAACTGCAAGGGCACGGTTTGGACATTCCCCGCCAATGGGTCGTTTCGGGCGCGCATGACCTGCCGAACGTCCACTGCACCTGCGCGCTAAAGGCCATTGTTCCGGGATTGCTGCACAAGACGGAAATGGGCGCTGTGACGCTAAATCTCGCGCCGCCGGATCTTTCGACTGCGATCCGCGCCATGTCAGATCGCCTTGCGGAACACGGCCTGAAGGCTGACGCGTACCTGATCGAAGAGATGATCCAAAACCCGATTGGCGAGTTACTGGTCGGCATCCGCCGCGTGCCAGAGATCGGCTTGGTTCTGACGCTGGCCATCGGCGGAGTTGCGGTGGAACTGATGCAAGACAGCGCAACCGTGATCCTGCCCGCACCGCGCCGCGACATAGAGGCCGCGCTAAAGGGGTTGAAACTGGCCCCCCTGATCCTTGGCTATCGCGGTCGTCCGGCGGCAGACATGACCGTCACGCTGAACGCTGTCGAGGCGCTGTGCGCCTTTGCCACCGCCCCACCCGGCATCGCAGAGATGGAAGTGAACCCTCTGCTGCTGACCCAAACCCGCGCGGTGGTTGCCGATGCGGTTCTGACCCTGAAAGGCTGAGACATGACCGAATACACTCATCTGATCTACGACGTGGACGCCGACCACATCTGCTGGCTGACCCTGAACCGGCCCGAAAAGCTGAACGCGATGAACCTGAAACTGATCGCCGAACTGCAGGCGGGGCTGGAACGCGCAGATGCGGATGATGATGTGAACGTGATCGTCATTCAGGGTGCGGGTCGCGGGTTTTGCGCCGGGCACGATCTGGATGAGGATGCCGAGGACGATCGGACCTCGATCTACGAATACCGCGCGCATTATTTCAAACAGTTCGATGAGTTCACGACTCCCTGGCGGATCACCAAGCCGGTGATCGCATCGGTCAACTCCATCGCCATCGGCAAGGGGTTCGAACTGTCCCTTTTCTGCGACATCACCATCGCCAGCGATGATACCCGCATCGGGTATAACGAGGTGCGCTATGGCATCTCGGGCCACTGCATGTTCTTGCCCTGGCTGGTCAACATGAAAACCGCCAAGGACCTGCTGCTGACCGGGCGTGAGTTGACGGCGGCAGAGGCAAGGGAAATGGGCCTGATTACCGAGGTGGTGCCGCTGGATGAGCTGAAGGAAGCAACCCACAAAAAGGCCCTGCTGATGGCACGCATGCCGCGTGAAATGCAGCGGATGCACAAGATGTATCTGAACCGGGTCTACGAGATGCAGGGCCTGCGTACCGCAACGGATTATTATCTGGAACAGGTCGCGATCATGGGCGCGCAACCAGTTCCGGAATATGAGGCGTTTTCAAAATCGACCCTTGAAAAAGGCCTCAAGGCAACCCTGGCCGATGCCAATGCCCGATATGAGGGGCTGGATTAACCCCTTTTTCAGGCAAACGGGACACTTGCCTTCTTAGACACTTTGGCGAGGCCTTTGAAGGCCCCGCCTGAATCCGCCTGTCTTACTCGGGCAGGTAGCGCGCCGCCCAGCTTGTTGCAGCAGATTGCTGCGCCAGCATCTCTTGCACCTCGTCATCCGAGTACCCAAGCCTTCCAAGGATTTGCAGTGTGCTGTCGCCAAATTTGGGCGCCGGACCGGGGATGGTGATGCTTGCATTCAAGGCGCGCACCGCATTCGGGGCGGCCAGATCGCACCAACGGCCCATTGGGTGCGTATCGTGACGCACCGCGCGATAGGTGGCTATGTCAATGTCCACCGGACCGTCGCTTTCAACCTGCAGCGCCTGATCCCGCGTTTCCAGCATGGATGCCAAAGGAACAACAGCGCTCGCGCCCTGAGTCAGGCATTGAGACCAATGAGCAAGGGGGCGGGATTTGAAACGCGCGATTAACTCTTCCTGCACTGTGTTGTCGGGTAGCGAAACCAAATCGGAAAGCTCTGCCACCTTGCCAAGCACGTCGCGTCCATCGGTCGGCGCAGCCCAAAAGAACCACCCGTCCGACGCTTCGTAGCAGTGATAAAACGGCCCTTGCCCCAGCGCATCGCGACCCGAAGGCTCATCAAAAGGTGCGCGTCCGGCAAAGTCATACGTGAATTGCGCCTGTATCATGCCCCCCGCCGCGGCCAAAGACGACCGCGCGATGTCAGCCTTGCCGGTTGCCTGTTTCCAGAGCAGCGCACCGCCCAGCGACACGCAGGCCGTCAGCCCGGCCAGAACGTCAATCGTGCCTGCATGGGCGTGTTCTTCAGGTGTGTCCATACCGCCGCCAAAGCGGATCATGATCCCCGTGGCGGCCTGCGCCAGATCATCATAGCCAAGATGATCCGATTTCGGCCCACGCATCGGCCCGCCAAAGGCATCCAGTTGCACCAGAATGGCATCGGGGTTGATGTGAGAGATTTCCTCTGACGACAGGCCCAGCCCGTCACGCTGTTCGTTTGTGGCGTTTAGGGTGATCACATCCGCTTGCCGGATCAATCGGTTCAGCGCATCACGCCCGGCCTCATCACGCAGGTTCAGCAGAACGCTTTCCTTGCCGCGATTGGCCTGCAAGCCGAACACCACCGTATTCCACGGATCGACCGAAGGTGTAACGGGTTGGACATGGGTTACCTCGGCCCCAAACCGTGCCAGAGTCGAGGCGATGGTCGGTCCGGCAATCACATTGGTCAGGTCCAGCACCCTGACCCCGTCCAGCCAGCCTGTCTGTTGCGTGGGTTCAACATGCGGACGGGTGGGTCCGGCCAGTATTTGCGCCACGTGTTTTCTGGCCGCTTCCCCGGTTGCAGCCGGTTTTTTCTCGACCACCGCATGATCCCCGGCCAACCACGCCACGTTGCCCATCTGCTGCATCGAGCCGTGTTTCGGGTCATCCACGCTCAGGATCAGGCCTGACGCGGTGGCGTGCGGATCGTGCAGCCACTCTCTGGTTGTACGCTGCGCCGTTGCCGGGGCCTTGGCCGAACCAAACAGGACGTCCCATTCATGTGCGGGCTTGGTCAGAAACGCGGCCTTCATGGCCGAGGACACCCGCGCGCGATCCCGCGCACCGACCGGGTAGTTGCTGAGCGTCCATTCATCCGGCCAATCCTGTGTGTCCAGATAAGGGTCGAACAACGGAAGATCATCCAGCAGATCGCCCAGACCAAGCGTCCTCAGAACGCGGGCCGGATGGGTGGCAACACTGCCTGCCACCACATAAAACCCGCGCCCATCCTGACAGGTATAGGTGCGGTAGAACGGATCAAGAAATTCGGACAACTCAGCAAAGTCCAGATCGCAGGGCTCACCCGTTCTTGCCCGGCGATCCAGTTCCAGTTCGCGCGGGGATTTGTAGCGGTCGGGATAGCCTTCGATCTGTTCGTGGTTATAAGCCAGACCTTCGAACAGGGATGAGGCCAGCGGCACTTCGATATAGTCTCCACCGGTTTTGGCCCGCGACTGCAGGGCAAACAGAACCGACATTGCCCCGTAACTGGCCGCATAGGCCGATGCGAGGTTGAGCGGCGAAAACGACGCCTTGATCCCCATCAGACGCCGGTTCAGCCCCATATCGGTGAATTGCCCGGTGCGAGCTGCAACAATCGCCTCCCACGCGGCCAGATCGGCCAGTTCCGGATCGGTCGAGGCAAAGCCGGGCATAGCCAGATAGATCAGCCCCGGATTGGCTTTTCGCAAAACCTCCGCGCCAACGCCCAGGCGATCCATGACGCCGGGCCGAAAATTCTCGATCACGATATCCGATCGTTTGGCCAATTCAATCGCCTGCGCCCGGCCAGCATCTGATTTCAGGTCGTGTTCCAGAACATGCTTGCCTCGCGACAGCATATCAAAGGCCGGATCGGTCCAACGCGGCCCGCCGGGCGGATCGATGCGCAGCACATCCGCGCCCATATCGGCCAGCATCATGCCGACCAGCGGCCCGGCCAGATACTGCCCGAAATCCAGAACCCGCACCCCGGTCAGCGGTCTTGCCCTGCTCATTCCGCGGCCTGCGCGGTGGCTGGGGATGTGCGCCCCATATGCTCCAAATAGGTATTGTGGAAATGGCGCATCATGGCCTCGGAAAACTCGATGTTTTCCCAATCAACGATGTACCAACCCTGATCAAAGCACCGCTGGCTCATGCCTTCCTGCACTGACAGCAGGAACGAGATATCTTCGGGCTGCAACACGTCCCGGCCCCAGATTGCCCGCTTTTCCTGACGTTCGCGCATACCCGGATCAGTGGGTTCGGGCGGTTCCAGATTGATGCTCCACCTCAACCCGCGATCGGTGCCGATCGGGTTCCATTGGAACAGGGTCAAATTGCCCGGACCGGCAAATTGCGAGATGCCGATATTGGGGAACAGAAACCAGAAATGCAGATCGGTTTCATCATGGTCCAGATCCAGCGGATAGGCCAGATTGTCCGCCTTCTTGTTGCCGGGAATAAAGTTATAGGCTGCATTTCTGGTCAGTTCATAGGTCTGATTGTTGATGTCCAGCATGTCCGAGAACGAGATGTGCCCGTGGCGGCAATGCTGGCATTCCAGATAGTTGTCGATCTGAATCTTCCAATTGGCGGCCACGTCGACCTCGTGAATGGCGGCGGCGGTCTCGCCTAAGACGTAGCTGTCCACTTTGGGACATTTCTCGCGCACCTGCGCTTCGATGCCCGGCCAGAACTCGGCAATCGGCAGGGCGTCGGGGTCGAGATTGACGAAGATGAAATCCAACAGGCGATCCACCCGCACCGTGTTCAGGCAAACCTCTTTCTGCTCGGGCACCGAACTGGTGTCCCGTTTGCGCATGTGCCGCAGCGACCCGTCCAGAGAAAAGCTCCAATGGTGATAAGGGCAAACGATGGCGCGGGTCTGCCCGGACCCTTCCACCAACTTGTGGCCGCGATGGGGGCAGATATTGTTGAAGGCGCGGATTTCGTGATCCTGATCGCGCACGACAAACACGTTCTGGCCCAGAATACTGGTGGCGACGTAATCGCCGGGCTCGGCCAGCTCGCTGATGTGGCAGGCATATTGCCAGCACTTGAAAAACAGCTTCTCACGCTCTTCGGCAAAAACCTCGGGGCTGATGTAGTAGTCGGCGGCCAGGGCGCGCAGGTTCTCATCTGTTGGGGTCATCTTATCCTCCTCAGGATCCGCACTCAGGCGGCGGCGCGTTCTTTGGCGATCTCTGGCACGACAAGGGGTTCACGTTCGCCTGCGCGCACGACGTCCTCGGCATAGGGGGTACGGGCGAAAACCTCTTCAACCATGGGGGCAAAGAACTCTAACGGCAGGGTGTCATAGTCGGGGTCAAAGCTGGCCTGATCCCAGCGTTCGCAGAATTCCGCATTGTCATCAAAGTAGGGATGCCCGCGATGTCGCTCGCGCTTGTGCTGATCGAACCCGTCCAGATGGTGACCGTAATAGAGCATCTGGAAATCGCCGTGGGTCTGCACCACCCAGGCGCATTGTTCCCGCACGAAAGGGCGCAGGATCGTTGCGGCGTATTCGTCGTGATTGTAGGGCGCGAAAATGTCCCCGATATCATGCAACAGCGCCGAGACGACCCAATCGATATCAGCCCCGTCGCGCCAGGCCCGTGTGGCGGATTGCACGGAATGCCCCAATCGCGTGATTTGATAACCGGCCATCTCATCATCAAGTTCGACCAGCGCCCTGACCAGCCGTCCGGCGGTGTGACGGGCATCATCCACGGCCTGCGCGGTCAGGAACTCATATTCTTCTTTGCTGCCGTCTTTCATCTGGGTGAAACTGACTTTTTTCATCCTCGCCTTCCCTGATAAGTGAATTGCGGTTTAGGACGCGTTTTCTTGTTGATTTGCATCCTCCTCCTGAACCCAGCTTTCGGCCTGCAGAACGCCGGGCTGGCCGGTGCCAATCACGCCGACAACCTGCACTTCGCCGGTTTCTGCCGGGGCCTCGACCTGATAGCGCCGGATCAGCGCGACCACGGCTACGGAAATGCCGATTGCTGCAAGCAGGAACTGCAACCCCCTGCCCCCCAGCAAGGTGATCGAGTTTGGCCCCAGTATCGTTCCGACCAACAAGCCGATGTTCAGCAACAGCACCATAGTACCGCTGGCGGGCACGATCTGAGACAGTTTCAACTGGTCATTCGCATGCGCTGTCAGGATCGAATATGCCGGATAGAGCCCGATTGCGACCAGAACAAAGCCGATGACAATATTCGACGGTGACGTATCGATGGCCATCCACAGACTGGCCAACGCCGCGACAACGCCCAGGCCGATGATCACATAGCGTCTGTCTGTATGATCGGAAATCCAGCCAACCGGGTATTGCACGACGGCCCCGGCAATCAACGCCGCCACCAACGCGCCCGACGCCTGCGCAGCCGTGAACCCTTGCTGCAACGCGTAAAGAGGCAGCGTGATATACGAGGCAGAGACCCCGATGCTGACGATAACAATTCCGATCACTGCAACGGGTGAGACCTTGTAAAGCCGGGTGACAGGCATACGCTCGGGCGCGGTGTAATCCGGCGCTTTGTTGCCGGACAGCAAAAGCGGCACGATTGACAGTGAGATCAGGATCGAGACGACTCCGAACAGAAGGTTCCCGGTCGGGTCGGGAAATCCGACAAGCGCCGTTCCCAACGCGGGCCCGGCAAGCTGAATGATGAAATACAGCGACAGGACCTGCGCGCGTATGCTGTTGTCGGACTTTGCGTTCAGCCAGCTTTCGGTGATCACGTAAAGGCCGGGATAGCAGAACCCGCCCAGAAAGCGCATCACACTCCAACTGACCGCATCGCTGGTCAGAAGGTGAACAATCGCAGCGATTGAGACCAGCGACGCAAGCGCGGAAAACGCCCGGATATGTCCGACGTTTTCGACCAGCCTAGGGGCCAGTGCCGTGCCCGCAAGTGCGCCAAGCGGATAGCTGGCCTGCATGATCGAGATCGTGAAATCGCTGAACCCAAGGCTGGCCCCCCGAATGGTCAGCAATGTCGCCAGAAGGCCATTGGCGACCATCAGCATCAGCATGCCAAGGAACAGGGCCCAGTTTTCGTTCAAAGCACGTAGCATAGGCTACGGCTAAATCGGCTTGCTGCCCCGAGTATACCAAACCCGCGACATTGCGATGTCGCGGGTTAGAAAAAATCCGGCGCGGTACGGCGACTTTTTCAGAAGTGCGTCAAGGGGCATAGCCTTCTATCCTCAAACTCGGTCCCGAAAAGGTGCCGCATCTGTTGATGCGCTAGTGTCAACTTGACAGCTTACCAACATGCCGCTCTGATAAAGACGGAGAGAATTGGGGGCAAAGCTGATCATGCGCGACACCAACGGCGTTTTTTCACGCGCATGCGGGCTGTTAGGTCGAACCTGCCCCGAGGAACGCGCGCCCCTTTTGCCTGACAACTCAGAACTTGCAAAGGCGGCTTCGTGACGGGTGTGATGAAGGCTTATGTCCGGCAAGTGGACCGCGCCAACCGTATGCTTGGTCGGATCATCATGTATGGCATCTTCGTCATGATGGCGATCCTGCTGTATTCGTCCGTGTCCAAAACCTTCTTTGTCCCGTCGCTGTGGACGCTTGAAATGGCGCAGTTCGCGATGGTGGCCTATTACATCCTTGGCGGGCCATACGCGATGCAGATGGGCGCGAATGTCCGCATGGACCTGCTGTACGGAGAGTGGTCGGACCGACGCAAAAGCCAGATCGATGTGATGACGGTGCTGTTTCTGATCGTCTATCTGGCCTTTCTGCTGTGGGGCGGCTGGGACAGTCTGATGTATTCGTTCCAATACGGGGGCGAGCGGTCTTCGTCCGCGTGGCGCCCTTATATCTGGCCCATCAAGACCATCATGGTGATTGGCATCTTTCTGATGCTGCTTCAGGCGATCTCGGAACTGTTCAAAGACATTTTGCGGCTGCAAGGCCATGACATGGGCCCAAAGGATGATGAGCCCGTGCATATGGCCCCCGAGGACCTTGACGGAGGACACCGCGGGTGAGTTACGAACTGATCGCCGCGCTCATGTTCTCGACCATGATGCTGATGCTGCTGACCGGGCAGCGGGTCTTTGGGGCCATCGGGTTCGTCGCGGTGATCGCCGCGTTTTTCCTGTGGGGCGACCGGGGCGGATATGATCTGGGCTTTGCGGCTGCGATCAAGGTGATGCGCTGGTATCCTCTGCTGACGCTGCCAATGTTCATCTTCATGGGCTACATCCTGTCCGAATCCCGGATCGCCGATGACCTCTACCGCATGTTCCATGTCTGGATGGGCGGCCTGTCCGGCGGGCTGGCCATCGGCACGATTGGCCTGATGGTTCTGATCTCGGCCATGAATGGGTTGTCCGTGGCGGGCATGGCGATCGGGGCCACCATCGCCCTGCCCGAGCTGCTGCGCCGAAACTATGACAAACGCATGGTGACGGGGGTAATACAGGCCGGGTCATCACTGGGTATTCTTGTGCCACCATCGGTGGTGCTGGTTCTTTACGCCATGATCGCACGGCAACCGGTCGGGCAACTTTGGCTGGCAGGCGTTGTTCCCGGTTTGATGATGGCGACCCTCTTCGTCATCTACATCGCGATCCGCTGCCGTCTGAACCCATCGCTGGGTCCGGTGATGAGCGCAGAAGAACGTGCGCAGGTCACATGGGGCGAGAAACTGCGCCTTTTGGGGGCCGGTCTGCTGCCCATAGGCATCTTTGCCGTGATGATGGTGCCTTTTGTGAACGGCTGGACCTCGCTGGTCGAAAGCTCGGCCCTAGGGGCAATCGCTGCATTCTTGGCTGCGGTTCTGAAACGCCGCATGACGTGGCAGGTCTTTGAAACCTCGATCAAGCAGACGCTTGGGATCACCTGCATGTTCATGTGGATTATCCTGGCGGCGCTTGCTTTTGGCGCTGTGTTTGACGGCTTGGGTGCGGTCAAGGCGATTGAGAACCTGTTCACCGTGCAGCTGGGTCTGAACCCCTGGATCATCCTGATCCTGATGCAGCTTAGCTTTCTGGTGATGGGCACGTTTCTGGATGACACAGCCATGCTGGTCATCGTCGCCCCGCTATACGTGCCGTTGGTCGGCGCGCTGGGGTTCGATCTGATCTGGTACGGGGTCCTTTATACGATCACCTGTCAGATCGCCTATATGACCCCGCCTTTCGGGTACAACCTGTTCCTCATGCGGGCCATGGCCCCGCCAGAGGTAACGATTGGAGATATTTACAGGTCCATCATACCGTTTGTCGCGGTGATGGCCTTGGCTTTGGGATTGGTGATGGCCGTCCCAGAGATCGCATTGTGGCTTCCGGGCATCGTCTACGGAAACTGAGCACGTAAAGAACGAGAAACCGGGTCAACCGGATCAAGTTCAATGAAAAGCACAGGAGAGGACGACCATGACTACAAGACGCAGATTTTTACAGACCGCCGCCCTGGCCGCGCCCGCAACACTTGCCGCACCGGCCATCGTCAAGGCGCAGGCCCCGATCAAGTGGCGGTTTCAGACCTATGCCGGGGGCGCGTTGGGCGAGCATGTGACCAAGCCTGCAATCGACTACATCAACGCCAACGCCAATGGCGAGCTGGAGATCGAGCTGTTCTTCGCAGATCAGATCGTCCCCACGGGTGAGCTGTTCCAGGCCCTGCAACGCGGCACGATTGACGGGGTGCATTCGGACGATGACTCGATGGCGTCACCCACGCCGCTGCGCGTGTTCGGCGGGTACTTCCCCTTTGCCACCAAGCACATTCTCGACGTGCCGGTATTGTTCAACCAATACGGTCTGGCGGATATCTGGCGCGACGAATACGCCAAGGTTGGGGTGCAGTGGCTGTCTGCCGCCGGTCAGGACCCGTGCAACTTCAACACTAAAAAGGAAATCACCTCGGTTGCTGATCTGGATGGGCTGAAGCTTTACACCTTCCCGACCGCTGGCCGCTTCCTGGCCAAGTTCGGCGTCGTGCCGGTGAACATTCCTTACGAAGATGCCGAGGTGGCGGTTCAGACCGGCGAGTTGGACGGCATGGCCTGGTCCGGCATCACCGAGGATTACACCGTGGGTTGGGCCGATGTGACCGATTACTTCCTGACCAACAACATCTCGGGCGCGTGGATCGGATCGTGGTTTGCCAATCAGGAACGCTGGAACGAGCTTCCCGACCACCTCAAATCCATCGTGATGGCGGGCATCGAAGCGGGCCACACCTACCGCAACCAATGGTATTGGGGTGGCGAGGCCGCGCTGCGGGCCAACGGCGACAAGCTGGAACTGCGGTCAGTACCAGCCTCTGAATGGGCCGAGGTCGAAAACGCCGCCAAAGAGTTTTGGGATGAGATCGCACAGGAAGGCGAAGTTCACGAGAAGATCGTGGGAATCTTCCGCGAATACAACAGTGTGATCAATCAGGCGGGTGCACCGTATAACTTCGAATAAGATGTTTCCAAGTGGCCTCGGACCGGGGCCACTTGGACTTTTTTCATCGCGTTTTGACGTCGGCCCACAGGGCGTACGGCGTGAAACTGGTGGGTTGAATGCTTCTCGGTCAGCGACGCAAACGACGGACCTGTTTCGCCGCCATCGGCTGTTTCCCGCCACCCGGAATCATTGACCCAACGTCAACTTCGATGTAAAAATCAAGGCATCCTGAATTCAAATTTGGGGCAGTCATTTCATGTTTTCTCTTTTCAATGCCAACGGCCTGCGCACCGTTCTCGAGCAGGAATTAATACCGTTCTCGGTGTCCCTGGTTATCGCGCAGGTGTTCTTCAAATGGGGAAGCTTCGGTCTGGAGCTTCTTGGTTTTCTCGCACTTTGGTTTGTGCTCGGCCTCATCGTCGTTCCCCTCCTGAGAAAACTCAAAAGATAAATCCGGTTCGCCCCGCTTTGCGGGATTTTTGCGAACTCAATTCCGGTGCATCGCTCTCACGTGCGTGATCGCTGCGCCTTGAAGGTACGCCCATGAGACCGCCAAGGGGGTCCGGCAGGGACCCGTTCGACGACGACAATGACAATGGCCGCTCGGGCGGGCTGCGCCGCCGCATCGAACGGCTTGTCACCGAACGGTCGGTTCCCGACCAGATCCGCAAACGTGTCACCAACGCGCTGCAAGATCTGGAACGCGTAGAGTTGGGCGGTCGAAATCTGGGCGATCTGATCCTGTCGCGCGATGATGTGGACAATGACACCGATGAAGAAAAGCAAAGCGATGTAAGCGCCGTTCAGTCAGCGCGTTTGCAGCGGGCCATCGGGCGCGCTTTGGGGGATACCGTGCTGTCCGATCTGGACCGTGATCGCCTGAGGAACGCGACCGATCAGATCGCCCAGATCGATCTGGGAGATGGCCGCACCATCGGCGATTTCATCCTCGACATAGACGATATCCGTCCACCCGGCGGCGGAAAGGTTGATATTCCCACCGGAGACCTGAAGATCGATGTCGGCGTTCTGGACAAGTTCGTCGAGGCCGAGCTTTACCGGCCAGAAACCCGTGGGCAGGGACTAAGTACCGTAATTGACGGCGCGCTGGCCAATATCCGCGACACCTCGCCCAACCTGCTGCCAAATCGGCCATTGAAGGTCGGCCGCCCCGGAGCCACGCTGCCACTGGCCGCGCCTGCGCTGGGAAATCTGGTCCGGCTGGCTGCGGCGCAGGACTTTGCCGATCCGACATCTGAACCCGACCCCGATTCGGCTGCGGAGCCTGTGATCTGGGATGACGGCACAAATGAGTTGTTGGTCTACCCCGACAAGGTCGAAACCGAATTGGACGATGGCATTGTGCGGGTCACGGTGCCTGTCGAAACCGATGCGGGCAGCGCCAAGATGGTCGTGCCCTTCGCCGTGGGCAGCGAAAAGCGCGTGACGGGTTTGATTGCGGCAGCACCCGACCGCCCGTTGGGCGATCCCCTGATCGCCGAAATCTGGGGCGAGGCGCTGATCGCCTTTGCCTACAAGGCCTTGCTGGAAGTCGCTGACAACATCGCGGGCGCGTCGGGTCGAGACGTCTTTAATGACCGGCTTATCGCGCAAGGTTTGGCAGTTCGGGATGGTGCCTTGGTCGTGCAGTCACAAGCCGCATTCCGGTATCGGAGGGACAAGCCGTGAACGCGTTCTCACCCGGTGATTTTGGCGAACTGTCCTCGCTGCTTCAGGCGTTGGGTCTGTCGAACGCCGAAGGTGAGTTCAACGCCGATTGGATCACCGGGCCCGAGGATTATCTGGCCAGCATCCTTGCTGACGATGATCAGCGCGCTGCCCTGCTGGACTTTGTCGCAACGGTTCGCGAAGGCGAGATTGAGACGGACGCAGATGGGCGGCAATGGATCGAACTGTTCTCGGAACAGGTTCAGGCCGGTTTGGATGTAGCGTTTTTCGTGGTCGTCGATGACCAGCCGGCGGGTCAGGTCAACCTGTTCCTTGGCATCCGCATGATCACAAGCGGCGCGCTGGCGGACAGCACGTCATCGCTGATGTTCCCGCTGTTTCGCGCGGCCAAAACCAACGGCCCTGCCCCTGCCGACGCGTTTCTGGCCGGTCAGGAAGGCGGCCATATTGCGTTGTCGTCCGAGATTACTGTCGGGCCGCCACCACAACCGGGCGAGGCCGGACTTGCACGTGTTGGTGTCCGGATCGCCTTGCCAACGGCGGCGGGTGATGGCGCGCCGGATGTGGCCCTGTCCTTGGGCGGTCTGCAATTGCCCGGCGAACAGGCCCCGCGGGATCTGGTTCTTTCGCTCACCGATCCCGACGCGTTGCAGGATACGGCCACGGAGTTGATCCTGTCGCTTCTCGAAGCGCAACTGCGAGGCGGCGGCGGGGACGAGGTTCGCGCCCTTGCAACGGCACTGGGCCTTGGCGGCGCGCCCGAGATCCCGGCCTTTCCGGCCTCGGACTTGCTGGACCGGGGTCTGGACGCCGTCGCGGACTGGATCGCTGACGTCCTGGGCAATGCACCATCGCGCGCCCGCTGGCTTGAGGCTTTGGCCGATATTCTGGGGTCCGGGGCCGCGGCGGACCAAACCGGCATTGACCTTCCGCTGGGCGGCGGAACCGTTCGCATCGGCTTTATGGCCGAGCCCGGAGCCACGGCGCGGCCCAAGGTCACGGTCTCACTCGCCTTCGGCTTGACCAGCGGCACTGCCGAGGCGCGTTTTGCCTCCGACATCCTGCAATTGGATCTGGGCACCGCAGACGCGATCGCCGTGCCCGCGCTTGAAGCATCGCTGCGCTTCGATCTGTCTGGTCTGGCCATGCCCGACGTATCGATCGAGCGTCTTATCCTAGGCCTGACGCTGAACGAAGACCGGCGCCCCGATGTTGTGGTTGCGGTCGAAAACGCCGTGATTTCCCAAACCACACATCCCCGCTTGGATCTGACCAACCCGGATGCTTTGGCGGCGGCCGCAGCACAGGCCGTGACCGACATCCTGACCGAGCTGTTGTCCAATCTCGGCCCCGGCGCGGAACTCATCGGCGTTGCATTGGGCTGGCGGGCCCCCACCGGCGCAGGGGCCGGGTTCCCGACGCTGGATCCGATCACCTTCCTCGGCGATCCAATCGCCCGCCTGCGCGACCATTGGCTGACAATCCTGGAAGACCACACAAGCGACGTCACAGCGGTGCTGCAAAGCCTGCGGACGCTGTTGACCGGAGCGGCCGACGTCACCGGCACGGGCACCGAGGTCGATCCATGGCGGCTGTCGATCCGGCCCGGCATCCATGTGGCGATCTGGCGAACCGATACCGGTGCGCTGGCGCTTGGTCTGGGCTGGATGACGCGAGTGGACGATCTGGGCGACCGCTGCACCGTGCTCGAGATGCGCGGGCGTCTGGCTTTGGTGTCGATCAACCTGTCCTCGGGCGCGACGGCTTTTGTGCCGTCTGTCGATATTGCCGCGACCGGGCGTCCGCGCGGTGGTGGCCGGATGCAAACCGGGGCTGGCGGGCTGTCGGCTCAGGTCGATCACCTTGGATTTGTGGCGTCATGGGCCGCTCAGCCGGGGCTTTCGTTCAGGTTTGACGCACCCAACCCCACGATTTCAGTCGAGGGAATCGAGATCCCGCTGGACCTGCCCGATCTGACCAGCGACATCCACGTCGATCTGATCACGCCCGGGCAATGGGATGGCATCGAACGGCTGCTTGGCCTGCTGGCAGAGCGCAGCGGAAACGCCTTCCTGCTGGCTATTGTCGACTGCCTCGGCTGGCGTCGCGAGCGGCGGGTGTTCGGCGAGCCCGATCCCAACCGCCTGCAACTTGCCGCCCTTGTCTCGGAACCCGCTGACGCGCTGCGGGGCTGGTTGGGCAAGTTGCTGTCCGACCCGATTTCGCGCATCGCCCCCAGATTGGAGGTTTTCGCCGCCACACTGGAAACACCCAGCGGCCGCGTGTCCGGTGCCGGTACGCTTGGGGATCCATGGCGCATCGAGCTGCCCGGTATTGAAAACGGCCCCGGCCTGGCCGCATGGCGGATGCCCGAACGCTCGGAACCAGCGCCGGACCGGTTTGATTCCCTGCCTCTGCGCAGATGGCGTCCGGGTAACACAGGGCTTGAGGCAGGCGCGCTGGCTTTGGCCTTGCAAAGTGAATTGCCCGCCGCGCTGAACGGGTTGGGCACCGCAGAATTTCAAGTCGGGCTGGACGCCCTGACGACCGAATGGACCCTAAGTGATGGCATGGTGCGGCCACCGGCCAGCGCCCCCACCGAGACGGTTCTGCACATCATTGAAAACGCGGACGCGGACAGCCTGATCTCGCTTGCCGATGCCGAGCCCTATCTGGGTGCCGCACCGCCCGTTCTCTTCGTCGTCAGAACGCTGTCCGAGAATGCCCCGCCACCTGCGGATACAACGGCTGCTCGGCGCATCGATCTGCGCATCAGCGACCGTGAACCAACGGCCTTTCCGCAGGTTCCGGCAGATGCCAGCGGCACCTGGACGATATTGCTGGCTCCGCGCCCGGACACCCCGGAAGGCGGGGCAGCCGGGCAAGCCGCGCGCCTTGCTCACGCTCTGGCACCGGCATCGAATATTGCCGATGCCGCCGTCTTGGCGGACCGGTCGGCGGGTCACGCGGCGTGGCTTGCGCTGAACGGTATGGCGGCTGGGCCAGACCGGTTGCTGATTGCCGGTCTTGCGGGGGCGAGTATCGATCCCCTTTCGTCCGAAGCATCCGAGGCGCTGAGCCGTTTGGACGAGCTGTTGCCCCCCATCGATCCGGCAGAGCCTGACGATCCTGATCTGGCACTGGGCAGGCAGTTGATCGGTCAACGGCGCAATGGCCGCCCCCTGTCCGAACTTGCGCCGCCCGCCGGTTGGACCGGCGCGGTGCGTGCGGGCCTTGAAATCCATCTTTTGCATGGCGTGATCCAGCGCGATGTGATCCAGCGCGCGATGACGGCCGTTACGGCGGCCGGGCTCAGCGCCTACGCCGTGGGCCGTGCCGCACGATCCAGCGCCAAACGTATCGAGGCGGCAGGGCTTGGCGTCTATCTGCCCGTCGGTGAAGCCCCGGCAAACGGCACCATTGGCTTCGAAGGCCGGGCCATGGCCGAGCTGTTATCGACCGGTCTTGACCGCGATGGCCTCTCGGTACCTCAAATCACCGCCCGCCTTGCCAGCAAGGTTGTGGTTTCGGGCCGGATCACCCGAGGAGATGGCTGGTTGATCGGCGGTCCGGACAGCGACGATGCCGCTGCCCCCCTCGCGCTTCGGTCCATCGAAGTATCGGCCTGCGTCGGTACGGGCGGCACATCCGAGCCGGAAACGGATGGCATAGAACTTATCTTCCACGGTGTTCGGATACTGGGCGAAAGCCATGCCCGGCTGGCGATCACCCCCGACAGTCTCAGCGATCCGGGCCTCGCCAGCGCGGCCCCGACAGCCCCCGGCATACGCGAGTTGCTGGCTGAAATCGTTGCCGAAGCCTCAATCGCACCTGCGGCAGGCATGTCCGAATTGCTCGACCTGCTACGAGCGACCGGCATTCTAGGCGCAGACGATGCCTTTGACCCGCTGTCCCTGTCGCATTGGATCGACGACCCAACCGCACAGCTTCAGGTCGCGTTGGGTGATCCCGGCCTCGGCACGGACCTGTTGGCGCTGGTGCAGTCCTTCGTGGCGGGCAACGGCAGCGGAATTTCATTCGACAGCGCTCAGAACCGACTAAACGTCTCGCTCAGCGGCAGCGCCGATGACCTGATCTTTGGTCAGTGGTCGCTTGAGGCCAGCCTTGGCGCGTCCGGCCTTCTGTCAGGCGCGCTGGAGTTCGGGGTTCCCGATGGCCTTGGTCTACAGGTGGGCTTCGCGCCCTTCTCGGCGCAGATCACCCTGCCCGGCGGGCTACCTGACATTCCCGCATCAATGCCGCTGTGGCCCGATCCGAATTTCGTGTCCCATCTGCGGGCCGTGCCTCCGATCCTGTCCGCACTTGCGCTTTCCCGACTGCTGGAAGGCTTGCGCAGTTTCGATCCCGCCGTGACGCCTATTGTCGATGCAGGGCTTGCAGCCTTTGGCCTGAACGCCGAGCCGGTTCGGGTGCCTCCGATCCTGTTCACCAATCCCGGCGTTTGGTTTAGCCAGGCGGATGTGCTGGGCGGCCCGGGCGGTGGAGTACGCGCGGCGCGGGTGATTGCCGTCATGGATGCGCTGCGGCCATTGATTGGCGTGGGCGGCGGATCCGGTGTCTGGACGCTGTCGCAGGGCGTCGATCTGGTTGCACGAGACGCCGGCGGCCTGGTGCTGGAATTCCAGATCGACCCCAGCGCATTCCTTCCCGACGGCGACATTGCCTTTGGCGGAGCCTTCGGTCTGCGCTTTCCAACCTCAGGCGGGCAGACGCGGCCAGAGGTTTCGTTCTTTGCCGGTTTGCCGGGCGGAACCCCCGGTACACGCGCGGTCCACCTGTCGGTATCCGGCGACATCGTGCGCTTGTTGCTGCGTCCCGATACCGGTGCCGACATCGAAATTTATCCCGGCCCACCCGACCTGACCAGCCTGTTGACAACGGCCCTTGTGGCGGCGTTGCCGCAGGCTTTGGACGCCATTGTGGATACCGGCACCGATGTCGGGGATGTGGTGGCCGATATTGGCGACGCCCTCGCGCTGCGCGTCGCGGGCAGCTTTGACGCGGGTGAGCTGGCTGACTGGGCCGCTGATCCGCAAGGCAGTCTGGCCGCCCGATGGCCGACGCTTTTGTCCAGCGGGTTGGCCCAACTGGGTCCGGTTCTGCCAGCCGGGGTTTCGGTTGCTGGCACGGCAAGCGGGCTGCGCGTGACCGTCGCCAATGCAGGCACACCCGGTTCATCGGTATCGGTGGAACTGTTCACGGCACCTTTGGCGGTCGAGTTTGCCGCCGATCTGACGGCCATTCCTTTTGTAGAAGACATCGACGTGCTTGTCCGCGTCGATGCTGGCGGTCTGGCCCGTCTGAATACCACCATAGGCCCCGCTGCTATTCCGGTCGCCGATGGATTTGTCCTGCGCCCGATTGTTGAAATGGACGTCGGCAGCAGCGTTGCGACCCCCGAGATCAGCACAGGCCTGTCCTTCGATCCGGCAGCAAATCAGGTGCTGCGTCTGACCTACGACTTCCAGACACAGCAATTCCGACTGGGCGTCGGCGCGGACACCCCGGCCGAAATCGCCGCCGCACTGATGCATCTGGCGGTGGAACTTGTCGGTGGGTTTGTCCTTGGCCTTGAAGAGGTTGACGCACTGCTCGATCTGCCAGTCGGATCAAGCGATGTGCGCGGCATTTTGGGCGGTGTTGTCCTGACGCCCGGCGGTGCGTTGGACTCGGACTTCTTCCGCATTCTGCCGGGTGACGGCGAAGACATCGAAGCGCTGCTGCTGACCAAGCTGGACCGGCTGCTGACCCTCATCGAAAACATCGCCGATGCCGGGCCCAGCGTGCGCGTCGGTGGCGAGGTGGATATCGGCATTGCCCGCGTCGGAAACTCCATCGGCCTGTCACTTGGCATCGCCAACAGGTTCGAGATTGTCGGCGGGGACATTGCGATCTGGCTGGAGAATGACAGCCGCTGGATCAACGGGGATGTGGATCCCGGCCTTCAGATCGGATTGCTGAGCACAAGCGGCGGGCTGGATTTCGCCCCGACGCTGGCCGTCAACGGCATCGGGATCAGGATCGGGCGCAGCAACGCTCCGCTTGTGAAATCCCCCATCGCGCTGGGATCAATTGCGATACACGCCTTTGCACGCGTTGAGACTGGCGAGGTTCTGGGCGGTGCTCAGGTCGAACTTGCCGAAGTGGGCGCAGCCGTCGGCGGCGGGTCCGGCGACAATGCGGTGGCCTCTGGCCTGCTGAGCGAAACCAATGACGGCGACGCTGCTCTTGCCCCTGCGTTCAGCCCGGCCCTGTCGGTCCAAACCTTGTCCGGCGGCGGTTTCAGGTTCGGGTTCCGCGCAGGCGAAGGATCGGGGCCGTGGTGGCTGCCGATTCGCAAGGGCTTTGGCCCGCTTTATGTCGATCAGATCGGTCTGGGTGCGCAATCGGATGAAACCGACGGGCTGCAATCCATTTCGCTGCTCTTCGATGGTTCGGTCACGATTGCCGGGCTGGCAGCCAGTGTTGATGATCTGGAACTGATTTACAGAACGGATCGGGGTGGCCTGCTGGACAGCGCATCCTGGGGCGTCGATCTGGCCGGGCTGGGTATCTCAGCCGATCTGTCCGGGATCAGCCTTGCCGGTGGATTGCGCAAATTCGGTGAAACGCCGGATATCGAATATGTCGGCATGATCGCCGCGCGGTTCGCGGTTTACGGCCTGTCGATCTATGGCGGCTACGCCTCCACCTCGGACGATCAGGGGCGCTATACCGCCTTCTTCGCGGTTGGGTCTTTCCTTGGTCCAATCGGCGGGGCGCCGGCCTTCTTCCTGACCGGGATTGGCGGCGGCTTTGGCATCAACCGCGATCTGGTGCCACCCACGGATCTGGGCGATTTTGGTGATTTCGTTCTGATTCAGGCACTTGACCCTGCGGCAGACCTGCCCACGGACGTCATTGCCTACCTTGAGGAGGTGCGCAACACCTTCCCCGCCATTCGCGGCAAGTTCTGGTTCGCTGCGGGGATCAGCTTTACCTCATTTGCGCTGGTCGACGGGATCGCCGTTGTGGCCGTCGAATTCGGTAACGGGTTCGAGTTGTCGATCTTTGGCCTGGCCCGGATGGCCCTTCCCAGACCGCAATTCGCGCTTGTTTCTATCGAGCTCGGCCTGCTGGCGCGGTTCTCGACCGAAGAGGGTGTTATCTGGATTCAGGCGCAGCTGACCGACAATTCCTGGCTGCTGCACCCCAGCGCGCGCCTGACCGGCGGCTTTGCCTATGTCAGTTGGTTCAAGGGGCCGAACCGGGGGCAGTTTGTCCTGACGCTGGGCGGGTATCACCCGAATTTCGACGCCGAAGGCTATCCGGTTGTTCCCCGGCTTGGATATAACTGGTCGGTTTCCTCGAACATCGTCATCAAGGCCGAGAACTACTTTGCTCTGACCTCCGAGGCGATCATGGGCGGCGGATTGTTCGAAGCGTCCGCCAAATTCGGGCCGGTGTTCGCGTCTCTGGGCTGGGGCGGCAACGCCATCGTATATTTCGATCCCTTCCGCTACGAGGCCGACGCTTACGCACGGATTTCGGCGGGTATCCGGATCAAGACGTGGTTCGGAACGATCAAACTGTCCTTCACGCTCAGCGCTGAAATTCAGGTCGCCGGGCCAGAGTTCCACGGCAAGGCACGGATCAAGATCGGGCCCATCGACGTCACGGTCAAATTCGGCAAACAGGGCGATCCGCCGATCCAGTACATCTCGTGGGTGGATTTCTCGGCCAAGTATCTGGAGCTGGCAAGCGGCAATTTGGCCGAGGCGCTGTCCGGCATCGCCGGGCGCGGTGCGCTGCCGCCCGCCAGCAATGACGGCGAGCCGCCCGGTACCGCCGACGGGTCCGAGGCCAATCCGTTCGACGTCATGAGCGAGTTTGAGTTGTCGCTGACCAGTACCATTCCGCTGACCCGGATCATCCGGCCGGGGCGCGCTCCGATCGAGCGTGATCCCACGTCCACGCTGGGGGTGGCCCCGGTCAACCTGATCGTTTCCGAGATCACTTTGTCGCTGCAACTGCGCCGCCTTGACCGCCCGAATGACGAGCGGCTGGATGATCTGGACAAGATCAAGATGACCACCCGCAACACCGGTGCATTCCCGGTCGGCGTCTGGGGGCCGCCACAGGGGCTGGACGACAAGAAAGTGCCAAAGGGCAAGGTGATCGGCGCGACCGAAGGGGTGGACCTGCGTTTTGTGCCCGAGTTCTTCAACCGCCGCCCGGATGCCTCCACCGGCGGTGTGGCGTTCAATCAGGTCGAATCCGATTTGCGCAAACCTCTGCCATTGCGCGATGTGGGGCAGTTCTTCGTCGCGGTGGCGATACTGGCCACTGAACATCGCACTTTGCTGAGTTCAATCAACGACCTTCAGATGGCGCAACTGTCAGCGGAGTTCCAGCAAGATCAACGCCTTCGCGTCGGCGCAACCGGGGCCCGTGCCTTTGACCGCAGCCGCCGGACACCGATGCGGGTTGGTCTGCTGACCGAACGGATCGTCAGTGACGCGGCCACCGGCGCCAAGCGCGAAGTGCTGCGGACGCCGCCCGAACGCCGCCCCATCCGCTTTGGCACACCCCGGCTGCGCGGGCAGTTGGCGCTGCCCAACGTGTCACTGGGCGAGGCTGGTGGCGCACTGGCCGCGCGTGTCACCCGCGTTCCGGCCGACCGGGCGCGCCGTGCGAAACGTGTCCGCCCGCCTGTGCTGGATGAGGTTCTGGCCGCACGTCAGGATCGGGCACCTGCCCTGCTGTTACGTGCCGCGTCGGCCGATGCGCAGGTCGGACGCACGGTTGTCGCCGAACAGCGCGTTCCGCTGACATTGGCGGCTGGCGTTCAGGTGTCCTCAAGCGTGACCCGAGCCTCTGGCCCGACCCGAGACCGGCTGGCGGCTACCGCACTTATGGCTGGCGCGAAACCGCCACGGGGCGCGCATACGGACAACATCAAACCCACAGGGCTGGCCCCCGGAGAAATCGCTGTTTTCGATCTGCCGGGTGCGGCCCGCTCGCCCCGGTTTGAAACAAGCGGTGTGGTCGCTCTGAACGGTCCTGCCCGTATTGTCGCCATCGGTCTGGACGGACGCGTCCTGTCGGACAGCGCCGGTGACGCGCGGCGGGTCAAATTGCCCAAGGGAACAGCCGCCTATGCCGTCGTGTCCGGTGATGACGGGGCCGCCGCCCCAGAATTCGCCGGGTGGACCGAGGCCGAGTCGGTTGCCTATTTCGGGCGGTCGCTGGCCCTGTGCCGGGGCGGCTTCCTCTATGCCGAAGGCGCAAGCCGCGTGCGCGGCGGACGGGCTGGTGGCACCGGCTGGTTCCGGGCATCGCACCTGACGGATCAGTCTGCCCTTGTCGAAACCCGCTTTGACCGGCCCGCCACATCCGTCGCCCTGTTGCTGGAAGGTGAAGTGGTCGCAGAGGATCTGGAATCCCTCGCAATTTCCGTGCGCGGGGCCGAGGTGCTGGACGACAAGCCCATCCTCGCCCCATTCGATGGCAAAACCCTGGTCGTGTACGCGCTGAAACCGCAGGACGATTCAGGCTTTGCGGTTCGGGTCGCCGGGCTGGTCCCCGGTCGTCTGGATGGGGTTATCGCGGCGCAGTTGCAGCCAGATCGTCTTGTTACCCGCCTACTGAACGAAAGCGTCTCGCTTTCGGTCGGTCTACTGCGCGGCAAGGGTGCGTGGCTCACGTTCAAATGGAGTCCCCCGGCAGATGTCACGCCGCGGCAGGACGAATACCAGGAGTTCTAGCAATGGTCGCACGTGGTCGTTTCTTCCTCTACGACAGCATCGTTCCCGCCCTTGAAGCGGGACGGTACCGGCTGCGCGGCGATCTGGATATTGCGGCGACGGAAGACGGCGATGCGGCCTCGAACCTCGGGGTGCGCCCGTTGGAGACCCATATCAACGTCACCGCGCCACGGCTGAAACTGCCGCCGGATCAGGCGCTTATGACGTTTCCGCCTGCGAATTCCGAAGGAGCCTATGAATCCCGCCTGCCGCAGATCGTTCTGAAAAAGAAAACCCTGCCGTGGGATCGAAAGGCGGCACAGGATGGCACCATGTTCGGCGATCAGGAGGTGACTGAGCGCACGCCATGGCTCGCCCTTGTCATCATCGCCGAGGGCGAAGGCCAGATCGAGCATGACATTCCATGGCAGGACTGCGTGACCGAAGGGGTCGATCTGCCCGGTGACAAGGATGTACCGACCGCCACCCGGCTTTCGGTTGCCGCATCCGTGGTCAGGCGCGTGTTCCCAACCGTCGAAGATCTGCCGCTGCTGACCCATGTCCGAGAGGTGAATATAGACGACACCGAGGCCGCGATGGGCGATGATGACGGCTTCCTTGCGGTGGTCATTGCCAACAGGATACCGCAGTTCGATCGGGTGAATTGCCGACCCAAGGCCTATACCGCCTGTCTTGTGAACCTTGAGGGGCAACTGGGTGCCCTGCCCGCCCCGCTGCCGCCCAGACCGTTTTTCGATATCTCCGATCTGGTGTTCAGCGACGAACTTGCCGTGGTCAACAACGCCATCGAGACCGGGGCGGCAATCACGCCTCAGATCGATGGTGAAATCAGGGATCTCGACACCACGGACGGCAACGCGATGGCCGAAGCCATCCGTCGGGGTGAGGTGGTGTTTCATGACGGAGCCATGATCGACCGGGCGGGGACAACCAATGGTGGCCTGGCCAATCTTGGGCCGATCTCCGGCGCTGCGTTACTGGACGGAGACTTCGCAACCCTGTCCTCCAACCAAAGCACAACCTTCAAACTGCAAGGCGTGTTTGACGGGTTTTCGATCCCCGTCGACAAGGTGTTTCAGGACCAGATCTTGCGCTTTCCTGTTTTGACCTCGTGGCGGTTCACCTGCAGCGGTGCGGGCAGTTTCGAACAGTTGATGAAAAATCTCGATGTGGGGTTGCTGGGCCGTCGGACTGGCAGCGGGTTCGCCCGCCCGCTGGCCGATTGTACGCCGGACACCGGGGGCGACAGCTCTGGCCCCGCCCCGGCGTCCCGTTTGCCGCTGGAGGTGGCGGAAAGTGGCCACCTGTCCCTGCCCTACAGAACCCGCGTCGGCGATGGTGAAAGCGCGTGGTACCGGGGGCCGTTCTCGCCCGTTCGGCTGCAACGCGACCTGCCCGGTACGTCGGGTCGAACACTGGCACATGTCAGCGACCATCTGCGAACGATGACCCCGGGGGGTGAAGAGGATGTCTCGCTTGCCGTGGCCTTTGAAACCGGGCGTCTTCTGGCCCTGTCGCAGCCGTCGTTCATCGCCGCGCTCAAACGGTGGCGGGCGGAACGGTTTGGTGCGGCACGGGCCAAGGCCGGGATCGATTTCGCGATCAATGACCAGCTAGGGCTTGCCGCGGTCGCGGTGCCAAATCCAAACGTGTTTGACACGCTGTTGAAAGCCCGCTTTGCCCGAGAGCTTGAGGCCAGCCTGATCCAAACCGTCAGCATCAACCCCGAAACCAGCGTCGCCGCCCTGCGCCCGCGCGTGGATATCGGCAACCCTGTCCCCGAGTTGGACGACGACCCCACCCGCATTCTGGCAGAAGGTCTGCAGCTGGACCGGGCCGTCGTCGGTGCCTTGCTACGGCAACCTGATGACGAGGGCGCGCTGGCCCAACTTATGGAGCAATCGCCAACGGTTGCAGGGGCCACCGTACAGCCGGATGCCGAGATCGCGGCGCGGCTTGTCGATACGCTGGATTCCGGCGTACGGCAGCTTGCCCGCTTTGCCGTTGGTCCCGACGCGCTTGAGGCAGGCGATCTGGATCAGGTGCAGGACTTTGACAATCTTGGCGATTTTCTTGCCGACCGTATCGAAAGGACCCGCAGATGAAGCTGTCAGACAAGCTTGGGTATGAACAACTGCACGCGGCCCTGAACCTCGACCTGTTCCTTGCGGCCCCTGATGGGGAAACCGTGGCGACGGACAGTGTGCTGACCTTTCTGGCGCGGCTTCGCATGTTGGAAGGCGTGCCCTTTAACACTCTGGTACCGGATTCCGATCTTCTGCCGGTCGAGTCGATACGGTTCTTCTATCTCGACAGGGCCTGGACGGACGCGCTGGTGCAGGGCGCACTAAGCGTCGGAACCGCGAATTCGCTGGAACGTGCGCAATTGGAACGGCTGTATCCGCAGATCGAGGAAGAAATAGACGAAGCGGAACGCCGTGTCCGCTCACCCGGGTCCGAGCCGAACCTGACCGGATCCGCCGGGATCGTGACCGGGTTCCTGATGCGCTCGGCCGCCGTGGCGGGCTGGCCGGGGATGCACATCCGCGCCTATGACGCGGAACCGGTGGACAATGATGAAGACATCGTGCCGGAGTCTCATCCCGACCGGATCAAGCTGCTGCGGCTCGAACGACTGGCCCCGTCGGTGCTGTTGGCGCTGTTCGACGGCATTCCCAATGTCATCCATATCGAAGAACCCCGGCAGGGTCTTCAGTTTGGCGTCCGGCTGGATGAACAATCCAGCGGGCGCTGGCGGGCCTTTGTGCCCGCACGGGACGTGCGGACCGCCGGATATGTGGATGATGATGGCGTTGCACTTGAACCGGATGACGATGACCCCACCGCCCTGTCGGCCCTGGCAGCCCAAATCCCGGTCCGCTTTCGCCCCGGGTCCGCCGGGGTGCTTGATCTGTCGAACACCGCCCGCGCTTTTGCCGATGCCGAGGGCACCGGTATGACAGACCCCAATCCCGGCACGGAAATCGACGGGGCCGAGTTTGCGATGCAGATGATCCGCTTCCCCTACCGTCAGGTCTTTGCACAGACCACCACGACCGTTGTCATTCAGGATGCGGCCTTTACGCCGAACCTGGCCGTCACGCCCGATTACGCCGAAATCCTTCGCCACCGCCTGGACGAGAGCTGAGCCATGGCCAACCCGATTGATCCGCAGCTGATGCAAGCCATCCTCGCCCGTCCGGGCTGGTCGATGGCCGTTGAACTGGGCGACACGGCGGTGTCCCGCCTCGACCGGTTCGCAACGCCGCCACCGCCGCCGCCTGCACTGGTCGTTCCGGTGGATGTCCGCGCGCTTTACGTGCCGGTCAATCATGATGAAGACTATGTAAGGCTTCCGATGGAGCTTGGCGGACCGGCCAGCGATACGGATGAACCCGCCCCGCCCTTCTCGGATCCGCAACCCCGGGACCCCGGCATACACATTCACTGGGCGCTGCCCGATGGGTTGTTGCGCGGTGATCTTGAGGACGACGAGGATAGCCCGCTTTCCCTGCGTCCACTGCCGAACCGTTGGCTGGTGGTGCGGATGACCGGCCCCGAAAACACACGCACCGTTGATCTGCGCGCCTGGGTCGTCGCGTCAGAGACGAGTCGGGTCTATGATCTGGAAGATTACCCCGATGGCGACAACACAGGCGACGGCGATCAGTTGGAACCCGGCGAGTTGGACGGCGTCGTGGGCGGCTCACCAAGCTGGACGGCGGGGTATGACTCGACCCGCAATCGGTTCGGGTTCCACGACCCGCTGACGGACCTGAACCCAAACCAGATCACCACTCGCCTTGCCTCATATGTGATCATTGGCTGGTGGTCCGAACGGGCCTCGGACCCGCTGGCGAAAAGCTTCTGGCCCTTTGCCGTCTCGCGCACGCTGGACGAGCTTGGGTGGACCGCGTCCCCAGCCCCGTATGAAGGTGCAATCTCACAACCGGTTCAATCCGGTTTGGCGGGCTTTGCGCAGACCCAGTTCCGCGCATTCTCATCTACGGTGACG
The DNA here is from genome assembly GCF_056542325.1 of Ruegeria sp. AD6. NCBI lineage: Bacteria > Pseudomonadati > Pseudomonadota > Alphaproteobacteria > Rhodobacterales > Roseobacteraceae > Ruegeria > Ruegeria sp. AD6. Next base: position 258,443 of record NZ_JBQFZQ010000001.1, on the reverse strand, counting down.
GACAGCTTCGACACACCGGTCGAGGCCGTCTCGGCCCGTGGCCTGCGGGTCACCGATACGCGCACTGCATTGTCGCTGTCCAGCGCGCAGGCCGCATTGGCCAGCGGGTACGAACCGCTTGTCTTCGACGCGGTGGCAATGTCGCTGGTGACCATGCACTACGATACCGTTCTGCATGGACGGGTCATGGGGGTTCGGATCACCGGGCCGGTCGGGCGCGATTTGGCCCCCCGCCCGCCTGCCATTGGAATTGCGCTTGGGCCTACTCTTGAACGATTGATCGCCGCGCAAGTGGCCGACAGCTTCGGCCTGACCGACGGCGAGGAACGGGAATACACCGAAAGCCTGCTGACCGCCGTCGCAAATGGGGCCATTCGCCGCTTGGGCGAACAAGACGGCATCATCGCGCTGGACGAAGCCGAACATGGCGACGGGTTCGAATCCTTCCGTGGCCGCGAAGTCTATGAGGACGTGATTGTCGAGCGGCGGCAGACCGACATCAAGGCCGGGCGGCCCGTTCGCACAAAGATCGCCACGCTTGCCTCAAAGCCGCCGCCAAAGGCCGACGTAATGTGGCTTGGCACCAAATCCGGGTCCAAAAAGGCCGATCTGAACGAGTTGCGCCGCACGGCAAAGCTGGAAACCGACAAACGGTTCCGCACCCAGCCCGACGACGAAGGCCCGACCGTCCGGCGCATTCGCCGCCCAGCGCCCCGCTATCATCGCGCGGTGCCTCCGGTCGTTGGGTTGCGCGACTTTGGACGCTCGAACCGGTTTGACGACTGGCGTTTCACCGAAGACAGCCGTTTGCGCTGCCATTGGGCGCGTGAGTTGCCAATCGCCTTCGGTCGCCGCTTTGAAGCGCGCGATTATGTACCCGCGCTGCCCAACCTGTCCAACTTGCCGGGCCAGACCCGCCGGATATTGGAACACAGCTTCCTGTTCGACATCTACATGCTGGCCTGGATGCTGCAAGCCATCGAGCAAACCTCGGAACCGGCAGAGGCCCCGGCGGTGCAAACCCGCGTGCGCGCGGAAATGGCGCTGCGGTTCTCACCCGACGGCAGCTATGACGGCACGCCGCCACTGGCCGCGAGTACCACACCGATGGCACGAGCGACGCTGAGCGACGAGTTGCTCAGGTTCTCGCTTGCCGAGGGGCGCGAGCCCAGCCCGGTCGGAATAACCATGTGGTCCCAACCCTGGGTGCCGGTCTGGCTGGAATGGGAGGCGCGTCTGGAAACCGGCCAGGATTTTGACGGCTGGAAACTGGGCCGGATTGAATTCGAAGGGGCATCGGACGTTGGCGGGCAATCCCTTAACATCCTCGGCCGTTCGCCCATTACCGATGGTCTGCACGATGCGTGGACGAGCCTGATTGCCGACTATCTGGACGCCGAAAACCAGCGCGACGAGGATGAGGTTGGCGAGATCTCCGAGGCGCATGAGGCGCGCCTTGCGCAACTCAAGACCTATCTGGACCTTGCGGATCTGGGGTCGGTCACGCTGGATCAGGTCGGTGACCTGTGGCTGGGCCTCGAACCCCAGCCCGACGGGCAAGAGCGTGACGTGCCCGAAGCAGTCGCCGATAACATTCGGGCGGTCGGGCTTCCCCGTCTGATCGCAAGTGGCCGCCTGAGCCTTGTCCGGGCGCGGATCGTCGATTGTTTCGGGCGGTTCCGCGACCTCAACACACAGCGGTTGGTGCGCCCGCATGCACTGTCCAGCACGGATTCCGAAGATCGCCCGGCCCTTGAATTGCCGCCACGCCTATCGCTGCCCGGTAGGCTGATGTTCCGCTTTGTCGATCCGGCAGACACATCGGAGGAACCCGCCGAAGCCCGTCTGAACCAGGCGAACCCGTCGCAGGGCATCAGCCCCATCGCGGGATATATCCTGCCGGATTTCATCGACGAGTCGCTTGAGATGTTCGATGCGCAAGGCAACCCGCTGGGCGAGGTTCTGCAGGACCCGGTCGCCGGTGGTCTGGTCTGGGAAGGCTCGGTTGGCCGTCCCGGACCGGCTGTTAACGACCCCGAAGTAGGCCTGCCCCCGGCGGCGCAGGTGCTGGGCCGGATCGCGCGCGGGATGATCGACGCGGACGCGCTGCGCACGCAGGATCCTGAGACCGCAGAAGACGAAAGCGCGCTGTCGGCCTTCCTGCGCGCGGTTGATACAACGATGTGGGGTGTGGACGAGGCGCAGGTACAGGCCGGAGCCACGATTGCCGGGCTGGTCGGACGCCCGGTCGCCGTGGTGCGGGCGACGCTGTGGCTGGATATCCCAACCGACCTTTCGCAGATTGATGCCTTTGGCGAAACAGCCGAAGGATTGTCCCAACTGCTTGACAACGAAGGCGTATTCGAAGCGATCAAGGCGCGCGCCTTCGAGGTTGCGCTGGGTGAGGTCGCCAAGGGCTATGACGGGCTTTACGGCTATTTCGTCGGCGACGATTTTCGCCGCTTCCGCCTGATCGAAAAGTCCGTCAGCAAGGCTGCGCCCGCTGCCGGGTTGGGGTTTGGGTTCCGCGCCATTCTGGGCTCGGCCACGTTGGCGGAACCGTCGCCGCTGACCTCACCCTACATCGAACCCGGCGGGCGTATCTTCACCCATTCGGGGCAGAAGGTGCAGTTGACGTTGTTGATGAACCCCGCCGCGCGGGTGCATGCGACATCCGGGATTTTGCCGAGAAAGTCTTTGGAATTGCTGCGCGATTGGGTGGCTCCGGGGTTGGAAAAGATTGCCCCGTCAGCGCGGATCGGTCCGGTTCTGATCGATCCCGACAAGGTGCGCCTGCCGAAGATCGCGGCCTTTGGCAAAGACCAGCGGTGGACCCGCCGCAACAGCCCAATCACCTGGCGCGACGATCCTATTCTGGCGGCAACGCAGGCTGCCATCCTGCCGGACGGCCCGGTTTCGGTTGAAGAAGGCTGGATACGGATCGGGGCCAGCGACAACAGCGAGGAAGGAGGCACCTGATGGCACGCTATGACTGGCCACGCGATCTGAGGAAACCGCCCGAATCCCTTGCTGGTCGGGCCGAGGCCAACGCAGCGCGCGCCAATGGAACGGCTATCGGAGGGAATCTGGGTAATCTTGCGGCCTTGGGCGAAGTGATCGAGGGGGCCTTTGACGAAGAACGCCAATGGATGCCGCTGGGCCCCTTCATTCTGCGCAACGGTCAGGCGGACGGCGACCCAGTGGTTGCAGGGCGCATTCGCGATATTCAGGTGCATCCAAACGGCCAGCGTGCCTATGCCGGGGCGGCCAACGGCGGTGTCTGGTACACCGACGATGCCGGGGAAAGCTGGGCACCGCTGGGCAGTTGGGCCCTGGCCGCGGCCACAAGCCGGGACGATCTTGTACTGACTGTCGGCGCATTGCTGGTCGAGTGGGGAGAAGACGGCGGAGGTGCCGACGACCCCGCCTTGGACGCGGTCTATGTGGGAACCGGCGAGCTTAAACCATATTTCTCACTCGGTCCCGGGGGCAAACATGCAGGGATCGGGGTACTTCGCCTGAATGGAACGGTCGAGCAGGCGATTTCGCTGGTCGGGGTCAACCCGTGGCAGCGCGAAGGTGGTGAAGAACTAATCGGCGCAGGAATCTACCGTCTGGCCCGTGACCCCGGAACCCCTCTCGCCCCTGACCCGGCAAATGAGGCGACCCTTCTGGCCGCAACGTCCCGTGGTCTGTTCATGCGCCAAGGCCGTTTTGTCGAAGACCAAAGCTGGACATTTGTCGACTTCACGGATGGTGAGTTCACCGAAGATGACGATGGGGCCTGTACCGATCTGCTTTGGACCGATCAGGGCCTGTTTGTCGCGCTGATGGGGGCGGACGAGGATCTGGATGGCATCTGGCTTTCGACCGGAGGGCCGACCGGCACGTTCCAACGCATCGCGCTGCCGGACCATGATACCGGCACACGCCTTAGCCTTGCGGCCTCCCCTAATGAAGCAAGGCGAATTTACGTTGCCGGGCTGAAAGAATCCAACGTGGCGGACAAGAGAGGCCTTGGCCAGGGGTGGCTGATCGATCTGTCACACACCCCTGCCGGAGTGTCCGGAACGCCCGTCGCAGCGGTGTCGATCGATGACTGGCCCGTGGGTGTCTATACGTCCTCGGTCACTCAGGACGGGACCGATTATGTGATCGAAAGTGACCAATCACATTATGACCAGTGCATCACGGTTGTGGACAATGGTTCGGGCGACGATGTCGTCTTCATCGGCGGTCAGGGAATGAACAGCAACGCGCTGATTTTCCGTCTGCCAATCACGGGCACCGCTGCGGCAAACGATCTGTCCGCCGGGTTCACCGCCGCCAACCAGACGACAGCCGATACCGACCCGACCTTTGCCGGCCGCGGTATCCACGCAGATGTTCACGCCCTGCGTCCGGCGAATAACACGCTTTGGGTCTCGTGCGATGGCGGTGTCTTTACCCGGCCACTCACGGCGGGCGGCTCGGGGACGTCGCGCAATGTCGGTCTGCCGACGTTGGAACCGGGCTACGTACAATCCCACCCAACGCTTGACGGCCACCTGATTGCGGGTTTGCAAGACAATGGGTTTATCGAACGCATTGGCGGCAGTTTCTGGGACCAGATTTATGGCAGCGACGGGGGTGGATGCGCCTATCACCCAACGCGACCGCATATGGTGGTCAAGCAGACCTTCAACGCAGACTGGGATTTCATCCCCGCCCGCCAGCCACGCGGACCCGCTGTCCGGCATGCATGGAATCGAAAATGGGATTCCGAAAAGGCAGAAAACGGCCGGGCCAGTTTCTACTCCAACCCGCTGGTCCTGCCGGGGGAAACAGACGACACAGCACGGGTGTTCATAGGGACCGACCGGATATGGATGACCAACGACTGGTACGGGCATCGCCTGAGAACGGATTGGATGAGTTGGGTGACACTTCCATCTGCCACCGATCCCCATTCGGCCCGCAGCACCACCGAGCCAGGTCGGGATTCGCGGAACCGCGTCTTTCGCGACCAGCTCCGTTTTGAAACCCTAAGCGACAAGGTCGTCGCATTGGATGCACTGGTCGAGGGCGAACCGCCCGATTTTGAAGGCACCAGCATCGCGGTGCTGTGCGAACGCACGGTTCGGATATTCACGTTCGAGGGAAACAACCCCAGCTGGACCGGACGCAGGGCCGCCATCATCAGCGGCAACCGGCCCAGCAACAAAAAGGCCGAAGGCGATGAGCCTGATCCGTTTCTGGACTACCTTCCCTACTTTTCCGGAACCTCATGGACTGCCATCGCAAGACACACAGATACAACGCTGTATGTCACAACCTCGGGTCGGACGCGCCGCGACGGGGATGGCGAACTGATCACGGATCCGAACTTCGATACGCTGTGGTGGTATAACGGCGACGGGCGATGGTATCCAACCGGGCTGCATTTAACCGAGCCGGACGTGGCAACCGGCACCAGCGGCACCCCTGCCTCGGCCCATGCGGTGCTTGTGGACCCAGACAACCCGGATGTGGTCTGGGTCGGCACGCGGGTTGGTGTTTTCGAAGGACAGATCGACCAGTCCGGGGCGCATCCGAGCTGGACCTGGCGGCCTATCATGGACGGCTTGCCCCAGACGCTGGTCGAAGACCTGTCTCTGTTCCGGTCCGGCGACCGGCGGTATCTGCGCGCCGCGCTTGTGTCTTTGGGCGTTTGGGAGCGCGACGTGTCAGACACCCCGCACTCGGTCGGGCGCAGCTATATCCGGACCTTTGAGTTCGACACCGGGCGCGGCGATCTGCCAGACCCGGCCTGGGCCCCGCGAACGGACCCGTCCAATCCCAGCAACCGCCCACTGGTCACGCACAACAGCCCGGATATTCTGTTCGTCGACACCCCGCCGATTGAGGTGCTTTTGAACGCAAACGAAGTCAATTTCGCAGCCGCGCGCAGCCTTAACCTGGCAAACGCATCAAATGGCTTCAGCGCTTTTGTGCAGGTCCACCATCGGCACGTAACCCCCTTACCTGCAGCAGATATTCAGATAAACTTGTTCTACCTGAGTTTCGCGCGCGGCCTTGGGCTTGACGACATTGAGGTCAGCGACAATCTACGCAACGCAATTTCTGCGGGCGTGACCGGAACGAACGCCCAGCGCGATTTTGCGATACCAGATCCCGGTCTTCACCTTCGCTTCCTGCGCAGGGCGAACCCCGAAGACCCACTGTTCAGCCGCAAAACCGGTATAGCCCATTTCGACACGGTCGATCTAACGCGCGCCGCTGGCGAGGCAGCACGGGACAGGGTTGCCCTTATCGCCGTACTTGATCCCGCAAACCGGCCCTTTGACGTTGCCGAAATCTCGCCCCGCTCGGGGGAAACCACTGTGACGCTGGATCAGGTGATGCGCCGTTCGGCCTATCTGGCCGCCCGCGCCTTCAATCGGTTCGACCCAAGCCCCTGAGGTTCAGCTGTCAGGGCGCGGGCGATCCGACAGAGGATGAACTGTCACACGCAAGCCGGCCTTCGGGTTCAGACGATCAGCCGATGTCGTACTCGTCCGCCCCGCTCCAGGACAAACGCTCTTTCACATAACCCGCCACAGAAGAGGAAACCTGTCCAAAGCCTTCGCCCCAGTCCAGGTCTTCGGACGCTTCATCCGAAGTACAAAAGGTCTGCAACACAGCGGCAAGATCACCGCAATCTGACGCGCGAGAATAGGTGTAGAGCAACAACCGCATGGTATAGGCATGGGCCAGCAGGGCCCGGGCCAGAACAGGTCGGTTGGTGAAACCAAATCCAAGGAATAGTCGTGCAGGCTCTGCCATCACTTTCTTGAGCTCCTGATCGTTACGACAAAGCTCTTCAAACTCACCATAATCAACTGTTCGTTGCGACTGATCATCACCAACGATCATGGCGTCTATCAAGCGATCCAGATGCCCGATAACCAACCCTTGCCGTCGGTATTGCGCTGGGTTTTCAAGGGTTTTTTCCTTCCAGTCCGGAACGTTCGGAGAATACGCCAAAGAAGGTTCAAGCCCGGCAAGCTCAAAGTCGTCGGTGAACGCATAATAGGACAGCTTCAACAGGAAATATCGGGCGCGGATATTCTGATCCAGTTCGATATCGACGAAGGTCGCGGACCTTTGAATCAGTCTGAATATCGCAAGCGGCAGGAAGAGTTGGTAGATGGTTGAACGAAGGTAATAACCCTCGGCTGCCAGCCAACGTCCGTCTGCTTCGCCCAGATGGCCCTGCCGCTGCGTGCGTACCAAGCTGGCGACGCGGTAATACCCGCCTTCTGCGGCCTCGAACAGTTGGAAGAACAGCGGCTCAATCTCAGCATACAGTCTCTTGCGTGCTTCGAATTCATATGAGGTTCGCGCGTCATTAAGCGCCGCGTCCTTGGCCAGCATCGCCTTGAGTTTTTCCAACCGACGCGCGCTGAATGGGCTTAGAAAGGCGACAAAAACAGCGACCAGTGCGCTGACCAGGGCAGACACGACCGTCGCCTGACCGGCAGGTGGCAGGGTATGAAACCAAGCAAACATAAGATTTACCCAATCGCCCACCTCAGAGACAGAAAACGGTCACGGTCTGGTCATCAGTTCGGCAATCACCAGTCGGCGAAAACTAAGGAAAATAAGCACGCCAAACACGGCGTCGAAGGCAGCGAACCACAGGAACGGCCCCCCATGCGCAACGAAGGTTGCCACCATCAACGCCCGCCCCAACACGGCAATGACATTGGGATAACGCTGACGCACCGGGTCCAATGCGCCGGGGATTTGCATGACGGTCACAAAGATCAGCGTCGCCCCCCAGACCGAGGGCCAGGGATTCTCGCCCCCCGCAGGCAGGCCCACAACACCCAGCGAAAACGCCGGGCAAAACAGGAAAAGCCCGCCGATGACGATTTGAAGCGCCAGCACAAATCCGAACAGACGGCGATGAGATTTGATCCGGTTGTCGGCCTGGGCGCGGGTCCAGCCGATGGATAACGTATCGGTCATGTTACTCATCTCCTTGTTCAGAAGGTTTTAAGGTATTCAAGTAAATCGGCTTTTTGGGTCGGGCTTAGATGCGTGCCGTAAACGTGGCCTGCGTTGGAATTGCCCGGCTGGGATGTATCGAAGCAATAGACACCTTCATCCTCGCACGGGGGTGACAGGAACCCGCCATTCACCGGGTCGATCACATCCGAATTGCGCTGGAATTTTTTGGGGCGATCTTCCGGGGCGTTAAGTAAATCCGCCAGCGTCGGCACCGATCCGTTATGCAGATACGGGCCGCGCACCCAAAGCCCATCCAGCGGCATATTTGCGTAGCCGTCGGTTTTGCGGAACTGCCGGAACGCGTAAGGCGTGTCCGCAAACAGTTTAGTCACCTGCCGCTGCTGGAACTCGTTTGTGTAGCTATCCAGCCGCGCGCGATCCGTCCCAATGGACGCGATTGGTTGAACGGTTCCCAGCTTGTCGCCCGAGAACTCATACTCTGTCCCGGTCCAACGCCCATGGCACTCCAGACAGAAGGTCGCGTATAGGTTGGCCCCCCGTTCGGCAGCCTCGGCATCCACCTGTATCGGGTTCGCAGGCGGCGGCAGATCGCTGAGCCATGCTGCAACGCGCTCGATCCCGCCATGATCCGCAGTTTCCGCTGTCACCCCGGCCCCAAGCGCCGCCGACAGGTTGCGTTCGGCCAGCGAAGGGTTGTTGCCATCCCAGTGCAACCGCATGCCTTCGCGCGGGCCTTGCAGGAAGATGGAGGGAAAATCAGATGCGCCGATGACCTCTTGCGGGGTCAGCGCATCCCCGTTCATGTCGAATTCCAGCACCTTGTAGGGGTTGAACGTGTCCACGCGCCCGGTGCCCCAATCCGGTTGGCGCGCCAGCAGGGGTTGCAAAGCGGCACGGGTCGCCAGCAATTCCTCGCGAATGCGGGGGACAACTGCAATGCGCCAGAACAGCCGCTTGACGGGGCCAAGGCCATTGCCGCTTTGTTCAATGGCGTCGAACAGCGGTTCGGCGGCCAGTTTCGGACTGGTCGAAGCGTCCAGCAGGAACTCGATAAACGCATGAAATTGCAGGTTGTTCGACGGCATTCCGGGCACGATCATCGCCTCGGCCTCAGCCGTTTCGCGATAGGTGCCAGCGTGACAGACGGCGCAGTTGAACCAGACCAAGGTGATGCCCAACTGATCGCGGCGGGAAATGCCAATTGGCAGGTCAGTGCGACCTTTCTCATCCTCCTGATACAGGAACCCAAACGCCTCGTAGGTCGTCTTGCCCTCAAACGCGTCGGGGAAGAGATAGGGCAGCGCCTGCCAGACCTCATACGGCAATCCGCTGGAGGTTTCCGAACCGATAGAGCCGTGCAGGAAATGCTGCTCATCAGTCTTGAAATGCTCGGGCCCGCCGCGCAGCAAGGCCAACAGCAACCAAAGCGCGACGACCAAAGCAAGCAACCCGACCAAAGCCATCAGGCCCACAAGAATGGTCAGCGGCAACCGTCGGCGGCGGCGTTTTACCAGAGCCTCTTCAACAAAGGTGACAGGCTGGTTCCTCATTCTGCCGCCTCACTGTCAGGGGTCGGGATTTGAAGGATCGGCTTGGTTTCATAGATCGACATCAGTTCTTCGATCATCGCATCACGGCTTTCGAACCTGTCCTCCTCATAACAACCCATCGGATGTTTCGGCGCATTGCACAGGCATTTATTGCAGCGTGTGCAAGGTTTTGGCGGCTCATCTTCACCTGCGGCCCAATGCTTGACCAGATCATTATTGGCTACCAGAGCCCGCGCGATGGACACCCCATCGCAGCCGCCCGAGGTGATGGCATCACGCACAACCCGCGCGTTCTGATAGCCGCCGGTGTTGATCACAGGAATGGTCACCGCCTGTTTGATCGCACGGCATTCTTCCAGGCTGATGCCTTCATCCTCGCGGCCTTTTTTCAGCCGGAACCAAAGCCGCAGGAATAGCGGGCGCAGCAAGGGGAAGCGGAAGAACAGGTAGTTTCTGAACCCGTTGACGCCCGATGCAATCATCGCGTCGTAAGTAACGGCCAGAACCTCAAGCGGCAGGTCCCCCGGCGGGTTCATTGGATGCGGAAACAGCGAGCCGGTCGAGACGTGCAGGGCATCCACGCCCGCGGCCTCGCACCATTGCGCGACCTGCACCGTGTCGGACAGGGTGTTGCCCTTACCTTCCCACGGCAGGACGTTGTTGTGGTCCACGGCAGAGAGTTTGACTTGCAGATGGAATTCGCGCCCGACCTTGGCGCGAATGGCGTCGATCACCTCAAGCAGGAACCGCGCGCGGTTGCGTAGGGAGCCGCCGTAATGGTCGGTCCGGTCGTTGATCGCGGAACTCAGGAACTGGGTGAACAGATAGCCATTGGCGGCGTGCAATTCGATCCCATCCAACCCGGCCTCACGCGCGCGCCATGCGGCCTGGGCGAAATCTTCGACCATTTCGCCCACTTCATGCGTGCTCATGGCGCGGGTTGGGAAGCCGTGCAGGGTTTCGTATGCGTTGGTGGGGCTTGGGGTCGGGCGGTGCTGATTGTGGATGCCGGGCAAATCCATCTGGCGACCGGAATGTGACAGTTGAAGGATGTATTTCGATCCGTTGGCGCGGACCGCCTCACCCAGCTTTTGCCACAGGGGAATGAACTCATCCGTATGAATGGTGGCGTAGCCGGCGATGATGCGGCCATCCATGCGCACGGGCACATAAGATGAGATCACGGCCCCCACCCCGCCCCGCGCAAACTTGCATTCCCAGTTGATCCGCGTCTGCGTCAGCGCCCCATTTTCGGCGTCGAAGCGACCCGAGATATTCGACCGGAAGACCCGGTTCTTGACCTCAAGGTTGCGGAACTTGAGCGGAGTGAAGATGATATCGTCGCTCATCCGGTTTCTCCCGCCTGTTTCCAGATCTCTGCCAGCAACGCCATAACCCAGTGCTGGGCCGGGCAGCGGCTCCAGCTTGATCCCAGAAAGGCCAGATCGGCATCCATGCCTGCGCCCGCCGCCCTGCGCGTGTTCATGGCGACCAAAGTGACTGGCCGCACGCGCCCGCCGATTGTGTCGCTATGGCGCTTTCCGGCACGCATCACGGTGCGCGGCGCGGCAATCACGCGCAAAGCCGCCTGTTCCGGGGTAAGATGGGCGCGCAGCCGCTGATCGGCCCATGCCGCTTGCAACCGTTCCAGGCTGAGCGCCAGATTATGCACCGCGATCCCGGTGCCGTGGACAGCGCCCTTGTCGCCCTTAGCGGCCTGACCCAACACGCCTTGAGCGTCCCGCAATGCGCCGGACAGAAAGGCGATGAGGCGCCGAAGGGGGTTAAACGATTGCAGATGTGTCTCGATCGCTTTGGCTGCATCCCAGGTTTCGGCGCTTGCCGCATAGGTCGGATCAAACACGCGGCCCGTGATCTGCTGCGCAAGCTCACCCACGGGCCTGCTCAGATCGCCCCTCACATAGCCCACCATCTGATTAAGCGTGTCGGTATCCCAATTGCCCGGCGCGAACTTATCGGCAATGTCCTGAGACATCCGACGCCTTTCGGGGTCGTCCCGCATCATCGCGCTGGGCAGCGGATTGCCACCAAGCGACAACGCCGATCTGACGCGGTGCGCCAGTATCCGGTTGATCAGCGGCCCCCGCGGGCGAAACCCGCGATCCAGCGCGGCGTGGTCGGCAAGCTGTCCGATCTCATCCGCGTCATCGGTCAGGATCAGATCGGCAAGCAGCGGGATGCGAATGTGACGGGCCATGCCTCAGCCCCCCGCGATCCGCCAGGGGAAGAATGGGTTGCGGGCATCGACCAGAGCTTCGGCAAGGTCCGGGCAATGGCGACGCACCACGTCGGAAAATCCGTTTTCGGCAACCCATCGGAACCCGGCCTCTGTGTAGATTTCCGGTCGGAAATCATCGGTATAGAAGCGATCGCTTTTCAGCCTGCGTGAGGCCATGAGGATGAAGATACGAAACGCCGTGTCCGAGAACCCAAAGCGCGGCGGCTGGTTTTTCGACTTCGCTTCGGCCAGTGTCCCGACCAGCAGATCGACCTTTTCGACGGTGCCATAGACCTCTTGCAGTGTGGACTGCCAGTTGGGATCATCGGTGATGTCTTCAAAGGTTTCAGGCCGCGTCGCGCCGATGGCGGCCCGGAAATCGGCATAGCGCGGCACGCCCCGCTCGCGGTCACGCAGGACATCAACGGCGGCGAGGTCGAGGAACACATTCGCCTCAACCTTCTTGTCCAGACGGCGCAGGGTTTCGGGGAAGTTGTTCAGCACCAAGGCACCCGGATTTTCGGTCGCCAGAGAATACAGCACGTCGTCGAAACTCAGATTGTCATACAGCTTGCGTGCGCCCGGACCTGACACTTCGGTCAGCCCGGCGCTGTGCAGATGCGCGTTGTCGGAATGGCTGCGGAATTCATATGCGTCCGGCATCAGCGAGTGCAGCCGGTAGACCGAGCCGAACTCCTCGGTCATCGCATAGGGGCTGCCATGATGATCCCGCGGAGAGCCGGGAATGCCCGACATCACCTCGCTGTCCGAGACCCGACCCACCGCGTTGAACACGGTTTCGCCCATCAGGCCCCAATAGTTGCCACGCATCGCCATGCGGCCTTCGGGGCTGTCCATCAGCGCGGGCGTCCATTCTACGGTGTGGATCTTGGCCATCAGCGCCGAGTTCACCAACCGCGCCTTGTGAAACAGCCAGTCTTCGCTTTCATCCGGATGATCAATGCGCAACCGCGCCACGATGGAATTATGCTCGCGCGCGAACAGAGTGTGCAGCACCGACAGCCCGGTCCACCAGTTGCCGTTGACACCTGCCAGTTCCTGACCTTCGCGCTTGGCCTTTTTGTCGACGGGTAAAAGACCATCGTCCAAAGCAATTTCGGCCGATTTGGGCCGGCCCTTCAGTTTGGCGGTGCGGACGTAACGCAGACGTTCCTCGGTCGAGCCATAGATTTGCGATCCATCCCACCAACTGGTTTCGACATTGCGGAAGGTAGGTGGACGGTTGGCATCAGCATCCGTCACCTGTTTGTCGGGCATCGTGCGCCGTACGGTCATCTTGCCGCCCGGCCAGTCGTCACCTTCGGGTAGCGGCACGTCCAACGGCTCGGCATCCGGATCGTTGGGACCGTGGCTGAGCCAGTCATGCACCATGAACTGAATCCAGGCAGCCGCCAGCACGTTCAGATGTGGAACGGGTACAAATTCATGCCGCTTGAGAAGCTTTTCGCTGACCAGTCTGGGGCTTGGATCCATCAGATCCGCGTCGCTGGGCGGATAGGTGTCCCTCAGCGCGACATTGCGTCCGAACCGGGTGCCCGTCGCGCCCATGCGGGGCTGCGAAAGGTCGTTGAATTGCCCGTCCGCGGTGCGCCATCCGATAATGTCAAAATCCTCGGGCCGTTCGCCATCCAACGGCGCGGTTTCGGTATCGATCAGGTTGTTGTGCCGCAGGTTGACACGGTGGCCCAGAATAATCGCCAACGCAGGCAAAAACGGCCAAGCGTGCCAAACTCTAAATCTTTGAGAAATAGAGGCAAATCTGCCGAGCAGAGAGTCCAGAATTCTTTCGAACATCGAAAATGTCCTTAAAGACAGTGGGATAACAATAATCAAACTATTGTTTGTGCATATCACAAAATCCGTGACTTTGACAGTTGGGGGATTCCGCACCTTGATTGGCGGTCAGCGGTGTCGCGCCTTCGACCCCTGGTTGCTCCAGATCCCGAACAATTCGGCAGCAGCTGATTCCGTGCGGTCCGCGTAGATCGCGATGTCCATGGGCTCACGCCCCAACGCATTCGCCAGCGAGATCACCTCGCCGCTTTGCAATTCGCTGTGCACCATGCTGAAGGGCAGCCAACCGACCCCAAGGCCCTTGCGGACCATCTCGAGAATACCGGTCGAAAACGCCGTCTCGCAAATCGGGTTGGTGCTGTACCCAGCCGTCCCGAACCGGCGCTCCTTTCGGCGCAGAACCTGCCCGAAATAGCTGTTATCCGGATAGACGACTGCCGGCGCAGTGTCGGAAATGTCGCCCACGTCTTTCACCGCAAACCGAAGGGCCCCGCCCACCACAGGGATCAGATAATCCCGCCCCCAGGTTCCGCGCAATACGCCCGACCCGAACTCCAACGGTTCGGCCAGATCGGATTCGTAGCACAGCAGCATGCTGGCATCTTTGCGCAGGAACATGCTGACGCAGTCGCTTAGGTTAGCGGCATGCAGACGGAACCTGACGCCCGGCAGGTGCGACCGGGCCTTCAGCGCCATGTCCGGGAACCGGGAAAACACCTGCGCATGTTGTGCCGCGATCCTGACGGTGGTCGCCTTGGGGTCATGATGGGCAATTTTTGTGCGTAGCTCGCGAAGCTGGACCAGAAGCGCACGTATCTCGGGTTCGTTTGAGATCAGCGCGGCGCTGATCTCGACCCGGTTGGTTTTGCGGTCCAGTATGGTGACGCCCAGCCAGTCTTCGAAGGACCGGATACGCCTGGAAAACGCGGGCTGGGTGATATGTCGGCGCGCGGCGGCCCGGCTTAGATTGCCCTCTTCCAGCAGAACAAGAATGTCCTCTAACCATTGTGTATCCATGAAAAGCGCACCCCCAGCCAAAGCAAAAGTATGAGTAGCCGTACAAAAAAGCACTGTTTTTCTTTGATTTGATAGGAAACGCTTTGAGAGATCCCAACGGTAAGGACCTCAGAGCATGGCAGAGTCGGCAGAAATCTCGGAGAATACTGCGGGCGAAACCGCAGACCTAACCTTTAGCCTGTGCAAGGAACTGTCGATCAGTCTGGCCCGGTTCCCGCGGATTTCCTTCGGGCATCTTCCGACACCTCTGGAACCGATGGACAGACTCAGCGAGGTGCTGGGCGGCCCGCGCCTTTGGGTCAAGCGGGACGATTGTACCGGCCTGTCGACCGGTGGGAACAAGACCCGGAAGCTTGAATTTTTGATGGCGGACGCCGTTGAAAAGGGCGCGGACACGATCATTACCCAGGGCGCTACGCAATCCAATCACGCCCGCCAGACTGCTGCTGCGGCGGCCAAACTGGGGTTGGAGTGTCACATACTGTTGGAAGATCGCACCGGATCGGATGACCCCAACTACATCATGAACGGAAACGTTCTGTTGGACCGCCTGCACGGGGCCTCGGTGTCCAAGCGCGACGGCGGTGCGGACATGAATTCCGAAATGGACAGGTTGGCCGATCACCTGCGGAGCGAGGGCAAGAAGCCTTACATCATTCCCGGAGGGGGCTCGAACGCCATTGGTGCGCTAGGTTATGTCAACTGCGCCCGCGAATTGACCGAACAGGCAGCCAGAATGGGATTGTCGATTGAAGCGCTGGTTCATGCGACCGGCAGTTCCGGGACTCAGGCCGGGCTTGTGGCCGGGCTGGCGGCGATCAAAAGCACCACGCATCTTCTGGGTATTGGCGTTCGGGCTCCGCAAGACAAGCAGGAACAGATGGTGTTTGAACTGGCGACCAAAACCGCAGCGCATCTGGAACTGGACGCGCAGATCGCCCGCTCAGAAGTGCGAGCGAATTGCGATTATGTGGGGCCCGGCTATGGGCTGCCGACCGACGGGATGATCCGGGCGGTCAAGCTGTTGGCCCACACCGAAGGGCTGCTGTTCGATCCGGTATATTCAGGCAAGGGCCTCGACGGGCTGATCGATCAGATCCGCAAGGGTTATTTCGACGGCATGAGCAATGTCGTGTTTCTGCACACTGGTGGAAGCGCGGCCCTGTTTGGGTATTCCGATGCCTTCGGACTGCCCGGTTACACACCATAAAAACAAGAACAAAACAAAAAGCGACCAACAAGGAGAGATCACTATGTCACTGAAAAAAACCCTCATCGGCGCGGCGCTGCTGACCACGTTTGGGGCGACCGCTTATGCCGAAGACGTCAAGATCGGCGTGCCGTCCTGGACTGGTGCTCAGGCCATCGCCTATGTGCTGGGCGAGATCGTCGCCACCCGCATTGGCGGGACGGTCGAATATGTTCCCGGCAATAACGCCACGATCTTTCAGGCGATGGATCAGGGCAAGGGTGACATCGATGTTCATCCGGACGTCTGGCTGCCGAACCAGGAGAGCTTTACCAAGAAATATGTAGATGAGGCGGGCACAGTGACGCTGTCCTCCAATCCATACGAAGGGAACCAGGGGTTCTGCGTGTCCAAGGATTTCGGTCAGGCCAACAACATTACCGACATCGCAGATCTGGGTCGCCCGGATGTGGCCGCGCTGATGGACAGTGATGGCAATGGCAAGGGCGAGATGTGGATTGGCGCGCCCGGCTGGGCCTCGGCAAATGTCAACGAGGTCAAGGTGCGCGACTATGGCCTATTGGACTTCATCGAACCGATCCGAGCCGAAGAAAGTGTCAAGACCGCGCGCATCAAGGACTCGATCGCCAAGGGCGAAGGATATGCGTTCTATTGCTACAAGCCGCATGCGGTGTGGTTCATGTTTGATGTCGAGATGCTGACGGAACCCACCTATGACCCTGCAAAATACGTGATGATCCAACCGTCCGACGATGCCGATTGGTACGAAAAATCCAATGTGGCAACGAAGGACGCCCTGAAGCAGGTTCAGATTGCTTGGTCGAACTCGCTGGCCGACCGCTCGCCCGCCATTGCCGAGTTTTTTGCCAACTTTGCCCTGACCGCCGATGATGTCAGCGGTCTGGCCTTTGAAATCAGCGCCAATGGTCGCGAACCGGCTGATGTTGCGAAGGACTGGGTCAATGAGAACTCGGACCGCGTCGACTCGATGCTGGGGCTGTAACCGCCCAACTGAACTGCCGGTACCGGTTTCGGCTGGTACCGGACCTGATCTCTTCAAACAGTGGCGCAAAAATGAACGCAGAAACCGTCATCGAGATTTCGAATGTCTGGAAGATTTTCGGGGCTAAACCGCAGGCCGCACTGCAAGCTGTTCGCGAGCGCAACCTGAGCAAGGCCGAGGTACTGGCCGAGTATAACTGCGTTGTCGGTGTTGCGGATGTCAGCCTGTCGGTGAACCGGGGTGAAATCTTTTGCATCATGGGCCTGTCGGGTAGCGGCAAGTCGACTCTTGTGCGCCATTTCAACCGTTTGCTGGAACCCACCGCTGGCAAGATCGAGATCGAAGGCACCGATGTGATGGCGTTGGGCACGAAAGACCTGCAGCACTTTCGCAACCAGAAGATCGGTATGGTGTTCCAGAACTTCGCGCTGATGCCGCACCGCTCGGTTCTGGACAACGTGGCGATGCCGCTAGAGATCAGGCAGGTCGCCAAGAATGAACGGATGCGTCAGGCGGCGGCCATACTGGACATCGTCGAGCTGGGGGCCTGGGGGTCCAAATTCGCCCATGAACTGTCCGGCGGGATGCAGCAGCGTGTCGGCCTTGCACGGGCGCTGGCGGCCAATCCGGATGTTTTGCTGATGGATGAGCCGTTTTCGGCCCTTGACCCGCTGATCCGGCGGCAATTGCAGGATGAATTCATCCGACTGTCCAAAATCCTCAAAAAGACGACCGTGTTCATCACCCACGATCTGGATGAAGCCGTTCGGATCGGGGATCGTATCGCCATCATGCGCGACGGCAAGGTTGTGCAGATGGGCACGGCCGAAGATATCGTCATGCATCCCCAGGATGACTATGTCGCGGACTTTGTCGCCGGGATATCGCGTCTGAAAGTGGTGCATGCCAAGGTCGTCATGCGCCCGATTGAAGACTGGACGTCCCGGAACGGCCCCCTGCCCGCCGATCTGCACCGCGTCAGCAGCGGTGAGACGCTTAGCAATCTGATCAATCTGGCCATTGATGATGACAATCCCATCGTCGTGGCCGACGCGGGTGCCGATGTTGGCGTCATCACCCGCGCCGACCTGCTGCGTACCGTTATCGAAGGGACCGAGGTGTCATGAGGGACGAAAACATCAATCCGCTGGAAGACACCGAAAGCGAGGCCGCGCTGGCCTATGCGGAAGAGCGCAAAGAGAACATTCGCACCTTTGTTCGCACGCATCCCGACTACTACATCGCCAATTTCGACAAGGTCGGTGCCTCGGCGCGGTTTACGCCGACCTTCAACTTTTTCGCGGGCCTCTTCGGGCCGATCTGGTTTGGTGCGCGCGGCTTGTGGTCCTGGGCGCTGTGCTTTCTGATCATCGAGGCGATAGGATTTGTCCAGATCGCCCGTGGCCTGTTCGGAGATCTCGCCTCGGACGCCATGGCCCGGATCGCGTCTATCGAGGGCACCTTAGAGTTACGCAAACAACAGCTTGCGGCGGCAATCGAGGCGGGCTCGGACCGGGTGGACGCGTTCCAACGCGCGGTGGACGGGCTAGAGGCGAATATCGGCGGCATTCGCGCCGAGGCCGAGGCGCTGGCAGAGCAAGGTCCAACCATCGCCCTGACCGGCCTTGTTATCCTGATCATCGCCAAGGCGGCGCAGTCGGTGATGGCCAACTGGGCGCTCGAAGCTCGGTTTTCCGAATGGCTGTCGGACCGGTCGATCCGGTCCGGGATGCCTGTATCCCAGATCGTGTTCAGCGCGGTGTTCATGGTTCTGATCGTGACGGTCGCCATGATCAACTACAGCTTTCCGGGGCGTTTCACGATCCTCAGCGATTTTCCGACGGACCCGGAATTCCGACTGCTCAGCATCGACGGGGTCGAGGCGTTCTTCAATTGGGCCGTTCTGAATGGCGAGGCGCTGTTCGACGGGATCACCTATGCCATCCGTCTGGTGCTGGACGCGCTGGAACTGGTGTTTGTCAGCACCCCGTGGATCGTGATTGCGTCGCTGATCATATTGCTGACCTGGCTGACGGCCGGTGTGCGTATGGCGATCTACTCCGGCGCGTTTCTGGCCTATATGGGCCTGCTTGGGTTTTGGGAAAAAGCCATGACAACGCTTGCTTTGCTTGGAACGGCGGCGTGTCTGTCCATCGTCATCGGAATCCCACTGGGCATGTTCGCGGCACGCCGTCCCCGGTTCTATGCGTTCATTCAACCGATCATGGATTTCATGCAAACCATGCCCGCCTTTGTGTTCATGATCCCGGTGATTGCGTTCTTCGGAACAGGCAAACCCGCTGCCGTCGTCACAACGATGATTTTCGGCGGCACCCCGGTGGTACGCCTGACCGTTCTTGGTCTGCGTGGCGTCCCCGAAAGCGTGCGCGAGGCGGCGATCAGCTTTGGGGCCAACAAATGGTATCTGCTGACCAAGGTCGATCTGCCATTGGCCAGCCCGTCGATCCGGGCGGGAATCAACCAGACCATCATGCTGTCGCTGGCGATGGTGGTTGTCGCCTCGCTGATCGGTGCCAAGGGGTTGGGTGAGGATGTTCTTGAGGCCCTGCAATATGCCAATGTCGGACAAGGTATCCTTGCAGGGTTCGCCATCCTGTTCTGCGCAATGATCCTGGATCGCATTGTTCAGGGCCAGCGCAAGTGACGCCCCTTGTTCTGGTGCACGGCCTGATGGGCGGCAGCCCGCAGTGGAACTTGCAATACAAGGCATTTTCAGACCATTTCGAGGTCGTCGCCCTTGACCTGCCCGGCTTTGGCAAGAACGCACATCTTTCCGCGATAGACCGCATTGATGGTCTGGCCGACTGGGTGATCGCGCATCTGCGTGCGCTTGGTACAGACAGGTACCACCTTCTGGGCCACTCGATGGGCGGTATGGTGGTGCAAGAGATCGCTCGCGCTGATCAAAGCGGCGTGCAGAAGCTGATCCTGTACGCGACCGGTGCAATTGGCGTCCTGCCCGGACGGTTTGAAACCATCGACGAAAGCAAAGCCCGCGTTGAACAGGACGGCGTCGCAGCCACCGCAAGCCGGATCGCGGCAACGTGGTTTTGGGAAACCAAGGCCGCGCCCCATTTCAAGGATTGCGAAACCCTGGCCCGAATGGCCACGAAAGACGCCATTCTCGCCGGTCTGGATGCAATGCAAAATTGGTCCGGAGCAGAACACCTGCAAGACCTGCAACAGGAGACGCTGGTAGTCTGTGGCGACCGGGACCGAACCTATTCGTGGGACCAGACGCATCTGCTTTGGTCCAGTATTCCCAACGCCAGCCTGTCCGTGATCCCCGGATGCGCGCATGCGGTGCATATGGAGAAGCCCGCGCTTTTTAACGGCATTTTGTTGGACTATCTCATGACCGGTTAACTTGCAGAACCAGCAACCCAACCCGGCTTGAAATTAAATTACGTTATCGCCCGTGAAATCGAAACAACATGACAAGGCCATCATGATCGTTTAGGTGTTCACTTAAAACGAAAAGAAGACAAAGTTACCGAGAACTCTGTGGAACAGGTTGTTTTTACGTTCGAGATGGGAGTCGTTTGCGCGCTGTTGGCGTTTACCGTGTTCCTGTTTGTTTCAGAAATCGTCAGGATTGATCTTTCGGCCATATTGGTGCTCGTTCTGGTCGGCCTGCTGAGCTATGCGCCGGGTCTTGAGAACCTGGCGGATGTCTCTCACCTTTTCGATGGGTTTGCGTCAAACGCCGTAATCTCGATCATCGCGGTTATGATCGTGGGTGCCGGGTTGGACAAGACCGGCATCATGAACAAGGTCGCGGCTGTCATTCTGAAATACGGCGGTACTGCTGAAAACCGGGTGTTGCCAATCGTTTCGGGCACGGTCGGCGTCATCTCATCCTTCATGCAAAACGTGGGCGCGGCGGCGCTGTTCCTTCCTGTGGTCAGCCGCATATCCTCACGATCTGGTATTCCGCTTTCGCGTCTGCTGATGCCGATGGGCTTTTGCGCCATCCTTGGCGGCACGATGACGATGGTCGGGTCATCGCCGCTGATTTTGCTGAACGATCTGGTTGTGACCGCGAATGAGGGGCTGCCGGACGATCAGAAAATTCAGCCGTTTGGCCTGTTCTCGGTCACTCCGATTGGCGCGGCGCTGATCCTGACCGGGATCGCGTATTTTCTACTGCTTGGCCGATGGGTACTGCCCGGCGACACCGGATCCGACAATACCGGCACCAGCCAAGGCACGCAGGAATATCTGCAACGGGTCTACGGCCTGAAAGCAGATGTTTTCGAAGTTGTGGTCCCCGCAGACAGCCCCTTAGTCGGTCAGGTGTTGGCTGACATCAACCACGAAAACCACCTGTATATCATCTCGACCTTCTATCGCGGCAAAACATCGATGGTGCAAGTTCTGACGGCCGAAATCGCCGCGCCATGTCGGTTGGCCATCATCGGGCGCCGCTGGGTGGTCGAGGAATTTGCCCAGAAGTTTGGACTGAAGGTCCTGCCCGAGCTGGACATCTTCGTCGAAGAATTCGCGCCCACAAATGCCGGTATTGCCGAAGTGGTCGTGACCCCCGACAGCAAACTGATCGGGAAATGCCCCCGCGAGTTGTTGTTCCGCAAGACCTACGGAATGTCCCTGCTGGCCATCCACCGGGGCGAAGAGACACTCAGCCATGTCGAGACCGACACGCACGAGTCTACGCAGATCGGTCTCGAAACCTTCAAAGCAGGTGACATGCTGGTGGCACATACCAGATGGGACAACCTGATGCGGATCACGCAGGATCCTGACTTTGTCGTGGTCACATCCGATTTCCCTCAGGAAGAGTTGCGCCCGCAAAAGGTTGGCTGGGCGCTGGCCTTCTTTGCGATTTCCCTGTCGTTGATTTTGTTCACCGACGTGCGGCTGTCGCTGTGCCTGCTGACCGGTGCCGCCGGAATGATGCTGACCCGCGTGCTGAGCGTGGATGAGGCGTATCGCGCCGTGGGATGGAACACCGTTTTCCTGCTGGCCTGTCTGATCCCCTTGGGTCAGGCGGTGCAAAATACCGGCACGGCGGCGTGGATCGCCCAACAGATCATGGTTCTTTTGAATGGCTGGCCGATCTGGGCGCTGCAGGCCGGTGTCGCGATACTGGCCACAGCGTTTTCGCTTGTGATGTCAAATGTCGGGGCCACCGTATTGCTTGTGCCGCTGGCCGTGTCCATTGCAGTTGCCGCCGGAGGAAACCCGGCTGTTTTCGCCCTTACGGTGGCCATTTCCACCTCAAACAGCTTCATCATTCCGACGCACCAAGTGAACGCCCTGATCATGGGGCCTGCCGGCTACAAGGTCATGGACTTTGTGCGATCCGGCGGCGTGATGACGATACTGTTTTTGGTGGTTTCGATGTTGATGCTGAACTTGATTTACTAAGCTTGAAAAGCTGGCGACTTCATTCGCCACTCTGCTCAGAAATCATTTTGGCAGTTGGGTTGGCCCCCACGTCGTCAAGCATTCTGATAACTTCGGCTTTCCAACCTGCCTTGATCTTCAGCGCCAGTTGCGACGGCGGGCGGTGTTCCGGTTCCAGAATTGCGTATTCATACCGAAGGGGATTTGCGAACGGCAGGAACACGACCTTTCCGGCAGACAGGCCCAGTTCCTGTTCCGTCGCGACAGTCAAAGGGTCCACGATTGTGCAGCATTGGCCCGAGCTTACAAACGGAATAAGAGGCAGAAAATACTGGCAGGTCACTGTCGAGTTGTAGCGGGCCGATACCTCCTGAAACTTGCTGCGGATTTTGTGCTGGAACGGGTGCGTTGCGTGCAACCCACCCATCGGAACCCCGTCGAGGTCCGAGATCGAGATACTGCCGCGCGCCGCCAGCGGGTTGTCCCGGTCAATGGCACAGAAACAATCGGCCCGGATCAACTCGGCTGAATATTGCGGCTCTTTCCCGGTCGCGTGTTCGAAATCCGCAAAGCCAAAGTCGATATTCTGCGTCCCGGCAAGCTCGATGATCTGGGGTGAACTGCGGGTGGACAGCGTGATGCGGATGTCCGGGTTCTCTCCGACCGACTGGCTGATGAAGCGCGGGAACAGAAAGGCCGAAGGTCCCGGCATCGTGGCGATGTTCAGGCTACCGGAATGGCCCTTGATCAACCCCTCCATCGTGCTGGAGATTGCGGCGAGACGGTCCAGAATGCCGGTGGTTTCGGCCAGCAGGTAATGCGCCTCGGGAACCGGAACCAGCCGCCTGCCCTTACGCTCGAACAAGGTCAGGCCAAGGGTTTGCTCCAGATTCTTCAGGGCCAGGCTGATCGCTGGCTGGGTGCGGTTCAGTTTTCTGGCGGTCTGAGAGATGGAGCCGGTTTCCATCACCTCGCGAAAGACTGTGAGCTGCGTCAGGTTCATTCCTGTCGTATAAGCTAAACTTTAGTTTTGTGAAATATAACAAATTTGTATTTATGCCATTTGTCTTTACGCTTTTGGGATCGAGGTTCGGTCAAACCGAATCCCACGAACCAACAACGGAGACGACGATGAAACTCGTGAAATGCCTGACAGGTCTGGCTTTGGCTGGCGCGCTGGCCGCCCCGGCGCTGGCGCAGGATCCGACCTTTTTCCGCATCGGCACCGGCGGGGCCGGTGGAACCTATTTCCCCATTGGCGGCACCATTGCAAACGGTATCTCTGCCCCTCCGGGCTCGCGCCCCTGCGAGGAAGGCGGCCAGTGCGGCGTGCCCGGTCTGATCGCCATTGCGCAATCCACCACCGCGTCCGTGTTCAACAACGCCGCCGTGCAAAATGGCGAGCTTGAGGCCGGTCTGGCCGCAGCCGACGTGACTCGCTCGATGTATCTGGGTGAGGGTAAGTTCGAAGGCAAGCCCCACCCCAATCTGCGCATCGTCGCAAACCTGTTCCCCGAGGACCTGCATCTGGTGCTGCCAGCCGGTCAGACGATCAATGATCTGAGCGATCTGGAAGGCAAGCGCGTGGGTATCGCGCAGGCCGGTTCCGGCACGCAGGTTGCCGTGTTGCAGATGCTGGACGCCTGGGGCGTCAATCGCGACAACATGGACGAGGCCGAGCTGAACAACAGCCAAAGCGCCGAGCGTCTGGCCGATGGTCAGCTTGACGCCTATTTCTACGCCGCAGGCTGGCCGGTTGCCGCGATGGTGCAGCTGTCCTCGACCAAGGGGATGAACCTGCATTCCTTCACCGACGAGGATATGGCCAAGATCAATGAGATCATCCCGGCCTATATCCCCTCGACCATTCCGGGTGGCGTTTATGAAGGCATCGACGGTGAGACCAAGACCCCTGCGGTCAGCGCGATGCTGGTTGTGTCCTCGGAATTGTCCGACGAACTGGTCTATGGCCTGACCAATGCGCTGTGGAACGACAACACCCGCAAGCTGCTGGACAATGGCCACGCCAAGGGCAAGCAGATCACGGCTGAAACCGCGCTGGACGGTGTCGAGGCTTTGGGTGTTCCGCTGCATCCGGGGGCCGAGAAGTTCTATAAAGAAGCCGGTCTGCTTCAGTAATCGCAACCGACTGAAACCTGTCGCCGGTGCCCCTTATGCGGGGCACCGCATTCTGGAATTATGCGAAATCAGGGGGCCATCATGTCCGAGACCCAGAAACTTGATGACCACGAACTGACAGCCGAGGAACTGGCGGCCATCGAGGAACAGTTCGACGAAGGTGCCGCCGTCCGCCAGGTCACGCCCGCCATGGGCAAGGTACTGCGCGTCGTTGCCCTGATCTTTGCGTTTTACGAATTTTTCACCGCAGGCTTCGGCCTGCCTGCCGACCACTGGCATATGGGCATCTATCTGGCCCTGCTGTTCATTCTGGTCTACGCCACCATTCCGATTGTGGGGGCCAAAAGCCTCTATGCCCTCAAGATCAGCCGCTTTCGGATCGGAAACATCCCCCTTTATGATCTGGTTTTCATGGGGTTCGGCATCGTCGCCGCGCTTTATGTGGGCGTTGCCTGGCGCGGCATCCCCTTTCTGGGGATCGAGGAACAGACCTTTCGCATGGGCAACCCGAACGGCTATGACGTGTTCCTTGGCGTCGTCATCATCCTGCTGGTGCTGGACATCGCTCGCCGGACGCTGGGCTGGGTGCTGCCGCTGATCATCTGTGTCTTCATCTCATACGCGCTGCTAGGACCGTATTTCCCCGGCTTGCTGCAACATCCCGGCGTGAATTTCAAAACCTTCGTGTCGTCGATGTATTTCCCGCAGGAAGGCATCTATGGCGTCACGCTGTGGGTGGTGTCGACCATCGTCTTCCACTTTGTCCTGTTCGGCGTCATCGCACAACGCACCGGGTTGGGGCAGCTTTTCATCGACAACGCAACGATTTTGGCGGGCCGTTATACCGGCGGTCCGGCCAAAGTGTCGGTGGTATCCTCGGCGTTTTTCGGCACGATCTCGGGGTCCTCGGTGGCCAACACCGTATCAACCGGCGCGCTGACCATTCCCAACATGAAGCGCCTTGGATACCCCGGCCATTTTGCAGGCGGGGTCGAGGCCGCGTCCTCGGCCGGGGGTCAGATCACCCCGCCGATCATGGGGGCCGCTGCCTTCATCATGGCCGAGTTCCTTGAGGTACCCTACACCACCATCGTCATCGCCGCGATCTTCCCGGCGATCCTGCACTATGTCGGCGTCTTTGCCGTGGTGCACCTGATGGCGCGCAAGCTGAACCTGAAAGGCTTGGCGAAAGAGCAACTGCCCCAGCTCAAGGCCGTCTGGGCTGAGGGCTGGGCCAATATCGTGCCGTTGATCGGCCTGCTGGTCGTGCTGTTTACAGGCTACACCCCGTTCATGTCCGCCTTCTGCGGCATATCATTGGCGGTGATTGCGGGCATGTCGCGTCTAAGACACCCTCCGACACTGATCTACGCGGCGGCGTTTCTGGCCTTTGTGCTATGGAAATTCTCGGATGGCGGGTTCGACCTGACCATGACGGCCATTCTGTGTGGCCTGTCGCTGATCGCGACCCTTAACCCCCAGAAACGGATCGAAGTGCCCGAGATGCTGGCCGCGGTTGAACTGGGTGTGAAATACTCGCTTGCCGTGGGGGCCGCCGCTGCCGCTGTCGGCATCGTGGTGGGTGTGATCAACACCACCGGCATCGGTTTCCGCATTGGTTTCATGGTGACGCAGGGCGCGGGCAATCTGGCAGCGGATCTCTACAACATGATCTCGTTCGGCAGTTTCCAGCTGTTTGCGATGGAAGACCTGCAATTGTTCATCTCGCTGGTCTTTATCGCCATCGTCTGCATCCTGATGGGCGCAGGCATCCCGACCACCGCGCTTTACATCATGCTGGTCTCGGTCGCGCAGCCCGCATTGGCACAGCTTGGCGTCCCGCCCATCGCTAGCCACCTGTTCGTGCTGTATTACGGCGTGGTGTCCGAGATCACGCCACCTGTCTGCACATCCGCCTATGCGGCGGCGGCGATTGCCAACTCGAACCCGTTCCGAACCGGGCTGTCGGCTTTCACCCTTGGGCTGGGCAAGGTCATCGCACCCATGGCATTCGTCTATGCGCCGGTCCTGCTGTTCGTGTCCTCCACCGGGTTCAATCTGTGGGAGTTCACCTATACTGCCACCAGTTGTATCGCCGGGGTCGTGGCCCTGTCGGCGGCGGTGGTGGGCTATTGGCTGAAGCCGTTGAACATGGTGTCACGCATCCTGATGGCCATCGCCGGGGTGATCTTTGTCGCGCCAAGCCTGACCGCCGATCTGATCGCGCTGGCCGTGGCCGCTCCGGTCATCGTCACCCAACTGATCGCGCGCAACCGCAGTCATTCCCCGGCCTGATGCTATGACAGAACAGGTGACCATCATCGGCGCAGGGATCGTCGGCATTTGTTGCGCCCTTTCGCTTCAGGAACGCGGCATTCAGGTGCGCCTGATCGACCGGGGGGAACCGGGACAGGAGACCTCGTTCGGGAATGCGGGCGTGATCTCGCCCTGGTCGATCATCCCGCAGGCCATGCCCGGGGTGTGGAAGCAACTGCCCCGGATGCTGCTGAACCCCCAAAGCGCCTTGTCAGTGCGCCCGAGTTTCTGGCCAAAGATGATCCCATGGGGCCTGCGGTTTCTTGGCAATTCGAGCGAGAGCAAAGTGCGCAGCACGTCAGAGGCGATGGAACTGCTGTGCCGCCCTTCGATCGACCTCTACCGCAAGCACCTGAATGGAACGGGGCACGAAGGCCTGATCACCGACAGCTATTATGTGCACGCGTTTCGCCGCGCGGAAGATGCCAACCTGAACGGTCTGGATTATCAAATCCGCAAGGAAAAAGGCGGGCAGATCGAACGGGTCGACGGGGCCGAGCTTCGGCGTATTGAACCGGCTTTGTCCCGGGATTTCAAAGCCGCCGTGTTGATCAAGGGACAGGCGCGGGCGCTGTCTCCGGGCCGCATTGGCGCAGTGCTGGCCGAGAAAGCCCGCACTCAGGGTGCCGAGTTTGTAAGAACCGAAATCAAGGCAATCTCGCAAGCCCCTGATGGGCGCTGGGACCTGACGACCTCGGACAAGACGATACAGGCCTGCCACGTCGTCATGGCCGCCGGGGTGTGGTCGGCAGACCTGCTGAAACCGTTGGGCATCAAGCTACCGCTGGTGGCCGAGCGCGGGTATCATATCGAGTTTCCGGACGCCCACAGCACGCTCAGCCATTCGGTGATGGACGTGGACGCAAAGATTGTCGCCAGTTCCATGCAGGACGGCCTGAGGGTTGCGGGAACGGCCGAGTTTGCCGAGATCGACGCCCCCCCGGACCCGCGCAAAAAGGCGCTGCTAACCCAACAGGCGCAGGCGATGATGCCCGATCTGAACCTGCAGGGCGCGCGCTTTTGGATGGGGCGGCGTCCGTCCTTTCCCGACAGCCTACCGGCCATTGGTCAGGTGAACGGAAAATCGGGCCTCTACGCCGCCTTCGGGCATTCGCATTACGGATTGATGATGGCCCCAAAGACCGGAGAGCTGGTGGCCGATCTTCTGTCCGGTCGGCGGCTCAACATCGATCTCGATCCGT
Organism: Ruegeria sp. AD6; assembly: GCF_056542325.1. Classification (NCBI taxonomy): domain Bacteria; kingdom Pseudomonadati; phylum Pseudomonadota; class Alphaproteobacteria; order Rhodobacterales; family Roseobacteraceae; genus Ruegeria; species Ruegeria sp. AD6. Next base: position 230,569 of record NZ_JBQFZQ010000001.1, on the reverse strand, counting down.
TTTCACTGGGGCGGTTCTAGGCACCCTGCCCGCGCCGCAGCTTGGCTAAAGAAAGGAACACCCATGCCGGTTTTCAATGGCGGACAAAATATCTGCGGCGCGTCCATTGGCGTGCTGTGTCTGGAAAGCTATTTCCCCAAGCCGCCCGGCCATATCAAGAACCCGTCCAGCCTGCCCTTTCCTGTGCTTTATGAAATGATCGACGGCATCACCGTGCCGGACCTGTTGAACGACCCCAAGCCCGAATTGCTGGACCCGTTCATCAAAGGCGCACAACGGCTCGAGGCCGAAGGCGTGCGCGCAATCACCGGCAGTTGCGGTTTCCTTGCCTTGTTTCAAAAGGAACTGGCCGCCTGCGTCTCGGTCCCGGTGTTTGCCTCAAGCCTGATACAAGTGCCGCTGGCGTTCCACATGACCGGGGCCAAAGCGCCTGTTGGCGTGTTGACCGCAGATGCCCGGGCCCTGACGCCCCGGCATTTCGAAGGCGTCGGAGCCGCAAACATCCCCGTCGCCGTAAGAGGGCTGCAAGACACCGAAGAATTTGCCGAGGTGATCCTGCGGAACACGCGGACACGCATGGACACCGACCTGATCGAGGCCGAAGTTCTGCAAGCCGCCCGTGATCTGCAACGCGAAACGCCGGACATCCGGTCTGTGGTGCTGGAGTGCACCGACTTGCCGCCCTACGCCGCGCAAATACAGGACGCGCTGAAGCTGCCGGTCTTTGACCTGACGACGCTGGCGCAGATGGCGCACGCGGTTTCGGTGCGGTCTGCGTATTCTGGCATTATGCCTTGGGCTTGATCATTCGTTGCCTCGACGCTCGCTTTTGGGCCGCCTCCAAACTAGACGTTAACGTGGATCGATGAGGCGATGAGCGTGGCAAAAGGTGTTTGAAGTTTCTCTGGAACTGTCCTTGTTGATGATCGCCGTTTTTCTGGGCGCCTTGCTTCAGGTTGGCATCGGCATCGGGTTCAGCATTCTGGCCGGTCCGCCCATGATGATCCTGCTGGGGACGGCGACAGCGGTTCCGGCGCTTTTGCTGCTGAACACAATCGTTTCGGTGGTCGCCACGGACTGGCGCATCGTCACGGTCGAACGACGCACAATCACAACGGCGATTTTGGGCTGCCTGATTGGCGTGGTTGCGGGGCTGATGGTCTATCCATGGCTCAGCGAAGCCTTCGTGCTGGCCCTGACCGGATTGCTGTTGCTGATCGGCGTTGTCACGACCCTGCTTCCGATGCGGAACGCGATTGGCGCGACCGGCTTTGCCGCCGTGTCCGGGCTGTCCGGGTTGGCAACCGTCTGGGCCGCGACACCCGGCCCATTGATGGTGTTCGGGCTGATCGCGCGGGGTTTTGAGGCCCGGGCGGTGGCCCTGCTGGTTCAACCCATCGCGCTGGTCGCCTATGGCGCGGCGTTTCTGCTGCATGGCCTTTCCGATTGGCAATCGATTCCACTCGGCCCCCGACTGTGGACTTTCGTGGCCATCGCAATTTTCGGTAGTCTGGTCGGACGCGCGGTCAGATCGCGCCTGCCCCAACCCCTTGTCAGAACCGCGATCCGGGCCATCTCGCTAGTGGCCTGCTATGTTCTTTTCCAACGCGCGTATCTTGTCGCATGAACTTTACAGGTCGAACCCGATGACACAGGATCTTCTCTCAAAATTCCCAAGGGCCCGCTTCATGACCGGTGCAACACCGGTTGAGCGTCTGGGCCGGATGTCGGAAAAGCTGGGGATCGACCTCTGGCTGAAACGCGATGACCTGACCGGGCTAGGTTTTGGCGGCAACAAAACCCGGCAGCTTGAGTTCTACTTTGGCGACGCTCAGGCACAGGGCGCGGATACTGTTCTGATTACCGGGGCGGTTCAGTCCAACTATGTCCGCTCGGCCGCGGCTGCGGCGGCGCGGCTTGGCATGACATCCGTCCTGCAATTGGAAGAGCGTGTTCCGGATATGGGTCCGGACTATTATCAATCCGGAAACGTGTTGCTGGCCCAGATCCTTGGGGCCGAACACATGCGCTATCCCGTTGGTGAAGACGAAGCCGGGGCAGACGCCGCCCTGCACGCCCGGGCCGAGGAGCTGCGGGCGCAGCGGCGCAAACCCTATGTCATCCATCTGGGTCTGCACCACCCGCCATTAGGCGCGCTAGGCTATGTTGCCGCCGGACAGGAGTTGTGCCAGCAGATGCAGGATTTTGACGCCGTTGTCGTCCCTTCGGGCAGCGGCGCGACCCATGGCGGGTTGCTGACAGGTATCAGAACCAGCGGCGTGTCGGCGCCGGTTTATGGCATCTGCGTTCGCCGGAACCGCGCCCTGCAACAGGACCGGATGGTGACAGTCCTTGAACTGCTGTCGGACCTTCTGGGCATTGATCCGGCAATTGTGGCGGGCGACGTCCGAACATCGGACACCGCGCTGGCCCCCGGCTATGGCAAGCTGGGGCCAAAATCCCGTGCCGCACTGGAACTGATGGCACGGGTCGAGGGGGTGTTCCTCGACCCCGTCTATACGGCCAAGACTTTTGCAGGACTGATTGATCTGGTTGAGCAACAACAGATCAAGCCCGGGCAAAAGGTGGTGATGATCCATACCGGAGGGCTGCCCGCCCTATTCGGTTATCAGAATGAACTCGGCCCCGCACACGACTGACACGGCCATATGATTCCGCATCGCGTGGTTTAATACATCACAAGCCTTATTCAGCGGCGAGGTTTTGCATCGAGAGGTCCTGTTCCAGATACCCATCCCGCGTTTGCGGGCATTTGATGCCCAAAGCGGAGCTGGCGATCTGATTGCGCAAAATCTGCGCGGTTCCGCCGCCGATCGTGAACATCCGGACATCCCGGTACATGCGCTCCAGCGGCTCGCGGTCGCTATAGCCGCGCGCTCCGAACATCTGTAACGCATCGTTCACGACCTTGATCGCCATTTCCGACGCGAACAGTTTCGCCCGCGCCGCTTTGACCATATCTGGAAACTTGCCTTGGGCACCGGTTCGTGATCTTGCAGCGTCTTGCAACATCAGACGCGCCGCGTGGACTTGCGTGTCCATGTCAGCCACCATCCATTGCAGCCCCTGAAATTCCGCCAGCGGTCGTCCGAATTGCTGGCGGTCCAGCAGATAGCGTTTCGCCCGTTCCAACGCTCCGGCTGCCACGCCCATCGCAATCGTGCCCGCACCAACCCTTTGCGAATTATACGCCTGCATCAAATCGGCGAACCCGCGCCTTAACCCGGAGGGGGGCTTTAAAAGCCAATCCTCATGCACCTTGAGGTTGGTGAACTTCAATTCCGCCTCGGGCATGCCACATAGACCCAGGGTGTTTTCCCGGCCGGTGATCTCAAACCCCTCGGGCAGGTCCGCGTTCATCGGATCGGCAAATACAATAAAGCCCCCAATGCCCATCTCATCGCCCGCCTCATCGATCACACGGGCGAAAATCAGGTGCAGCTTTGAAACACCGCCGCCGGTGATCCAGTGCTTCCGGCCATTTATGACGTAGGTGTCGCCTACCTTCCGGGCCGTCGTCTGCATATCGGTCGCCGCACTGCCTGCGTCCGGCTCGGTAATGCAAATCGCCGGTTTGTCCCCCGCCAGAACATGATAGGCACAGAACGCCTTTTGCTGTTCGGTGCCATAGGCCATGACCGCGCTGATGCCACCCATATTCGCCTCGACCACAACGCGGGCGGTCAACGTGCACACTTTTGCGATCTCTTCGACCACTTCCACAACGTCGAGGAAACTTGCGCCCTGACCGCCGAACTCTGTTGGGATCGTCATTCCCATGATCCGGGCTTCTGTCAGGGCTGCGACGTTGCTCCAGCAATAGCTGCGGGTTTTGTCCCAATGGGCGGCCCGCGCTTCAAACGCAGGCGATAGGTCTTTGACTGTTTCGACAAATCGATGAGTCATTGCGGGGACTCCTGCGCGGCACTTCACGAAAGCGTGGTAATGCAAGGGTAACAGATGCAGTAATTCAGCAAAACGAACTTAAATTTGACATCTAATTCAGGTACACTGAATTTATGCAGACCCGTTCACTAAAAAGTCTTGTTAAGATCTCTCACGTTCAGTCTTTCAGCGACGCGGCTGAACAGCTTGGAATGACGTTACCTGCGCTGTCTATGCAGATGAAATCATTGGAAGAAGCCTTGGGCACCGAACTGTTCGACCGCTCGGTCAGACCACCGCGCCTTACGCCAGTTGCGCGCGCAATCGTCGAAGAGGCGGTTCCTTTGCTGCGGCACGAAGACAATCTGATCGAGATATGCCGACAAGGCGGAGGGCTGGCAGGCAAGTTTCGTTTGGGGTTTGTCACCACAGCGGCGGTGCGCCTGCTGCCCGGATTTCTTCAGACCGCCAGTCGGGAATTGCCGCAGGCCTCGTTCGAATTCGAAACCGGTTTGTCTGCCAGCTTGCAGCAAAAAGTCGTCTCGGGGCTGCTGGATGCGGCGATCATCACCGACGCAGATGGTCTGCCCAGCCTACTGGCATCCGAAGTTTTGCGGCAGGAGCCATTTGTATTTGCAGCCCGCAAAGACCTTCTCGATCAAGGTTTGCCCAGTTTGTTGTCCGAAGGCGTGTTCTTCCACTTCATGCCGGATACCGGGATCGGGAAGCTGATCGCGCGGGTGATGGTCAGCCATGAACGCCCTGCCCAGTCCAAGACTGTCGTACTGGATAATCTTGAGGCCATCATGGAATGCGTCTCGGCCGGGTTAGGCTTTACGCTGCTGCCTGTCCCTGACGTCGAACGCTACCGCGCGCCGGACCTGGTTGTGCTGGATGCCAAAGCCACGATGCAGCGCAAACTGGTTCTTGTCACGTTGCGCGACAGCGTTCTGGACCGGTACCGGAGCGAACTGGCATCCTCGCTGGGCCGCACTTCGAACGATGGTGTTACATAGTCCCGTCGATTTCCCCTCAAATCGAGGGATAGGTGCGCCCTGATGGTTACATCGGCGGTTCAATCTCGACAGGTTGGCCGCTGCGCTGCGATTGGATTGCAGCAAATGTCAGCGCCAGAGATTTCAGATTGCTCCGGGCGGAATTGTCCGGTGAGCGATCTTCTTCGATGGCGCAAAGCAACTCGCCCATTGCGCCTTGAAACCCGTCATTGAACCAGGCGCCCTGCAACGCGGGCCGGCTATACCCATCTGCAGTCGTCAGGGTGATCGTTTGCTGCCCTAGGTCTGCTCCGGTTGAGGATATGCTTCCCTTGGTGCCGGAGATATAGGTCGTGTCCAGTGGCCCGTGTTGCGTGCTGCCGTCGAAAACCAGACTGGCCTGCCCCTGTTCCAGACTGACCACGGCCTGCGCCAATAACGGCACCTTGTTATCCTGCCCCCGCGCGTGAGAGGCGCTGGCGAACACCGATTTCGCCCGGTTGCCAACAATAGAAGACACGAAATCGAACCAGTGAATCCCGAAATCATACAGGATCAAATCCTCGATTTCGTCGAACGGCGTGCCTGCGGTCCAACCATGGTTCCAGTGAATGGAGGTGTGGACGGACTGGACATCTCCGATATGCCCAGCGCGACACGCTTCGCGCATCCAGGCCATGTGCGGCGACCATCGTCCATTCTGGTTAACCGCAAGCTTCACGCCTTGTTTGTCGGCCAGTTCTACCAGCGTTTTTCCGGTTGTCAGATCGGATACAAAGGGTTTCTGGCTTAGAACATGCTTTCCCGCTTTCAGAGCAGCCTCGATTACTGGCGCACGTATGTCGGTGGGCAGAGTTATGTCGATGATGTCTATTTCGCGGTCTTCCAAAAGGTCTTGATAGCGTTCAACAATGCGGGCATCAGGAAAGAACTCTGCCGCTTTGCCTTCCGCTTTTGCACGGCTTCGGTTCCATAGCGCCACGACATCCCAACCCGCAGTGCGGTATGCATCCAGATGGCTGTTCGAAATACCTCCCGTTCCGATCATGCCGATCCGAGGGCGATAGGTTCGGGGGTTTGGTGGAAGGTAATCGACCTCGGGCGCGTTGATCTGCGGCAAGTCCTTGGATTTCAGCGCGTAGGTGTCTGTGTCGGCGGCATCGTCGCTCATGGCAGCAGTTCCAATGTGCGTTTTTCGGCGGCGGATTGAACGGCTGTGTCCACGATCCTCTGCGCCGTCAGGCACAATTGCGGATTCAGCGGACCGGCCACCGCTTCGCCGCGGCTGATGCAGCCCAGAACGTACTCGATTGCGTTTGTCTGGCCTTTGGGCAGCGGATCAGCAGGGATTTCATGCCGCTCTGGCCGGGCGCGGGTTTGGACGGTCACGTGGTCGGCATAGTCGGGCGAAGAGATCGTTCCATCCGTGCCGACAAAGACAAACCCACAGGTAGGCTGCGGCTGAGTGGTCCACGGATCAGTAAACGTTCCCCAACGGGTTTCCATCTTGGACAAACCGCACGCATAGCGGCAGACAGCAATGGCATGTTGATCGACTTCGATACCGGGTGTTTCGTCGACGGTGCATGTCACCTCAATCGGGGCTTCCCCGTCCATGTACCACGTCCCCAGTGTCGCGCCGTATCCGAGGTAGTCCAGCAACGACCCGCCGCCCGAGGATTTCTTGTACCACCAAGAGGTTGGCTTTTCCTGTTCAACCTCTTCCGGGCTGACCTCGACCTTGTCGGCAAGGTGAAAAAGCGGGCCGCGATTGCCGTCGTAGAAATGCACCTCTCGCAACTCGCCGATCAGTCCTTCATCGATCAGGCGCTTGGCGGTAACGTGGCTTTCCACCCACCGCAAAGGCCAGTTGATGATCAGTTGTTTCCCGGTCCCGTCCATGGCCGCGATCATGCGGCGCGCGTCATCCGAGGACGCAGCGAATGGTTTTTCGACGAAGACATGCACGCCATGCGCTGCCAGTTTTTCAGTGTAATCGGCGTGGTCTGCCGTGGCGACGCATAAAACGGCCATGTCATAGGTTCCCGCGGCCATGCAGGCATCGAAATCGGTAAAAACCCGGTCTGGCGGAATATCGAAATTCTGGACCGCCGAAGCCATTTTCTGCCTGTCGGGATCATAGATACCGGCAATTTCCGCTTCAGGGTGTTCATGCACCATGCGGAGCAGATCGCCCATATGCATGTGGTCAAAGCTTATTCCAACAATCCGAAACATGGGCGTCCTCCGTTCTAACGGTTTCCCGTGATCCTGACATAGATGGCCGTCACCGCCAGGATGATCAGACCAAACAGCGCCGTTCTTGCGCCTTCGGGCATCTGCATCAGGGTCAGCATTGTATCCAGAACCCTGATGATCAAGGCGCCCACAATGGCACCCGCAAAACTGCCACGCCCGCCAAAGATCGAGGTTCCGCCGATCACCGCAGCCGCGACCGAGGGCAGCAGCAGCGGATTGGCAAGGCTCAGCGAGGTTTGCCGGATCATACCAAGATATAGCAACCCCGCGACCGCCGCGATCACCCCCGACAGCGCGTAGAGCGCCAGATAGACCTGCCAGGATTTGACGCCCGAAAGCTTGGCCGCGTTTTCGTTCGAGCCCAGCGCGAACAGCAACCTGCCAAAGCCGGTGAATCGCATCAGCCAGAAGATGAACAAGGCGAAGGGCACAAACAGAAACAACCCGTTGGGCATGGACAAGGTGCGCCCGGTTCCAAGCCACGCCAAAAAGGCCGGGATCTCGGACCCGGCATTGATCACCATCCGCTGATAGACCTGCAGACAGCCCGTGGCGATCAGGCCGGTGCCAAGGGTCATGATCAACGGATGCACCCGCACCAACCCAACCCCAAGGCCGTTGACGACCCCGACAACCAGACCGGAGGTCAAGGCGACCAGCACCGCAGGCGTCACGCCCCAGATCGAGGTCAGGGTGGCGCAGACAAAGGCCGCGACGGTTGCGACAATGCCCGCCGACAGGTCGATCCCGGCGGTCAGCATCGTCAGCACCTGACAAGCGGCCAGCATCGCAAGCGGTATTGCAAACTTGATCAAGTTGCCAACCCAGAAGGTCGAGACCAGCCCATCGCGCCCCGCCCTGAACGGCGTGACAATACCGGGCCGCATGAACTCCAGCACAGCGATCAGCAAGACCAGAAAGATCAAAAGCGGTATCACAGGATTATCCCGCAGATACCGTCCAAAGCGGACGACGGGTGGGTCATTCACGGCCATGCTCATCGTCTTGCTCCTCGCGCGGTGGCTGCGGTGCCAAGCAATACGACGGCCACCATGATCGTCCCTTCGATGATTGTCGTGACATTGGGGTCCACGGCCAGAAATGTCAGGATCGTGCGCACGATGCGCAGGATGAACACAGCGACAATCGGCCCAAGCAGCCCGCCGCGCCCGCCCCCCAGAACCACGCCGCCCAGAACAACGGCGGCGACCGAGGCCAACAGATAGGGTCCGGGCACCGGCTCACCAATGCCGGTCAGTGCCGCAAGGCTGAGCCCGCCGAAGGCACAGAAAAGCCCACAAATTCCATAGGCTGCGATTTTGACGCGCCCGACGGACACCCCCGATCGAAAGGCCGCGCGTTCGTCTGATCCGGTTGCATAGATCGAGATACCAAGCTTGGATCGCCGAAGGGGCAGCCATACCACCGCAATACATCCGACCATGATGGCCAAGGCGCTAGGTACCCCAGGAATGACACTGCCGCGAATGCTCTGCTGGACCCAATCGGTGGTTGACCCGCCCGGCGTTTCCAGGATCAAAAGCGCTACGCCTTCCCAGACAAAAAGCATCGCCAGCGTGACCACGATATCAGGCACTCGGGTCAGAACGATGAGGGCGCCGTTGATTAGTCCCATCGCCAATCCGATGCCAAGCACGATCACGATGGCCGGTAGTCCGGACATCCGCTCCATCAGCGCAGCGGCAGAGACGGCACATACAGCCATCATCGATGCAACCGACAGATCGATCCCGCCGACGATCACCACCACCGCCATGCCCGCCGTTGCGAAAGCAAAGGGCAATGCGGCGCGGGCAACGCTTTCCAACCCAGACGCTCCGAAAGAGGGCTGTATGAGTTTGGTGACGGCCAGCAAAACCAGCAGCAACGCGACAAGACCCAGAAGCCAGGAGTGTTTGCGCAGGGTCTTGGTCACGCTGCACTCTCGTTTTCAGTTAGCCCATAAGCCGCGCGCAGCAGGGTTTGCTCGTCCGCGTCTTTGGCGTCGATCACATCCACAACACGGCCATTGAAAATGACCAGCGCGCGGTCGCAGGCCAGCGGCACCTCCTCCAGTTCCGACGTATAGAACAGGACCGAGGCCCCGTTTTGCGCCAGTTCCCGCACCAGAGGGTAAATCTGGCGTTTGGTCCGCACATCGATCCCCCGCGTCGGGTCAAACAGCAACAGCGTCTCGACCCCTGTGGCGAGCCATCTGCCAATGGTCACCTTCTGCTGGTTCCCGCCCGACAGGCGCTGCACCTCACCCTGCGCGCGTGTATCGATTTGTAGCTTCTCAATGGCATAATCGACCCGCTCACGCTCTTGCCGCAGGTTCAGTTGTCCCCAATCCCGCAGGCGGGCCGAGAACGGCAGCGCGATGTTCTCTTTGACCGATCGTTGCGCCAACAGCGCGTCGGCCCGGTCACCCGGCACAAAGGTCAACCCGGCCGAGATCGCATCGGCAGGGTGCCTGAACCCAACCTGCGATCCGTTCACCTCGATCACCCCGGCAGTCGGAGGCAGAAAGCCTGCCAAACAGTCGAACATCTCATCCTGCCCCTGCCCTTCAAGCGCGACAACGCCAAGCACCTCGCCCGGATGAAGGTCGAACGAGATATTCGACACCTTCGGCGCAATCGCCAGATTTCGAACAGACAGGCGCGGATTGCCTTGCGCGACAGAACTCGCGCCGTTGTTTTCGCGATCCCCAAGGTCCAGTTTCTGACCCAACATCAGTTCAACGGCCCGTTCTTCGACGCCCGGCTCAATTCTCAGATCACCAACGGTCATCCCGTCGCGCAGAACCGAGGCGCGGTCACACAGCTCAGAGATTTCGCTGAATCTGTGCGACACGTAAATGACACCCATGCCCTGATTTGCCTGCTCGCGCACAACCGTCAGTACCCGCTCAACCAGATCGGTTGGCAGCGCGGCTGTCATCTCATCCAGCAAAACCACATCCGGCTCGGACGCCAAGGCACGCGCGAGGTCCAGAATACGCAAAGTGGCAAGCGGCAGGTCTGCGATCAGGTCCGAGAGGTTCAGCTGTTCAATCCCAAGCTCACTGACCCAATGCCTGAATGGCGCAAGTGGTGTATCGGTCAGCCGCAGGTTATCGGCCACATCCAGATGGGGGATTAGTGAGGGTTCCTGATAAACCGGAACAAGGCCCGATTTGCGCGCCTCGGCCGGGCTGCCAACGCGGGCTACTTGTCCTCGGATCAGCACCTTGCCGCTATCCGGCCTCAAGGCGCCGGTGATGATTTTCACGAAGGTGGATTTCCCGGCGCCGTTTGCCCCCATCAGGGCGACCACCTCGCCCTTGGAGACGCTCAGATTGGCATCGGTCAAAGCACGGACAGCACCAAAGTTCTTGGCAATCCCGGACGCGTCGAGAAGGTGTGTTTCGGTCATCGGTGCCCACTATTCCAACTTGGTTGCCCCCTGCCCGAACCGGGCAGGGGGAATTCACACAAGGCCAGACCGCTTTTAGCTGTCGCCCGGCCCTTTGCATTCGATGATCTGTTCCATCGAATAGTCTGTCCAACCGGGAACCGTGACCGAGACGGGCCATTCGGGATCAAGGTTGGGATTTTGCGCCGCAGTGATGGTTGCAACACCGTCATCCGTGGCGTTTTCCCAGAGCACCGGGTCCACCAGAACGGTTTTGTCGTCAGGCGCGTTGCCGTTCAGAATATCGACAGCCAGAGCGATCCCTGCACCGCCAACAGATCCGGGATTGGTCACCGCGGCCCCTTGCAGACCGTCAACTTCGGTCAGGTACTGCACGAACCCGGCATTGTCCGCGCCGACAATCGGCACCAACGGCGCGCCGGATTCCACAAAGGCATCTACGATCACGTTGTCAATTCCGCTGGTCCACACACCGTTGAACGGAATGCCCGTGGCCAGGAAGTCGAACATCTGCTGCTTGCCCTGATCCTGCTGCCAGCCGGTGAACACCTCGTGCACCACGTTGATGCCGTCATATTCGGCCAAGGCGCGCTTGAACCCGTTGTCCCGGTCAGTATCAGCCGAAACCCCTGCGATGCCGCGCATATAGACCACGTCACCCGAGCCGCCCAATTGCTCGAACAGCCATTTCGCGCCCAGATAGGCATATTCTTCCTGATTGTTCGACAGGATATACGCACCATCCGCCGTCACTCCCGCATCCACGGCGACCACGACAATGCCCTTCTCCATCGCCGCATCCAGCGCCGAATTCAAAGCGTCCGGGTTTGACGGGTTCAGAACAATCGCATCCACACCCGCTTCGATCAAGTTGTTGATGTCCTCCAACTGTCCGGCTGAATCCGTGTTGCGATGCGCAACGATCAGGTTCGACACATCCTCTTCGACCAGGGCCTGAGCCCGCATGGCGCAGATCATTTGTTCGCGCCAGCCGTTGCCCTGCACGGTGTTGGACACACCGATCGTGTAGTCGGCAGCAAACGCCGCCGGTGTGAACGCCGCAGCAACAGCTATGGCCGCCGCACCTGTGAGTAGCTTTTTCATTGTAGTACCTCCCAATTGAACACTCAGTGATATGTCCGGGGCTTTTCGCCCTTCTATTTGATGAACGGTTGCAGCACGTCGCGTGCCAGCAAGAACCCGCGCTTTATCTTTTCGTCGGTCCCTTCAAACAGCCTGTCCTCATGCTCGATGATGACAGGGCCATCGTATCCAACCCGGTAAAGGCCCGAGAAAAAGTCGGACCAGTCGACATCGCCCAGACCGCAAAGGCGCGGCACCTGCCACCCCATGCCCGCCGACATGATCCCGTGTTCATAAAGCCCGTCGTGATCCACCATCAGGTCCTTGGCATGGACATGCGCGATATGCGGGCCGAATTCCTTGATGAACCGGGTCTGATCGATGAACTGCCAGATCAGGTGAGACGGGTCGAAGTTCATCCCGACATCGTCGCCCCATTCCTCGAAAATCCTGCGCCAGATCTTCGGCGAATAGGCAATGTTATGACCGCCGGGCCATTCATCATAGCTGAAGATCATCGGGCAGTTTTCAAAGCACAGGCGAACACCCTGCCCACGGGCATGATCGACGATGGGTGAGATGATCTGCTGCGCCCGCGCCCAGTTCTGGTCCACATTCAGGGTTCTGTCGCCGCCGACAAAGGTGTTGACCACCGACAGGCCCATCGTGCCTGCGGCTGTTATTACCTTTTTCAGGTGCTCGATCACCTCATCCCGGTGCGACGCATCGGCGTGCAGCGGGTTGGGGTAATATCCAAGACCCGAGATTTCGATACCCATTCCGGTCAGCGCATCCACGATCTCCTTGCCCTGCGCGGCCGTCAGCCCATCGACATTGATGTGGCTCGTGCCCGCATAGCGCCGCTTTTCACCGCCGGAGGACGGCCAGCATGCGATCTCGAGCGCTGAAAACCCGTTGCCAGACGCCCATGTGGCAACGTCCATCAGGTCGGTATCTTCAAATGGCGCGGTCAGCAGTCCAAGTTTCATGTTGCCCCCCTTAAACCTCGTCCAGATCGACCCAGCGATCTTCGCGGGCCGATTTCACCACGGCATCGCAGAACCGCATTTCATAATGGCCGTCCTCAAACGTCGCCCAAGTGCTGTCTGGCCCGCGTTTGCCTGCGCAGACGTCCGTGTAGACCGCACGGAAGAAGTTGAAGAAACTGTCCGCAAACCCTTCGACATGACCGGGCGGCAAGGTCGCGGCGCGGGTGCCCGTAGCATTCATCAGCGTGAAATCCCGCATCAATATCTGATTGGCGTCGTCGCGATGCCCGATGAACAGGTGATCCGGCGTTTCGCTGTTCCACGCCGCGCTGGCCGCGCTACCTGCAATATCCCAAACCAATGAGTTCTTGCGCCCGATATTGATCTGAGAGGTGGTCATCACGCCCTTCGCGCCACCCTCGTACCGGATCATGATCGCCGAGGCATCGTCGGTATCGACGGCCACAGTTTCGGTTGTCCCTTCGGCGCTGGAAAATGTCTCAACCGGGCCGGTCGGCCGCTGCCGTTCGGGCAGAAAGGTCGTCAGGTCGGCAAATACGGATTTAGCTTTCAGCCCTGTGACAAAACTCGTCAGATCAACCCAATGCGTCCCGATATCCCCGACCGAGCGCAACACGCCCCCTTTGTCAGCCTGCAACCGCCAGTTCCAGTCCGTTGGCTTTGCCAGCCAGTCCTGATGATAGTGGCCGGTCACAAAGCGGATGCGCCCCAACTCTCCCTGAGCGACCATTCCATGGGCTTGCTGGTTCAGGGGGTAAAAGCGGATGTTGTAACATACCGCGCAAACCTTCCCCGACGCGGCGGCCATCTCGACCATCTCAGCCGATTGATGACTGGTCATTGCCAGTGGCTTTTCACAGATCACGTGTTTCCCGGCCTTCAGGATCGCCATGACCTGCGGGAAATGGGCGTGGTTCGGGGACGTGACGTGGACCACATCAACACTGTCATCTGCCAGCAAGGCCTCCAACGAAGGATACGCTTGATGGACCCCAATCTCAGCAGCCCGCGCCGATCCCCGTTCCGCTGACGACCCGAGCACGCCAACAACCTGCACTCCAAGACGATGCAGGGCCTGCACATGAACCGTTCCTATAAAGCCGGTTCCAATCACTGCCGCGCCGATGGCCGAGACATCAGACATTATCACCTCCTTCAGACAACCGAGTATCCTCCGTCCACGGGCATGCAGATGCCGGTTACAAACGCGGCTGCGTCCGAGGCCAGGAACAGCGCCGCGCCGACGATGTCGGCGGGCATTCCCCATCGGGACATCGGCGTTCGCGCCTCGACTGCGTCGACGAATTTCGGATCCTGTCTGGCCCTTGCGGATTGTTCGGTCACGATGAACCCTGGCGCGATGGCGTTCACGCGAATACCGTCTGCGGCCCATGCGACCGCCAGGGATTTGGTCAATTGCTCGACCCCCGCTTTGGACGAGCCATAGGCCGGGTTTTGCGGTGATCCAAAGCGGGCATACATCGACGCGATATTGATCACCCGACCCTTTCGGGCCAGAAGCGCGGTATGCAACGCCCGCGCGCATCGCATGGTTCCGACCAGATTCACATCCAGCACATGGCTGAAGAATCCGGGCTCCATTTCCTCGCCTCGCCGCGTGATCGCTGCGCAATTCACCAGCACATCCAATTCAAGGCGGTCGCGACCAAATGCTTCGACCGCGTCAGTGTCCACGACGTCGAGCTGGGTATAGGGGAACCGGGCGGCGTCTTCGGGCAGGCACTCTGGCTCGGCCCCTGTGATTTCGACCTCGGCACCGGCGTCTTTGAACGCGCGGGCAATGGCTGCCCCAATGCCACCCCGGCTGGCACCGATCACGGCGACCTGCGCGCCGGAGAAGTCGAACCGGGCCGCGGCAGTCAAACCGCCACCCCGGTCCACAGGTCGTTGTTGCCAGCTTTGGCGGCACGGATCATTACATTCCCCCGATTGCGAATTATGCGCCTGCAAACGATTACATTTGCAGAAATTCGCCCTTTTCAATCCTTGAAATCGATTACATAATCGACAGCGTCAGGGATTCGAGTCAACCGAAATCTCACTTTGCAATCAGGACCCATGATCCAGAAACCCGCAACCATTCAAGATGTCGCCCGCGCAGCAAGGGTGTCCACGGCCACCGTCAGCCGGGTTCTGTCCAACCCTGATGTCGTCAAGAAATCCACCAAAGATGCGGTCATGCAGGCGATCCAGAGCACGGGCTACAGGGCAAACCAGGCGGCCAGAAACCTCAGGATGCAGCGCGCGAATGCGGTTCTGGTCCTTGTCCCGAATTTGGGCAAACCCTTCTATTCCGGCATTCTGGCGGGCATCAGCGAGGCGTTTTCCGGCACCGGTTATGCAGTTCTGATTACGGATACGGAAAGCAATCCGATCCACGATTCTACTCTGGCCGAGTATTTCCTGGACGGGCGTATCGACGGCGCGATTTCGCTGGATGGTCAGTTGTCGGACACAGTGCTGAACAGGTGCATTCAGGCCGGAGCCCGAGACAAAATTGTGTTCTTGTGCGAATGGGTCGAAGACCAGTCTTTTCCGGTGGTCAAAAGCGACAATGTCGAGGGGGCCCGGCTGGCAATCCGCCATCTGCACAACCTCGGCCACGAAAAAATCGCTCATGTCACCGGGCCGCAGGGCAATGTTCTGACAAGCGCACGTCGAGAGGGTATGGTGTCTGAGCGCGCACGTCTTGGCCTGCCTGCCCCGACCGAGTGGATCATTCGCGGTGATTTCTCGCTCGAATCCGGACACGAGGCCGCCGCGCGCATTCTGGCGATGGACGACAGGCCCACAGCTGTATTCTGCTCGGCCGATATGGTGGCATTTGGGCTGATCGCCGGGCTTCAGGCTGGTGGTGTTCGGGTGCCCGAGGATATGTCTGTTGTGGGTTTCGACGACATCGAGATGTCGGAATATTATGTGCCCGCACTGACCACGATCCGTCAGAACCGGCACTTTTTGGGTCAACGGGCCGCAAAACTTCTGCTTGATCGGCTCTCGTCGGGGCTTGGCGCAAATGAACCGGAAGCCCCGGTTCCTGTTGAACTGATCGAACGGGCCAGCACCGCGCCGCCCAAAACAGGCGGTAGGTAACCTAGCGCGGCGCGCCCAGAACCGACTGTTCAAGATCGACACATACGCCGGTCATCGGAAATGATTCAGGGCTTAGTAGGAATACGGCCAACCGAGCCGCTTCGTCGGGCATCAGCAACCGGCCCAACGGAAGCCCCTGCCCTGCCTGTTCCGCCCAATCCTGCGCTTGGCCCAAAGCACCGGTTTGCGTTTCATGCTCGGACTCAGTCAGCGCCCAACCCAGATTGATCCCGTTTACGCGAATAACATCGTGCAAATGCGCGTTGGCCGCATTCTTGGTCAATGTCTGCAACGCCCCTTTCGACGCCGCATAGATTGCCAGATCCGGCGCGCCGCAATGGGCATTCATAGATTGAATATTCACGATCCCTCCGCCAGACCCACGCGCTTGCATGTCCCGGATCGCTTCACCGATCAGCAGAAAAGGCGCGCGGGCGTTGACTGAAAAAATCTTGTCGAAATCCTGCGCTGTTCCGTCAAGAAAACTGGCGCGGTTCGTTAGTCCCGCAGCATTCACAAGGCCATCAATCCGACCAAAAGCGGCCCGCGCTGCCGCCGCGACATCCGCGCAAGCGCCAGCTTCGGCCAGATCGGCGACAATGGTCTTGGTCCGGGCAACGCCCGACAATTCCGCTGCAAGGCTTAGCAGACCGGCCTGGTCTCTGTCCGTCGCCAAAATCCGACGAACGCCCTGCGCAGCGGCCCGGCATGCGATCGCACGGCCGATGCCTTTGGCGGCTCCGGTGACGACAAGCGCCATATCTTGCAGCCGGATACTCATGCCGACACCCGACCGGCTGGAATATTTTCCCTTAGAATAATCCTCGGCTCGATATGCTCCATCGGCAATTGGACAGGCCCCGACGCAATTGCCCCAAGCAGACGAATGACAGCTTGTTCCCCGATAAGATGAGCGTTCTGGTCGATCACCGCATGGATCAAACCTTCGGCCAACCAGCGCCGCGTGTCCTCTGTCAGGTCGTGCATGACGACAAGGGGCCGTTCGGATTGCGGGATGGTTTCAAGCGCCTGCACCAGACCCTTCCGCCCCGCCCCTACGCAATAGACCCCAACCAGACGCGCGCCCGAACGATAAAGCCGCGTCAATTCGCGGTACAAACGCTCTCCATTCTCACCGGTCTCGACTGATGGCAAAGCGGTAAGCGTCGGGTAATACGCGGACAGACAGGACCGAAACCCCAATTCCCGCTCGCTGTGTCCGTGATACGCATGCGTTCCAAAGAAAACCGCGACATCTCCGGCGCCATCGCTGGCAGACATACCCAGTATCTGAGCCGCCGTGCGCCCGGCGACCATGTTGTTAACACCGACATACCCCGAGCGCGGCGTTGCCAGCACATCCGACGCTAAAGTGACCACACGAATACCGGATTCGCACATCCGCCGCAGGGCATCCCGGCTGCGCGGGTCGTCTGTTGCCACGACACCGATCCCGTCGGTATCTGGCGGCAGGTTGTCCAAAGCCTCGATCAGCGGGTCCGGGCCTATGCCGTCCAGCACCTGTATTCTGCAACTTTCGACCAAGGGCTGAGCGTCCGAGAACCGCGTGATGGCCCCGGCCATATCCTGCAGGAACGTATTGCCGCCGGTCGGGATGAGAAAGCTGAGACGCGCAGGTCGCGAGGGCAGCGCCAGAATACCCTCGGACGGGAGATACCCCAAAAGCCGGGCCGCCCGCATCACACGCTGCCGGTTGGCGGCGCTGACGCCCTTGCGCCCGTTCAGCGCCCGGTCCACGGTCGCCGTCGAGACCCCGGCCCGTTTGGATATGTCGGCAATTGTGGCGCGCGTCATGCCCTTAAAGACCTCAATCGATTGCTTTGTCGCGGACCATACTGGCACGATAAAAGCCGCTCGTCTTGTTTTGAGGCATCAAATTACATCAATTTGGCGGTGTTGTTTTTCTAAATTACGCCACTGCTGTGCCCTAGCGCGATATGACCCGAAAATAGCTGATGTAATCTGATGGGCATGGCACTTGATGCGACAGGGTGATGTGCCAAAGCTATCAGTGGACCGGACAGGCCGTCTGATCGCTCAACACGGCCTGCACTTGGTAGAACCATAACAGCGGCGTAAACCGATGACCGACACGCTTCAACATGGGCCCTTGCCCGAAACAGTTCGGGATTATTCCCTGACCGGCGAGACCGGCAAAAAAGCGCAAGAGATCGGGCTTGCGGCAGCAGAGTGGTATCACAGCGCCGTCCCCCGCAAGACGATGAAATCCCTGATGAAACGCCGCGACGGCCCTGCCCTGCGCGACACGGCATTGTGGGTTGGGCTTCACATTTTGCTCGCGGCCGGGGGCATCTTCTTCTGGGGGAGCTGGCTTTCGGTCCCGTTCTGGCTGGCCTATGGCGTGGTCTATGGCTCGGCCTGCGACAGCCGTTGGCACGAATGCGGCCATGGGACGGCCTTTCGAACGCGCTGGATGAACGATGTTGTGTATCACATCGCATCCTTTCAGATCATGAGGAACCCTGTGAACTGGCGGTGGAGCCACGCGCGTCACCATACCGACACGCTAATCGTGGGCCGCGACCCGGAAATCGCCTGGATGCATCCGATCAACCTGATGCTAAAGGCACTAGCGTTTGTCGGCATCTACGACACCTGGCTGTCACTCAAGGTCCTGTGCCGCAATGCGCTGGGGTATTTGTCGCCGGACGAGAAGGACTACATCCCGCAATCCGAATGGCCAAAGGCCGTGTTCTGGGCGCGGATCCATATGCTCATCTACGCGGTCGTGTTGCTGGTATCCGCGTTCATGCTGGCAAACGGCATGGGCTGGAAATCGACAATCCCCATCCTGCTGATCGGCGGACCCCGCGTTTACGGGTGCTGGCATTTCGTTATGACCGGCCTGTTGCAACATGGCGGCTTGCCCGAGGACGTCATTGACCACCGGCTGAATTCCCGCACGGTCTACATGAACCCGATCAGCCGCTGGCTGTATTGGAACATGAACTATCATGTAGAACACCACATGTTCCCGATGGTGCCCTATTACGCGCTTCCTGCCCTGCACGAGGAAATCAAAGATGACCTTCCCGCGCCCAACACCTCAATCCGGGACGCCTACAAAGAGATGATGGGGGCCGTGATGCGTCAACGCTCTGACCCCGGCTATGCGTTAAGGAAAACGCTGCCGCAAACGGCGCAGCCCTACAAGGAACATCTGCATTCCCATGTGCCAGACCGGAGCAGTGACGATTAAAAAGGTAGGAGCCCAACATGCCCTGGGTCGAAGCAATCGCCATTGATGACGTTGAAGAAGAGGATGTCATTCGCTGGGACCACGTCGGTCGAACTTTTGCAATTGTCCGTGGCCCGGACGGAGATTTCTTTTGCACAGACGGTTTATGCACTCATGAACAGGTTCATCTGGCCGATGGCCTGGTGATGGATTACGAGATCGAGTGCCCCAAACATAACGGGATTTTCGATTACCGTTCGGGCCAAGCCTTGCGCGCCCCTGCCTGTGCAAAACTTGGAACTTATGAGACGAAGTTTGAAGGTGGCAGAGTTTTCGTTTTGGTTTGAAGAATAATCTCACCGGACGCGCAGCCCTCAAGACGAACAGCGCCCAAAACCACAAGGCGGTCCCATGTCCGAAGACACGATCAACCTGAATGCAGATGGCATCCGACTGTCGTTCGACACCAGCATCGGCATGATCAAAAGCTTCACGGTGACGGATGGCGACGCTGGGATATCCCCGTTGCACCGCGCGCCTTGGGTCGGAATGGACGAGGCCCTTCCCGATGGGCTAGCGCCCCATCTATACAAGCTGGGAGGAGATTTTTTCTGCGCGCCGTTTGGGCAGGAAAAAGACGGGGCACCCCTGCATGGTTGGCCTGCAAACGCATCCTGGTCGATCATTGATCTGTCGCCTGACCAATTGTCAGCCCGGCTGGATCACCGCGTCAACGATGCGGAAGTCATCAAAGAGCTTTCACTGCGCCCGGATCACCCCTTTGTTTATCAAAAACATACGTTTGTGGGCGGGTCCGGGTCGGTCCCGGTGGCCAACCATGCGAATATCTCTCTGCCAAATGGTGGCTATGTTCGGACCTCTGCCAAATCCTGCTGGATGACGCCTGCAACACCACAGGAAACTGATCCGAAACGCGGCAGGTCGGGGTTAGTCTACCCTGCGTCCAGTGACGATCCAACGCGTTTCCCGTCGCAGGACGGCACCACAGATCTGACGCGCTATCCCTGGTTCCAACGGCATGAGGATTTTGTTGCCGGGCTGGATGCACCCGGTGGCGATTTCGGTTGGACAGCCGTCACCAGACCGGTCGAGGGTGATCTGTTCCTTTCGCTCAAGCGATCTGAACACCTGCCCATGACGATGCTGTGGCACTCGAACGGAGGGCGGGATTATCCGCCGTGGTCGGGCCGTCATTTTGGCTGCCTGGGCATCGAAGAAGGCGCGGCCGGGCATGTTTTGGGACCTGATCGCGAAAAGGCACTGTCCGGGCCCGGTGCTTTGCAGCTATCTCCGGCCCGCTCTGCCGTTGTTAAACACGTGATCGGCGCGATTGCCTGGCCTGCGGGTTCTCCGGTTCACTTCATAAACCTGCATGATCACGGGCTGGAGGTTTTTGGGGATTGCGGAACGCGCAAACGCATCAGCTTCGACACCGAATTCTTGCAGGGTTCCTAACACCCAATCGTCGCAATCCCCGCGCCTTGTCTGAGCAGGATTGGGCGACAGCCGGCTCCCTAACAGGAACAAAGCCATCGCCCGCCGGTCAAATGTCAGGCGTGATCGTCCTTCACCAACTCGCCCCGACCATGTCCTGACATACCGCCAGAAACCTCCTCGGTCGCTTCATCCGCCAATGTCTCTGGCAGGATCAGGTTCAGGACAATCGCGATCAGGGCCGCAGGTAAGATCCCCGACGCACCCAGAACTCGCAGCGTATCCGGCAGGTGCTGCAGCGCGTTGGCCGAACCCGGCGCGACGTTCATGACCTCTAGCTGAAGCCCCAGACCAATCGACAGCGAGACCGCGAAGATCACCATGTTCCGACGGTTCCAGACCACATCGGACAGCATCGAAACACCCGCGGCGACAACCATCCCGAACATGACGATGACCCCGCCGCCCAGTACTTCGATCGGAACGGTGCGAATGATGCCACCGACTTTCGGGACCAATCCGCAGATGATCAGGAAAATGGCTCCGATGGTCACGACATGCCGGCTCATCAACCCGGTCATCGCAATAAGGCCCACGTTCTGGCTGAATGAGGTGTTGGGAAACCCGCCGAAGATACCGGCAATGGCGGTGCCGAAACCATCGGCAAAGGTCGCGCCCTGAATCTCGTTATCTGTCGCTTCGCGCCCCGCGCCACCTTTCGTGATCCCGGAGACGTCGCCGACGGTTTCAACCGCTGAAACAAAGGCCATAAGGCAAAAGCCGATCACGGCGGCCAGAGAGAACTCGAACCCATACTTGAATGGCTGTGGCAACGCGAAGGCCGCAGAACGTTCCCACGAACCCGAAATCGCCTCGAGCGGCAGTTTCCCGACGAGGATGCAATAGACGTATCCGACAAGAATGCCGACAAGAACCGCCGAGACTGACAGCATCCCGCGGGCAAAGAATTTCAGCCCCAATGTGACAAACACAACGATCAACGCCGGGGCCCAGCTGGACAATGAACCGTAGGTTTCAGACCCCGAAGCCTTGGCCGGAACACCACCGGCGGCGTATTCGATGCCGACCTTCACCAATGCAAGCCCGATCATGGTAACCACAAGACCTGTGACCAAAGGCGGCAGGGCAAAGCGGATTCTGCCGATCACAGTGCCCAGCAAGGCATGGAAAAGACCGCCGATAATGACACCACCGAACAAAGCAGCCAGACCGTCGACACCTTTTCCGGCGACCAGCGGGATCATGATCGGGATAAAGGCGAAGGACGTCCCCTGCACGATGGGCAAGGCCGCCCCGACCGGGCCGATGGTGACCGTCTGCAACAGCGTGGCAACGCCTGCAAACAGCATCGACATCTGGATCAGGTACAGCAGCTCCGGGAAATCCGGGCTGTTCGAGCCAAAGCCGAAACCGGCGGCCCCGGCGACGATAATCGCTGGTGTGACGTTCGAGACAAACATCGCCAGCACATGCTGAATGCCCAACGGCACGGCACGATATATGGCAGGAAAATAGTTCGGATCACGAAGTTGCTCTGGCGTTCCGATAGATGAAGCAGTCATGGAGTCCCTCGCGTTGTGCCCCTGTTGCAGACTTTGCCGGGGGGTTGGCGCGCACGCTGTGACCTGCGTTCGACTCAGCGGCTTTGGACCTAGTGGCCTTCTCTGTGCCTTGACCTCCACAAAGTGGAGTTAGGTTAGTGCAGAAAAGCGCGAGGGATTATCAAAAATACCCGAAAGGTGCTGTGCTGACGTGGGGGGCCGTAGGGCGGAATGCCCAAACAGTACGATACGGATTTTGGAGTGGCGGGGAGACAGGGATTCGAACCCTGGGAACGCTCTCACGTTCAACGGTTTTCAAGACCGCCGCATTCGACCACTCTGCCACCTCCCCGTCGAAGGCAGGGTCTAAGGCCAACTGAAATCAGAGGCAAGTCGAAATCGGGAAATCTTGCCGAAGCCTGCGCAGCAGTCTTTCCATGACACCTCGCCCGCGTTATGCTCTGGCGGTAAGACCGTAGCAGGCTGGCGCGCAGAACCGGCCCTGCGGCGGGGCTCGGAAAAACGAGGCCCTTTCAGGCAAGGGATGAAAAGATGAAGCGAGCAACACAGACACGCGCAAGATCGCGAGGACTGGCTGTTTTGGCTGTGACTTTGACCGTTTTGTCCGGGTGTGAGGAAGTTTTACAATCACAGAACGCGTCTGAAGATGGCGCAAAATCCGGGGACGACTCGAAGATCGAGTTGCTGCCTCAGGTCACCAGCGCCTCGCAACGTGATGTCGAGGCGCCGGATGTGTTTTCCGTCACCGAGGCAGGTTTGTGGGACGGGCGTCCATCGCTGGGCGGTATCTGGGTCGCACATCCTGACGTCAAGCAGCCCGAACGCGTGCTGATCAAGAACACCGCCAACAACAAAACCATCACCGGCGCGCTGTTCCGGCGGGAACGCAATTTGCCGGGTCCGGCGCTGCAGGTATCCTCGGCGGCAGCAGAGGAATTGGGAATGCTGGCCGGTGCCCCAACCCGCGTCAGTGTCGTTGCCCTGCGCCGCGAAGAGGTCGAACAGAAGCCACCTGCCGAGGAACCCGCCCCCGAAGCGGAAACAACCAGTGACGAGGCCGAGGTCGCGGCAGCCGAAACCGCGCCGGATACCGCGGCCGAGGAAAAGCCCGCCAAGCGGAAATGGTGGCAACGTAAGGAACCCGCAGCCGCGGCAGGCGCAGCCGGTGCCGCCACCGCAGCAGCAGGGTCCGCAGCTGAGGACGCGGCAGAGACGGCGGTCGATGCCGCTGCACCGGAAGCCAGTGCAACCGCCGCGCCGGGCCTGTCCGATGCTCCGGTCGCGCCGCCGCCCGAAAAGCCAGCCAAGCGCAAGTGGTGGCAAAAGAAGCAGCCAGACGAAATCACCCAGACGCCGCTGGACCCGATCGAAGGCGCAGCCGCCGCGATTGAAGCAGCCGAACCTACACCGGCAGCCGCTGCGGCGGCCACGGCGGCGGCCCCCTCGAACCTGTCGAAACCCTTCGTTCAGGTCGGCACGTTCAGCGTCGAGGCCAATGCCAAGTCCGCAGCGGACAAGGTTCGCAAGAACGGCATGACCGCCGACGTGCGCGAACTGAAAACCGAAGACAAAACGGTCTGGCGGGTTCTGGTCGGCCCCGCCGCGACCCGCGCGGAACGCAAGGCTATCCAGAGCGACGTGAAGGCCTTGGGCTTTACCGACGCGTTCACCGTGTCCAACTGATAACAGGAGGCGCCCCCGTGCTATCCGCATTGCGAACATCCGTATTCACCCTTGGGCTGGCCGTTCTGGCCCTGCCCGCGCACGCGTTCGATACCTCGGCGCGCGCGGCTTATGTGATGGACCAGACGACCGGGACGGTTCTGCTGTCGAAAGACGCCGATCAACCCTTGCCTCCGGCGTCGATGTCAAAATTGATGACGCTGTATGTCGCGTTCGAAGCGCTGCGCGACGGGCGGTTGACCCTGCAGGAAACCCTGCCGGTTTCCCAACATGCAATGAGCTATGGCGGCTCGACCATGTTCCTGAACACGCAGGATCGCGTAACGGTCGAGGACCTGCTGCGCGGGATCATCGTGCTTTCGGGCAATGACGCCTGTGTGGTGATCGCCGAAGCGCTCAGCCCCGATGGCACCGAGGCGGGGTTTGCCCGCTACATGACCCAGCGCGCCAAGCAAATCGGTATGGACAATTCGAACTTTGCCAACTCGAACGGCTGGCCCGCTGCCGGGCATATGATGTCGGTGCATGATCTGGCGGTTCTGGCCGACAGGCTGATCACGGATTTCCCGGAATACTACCCCCTGTTCGCCGAAGAAGAGTTTGAATTTGACGGGCGCGCACCGTCCAACAAACGCAACCGGAACCCCCTGCTGCGGCTGGACATCGGGGCCGACGGGCTGAAAACCGGCCACACGCAAGAGGCGGGCTATGGCCTTGTCGGCTCGGCCAAACAGGGCGACCGCCGGGTGATTTTCGTGCTATCGGGTCTCGACAGTACCGCGCAGCGGGCAGAGGAGGCTGAGGCCGTGGTTAACTGGTCGTTTCGAAATTTTGTCGAGAGGACAGTTGCCACCGAAGAAGCGCCGATAGCCGAAGCCAAGCTGTGGATGGGCGAAAAAAAGACCGTGGGTCTGGTGCCCGAGGGTGATCTGAACGTGTTGTTCCCCGTTCTGGGTGCGCAAGATGTCGAGGCCGAGGTGGTCTATGAGGGCCCGATCAATGCGCCCGTCACCAAGGGCCAGCAACTGGCCGAACTGGTGATCAAACCCGAAGGTCTGCCCGAAATCCGCCGCCCTCTGGTCGCGGCCGAAGATATACCGCTGGGCGGGTTCGTGGTGCGCATGATGACAGTGGGCGGCATTGTCCTGAAAGACGTGATCAATAACCCGCTGGAGTCGATGTGACGCAACGCGGGTTATTCCTGACCTTTGAAGGCATAGACGGATCAGGCAAATCAACTCAGGCCCGGATGCTGGCCGAGTATCTGCGCGACGATGGCCATCAGGTGGTGTTGACGCGTGAACCCGGCGGCTCGCCGGGGGCCGAGGAAATCCGTCGGCTGGTGCTGGAAGGCGACCCCGATCGCTGGTCGGCGGAAACCGAGTTGTTGCTGTTCACCGCCGCCCGCCGCGACCATCTGGAGCGGACCATCGAACCGGCTCTGGCCGATGGCATGGTGGTGATCTGCGACCGTTTTGCCGACAGCACACGCATGTATCAGGGCCTGTCGCGCGGCAATCTGCGCGGGCTGGTGGATCAGTTGCATGATCTGATGATCGGGCGCGAACCGGACATGACCCTGTTAATCGACATGGACCCGGACACCGGCCTGTCGCGTGCCAAAGGCCGTCAAGGCACCGAGGAACGGTTCGAAGATTTCGGCCCGGCCCTGCAAAAACAGATGCGCGCCGGGTTTCTGGCTTTGGCGGATGAATTCTCTGACCGGTTCCGCGTCGTCGATGGCAATCGCGACATGGACAGCGTCGCACAGGATGTGAGAGATATCGTCGAGGCAGCCCTGCGATAGACGATGAGCGACGACACCCCAACCCCAGATCAGGCGCCCGGCGCGCCGCATCCGCGTGAAACCGCCCGCCTGTTCGGGCAGGACGCGGCGGAACAGGCGTTTCTGACCGCCTACACCTCGGACCGGCTGCATCACGGCTGGCT
This sequence comes from Ruegeria sp. AD6, assembly GCF_056542325.1. Classification (NCBI taxonomy): domain Bacteria; kingdom Pseudomonadati; phylum Pseudomonadota; class Alphaproteobacteria; order Rhodobacterales; family Roseobacteraceae; genus Ruegeria; species Ruegeria sp. AD6. Next base: position 204,894 of record NZ_JBQFZQ010000001.1, on the reverse strand, counting down.
TCTGACCGGCCCCCGCGGGGTTGGGAAGGCGACGTTGGCCTGGCGGATCGCGCGGTTCCTGCTGGCAACGCCCCCTGCTGATGACGGTGGGCTTTTTGGCGCGCCTCCGCCCCCTGAAACACTGGATATTGATCCGGATCAGCCGGTCTTGCACCGTATCATGGCGGGGGCAGAGCCCGGTTTGGCGGCCATCACACGCTCGCTAAACGATCAGGGGCGGTTGCGCGGTGAGATTGTGGTGGATGACATTCGTAAGCTGGGCAAGTTCTTCGGCCTGTCCTCGGCGGATGGCGGTCGGCGTGTGGTCATCGTGGATTCAGCAGATGAGATGAATGTCAGTGCCGCAAATGCGCTGTTGAAAATGCTTGAGGAACCGCCCGCGCGAACCACGCTGCTTCTGATCTCGCACCAACCCTCGCGCCTGTTGCCGACGATACGGTCGCGCTGTCGGACCCTGCGCTTGTCGCCGCTGGGGCCCGAGGACATGCAGGCCGCATTGGCGCAGACCGGGGCAGAACTGCCTGCGCAGCCGGATCATCTGGCCGCGCTGGCTGCCGGGTCGGTCGGTGATGCGGTGCGCCTGATCAATCTGGGCGGGTTGGAGATTTACGCCGAACTGATCGCCATTCTTGGCACCCTGCCCCGCATGGATCGCCAACGCGCGCTGGCACTTGCCGAAGCCGCCGCCCAGCGCGGCGCAGCAGAGCGGTTCGAATTGCTGCTGACTTTGATTGACGTCGCCCTGTCCCGCCTTGCCTTGACCGGCGCCACCGGCACCCCACCCGCGCCCGAAGCCGCCCCGAACGAGGCCGCAACGCTCGCGCGCCTGTCGGCCTCGCCCGATCAGGCGCGGCGCTGGGCCGAGGTTGCCGCTACAATCACAGCCCGTGCACGCCATGGTCAGGCGGTGAACCTTGACCCTGCCGCTTTGGTTCTAGATACGGTGTTCAAGATACAGGAAACCGCCGGTCAGAGCAGATGAGCGACACCCCCCAAATCACCGACAGCCATTGCCATCTGGACTTCCCCGATTTCGAGGGGCAACTGGACCAGATCATCGCCAACGCCGCCGAGGCAGGCGTGACCCGCATGGTCACGATCTGCACCCGTTTGCGCAACGAGCCTTCCGTCCGCGCCATCGCCGAGGCCCACGCTCCGGTTTTCTACGCCGCGGGCACCCACCCGATGAGTGCCGCAGACGAGCCAATGGCAACGGTCGATGAGCTGGTCGCTTTGGCGCAACACCCGAAATTCGTGGGCATCGGTGAATCCGGACTGGATTACCATTACACCGCCGACAGCGCCGAGGTGCAGAAACAATCGCTGCGCATCCATATCGAAGCCGCCCAGCGCACCGGCCTGCCCCTGATCATCCACGCCCGCGCCGCCGATGACGACATGGCCCGCATTCTGGCCGAGGAATACCGCAACGCGCCCTATTCCTGCGTCATGCATTGCTTCTCGTCCTCCGCCGAGCTGGCCAAGGCTGCTCTGGATTTGGGGTTCTACCTGTCCATGTCCGGCATAGCTGCCTTCCCCAAAAGTCAGGGGTTGCGCGACATCTTCGCCGCCGCGCCCGTGGACCGCATTCTGGTCGAAACCGACGCGCCCTATCTGGCCCCGCCGCCCTATCGCGGCAAACACAATGAGCCTGCCTATACTGCGCACACCGCCCGCAAAGGGGCCGAGGTGTTCGGCATGGATTACGCCGTATTCGCCGCGCAAACGCAGGCCAATTTCGACCGCCTGTTCTCGAAGGCCGCTTTGTACAAGGCCGCTGCATGAACCAGCTGCGGTGCACCATTCTGGGCTGCGGGTCCTCTGGCGGCGTGCCGCGCCTTGGCGGGCAATGGGGTGACTGCGACCCAACGAACCCGCGCAATATCCGCCGCCGCTGCTCGATGCTGGTGGAGCGGGACGGGCCAGATGGCACCACATCGGTCCTGATCGACACAACGCCGGACATGCGCAGCCAGTTGCTGGATACCGGCACCGGTCGGTTGGACGGGGTGGTCTATACCCACTCTCACGCTGACCACGTGCATGGCATCGACGATCTGAGGATGATTGTCTTCAACATGAAATCCCGCGTGCCGGTCTGGGCTGATGGCGATACGCAGAACGCACTGCTTGGGCGGTTTGGATATGCGTTTATCCAACCCGAAGGCTCACCCTACCCTCCGATTCTGGATCTGAAATCCATTGACGGCGCTTTCGAAGTTGACGGACCCGGTGGCCCGATCCCCTTTCAACCGTTCAAGGTCAATCACGGCTCGATCGACGCGCTGGGATTTCGCATGGGCAACCTTGCCTACCTTCCCGACGTGGCCGAGGTCTACGACGACGCGTGGCCTGCGATGGAGGGGCTGGATTGCCTTGTCATCGACGCCCTGCGCCGCACGCCGCACCCGACCCATGCGCATCTGGAAAAGACGCTGGGCTGGATTGAAAAGCTGCAACCGAAACAGGCGGTACTGACCAATATGCATATCGATCTTGACTATGCGACCGTCGAGGCCGAGACCGCCGACCACATCACCCCCGCCTATGACGGGATGGTGATCCATCAGGCGCTGTAAGGCCCTGCCCCGCGCAATCCGGATACCGCCAGGCCGGGGGGCGATATGCTTCAAAGCCTGATTGACGTCATCCTGCCGGTCTTTCTGGTCATCGGTGCGGGCTATGCCGCGACGCGGTCGGGCTATTTCAAAGAAGTGCATGTCGATGGTCTGATGAAATTCACGCAGGGCTTCGCCATCCCCTGCCTGCTGTTTCTGGCCATCGCGCATCTGGACCTCAGCGCCAGTTTCGATCCGCGCCTGTTGGCCAGCTTCTATTCTGCCGCTGCGCTGTGTTTCACCGCCGGACTGTTCGGCGCGCGGCTGATCTTTGGGCGCGAGTGGGAAGACTGCGTCGCCATCGGCTTTTGCTGCCTGTTTTCGAACTCAGTCCTGCTGGGCCTGCCGATAACCGAGCGTGCCTATGGGCCTGAAAACCTGACCGGAAACTACGCGATCATCGCGTTCCATTCGCCCTTCTGCTATGGCGTCGGCATCACGGTGATGGAGATCGTCCGAAATCGCGGCCATGGCGGCGCGCGGATGGCACGCTCGGTCCTGTCTGCGATGTTCAAGAACGCTTTGATCCTGGGCATTGCGCTTGGGTTTGTCGTCAACCTCTCGGGCCTTGTCATTCCCCGCGTGGTCGATGAAGCGCTTGGCCTTGTGACCCGCGCGGCCTTGCCCGGAGCCCTGTTCGCACTGGGCGGCGTGCTGGTCAAATACAAGCCCGAGGGTGATCTGCGCACGATTGCCTATGTGTGCTGCATCTCACTGATGCTGCACCCAAGCCTTGTCTGGATCTTCGGCAAATCCACCGGACTGCCGCAGGACCTGTTCCGCTCGGGCGTTTTGAACGCGGCCATGGCACCGGGTTTCAATGCCTATATCTTTGCCAATATGTATGGCCGCGCCAAACGGGTCGCCGCCTCATCCGTTCTGATCGGAACAGGCGTTTCGATTCTGACCGTCTGGCTTTGGCTGGCCGTTTTGGGCTAACACCTGTCTTGACTTGCAGGCCCGGCGACACAGCTATCGCCCAAGAACAGGAGCCGTATATGCCGCACGCCATTATTGTCGCCCATGGTCAACCCTCGGATCCCGATCCGGCCGAGGCCTCTTTGTCGCGGTTTGCCGCGCAGGTAGACGCCGTGGCGACCGGTGTATCGGTGCACTCTGCCACCCTCGCGGCCCCCGGATCGCTTGAGGCCATGATGGATAGCCTGCCCGGTAACGCAGTGATTTACCCTTTGTTCATGGCCAAGGGCTGGTTCGTCACCAGCGCCCTGCCGAAACGTGTCGGAAATCGTGGCCTGCAGATTCTGGACCCGTTGGGCGTTGACCCGGAATTGGCCAATCTGGCGGCCTCGGCCCTGCAGGATGCGTTGGTCGCGAACCAATGGCTGGCGTCAAAAACAGATCTGGTGATCGCCGCCCACGGATCGGGGCGCAGCCGCAATCCTGCGATCGTGACGCAGGATTTTGCAAAGACACTGGGTGAGATTCTTGCCTTCAAATCAATTCACGTGGGCTTTGTTGAGGAACCCCCTTCAATTGCCTATGCAGCGAGCAGCGTGGGTCAGAAATCCATATGCCTGCCCTTCTTTGCCTGCACAGGCGGGCACGTGTTGGAAGACGTCCCGCAAGAACTGGACCGCGCCGGGTTCCAAGGGCAGCTGTTGCCCGTGGTCGGAGAGCTTCCGCCCATACAACTCCAGATCGCCCGGAAACTGAGCGCCGCCTTCGAGGCCGCCTGACAAGGGTCAACTCACGACTGCGCTTGCAACAGCGTTGAGTACAGTCGATGGCAGGATCGCCCTTCCCGCTTGGCCTGATACAGCGCCAGATCGGCGGCATGAAGAATCTCTGCCGCTTTGGGCGCATCGAACTGGGTGGAGATCGCCGTTCCGATGCTTGCGGAAATACGGCAGGGCTGTTGTTGAAACATCATCGGCTCATTCAATCGCGCGATCAGGCGCGCGGCGATGGAGGCCAACACATCCTCTCGGGTCAGGCCCTTGAAAATAATCACAAACTCATCGCCGCCGACACGCGCAACGGTGTCGTCGCCCCGCGTTTCCTCGACCATGATCTGGGCGGCTTGCTGCAATACATAGTCCCCGGCGGCGTGACCCAATCGGTCATTCACGGCTTTGAAATAGTCCAGATCCAGATGCATCAGCGCAAACGACGCGTTGGCTGATACCAGATGCCCCAGCATATGATCCATCGCGCGGCGGTTTTTCAGGCCGGTCAAGGTGTCGGTATAGGCTTGCTCCTCGGCGGCCAGCATCGCGCCCTGCAACCGCAGGTTCAGGGACCGCGATGCCTCCATCGCGGCGGATTTCGCCTCGACCAGATACAGAAGTTCGATGGCCAGATCGGTGCCCGAAAAATCGGCACTGGTCAGGGCGTAATCCCGCACCGCGTCCAGGATCGAGATGCCAAATGACAGGTTGATCACCGCCCCGCGCCCATTCGGTAACGGCGCAACAAGCCCTTTCAGGGCGGTTCGGGGTTCATCAAGAAACTTCAGATGCAGCTTCGCCCCGGCCATGGACATCAGCGCCGGAATGGTGGTGACGGTGCGCGGGCGGATCAGTTGGAACACGTCCAAAAAACTTTTTCCGATCAGAGGCATGTCCGGGCGCAGCTTTTGCAGGGTAGGCCCGGCCCGTTCGATTCTCCCGCCTTCATCCAGCAGCAGAAACATCGGGCACAGGGTTTCCAGCAGATGTGCCAGATCCTCGGGTTCTGTCATCCGTTTCGCGCCCCCAAATCGAAATGCCGCCCTTCCGCGAAGGCGCTTTCCACCAACATGATTGAGATAACCTCGGCCGTGTCCTGTTGCCCCTCATGCGACAGCATCACCAGCGCACCATAATCGTCGGCCATGGCCCGCAGGACCCCGACCATTACGCTGGAATAACCCGGCAACCCCGAATAACACAGCAACTGATATTCGGTCGCAGAACGTTCCCGCAACTCCAAGGCTGGCAAGGTCAGGTCCGACACGGCCAGGCGGACGCGATCCGCAAGATCGTCCAGCGAATGCAGGAACTCGACATAGCTGACGCCGCCAAACCTCAGCAGCCGTCGCAAACCCTCCATATTGGGATGCGAGACCAGATAGGTGCCGACGTCTTCGAGTATTTCGGGCTGCGGACGCCCCAGATCGTGGCTCAACGCGTCAAGAACCTGCGCCAGCACGTCTTCGCCATAGATCAACATGGGCTCGAACTCGTGAAACCCCAGCCCCGTCGCCTCGGTCACGCGCAGCCAGCACGATTGACCATAAGTCGCACAGACAAAGGATTGGATCGCCCGATTGATCAGACCATGCATAGGGTGCCCCAGATTGGTTTCACCCTACTGTGGTCTGACAATCCTTAACAAATAGCCAAAATCTGCCCGATTTGCCGAGAATCCGGCCAAGCAAGACGGTCTAAGGTCAAAAATCCGTGGGTGCCCCGCCTTCCGCTTTGCGACGATCAACAAATTCGGCCAGTTCCTCGCGAATTCCGTCGTCCATCGCCGGAGGCTCAAAGCTGGTGATGATCTCTTTGAACATGTGATGCGCCCGTTCGGCTGTCCAGATGCCGCCTGCGACCTCCCAACCTTCATAGTTTTTCCAGTCGCTTAGGAAGGGTTGATAAAACGCCGTGGTGTACCGATCCTGTGTGTGCTGAATGCCAAAGAAATGGCCGTCATTCCCGACCGAACGGATAGCGTCCACGGCGATCTCATCCGGGCCGGTCGCGACAATTTCAGGGTCCATATAGCGTTGAATTTGCTGAAGAACCTCGCAATCCATGATGAATTTCTCAGGGCTTGCGATCAGGCCACCTTCCAGCCAGCCAGCCGCATGATACACCATGTTCGTGCCCGACTGGACCGCCGCCCAAAGCGAGTTTGACGTCTCCCAAACCGATTGCCCGTCCGGTACATTCGCTGCGCAAACGCCCGAGGATCGCATCGGCAGATTATAGAACCGCGCCATCTGCCCGGTCATCTGGGTCGAGCGCATGTATTCCGGCGTTCCAAAGGCCGGAGCGCCGGTTTTCATGTCGACATTTGACGTAAACGTCCCGATTGCGCAGGGCGTGCCGGGGCGGACATATTGGAACAGCGCGATTGCACAAAGCGCCTCGGCCAGCGACTGCGCCACCGCGCCCGCCATCGTCACCGGTGCCATCGCACCCGCAAGCGTGAACGGCGTCACCACAATCGCCTGCCCCCGCCGGGCCAGACGCAGGCAACCGTCGATCATCGGATAGTCGTGTTTCAGAGGCGAGGTCGAGTTTATGTTGGTATACATCCTTGGGCTGGCGTCAAATTCGTCGTGGCTCAGGCCACTTGCGATCCGCACCATCTCCATCACGTCTTCGACCCGCTCTTTGCCCAGCGAATAGGCGTGCATGGCCTTATCCGTCAGTGTCAGCTTGTCATACAGCACATCCAGATGCCGGACGCTGGCATGCAGATCCACGGGTTCGACCGGATAGCCCCCGGCAAAGTGGATGCAGTTGAAATATTGCGTCAGTTTCAGAAGGTTGCGACACATCTGGCGGTTGCCGGGAACCTTCTTGCCGATCTCCATGTCCCAGTAATTCGGTGGAGACGAGACGTTCCCGAACACCATATTCTTGCCGCCGATTTCAATCGTGCGTTCAGGATTTCGGGGGGTGATCGTGAAACTGCTGGGGGCCTTGGCCACCATCTCCATCACGAAGTCGCGGCCCATCCGAACGTTGTCGCCTTCTATCGTGCACCCGGCCTCGCGCAGGATCTCAACGGCTTCGTCATTGTAGAACTCGATACCGATCTCTTCCAGAATACGCATCGCGCCATCATGGATCGCCTCGATCCCTTCGGGGCCCAGCGGTTCGGTCGGTCGGTCGGTGTTGACCGGCGGGTTCCATGGCATCTGATCGATGACGGCGCTTCCGCGTCGGGCGGCGGCCCCGGCGCGGCCGCCGCCGCGCCGTTTGCGAGTACTGGTGTCGGCCATCGTCCCCTCCTGCTTTGCTTATACCAAGCAAGCCTTGAAGACCGTCCAACAGCCGCTCTGTCTGCGACAGAAAATGTCGGTTTCTTATCCCGATATGCCGAATTTCGGGTCGGTGAGGTCAGTTCTGCGCCAGCCAGACCGGAATATGCCCGATATCCGGCAGAACCACATCGGCCATAGGGGCCAGTACCTCGGCCTTGGCCAGGCCTGTCAGAACGCCAATAGTCACCATACCGGCAGCGCGCCCGGCCTGCAGGTCATGCAGGCTGTCACCCACCATGGCAATACGCGACGGATCGACGCCGACATGCGCGGCAAAGGCCAGCAACTGCCCCGGCCCGGGCTTATATCCATGGCCGCTGTCATACCCCGCGATAAAGTCGAAATGGTCACGAATACCCACCGACTCCAGGTGCTGAAGCGCGGGGTGTTCGCTGTCATTTGTCGCAACGCCAAGTTTGAGGCCGGATTTCCGCAGACCATCCAGAAACGATTCCAACGGCACTGCGGGGGCCTGAGTGGCCGCCGCAGCCTCGGTATTGATCAGGTCGATAAGTTCGGCCAGCGTGTACCCATCCAGATGAGGCAGCATAAGCTCGGCAATTTCTTCAACCGTGGCTGCGATGACGATACTGTCTTCGGCATATCGATCCTGCTCAAGATCATAGCCGATGACGGCGCCCAGCTCTGCCGCCCGTGTCTGATCGGAACCGGCGAGACGCGTCAGCAGCGACCGCCCGAATGCCCCCCACGTATTGGCGAAATCGAACAGAGTGCCGTCCTTGTCGAAGACGATTGCATCAATGGGCATCGCAGGCTCCTGCTGAGATAGGGTTAGGTCCAGTGCATTTCACCGCCCGCCAGCACCGCGCGGGCCTGTGCGGGTTGGGCATATGGGACCGAATGCGCGTCGCAAAACGCGATGATCCACGAATCATCCATCAGAAGGAAATCCAGAACGGATGCCAAAAAGGCAGGGTCGCCCGCATTGGTCCGCAAATCCTGAGACGCAGCGCCGGTTGAGCCAAGAAATACAGGCAAAAGCTCATCATTTCCGACCAGCCAGCCAAGGGCGGTCAGCGCAAGCGTTTCGGCAGAATCGGCAGAAAGTGACATAAACCGGCCCTGGATTCGGTCTTGGAAAGGGTTTGTTAACCAGACTCATAAACACTTTGTTGACGCATGCAATCAACGGTGAGCGACTATGTCCGTGCAGGGAACCATCCTTGTCCTCGACGGGGTATCAACCAACCGCATTATGCTGAAGGTTCAGCTGACGGCGGCATGGTATCACGTGGTGCAGGGGGAAAAGCTAAAGGGGCTGCGAGCCTTGCTGCGGCGGGTACGGCCCGATCTTGTTCTGACTGCGCAGACCCTGCCGGACGGGACGGCCGCAGATGTCAAAAAGCTTATCCTGAACGAGCCCGAGCTGGGCGATGTGCCCGTGGTGGCGCTTGCGCCTCAGAATGACAAGGCCGCCCGCCTGCGCGCGTTGGAGGATGGGCTGGACGATGTGATGACCCATCCATTCAAGGATACGCTGCTTCTGGCCCGCATTCGCAGCCTGTTGCGGGCGCGGGCCGACACGCAGGACCTTCACGTCAACGACACGCCTCAGACCATTGGATTCGCAGAACAAGCCACGGCATTTCTCACCCCACACAAGCCAGCGCGCGTCGATATTCTGTCGCTGACACCCCGAACCGGCGCGATATGGAACAAGGCCCTGTCCCATCAGACACGGCACATTGTCGGCTGGCACACGCAATCCAATCTGCAGGCGCTGTTGTCGGGCCCGACCCCGGACGCCGTCGTGATCGAATTGGATGCCAGCCCGAGCGGATTGAATATTCTCGCCGACCTCAGATCTCGCAGCGCGACGCGCCACACAGTTCTGATCGGGGTACTGGACGACACCAATGCCGCTATGGCGTCCGAGGCTTTGGATCGCGGCGCGGATGCCGTTTGCCTTGGCGGCTTCTGCCCGCAGGAAATCCAGTTGCGACTGGCAAACCAGCTTGCCCGAAAAACACGTATCGATCAGATGCGCGCCTCGCTGAAACGCGGGATCGCCGACTCGTGGATCGACCCGCTGACCGGGTTGCACAACCGGCGCTACGGTATGCACGCGATGGAACAGATCGCCCGCCAATCGCTGAGGTCCGGGCGCGGCTTTGCGATCATGCTGGCCGATCTGGACCATTTCAAAACGATCAATGACCGCTTTGGGCATGCCAGCGGCGACATGGTGCTGACGCAGGCCGCGACCCGGATGCAGCGGGTTCTGGGGGACACCGGGTTTGTCGCCCGCATCGGCGGTGAAGAGTTCATGATCGGGGCCTCAAACATGACCCGTGCACGGGCCGTCAAACTGGCAGAGGCGCTGTGTGACAGTATTTGCCAACAACCCTTTCACCTGTCCGACACACAGGACCCGATCCCGGTTACGATCAGCATCGGCCTCAAACACGCCTCGCCCGGATATGCGTCGCAAGATACACGGCCCGAGCCTGTGGATAGGCTGATGAAATCAGCGGACGAGGCGCTGTACGCCGCGAAAAGAGCAGGCCGCAATCAGGTTCGGATCCGCCAAAGCGCGGCATGAATCAATCGTGCTTCTGGTGCTTGCGGTGGCCACGCTGAACAACCTCTTCCAGCCGGTCGGCATAACCCTGACGTTCTGCATCCGACATCGCCGAGACACGCGCCAACCATTGAGTTTGTAACGCAGCTTGCAATTGGGCCGTTTCCTGTGCCTGTTGCTGCAACAGAACCTCAACAGCCGCCGGATCGAACGGCACCGCGCGCAATGCCTGGCTGATCGCTGCAAAATCCCGCGCCCGGTTACCTGAACGTTCCCGGTGCAACCCCGACAATTCCCCGCGCAGGGATTTGCGGTCGTCTTTGGGCAAAGCGCGATACAAGGCGGGGCCAAAACCCGGTGGGCCCTTGGCGTGGTCACCGCCTTTCAACCGAAGAACCGTCCCCGCAGCAATCCCGACAATCAACAGGTTCAGGGCCAGTGAGAGGGCCAGAACAATCGGCATCCAACGCCGTTTTGGTTTGGTTTCCGCGCTCATTCCGTGGCCTCCAGAAAACTCGTGTCAAAGCCCAGATCCGCTATCAGATAAGACGTGTCCTGCGACGTCACCAAACTGGCCGGGTCGGGCAGAAAAGCAGGTGCGGAAAACCCGATCCAGACACCAGCGGCACTGGCCGCGATCAGGCCACCAAACCCCTGCCAGCCGCCGATCTGTTCTAGAAAACGGACCCATGGTCGGGGGCCGACCGGCGACCGGGCTTTCAGACGTTGCAGGCGAACCGCCTCGGCATCGGTCTGAATGCGTACGGCCAGACCATCCGGCAGGTCGTCGCGCTGCGCCCTTGCCTGGGCAAACAGATCATCCAGTTCCATGTCATCATCAGCCATTTTCATACCCCAGTTCATCCCGTCGTCTGGCCAGATTGGCAGCCAGGCTGCGTTTTCCCCGCGCGGTCAGACTTTCGACCGCTTCTACCGATACCCCCATGATCCCGGCAATCTCGGGGTTGGGCAATTCCTCGATATGGCGCAGGATAACCGCCTGTCTTTGCCGATCCGGCAATTGTGACAGGGCCGCCTGCAATGCATCCTTGCGCGCCTCTTGCTGCATGCGTTCAACCACGCTGACACCATCGTCCTCGGGTTCGGGTACATCCGACAAGGCCTCGGGCCGTTTCTTGCGCCGCATATCCACACACAGGTTCAGCGTCACCCGGTATAGCCAGGTTGAGACCTTGGCCTGCCCTGGCACCCAGTCCGGTGCCATCTGCCACAGCCGCATCATGGCCTCTTGCGTGATGTCTTCGGCCTCGGCCCGGTTTCCCAGCATACGCAAAGCCACCGAATAGCTGCGCGGCCCCAGACGGTCGGTCAAAAGCCGCGCGGCCCCGGCATCGCCATCAGCAAACTGCCTCAGCAACACATCGTCGCCAAGGTCGGCTGCAGCGGCATCGCCGCCGCAACCTGTATCTGGATGGGAGGTCAGATCCTCCATCCCGCATCAGTTATTGTCGGCGCCCGCCTTGTGACGCTTTTTGTGATGCCGGCCCATTTTGTCTTTTGCATCGGCAAATTCCTGTTCCGAGATGCTGCCGCTGTCATCTGCATCGATCCGGTCAAACATCTTGTCAGCCCGGCGTGGTTTCGGCAACTCATCCTGGCTCAGAAAGCCATCGGCGTTGGCGTCATGCTCTTCGAACATCTTGGTGATACGCTCGTCCGACCGTTTCTGGGCCGCCGCCTGCATTTCTTCAACGCTCAATTGGCCGTCGCCATCGGTATCTGCCGTCGTGAACCGCGCATTGCGATGGGCGGTCATCTCGTCCCTGGTGATCTGCCCATCTCCGTTTGCGTCCAGTTCCTGAAACGAAACGGGCTCACGATCTTTGGGACCCGCCGCCAGAACCGATGTGCCTGTGATGGCGACTGCTGCAAGTACGATACCCGCGATGAAAGTTGAGTTTTTCATGGTTGGTTTCCCTTGTTTGACGCGGCCTCATCACCGCTGCTCATATCCATTCAAACGGGGCGCGCCGGGGTTTCCGTCGCAAAGGTCAAACTTTTTTTGATATTTGGCTTGGGCGCGTCATTGCCCGCATCGGCACAAAGCGACGCACCCCCCTTTAAACTCGCGGACACAAGGCGCAATATCCGGCAAAGATGAGCGCATGAGTTATATTATGGACCAGACGATCGAGACCCCGACCGAAGATGAGCGCCCGACATGGCCTGCTTTGGTCAAAGGCTTTCGTGGCCGGTGCCCCAAATGTGGTGAGGGCAAGCTGCTGCACAGCTATCTGAAGGTGAACGACCACTGCCCGAACTGCGGGCAGGAGCTGTTTCATCACCGCGCCGATGATGGCCCGGCATACCTGACGATTCTGGTGGTCGGGCACTTGCTGGCCCCCGCGCTGCACGTCTCGTACGTGCATTGGCGGCCGGATCCGTGGACCATGGCAATCGGCTTTTCCATTGCCTGTGTGGCGCTGTCGCTGTACCTGCTGCCCCGCCTGAAGGGGGCCATGGTGGCCTATCAATGGGCACGCCGGATGAACGGGTTCGAGAAAGCCTCATGAGGTCATCCATCGGAACCGGCCACGCATGAGCATCGACAAAACAGCAATACGGGACGCGGCGACAGTCATTGTCTTGCGCAATCGCCTGACGGATCCGTCGATTCTGATGGGGCAACGCGGCACCAATGCCGTGTTCATGCCCAACAAGTTTGTTTTCCCCGGCGGCGCGGTTGACCCGTCGGACGGGAGTGTTCCTTTGGCCACGCCGCTGCCCGGTTTGTGTCAAGACCGGCTTGCCGAACAATCCGCGCCCGATCTGCAAACCGCGCTGGCCGCCGCTGCGATACGCGAATTGTGGGAAGAAACCGGACTGGTTCTGGGGCAGCCCGGCACTTGGTCCGCGACCGTGCCCGAGGATTGGGCGGAATTTGCCGACATGGGATTTCTGCCATCCGCCAAAGGCTTACAGTTCGTTTTTCGCGCGGTCACGCCGCCCGGCCGCCCACGCCGGTTTGATGCGCGGTTCTTTCTGGTCGATGCGGATGAGATTCAGGGCGATCTGGACGATTTCAGCCGCGCCTCGGACGAGCTGTCGCATCTGCAATGGGTCCAGCTGGACCGCGCCCGTGATCTGGACCTGCCCTTCATCACCGAAGTTGTTCTGGCCGAAATCGCAGCGCGCGTGACCGATCCGACGCCACCGGCATCGGTTCCCTTCTACCAGAACCAGGATGAGGCCAGCCTGTTTCTGCGCCTGCGCGGATACCCGATGCCGGATGCCGACTGACGCCGGGCTTACTTCATCCGGCTGATCACAACGGTAACTTCGGGCTTCTTGCCGATCTCGGTCTTGGCGGTCTGACGCACGATCCGGCGCATCGCCTCTTCCAGCTTGTCATCGTCGCGCAGGGTCTTGGCCTCGGCCCGCATCAGGAACTGGTTCAGGTCTTCCTCCAGCACCTCGACCAAAGCGGCCCGCGAGGTTCCGGTTTCCGGTAGGCCCATCATATCGCACCAGGGTTCGCCCAGCGGCTCGTCCTCTTCATCCAGAATGACTGTGACCGTGACATGCCCGTTCAGCGCCATGCGAATACGGTCGCGGACAATGCCGTCCAGCGCGCCGATCTTGACGGTGCCGTCCAGATAGGTGCGTCCGGTCTCGACATAATCCACAACCTTGGGCGCATTGCCGGTCAGGTCCAACATGGTGCCGTTGACCGCAAGGATACCGGTCCGCCCGCCAGCCTCGGCCAGTTTCGCATGTTCGCGCAGGTGGCGGTGTTCGCCGTGCATCGGGATGACCATCTGAGGGTCAGTCAGCGCATGCACCTTCTCAAGATCAGGCCGGTTGGCGTGGCCCGAGACGTGATACAGCCCCGAGCTGTCATCGACCACATCCACGCCCTTTTCGCTAAGCTGGTTCATGATGAAGATCACGCCGCGCTCGTTTCCGGGAATGGTCTTCGACGAGAACAGGAACAGATCGCCCTCTTTCAGTTCGATCCCGCGATACTTGCCGCGTGCCAGTTGCGCGCTGGCGGCGCGGCGTTCGCCCTGACTGCCGGTCACGATCAGCATCAGGTTCTGGCGCGGCAGGTCCACCGCCTCTTCGGCGCTGATCACCTTGGGGAAGTCCGACAGGATACCGGTTTCCGTCGCCGCCTCGATCATCCGGCGCATGGCGCGGCCCAGCAAAACAACCGAACGCCCGGCCCGCTGCCCGGCCTCTGCCAATGTCTTCACCCGCGCAACGTTCGAGGCAAAAGTGGTGGCCACAACCATACCTTCGGCGCTTTCGACCAGCTTTGTGATCTCGGGCCCAACTTCGGATTCCGATCGTCCGGGATGGGCTGAAAACACATTGGTGCTGTCACAGACCAGCGCCTTGACACCCGATTTGGCAACCTCGGTCCACAGGTCCGGGTCAAACGCTTCCCCCACAACCGGGTTTGCGTCCAGTTTGAAATCGCCCGAATGCACGATCCGGCCCGCAGGCGTGTCGATCACCAAGGCCGCGCTTTCGGGGATCGAATGCGAGACCGGCAGGAAACCCACGGTGAACGGGCCAGCCGAGACCTGCTCGGGCCAGGCCGAGGCGGTGCGCACGGCGTCTTCGGGATGGCCATGTTCGTCCATCTTGCGGCGGGCGATATTGGCGGTGAAAGCACGTGCATAGACCGGCGCGCCAAGTGCTTCGTAACAATGGGCCACGGCGCCCACGTGATCTTCGTGCGCGTGGGTGACAAAGATCGCCTCAAGCCGGTCGGCGCGGTCCTGCAGCCATGAAATATCGGCGTGGATCAGATCAACCCCTGGCGTGGTATCCATATCGGGAAACGTCACGCCCAGATCGACGAGGATCAGGCGTTCCTTGCCCGGTTCACCATAGCCATACACATAGGCATTCATGCCGATTTCACCGGCCCCGCCCAGCGGCAGGTAGATCAGTCTTTCGCTGCTCATGTCGAGCCATTTTCCTTGTTATAGCGATGGATCACGGTCAGGCCGTGCATCGTCAGATCATCTTCGATTGCGTCGAACCCCACGTCGGCCTGATCGAACAAGGGTGCGAGCCCTCCGGTTCCAACGACTTTCATCGGCATTCCGTATTCGGTCTTGATGCGGGCAATCAGCCCCTCGATCAGACCGGAATAGCCCCAATACACGCCCGACTGGATACAGCCAACCGTATTCGTGCCAATCACTTTGTCCGGCCGCGTAATGTCGATATGCGGCAACGCCGCAGCGCCCTGATGCAAAGCCTCCAGGCTGAGGTTCACCCCCGGCGCAATGATGCCGCCGACATAAGCGCCGTCGGCGGCCACGACGTCGAAATTGGTTGCGGTGCCGAAATCCACCACCACCACATTGCCGCCATGCCGGTCAAACGCCCCGACCGCGTTGGCCAGACGATCCGGGCCAGGCACGGTGCCTTCATCCACGCGGGGCGTCACAGGCAACAGGCAATCGGGTTTACCCACCACCCATGGCCGGCAGCCAAAGAACCGATCCGCAAATATACGAAGGTTGAACACCACGCGCGGCACGGTCGAGGCGATAATCACATCCGTGATCTCGGCCTCGATGCCGTAATGTTTCACCAGCGTCGAATACCATGTGAAATAGGCGTCCGCCGTGCGCGAGTGATGGGTCGACGTGCGCAGCGTGCACAGGAAGGTTTCGCCATCCCAGATCGAGAATACGGTGTTCGTGTTGCCGCAATCGATGGCCAGAAGCATCTGCGCCCCTTTCAGAAATACACATCCGCCGCGGGAATGCTCACGCGGCCTTTCGCGGTGTTTAGGACAAGGTTGCCCCCCGCGTCCACCGTTTCGAAGGTTCCGACCGTCTCTGACGTTCCGGTACGGGCGGTGATGACCTCGCCCAGACGCGCCGCGCGGGCCAGCCAGGCGGTGCGGATCGGCTCAAACCCATAGGTGACAAACTGCGTCTCGTAACGGGCATAGGCGGCGGCGAGTTCGGTCAGGAAATCCTCGGGCGTGACATGGGCCCCGGTTTCCGACAGCAATGAGACGGGGCGCATTGCACCGGGTTCCACCGCCTCGGGGTCGGGGGCCGAGGCCAGATTTACGCCAATGCCGATGGCCAGATGGGCCACGCCGCGCCCCTGCCCGGTGCTTTCCAGCAGGATTCCCGCCAGCTTGCCGCCATTCAGCAGCACATCATTGGGCCATTTCAGCGACAGACCGTCCGCCCGCCCGGTGACAGCCACACAGGCATCAAACAGGGCCAGCGCGGCGACGAAGCTGCGCAAAGCCGATTGTTCCGGTGCACCTTGCGGACGCATCAGCAAGGTCGCGGCCAGATTGCCCATGGGGTTCGCCCAAGCCCGCCCGCGCCGTCCGCGCGCTGCGGTTTGGTGATGCGCCATGATCCACACCGGACCGCTGGCGTTTGGGGCGATCCGTGCCGCTTCGTTCAGGGTGCTATCAACTTCCTGCACTTCGTGCAGGCCGTAGCCTTGGGGCCATTTGGTCATATCAAAAAGGCCCGGTCGCGCGACCGAGCCCCTCCTTCACAGTGTTCTAGACGATCAGTTGACAAGCGTGGCTGCCGCAGCCGCCGCTGCGCCCTCGACACCGAACTGATAGAATACGCCGATCAGCATCAGGGCTGCCGATCCCATCAGGGCGACCCACAAAACGGGCGATGACCGCGTTTCGATCGGTTCCTCGTTCTCGGCCCCGAAATACATGTAGAACACGATCCGCAGGTAATAGAACGCACCGATGACCGAGGCGATGGCCGAGACGATGACCAGACCCGTCAGACCCGCGCTGACGCCCGCTTGCCAGACACCGAACTTGGCGAAGAACCCAAGCATCGGCGGCACGCCCGCAAGGCTGAACATCAGGATCAGAACCGCCAGCGCCTTACCCGGATCATGCCTGGAATACTGGCGCAACGCATCAATGTCGGTGACGGGTTTGCCATCACGTTCCATCATCAGGATGAAGGCGAAGGTGCCGATATTCATGGTCACGTAAATGGCCAGATACATCAGCATCGCCTTGATGCCCAACTCGGTCCCTGCGGCCAGACCGATCAGCGCATAGCCCATATGCGCAATCGACGAAAACGCCATCAGGCGCTTGATGTCACGCTGCCCAATGGCGGCGACCGCACCCAGCAGCATCGACAGCACAGACAGCAGCACGATCACCTGTTGCCAGTCTTTCACGATACCGCCGAATGCGTCATGCAGCAGCCGCGCGAACAGGGCCATCGCCGCCACTTTCGGCGCGGTTGCAAAGAACGCGGTAATCGGGGTCGGAGAGCCCTCGTACACGTCCGGCGTCCACATATGGAAAGGCACCGACGAGACCTTGAAGGCCAAACCCGAGATCAGGAAGATCAGACCAAACAGCAGGCCAACCGAGACATCTCCGGCCTGTACAGTCGCGATGATGCCCGAAAACAGGGTGGTTCCGGTGAAGCCATAAACCAGCGACGCACCATATAGCAGAAGGCCCGAGCTGAGCGCGCCCAGCACGAAATACTTCAATCCGGCCTCGGTCGATTTCGCACTGTCGCGGCGCAGCGCGGCCACGACATAAAGGGCCAGGGATTGCAACTCCAGCCCCATATACAGCGACATCAGATCGCCTGCGCTGACCATCATCATCATGCCCACAGCGGCCAGGGCCACCAGCAACGGATACTCAAAGCGCAGCAGGCCCCGGCGGGCCATGTATTCCTGGCTCATGACCAGAACGGCGGCGGCGGATAGCAGGATCGCAACCTTGGCAAAGCGGGCAAAGCCGTCATCGACGAACATGCCGTTGAAGGCCACGTTGGTGCCGTCACCATTGGTGGCAATCCAGATTGCCAACAGCGCCATCAGGCCAGCGGTGGCCCAGACCAGAACCGGCGCCAGCCCGTCTTTCGTCGTATAAACGGCCCCGATCAGGGCCACCATCGCATATACGGCCAGAACGATTTCCGGCAGGATTATTGTCAGATCAGCCTGGATCATGTCTCCAAAGCCTCCTTAATGCGAGGCGGCCGTCTGGGTCGCAGCCTCAGCCGCGGCCAGAGCCGTGTCATAGTTCGAAATCAGCGCGGCGGTCGAGTTGCCGATCACATCCGTGACCAGCGATGGGTAGACGCCCAGCAGGATGGTCATCACGATCAGCGGCGCGAAGATCAGCCGCTCGCGCGAGCTCATGTCCGTCATCGCCTTGAGGCTTTCCTTGATCAGATCGCCAAACACCACCCGGCGGTACAGCCACAGCGCATAGCCAGCCGAGAAGATCACACCGGTCGCGGCCACGGCCGTCACCCACGTGTTGACCTGGAAGGCGCCCATCAGGGTCAGGAACTCTCCGATAAAGCCTGACGTCCCCGGCAGGCCGACATTGGCCATGGTGAACAGCATGAAGACCAATGCATAGGCGGGCATTCGGATCACCAGACCTCCGTAAGCCTCGATATCGCGGGTATGCATCCGGTCATATATCACGCCGACGCAAAGGAACAGCGCGGCCGAAATGAACCCGTGGCTGAGCATCTGGAAGATCGCGCCATCAATGCCCTGCTGGTTCGCCGCAAAAATCCCCATGGTCACAAAACCCATATGCGCGACCGAAGAGTAAGCGATCAGCTTCTTCATATCCTTCTGCACCAGCGCCACCAGCGAGGTGTAGACGACAGCAATCGCCGACATCCACAGCACCAGATCGGTCATCACCGCTGACCCCACCGGGAACATCGGCAGGCTGAACCGCAGGAAGCCATAGCCGCCCATTTTCAACAGGATCGCCGCCAGCACGACCGAACCCGCCGTTGGTGCCTGCACGTGCGCATCTGGCAACCAGGTGTGCACCGGCCACATCGGCATCTTCACTGCGAACGAGGCAAAGAAAGCCAGGAACATCAGCGTCTGCATACCGCCGACGATGTAGACGCCCAACACGCTGAACCCTTCGGAGGAGAACTGATGGGTCATCAGCGCCTCGATATCCGTGGTGCCCGCATCGGCATACATCGCCACCATCGCCACCAGCATCAGCACCGAGCCGAGGAAGGTGTAGAGAAAGAACTTGAAGCTGGCATAGATACGGTCCTTGCCGCCCCAGATGCCGATGATCAGGAACATCGGGATCAGGCCTGCCTCGAAGAACAGGTAGAACAGCACCAGATCCAGCGCCATGAACACGCCCAGCATCAGCGTTTCCAGCAGCAGGAAGGCCACCATGTATTCCTTGACGCGGTCCGTCACCTGCCAGCTGGCCAGAATGGTCAGTGGCATGATGAATGTGGTCAGCAGCACGAACAGAACGCTGATCCCGTCCACGCCCATCTTGTATTTCAGGCCCAGCAGCCATTCACCCTCTTCCACCATCTGGAAGCCGGTGTCGTTGGGGTCAAAGCCGGTGTAGATGCCGATCGAGACAAGGAAGGTCACCGTGGTCGCCAGCAGGGCGACCCATTTGGCATTGCGTTGCGCCGCCGCGTCGTTGCCGTGCAAGAACAGAGCCAGAATGCCCGCTGCGATGGCCGGGATGAAGGTAACGATGGAAAGGATATTGTCCATTACTGCGCCCCTCCGCCGATCGACATCCAGGTCACAAGGGCCGCGATGCCCAGCACCATCCAGAAGGCATAGGTGAAGATGTACCCGGTCTGCGCCTTGCCTGCGAGGCGGGTGAAGAAGGGAACAACGCCCATGGCTACTCCGTTCAGGAAACCGTCGATTGTATTGCCGTCACCGCGCTTCCAAAGGAACCGGCCAAGGGCCACGGTAGGTTTGACAAAGACCGCATCATAGATCTCGTCAAAATACCATTTGTTCAGCAGGAACAGGTACAACGGGCGCTGGTTTGCAGCCAGCCGCGCGGGCAGCGTGGTGTTCACGATGTAGAACCAATAGGCCACGACAAAGCCCAGCAGCATCGCCACGAAGGGCGAGACCTTGACCCATTTCGGAACCGCATGGGCATCGTCCAGCACGGTATTGTCGGGTGCTATATACAACGCGCCCTCGCCCGGCTCACCCGCAAACACGTAGTGATGGTCGCCGCCGTGGGCGTCTTTCTCTCCATGGCTGCCATCCGCATGACTCTCATCTGCATGTGCGTCATCCGCGTGGCCTTCGTCCCCATGATGCGCATCAGCGGTGCCGTCGGCGACGTGCTCGGCATGAGTCGCATCATCATGCCCTTCGGCGTGTTCGGATGCTTCGGCTACGGGGATGCCATAGAACTTGCCAACCTTATCGGTATGGCCAAAGAAGTTGCTATACCAGATCATCCCGGCAAAGACGGCCCCTATAGACAGCGCGCCAAGCGGGATCAGCATGGTCATCGGACTTTCATGGGCGTGGTCATGCGTGTGCTTGTCGCCGCGCGGCTCACCATAGAAGGTCAGAAAGATCAGACGCCAGCTGTAGAACGAGGTAAAGACAGCGGCAATCACCAGCATCCAGAAGGCATAGCCCGTTCCACCGGCAAAGGCGCTTTCGATGATGGCGTCCTTGGACAGGAACCCGGCAAAGCCGAACGTGGTCAGCGGGATCCCCACACCGGTGATCGCCAGCGTTCCGATCATCATCGCCCAGAAGGTATAGGGGATCTTCTTCCGCAACCCGCCGTATTCGGTCATCTCCTGCTCATGATGCATGGCGTGGATCACCGAACCCGCACCAAGAAACAACAGCGCCTTGAAGAAGGCGTGCGTCAGCAGGTGGAACATCGCCGCCGAATACATGCCGACACCAGCCGCCACGAACATATAGCCCAGCTGCGAACAGGTCGAATAGGCGATGACGCGCTTGATGTCGGTCTGCACCAGCCCCACGGTCGCCGCAAAAAACGCGGTCGAAGCCCCAAGGAAGGTGATGAACGCAGTCGCACCCGGCGCGAACTCCATCAACGGCGACATGCGGCAGACCAGGAACACGCCCGCCGTCACCATGGTCGCAGCGTGGATCAGGGCTGACACAGGCGTCGGGCCTTCCATCGCGTCGGGCAACCAGGTGTGCAGGATCAACTGCGCCGATTTCCCCATCGCGCCGATGAACAGCAGGACGCAGATCACCTCAATCGCTGTCCACTCCCCCCACAGGAAGGTCAGTTGCGTTTCGGCCAGCGTCGGGGCCGAGGCAAACACGTCCGAGAAATTGATGCTGTCGGTCAGGAAGAAGATCGCGAAGATCCCCAGCGCAAAGCCGAAATCACCGACACGGTTGACGATAAACGCCTTCATCGCCGCCGCATTGGCGCTGGATTTGCGGTAATAGAACCCGATCAACAGGTAGGACGCGACGCCCACGCCTTCCCAGCCAAAGAACATCTGCACCAGATTGTCCGCCGTCACCAGCATCAGCATGGCAAAGGTGAAGAAGGACAGATAGGCAAAGAAACGCGGCTTATAGCTCTCACCCTCACGCCATTGCGGGTCATGGTCCATATAGCCGAAGGAATAGAGGTGCACGAGCGCCGAGACCGTCGTCACCACAATCAGCATGATCGCGGTCAGACGGTCCAGACGGATGGCCCAGCTTGTCGACAGCGAGCCGCTTTCGATCCAGCGCAGGATTTCGATCTGCTGGGTCTGGCCATCGAAGGTCAGGAAGACGATCCATGACAGCAGACAGGCGAGGAACAGCAGACCCGTGGCGGTCCACATGGCGGCCTTTTCGCCAATAAAGCGCCAGCCAAACCCGCAGAGCAGCGCGCCCACCAGCGGGGCAAAGAGGATGGTGGTTTCCATATTCTCTTACCCCTTCATCATATTGACGTCTTCAACCGCGATGGTGCCGCGGTTGCGGAAGAAGCAGACCAGAATGGCCAGCCCGATTGCCGCCTCGGCCGCCGCAACGGTCAGCACGAACAGCGTAAACACCTGCCCGACCAGATCGCCAAGGAAGCTGGAAAACGCCACGAGGTTGATATTCACCGCCAGCAGCATCAGTTCGATGCTCATCAGCAGGATGATGACGTTCTTGCGGTTCAGGAAGAGACCGAAGATGCCGATGACGAACAGCGTCGCCGCGACCGTAAGATAGTGTTCAAGTCCGATCATAGACCTGCTCCTCGGGACTCTGGGTAGTAGATTTTGCAGCCGTTGAATGGGTCATAACGGTTGCGGCGCTTCATGTTTGCGATTTGTTGCTCAACACTAAGAGAAACTTTGTAGTCGTTCTCGTAAGCTATCGATACCAGTTCAGCCGCAGATGTAATTTCTCGCACGTCTATAGCTCCAATGGGGACTTGTATCAGATCCACGAGTTCATCACGCCATCCGTTGGGCTGATCAAGGTTTTCAGCTCCCAAGATCGACACAACTTCTGCTCGATGGCAGTCCGCAAACAAAAGCCTTTCGAAAATACCACCGCATGAGGTCGTAAGGGTGACTCGTTGAGCAACTCGCTTGCCGCCTAAATCAACGATCTTTCCACCGTATAACTTATGGTGCTTATAGTCTTCAGCGTGCTGAAAGCTCCCATCAGGTGCCACCGAAACTGGTTGATCTCTCCAAGTAGGGTCTTCTTCAAGGCTGCAAGCAAAGGCGCTTCCAGCAGACACAACAAAAGCAAATGCTATGAATACTTCACGCATCACAACCCCTGCCCCGGTTTCACGTCCTTCAACTCCATCGCCTTGGCCGGGTCGCGCATCATCTGGCCGATGATGTCTTGACGCTTGATGTCCTGACGGTGGCGCAGTGTCAGAACGATGGCACCGATCATGGCCACCAGCAGGATCAGGCCCGCAAGCTGGAACAGAAGGAAATATTGATCATACAGGATGACACCCAGTGCCTCGGTATTGTGGCGGTCCGCCGGGACCGGCTGCGCCAGATTGGCGGCGGCACCCTGCGCGCTTTCCCATGCGCCGAAGGCCATGACGAACTGCATCAGAATGACCAGACCGATCAGTAGGGCCAGCGGCATATAGCGGGCCATCTCGGCCTTCAGCTCGGCAAAATCCACGTCCAGCATCATCACCACGAACAGAAACAGAACCGCGACTGCGCCCACATAGACGATGATCAGCAGCATCGCCACGAACTCGGCCCCCAGCAGCACGAACAGCCCCGCCGCCGACAGGAAGGACAGGATCAGCCACAGCACCGAATGCACCGGCTGACGGCTGATCACAGTGAACAACCCGCCGGTTATGGCGCTGATGGCAAACAGGTAGAAGGCAAAGACGGTCATTGATCCTCATCCTCGTTGTCGCCCATGACTTCTTGCGCCAGATCCAGCGCGCGGGTCATGGCCGGGATGCCGGCAAAGACCGACATCTGACCGATCGTTTCCACGATCTCTTGTTTCTTAGCACCCGCCTCCAGCGCGTGGCGCACGGTCTGGCGCACCGCTGAATCCGCCTGTGCGCCCTGACAGGTCAGCCCGGCCAGCGTCAGCAGCAGGCGGGTCCTGGCATCCAGCCCGTCCTTGTTGACGGTATTGCCGAACATCATCTCCATGACCTCTTTCGGCATGGTCGGCCACAGCGCCTCGAACCCCTTGGGCGAGAATTTCTCCATCGCCGGGTTCATCGCCCTGGCCATGTCCTGAGCCTGCTTCATCATCAGCTCGAACGGATTTGTCGGGCTGTCAGTCATCGGTACGGCGCGTCCAGTTCCAGATTGCGGGCGATCTCGGCCTCCCAGCGTTCGCCGTTCGACAGGAGTTTTTCCTTGTCGTAGAACAGCTCTTCCCGAGTTTCCGTGGCGAATTCGAAGTTCGGGCCTTCGACGATTGCATCGACCGGGCAGGCTTCCTGGCAGAAGCCGCAATAGATGCACTTGGTCATGTCGATGTCGTACCGTGTCGTACGGCGAGAGCCGTCCTCGCGTGGTTCGGCGTCGATGGTGATGGCTTGCGCCGGGCAGATCGCCTCGCAGAGTTTGCAGGCGATGCAGCGTTCTTCGCCGTTCGGATAACGGCGCAGCGCGTGTTCGCCCCGGAAGCGCGGGGACAGAGGGCCCTTTTCATGCGGATAGTTCACGGTGGCCTTGGGGGCGAAGAAATACTTCAAACCCAGCTTCATGCCGACCCAGAAGTCCTGCAGCAGGAAATACTTGGCAGCGCGGGTGTAGTCGATGTTTGCCATATCAGCCTCCTACGCTCCAACGGGCGAACGCGCCCCAGAACCAGTCGAATTTTGCCGCGAAGGCCACAAAGACCACCCAGACCAGCGAGAACGGCAGGAACACTTTCCAGCCCAACCGCATCAGCTGGTCATAGCGGTAGCGGGGCGTGATCGCCTTGACCATTGCGAAGATGAAGAAGAAGAACGCCATCTTGGCCACCATCCACAGCACGCCATCGGGTAGGCCCGGGATCGGGGACAGCCAGCCGCCGAAGAACAGCAGCGAGGTCAGGGCGCACATCAGGAAGATGGCGATGTATTCACCGGCCATGAACAGCAGGAAGGGCGTGGCCGAGTATTCGACCTGATAACCGGCAACCAGTTCCGATTCCGCCTCGGGCAGGTCAAACGGGGGGCGGTTGGTCTCGGCCAGTGCCGAGATGAAGAACAGGAAAACCATCGGGAAATGCGGCAGCCAGTACCAGCTAAAGAACCCGAACGAGCCGTCCTGCGCGCGCACGATGTCGCCGAAATTCATCGAACCGGTCGAGATGATGATGCCGATGATGATCAGGCCGATCGAGACCTCGTAGGAAATCATCTGCGCGGCTGAGCGCAGCGACCCAAGGAACGGGTACTTTGAGTTCGACGCCCAACCGCCCATGATCACGCCATAAACCTCAAGTGAGGAGACGGCAAAGACGTACAGAATGGCGACGTTGATATCCGACAGGACCCAACCGTCGTTGAACGGGATCACCGCCCAGGCGATCATCGCCAGCACGAAGGATGTCAGCGGCGCGAGTATGAACACCGTACGGTCGGCACCCGCAGGAATGACAACCTCCTTCACCACATATTTCAGCGCGTCCGCCACCGATTGCAGCAAGCCGTATGCACCGACAACGTTCGGGCCGCGACGCATCTGGACAGCAGCCCAGATCTTGCGGTCACCATAAACAAGGAACAACAGCGAAATCATCACAAAGGCAACAACGGCAAGCACTTGCGCCAGTATAATGATGGCTATTCCGCCTGGGGTGTTAAAGAATTCAGCCATTGGTCCTCACACCGTGGGTATTCCGTTTTCCGCCTGCGTCACGATAGTCGCGAGGCAGCAGCTGGGTCGGCGCGTAGGTGTAAACAGCATCCGCCGCCCTCGCGCTACCCTTTTTCTTTGGTTCCACATTCACATCCCGCGCGGTGACCTGCCGAATAGCAGCCGCGCTAGTTGGCGATATGAAACAGCTCTGGTTCATTCCGCAGCGATCTTTTCGGCCTTGCGCGCCTGCGCTTGCGCCGACAGCTCGGCCATCAGTTGCGAGGCGCGGGCGATTGGGTTGGTCAGGTAGAAATCCTGGATCGCGTGGCGGAAGCTGGCTTGGCCCAGGGGGCCTGCCTCGAGCGGTTGAAATTCGTTCTCGATCACCTCGTCGATGCGGGCCAGATGCGGAACCGCCTCGATCAGTGCAGTGCGCAGTTGCGCCAGCGAGTCATAGGGCAGTGTCGCCCCCAATTCGGCCGACAAGGCGCGCAGGATGGCCCAGTTCTCTTTGGCGTCCCCCGGCGCGAACCCGGCGCGCATCGCCAGTTGCGGGCGGCCTTCGGTATTCACGAACAGCCCGTTTTCCTCGGTATAGGCCGCGCCCGGCAGGATCACGTCGGCACGATGCGCGCCCCGGTCGCCATGGCTACCTTGGTAGATCACAAAGGCCCCATCATCGATCTCGACCTCATCCGCGCCCAGGTTATAGATCACCTCGGCCCCTTCGAATGCAGCCTCAAGCCCGCCTTCCGTCACAGCGCCAACATCCATTGCACCAACACGGGCGGCAGCGGTGTGCAGGATCATCAGCTTACCATTGGTCCGCGCGGCTGCCTGCATGGCGTGCCCAAGCACCGCAGCGCCGTCCGCTTCGCGCAGCGCACCCATGCCGACGATGATCACCGAGGGCTTTTCCAGAATGTCGTCGAATTCGTGCTTTTGCAGATCGGCCAGCGCATCCCGCCCCTCGCCCATCTGGAAAACGTCATAGGTCAGATCAGCCTGCGGTCCGATATTGGCAATCTTGGCCCCGTTCAGCCACGCCTTTCGGATGCGTGCATTCAAAACCGGTGCTTCGTCACGCGGGTTGGCCCCGATCAGCAGGATATATTTCGCATCATCAACATCTTCGATCGACGCCGTGCCGACATAACCCGACCGGTTGCCAGCAGGCAGGCGCGCATTGTCCACACGGCATTCAATATTGCCGTCCAGACCTTCGACCAGTTGCTTCAACGCGAAAGCCGCCTCGACCGGAACAAGATCACCGACCAGCGCCGCAACCTTCTTGCCCTTCATCGCCCCGGCCGCTTTGGTCAGCGCCTCAGGCCATGAAGCCGGGCGCAGCTTGCCGTTTTCACGCACATAGGGCTTGTCCAGCCGCTGACGCCGCAGACCGTCCCAGACGAAACGGGTCTTGTCGCTGATCCATTCCTCATTCACGCCATCATGGTTGCGTGGCAGGAAGCGCATCACTTCGCGCCCTTTGGTGTCCACCCGGATGTTCGAACCCAGAGCATCCATCACATCGATGCTTTCGGTCTTCGTCAGTTCCCAAGGGCGGGCGGTAAAGGCGTAGGGTTTCGAGGTCAGTGCGCCCACCGGGCACAGGTCGATGATATTGCCCTGCATGTTCGAGTCGAGCGTCTGGTTCAGATACGAGGTGATCTCGGCATCCTCGCCCCGCCCGGTCTGGCCCATCTGGGTGATCCCGGCGACCTCGGTCGTGAAGCGCACGCAGCGGGTACAACTGATACAGCGGGTCATCGCGGTACCGACCAGCGGACCCAAATCCAGATCGTCCACTGCCCGCTTGGCCTCTTTAAAGCGCGAACCGGATACGCCGTAGGCCATGGCCTGATCCTGCAGGTCACATTCGCCGCCCTGATCGCAAATCGGGCAATCCAGCGGGTGGTTGATCAGCAGGAACTCCATCACCCCTTCGCGGGCCTTCTTGACCATGGGAGAGTTCGTCTTGACTTGCGGTGCCTGCCCTTCCGGCCCCGGACGCAGGTCACGCACCTGCATGGCACAGGATGCGGCAGGCTTCGGCGGGCCGCCCACGACCTCAACCAGACACATGCGGCAATTCCCGGCGATCGAGAGGCGTTCGTGATAGCAAAACCGTGGAATCTCGATCCCGGCCTCTTCACAGGCCTGGATCAGGGTCATCGAACCATCGACTTCAATCTCCTGTCCGTCGATATTCACTTTCCGAAGGTCAGACATGGTCTAGTTCGCCCTCAAATACACGCCAATGGCGCTGTTTCTTTCGATTTCCGCCCGCCCCAGCGTGCAGAATGAATTTGGTTTGTCATACGAGACACCGTTCTGCGCCAGATACGCCTCGCCCTTGGCGCGCATCCGGTCCTTTTCGGCATCCGATTCGACGTAAGCCCGGATTTCCGTGTCCGAATACCCCAGTTCATTGGCTTTGGACCGCAGCCCCCACATCACGCCAATCGCTTTCAGACGCCGCCCGCTGATCGAGGGGCAGTATTCGGAGATCTCGTTTGCGATGGCGATATAATAAAGCTCGTTGTCGATCTCAGCGACATCGCTTAGCGGAGGTTTGGCCTGAACCGCGCCCGGCACGGTCATCAGCGCGGCCACTGCCAGAGTTTTTGCAACAGACATGATTGATCCTTTTGTTTTGGGTGCACCAAAACAAAAACCCGCCGATCTGCTATGCGATAGCAGACGCGGCGACATGCCGTGATATGCAAGAACGCGCGTCATGGTCTTTGGCAGGTTCCTGCAAAGGCCAGCTTGTCGTTGTCAATCCGCAGCTGCTGCGGATCCGTATCCGGCCCCACCTTCCACGCGATGCGGGATGAGCCGAAATTCTGCACGCAGTATTTGATCCCTTCATACCGCCCGGCCTCACGCGCGCCGTTCAGGGAAGCTGATACACCGTTGACGACGATGGTGAACTCGGTCGGTGCCCTTTTCTTATCGACGGCTTTGGCCTTGGTTCTGAAGTAATTGCCTTCGAACAAAACCCGGTCACTTCGGGATGTCGTGATCGTGCTGCAAGCCGTCAGCAACGCCAAAGTCGCGATGGTCAGGCATGTCGTGGCCCGGCTTGCTTTCGCAAACCTTTGATTTCTATAACTCATTCCCATCACAGTGCAGCCACCAAAGCCATAACCCCAATAACAAACATGCAAGCCCAGGCCAGCACATACAGAACCGAGCGCACACCCGAATGCGGTTTACCAACGCCCCGAATGTGAACCCCCAGCATCACAAGCCGGGCGACCAGCGCAATCGACGCCAACAGGTTGACCCAAAACGGGCTGACCCCCAGCAAAATCGCGGTCACGACAACGATGACAAAAGCGGGCAGTGTTTCCGTGCCGTTCAAATAGGCCCGGTTCAGACGATAGGCCCGGTCCGCATAGTCTTGTTCGGGCGTGGCGCCCGGTGCCAGACCCTTGTTCTGCTTGGCCATGGCGCTGAACGGTGCAAGCAACAACACAACCAGCGTGAAGATCACCAGCGAGGCCAGGGCATGAGCGTATTCGGCAAAACCTTCCATTCGACTTACTCCGCAGCTATCGCACTGGTGCGACCCGATTTCTGGGCCTTGATGCGGTCTTCGATCTCATCCCGGAAGTTGCGGATCAGGCCCTGGATCGGCCAGGCCGCCGCGTCGCCTAGGGCGCAGATCGTGTGCCCTTCGACCTGTTTGGTCACGTCAAACAGCATGTCGATCTCTTCCAATTCGGCCTCGCCCCGCACCAGACGGTCCATCACCCGCATCATCCAGCCGGTGCCTTCACGGCAGGGCGTACACTGACCACAGCTTTCGTGCTTGTAGAATTTCGACAGCCGCCAGATCGCCTTTACGATGTCGGTGGACTTGTCCATCACGATCACCGCAGCAGTACCCAGACCCGAACCCAACTCACCCCGCAAATAGTCGAAATCCATGATCGCATCGCGCATGTTCTCACCGCGCACGCATGGCACGGACGAGCCGCCGGGGATCACCGCCAGCAGATTGTCCCAACCGCCGCGAATGCCACCGCAATGGGTCTCGATCAATTCTTCGAAGGATATCGACATCGCCTCTTCAACAACGCAGGGGTTGTTCACGTGACCCGAGATCGCAAACAGCTTGGTGCCCGCGTTGTTCTGGCGGCCAAAACCCGCGAACCAGTCGGCACCCCGGCGCAGAATGGTCGGCACAACGGCAATCGATTCCACGTTGTTCACCGTCGTCGGGCAGCCATAAAGCCCCGCCCCCGCCGGGAACGGAGGTTTCATCCGTGGCATGCCCTTCTTGCCTTCAAGGCTTTCGATCAGGGCGGTTTCCTCGCCGCAGATATAGGCCCCGGCCCCGTGATGCAGGAACAGATCGAAATCCCAGCCCGAGCCAGCCGCGTTCTTGCCCAGCAGACCCGCATCGTAAGCTTCGTCAATCGCGGCCTGCAACGCCTCACGCTCGCGGATATATTCGCCGCGCAGGTAGATATAGCAGGTATGCGCGTTCATCGCGAATGAGGCGATCAGGCAGCCTTCGATCAGCGTGTGCGGATCATGGCGCATGATCTCGCGATCCTTGCAGGTGCCCGGCTCGGATTCATCTGCGTTTACAACCAGATAAGACGGACGTCCATCGCTTTCCTTGGGCATGAAAGACCATTTCAACCCGGTCGGAAAGCCCGCACCACCGCGACCGCGCAGCCCTGAATCCTTCATCGTCTGGATGATCCAGTCCCGGCCCTTCTCGATCAGGCCAGCGGTGCCGTCCCAATGCCCACGCGCCTGCGCGCCGCGCAGCGTACGCTCGTGCATCCCGTAGATGTTGGTAAAGATCCGGTCCTGATCCTTCAGCATCGCGTGTTACCCTTGGCTATCCTGACGCATGCGCCAGAGTTGAAAAATGTTGACGCCCGCATAGATAAATCCGGCCAGCGCGGCGAGGTCGAACAGCAGCGCATGGCGCGCGGTCAGTTCCATGGCAGGGCCGATGAACAGGTTCATGGCAAGCCAGAACGCCATCGTCACCGCGATGACGATGCCGATGTGACGGCCCTTACGGGCTATGGCCAGTTCCTTGTCCTTGTCCATCTCACCTCGATGCCCCGAATGGGCACCCGTCATTTAGTCTTCGTCTGTCTGCTCATCATACGTGCCTTCTTCTTTGGCACGTTTGGCGAATTCGGTTTCATCACCCACCGCAAGCTTGGCCGCCTGTTCGATCCAGCCGTCCCGCTCGATCCGGCCTTTGAACTTCAGCCGGGCATCGACCCAGGCCACATGCTCGGGCGTCCACGAGGCGATCTGATCATAGTGGAAAAAGCCCAGATCGTTCAGTTTCTCTTCCAGTTTCGGCCCTACGCCCTTCAGCAGTTTGAGGTCGTCGGGCAAGCCCCCGCGCGCCTCGGGCAGTGTTCTGGGCTGATCTTCCTTTGCCTCTTCGGGCGCAGGCTTGGCCTTGGCTTCTTCCGCCTGTTTCACCGCAGGTTTCGCCGGTTCAGGAGCCTTAGGCGGTTTCGCCGCAGCCGAGGCACCGGCCTGTTTGCCATCCTTGTCCAGCCACGGCGTCAGGATCGGAACCTCGGTCCCGTCGATGCGCTTGACGGTATCGCCCAGACCGGTCGCCAAAGCGACCGAGGCATTCTGCGCAGGTTTCCCGGCGTCATGTTCGGTCAGGCTGGTCAGCCCGCTCAGCGGTTCCGCCGCATAGCGCCCGTTCTGCGGGCCCGGCGTCGGTACTTTGCCAGCGGCCAGATCGTCGATGATCTTGCCAAAGCTTTCAGTCGTCAGGTCTTCGTAATAGTCCTTACCGATCTGAGCCATCGGAGCATTCGCACAGGATCCAAGGCATTCCACCTCTTCCCAGCTCAGCTTGCCATCGGCGGATAGTTCATGCGGCTTGGCGGCAATCTTTTCCTTGCAGACCGCGATCAGATCCTCGGCCCCGCAGATCATGCACGACGTCGTGCCACACACCTGAATATGCGCGACCGACCCAACCGGTTGCAGTTGGAACATGAAGTAGAACGAGGCAACCTCAAGCACGCGGATATAGGCCATGCCCAGCATCTCAGCGACGTATTCAATCGCCGGACGGGACAGCCACCCTTCCTGCTCTTGCGCGCGCCACAGCAGAGGGATCACCGCGCTGGCCTGACGCCCCTCGGGGTATTTGGTGATCTGCGCTTCGGCCCATTGCTGGTTGGCAGCAGTAAAGGCGAAGCTTTCGGGTTGTTCGGGGTGAAGACGTCTAAGCATTGGTCCGGTCCTACTGCATCGCGACGCACGCAACAAATATGTTGGGCACCTTTCGATCAGGCGATTCATCGCGCACTTCTGCGCTCAGTTTCTCACGCCGGACCGCAGCAAACTCCTCTCGATCCGCGCTGAAACAAAAATACATGTCCGAGCCTTTCTTCATCCCGAAGCTGGCCCCGTTCTGACCACTTGTCGCGAAGGGCTCAAAACTCGCATTGGCGAGATCGGACAAGTGAACATAGTCGCTTTCGCCAACCAACGCTTGGGCCAACACCGGCCCGGGAAGCGCAAAAGCTGAAAGAGCGAAGATAAGCGACTTCACCGATCAATCTCCCCAAACACCACATCCATCGTCCCGATAATCGCGGCGACGTCGGCCAGTTGGTGCCCTCCGGCAACGTGGTCCATGGCTTGCAGATGCAAGAACCCCGGCGCGCGCAGTTTGGCGCGGTAGGGTTTGTTGGTGCCATCGGCAACCAGATAGACGCCGAACTCACCCTTGGGGGCCTCAACGGCGGCGTAGACTTCGCCTGCGGGGACGTGGAAGCCTTCGGTATACAGTTTGAAGTGATGGATCAGGCTTTCCATCGAGGTCTTCATGTCCGAGCGTTTCGGCGGGGTGATCTTGCCGCGGGCCAGAACGTCGCCGGGGCATTCGCGGATTTTGGCGATGGCCTGACGGATGATCAGCAGCGACTGGCGCATCTCTTCCATCCGCACCAGATAGCGGTCATAGCAGTCGCCGTTCTTGCCGACAGGGATCTGGAACTCGAACTCGTCATAGCATTCATAGGGCTGCGCGCGGCGCAGGTCCCATGCCAGACCCGACCCGCGCACCATCACGCCCGAGAAGCCGTATTTCTGGATGTCATCCTCGGTCACGACACCAATGTCGGCGTTGCGTTGCTTGAAGATGCGGTTCTCGGTCAGCAGACCGTCAATGTCGTCGAGAACTGAGGGGAACTCATGGCTCCATGCCTCGATATCATCAAGCAACTCGGGCGGCAGGTCCTGATGCACACCACCGGGGCGGAAATAGGCGGCGTGCAGGCGGGCACCGCAGGCACGCTCATAAAACACCATCAGCTTTTCGCGTTCCTCGAACCCCCACAGAGGCGGGGTCAGCGCACCCACGTCCATCGCCTGCGTGGTCACGTTCAACAGGTGGTTCAGGATGCGTCCGATCTCGGAATACAGAACCCGGATCAGGGACCCACGGCGCGGCACTTCGACCCCGGTCAGCTTTTCAATCGCCAGACACCAGGCATGTTCCTGATTCATTGGCGCGACATAATCCAGACGGTCGAAATACGGCAGGTTCTGCAGATAGGTCCGGCTTTCCATCAGCTTTTCGGTACCACGGTGCAGCAGGCCGATATGCGGATCGCAGCGTTCGACGATCTCTCCGTCCAGCTCAAGTACCAAACGCAGAACCCCGTGCGCCGCAGGGTGTTGCGGGCCGAAGTTAATGTTGAAGTTGCGGATCTTCTGTTCTCCGCTCAGCGCGTCCGTGCTGCCGTCATCGTATCTTGAGCCGTCCATCAACGCCCCCGTTTCTTCTTTTTCGCCTCAGCCCGGACCCGGACCTTTTCCGCCTCGGCGGCCTTGGCGGCGGCCCCGGCCAGAAGAACGCCCAGCGCCCCTAATGCGATCAGTTCCCCCAGCATCATCTCAGCGGCGCTCCAATTCCTGTAGCTTGATCCCGACCCACCAGAGCAGGGCAATCGTGCCAAATGGGACGAGACAGAGCAGGCACCAGACTTTGTTGATCCCGAAGAACGGCAGTATCTTGACCATCGGGATGATGGTCAGCGCGGAAAGGATCAACCACCAGATACCACCCATCACTCGGCCTCCTGTTTCTCATCCCCCGGCAAGATGTAATTCGCACCTTCCCACGGGGACATGAAATCAAACTGACGGTATTCCTGCACCAGCGACACGGGTTCGTAGACCACGCGCTTTTGCGCCTCGTCATAGCGCACCTCGGTATAGCCGGTTGTCGGGAAATCCTTGCGCAGCGGATAACCTCGGAACCCATAGTCGGTCAGGATACGCCGCAGGTCGGGGTGGCCCGAGAACAGGATGCCGAACATGTCGAACACCTCACGCTCGAACCAGTTGGCCGAGGGGTGCACGTCGACAATCGAGGGTACCATGTCCTCCTCGCGGATCGAGACCCGCAGGCGAATGCGCTGGTTCTGGTACATCGACAGGAAGTGATAGACAACATCAAAGCGCTTGGCCCGTTCGGGGTAATCAACGCCGGTAATATCCACAAGGGTCGAGAACTGACAGTTGCGGTCGCTGCGCAGAAACTCGATGAACTCAACAAGGCTCGACGGAGCGACATCGACGTTCAACTCACCATGGGTGACGTCCCACGACAGCACGCAGTCGGACCGCTTCAGTTCAAGTTGCGCGCCAAGTTCCTTGAGTGCTTCGCTCATCTGCCCTCTCCCTCAGCGTACAATCGTGCCGGTGCGGCGGATTTTGCGTTGCAACTGCATCAGACCGTATAGCAGCGCCTCGGCAGTTGGCGGGCAGCCGGGGACGTAAATGTCCACCGGGACGATACGGTCACAGCCGCGCACCACCGAGTACGAATAGTGATAGTACCCCCCGCCATTGGCGCAGGAGCCCATCGAGATCACATAGCGCGGCTCGGGCATCTGGTCGTAAACCTTGCGCAGCGCCGGGGCCATTTTGTTGGTCAGGGTGCCTGCAACGATCATCACGTCCGACTGACGTGGCGACGCGCGCGGGGCGATACCGAACCGTTCGGCGTCATAGCGCGGCATCGAGGTGTGCATCATCTCGACCGCGCAGCAGGCCAGACCAAAGGTCATCCAGTGCAAGGAACCGGTGCGGGCCCAGTTGATGATGTCTTCGGTCGAGGTCAGCAGGAACCCTTTGTCCTGCAATTCGGCATTCAGGGCCTGGGTGGCGACTTCTTTGTCGACGCCGGCGGTGTTTGCACCCGTCATCACTCCCATTCCAGGGCCCCTTTCTTCCATTCATAGGCAAAGCCGATGGTCAGCACCGCCAGGAACACCATCATGGACCAGAACCCCACATCACTGATGTCCTTGAAGCCAACGGCCCACGGAAACAGAAAGGCGATTTCCAGGTCGAAGATGATGAAGAGAATCGAGACCAGATAGAAGCGAACGTCAAATTTCATCCGGGCGTCGTCGAACGCGTTGAAACCACATTCATATGCGCTGACTTTTTCCGGATCGGGATTGCGGACAGCAAGGACGACGGCCGCCAGAATCAGCACGATTCCAAGGCCCACGGCCACGGCCAGAAACACCAGGATCGGGAGATATTCCCGCAACAACTCTTCCACGAGTGGCTCCTTTCTTGCGCGGCCCCGACAAGGCGCGCCGTCAATTGGCGTGTTGACTGGATATTCTGTATCCCTGCGGGATCAGAGGGTCAACCGACCACAAGCGCGCAGGGGGGCATTCAGGGGCTTGACAGGTCTAAGAAAACCCTCGCCACCCCCCTGTTGGTGCGCTTCGAGTTTCAGAGTCAAACTTCGTTGATCCACGCAGGCTTGCGTTTGTCGAAAAACGCGCCGATGCCTTCAAGCGCTTCATCGGTTTCCCAGCGAGCGACAAGCGCGTTGATGGTGTGGTCAATGACCTGCTCGTCGATTTTCGGCCCCAGATCCCTGACAAGCGCCTTGGCCGAGGCGACAGCCCCCGGTGCGCAGGCCAGATAGGGGCGTACTTCAGCCTCAACAGCGTCCGCCAGCTCGTCCGCAGGTACAACCTTGGCCAACAGGCCAAGCGTCACCGCCTCGGTCGCGTCAAACAGGCGCGCAGACATGAAGACTCGCCGAGCCCTTGCCTCGCCCATGCGGGCGATCACGTAAGGGCCGATGGTGGCCGGGATCAGGCCCAGCTTGGTTTCCGTCAGCCCCATTTTCAGCGTCTCGACGCCAAGCGCCACGTCGCAGACAGCAGCCAACCCGACCCCGCCCCCGAACGCGTTACCCTGCAACGCACCGATCAGAGGTTTCGGCAAAGTGTTGAGCGCCTGCAACATCTCAGCCAGCTTGCGCGCCTCGGCAAATCGCGTTTCAGGATCCGCAGCCATCTGATCCTGCATCCACCCCAAATCCCCTCCAGCGCAGAACGATTTGCCCTCACCGGTCAGAACCACCACCCGAACGGACGCGTCCTGCCCCAAATCAGAAGCTGCCTGAGTCAGTTCCGCAATCATCTGCGCCGACATGGCGTTGTGTTTTTCGGCACGATCCAATTTCAAAGTCGCAACGCCGCGCGCATCCGTTGTGACGGTTATGGTGTCGAACATTTCAGCCCCTCATTGCGCGCGCCATCTGCGCCGCTTTTTCCAAAATTCCGGCATCCAACCCGGTTTCGTAGCCCAATCGCTCCAGATGCGCTGCCACGGCCTCGGTCGCGACATTGCCTGCGGCGCCGGGCGCGTAGGGGCACCCACCAAGGCCGCCAACGGCCGCGTCAAACACCCGCACCCCCAACGAAAGCGAGGCGTCGATATTGTCAATCGCCCGTCCGTTCGTGTCGTGAAAATGCCCGGCCAGACGGGTCACCGGCACACGTTCGCGCACGGCCATCAGCATCCTCGCGATCTTGTCCGGGGTTCCCTGCCCGATTGTGTCCCCCAAAGACACCTCGTAACAGCCATGCGAGAACAGAAGATCCGCAACCTCGGCCACTTTTTCCGGCGGGGTCGGTCCGTCATACGGGCAGTCGGTCACGCATGAGACATAGCTACGCACCGGCAGGTCGATATGGCGTGCTGCATCCAGAATCGGCGCGAACCGCTCAATCGACTCGGCAATCGTGGCGTTGATATTGGCCTTCGAAAATCCCTCGGACGCCGAGGCAAAAACCGCGATCTCATCCGCACCGGCGGCCAGAGCATCCTCGTATCCCCGCAAGTTCGGCGTCAGTGCGGCATAACGCAGGCCGTCGGCCCGGCGGATACCGGCCAGAACCTCGGCGCTGCCTGCCATTTGCGGCACCCATTTGGGCGACACAAAACTGGCCACCTCGATCCTGTTGAACCCGGCATCGGACAGGCAATCGACCAAGGCGATTTTCTCGGCGACCGGGATGTCGCGCTTTTCGTTCTGCAGCCCGTCCCGTGGCCCCACTTCAAAGATTTCGACGCGCTCACCCATTCCTTCGCCCTCTCTGGCTTCTTCTCGTTTCAAATACGGATGGCCCGACTGTGCCACGCCGCGTGCCCGACGAACAGCTTAAGCGTCCTCCAACCGGACCAGAGCCGCCCCGGCCTCGACCTGCGCACCGTCTTCGGCCAGCACCTCGGCCACCACTCCGTCACGCGCGGCCAGCAGGGAATGCTCCATCTTCATGGCTTCGAGAATGGCAAGGCGGTCGCCTTCCTTGACCGATTGGCCTGCCGTCGCGAACACCGCTTTGACCAGCCCCGGCATGGGCGCTTCGATGACATTGGTGTCGCCCGCCGCGCTGGTGTCGCGGTCCAGAGGGTCAACGATATCAAACACCTGGCCGTAGTCCTCGAACACGGTGATCCGGGACCCTGCGACCGAGACATTGGGCATCCTCGCCCCGTCAATCAGCCAGCGCCCATTGCGCCGGGTCGCCGTGACTGTGCGATCCCCGACCTGCCAGATTTGCGTGTCCGGTCCCTCGACCTGCACATCAAGGTCGACGATTTCGCCATTGCGTTTCAACTGCGTCGCACGATGCAGCGGAGCCCACAAAGTGAACCCCGTAGAATCTGATGCCTCCAGCAACCCAAACGCATGCATCGCTGCTGCAACCAGCGTTTCCGGCTTTGGCTCACCCTCCTGCACCAGCGTATCAATGTCGCGCCCGATAAGCCCTGTATCCACATCGCCCGAGGCAAAGCCCGCATGGCGGGTCAATGCGCCCAGAAAGGACAGGTTTGTGACCGTGCCCCCAACCTCGGTCCCGCGTAAGGCCCGATGCAGCGTTTCCAGCGCAACAGCGCGGGTCGGGCCGTGCACGATCACCTTCGCGATCATCGGATCATACCAAGGGCTGATCGTATCCCCTGTACGCACGCCACTGTCGGCCCTGCAATCCTGCGGGAAATGCAGATGGGTCAGCGTGCCGGTCGCGGGCAGAAAGCCCTTTGGCACATCCTCGGCATAAAGTCGGGCCTCGAACGCATGACCGGTGATCGACAGGTCCGACTGCCGTTTCGGCAGGTTCTCACCCGCCGCGACGCGCAGCTGCCATTCCACCAGATCAACACCAGTGATGGCTTCGGTAACGGGATGTTCCACCTGCAGGCGCGTGTTCATCTCCATGAACCAGAACCGATCCGGTCGCAGCCCGTCCGAGGCATCGACGATGAACTCAACCGTCCCCGCGCCCTTGTAGCCAATCGCCTCGGCCGCGCGTACACCGGCCTGCCCCATCGCCTCGCGCATTTCAGCGGTCATGCCGGGGGCCGGAGCTTCTTCGATCACCTTCTGATGCCGCCGCTGCAACGAACAATCGCGTTCGAACAGATGCACCGCATGGGTGCCATCGCCGAAGACCTGCACCTCGATATGGCGCGGCTTGGCGACGAATTTCTCGACCAGCACGGCATCATTGCCAAAGGCGGTCTTTGCCTCACCACGCGCGCTGTCGAGCGCGGTTGCGAAATCCTGAGGCCGTTCAACAAGGCGCATCCCCTTCCCGCCACCGCCCGCAACGGCCTTGATCAGAACCGGATAGCCGATGGTGTCAGCAGCCCCCGCCAGATGTTCGGGGTCCTGATTGTCGCCGTGATAACCGGGCACCACGGGCACACCCGCCTGCTCCATCAGCACCTTGGCCGCGTCCTTGAGGCCCATCTTGCGGATCGCATCCGCCGAGGGGCCGATAAAGGTCAGACCCGCAGCCTGAACCGCATCCACGAAATCGGGATTCTC
Organism: Ruegeria sp. AD6; assembly: GCF_056542325.1. NCBI lineage: Bacteria > Pseudomonadati > Pseudomonadota > Alphaproteobacteria > Rhodobacterales > Roseobacteraceae > Ruegeria > Ruegeria sp. AD6. Next base: position 166,484 of record NZ_JBQFZQ010000001.1, on the reverse strand, counting down.
GGACAGAAACCCATAGCCCGGATGGATCGCCTGCGCACCGGTATCGAGCGCAGCCTGAATGATCACGTCGCCCTTCAGATAACTCTCAGCCGGGGCCGCAGCGCCGATATGCACTGCCTCATCCGACATCTGCACATGCTTGGCCGACGCATCCGCATCGGAATACACCGCAACGCAGGACACACCCATCTTCTGAGCGGTTTCCATCACCCGACAGGCAATCTCACCCCGGTTGGCAATCAGGATTTTATTGAACATTACTGTGGCCTCTCGCTGAAATGCCCAAAGGCATTCAGTATTGGAATCGTGCCCTCATTTAGAGGTCGACATGGGTCGTTGGGCTGCGCCGTGTTACAGATCTGCCCGTAGTTTTCGCTGATGCTAACAAAAGTGCTTGCGGAGCAACCAATCGCGAACTGCGCGCGTTCAATACCGTTGTATCGCAAGCTGTAATCGGAGTAAGCCCCGGCTCCGCACACCCCTCTGGGAGAAGGCACTTTTAGGCTGACACGTATTACTTCAATTTTCTGTGCCTTTCCAAGTTCGCACGTTAGCACCGGGACTTCTTCCTTCGGACTATCCCAACCCTTTGCCATCGGAACATAGAAACCATCTCTTGTGGCAGGCATCTGATTGTTAGCGTCAAAATAAATTGGATATGCAGCGAAGTGCCGAGCCTTCTCATCGCAATTCCAACCCAGTGCCGGCCACCACTGATCCGCGAGCACGCCGTGGTTCCAACAAATCACCAAGAAAGCAATGAAACTCGCCCTTGGCATCCTAGCCCTCACATCCGGAACACGCCAAAACGTGTCTCCTCAATCGGCGCGTTCAGCGCCGCGCTCAGCGACAAGGCCAGCACGTCGCGGCTTTTGCGCGGGTCGATGATGCCGTCGTCCCACAGCCGGGCGGAGGCATAGAGCGGGTGCGATTGCTCCTCAAACATCTCCAGCGTCGGGCGTTTGAATTCGGCTTCTTCCTCGGCCGACCATGTGCCGCCCTGCCGCTCGATCCCGTCGCGTTTGACGGTGGCCAATACGCCCGCCGCCTGCTCGCCGCCCATCACGGAAATGCGCGAGTTCGGCCAGGTCCACAGGAACCGCGGCTGATAGGCCCGCCCTGACATGCCGTAATTCCCGGCCCCAAACGATCCGCCCACCAGCATGGTGATCTTGGGCACATTGGTCGTCGCCACGGCTGTCACCATCTTGGCCCCGTGCCGGGCTATGCCCTCGTTTTCGTATTTCCGACCGACCATGAACCCGGTGATGTTCTGCAAGAACACCAAAGGCGTTTTGCGCTGCGAACACAGTTCGACAAAATGCGCGCCCTTCTGCGCGGCCTCGGAAAACAGCACGCCGTTATTGGCGATGATCCCGACCGGGCAGCCTTTCACATGCGCAAACCCCGTCACCAGCGTCTCACCAAAACGCGGCTTGAACTCATCGAACCGAGAGCCATCGACCAGCCGCGCAATCACCTCGCGGATGTCATAAGGCGTGCGCAGATCAGCAGGCACGACGCCCAGAATTTCCTCGGGGTCATAAGCCGGTTCCTCGGATGCCTCAAGCTGTAGGCCGGGCTTCAGCCCGGCACCGCCCAACGACCCAACGGCCCGCCGCGCCAAGGCCAGCGCGTGGGCATCATCCTCGGCCAGATAATCCGCGACGCCGGACAGGCGCGTGTGCACATCGCCGCCGCCCAGATCCTCGGCGCTGACAACCTCTCCGGTCGCGGCCTTGACCAGAGGCGGCCCGGCCAGAAAGATCGTGCCCTGATCCCGCACGATGATCGTCACATCCGACATCGCAGGCACATAAGCCCCGCCCGCCGTACAAGACCCCATCACCACGGCGATCTGAGGGATACCCTTCGCGCTCATCCGCGCCTGATTATAGAAGATTCGGCCAAAATGGTCGCGGTCGGGGAAGACCTCATCCTGATTGGGCAGGTTCGCACCACCGCTGTCGACCAGATAGATACAGGGCAGATGGTTTTCCTCGGCAATCTCCTGCGCGCGCAGGTGTTTCTTGACCGACAGCGGGTAATAAGTGCCGCCCTTCACGGTGGCGTCGTTGCAGACCACCATGACCTCGCGCCCCTGCACCCGGCCAATGCCCGCGATCACCCCTGCCGCCGGGGCCGCATCGCCATACATCCCATGCGCCGCCGTCGCGCCGATTTCCAGAAACGGAGACCCCGGATCGAGCAGGTTCGCCACCCTGCGCCGAGGCAACATCTTGCCCCGAGATTCATGCCGCGCGCGGGATTTCTCGCCCCCGCCCATACGGGCCGCTTCGGCAGCGGCAGAGATTTGCGCCAGTGCATCGAGATGCGCTGCGCGGTTTGCCTTGAAGCCCTCAGAGGCGGGCATGGCTTTGGATGTGAGTTTCATACTTCAACGACGCTCCAAGCTCTAGTTAGGTAGCAGGAAATTGCGATAAAGATTGGCATCGTCACTAAAACTAAATACGCAAAGTCGATACCAACCAACGCAAGAACGATCACTGCAATCGGGCACAAGAAAAGGAGAGATATGTAGTGGCGCTTCGGCTTCCCATTCGCCAGCGTTGCCCGCAGTTTCGCACCGCAATTGGCACAGCCTGAATACGGTTGAACTGTTTGGACACCCAGCCCAAAATCGAAAGTAGGCCAAAGAGACGCTCTCGATTGTTCTGTTCCGCATTTTGGACAGCACAGGCTATTTGTCGAAATGATCATGCTCAATCTATCTCCCCCGCAGCTAGCGCCTTCAATTCCTTCCGAATAACCTTCCCGGTCACCGTCATCGGCAACTCGTCCAGAAACGCCACTTCGCGCGGGTACGAATAATGCGCCAGACGGTCTTTGACCCACTCCTGCAATTCCACGCCCGACGCCTCAGCCCCCGGTTTCAGCACCACATAGGCCTTCACGATCTCGGTCCGCAGCGGGTCGGGCTTGCCGACCACACCCACCGTCGCCACCGCCGGGTGGGTCAGCAGGCAATCCTCGATCTCAGCCGGGCCGATGCGGTAGCCGGCAGACGTAATCACATCGTCATCACGACCGACAAAGCGCAGATAGTCGCCCTCCCACACGCCGCGATCGCCGGTGATCAGCCAATCGCCCCGGAACTTCTCAGCCGTCGCGTCGGGTCGGTTCCAGTATTCCAGCAGCATCGAGGCTGAGCCACGCCGGATGGCGACGTCGCCTTCTTCGGTGGTCGGCTTGCCACCATCGTCGATCACCGCCACGTCATGCCCCGGCACAGGCTTGCCGATGCAGCCGGGCTGCACCGGGAAGTCCTCGGCGCAGGAGGACACGACCATGTTGCATTCGGTCTGGCCGTAGAATTCGTTGATCGTCAGGCCAAACGCCTGTTGCCCCCAGGCCAGCATCTCGGCCCCCAGAGGCTCACCCCCCGAGGCGACCGAGCGCAGGACGGGGATCGATTGATCCGCCGCCTTGAGCATCCGCAGCGCCGTGGGCGGGAAAAACACGTTCTTCACGCCCCCACGCGCGATGATATCGGCGCAGGCTTCGGGCGTGAATTTCTCAAGCCGCGCTGCGACCACCGGAATTCCCAAGGCAAGCCCGGGCATCAGCACATCGAACAAACCGCCGATCCAGGCCCAGTCGGCAGGGGTCCACAGGCAGTCACCGTCGCGCAGATGGTTATGGCTGATCGACACGCCCGGCATATGGCCAGTCAGAACCCGATGCCCATGCAGCGCGCCCTTGGGGCTGCCGGTTGTGCCGGATGTGTAGATCAGTACCGCCGGATCATTTGGCGCGGTTTCCGCAAACGGCACCGGCCCGCCCGGCTGACCGATCTCGGACGCGATCAAAGGCTCAGCAAGGTCGCCCAAGAGTTCCGCGCCCTCGGCATCCGTCAGGACGAGCCGCGCGCCTGCATCCCCAACCCGAGACCGCAGCGCATCCTGTTTGAACAGGTTGAACAAAGGCACCGAGATCGCCCCGATCTTCCAGATCGCCAGATGCGCAGCGGCACACCAGGGCGACTGGCTCAGCAAGACGCCCACCCGATCCCCGGCCTGCACTTTGGGCAGCAGGGCGCGGGCCAGCCCGTCCGTCATCTGTCGCAATTGCCCATAGGTGACGCGCTGTTCAGATGCGCCGGTCAGGTCGATCAGGGCCACCTTCTCAGCAGGATGGTCGAGGCATTGTTTCGCCATGTTCAACCGGTCCGGCAGGTCCCAGCTATCCCCAGGGCGCAAACCCGGTATGCGCGCAGGGTCAATCATAGCGATAACCTCTTGTTTCATTGGTGTTTTCGGCTTCCGCTCTGATCCACCCCCACACCGAAACTTGATGCAGATCAGAGTGTGACCCGGCCCAGCCTGCCACATCCGGGGCGTCAACAAAACCAAAGGCAAGATTATGACCAAAACGCTCGTCGCTTTGACCCTTTCTACCGCATTGGCCGGACTGGCCGTGCCCGCGTTTGCTCAATCGCAAGGCGACTGGACCCTTGGTGTCGGTGTCGGATACCTGGACCCGAAATCCGACAACGGAACGATCGCAAACTCTGACGCCGAGATCGATGCCGACACCCGACCGATCTTCACCGCCGAGTATTTCATTCGCGACAATCTGGGGATCGAGCTGCTGGCCGCAACGCCGTTCAGCCACGACATCACCCTTGGCGGCAGTGTCGACGCGGGCAGCGTCAAGCACCTGCCCCCCACCCTGTCGCTGAACTATCACTTCCCGACCAACAGCGCCTGGAAACCCTATGTCGGTGCTGGTCTGAACTATACCATCTTCTTTGACGAGCAGTCCGATCTGGGCGAGCTCAAGGTCGATAACTCGTTCGGTGTCTCGCTGCAGGCCGGGTTGGACTATATGGTCACCGAAAAAGGTGCCGTCCGGCTGAACGTGCGCTGGTTCGACATCGACTCGGACGTGACACTGGACGGTGCCGACATTGGTACCGCCGAAATCGATCCATGGCTGGTCGGTGTGTCCTACGTCCATCAGTTCTGATCCCGCAAACGCCTCGCCGGTCCGGAACCGGCGAGGCATTCTGTTCACTGCATCTCGCTCATCAACTCGCGGCCAATCAGCATCCGGCGAATCTCGCTGGTGCCGGCGCCGATCTCCATCAGCTTGGCGTCGCGGAAAATCCGGCTGACCGGCGCGTCCGACAGGAACCCCGCCCCGCCCATCGCCTGAACCGCCTGATGCGCCTGGGTCATCGCCGCTTCGGACGCATACAAGCAGCACGCAGCCGCATCCTGACGGGTCACATCCCCACGATCACAGGCCTTGGCCACCTCGTAGACATAGGCACGGGCCGAGTTCATCGCCGTATACATATCGGCGATCTTGCCCTGCATCAGTTGGAAGCTGCCAATCGGTTTGCCGAACTGCTTGCGCTCGGACAAATAGGGCATGATTTCATCCAGACAGGCCGCCATGATGCCGGTTCCGATCCCGGCCAACACGACACGTTCATAGTCGAGACCCGACATCAGAACCGCAACGCCGTTGCCTTCTTCGCCCAGAACGTTTTCGAACGGCACCTCGACATCTTCAAAGATCAGTTCCGCCGTGTTCGACCCGCGCATCCCCAGCTTGTCGAAATGGGGCGAGGTCGAGAAACCCTTCATCTCTTTTTCGATCAGAAACGCGGTGATGCCCTTGGATCCGGCATCCGGGTCGGTCTTGGCATAAACGACCAGAGTGTCCGCATCCGGCCCGTTGGTGATCCAGTATTTGTTGCCGTTCAGACGGTAATGGTCGTTGCGCTTTTCCGCCCGTAGCTTCATCGAAACCACATCCGACCCGGCCGAGGGTTCGGACATCGCCAACGCCCCCACATGCTGGCCCGAGATCAGGCGCGGCAGGTATTTCCGCTTTTGTTCTTCATTGCCGTTCAGCTTGATCTGATTGACGCACAGGTTTGAATGCGCGCCATAGGACAGCGAAACCGAGGCTGATGCCCGCGCCACTTCTTCCACAGCAATCGTATGGGCTAGATAGGACATTCCGGCACCGCCATATTCCTCGGGCACAGTGACGCCCAGCAGGCCAAGCTCACCCATTTCAGCCCATAGCTCGTTGGGAAATTCGTTGGACGCGTCAATATCAGCGGCCATCGGCTTGACCCGTTCCTGCGCCCAGCGATGCACCATTTCACGCAGCGCGTTCACGTCTTCGCCAAGATCGAATTTCATAGTCGCCATGAACATTGGCGGGCTCCTCCCGAGAATTAATGAACAAGCGTTCAATAACTGGATAGCAGCGAATCTGCAACCGGTCAATCACCGTAAGGATATCGGCCCCAAAACGCACAAACGCCGCCCATGCGGGGCGGCGTTTTGCAAACATCAAGCGTGCGCCGCAGGCGCACTCCGCTGGATCACGATTGGTAGACGGCCCCGACCTCGGCCCGAATGATGCGCGCGATCAACTGACAATCCTCCAACGAAAAGGTCAGTGGAACCCGCATGTCCATCACACCCGCCAGCACGCGGTCCGATTTTGGCATCCGCTCGCTGTCCACATAGCGCCAACTGTCATAGCGCGAGGTAAAACCGGTTGGCTCGGCCCCGCCAAACCACTTCAACTCGACCCCGCGCGCGGCGCAGCGGCTGATCACCTCTGCGATACGTTCGGGCAACCAGTCCAACAGAAGAAACTGAATCGACGAGCCCACATAGGTCTCGGCCTTCGGGCGCTCGACCACGGTCAGCCCCGGCGTGCCACGCAGACCGGCCTCGACGGCACGGTATCGTTCGTTCCAACGCTCAACCTGCCGGTCCAGATCCCGCAACTGCGGGCGCAGAATGGCCGCGCGCAGATTGTCCATGCGACCCGAGACATTGGGGGTGGTGTACTTGATCCGCTCGAACACCTCAGGCCCCGGTGCGGCCAGATGGCGCTCATACAGCATATAGGACCCCGACAGCATCGTGGCCTTGGCCGCCAGTTCTTCATCATCGGTGATCAGCAAACCGCCCTCACCTGAATTGACGTGCTTGTAGGTCTGGCACGAATAACACCCGACCGCGCCCTGACGACCCGACAATTGCCCGCGCCAGGCGGCCCCCATCGTATGGGCGCAATCTTCGATCACGGTTACACCGGCCGCGTCGCAAATCTGCATCAGCCGGTCCATGTCGCACAGATGACCGCGCATATGGCTCAGCATCAAAACGCGTGCCTGATCCAGCTTGGCCTCAAGATCGTCCAGATCGATGGTCAGGTCTTCTGTCACCCCGACAAACACAGGCTTGGCCCCAACCGAGGCAATCGATCCCGGCACCGGAGCCAGTGTGAACGCGTTTGTCAGCACCGGATCGCCGGGCTGCACACCCACGGCACGCAACGCGGTGGCCAGCGCATAGCCACCGGACGACACGGCGAGGCAGTATTTGGCCCCCATCTGAGCGGCAAATTCCTGTTCCAGCAACGCGGTCTCGCCCAATTCACCGGGCGCGACATTGTAACGATGCAAGCGCCCATGGCGCAGGACGGCCATCGCCGCGTCGATCGCCGCGTCCGGGATCGGTTCCTGCTGGGTGAAGCTGCCTGTGAATATCTCTGTCATATCTCAGTTCTGGGGCTGCATTCTGCTGGGGTCAAGAGATCATGCCGCCGCACCGATCAATCCGGTCACCACCTCGGGCAGATCGTCGAAATGATGCAGCAGAGCGTCGGGCTCCAAAGCCGCCATATCGTCGCCCGACGGGCCGAACGTAACCAGAACCGAGGGTACTCCGGCGGCCTTTGCGGTATTGCGGTCGGTATCCGAATCTCCGATCAGAACGCACAGATCGGGATGCCCGCCAGCGCGCCGCGCGGCTTCGCGTAAGGGTTCAGGGTCTGGTTTGCGCACCGACAAGGTATCCGCACCAACTAATGAGGCAAACTGATCCCGCACGCCCATCTGGCTCAGCAATTGATCCGCCAGCCGTTCCGGTTTGTTGGTGCAGATCCCAACGCCATAACCTGCGGTTTTCAACGCCTCGACCGCGTCCAACGCGCCGGGATAGAAATGTGTATGGGTGTCGATGTCTTTGGCATAGGCCTCAAGCAGCACGGGATAGTAGGCGTCTACTGTGCCCTCATCAAAGGCCCCGACCCGTTTCAGACCGTGGGTCAACATCATCCGACCGCCACGCACGGCGATACCCGCATCCTGCCCGTGAACCAGCACATCCCCATGTCCCATCTTGCGAAAACAGTGGTTCGCGGCGGCCAGCAAATCGCCCGACGTATCCGCCAAAGTCCCGTCCAGATCGAAGATGACCGTGCGCATCGCGCCTCCTTGCTCGGCAGGTTTCCGCCATGTCGTGTTGCAAACGGCAATCTAGTTTGATGGCCGAACGGCTTGCGCCTTTGCCCTCAGCGGATAAAACGGACGGCAACAAAACACAAAGAGAAAACGATTTCATGACCACTGCCCTTGTCATCCTTGCCGCCGGGAAAGGCACCAGGATGAATTCGGACATCCCCAAAGTCCTGCACCCAATCGCTCAGGTTCCGATGCTGATCCACGCCATGCGCGCCGGATCGGTCTTGTCGCCCGAGCGCACCGTGATCGTCACAGGCCACGGGGCCGAGGCCGTCGCCAAGGTGGCGCAGGCCGAGGACGAGACCGCCCAGATCGCGGTGCAGGAGGAACAACTGGGCACCGCCCATGCGGTTGCGCAAGCGCGTGAGGCGCTGCAGGGGTTCGAGGGGAATGTCGTGGTCCTGTATGGGGACACACCGTTTTTGCAGCCCGACACGCTGGAGCGGATGATCGAAGCGCGGGCCAAGAACGATTTGGTGATCCTTGGGTTCGAAGCGGCCGATCCGGCGCGTTATGGCCGTTTGGTCATGAACGGTGACACGCTGGGGCGGATTGTCGAATTCAAGGACGCATCGGATGAAGAACGCGCAATAAGCTTCTGCAACTCGGGCCTTTTGGCGTGCAACGCGCAGACGCTGATGTCGTTGATCGATGCGGTGGGCAACGACAATGCCTCGGGTGAGTACTATCTGACGGATGTGGTCGAAATCGCCCGCAGCCGAGACCTGACAGTAACGGCGGTTGCCTGTGATGAGGCACAGACGCTGGGCGTGAACTCTCGCGCCGACCTCGCCGCTGCAGATGCCGTGTTTCAGGCACAAGCGCGTGCCGAACTGCTGGATTTGGGCGTGACCCTGATGGCCCCGGAAACGGTCTACCTTGCTGCCGATACGGTGATCGGGCGGGATACGGTGATCGAACCCAACGTGGTCTTTGGCCCCAGCGTAACCGTGGAAAGCGGCGCAACGATCCGGGCGTTTTCGCATCTTGAAGGCTGCCATGTCAGCCGGGGTGCAATTGTCGGCCCCTATGCCCGCTTGCGCCCCGGGGCGGAACTGGCCGAAAACGCGCGGATCGGCAATTTTGTCGAGATCAAAAACGCCGAGATCGCCGAGGGCGCGAAGGTCAATCACCTCAGCTATATCGGTGATGCCTCGGTTGGGGCGGCAACAAATATCGGGGCGGGTACGATCACCTGCAACTATGACGGCGTGATGAAGCACAAGACCACGATTGGTGAAAACGTGTTCATCGGTTCGAACACGATGCTGGTGGCCCCGGTGACGCTGGGCGATGGCGCAATGACGGCGACAGGTACGGTTGTGACTAAGGACGTCGAAGCCGACGCGCTGGCCGTGGCCCGTGCCAAGCAGGAAAACAAACCCGGCTACGCGCGCAAATTGTTTGATATGTTAAAGGCGAAAAAGGCTCGCCGCGATAAAGAGGCCTGATTTTATGTGTGGAATTGTTGGTGTTCTGGGACAGCATGAAGCCGCCCCCATTCTGGTTGAGGCCCTGAAACGGCTGGAATATCGCGGCTATGACAGCGCCGGTATTGCAACCGTCAATGACGGAGCTTTGGGCCGCAGGCGGGCGGTGGGCAAGCTGGTCAACCTAAGCGATCTGCTGGTGCATGACCCTTTGCCCGGAAAATCCGGCATCGGGCACACCCGCTGGGCCACCCATGGCGCGCCTTCGGTCAACAATGCCCACCCGCACAAGGCCGGGCCGGTTGCCGTGGTCCACAACGGGATCGTCGAAAACTACCGTGAACTGCGCGCCGAACTGGCCGAGCACGGGATCGGGTTCGAGACCGAAACCGACACCGAAACCGTCGCACTGATGGCTGAACATCTGCTGAATTCGGGCCTGTCGCCCGTTGAGGCCGCGTTCAAAACCATCGACCAGTTGCAGGGCGCGTTTGCGCTGGCCTTTCTGTTCGACGGTCAGGATGACCTAATCGTGGCTGCGCGCAAGGGCTCGCCGCTGGCGATTGGTCACGGAGATGGTGAGATGTATGTTGGCTCGGACGCGATTGCGCTGGCGCCGCTGACCAACAAGATCACCTATCTTGAAGAAGGCGACCGGGCGGTCCTGACCCGCACCTCGCTGGAAATCCGCAACGAGGCCGGTGAACTGGCCAATCGTGAGATGCGCAAGATCAAGCTGGATCATGCACGCGCCGATAAGGGCGAGCACAAGCATTTCATGGCCAAGGAAATCGCCGAACAGCCCGTTGTCGTGGCCGAGGCGATCCGATCCTACCTGCCCACCGGCGGCGACCGGGTCGTGTTGCCAAATACCGATCTGGATTTCACCAAGCTGGACCGCCTGACAATGGTCGCGTGCGGCACGGCCTTTTATGCCTGCCTGACCGCGAAATACTGGTTCGAGCAATTGGCGAAACTGCCGGTCGAGGTCGATATCGCCAGCGAGTTCCGCTATCGCGAACCACCCATCACCGACCGTACCATGGCGCTGTTCGTCAGCCAGTCGGGCGAGACCGCCGATACACTGGCCGCGCTGCGCTATTGCGAGGGCAAGGCGGACAAGATTGTGTCGGTCATCAATGTCCCCGAAAGCTCGATTGCGCGGGAAAGCGATGTGGCGCTGCCCATCCATGCAGGGGTCGAGATCGGCGTTGCCTCGACCAAGGCGTTCACCTGTCAGCTGAGCGTGCTGCTGATGCTGGCCCTCAAAGCCGCAGCCGACCGGGGCACGATGTCGGATGAGGATCTGGCCGATCACGCCGCCGCCCTGCGCGGGTTGCCCTCGGTCCTGAACGCAGCGCTGGATCAGAACCGCGCCATTCGCAAATCCGCCCAGCGCCTGTCCGAGGCGCGCGACGTGCTGTTCCTGGGACGCGGTCTGATGTACCCGCTGGCAATGGAAGGTGCGCTGAAGCTGAAAGAAATCAGCTATATCCACGCCGAAGGCTATGCCTCGGGCGAATTGAAACACGGCCCCATCGCGCTGATCGACAAGCATATGCCGGTTGTGGTGATGGCCCCGAAGGATACGGTTTTCGACAAGACGGTCTCGAACATGCAAGAGGTGATGGCCCGCAAAGGCAAGGTCATCCTTGTGTCCGATGACGACGGCATTGCCGAGGCCGAGGACGGCGTCTGGAGCACGATCCGCATGCCGCATATCCACCCCAGCCTCGCCCCGATTCTGTATTCGGTCCCGGCCCAATTGCTGGCCTATCATACGGCGGTCGCCAAAGGCACGGATGTGGACCAACCGCGCAATCTGGCGAAATCGGTGACGGTGGAATGACCTGGCCTGCCCCTGCTACGCTTGTTGGCACTCACGTCCGATTGGAACCGCTTGACCCCGCGCATTCAGAGGCTCTGAAAACGGCGGCGGCGGATCTGGGGCAGCTTTGGTATACCTCCATCCCCACGGTCGAGGGGATGGACGCCGAGATCGACCGCCGCATGGGGTTGCACGATATGCAGCCCTTTACGGTCATGACACAAGACGGCACCCCTATTGGGATGACCACCTACATGAACACTGATGAGGTCAACCGGCGGGTCGAAATCGGCTCGACCTGGATCGGGCGCGCGGTTCAGCGCACGCCGCTGAACACCGAAGCCAAATTTCTGTTGCTGCGCCACGCTTTCGAGGGTCTGTCCTGCCATGCGGTCGAATTCCGCACCCATCGGCTGAACACTCAGTCCCGGCAGGCTATCGAGCGGCTGGGGGCGCAGTTGGATGGCATCCTTCGGGCCAATATGGTGATGGCCAACGGAACCCTGCGCGACACGGCCGTCTATTCAATCACCGCACCGGAATGGCCTACGGTGCGCGCACATCTTCTGCACAAGCTGGACCGATGACACTGGACGACGCCCTTGCCGCGATAAAGGCCCATGCCGACGCAGAAAAGGCCGTGCAGATGGCGGCGTACCACAAGGCGGACCGCCCCTATCTGGGCGTCGCCAACCCGGTTCTGAACGACCTCAACAAAGCGTGGAGGCAAGAACTGGACGTGCCCGGGCGCATCCATTTGGCGGATGCGCTGTGGCAGACCAATGTGCACGAAGCCCGTCTGGCCGCTGCCAAACTGCTGACGCAGGCGCGCATCCGACCGGACGACGCGGTTTGGGCGTTGCTGGAAAGCTGGCTGCCGGATTTCGATGCCTGGGCCGTTGCCGATCACGCCTGTATGGCGATGCAAAAACGGCTATCCGCCGACCCGACGCGTCTGGATCAAGTCGAGGGCTGGACGACCTCGGACCATATGTGGACACGCCGCGCGGCGCTGGTTGCCACCCTGCCCTGGACCAAGCAGAACCACCCGAAACCGGATGATCTGGCCCGCCGGGATCATATCCTTGGCTGGGCCGCCACCTATGTCCCGGACCGCGACTGGTTCATCCAGAAAGCCATTGCTTGGTGGCTGCGCGAGCTGTCCAAACACGACGCCCCGCGCGTCCTGGCCTTTCTGGACCAACATGGGGATGCCATGAAACCCTTTGCCCGGCGTGAAGCCGGGAAATACCTGAAAGATCAGTTGGCGTAGATTTCGACCTCGACCAGCGCATCCAGCGGCACCAGCAATGCCCGCATCGCATCCAATGACAGCTGGCTCCCGCCGCCTTCCGGCCCGCGCGACGGCACCAAGGTGATGTAAGCCTGCGCACCGGTTCTAGGCACCACCACACGTGCGGTTACCTCGGTGTCCACAAGCGGCGTTTGCATCCAGCGGCCGGGCGTCGTCGGATCGCCCAATCCTGCAATGGTCGTTCTGGGGCCCGCCCAATCGGCGCGGGCGGCAACCGGCTCAGGCTCGAGTGTGGCTTCCGTAATTTCGGATTCCACTTCTGGCGCTGCTTCGTTCCGGCCAAAAACGCGATCCGTTGTTGACCGAACCGCATCGCAACCGGTGACCAGAACGCACAGGAAAACAAGAAAATACCTCATCCGTCTTACCTACAGCCCCACACCCATCTGTTCCAGCCCAAAGCGCAGTTCGCTCTTGTCGTGGACCGGTTCCACATCTACCTATAGCGCATGACTGCTCCGCTGATTGATCCCTTCGCCCGTGCCATCACCTATCTGCGCGTCTCGGTAACCGACCGCTGCGATTTCCGCTGCGTGTACTGCATGTCCGAGAACATGACCTTCCTGCCCAAGAAAGACCTTCTGACGCTGGAAGAACTGGACCGGATGTGTTCCACCTTTGTGAAGATGGGCGTCGAAAAGCTGCGCATCACCGGCGGGGAACCCCTTGTGCGGCGCAATATCATGACGTTTTTCAATGCCATGACCCGTCATCTGGACAGCGGCGCGCTGAAAGAGCTGACGCTGACCACCAATGGCTCACAGCTTCACCGTTTTGCCGACGATCTTTACGCGGCGGGTGTGCAGCGGGTGAATGTCTCGCTTGATACGCTGGACGATGACAAATTCGCCAAAGTCACCCGATGGGGGCGTCTGAAACAGGTGCTGAACGGCATCGACGCGGCGCAAAAGGCCGGGTTGCGGGTCAAGATCAACGCGGTGGCCCTGAAAGGCTTCAACGAGCCGGAACTGCCCCGCATCACCGAATGGTGCGCAGAGCGTGACATGGACTTGACCTGGATCGAGGTCATGCCAATGGGCGATATCGGCAACGAGGATCGTCTGGATCAGTACTGGTCGCTGAAAGACGTGCGCAAGGAATACGAAAACCACTATGCCGTCACCGATCTGGCCGAGCGCACCGGCGGCCCGGCGCGCTATGTCCGGCTGGAGGAAACAGGCCAGAAGATCGGCTTCATCACGCCCCTGTCCCACAATTTCTGCGAAAGCTGCAACCGCGTGCGCCTGACCTGCACGGGTGAGCTGTATATGTGCCTCGGACAAGAGGATATGGCCGATCTGCGCGCCCCGCTGCGCGATCACCCCGACAGCGGAGCACAGCTTGAAGACGCGATCCGCGCCGCAATCACCCTAAAACCCAAAGGGCATGATTTCGACTATTCCCGTCAGGCCGTCGATGGCCAAATGAGCCGCCACATGAGCCACACGGGCGGCTGACATGCCCGGCCACCCAACGCTGCTGTACCGGCTGTATTGCGGCCTGACGACGATTGCGGCACCTCTGGTCTGGCGCGCGGTGCGCCGCAAACTGCAGGCCGCTGACGTCCCCCCACAGCGTCAACAGGAACGGCTCGGCCACGCCAGCCTGACCCGCCCGCAAGGCCGCCTGATCTGGTTTCACGCCGCAAGCGTCGGTGAAAGCCTGTCGGTTCTGAGCCTGATAAAGAAGCTGGGCGAACGCCTGCCCGATGCCGAGTTCCTGATAACCTCGGGCACCCCGACCTCTGCCGCTCTGATCGAAAAGCGCCTGCCGGCCCGCGCGCGCCACCAATACCCGCCGCTGGACACAGCCGGCCCGGTTAAACGCTTCCTGGACCATTGGACACCCGACGCCGGGATCTTTGTCGAAAGCGAAATATGGCCGCGCCTGATCGTCGAAAGCGCACGGCGGGGCGTGCCGCTGGCCCTGCTCAACGCGCGCCTGTCCGAGAAGTCCGTCAAAGGCTGGAAAAAGCGCCCCAAAACGGCGGGCTTCCTTCTGGATAAATTCCGGCTGTTTCTGACCCAGAACGAAAAGACGGCCAACAACCTGATTGCCATGGGCGCGCAAGCCGACCGGGTGAAACCCGGCACCAACCTCAAGGCCATGTCCGACCCGCTGCCCGTGGACAGCGCAACCTTGAACGAGATACGCGCGCAAATTGCAGATCGCCCCGTCTGGATCGCCAGTTCCACTCATGACGGCGAAGAGGAAACGGTACTTGCGGCGCACAAGGCTTTGCTGGAACGCTGGCCGAACCTTCTGCTGCTGCTGATCCCCCGTCACCCCGAGCGCCGAGGCGACGTTGCCACCCTTCTGCGTCAATCCAACCTACCCGCCGCCTTCCGCGCCGCTGGCGAGCCGATCACCGCCCAAACCCAAGTCTACGTCGCCGACACGCTCGGCGAAACCGGAACTTGGTACGCTATTGGCCCTATAGTCTTTCTTGGCGGATCACTCAAAGAGATCGGGGGCCACAACCCCTTCGAACCCGCCCAGGCCGGGGCCGCAGTCATCACCGGACCGCGCTACTTCAACTTCGCCGAAACTTTCGCCCCACTGGTCGAGGCCAAAGGCGCAATCGAGGTCCAGACCGCCAAAGACCTGTCCGATGCCGTCGAAACCTGGCTGGCAGATGACACCGCCCTGACCCGCGCGCGCGCGGCAGCCCAAACCTGCGTCTTTACCCAAAAGGACGCGCTGGATGCAGTCGTTGAAACGCTCTGCACCCATCTGACCCTCGCCCAATAGGCGCAGGATCCCTCTTCATCTGGCTAAAAATATCTCGGGGGTGTGGGGGCAGAGCCCCCACCCTTTCAATCAGGCCGCCGGCATCCGCTGCTCGACAATCTCAGCCCACCAGCTGCACCCGGCGGGAATGGCCTCGTCGTTAAAATTATATTCCGGGTGGTGCACCATGGCCGTGTCGCCATTGCCAACCAGAATATACGCCCCCGGACGTTCTTCGAGCATGAACGCAAAATCCTCGCCGCCCATCACCAAAGGCGCATCCTCGCAGTCGCCGGAAACAGACCGGGCCACGTCTGCGGCAAACGCGGTCTGCTCGTCACTATTCACCATGACCGGGTAGCCGCGGATATACGTCACGTCCGCAGTGCCGCCGAACGTCGCCGCCACGCCGTTGCAAATCTCGTTGATCCGCTTTTCGGCCAGATCGCGCATCTCCTTGCTCATCGTGCGCACAGTGCCTTTGATCTGCACCGTCTGCGGGATCACGTTGAACGCCTTGGATGACGTCTCGAACGAGGTCACCGACACCACCACCTGATCAATCGGGTCCGCATTGCGCGATGCAATGGTCTGCAATGCCAGCACCGCCTGCGCCGTCATGACAGTCGTATCCACCGTCTCCTGCGGTTTCGCCGCATGACCACCGCGCCCTTCAAAGGTGATATCGAACTGATCGGTCGCCGCAAAGAACGAGCCCGGACGAATCGAGAAACTGCCAACCGGCTTACCGGGCCAGTTGTGCATCCCGTAGACCTCCTGAATGTTCCAGCGATCCATCATGCCGTCTTCGCACATTTCGCGCCCACCGCCGCCGCCTTCTTCGGCAGGCTGGAAGATTACGACAACGGTGCCGTCGAAATTGCGCGTTTCCGACAAGTACTTCGCAGCCCCCAGCAACATCGCCGTGTGGCCATCATGCCCACAGGCATGCATCGCGCCGGGCGTTTTTGAGGCATAGTCCAATCCCGTCGCCTCATGGATCGGCAGCGCGTCCATGTCGGCGCGTAGACCGATGACCTTGCCGTTGCTGTCGGACTTGCCCTTGATCACGCCGACAACGCCAGTGCGGCCGATACCGGTGACGACCTCGTCGCAACCGAACTCCTTGAGTTTCTCGGCCACTACTGCGCTGGTGCGATGCGTTTCGAACAAAATCTCGGGGTTCTCATGCAGATCGCGTCGCCATTCGGTGATTTCGTTCTGCAATTCGGCAAAGCGGTTCTTAACTGGCATTCTTTCTCTCTCCTACTTCAAGCCGCCGGCATCCGGCGCTCGACCATTTCGGCAAACCACGAGCATCCGATTGGGATGATCTCGTCGTTGAAATTATATTCGGGGTGGTGCAGCCCGGCGCTGTCGCCATTGCCCAGAATGATGAAAGCGCCGGGGCGTTCTTCCAGCATGAATGAGAAATCCTCGCCCCCCATCACCATTGGGGCCTCGCCGCAACTTCCACCAACAGCAATCGCGGCTTCTTCTGCATAGCCGGTTTGCTCTTCAGCGTTGATCGTGACCGGAACGCCTTTGTTGTAGGTCACGCTTGCGGTGCCGCCCATCGTGGCGGCGATGCCGGTGGCAACTTCGCTCAGCCGCTTTTCGATCATCTCGCGCATTTCGTTGGAATGCGTGCGTACCGTGCCCCGAAGGCGGGCCGATTGCGGGATCACGTTGAACGCCTTCGATGACGTCTCGACCGAGGTCACAGACAACACACCCTGCTGGATCGGGTCGGCATTGCGCGACACAACCGTTTGCAGGGCCACGATTAACTGAGACAGCATCACTGTGGTGTCCACCGTTTCCTGCGGTTTGGCCGCATGCCCGCCATGACCTTCCAGATGGATGTCGAACTCGTCCGCCGCCGCCAGCAATGGCCCCGAGCGGATGGCGAATTGGCCCGTGGGCAGGCCCGGCACGTTATGCATCGCATAGACTTCCTGAATGCCAAACCGGTCCATCAAACCGTCCTGACACATGGCCTCGGCCCCGTTGCCGCCCTCTTCCGCAGGCTGAAAGATCACAACTGCCGTGCCGTCGAAATTGCGCGTCTCGGCTAGGTACTTTGCAGCGCCCAGAACCATCGCCGTATGACCATCATGGCCGCAGGCATGCATCGCGTCGGCGGTTTTCGAGGCATAATCCAGCCCGGTCTGTTCTTGCATGGGCAGCGCATCCATATCCGCCCGCAACCCAATCGCACGGCCCTGTGTATCTGTCTTGCCCCGGATGATCCCGACCACGCCGGTACGGCCGATGCCTGTGACAACCTCATCACAGCCGAACTCTTTCAGCTTTTTGGCCACCAGGGCGCTGGTGCGGTGGGTGTCGTACAGGATCTCGGGGTGTTCGTGAATGTCGCGCCGCCAGCCGGTAACCTCATCGTGCAGTTCTGCAAGGCGGTTTCTGATCGGCATGTCATTCTCCCTTATCAGGCGATGGGCAATCGTCGTTCCACAATCTCGACAAACCAGCTGCAGCCGGCGGGAATCGCGTCGTCATCGAAATTGTATTCCGGGTGGTGGCACATGGCCGTGTCCCCGTTTCCAACAAAGATGTAGGCTCCGGGCCGTTCTTCAAGCATGTAGGCGAAATCTTCCGATGGCATGATGGGATCGGTGCTGTCATTCACCTTACCCGCAACGGCTGCGGCGGCTTCTGCGGCATAGGTGGTTTCCGCCTCGGAATTCACAGTCACCGGATAGCCGGGGTTCCACTTCACCTGCGCCGATGCGTCAAAGGCCGAGGCCGTATCCTCGGCAATCCGGCGCACGCGGTCTTCGGCAATGGTACGATATTCCGGATCCAGCGTTCTGACGGTGCCTTTCAGCCGGACGGTATGCGCAATCACGTTCGACGCGGAACTGTCTGTTTCAAAAGTGCCGACAGTCAGAACAACCGATTTGATCGGGTCCACCGTGCGCGAGACAACCGATTGCAAAGACACAACAATATGTGACGCAACAAGCGTCGTATCCACCGCGTCATGAGGGGCCGCTGCATGGCCGCCCTTGCCCGTAACGGTGATTTCGAACTCATCCGATGATGCCAGCAAAGCACCGGGCCGGATGGCAAATTCGCCCACCGGAAGGCCGGGCATGTTGTGCATCCCGTAGACCTCTTGAATGTTCCAGCGGTCCATCAGCCCGTCCTGACACATGGCCAAGCCCCCGGCCCCGCCTTCTTCGGCAGGCTGAAAGATCAGTACCACGGTGCCATCGAAATTCCGCGTCTCGGCCAGATAGTGCGCAGCCCCCAACAGCATCGAGGTGTGGCCGTCATGCCCGCAGGCGTGCATCTTGCCGGAAACGGTCGAGGCATAGTCCAGCCCCGTCGCTTCTTCGATCGGCAGGGCGTCCATATCGGCGCGCAGCCCGATCACGCGACCCCTGGTATCCGTGCGGCCCTTGATCACCGCCACGACGCCGGTTTTGCCTATACCGGGCGTGATTTCATCGACGCCAAATTCCTTCAACCGTTCAACAACAAAGGCTGCGGTTTCGTGGACGTCGTACATAAGTTCGGGATGCGCATGCAGGTGGCGACGCCATTTGGTGATTTCACCATGCATCTCGGCAAGTCTGTTTTTCACCGGCATGTCGTGCCTCCTTTGGCGGGTTAGCCCGTCAGCTTTTCCAGCAGCCGTTTCATAAATGCGTGGCCTGCTTCGAACTGCGCGACCGAGATAAACTCGTTCGGCTGATGCGCCTGCGCGATGTCGCCGGGGCCGCAGATGACAGCGGAATAGCCTGCTTCCTGAAACTGACCCGCCTCGGTGCCATAGCTGACCACGTGGCCGGCATTGTCGCCGGTCAGGGCGCGGACCAGGGCCTCGGCCTCCCCATCCTCTTCCGGCACCAGACCGGGGATCGAGAAGTTCTCGGACAGGTCGATCCGCGCCTCGGGGTGGACCGCCTGCATCCGTGCCTCGACCTCGCGCACCTGCTGGAAATACGCGTCGCGCCAATCGGCTTTTCGTTCGTCCGGGACAATGCGGAAGTCCATCATGAACCGGCAATCCTTGGCGGTAATGTTATGCGCCGTACCGCCTTCGATCATGCCCACATGCAGGGTCGACCATGGTGGGTTGAACACCGCAGCGGTATCGCTGGGCCTTGCCGCCTGATTACGTGCATTCTGATCATTTGCCCAATCGATCAGCGGCGCCGCCTGCATGATCGCATTGACACCGGTGTGCATGATCGAGCTGTGGACCTCGAACCCCACCATATGCGTGTCATAGCCAAAGCTGCCCTTGTGCCCTGTGACCGCCTGCATTGTCGAAGGCTCACCCACAATCACGGCAGAGCCTTTGGGCAGAACACCCTGCATCGCCTTGATCATGGGCGGCGCGCCGGTGCAGCCGATCTCTTCGTCGAAACTCAGCGCCAGTTGCAGCGGGCGTTGGAGGTTTGCGTAATGGCCTTCGACCAAGGCCCAGATGGCCAGCGCATCAAACCCCTTCATATCGCAGGTGCCACGCCCGAAATATTTGCCGTCTTTTTCGACAACGGTGAAGGGATCAGTGTCCCACGGTTGCCCGTCCACCGGCACCACATCCGTGTGGCCGGACAGGACTACCGCGCCTTCTTCCCACGGGCCGACATGGGCAAATACCGCCGCCTTGTGCGGCTGGTCCGGGTCGGGCCAGCGATGCGGTTCAATCCCATGTTCCCGCAGATAGCTTTCGACCCAATCAACCAGCGGCAGGTTGGTGTCACGGCTTACGGTCGGGAACGAGATCAGCTTGGTCATGATCTCAAGCGGCGTCAGGCGCTGTGCCATGGAATTTAGTACCCGCTATCCGTCGTCAGGATGAAATGGCCCGGTTCGACCTCATGATAGACCGAGGGTTCAGGCGTGTAGTCGATTGGATGAATTGGCGACGGGATCGGTTTGAAATTCAGGTCTTTTTCCGATTTCCGCTGGTTCGGATCGGCAATCGGAACCGCCTTCATCAGCGCCTGTGTATAGGGGTGCTGAGGGTTCTCGAACACCCGCGCGCGCGGCCCAAGCTCGACGATCCGGCCCAGATACATAACGCCGACATGGTGGCTGACCCGCTCGACCACGGCCATGTCGTGGCTGATGAACAGGTATGACAGGCTGAGTTCGGATTGCAGTTCCATCATCAGGTTCAGAACCTGCGCCTGCACCGACACGTCCAGCGCCGAGACCGCCTCATCCGCGATGATCAGCTTGGGGTTCAGGGCCAGTGCGCGGGCAATCGCGATCCGCTGACGCTGTCCGCCCGACATCTCGTGCGGGAAGCGGCGCATGAAGCTGCGCGGCAGTTGTACCTTGTCGAACAATTGCGCCACGCGGTCCTGTAGTTCCGACCCGGTCGCGACGCCATAGTTGCGCATCGGTTCGGCCACCTGATCAACCAGTTGCATCTGCGGGTTCAGCGAGGCGAACGGGTCCTGAAAGATCATCTGCATGTCCAGCCGCGCCTTGCGCAGGCCGCCGGGATCCAGCTTCATGATATCGACGCCATCCAGATCGATCTCGCCCGCCATTGGCTCGACCAGACGCAGGATCGACCGCCCGGCCGAGGACTTACCACAGCCTGATTCGCCCACAAGGCTTAGCGTTTGACCGCGATTCAACGTAAAGGACACATCCTCGACCGCGTGAACGTTCGAAATCGTGCGGCGCAGCAACCCGCCTTTGACGGGGAAGCGTGTAGTCAGGTTTTTGACCGTCAGCAAAACCTCTTCGGTGCCGGGAATCGGGGCGATGGTCTGGCCTTCTACCCCCAGCAATTTCATCGGCTCGGGCGCGGATTTCCCCTGCATTTCCCCGAGCTTGGGCACCGCAGCCAACAGCGCCTTGGTGTAATCATGCTGCGGGTTTTCGAAGATTTCCTTGACGGTGCCTTCCTCGACCTTGTTGCCACGGAACATAACCACCACGCGGTCGGCCATCTGTGCCACCACAGCCATGTCATGGGTGATAAACATCACCGCCGTGCCGGTTTCCCGCTTCAACCGGTCCATCAGGGCCAGAATCTCGGCCTGAATGGTCACATCCAGCGCCGTGGTCGGCTCGTCCGCGATCAAAAGCCGGGGCTCGCACGCCATTGCCATCGCAATCACAACGCGCTGCCGCATTCCGCCGGACAGTTCATGCGGATATTGCTTCAAACGGCGTTCCGGCTCGGGAATCCTCACCTGACGCAGCAGTTCAAGGGCGCGTTCTTCGGCCTGAGTCTTGGACATATTCTTGTGGATGCGCAGACCTTCGGTCAGTTGTCGGCCCACGGTGAAAACCGGATTCAGGGCTGTCATCGGCTCCTGAAAGATCATTCCGATCTCGTTGCCGCGAATCTGTTTCATCAGATCCTGATCGGCTTTGGACAGGTCCATTTCGTCCCCGTCGCGGCGATCAAACAGCAATTCTCCGCCCGCGATTTCGCCGCCGCCAAACTCGACCAGCCGCATCAAAGACAGCGAGGAAACGGACTTGCCGGACCCGGATTCGCCAACGATACAAACGGTTTCGCCGGGCTTCACCTCGAACGAGACATCCTCGACGCCCACCACGGGGCCATCCTTGGTTTGGAACTCGACCCGAAGTTTTTTTATCTGGGCAATAGGTTGGTCCAGCACGTGCGCACTCCCCTTGGCAGGCTGATTTGTTCGAATGCCCGACGCTAAGGCGCTGAGGCGGGAAAAGTCAAACCCGTCGCAATTTTTCCCGACGGCAACCCTTGCTTTTTTCCAAAGTTCTGTTTCGATACCTCGCGTAACCGTGTTGGGGAGAATACGGCATCACAAAAATGCGAACTGATTTTGCGATATGAAATCAGCGTCTTACCCCCATTGCGGCAACGCCTAATCCGCAGGCCTTGCGGAGAAAATCGAGACACGCAAGTGTCCAACATGGAGTGTATGATGAAAATCAAAGCCCTTTTGCTTGGTGCGATCGCAAGCACGGCGATGGCCCCAATGGCCTTTGCCGAGCGCGGCTCGGACGGCAATGTAAGCATCATCTATTGGCAAGCACCCTCGATCCTGAACCCGTTCCTGTCGGGCGGTACCAAGGATGTGGAATCAGCTTCGCTGGTGATCGAACCGCTGGCGCGCTACGACCAGGACGGCAACATGGTGCCCTTCCTGGCATCGGAAATTCCGACCGTCGAAAATGGTGGTGTCAGCGAGGATCTGACCTCGATCACATGGAAGATCGCACCGGGAATCACCTGGTCGGACGGCACTCCGTTCACTTCGGCAGACGTGAAATTCACTGCTGACTACTGCATGCACCCGGAAGGCGGTTGTGCTCAGGTCACCAAGTTCGAGGGCGTCACCTCGGTCGAAGCGGTGGATGATCTGACCGTCAAAGTCACTTTCGACAAACCGACCCCCTTCCCTTACGGCCCGTTCGTGGGCGGTGAAAGCCCGATCATTCAGGCCGCTCAGTTCGCAGACTGCCTGGGTGCGAAGGCCCCGGAATGCACCGACCAGAACTTTAACCCGATCGGAACCGGCCCGTTTGTCGTCACCGAGTTCAAGCCGAACGACGTGATCACATTCGCAGCCAATGACAACTATCGTGACCCGGCGAAACCGGCCTTCGCGACCGTGACCTTCAAGGGCGGCGGCGATGCAACGGCTGCCGGTCGTGCGGTCATGGAAACCGGCGAGTTCGATTATGCCTGGAACCTGCAGCTTGCGCCCGAAGTGATCGCGCAGATGCAAGAAGGCGGCAAGGGCACCCCGGTCGCAGGCTTTGGCCCGCTGGTCGAGCGTATCATGCTGAACCAGACCAACCCGTCACCCGACCTGCCCGAAGGTGAGCGTTCGACGGCTGCGCATCCGCACCCGTTCCTGCAGGACCCGGCCGTCTACAAGGCGCTGTCCATGGCAATCGACCGGCCGCTGCTGGTTGAGATCGGCTACGGTCAGGCGGGTAAAGTGACCTGTAACTGGGTTCCGGCCCCCGCTGCGTTCAATTCGACCTCGATGAGCTGCGACACGCAGGACATTGAAGGCGCGAAGAAGCTGCTGGATGATGCCGGTATCGTGGACAGCGACGGCGATGGCGTTCGTGAAAAAGACGGCGTTCCGCTGAAAATCGTCTATCAGACCTCGACCAACGCCGTCCGTCAGGACTTCCAGGCGCTGATCAAGGAATGGTGGAGCCAGATCGGTGTTGAAACCGAACTGCGCAACATCAACGCATCGGTCTTCTTCGGTGGTGATCCGGGTTCGCCCGACACGTTCCAGAAGTTCTACGCCGACGTTGAAATGTACGCCAACACCTTCAACGGCACCGACCCGCAGTCCTATCTGGGCAACGGCCTGTGCGACAAAGCTCCGCGTCCGGACACGCAGTGGCAGGGTGAGAACATCAGCCGCTTCTGCAACGAAGAGTTCGACAAGCTGCATGGTCAGCTGGCCGAAACCGCCGGTCTGGAGGCTCGTGCCGAGATCGCGAAGCAGCTGAACGATATCATGGTTCAGAACGGCGGCATGATCCCGCTGGTGCACCGTGGTCGTCTGTCGGCGCACGCAAACACGCTGGGTGGTGTTGTCCTGAACGTTTGGGACAGCGAGCTGTGGAACATTGCGGACTGGTACCGCAAGACCGGTTCCTAAGCGTTAATCTTGCAAAGCCGCGCCCCGACCCGTATCGGGGCGCGGTCATTTGCACACCATCCCAACAAGAAGACGCATATAAAGGCGCCTCTTAATGCTCAACTTTACCATCAGACGACTGGTTCTGGCCGTTCCCACGCTGCTGTTCATCAGCCTCGTCATCTTCCTGCTCCTCGAACTCGCACCCGGCGACCCGATGGCACAGGTTCCGCTCACCGTTCCCCCCGAAGTCAAAGAGAAGATGCGCGAGGCGCTTGGCCTGGGCCAGCCGATGCATATCAGGTTCTGGAAATGGATCGTGCAGTTCTTCTGGATCGAACCGCAGGTGCTGGTCGACCATATGTTCGGCACCACCTTCTCGGAAGGTGATCTGCGAGTGATTTCGTGGCAGACCCGCTCGCCCGTCATGGACATCGTCGTACAGCGCATCCCGCAGACCCTGTGGGTTGTCGGCACCGCCTATGTGGTCGCCATCCTGATCGCCCTGCCCATCGGCATCTATTCCGCTTATCGCCAGTATTCCTGGTTCGACCAGATGGGCACGTTCGTGTCGATGGTCGGCTTCTCGGTCCCGCCGTTTTTCTCGGGCGTTCTGGTGATCGTGATCTTTTCGGTGCAACTGGGCTGGTTCCCGTCGATCTATGACACAACTCTTGTGGTCAACAGTTGGGACAGCTTCATGCTGCAGCTGAAACAGATGATCATGCCCGTCATGGTTCTGGCACTACAGATCACGGCACAGCTTAGCCGCTTCATGCGTGCGTCAATGCTGGACAACCTCAATCAGGATTACGTCCGCACCGCCCGTGCCAAGGGCCTCAGTGAATATACGGTCGTAATGGTGCATGTCCTGCGCAACTCGATGATCCCCGTGGTCACCGTGATCGCGCTGGGTATTCCGGCCATCTTCGGCGGCGCCATCATCACCGAGCAGGTGTTCAAGGTGAACGGCATCGGCCAATTGCTGATCGGGGCCATTCAGGCCAACGACCTGCCGATGGTGCAGACCCTGACCTTCATCTTTGCCGTGCTGATCGTTCTGTTCAACCTGATCGCAGACGTGCTCTACGGCATTCTGGACCCGAGGATTCGTTATGACTGATCATGATCGTACCGATACGCTGGTCCCGGATGAAGGCATTGCACCCGCGTCTACCGCCCTGCCAACTGCAGGCGTGATGGACGACCTGACCACCCCGCCGCGCAGTCAGTGGCGCGACGTGTGGGATCAGTTCAAGACCCACAAGGGCGCGATGATCGGGGCGATGCTGTTCATCTTCATCGTCGCTGCCGTGTATCTTGGCCCCTATGTCTGGACCATCGATCCGACGCAGATCGACATCCGGGCGCGCAATCAGGGGCCAAGCTGGGCGCACCCGTTTGGCACTGACCAACTGGGCCGTGATATTCTGGCGCGGATGATGTCCGGCGGGCAGACCTCGGTCTCGGTGGGTATCACCGCGATGTTGCTGGCGCTGTTCCTGGGCTCGTTCATCGGCGTGGTCGCCGGGTTCTTCAAGCGGCTCGACGGGCCGCTGATGCGCCTGACCGATCTGTTCCTGGCCCTGCCCCTGCTGCCCCTGCTGCTGGTCATGATGCTGCTGTTTCGCGAGCCCTTGTCGGCGGCCTTCGGGCTGGAGCGTGGGATCTTTATCCTGATTGTCTGCGCAATCGGCATCACCTCGTGGATGCCCACCGCACGGATCGTGCGGGGCGACGTGTTGGCGATCAAGGAACGTGAATTCGTTCTGGCCGCGCGTTCTATCGGCACCAGCAACACGCAGATCATCACGCGGCATATCCTGCCGAACGTGCTGTCCCCGATCATGGTTTCGGCCACTTTGGGGATTGCCACGGCGATCATCACCGAAAGCGCGTTGTCCTTCCTTGGGCTGGGTTTCCCACCGGACTTCCCGACCTGGGGTCGTCTGCTGTTCGACGGTGTCGACTATCTGCAGCAATACCCCGAACGTGTGTTCTGGCCCGGTCTGGCGATCTCGCTCACCGTGCTCAGCGTCAACTATCTGGGCGACGGTCTGCGCGACGCGCTGGATCCGCGTATTCGCGGGCGTTAAGCGAACTCAGTCGGCGCGCCTTAGCGCGCCGGCACACACCACGATCAGAACGGCAAGCGGCAGCAATACGGCAAACGCCATCCGCAGCGTCAGCAACTCGGCCAGAAACCCGATCAGCGGCGGCCCGATCAACAGCCCCCCATAACCAAGCGTAGCAACACTGGCGATGGCCTGCCCCGGCGGTATCTGCGGATCATTGGCCGCCCGGCTGAACGCCAATGGCATGATCACCGCATAGCCCACACCCATCAAAGTGAATCCCACCAGCGCCAAAGGCGCGGCCCCTGCCGAGACCACGCAGAACACACCCACCGCCGCAAAGACGCCACCGCCGCGCGCCGCCGCAACCGGCCCGACCCGCGCAATAAGAAAGCCTCCGGCCAGCCTGCACACCACCATCGCGACCGAGAAGACCGCATAGCCCAACGCCGCAACGCTCTCAGCCGCTCCGGTGACATCGCGCAGGAACAAGGCGCTCCAATCGGCGACTGCGCCTTCCCCTAGCGCGCCGCACAGCGCCGTGAAGCCAACAAGGATCAACACGCCGGACGGGAAGGCAAAAACCGCGCCATGCGATTGTTCTGCCCGGCGAGACGTCCACTGCACCCAGGACAGCGCCAAGGCCAAAGCCACGACGACAGCACCTGCGGCAAGAAAGTGCTGCAACACGTTCATCTGCAACTGAACCGCGGCATATCCGCTGATGGCCCCCAGCCCTGCCCCAAGGCTCCACATCGCGTGGAATGAGGACATGAGCGGTTTGTCAAAGGCCTGCTCGACCTCAGCCGCCCAGGCATTCATGGCCACGTCCATCGACCCGTGGAAGGCTCCAAACAGAAACAGAAAGGCGGCCAACATGGTGAAACTGTCCGCCATCGCCAACAGGATCAGGGACCCGGTATAAAGAACGGCTATGATCCGAGTGATCGCGACCGCCCCGAACCGGTCGGTCAGCCGCCCGGTGATGGGAAAGGAACACACTGCCCCCGCCGCCATGAACAGCAGACCATAGCCCAAGTCTTCGTGGCTGAGTTGCAGATGGTCACGGACGGCAGGAATACGGGACGCCCAAATGCCAAACAGAGCACCGTTCAGAATGAACATCGCGGTCACAGCCCGCCATGCCGAAACAACACTGATCATTTGAACGCTCCGATTGGCTTTTCTGCCCGGCCACTACTACAAAGCCTAAGGGCTCGCGCAAGCGTCGTTCACTCCAACCGCTTGCGAATACGGCGCACCGCGAACCACACTGCCAGAATGACAGGCAAGGTTATCAGCGCGGTCAATGTGCCCTTGCTCAACCCCGCGGACGTCAGCGGGTACAACAGGTAACTGACCAGAGAGACCGCATAATAGCTGATCGCAACAACCGACAGCCCCTCGACCGTGTGCTGCAAACGCAGGGCCAGATCAGCGCGGCGATCCATGCTTTCCAGCAATGCCTGATTCTGCGCGCTGCGCTCTACATCCACCCGCGTTCGCAGAAGATCACCCGCCCGAATTGCCCTGTCCGACAAGGTCTGCAGCCGCTTTTCGGTGGATTTTACGGTTCGAATGGCCGGATCGTATCGGCGCATCATGAAGTCCGCAAAGCTCTGCCCACCCTGAAACCGTTCTTCCCGCAACACCTCGATGCGCTGGTTTACGATGGCTTCATAGGCACCGGTGGCCCCAAAGCGAAAGGCACAGCGGGCCGACAAGGTCTCCAACTCGGTTGAAGTTGTCAGAAGATCGGGCAGCAGATCGTCGGGATGTTTGCCGCCGTCGGTCATCTCGACCATCAGCTCGGACAACCGTTTGTCCAACTCACCAATGCGCGGCATCAGGGTTTTAACCCGCGCAAAGCCAAGCATCGACATGGCCTTGTAGGTCTCGATTTCGCACAGGCGCTGGATGACCCGCCCGGTGCGCCTGTTGCCGGTTCCGTCCGAGACAAACAGGGCAAAGCGCATATGCCCGGCCGGATCGATGCGAAAATCACTGGCGCAAATGGCCGCGCCATCCAGAACACCGGCAACGGCCAGACTCTCGGGTTCGAACCAGTCCAGCAGTTGCGCCCTGATCTGCGCGTCATCCGGGCGCGGTACGACGCGCATCAGAATCGAGGTCACCCTTTGGCCCGGGCTGGACATCAGCCAATCAGGCGGAAAGACCTCAAAATCGGCGGGATTGAACGCCCGGTCGCTCACGTTCGGCGTAATGGCCGTGTAGGTGACAAACTCGGTGTGCTGTTCCCATTTCAACCAATGGCGACCGATCTGGCCCGCATAATGCGTTGCTGCGGGTTGCGGATGCGGTGCCCCGTGACGATCCAGAAGATCCGTCAGATGAGCGATATCGTCGCTCTTGTCCCGACCGGCTGCATCAACCGGCATTTTGATCGCAAGGAAGGCAACCGTGCAGGGCACCTGAGCAACCGGAAAGGGCCGCGCATGCAGCTCATTGGCCAGCGCATAGCGCAATGGGTGGTCCTGAATGGGTGTCATAGATCGCTCCGTACCGTGCCACGGACTATATGCGATCCAGAGAATACATCAATTCTCTTTTTATTTCATATACTTACATGAATGCAACGGCATACAAATCCGCTATCTCATTGATTTGGTTGCCACAGTTCAATCGGATTGCCTTCAGGGTCGTGAATTCGGGCGAACTTGCCCACCTCGCTGTCCCAGTCCGGGTTGGTTTCCACAGCGATCCCCGCCGCCTGAAGTTGTTCAGTCAGGGCTGCAAGATCATCGACCCGAAAGTTGATCATCCATTGCTGCACGGCCCTGCCGAAATACTCGGTGTCCTCAGCAAACGGAGCAAATACCGTGTAGCCTTCGCGCTGCTTCCAGGGGGCAGGGTCATAGTGGTTGACGCCCAGATGTGTCTCGTACCAGGCGCTCAGCGCTTTTGGGTCGCGCGCGCGGAAGAACACGCCACCGATACCATTCACCTTTTCCATCTCCGACCTCCTGCATAGTTTGGTTCCGACCCAGATTACCACATTCCGCCCGCTTCATCTGGCCACAAATATCCTGGGGTTTTGGGGGCAAAGCCCCCATTCAAACGCAAAAAAGGGCGCCCATTGGCGCCCTTTGCGTTTGGATTACGACCCGTTTGATCAGTCGATCATAGGCAGCAGTTTGTCCAGCGACTGTTTGGCGTCGCCGTAGAACATGCGGGTGTTTTCCTTGAAGAACAGCGGGTTTTCGATGCCCGAGTACCCGGTGCCCTGACCGCGTTTCGAGACAAACACCTGCTTGGCCTTCCAGCATTCCAGAACCGGCATTCCGGCGATGGGGCTGTTGGGGTCTTCCTGTGCCGCAGGGTTCACGATGTCGTTCGAGCCGATGACAATGGCCACATCCGTATCCGGGAAGTCATCGTTGATCTCGTCCATCTCCAGCACGATGTCATAGGGCACCTTGGCCTCGGCCAGCAGCACGTTCATGTGGCCCGGCAGACGGCCCGCGACCGGGTGGATCGCAAAGCGCACCTCTTTGCCCTTGGCGCGCAGCTTGCGGACCAGCTCGGAAACCGATTGCTGCGCCTGCGCCACGGCCATGCCGTAACCGGGGATGATGATCACGCTGTCGGCCTCGTTCAGCGCGGCGGCCACGCCATCGGCGTCAATCGCCACTTGTTCGCCTTCAACGGCCATCTGCTCGCCCTGCGGGCCACCAAAGCCGCCCAGGATCACGCTGACAAAGTGACGGTTCATCGCCTTGCACATGATGTAGGACAGGATCGCACCGGACGAGCCCACCAGCGCACCAACAACGATCAGCAGGTCGTTGCCCAGCGAGAAGCCGATCGCCGCAGCCGCCCAGCCCGAGTAGCTGTTCAGCATCGACACAACCACCGGCATGTCGGCCCCGCCGATGCCCATGATCAGGTGATAACCGATGAACAGCGCCGCCAGTGTCATCAGGATCAGCGGCAGCAGACCGCCCGACATAGTGTACCAGACCAGACAGATCAGCGACAGACCAGCAGCCGCCGCATTCAGCGCATGACCGCCGGGCAGCTTGGTCGCCGCCGAGGTCACCTTGCCCGCCAGCTTGCCATAGGCCACGACCGACCCGGTAAAGGTGATCGCACCGATGAAGATGCCCAGGAACAGCTCGACATGCAGGATCGCCAGCTCGGCCGAGGTTTTCTTGGCGATCAGCTTGGCAAACGCGCCCAGATCGCTCAGATCCGCCTGAGACGCGCTGTCGGCAATCGCCATGACCTGCGCCACGTTGCCGATCTCAAAATGCGCGTTGAAGCCCACAAACACAGCCGCCAGACCCACCAGCGAGTGCATCGCGGCCACCAGCTGCGGCATCTCGGTCATCTGGACGCGCTGCGCCACATATTGACCGATCAGACCACCGCCCGCGATCAGCAGCAGCGACAGCAGCCACAGACCCGAACCGGGGCCAACCAGCGTGGCAAAGACCGCCAGCGCCATACCGACGATGCCATACCAGACCGCGCGCTTGGCGCTTTCCTGGTTCGACAGACCGCCGAGCGAAAGGATGAACAGAACAGCTGCAACAACATAGGCGGCAGTGGTGAAGCCAAATTCCATGTGCCCGGCCTCCTTAAGATTTCTGGAACATGGCGAGCATGCGCCGGGTTACGAGGAAGCCGCCGAAGATGTTGATCCCGGCCATGAAGACGGACAGCGCCGCCAGCAGAATGACCAGGAACGACCCCGATCCGATCTGCATCAACGCCCCAACGATGATGATCGACGAGATCGCGTTGGTGATCGCCATCAGCGGTGTGTGCAGGCTGTGCGCGACGCCCCAGATCACCTGGAAGCCCACGAAGATGGCCAGCACAAAGACAATGAAGTGCTGCATGAAGCTGGCCGGGGCGATCAGCCCCACCAGCAGCATCAGCGCGCCGCCGACCCCCAGCAGGGTGAACTGCTGTTTGGTCTGCGCTTTGAAGGCCGCAATTTCCTGCGCCTTTTTCTCTTCCGGGGTCAGTTCCTTGACCTCGGGTTTCTTCTGCGCCGCAATCGCCTGCACTTTCGGCGGTGGCGGCGGGAAGGTGATCTCGCCCTCATGGGTCACGGTCGCGCCGCGGATCACGTCATCTTCCATGTTGTGATTGATCTGGCCGTCCTTTTCAGGCGTCAGGTCAGTCATCATGTGACGGATGTTCGTCGCATAAAGCGACGAGGACTGCGCCGCCATCCGACTGGGGAAGTCGGTATAGCCGATGATGGTCACGCCATTGTCGGTCACGATCTTCTCATCCGCCACGGTCAGCTTGCAGTTGCCGCCCTTTTCCGCCGCAAGGTCAACGATGACCGAGCCCGGCTTCATGCTTTCGACCATGTCCTTGGTCCAAAGCTCAGGCGCTTCGCGGTTCGGGATCAGCGCCGTGGTGATGACGATATCCATTTCTGGCGCCAACTCACGGAACTTGGCCAGCTGCGCGTTGCGGAATTCTTCCGACTGAACGCTGGCATAGCCGCCGGTGGCCGCGCCATCCTGCTGCTGTTCCTCAAAATCCAGATAGACGAACTCGGCGCCCATCGATTCGACCTGCTCGGCCACTTCGGGGCGCACGTCGAACGCATAGGTGATCGCACCCAGCGAGGTCGAGGTCCCGATCGCCGCCAGACCGGCCACACCGGCCCCCACGATCAGCACCTTGGCAGGCGGCACCTTACCCGCCGCCGTCACCTGACCGGTGAAGAACCGGCCAAAGTTGTTGCCCGCCTCAATGACCGCACGATAACCGGCGATATTGGCCATCGAGGACAGCGCGTCCATCTTCTGCGCGCGGCTGATCCGAGGCACCATCTCCATCGCGATCACATTCGCGCCCTTGGATTTGGCCAGCTCCATGCCTTCTTCGTTCCCGGCAGGATTGAAGAAGGAAATCAGGGTCTTGCCCTTGGTCAGACGCTTGAGTTCCGTCGCATTCGGCTGGCGCACCTTGGCAACAATGTCAGCCTCTTTCCACAGCGCCGCCGCGGTCTTCACAACCTCAACACCCGCCGCCTCATAAACCGCATCCGAAAACCCGGCCGCAGCCCCCGCACCCGTCTCAATCAGGCACGCATACCCCAGCTTCTGCAACTGAACCGCAGACTCAGGCGTCATCGCAACCCGATTCTCACCCTCATATATCTCTCTTGGTGTGCCTATTTTCACTGGCAATCTCCCGTGGTTCCAAGGCCGAGCAGGTCCTCGGTATTGATTGTTAAGAAAACGTGTATCTCGCGCAATTTTGTTTCGCAAGCGCAGCATTTGTTACGTTGTGTCATTGCCGCCCCCTCCTAAACCCAGCGCCGTGTCTTGCGTTCGTAGCGGGCGAAATCGGCGCGAAAGGTGCGGCGCAGCCGGTCTTCTTCGGGCAGAATGAAGCGCCGCTCCAACACCCAGACAAAGATCGGGACAAGGGCAAGCGACACGACCGCGTCGAACCGCAGGATCAGCCCTGCCAAAATAAGAACGTCGCCCAGATAGATCGGGTTGCGGCTGCGCTTGTAGATGCCGGACTGCACCATCGCGCTGGGTGTTCCATGGGGGATGACGGTGGTCTGATGCCGCCGAAACTCGACAACGGCCAGGACCGCCAGAAGGATGCCGCCGCCGATCAGCACTCCGCTGATCAGATCGGTCAGCCCCCCGTCAAGCGACAGACCAAAGCTGAGGAACCGCGCCTGCAGCCAGGCCAACAGGACAAAACCCGCAAGCCAAACAGGGGGAACATCGATCCAGCGCATTGCAATCCTCGAAGATTGACGCCACGTAAGGGCACGTGTCGTTTCTGGGCGCTGTCCTATCGTTTTCAGGCCAAAATAGCAAAACCCCAGTATGTCGCATCAATGGACAGGGCGGCGGGGATCGTTTACGCCCAAGGTAACCCGCGACTTTGAAACGAAAAAGTGAGCTGCCATGACTGATTTCGCCGCAACCAAGGCCATGTTCACGCTGCCCGATGGCATGGTATATCTGGACGGGAACTCTTTGGGGCCTGTTCCCAAAGGGGCGGCGGGCCGGGTTCAGGCCATGATGTCCGACGAATGGGGCCAGATGCTGATCACGGGCTGGAACAAGGCCGGTTGGATGGGGATGCCGGTAGGTCTGGGCGACCGGATCGGGCGGCTGGTCGGGGCCGAACCGGGCAGCGTTGTTGTCGGCGACACGTTGTCGATCAAGGTTTATCAGGCCGTTGCCTCGGCTTTGGAACTGAACCCGGACCGCCGGGTTGTGCTGTCGGACAATGGCAACTTCCCGTCCGATCTGTATATGGCCGACGGGCTGTTGCGATCGCTCGGCGCGGACTACGAACTGCGCGTGGTTGACCCTGAACAGGTGGCCGAAGCGATCACGGATGAGATCGCCGTTCTGATGCTGACCGAGGTCGATTACCGCACCGGGCGGATGCATGACATGAAGGCGCTGACAGAACAGGCCCATGCCAAAGGCGTGGTGACGGTTTGGGATCTGGCGCATTCGGCAGGTGCGATCCCGGTGGATCTGGCCGGGTGCAATGCCGATTTCGCCGTGGGTTGCACCTATAAATATCTCAACGGCGGACCGGGTGCGCCCGCCTTTATCTACGTCGCACCGCGCCTTTCAGACCAGGTGCGCCCGGCCTTGTCCGGCTGGTTGGGGCACGAGGCCCCGTTCGCCTTTGATCTGGATTATCGCCCCGGTGCCGGGATCGAACGGATGCGGGTCGGGACCCCGCCGGTTATTCAGATGACCGCCCTGTCGGCAGCGATGGACATCTGGGACATGGCCGAGATGGCGGATGTTCGCACCAAGTCCATTGAACTGACCCAGCGCTTTATTACCCGCGTCGAGGCCACCTGCCCTGATCTGGAACTTGCCAGTCCCCGTGATCCGGCCCAGCGCGGCAGCCAGATCTCATTCCGGTTCTCTGACGGTTATGCCGCGATGCAGGCGCTTATTGCCCGTGGCGTGATCGGAGATTTCCGGGCCCCGGACATCATGCGCTTTGGGTTCACACCGCTTTACATCGATGAAGGGGATGTGGATTGGGCCGTCGAAATACTGGCGGATATCATGAGCAACCGGCTTTGGGACCGGCCCGAATACAAGATCCGCCAGCGGGTTACCTGACCTCCAACCCGGCCCCGATCAACGCCGCCAACTGGGCAATGCGCTGTTCAAAATCCTGAGCACTGGATGAGGTCAGCTTGATGCCCTTCAGGCTTGCTGTAATGGTCGTGGCCGTCTCATGCGGCGCGGCGAAGATTTGCGCACGGCCTTCGGCTTGCATCCTGGTCAGCCACGCGGCGAAAAGATCGGTCAGATCGGCCTCACCCTGTTCGACTATGTCGGTCGACATGGATTTGGTCGTATCCAGCATTTCAACCCCATGGGGCGAGGCCAGAATAGCCGCCATACCATCCATTTGTGCCCTGACCGCTGACGCAAGGACGTCCGAAACCGATCCTTCGCCCGCCAGAGCCTCGGCCACGGCGGCAATCTTTTCTGCGTAATGCAGTTGCGTCAGCTCGCGAACGATCGCCTCTTTGTTCTTATAGTGCAGATAGACAGCAGGACGGGACATTCCAGCGCCGCGCGCTATGTCGTCCATCGAGGTCTTGCGGAAGCCATAGCTGGAAAACGCCTGAAACGCCGAGTCCAGGATGGCCTTTTGCCGCTTGTCTTCACTTGAATCTTTCATTTCCGAAGCTCTGACAGTTTTCGTCTATTTTGTCAATTGACACACTGACACTTTTCACCAATTATGTCAAAAACTGCCACAGCGAGCGAGAGGTGTGCCATGGCGACCACCCTGAAAATCAACGGAACAGCGCATCAGGTTGACCTGCCTGATGACGTCCCCCTGCTTTGGGTTTTGCGGGACGAGGTCGGATTGACCGGCACCAAATTCGGCTGCGGCGTCGCTGCCTGCGGGGCCTGCACGGTTCATATCGATGGCGAGGCTGTTCGATCCTGTCAGGTCGCCCTGTCGGATGTCTGGGGCGATGTGACCACGATCGAAGGCGTCGG
Source organism: Ruegeria sp. AD6 (assembly GCF_056542325.1). Taxonomy (NCBI): domain Bacteria; kingdom Pseudomonadati; phylum Pseudomonadota; class Alphaproteobacteria; order Rhodobacterales; family Roseobacteraceae; genus Ruegeria; species Ruegeria sp. AD6. Next base: position 131,187 of record NZ_JBQFZQ010000001.1, on the reverse strand, counting down.
CAGCCCCGCGGCGATGTCGGCGATCCAGCAGGCTTGGGTTGACCATCAGGTGGCGCAATGCGGCTATTGCCAGTCCGGACAGATCATGCAGGCGGCGGCTTTGCTGGCCGAAAACCCCTCGCCCACGGACACTGACATTGACGAGGCGATGCAGGGCAACCTGTGCCGCTGTGGCACCTACCCCCGCATCCGCGCAGCGATCCACGACGCTGCTGGCAAGTTGAAGGAGGCGTAAGTTATGGGCAAAGTTGGAAAAATCCTGCGCCGCACCTTCCTGATCGGGTCTGCCGCTATTGTTGGCGGCGTGGCCTTTGGGGCCTATTACGTCACCCGGCCCGCCGCCAACCCGCTGAAACCCGGCGACGGCGAGGCCGCGCTGAACCCGTTCATCCTGATCGACCAGAACGGCGTGACGCTGTTTGCCCCCCGCGCCGAGATGGGACAGGGCGTGCAAACCACCTGGGCCGCGTTGATTGCCGAGGAGTTGGACGTCGATCTGGACCAGATCACCGTTCTGCATGGCCCTGCAGCGGCGGCCTATTACAACTCGGCCCTGATTGGTGAAGGTCTGCCCAACAAGGGCTACGATATCTCGAATTTCCAGCACAATCTGGGCGAGGCTCTGGGCGTTCTGGGCAGAACACTCAGCCTGCAGGTCACCGGCGGTTCGACCTCGATGAAGGACGGGTTCGAACGAATGCGTCAGGCCGGGGCATCGGCGCGGGAGACGCTGAAACGGGCTGCGGCGGACCGGTTGGGCGTTGACCCCTCGCAACTGCAAACCGCCTCGGGCCATGCGATCGCCCCCAATGGCGACAAGATCGCATATACCGAGCTTGCGATGGACGCCGCCGGATTGGAGCCGGTCGAGGTGCCCCTGCGCGATCCGTCCGAATGGCGCTATCTTGGTCAGACCCAGCCGCGTCTGGATATGGTGGAAAAGGCCACCGGCACCGCTGAATTCGGCGTCGATGTGCGCCTGCCCGGCATGAAATTCGCCGCCGTTCGTATGAACCCCAAACTGGGCGGAGCGATGAACGGCTTTGATGACAGCACCGCAAAATCCATGCCCGGCGTCGAACAGATCGTCGATCTGGGCACCGGCGTTGCGGTCATTGCCAACAACACCTGGCTCGCCAATCAGGCGGTCGAGGCCATCGAGGTCGACTGGGGCGACGCGCCCTATCCGCCCGACACCGATGGTATCTTCGCCAAGATCGCCGAAGCCTTTGACGACTCGCCGAACTCGACCATGCGCGACGACGGCGATGTCAGCGTCACGCCCGAAGGCGCAACCGAGATCACGGCGGAATACCAGCTGCCCTACCTCGCCCACGCGACGATGGAGCCGATGAACGCCACTGCGCTTTACACCGGAGACGCGCTGGAGCTGTGGTGCGGCAATCAGGCCCCGACCCTGATCCAGTTCCGCGTCGCCAACACCGCCGGACTAGAGACCGAGCAGGTGCAGATTCACACCACCTATCTGGGCGGCGGATTCGGTCGGCGCGGAGAGCTGGACTTTGGCGAGATCGCCACCAAGGTTGCCATGGCCATGCCCGGAACCCCGGTGCAAACCACCTGGAGCCGCGAAGAAGACATGCGCCACGACTATTTCCGCCCCGGCGCCATCGCCCGGATGCGGGGCGCGGTTCAGGACGGCAAGGCAGTTCTGATCGACGGTCAAGTGGCGGCACAATCCTGCACGCAGCAGGCGGTCGGGCGCTACACCGGCCTTCCCGGCGCGGGTCCGGACAAGGTGCTGGTCGAAGGGTTCTTTAACCAGCCCTACGCCGTTCCGAACTATCGCATGAGCGGCCATATCGCCGATCTGAATGTCCCCGTTGGCTTCTGGCGCTCGGTCGGGAACAGCCACAACGGGTTTTTTCATGAAACCTTCATGGACGAACTGGCCCACGCCGCTGGCCGCGATCCGCTGGAATTCCGGCTGGAGTTGATGAAGGGCGAACATGCACCCTCGGCCGGTTGCCTGGAAGCAGTGAAAGAAATGTCCGGCTGGACGGGTCAAACACCCAACGGCGTCGGGCGCGGCGTGGCCTTTACGTACAGCTTCGGAACACCTGTGGCTCAGGTCATCGAAGTGGTCGACGAAGACGGCACCATCCGCATCAACAAAGCGTGGATCGCCTGCGACATGGGGCTGGCGCTGGACCCGGAAAACGTCAAGGCCCAGTTGTTTGGCGGCATGATGTATGGCCTGTCGGCGGCCTGTTACGGCGAGATCACCTTTGCCGAAGGCGAGGTCGAGCAGTACAACTTCCCCGACTACGACGCGATCCGCATGCACACAGCCCCGCAGGTCGAGGTGCGCGTGCTGGAAACCAACCGTCATATGGGCGGCGCGGGCGAGCCCGGCACGCCGCCTTCAATGCCAGCACTAGGCAACGCACTGTTCGACCTGACCGGCGAACGCGCCCGCACCCTGCCGTTGATGAAGCAGTTCAATCTGCTGATCTGAGCGAACACCCCGGTCCTGTCCGTACAGGGCCGGGGATCAATCTGCCCTCGACACAGTCAGAAATTGACCGACAGGAAGATGGATGCCTCGGTCGCATCCAAATCATCCTCGAACAGACCCAGATACCCCAGTGTCGCTTCCAGGAAAACAGCCTCGCTGGCTCTTCCCCGTACACCGATACGCGTAGCCCATGTCACATCTGACTGCGATGTTGAGCTGACCCCAATTTCGTCCCGCTCGAACCAGTAGGTTGCGCTGAGCGACGCAAACGGAGATACAACGGACCGCGACGTGACAAACGGCCTGCTCACCTCCAACTCCGGCGTTAGGGCACTGTATCTGACTTTGGCAACCTCGCCGATTATGTTGGTAGGCTGGCCCAGAACCGTGCCGGTCAGGTCGTACTCTTCGGCGCTGTAATTGTAGTAGTCAAAGGCGATAGACGGTCTGATCAGGTACCGCCCGGCCTCGTATTGGCCAATAGCTTCCAAATTGGCGCGCCAGCGCGTGCGGTCAAAGTCGCCGCTCAGCTCAAGCACACCGACATCTGTTGAAAACTCGCCGAACGTTGCCACGCCATTGAGAACCCATCGGTCTGACATGCGCCAGGCGAAATAGGGACCGGCCGCGAATCCTTGGGTGTCCTGAGTGAACTGACCCTCAAAACCTTCGACATCAATACTTTCCATCTCGACCTGAAAGCCAATCACCAGATCTTCTCGTACCAGCCGATCGATTCCAGCAGCGAAATACCTGTCATTGACATCAACCTCATTGGCGCCGCGCGTATCCTCAATTTCCGTATAGGAGAAATCCGTCCAGACGTTCCATGGCGATGGCGGCGCAAGATCCCGGCCTTCCGTCAATGGCGGCCCGGCAACAATAGGAACAACTTGAGGGTCACATAGCGCGGGATCCAGCTTGCCTGTCGCCGCGTTTACACATTCCGCTCGGGCAACGCCGGTTCCACCACCAGACGAGCCGGGCTGTGTACGCGGCACAACGACCGCTGTCGACCCACCTCCGGGAAACCCGCCAGACCCGCCAGAACTCCCCGCGAAACCACCCGTTCCGCCGCTGCTGCCGGTGCCGCCGCCGCTGCTGCTGCCGGTGCCGCCGCTGCTACTGCCGCCGCCAAAGCCGCCGCTTCCGCCGCCAAAGCCGCCACCGCTGCTTCCGCCACCGAAGCCTCCACTGCCGCCACCGGTTCCACCACTGCTGCCACCGGAACCGCCGCTACCGTTCCCTCCACCGGACCCGCCGTTGCTGCCACCAGAGCTACCGCCACCACCGGGCAAGCTCCAATTTCTTTGTTGGTTTTGGGTGTCGATCAAACAATCGCGACCGTTTGGGGCTCCGCCTACCTCGAACAGCCGATGCACGCCGCCGTTTCCGTTCGACACAAAAGGTGAAAAACTCAGATGAACGCCATTGCGTGACCTGCTCCATGTATCGACCGTTGTGTTGCGCTGTGCGGCTTCAAGACGGAAATTCCCTTGCCCGGTCGCTGATAGCCAAACGGATGACGCCGAGTTCGGGGTGCGACCGATATAAAGTAACTCACCCAAAGAACCGCATTGCTGCGCCGCTACATCAGCGGCAATACCAAAAGTCGCAAAACACGCGGCCATAAAAAGACCAGAGTACCGCCGCATCCGCTTTAAAGGTCGTCGCATATCAGGCCCCAAAGTTGCGTTTCGGGCAAAAGGCCCAAGGCAAAGCACGATGGCTCAAGCCTCTCAAACGCAAACACGGCCAGACAAGCCAAATTGACTACAATAAAATCTAAATTTGAGAATGTGGCGGATGTGCAAACGCCCGATACGTATCAGGCCGATTTCTGAAAGGCACCTGTTTTGCGGCCGCAACTCCACAAATGCACAGCCGCCCCAAAGGCTTCGAACAATGGGCGGGATACCGGGTCGTTGACCGCATCCCATTCCGGATGCCACTGTACCGACAGCGTAAAGCCCGGCGCATCTTTGATATACATCGCCTCTGGCGTGCCATCCGGCGCGTGACCATCGATCACAACCCGCTGGCCGACGGTCTTGATCCCCTGCCCGTGCAACGTATTGGTCATCACCTCGGAAGCACCAAACAGGTCGTGGAAAACGCCACCTTCGGTCAGCGTCACCACATGGCGCAAGGCGAATTTCTCCTCCAGCGTACCGTCCGGCGGCATCCGGTGGTTCATCCGGCCCGGCAAGTCCCGGATCTCGGGGTACAGCGTACCGCCCATGGCCACGTTGACCTCCTGAAACCCGCGGCAAATGCCCAAGAAAGGCTGACCACGCTCCACACAGGCGCGCACCAGCGGCAAGGTGATCGCATCCCGCGCCCGGTCGAAATCGCCATGGGCATCGGTTGCAGGCTCGCCATATTCCTCGGGGTGCACATTGGGGCGACCACCGGTCAGCAGAAACCCGTCGCAGGTCTCAAGCAGCTCATCGACCGAGACAAACCGCGGATCCGCCGGGATCAGCAGTGGCAAACAGTCCGAGACATTGGCCACCGCATCCGAATTCATCGTCCCGCCCGCATGGGTCGGGTATTGATCATTCATCAGGTAAGAGTTGCCAATGATGCCTACGACGGGCCGCGCCATTCCAATGTCCTTGCTGTTGCACTGATTGGAATGGACGCTAACGGCAGACTTGGGAACGTGCAACAGAACACGCCCTGCATGACAGCGCAACGCAATGTTCAACTGCGCACAAGCGTAAACCTGCGACCGGTTGATCAGATCTCCCCTGTCAACCCGGCGGCCTCGATCCCGGCCATGCCCGCCACGGCGTCGTTGTCCGAGGTATCGCCGGTCACGCCAACCGCGCCAATCACAGCGCCCTTCTTGTCCCGCAACAGAATGCCGCCCGGCACAGGAATGACCTGACCGCCATAGGCACCGTTCACCGAGGCCATGAAATAGGCCTGCGCCTCGGCCCGTTGCATCTGCGCCGTGCCCGCCATGCCCAGCATGACCGAACCATAGGCCTTGCCCTGCGCAATCGCGAACCGACCGGGGGCCGCGCCATCCTCGCGCTCAAACGCAATGACATGGCCGCCCGCGTCCAGAACCACAACGGACAGAGGCTTCAGCTCCATCTCATGCCCCTTTTCCAGAGCTTTACGAATGATGGTGCGCGCCTTGCGCAAGGAAATGCCCATACCTGATCCCTTTCATCTGGCCAAAAATATCATTGGGGACACGAGGGGGCAGGCAGCCCCCTCGTTCCCGCCATTGCCGCCTAGCCACGGCTGGCTTTGAATTCCAACCGCCGCGCATGCAGAACCGGCTCGGTATAGCCCGAAGGCTGAATGCGGCCCTTGAAAACCAGATCGCAAGCGGCCTGGAAAGCGATACCGTCAAAGCCGGGTGCCATGGGAACATAGGCCGCATCATCCGCGTTTTGGCGATCCACCACTGCAGCCATTTTCCGCATCGCCGCCATGACCTGTTCTTCGCTTACCACGTCGTGGTGCAACCAGTTGGCCAATGCCTGAGACGAAATCCGACAGGTCGCACGGTCCTCCATCAGGCCGATATCGTTGATATCCGGCACTTTCGAACAGCCGACGCCCTGATCGACCCAGCGTACTACATAGCCAAGAATGCCCTGCGCGTTGTTCTCGATCTCGCGGGTGATCTCATCCGCGCTCAGGTTGCGCCCACCCAGCAGCGGGATGGTCAGCAGATCCTCCAGCGTGCCACGGGGTCCACCAGCGGCCAGTTCGTCCTGACGGTCCAGAACACTGACTTTATGATAATGCGTCGCGTGTAGGGTCGCGGCAGTTGGTGACGGCACCCAGGCGCAGGTGGCACCGGATTGCGGATGGCCGATCTTGGCCTCCAGCATGTCTCCCATCCGATCCGGCATCGCCCACATGCCCTTACCGATCTGTGCTTTGCCTTTCAGGCCGCAGGCGAGGCCGATATCGACATTGCGATCCTCATAGGACGCAATCCACGGCGTGTTCTTGATGTCGCCTTTCGGCAGCATCGGGCCGGCCTCCATCGAGGTGTGGATCTCATCCCCCGTCCGATCAAGGAACCCGGTATTGATGAAGGCCACCCGCGATTTCGCAGCCCGAATACACTCGCCAAGATTCACCGACGTGCGGCGTTCCTCATCCATGATGCCCAGCTTCACCGTATTGCGCGGCAGGCCCAGAATGTCTTCGACCATGTCGAAAATCTCGACCGAGAAGGCCACTTCTTCCGGCCCGTGCATCTTGGGTTTGACCACGTAAACCGACCCGGCGACCGAGTTCCCGCCCTCGCGCTTGAGGTCATGCATCGCGATCAGCGTAGTGCAGAGCGCATCCATCAGCCCTTCGCCGATCTCGCCCCCTTCGCCGTCCAGTACGGCGGGGTTGGTCATCAGGTGGCCCACATTGCGCACCAGCATCAGCGAGCGGCCCTTCAGCGTTGCCTGCTCTCCCCCTGCGGTGGTGTAACCCACGTCGCCCGCCAATTTGCGGGTAAAGGTCTTGCCGCCCTTTGTGACCTCTTCGGTCAGGTCGCCCTTCATCAGACCCAGCCAGTTGCTATAGGCCACCACCTTGTCCGCGGCATCGACACAGGCGACCGAGTCCTCGCAGTCCATAATCGTGGACAACGCAGATTCCAGACGCATATCCGCGATCCCGGCAGGGTCCGTCGCCCCGATATTGCTGGTTGGGTCGATCATGATCTGAATGTGCAGGCTGTTGTTCTTCAGCAGCACAAATTCGGGCGCATCCGCAGCGCCACCAAAGCCCACAAAGCCCGCCGGGTTGGCCAGAGCGGGCACCAGCGTACCGCCCGCGACGCGCAGACCGGTAACTTCCGCCCACGACCCTTCGGCCAGTGGCACGGCGTCATCCAGAAACGACTTGGCCCAGGCGATCACGCGGGCGCCGCGCTCGGTATCGTACCCGCCACCTTCGGGCAGATCGCCCATCGCGTCGGTGCCATACAGCGCATCATACAGGCTGCCCCAGCGCGCATTGGCGGCATTCAGCGCAAAGCGGGCGTTGGTGATCGGCACCACCAGCTGCGGGCCGGGGGTCAGCGCGATCTCGGGGTCGACATTGGTGGTTTCGATCTGAAACGCCGCGCCGTCTTCGACCAGATAGCCGATCTCGCGCAGGAAGGCCTGATAGGCGGCGGCGTCATGATCCTGACCCATATTCGCCAGATGCCAGCCGTCGATACGGCCCTGAATCTCATTGCGTTTGGCCAGCAGCGCCTTGTTCTTCGGCCCCAACTCTTCGACCATTTGGGACAGGCCGGACCAGAATGTTTCCGGCGACACGCCCGTTCCCGGCAGCGCCTGACCCTCGATAAAACCTGTCAACTCTGCGGAGATCTGCAGGCCGCTCCGGGTTTCTCTGCTGCTCATCTACCATTTCTCCCGCTTTTGTACGCCACTGTATGCCGCCCTCAATTAGGACGGATGTTTCCGATAGGCAACTCTTGTTGGGAATTTCATCCCCCAAACCCACCACACGCACCAGATCAAACCGAAACCCAAGCCCCGGATGGCCGACGCCACCCTGCTTGCAGCCCGGCGGCGCAGCCCCTAACGTCGCGCCAGACACGAACCGATGCGAGGCCCCCGATGCGCGACGCCGCCCCCACAACGATCTATCTGAAAGACTATGCGCCCTTCGGTTATCTGGTGGACAATGTGCATCTGACTTTTGATCTGGCTGATCACGCCACCCGCGTCACCTCGCGCATTGCATTCCGGCCAAACCCCGAGGCCACCGACCGCACGTTTTTCCTGCATGGCGAAGACCTGACCCTGATCCGCGCCGCCATTGACGGTGTCGATGTCACGCCCAAACTCACCGACAAGGGTCTGACCGCCGCTGCCCCGGATGCTCCATTCATCTGGGAATCCGAGGTTGAGATCGACCCCGGCAACAACACCGCTCTGGAAGGGCTGTATATGTCGAACGGCATGTACTGCACCCAATGCGAGGCCGAAGGGTTTCGCAAGATCACCTATTACCCCGACCGCCCCGATGTGATGTCCACATTCACTGTGCGCATCAATGGCGACCTGCCTGTGCTGCTGTCCAACGGCAACCCGTCCGGCAAAGGTGAAGGTTGGGCCGAATGGACCGACCCATGGCCCAAGCCCGCATACCTGTTCGCGCTGGTCGCAGGTGACCTGATCGCGCATTCCGACCGTTTCAACACGATGTCGGGCCGCGACGTGGACCTGAACCTCTGGGTCCGCCCCGGAGACGAGGGCAAATGCGCCTTTGGCATGGAAGCCCTGAAAAAGTCGATGAAATGGGACGAGGACGTCTATGGCCGCGAATATGATCTGGACGTGTTCAACATCGTGGCCGTGGATGATTTCAACATGGGCGCGATGGAGAACAAGGGGCTGAACATTTTCAACTCCTCGGCCGTTCTGGCCAGCCCGGAAACCTCGACCGATGTGAATTTCGAACGGATCGAGGCGATCATCGCGCATGAGTACTTCCACAACTGGACCGGCAACCGCATCACCTGCCGCGACTGGTTTCAGCTATGTCTGAAAGAGGGGCTGACCGTCTTCCGTGACGCCCAATTCACGTCCGACATGCGTTCGGCCCCGGTAAAGCGTATCCATGACGCCATCGACTTGTGCGCCCGGCAATTCCCCGAGGATAACGGGCCGCTGTCACATCCGGTGAGGCCCGAGAGTTTTCAGGAAATCAACAACTTCTACACCTCGACCGTCTATGAGAAGGGCGCCGAGGTGATCGGGATGCTGAAACGGCTGATTGGCGACGAAGCCTACGCCAAGGCGCTGGACCTGTATTTCGACCGCCATGACGGGCAGGCCTGCACCATCGAGGATTGGATCAAGGTGTTCGAGGACACAACAGGCCGCGATCTGACCCAGTTCAAGCGCTGGTACAGCCAATCCGGAACGCCTCGGGTATCGGTTGCCGAGCACTGGAACGACGGCGCCTATACCCTGACGCTGACCCAGCGCACCGAAGCCACGCCCGGTCAGGACACCAAAGAACCGCAGGTGATCCCCGTCGCCGTGGGTCTGCTTGGCCCCAATGGCGATGAGGTCCGCGCAACCGAGGTGCTGGAACTGACCGAGGCCGAGCAGAGTTTTACCTTCACCGGTCTGGCGGCCAAACCCGTGCCCTCGATCCTGCGCGATTTCTCGGCCCCGGTGATCTTGGAACAAGATCACTCGAATGCCGAACGGGCGTTTCTGCTGGCCCATGATACCGACCCCTTCAACCGCTGGCAGGCGGGGCGCGCGCTGGCCGAGGATACGTTGCTGCGGATGATCTCGGATGAGGCGGTGCCGGATGCCGATTACCTGGATGGTTTGCTGGCGGTATTACGCGATGGCGATCTGGACCCGGCCTACCGCGCGTTGATGCTGGGCCTGCCCACGCAATCCGAACTGGCGGCGGCTTTGTATGAACGGGGCGAAACGCCCGACCCGATGGCAATCTGGACAGCGACCGAGACCCTGCGGCAGGCCACGGCACAGCATCTGCAAGACCTTCTGCCCCGCCTGCACAGCGAGGCTTTGGTGGACGCGCCCTACAAGCCGGATGCGGAACAATCCGGCAAGCGCGCGCTGGGAGGTGCGGCTTTGGCCCTAACCACGCGGTTGGACGGCGGCGCGATGGCGGCGGAGGCCTATTCCAAATCGGACAACATGACCCTGCAACTCTCGGCCCTGTCCTGCCTGTTGCGCGCCCGCAAGGGCGAGGCCGAACTGGCCGCGTTCTATGATCAGTGGCAGCATGACCGTCTGGTGATCGACAAATGGTTCGGGCTGCAGATTGCGATGGCCGCGCCCGAGGCAACGCCAAAAACCGCCCAAACGCTAACACAGCACGCTGATTTCAATTGGAAAAACCCCAACCGCTTCCGCGCTGTGATGGGCGGGCTGGCGATGAACCATGCCGGGTTTCATCAGGCCGATGGCGCAGGGTATCGCTTGCTGGCCGATTGGCTCATTCGCCTGGACCCGGTGAATCCACAGACCACCGCGCGCATGTGTTCGGCCTTCCAGACCTGGAGGCGATACGACGCAGACCGTCAGGACCTGATCCGCGCGCATCTGACCCGCATTTCCGAGACACCAGACCTGTCACGCGACACGACCGAGATGGTGTCGCGCATTCTGGGCGCATGACGACCTACACGTTCACGCGGCACAACCGGAATCCGCGCACGATTCTGATTCTGATCGGTGTCTATGCCGCATTGCTGTCGCTGATCATCCTGTTCGACGCGGTGTGGTGGATCGTCGGGTTGCTGTCCCTTGCGACCTTGCCCGCCATCTGGGACGTCGTTCAGGACAGCAGCGCCGGCGTTCAACTGGATCAGCATCGCCTGCGCTGGTTTTCAGGCAAAAGACAGGGCGAAATGGCCTTGGATGAAATCCAATACATCCGCTTTGACACGCGCTGGGATTTCTCGGTCCGCGTCTCACTGGTTCTGCACTCGGACAAAAAGGTCCGCCTGCCGGATGAGTCGATTCCACCGCATCGCGCATTCGAAACCGTGTTGGAACAGGCCGGTTATCGCGTCAAACGCCACCATTTTACCGTTTTCTGAAACGATCCGTGCAACAATGCAAGATTGCGCAGAATTCATAAAAGGTAACGAGCATTTAACTTGAAATAGCCGCAGTTTCCGGCCAATTTTGAGTCGTACGTTACCAGTTTTTAAGTTTTCGAGTTCCACCATGTTCCGGTTTGCACGGGCGCTTTCTGCCCGATTGACAGCTTCCAAACCCCAAACCGCGTCTGATTTCAGCGCAACGTCCGCCTTGGCCGCAGCCTTGCCCGAGCAGGGTCAGCTGAATATTCCCGTGGCCAAATTGGGCCCCGAGGACATGGTCGGGCGCGAAACGATTGAGCGTGGCCGCCATCTGGCGCGTCAGGATCGCTGGGCTGAACTGTCCAAGGAAATGCGTGCCGCTGACGACGCGTGCAAGGCGGCCCCGGACGGGATGCCAATCGCCGATCTTTTGGCCTTTGGCGCGCGTTCCGATGTGGTGCTGGCGGCAGAACATGCCCTGTCCGACGGCAAACCGATTTCGGATTACGACCTTCTGGGTGGCATTTCAGATCTGGAATCCGAATTGCGCGACAATCCCGACGACCCGATGATCGCTCTGGTCGTGGCGCTGGCCCATATCGACATCGCATGGGCGTGGCGCGGAAACGCGGCGGATGCGACCCTACCGCCGCTGCATCGATCGCGCTGTGCGGCGCATTTCGACCGGGCGGCGCAAATCTTGCCGGATTGCAAAGCCGCCGCCCCCAACAGCCCGCTGATCGCGGCTGCGGCATGTGCCTTGCTGGCCGGTCAACGCAAGGCGACGGCGCGGGTTGCAGATGAATATGAACGCCTGATCACCCTGGACCCGAATAATCAGCGCCACATGCGCGCGATGGGCAGCCACCTGCTGCCCCGTTGGTTCGGAAGTTACGAGGAGCTGGAAATTCAGGCCCTGCGCAACGCTGCTCGTACACATGAGACATGGGGCGCAGGTGGTTATACCTGGGTTCAGTTCGACGCCATCGCGCTGGACGAAGAGGCCTGCGCGCGGTTGGATGTCGAGTATTTCCTGGAAGGTCTGCGGGATATCCTGCAACGGCGACCCGATCAGCAGATGGTCAACATGCTGTCCGCCTATTGCGCAATCACGCTGCAAAACGGGCTGGGCCTGAACGAACAGGCCGATCTGGTGCGCAGCCAGATGCGCGAAGCTGCAAACTGGCTGATCCGCGATCACCTGACCGAGCTTCACCCGCTGATCTGGGCCCACGCGGCGGCCGGATTTAACAACTCGGTCCGCATCAACTCACCCGAGCGGTTCGCCGCTCGCGGACAGCGCGATGCGTTGCGCGCCATCGGCGATTTCTTCCGGGATGAGTTGGGCAGCGGCAAGGATGTGACCTTCACTCCGACCGGCCTGCAGTTTTCACAGCACTGAATCGCGCCTTCCCCCTTGCCCCTAGGCCCTGCCGGGCCTAATACGCAGGCTTAGATTTCTGCGGATATGAGGCGCGCCATGCTCGACCTGACATACGATATGCCCAAAGTCAAAACCATTGCCGGGGCCAAGCACGATTGGGAACTGGTGATCGGGATGGAGGTGCACGCTCAGGTCTCGTCCAATGCCAAGCTGTTTTCCGGTGCATCGACCCAATTCGGGGCCGAGCCGAACGCAAACGTGGCCTTTGTAGACGCAGCGATGCCGGGGATGCTGCCGGTGATCAACGAGTTCTGCGTGGAACAGGCCGTGCGCACCGGGTTGGGCTTGAAGGCGGATATCAATCTGAAATCGGCCTTTGACCGCAAGAACTATTTCTACCCCGACCTGCCGCAGGGCTATCAGATTTCCCAGCTGTATCACCCCATCGTAGGCGAAGGCGAAGTGCTGGTCGAGATGGGCGACGGTACCGCACGCATGGTCCGTATCGAACGCATCCATATGGAGCAGGACGCAGGTAAATCGATCCACGACATGGACCCGAATATGTCCTTCGTCGACCTGAACCGGACCGGCGTTTGCCTGATGGAGATCGTCAGCCGCCCCGATATCCGTGGCCCGGAAGAAGCCGCCGCCTATATCGCCAAGCTGCGCCAGATCATGCGGTATCTGGGCACCTGCGACGGCAACATGCAGAACGGCAACCTGCGGGCGGACGTGAACGTTTCGATCTGTTTGCCGGGCGCGTATGAGAAGTATCAGGAAACACAGGATTTCTCACATCTGGGCACGCGCTGCGAGATCAAGAACATGAACTCGATGCGGTTTATCCAGCAGGCGATCGAGGTCGAAGCCCGCCGCCAGATTGCCATCGTTGAAGGGGGTGGCAAGGTCGATCAGGAAACCCGCCTGTACGATCCGGACAAGGGCGAGACACGCTCGATGCGGTCCAAGGAAGAGGCGCATGACTACCGCTATTTCCCCGACCCTGATCTGCTGCCATTGGAGATTGAACAGGCGTGGGTAGACGACATTGCCGCCAAGCTGCCGGAATTGCCCGACGACAAAAAGGCCCGCTTCATCAGCGAATTTGGCCTGACCGACTATGACGCCTCAGTCCTGACTGCCGAGGTCGAAAGCGCCGCCTATTTCGAAGAGGTCGCACAGGGCCGCAACGGTAAACTGGCTGCCAACTGGGTCATCAACGAGCTATTCGGCCGGTTGAAGAAAGAAGATCACGAGATCACAGACTCGCCGGTTTCGCCTGCGCAGTTGGGCGGGATCATCGACCTGATCGCCTCGGACGCGATTTCCGGCAAGATCGCCAAGGATCTGTTCGAAATCGTCTATACCGAGGGCGGCGACCCGGCGCAGATCGTCGAAGAGCGCGGCATGAAGCAGGTGACCGACACCGGCGCCATCGAGGCCGCCTTGGACGAGATCATCGCCGCCAACCCGGCGCAGGTCGAAAAGGCCAAGGTGAACCCGAAACTGGCGGGCTGGTTCGTCGGTCAGGTGATGAAAGCCACCGGCGGCAAGGCCAACCCCAAGGCTGTGAACGAACTGGTCAGCAAAAAGCTGGGATCGTAAGCCCCCGCTACACCGGATTGAACGGAGTCAGGCCACCGGCTTGACTCCGTTTTCATTTGCGCCCTTTCTTCGGCAGAGATGACAGAGGGTGCCATGCAGAACAGATTTGATCAGGAACTTGAGGACCGTCTGGTCCGCTACGCGGCCATCGACAGCCAAAGCGATGAGACCTCGGCTACCACCCCCAGCACCGACATTCAGTTCGACATGCTGAACCTGCTGCGTGACGAGCTAACGGCAATCGGCGCGCAGGATGTGGAACTGACCGGCGACAGCGTTGTTGTGGCGACCATCCCAGGCACCGCGCCGGGGCCGACCATCGGCTTTCTGGCCCATGTGGACACCGCGCCCCAGTTCAACGCCACCGGCGTCAAACCGCGTGTGATCAAGGGGTACAACGGCGGCGATATCAGCTTTCCCGATGATCCTGATCTGGTGCTGTCACCTGCGGAACATCCTTATCTGGCGGACAAGATCGGTCATGACCTGATCACCGCATCCGGCACCACCTTATTGGGCGGCGACGACAAGGCGGGCGTGTCGATCCTGATGACAATGGCGCGGCATCTGATCGAAAATCCTGACATCCCGCACGGTCCGATCCGCATCGCCTTCACCCCGGACGAGGAAATCGGCCGTGGTGTGACCCCGCAACTGCCTAAAGACCTGGGGGCCGATTTCGCCTATACGCTGGACGGTCAGGAAGTGGGCGAGATCGAATACGAAAGCTTCTCGGCCGACCGCGCGGTGATCAAAATTACCGGCGTCTCGATCCATCCCGGACTGGCGAAGGACAAGATGGTTAATGCCGCCCACCTCGCCGCCAAGATCGTGCAGACCTTGCCGCAGGCAACCATGACCCCGGGAACCACCGATGGGCGTGATGGGTTCATCCATATCACCGATATGAATGGCGGCTCATCCGAGATGGAGATCAAGCTGATCCTGCGCGATTTCGAGATGGAGGGCCTTGAGGCGCAACGTCAGATCGTCCGTCAGGTTTGCGACGCGGTGCAAGCCACCGAACCGCGCGCGACCATCACCTGCGACATCAGCCATCAATACCGCAACATGCGCTATTGGCTGGAAAACGACATGACGCCCGTCGATCTGGCCCGCGAAGCCTGTCAGGAGCTTGGCATCGAACCACTGTCCGTTCCCATCCGGGGCGGCACGGACGGATCCCGCCTGACCGAGTTCGGAACCCCCTGCCCCAACCTGTTCACCGGGATGCAATGCATTCACGGACCGTTGGAATGGATTTCGGTACAGGACATGGCACAGGCAACCGAACTGTGCTTGTCGGTTGTGGCCAAGGCGGCGCAGAAAATCGGCTGAATGACGCCATTTTCGCAACCTCCCTTTCGCCCATGGACTGGCGTGCTAAGTTGGCCGCAACAGGCATTAGGAAACAATTGATGCAGCGCTACGAATACAAGGTGATCCCCGCCCCGCAAAAAGGCACCAAGGCCAAGGGCGTCAAAACGGTCGAGGGGCGCTTTGCGGCCTCGGTTGAGCAGGTTTTGAACCAAATGGCGCAGGACGGGTGGGAATACCAGCGGGCGGAACTGCTGCCTAGCGAGGAACGCTCGGGCCTGACCAAATCGACCACGAACTGGCGCAATGTTCTGGTGTTCCGGCGGATGATCGCGGCGGCCGTTGTGCCCACCCCGTCCCCGACCGAAACACCCGAAGGCGTGCCGCTGGCCCAACCTGTGCCGGGGCCGGAAGCCGTGCAAGCGCCAGAGCCTATTGCCGAAGAAGCAGACGAACCGCCCCTGACGCTAAAACACAGCGATGATGCGGCAAAAGAGCCGGACAAAGCCTAAACCCTGCCGACTGTACCCGACCGCTAAGACGTGACTTCGGCGATCAGGTCATCCCAGACCGAAAACACAAGGTCCGGCGCCAGCCGGTGGCGTATGTCAGTGTGATTGGCCGCCATTTCCGTGCGCATGTGCGGATCCTGTATCAGCTGCAAGGCAGACGCGGCCAGCGCATCGACATCTCCGGTCGGCACCAAAAAACCATTTCGACCGTGATCAATAAGATCGGATGGGCCATAGTCGCAATCGAAGGACACAATGGGGATACCACTGACCGCCGCCTCGGCGACAACATTGTGAAACCCTTCAAAGCGGGACGTCGCCAAAACGATCTCACTGTTTTTTGCCCAAAGACCGACCTCGGGCGTATTGCCCGGCAAATTCACAACGCCCTCAAGCCCCAGATCCCGACGCAGCGTTTCCAATGCGCCGCGTTCGGGGCCCTCTCCGTATATTGTCAGAGTCGTTTCGGGGCTGTGCGCGTGAATACGTTGCATGGCTTGCAAAAGCATATCGAAGCCCTTTTGGGGCACCAGCCGTCCGATCGAAACCAATTGACTCGCGGGTCCGGTCTTTGTCGGGGCAACGACATCAAAGGGCGTAATCGGGTTCGGAATAACAATGCCGCGCTTGCGCAGTGTCGGTGGCAAATCCGCCAGACCTTTCTGTGTCAAAGCGACCACTTTGGCAGCCCGCATCCCCAACACGGCCTTGAGCTTCAACCACAAGGGATGGGCATTTTGCCGTTTTGGGTTGTTGCGCTCGCAAATGATGACTGGAATGCGCTTGTCCAGCGTCGCCAGCAAGGTCAGCACGTTGACCTTGGTCAGAAATGAGATCACCAGATCTGGCTTGAATTGGCGCACTGTTTTTCGGATGTGCATCAAGCGCCTGAGCTGCCCCGACTTCCCGGTCAGCGCGCTGATTTCAACATCGGGGTGATTTTCGAAGTACGGCCCCTGCTCGGGCATGCTGAAGGCCGTCACATGCACCTTCAGCCCACGCCGGGCGAAATGCCCCGACAACATTGAGATGACTTTTTCCGCCCCACCCGGCCCAAATCCGGCCTGTACAAATAGTACTCGCACCAAAACACCCTAAAACAAATCAGAAGGCTTCGTGACGCTAAACCACGCCAGATGTTCATACAACAAATCGTTTGTTAAATTAAAATTAAGACGAAAAACGGCGCTCTAATTGGTCCCTGGCCTGTTTCTATAACTCTCGCCAAAGTCATAGCCTGAACAATCGCTCTGCAAGTCCGGAATCCCATGCGAATTAGAAACGCAATTTTGACGGCGACCGCTGGAAAACGGCCCAAGCGATTCTGTGATTTGCTTGGAACAGGGTCAGACGTCGATATCCAGCGCCAAAGCATGGATCCGGGGCACAATATCCCCCAACGCCTTGTGCACCGCGCGATGGCAGGCGACGCGGGACTGCCCCTCGAATGCAGAGGCTCGGATGCGGACGTTGAAATGGCTCTCGCCTCCGTCCTGATACCCCGCATGCCCACGATGGCTTTCGCTGTCATCGACAACCTCAAGCTCGCGCGGATCGAATGCGGCTTGCAGGCGGGTTCGGATTTCGTCGGTCACGCTCATTTTTATGCTCAGCGGCAAAAATTTTGCCGCGCCCCTCTTCTACTTTCGGCTGCTTAGACTAAACTGCTGCCTCCGAGTCGAAAAGATGCGTTCGTGAGGATCACAGCATGGCGAAGTCAGACCCCTTCGGATTTGATATGTCCGTTTCCAGCGCCAAGAAAAAGAACCCGCGCGGGCGTCGGGGTATGTCGGGCGCGTCTGAGACCTCGGTGCGGATCTGCGACCACCCGGGATGTGAAGAACCCGGCAAGTACCGCGCGCCCAAAGCACCGGATGTATTGGATGATTTCTACTGGTTCTGCCAGCAGCATGTGCGCGAATATAACCAGAAATGGAACTTCTTCGACGGCACGACCGAGGCCGAGCTGAACGCGCAGCGTTCGAAAGACAAGGTTTGGGAACGTGAAACCAAACCCATGGGCGATCCCGAGGCCCGTGCCTGGGCCCGCCTGGGCATCGAAGACCCGCATCAGGTGTTGGGTTCGAACAGCACCCAGAACAAGGGCCGCACCTCAGGCGGAGGAGGCCGTCGCCTGCCGCCCACCGAGCGTCGTGCAATCGAGATTCTGGAAGCCAATGACAGCTGGTCCAAAGCCGAGGTCCGCAAGGCCTACAAGAAGCTGATCAAGGTACTGCACCCGGACATGAACGGCGGCGACCGCTCGCAAGAGGAACAGCTGCAAGAGGTCGTCTGGGCCTGGGATCAGATCAAGGATAGCCGGAACTTCAAGTGACGTCTGGCCCAAGCCTCGCTTGTTAATAGGGTTGTGGGATCATCAGATACGCCTGATTTGAAGATCGAATTGCACGGGCTGGAATCCCCCACCCCATGCAATAGGTCTTGCCAAGCACAATCAGAATTTACCGTTGTCGTGGGCCATTTCGTTTGGGATGGGCGAAACGACGTCCCAGTGTTCGACGATTTTGCCATTCTCGACGTGCCAAAGATCAAAAAACGCCCACGGCTCGCCACCCATGACGGCATCCGACGCCACGAAGACAAAGTTCCCCTCGGCAACAACAATCTGCGGTTCGAACTTGGTGATGACCATCCCTTGCGCCGCAAATGCCTCGACCGCTGCCATTAGGCCATCCAAGCCATCCGCGATGTTCGGATTGTGCTGACGATAAACGGCAGGGTCCATGTAATCGGTGACTTTCTCGGGGGCATTTCCGGCAAGGACATCCCGCACGAAGCCGACGACAAGCTGTTTGTTTTCAGCCGTTTTCCCATGATCGGCCAACTCGACCGGCCCATCTGTCATTGAGCGTCCCGACGCCGTGGTCTCAGGCGGGGCTTGCAAGTTGTCCCAGTGTTCAGCAACCAGCCCGTCTTCGACCCTGAACACATCGAAGGCAACAAGGGTCGGGGCGCCAAAAGCATCGGCGTTTTCAAAAGTGTTGTGCAAGACGACATAATCCCCCTCGGCAATGACGCGGTGGGTTGTGACGGTCATGCCTGAGGCTTCGATTGCCGGAATAACGCTCAGCAATGCGTCGGCCCCGGTTGGAATTGAAGGATTGTGTTGAATGTAGTCCGGGGCCAGCAGATCTTTGGCCGCTTGCGGGTCATGTTCAACAAAGGCTGCTGTAAACAGAGCCATAACCAGTTCCTTAGGTGTCATCGTGCGTCCTTTCGATTCGCGTTATGGCAATAGCTGGTATCAAAAATGCACTACGTTTCAATTACGCACTAAAATGAAACAAGGTATGTTTTAGGATACCTGGTCTGGTCCAAGGGCGCTTGAATCGCCGAACATCGGTATGGTAATCGACGCTGGTATTCAATTTGCACCGAGGCGAAAATGCTACCCATAGGCGTTGAAAGCAAAGCCGAAGCATCGAACTGCCCCATTCGCTCCGTTCTGTCGAATGTTACGGGCAAGTGGCGCATGATCATCATCTTGTCGCTTGAGGATGAACCGAAAAGGTTTGGAGAGATCAAGCGCTGCATCGGCGATGTGACACAGCGGGTTCTCACCGAAAACCTGCGGGGGCTTCAGCGCGATGGGTATTTGACACGGACCGTTGATCCTGGTCCTCCGGTCGCTGTGTCTTACGAACTGACCCCGCTGGGTCGTAGCCTTCTGGAGCATCTGAAACCGTTGGTCTTCTGGTCCAGCACGCGACAGGAGCAGGTCAAGGCTGCGCGGCTGGAATATGAAAAAGCGCATCAGGACTGAGCGGTTCTGGCCGATCACCGGCGCTAGTAAATTGCAACTCTGACACCTGCATGCGGTGGCCCCACAGCCCTCAAGCGTGACGTCCAATACGAACCTGATCGTTCAGAGCATCTCGTCGTCCTCAACCTGTTACAAACCCTTGTTACGGCCTGTCCCGTGGGCCGCGTACTCTGCCCATATCCGATTTGACGCGAACAGCGAGTTTGGACTGTGATATGGACAACCTGATCTACACCGTTCACGAGGTCTCAGTGGTGCTGGCCCTCGGTTCGGCCCTGATGTTGAGCCTGTATCTTGCCCTGAACCTGCGCTTGCCGCGTTTGGGTCTGTGGCCCAGCGCCAGCGGATGGCGGCATCACGCGGCATTCGGGCTGTTTTGGCTGTTTTGCGGCGCCACCGTCGTGTTCGCCTTGTCCGAGGTTTGGGTGAACGGCTGGGGCCATTGGGTGCGCTACGCTATCGGCGTGCCGATCATGGTGCTTTCCTTCGGCATCACGCTGCGCGGGTACCGCTTTCTGGGGCTCGACAATACCTACTGCGAAAGCGACGGGTTGGTGACAAGCGGCATGTATGCCTATTCGCGCAACCCGCAATATGTTACCTCGGTGCTGGCAACGGTGGGTCTGGGGATCTCCAGCGGATCGTGGCTGACCCTGGCCTTGGCCGCCATTCTGTTCCTGATCTACTTTCTGTTCGTTCTGAACGAAGAAAGATGGCTGCTTCAGGGCTATGGCCGCTCCTTTCAGGACTACATGCGCCAAACGCCACGATTTGTTGATGAGCGCAGCCTGATCAGATTGCGTAAGGAGATCCTGCAGTAATCGTTTCAGACCAACCGATAAGGCCAGTTGAAAAGAAACATCCGGTCAGCTTCTTCAAGTGGCGGCTTTCCCTTGCCCTTGCCTGCAATATGTTGCACCACACACGGGTTCAAACCCGGCAATACGGGTCAAAGGATAAGGACAAGGCGCATGGCTGACGGATCGATCGACATCAACGCAAAACCAACCGAAGAGATCTCGGTCCGTGAAGTGTTTGGCATTGACAGCGACATGGCGGTCAAGGGCTTCGCCGAGGCCAGCGACCGTGTGCCTGCCATTGATCACACCTACAAGTTCGACCCGGAGACGACGCTGGCGATTCTGGCAGGCTTTGCCCATAACCGCCGGGTGATGATCCAGGGCTATCACGGCACCGGGAAATCGACCCATATCGAACAGGTCGCCGCCCGCCTGAATTGGCCCGCCGTACGTGTGAACCTGGACAGCCACATCAGCCGGATCGACCTGATCGGGAAAGACGCGATCAAGCTGCGCGACGGCAAGCAGGTGACTGAATTTCACGAAGGCATCCTGCCCTGGGCGCTGCGCAACCCCGTTGCCATCGTTTTCGACGAATACGACGCAGGCCGCGCCGACGTGATGTTCGTGATCCAGCGTGTTCTGGAGCATGACGGCAAGCTGACCCTGCTGGACCAGAACGAGATCATTACGCCGAACCCGAACTTCCGCCTGTTCGCCACCGCCAACACTGTTGGTCTTGGCGACACCACGGGCCTTTATCACGGCACGCAGCAGATCAACCAAGCGCAGATGGACCGCTGGTCACTGGTCTCGACCCTGAACTACCTGAGCCACGACGCCGAAACGATGATCGTTCTGTCGAAGGCCCCGCATTACAACACCGAGAAGGGCCGCAAGACCGTCAGCCAGATGGTCACAGTCGCCGACCTGACCCGGACCGCGTTCATGAATGGCGATCTGTCCACCGTCATGAGCCCACGGACCGTGATCAACTGGGCCCAGAACGCCGAGATTTTCCGTAATGTCGGCTATGCCTTCCGTCTGTCTTTCCTGAACAAATGCGACGAGTTGGAGCGTCAGACCGTGGCCGAGTTCTATCAGCGTTGCTTTGATGAGGAACTGCCGGAAAGCGCGGCGAGCGCGAGCTTGGGGTAAGCACCCGAATTGCGCCCGTTTCGGGCGCAATGCCTCCGGCGGGGATATTTTTGGCCAGATGAAGGCGGATCCGTTAGTCTTCTCCGCGTTGGGCAGGTCACTTTGATGAGGGCTTAGGACATGGCACAGAAGAACGACAACCCTGCTGATCCGTTCAAGAAGGCCCTGGCCGAGGCCACCAAGGTCATGGCCGATGATCCCGAACTGTCGGTGACCTATACAGTCGATCCCTCGGGCATGTCGGGTGAGTCGATGCGGCTGCCTCAGGTGTCGCGCCGGATGACTCGAGAAGAGGTGTTGCTGGCGCGCGGCACGGCGGATGCCTTGGCGTTGCAACGCAAATACCATGATGACGCGACCCATGCGCGCTATGCGCCTCCGGGCGACATGGCGCGGGATCTTTATGAAGCGATGGAGGTCGCGCGGTGCGAGGCGATGGGTGCGCGGGATATGCCCGGCACGGCGTCGAACATCGACGTAAAGATTGGCCACGAAGCGCTGCGGCGCGGGTATGATCAATGCAAGCAACCGGCCGAAGCGCCCCTGTCGGTGGCGGCAGGCTATCTGATCCGGCATCTGGCCACCGGGCGCGATCTGCCGCCTGCAGCGGAAAACGTCATGAACCTGTGGCGCGGGTTTATCGAGGAACAGGCGGGCGGCACGCTGGAAAACCTCGACGATATTCTCTCGGATCAGGCCGAGTTTGCCAAATTCACCCGTCAGGTGATCAAGGATCTGGGCTATGGCGACCAGCTGGGCGATGACCCGGATGAGCTGGATGACGAGCAGGAAGATCAGGCCGAGGACGACGCGGACGAACAGCCCGATCCCGACAGCACCGGGCAGGATGATCAGGACGAGCAAGACGCCGACGCCACGCCCGAGCAAACGCAGGAAGAACAGCAAGATCAGTCTCAGGCCCAGGTCTCGATGGATGAGATGGCCGAAGATGAGATGGGCGATGAGGCCGAAATGCCGGATGGCGAGGCTCCACTGGAACCGCCTGCCCCACCGCCCGCGTCCGAGGCTGACCCGGATTACAAGGTCTACCTGAACACGCATGACGAAGAGATCGCCGCCGAAGATCTGGCCGAACCGGCCGAGCTTGAACGGCTGCGCGCCTATCTCGATCAGCAGCTGGATCAGTTGAAAGGGGCTGTCAGCCGTTTGGCCAACAAGCTGCAACGCCGTTTGCAAGCGCAACAGAACCGGTCGTGGGAGTTTGACCGCGAGGAAGGCATTCTGGATGCCGGACGTCTGGCGCGTGTCGTGGCGAACCCGACCACGCCGCTGAGCTTCAAGGTCGAAAAAGACACCGAGTTCCGCGATACCGTGGTGACCCTGCTGCTGGATAATTCAGGCTCGATGCGCGGGCGTCCGATCTCGATCGCCGCCGTCTGTGCTGATGTTCTGGCAAGGACGCTGGAGCGCTGCAATGTGAAGGTCGAGATTCTGGGCTTTACCACGCGCGCGTGGAAAGGCGGTCAGGCGCGCGAGGCATGGCTGAACGATGGCCGTCCGCAGCAACCCGGGCGCCTGAATGACCTACGCCATATCATCTACAAAGGGGCCGATGCGCCCTGGCGGCGCGCGCGGGCCAACCTGGGTCTGATGATGAAAGAGGGTTTGCTGAAGGAAAATATCGACGGTGAGGCGCTGGAATGGGCCCATCGCCGGATGCTGGCGCGGCGCGAGCAGCGCAAGATCCTGATGGTGATCTCGGATGGCGCTCCGGTCGATGATTCGACACTCAGCGTGAACCCGGCGAATTATCTGGAAAAACACCTGCGCGATGTGATCGCCATGGTCGAAAAACGCAAGATGGTCGAATTGCTGGCTATCGGGATCGGCCACGACGTGACCCGGTATTATGATCGGGCCGTCACGATCACGGATGTCGAGCAGTTGGCCGGCGCGATGACCGAACAACTGGCGGCGCTGTTCGACAGCGACCCACGCGCCCGCGCCCGTGTGATGGGAATGAAAAAGGCCAGCTAAGGCTGACCTTGCCTCCGGCGGCCGTATTTTGGACAAGAAGAACAGGCGGCGTTTCAAGCCGTCCTTCGGTTTGAGGGAGGGAATGATGTTTCAGTCTTTTGAAGTTACTGCGCGTCCGGAACAGGGGCCGCCGCGCTTGGCTGCATTGCGGGCCGAGATGGAGCGAGAGGGGCTGGACGGGTTTCTGATCCCGCGCGCGGATGCGCATCAGGGGGAATATGTGGCCCCACGGGATGAGCGGCTGGGCTGGTTGACCGGGTTTACCGGCTCGGCCGGGTTCTGCGCTGCACTGCGCAATGTGGCCGGTGTGTTTGTCGATGGGCGGTATCGGACGCAGGTCAAGGCGCAGGTTGCCGATGTTTTTACTCCGGTCCCATGGCCGGATGTCAGCCTGAGCACCTGGTTGAAAGAGCAGTTGCCGCAGGGCGGCAAGGTCGGGTTTGACCCCTGGCTGCACGCGGCCGGTCAGGTCTCGGCCGTGGCGAAAGAGCTTGCGGGCAGCGGTATCGAACTGGTGCGCTGTGACAATTTGATAGACCGGATCTGGGCGGATCAGCCTGCCCCGCCAATGAACCCTGTGGCAGCCCACCCGATTGAATTTGCCGGGGAAACCGCCGAAAGCAAGATCGCGCGACTGGCGGAGGGTTTGAATACGTCCGGGCGCGCGGCGGCGCTGATCACCTTGCCGGATTCGATCATGTGGCTGCTGAATATTCGCGGCTCGGATATCGCCTATAACCCTGTGGCGCACGGGTTCGCGATTTTGCACGCCGCTGGGCGGGTTGATCTGTTCATGGCCGCCGAAAAGCTGGGCGGTGTTCGTGACCATCTGGGCGATCGGGTCTCGGTTCGGAACCCTGCGGCGTTTCTGGATGCTGTCGGTCGGTTGGAGGGGCGCGTTCAGGTTGATCCGAACACGGTACCTCAGATCGTTGCAGACGCTTTGGGGGACAAGATGGTTGACGGCGGCGATCCCTGTGCCGTCCCGAAAGCCTGTAAAAACCCGGCTGAAATCGCAGGCAGCGCCGAGGCGCATTTGCGTGATGCGGTTGCGGTGATCGAAACCTTGTGCTGGTTGGATGGACAAGGCCCCGGTACCGTCTCTGAAACCCAGGTCGTGACGCGGCTGGAAGAGAGCCGGCGTAAAGACAATGCGTTGCAGGACATTTCGTTCGACACAATCGCGGGAACCGGCCCCCATGGTGCAATCATGCATTACCGGGTGACCGAGGCGACCGATAGCAGGTTGGAAAACGGCCATCTGCTGGTGCTGGACAGTGGCGGGCAATATCTGGACGGGACCACCGATATCACCCGAACCATTGGGATCGGCGAGGTTGGAGAGGCCGAGAAAGCCTGCTTCACCCGCGTTCTGAAGGGCATGATCAATCTGTCGATGCTGCGCTGGCCGGTCGGGCTGGCTGGACGTGACATTGAATGCATCGCCCGGGCGCCGCTGTGGCAGGCGGGACAGGATTTCAATCACGGGGTCGGTCACGGTGTCGGCGCTTACCTAAGCGTGCACGAAGGCCCGCAGCGCCTGTCGCGGATCAGCCACGTGCCGTTGGAGCCCGGCATGATCCTGTCGAACGAGCCCGGATATTACCGCGAAGACGCGTTTGGTATCCGCATCGAAAACCTTGTCGTGGTCGAAGAGGCCCCCAACCTGCCTGACGGCGATGATGAACGCGCCATGCTGCAATGGCGTACGCTGACTTACGTGCCGATTGACCGGCGCCTGATCTTGGTAGATATGCTTACCTCCACCGAACGCGCCTGGCTGAACAGCTATCATCAGGCCGTTGCAGAAAAGATCCGGCCAAGGCTGGGCGGCGCGGCTCAACTGTGGTTGGATGCCGCAACAGCGCCGATTTGACATCGGACTGTTACATGGAACGGGCAGAGGAGAGGCCCGAAAAAGGCGAGGAAAAGACGAAATATGACTGAGATCACAATCGAGAAGGCGGACGGAAAGTGGAGCGTTCGCTCGGGCGGTGCGGTTCTGGGCGAAAGCAGCAATGCTCTGGTGCTGCTGGAAGGCGATCTGGATCCAGTGGTCTATTTTCCTCGCGCGGATATCGCGATGGCGTTTCTGGATCAGACGGACAAGGTTACGCATTGCCCGCATAAGGGCGACGCGACGCATTATTCGATCGTGAACAAGTCATCGGTGACAGAAAACGCCGCCTGGAGCTATGAAAGCCCGATCCCTGCCGTGGCCGAGATCAAGGGGTATCTGGCGTTTTATCCGGCGGAGTCAGTGAAGGTTGAACAGATTTAAACCTGTTTGGCTCACCTGTATTTGCCCTGGGTTGCGGCGCGGATCAGACATAGCCCTTGCGCACCAGCGTGCGGTAGCTTGATCGCATCTCGCCCCGGTCGATGTAACATCCCCGCAGATAGCGCTCTCCGCTTGTGGCAGAATACGCCTCGCGGCCATGAACGATCCGGTGGTTGTCGAAGACAAAGCACTCGCCTGCCTGCATTCGAAAGCGGTTGAGGTATTTGGGGCTGTTGATTGCCCGCAGGAACTTGCTGAAAGCCGGGTAATAGGCATCCAGAACGTCCTGCGGCAAATCAAACACATCCGCCATATGCTGCGAGATGGTCACGCCTGACACGGTGCCATTTGTATCCAGTTCGATCACGTGCTGATGCGCGCGCCAGTCGAAATCTTCGTGGTCATAGAAAAACGGCACTTTGTGCTGGACCAGCAGATCAAAGTCTTCGGGGTGTTCGGCGCGGAAATCTTCGGCCACGGCGGCCCCGTCGACAAACAGGCTGTAGCCCCCATCCACGCTGTTTCTGCGGCAATGCAGAAACTGAACACCGGGCGCCATTTCTTCTGACGGTGTGTCGGTATGCATCTCTAGCGCATTGGCCGTGAACGCAAGATTGACGGGGTCTATCTGGACCTTCACATCAAAATACTCACCAGCGACCGAGGGCCGGACCAGCCCGAGGCAATTAGTGAGTTTGGTCAAGGACTCGTCGCTGTCCTCCATATCTGTGATGACGGCGACGCCTTCTTCGATCAAGGCACGGGCCCAGGCCGCGCGGGTTGGCACGTCGTGGATCACGTCATGTTGGCTGAACCGTGGAAAGCTGTCGCTGTGCCCGGCCCGCCAAAGCTTTCTGGGAAGCACCGCCGGATCATCCCGCCCGCCGCGTGTCTGAAATCCCATCAGCCAGTCGATTGAATACCGGCTTTGGTGGTCTTCACCCAGCCAATCGATGATAAGATCATTGCCCTCAACCTCGGCCGATCTGGCCTGCGGGGCTTGTGTCAGCGAAGTAATGTCAAACGTGCGCTCACGCAGTTCTGGGTCAAAGGACGAGGTGCAATTGTCCCGCAGCCAATAGTAGTTGAAATAGACGTCCTGCCCACCGGTGTGGAGAACAAGCCCCTGATCTTTCAGAGCAACCGCACCATTTGTGTTCGACATCGCTGGCTCCTGGCAGATGAAACAACCGCATGTGTTAATCCCGTTTCCGGGATTCTGAAGCGACCATGACGAGATTCGAATTTCGACGCAAAGCCAATTTCAAATTCGCGTATCCTGCTCACGCGACTGTGGTGTGCATGTGAAGCGTGTGGCGTGCACACTGAATGTGGATGCGAACAGGAGGGTGCCATGTCTGTTTCACGTCGCAGATTTGCCGGGTTGATCGGGGTCGGAGCGTTAGTGCCGGGGTCGGTATGGGCGCAAAGCGATCCGGTGCTGGAGGCCATACGCAGCACGCTGTATTCCGGTCGTACCGATTTTGAAGCACAGATGGCTTACCTGATACGGCGAGGAAACCCGGATGTGGTTCCGGCCCTGATCACCGCGATGCGGTTTTCTGACCGGCGGCGGGACGAGATTTCCGAAGTGATTGAAACCCTCTCGGGCCAGAAATACGGCACTGACTGGTTTGACTGGATGCTCTGGCAGGAACGGAACCCGCAACTGGTCCCCCATCCGTCGCTCATCCCGTTCAAACGCGAAGTTCTGTTGGGGATCGATCAGAATTTCGATCTGTTCCTGCGGCCCGAATACCTGACGCGCGACAGGATGAAAATCCGGCTGGAAGAGATCGCATGGGGCGGCGTTTACAAGGATGGCATTCCCTCATTGGACAATCCGACGCTGATCTCGGCCTCGGATGCCAGTTACCTCAGGGACGATGATCTGGTCTTTGGCGTCTCGATCAACGGCGACACGCGCGCCTATCCGCTGCGGATCATGGGCTGGCACGAGATGTTTAACGAGGTGATCGGCGGGGTCCCTGTCGCCCTGGCCTATTGCACCCTATGCGGGTCCGGTATTTTGTTCGAAACGCAGGTCGCGGGTCGGCGCAAGCCCTTTGTGTTTGGCTCGTCAGGGTTCCTTTACCGTTCGAACAAGCTGATGTTTGACCGCGAGACGCATTCGCTGTGGAACCAATATACCGGCAAGCCCGTCGTCGGCCCACTGGTTGACAGCGGGATAGAACTGAAACAGCGGCCGGTTGTCATCACCACCTGGGATAGCTGGAAAACCTCGCACCCTGACACGCGGGCCTTGTCGTTGAACACCGGGCATCGACGGAACTATGGCTCGGGCGTGGTGTATCGCGAGTATTTTGCCTCACCCGAACTGATGTTCCCGGCGCAGGTGGATCAGTCACAGCACCGGCAAAAGGACTATGTGTTTGCGATCCGTCAGTTTGGCGCGGCACGGGCCTGGCCATTGGATGCGTTCAGCCGAACCCGCGTGATCAACGATGCGATTGCGAACCGGCCTTTGGTCTTGATCGGCAACCCGGATCGGCGCACCGTACGCGCCTATGAACGTGCCGGGCACAGGTTCAAGGCTGCGGATGGCGGTCTGGTGGATGAAGCAGGCCGAAAGTGGACCTTGACCGAAGAAATGCTGGTCGGCCCGGATGGCACACAATTGCCACGGGTGGCCGGGCATATCTCGTACTGGTTCGCGTGGGACAACTATCTGGGCGATGCGGCGAGCGTGTATCGCGGCTAGGAATGCTCTTCGGCCGCTGTGGCGGCCAAGGCGCGGTTATACGCCTTCAGCGCATCTACATGATACAAGGCACCAACCGGAGTTTCGGTCCCGTCGTCTTCCAGGATAATCACCGGGATGCATGGAATGTCGTCCCGATCGAAATAGGGCATCGCAGCCTCCAGCGTGGCGCTGGCCTTGACACACAGGCCCTGCTCGATCAGCGCGCGCGCCTCGTCAGCGGTGATCGAGCGCGCGTCGCCAATGGGCCGCATCACTGCCCCGGCCCGCAGCATGGCCAGCAGATAGGCCTGCGGACCGGCGGCCAGATGCACATTGCGACGCTCTAGCTGGGTCAGGAAGAACGACCGATCTACAAGGCGCGAGGCCAGCGCTGTGGACATCGACACCGACACCATCACGGCCAGACCGATCTGCCAGTCTCCGGTCAATTCAAACACGATCAGTGTGGTCGAGATCGGCGCACCAAGAACGGCGGCTGCAACCGCCCCCATTCCGGCAAAGGCATAGAGCGTGTGGGTTCCCGACACGTCGGGCAACAAACCGGTGGCAATCAGACCAAAGGCCAGCCCCGTCAGCGCCCCGATCATCAACGCGGGTGAGAATACCCCGCCCCCCATGCGCCCGCCCATGGTGATGGCAACCGCAACGGTCTTGACCACGGCAAACAGGATGGCCGTCGTCAAAACCAGATCGCCGGTCAGGGCGCGGGTCGTCGTCTCATACCCCACACCGATGATATGCGGGAACCAGATCGCCAGCAGGCCCAGCATCGCACCGGACACAGCCGGGCGCAGCCAACCGGGCAGAGACAGGCGGTTCTGGATGTGGTTGCCAATATCCTCGGCAAAGAAGATCGAGCGCATCAGCAGCAAGGCGACGAACCCGCAGATCAGCCCGAGGATCAGAAAGGCGGGCAGTTCCACGTAGAATTGCAGCGATCCGGGCGTATCCAGCGTAAATTCGGTGACATCGCCATATTCCAGACGGTTGATCACCGTCCCCGCGACCGAGGCGATGACAATCGGCGCAAAGGCGTGCACGGCGAAGTGGCGCAACACCACCTCAAGCGCAAACAGCGCCCCGGCGATGGGCGCGTTGAAGCTGGCTGAAACGGCGGCGGCGACCGCGCACCCCAGCAGATCCCGCCCGGTGATCCCGTCGGCGTGGATGCGGTTGCTGACCCAGGTTGAGATGACACCGGCCATATGCACCACCGGCCCCTCCCGACCGGTTGAGCCGCCCGAACTCAGCGTGATCAGCGAGGCGAAGAACGAGGCGATACCAGCCTTGGTTTCTACCCGGCCATCGCTGACGGCGGCCCCTTCGATCACGTCCGCGACAGACCGCACGCGGCCATCATCGGTAAACTTGTTCAGGATGATACCAACGATCAGACCGCCAATGATGGGGATGATCAACACCATGAACCACGGCAGCATCTCTGCATGGCTGTGCAACAGCAGAATATCCTCGGTGTCGTAGAGATACGCCTGCAGCGCGCGGATCGCCTTGCGGAACCCCAGCGCCATGAACCCGGCGGCGATTCCGATGGCCAGCGCGATGAACCAGAACTGAATCTGGCTGGGCCCACGACGCCGCATCACCCGCCACGCATCCTTGATCGCGGCCATGGCCTGATTGAGCTGGTTGCGCAGAACGGTGCGGGTTGACTGGGTCATTGGCCCTCGGGGATCAATACATACCCCTTAGTAAGCCACGGGGCGGCCATATAAAAGTGCGATAGCGACGGTGGGGGCACCAGGAAACGCCACAAACGGCGTCAGGCGTCCAGCAAGGCGCGGGCGGCAGCGCGCGCTTCGTCGGTGATCGTGTCGCCCGACACCATTCGGGCGATCTCATCCACGCGATCACCTTCGGCCAAGGGCACAACGGTCGAAAGGGTCTGACCCGCGCTTACTTGCTTCTGCACCCGCCAGTGATGCGCAGCCCGCGCGGCCACTTGGGGTGAGTGTGTGACGACCAGCACCTGCCCGCCTTGCGCAAGGGCTGCCAGTCGGCGCCCAACCGCATCGGCAGTGGCACCGCCGACGCCCCGGTCAATCTCGTCAAAGATCATCGTTCGGGCACTGTCATCACCGGACAGGCAAACCTTGAGCGCCAGCAGAAACCGGCTGAGCTCACCACCCGAGGCGATCTTGTTCAGCGGCCCCGACGGTGCGCCGGGGTTGGTGGCAACCGTGAAGGCCACCGCATCGGTGCCTTCGGGGCCGGGATCGGCTGGCGATATTTCTGTCTGAAACACCGCCCGTTCCATTTTCAGCGGCGCAAGCTCGGCCATGACCGCCGCATCCAACTGCCCGGCGGCCTTTTGGCGGGTCGCGCTGAGCCTGGCCGCAGCCGTATCATATGTGGCCTGCGCAGCCTCGACGGCGGCCCGACACTCGGCCAGATCGGCGTCACCGGCGTCCAACTGCCCCAAACGATCCCGCAGAGTATCTGCAAACGGGCCCAGATCATCCGGTGCCACGTTATGCTTGCGGGCCAGCGCGCGGATCGCGAACAGGCGTTCTTCGGCGGCTTCCAGTTCCGCCGGATTGAAGTCCAGCGCCTGAAGGCAGGCGTTCACACCGTCCTGCGCCTCACCCAATTCGATCAGGGCACGCCCCAGCGCAGCGATGGGGTCTTCCAACTGCCCGCCTGCATTGTCGGACACACCTTCGAGCCAGCGCATTGCGTCCGACATCGCGCCTTCGGCACCCTCACCGCCCAACAGGTCAAATGCCCGGGCGACATCATCGCGGATCCGCTCGGCCCCCTGCATCATGCGGCGGCGCGCATCCAGATCGGCATCCTCACCCGGTTGCGGGTCCAGCTTGTCCAACTCGGCCACGGAATGACGCAGGAATTCCTCTTCGGCGCGCATCGCGGCCAGCGCGGCCTCGGTCTCGGCCAATGCCTTGCGGCTGCGCGACATCTCGGACCACGCGCGGCGGACCGATGCCAACTGACCCGAGACCTGAGCGTAGTCATCCAGCAAAACCCGGTGGCCGCGCGGGTTCAGCAATCCACGATCATCATGCTGGCCGTGCAATTCGATCAGCGTTTCGGACAGCGCCCGCAGAACCTCGCCCGAGCAACGACGATCATTGACCCAGGCGGTCTTGCGGCCCTCGGCGGTGTTGACGCGGCGCAGGATCAACTCCTCTCCGCCCGGCAATCCAGCCTCGGCCAGAACCGCATGGGCCGGATGGTCGTCGGGCAGCTCAAACTCGGCTACAACTTCACCCTGCGCTGCACCCTGCCGAACCAGTTCGGCCCGACCGCGCCAACCCAGAACGAACCCCAGCGAATCCAAAAGGATCGACTTACCCGCCCCGGTCTCACCCGTCAGCGCGTTCAGACCCGGCTGGAACGTCAGTTCCAACCGGTCGATGATCAGCATGTCACGGATATCTAAGGCGCGCAGCATCGGGTGTTAGCATCCCCAGACCGTCACCAGCTTACAACCACTGACCCTTGATCGTCTGGCGATAGATCTGGCTGAGCCAGTTGTTGCCACGGCTCTTCAGATCCAGCCCGCGCGAAGTCAACAGCTTGTAGGCATCGTCATACCATTCCGAGGACTGGTAGTTGTACCCAAGGATCGCGCCTGCGGTCTGCGCCTCATCAAACAGACCCAAGGACAGATAGGCCTCGACCAAACGATACAGCGCTTCGGCTGTGTGCGACGTGGTCTGGAAATCCTCGACCACGACACGGAAGCGGTTGATGGCCGCGATATAGTGATCCTGACGCAGGTAATAGCGCCCGATCTCCATTTCCTTGCCCGCCAGATGGTCAAAGGCCAGATCGAACTTCAACACTGCCGAGGTGGCATACTCGCTGTCGGGGTAAACCTCGATCACCGTGCGCAGCGCTTGCAGGGCCTGAAAGGTCAGGCCCTGGTCGCGGCCAACTTCGTCGATCTGGTCATAATAGCTGAGCGCCAACAGATACTGCGCATAGGCCGCATCTTCGTCGGTGGGGTAAAAGTCGATATAGCGCTGCGCGGCGGCGCGGCTTTCTTCGTAATTCTTGTCGGCATGGAATGAAAACGCCTGCATGATCAGCGCGCGTTTGGCCCAATCCGAATAGGGGTACAGCCGTTCGACTTCCGAGAAATACCAAGCCGCGTCGTCCGAGCGATTCTGCGACAGCTCATATTCGCCACGCGTATAAATCTGCTCGGGCGTGAAGCCTTCAAGGTTCTGTTCGCGGTCAGCGCCCCTGTTACCACATGCTGTCAAAACTGCTGCCAGAAGAATCGCGCCCGCGAACCTGACTGCCGCTTTGCTGCCAACCATACTGCCCATCCTTGTCATCATACTCAACGAGGTTTGCCCCGAATTGAGCCATGGTCTAGCATAGATATTTCCGGTGCAAAACGCCTTATGCGCGCTCTGTCGCAAATGTCGTCAGAGTTGATTGAATCAGGCGACCGCCGGAATTTCATCCAGAACAAGGCCCTGACCCGGCAAGCGGGCTGCCTGTTCAGGTGTGCACAGGATCGGACGCACGGCGCCGGGTGTCTCGAACAGCTTGCGCAGCAGGGTGTTGGTCATCGAATGGCCGGACTTGTCACCGGTGAAATGACCCAGGATCGGACCACCCGCCAGATAAAGATCACCCAACGCATCCAGCATCTTGTGACGAACGGCTTCGTCCGCATAGCGCAGGCCACCCGGGGTCAGAACCTCGTCACCCTGCACCACAACAGCGTTTTCCAGCGTACCGCCCAGGGCCAGACCGTTTTCGCGCATGGCTTCCACGTCGATGCGACGGCAGAAGGTGCGGCAATCGCTCAGCTCGCGCACGAAGGATCCGTTGCGCATATCCAGCGTTTTGGTCTGATTGCCGATAGCGGCATCTTCAAAGTCGATATGGAAATCGATGATCAGCCCATCCGCCGGAGCGATAGATGCGCTGGCCCCCTCGCGCGATGCGGTGACGGGTTTCAGCACTTCATAAGCCAGAACCGGGCTGGCCTGACGGCGCACACCCTTGGCCATGATGCCCCGCACAAAGTCGATGGACGACCCGTCCATGATCGGCACTTCGGGCCCGTCAATCTCGATCAGCGCGTTGTGCACGCCGCAACCCGCCAGCGCCGCCATGATATGTTCGATGGTCGACACCGACACGCCTGCATCATTGATCAGTCGGGTGCACAGCGGCGTACGTTCGACAATGTCATAGATGGCAGGGATCAAAGCGTTGCCCAGCTCGATATCCGTCCGTTTGAACCAGATGCCATGACCTGCTGCTGCCGGTTTCAGAACCATGACAACAGGCTGACCGCCGTGCAGTCCGACGCCTTTGAACGTGACCGGAGATTTGAGCGTATGTTGCAAAATGGGCCTCAGCGAGTGGTGTCCAGCCTCGGACGGCTGTGTTGGACACCCAGTTAAGGAAGCGGGCGGTCAGGCTCAACTCACTCTTTGTAACTGAATGAAACATCAATGTAACAGATCGGCAAAACCCTGCTTATCTGCTCATAAATCCTTAACAAATATAGAAAAAGGGCCGCCTGATGGCGACCCTTGACGCTCATTTTGTTACCGCGATCAGTTGGCTTGACGGCGCAGGAAAGCCGGAATTTCGATCCGCTCCTGGTCGGGATCCGCTTCTTCATGCGCTGGTGCCGTGGCGTCAGCCTGCCGCATCGCGGGCTGCTGACGGACCGGCTGCGCGGGGGTATCCGCGGCGTGACCGGTCATGCGGTCGATCAGACGGTTAAAGCCAAAGCGGGGGCGTTCTTCGGCTTCAGCTTGCGGCTGCGGCGCGGGTTCCGGCGACCGTGTTGCGGTCAGACGCTGTGCTGCCGAGGGGACATTCTGCACCGCCGCCTGCAAGCGCTGCAGCGCCTCGGGCGAAGGCGTTCCCGCCGCGTGTGGTTGCGCGGCGTAGGCGTTCGGCGCCTGCTCAACAGGTTCCGGCTGCGGTTCGAATTCAGCGACACGCGGTTGGTAGGCGGGTGGCGGAAGGCCATCATCGTCCTGTTCGTCACGCGGCTGGAATTGCGCGGGCTCTTCGGTTGCCTCGAACAGCGAGGGTTCGCGGTTTTCCGGCATCTGAGGCGCGGCCTCGGCCACTTCTGCCGCGGCAGGCACTTCTTCACGCACAGGTTCTTCGGCCGAAACGGTGCGGGTCAGCGGCTCGGACATCGAACGGCGCGCAACCGGCACATCGCTGGTTTTTTCCGTGGCATCGATCCCGGTTGCCACGACAGAAACGCGCATTCCGCCTTCCATCGCGGTGTCGAGGGTCGAACCGACGATGATATTGGCCTCGGGGTCCACTTCCTCGCGAATGCGGTTGGCGGCCTCGTCCAGTTCGAACAGTGTCAGGTCGTGCGAGCCTGTGATGTTGATCAACACGCCCTTCGCGCCTTTGAGGCTGATTTCGTCCAGCAGCGGGTTGGCAATCGCCTTTTCGGCGGCCTGAATTGCGCGATCTTCGCCGGTCGCCTCGCCCGTGCCCATCATCGCCTTGCCCATCTCGTCCATCACGGCGCGCACGTCCGCGAAGTCGAGGTTGATCAGACCCGGACGCACCATCAGATCGGTCACGCCCTTGACGCCCTGATACAGAACGTCATCGGCCATCGAGAACGCCTCGGTGAACGTGGTCTTTTCATTGGCCAGACGGAACAGGTTCTGGTTCGGGATAATGATCAGCGTGTCAACGACCTGTTGCAGCGCTTCAACGCCGTCTTCGGCCTGACGCATGCGCTTGGCACCTTCGAACTGGAAGGGTTTGGTGACGACGCCAACGGTCAGCACACCCAGTTCCCGCGCGGCCTGCGCGATGATCGGCGCGGCCCCGGTACCGGTGCCCCCGCCCATACCGGCGGTGATGAAACACATATGGGCACCTGCCAGATGATCGACGATCTGTTCGATGCTTTCTTCGGCGGCGGCGGCCCCAACCGTCGGACGGGCCCCTGCCCCCAGACCTTCGGTGACCTTCACACCCAGTTGCACCCGCGCCGAAGACTGGCTTTGCTGCAACGCCTGCGCGTCGGTGTTGGCGACGACAAAATCGACGCCGTCCAACTGTTTTTCAATCATGTTGTTGACCGCGTTGCCGCCTGCGCCGCCAACGCCAAATACTGTAATCCGAGGCTTCAGTTCGTCGTGCCCGGGCATCGAAAGATTCAATGTCATGCTCTGTCCGCCTGTATTTTTGTTCCGCCAAAGCGGTGTTTTTCTTACCTATCCTTGTTCGATTCTATCCTTGTGATGCGCAAAGGTCACGTCAAAAATCGCGCAAATCCACAAAATATGGAGGAAATAAGGCATCAAACGGCGGTATTTCGCACCAGCCGCCAAATCTTGCGGAGTGGCCTAAAGATGCCACAAGACAGCCGAAAACCGCGCCGTGGCAATTGATTTGCACACGGACGGAAATCCCGGTTTTGGTAGGGCGGAAAACTGCTCAATGTCCTGCCGCCGGGCCTCTGACGGGCCTTGTGGATATCTTTAGGGATAAATCCCGCAGCCGCAACCGGTTTCTTTAGCTGATCGGGGCACTTGGACAGTCCAAGCCGTTTTCGGTGATGCTGCGCACCTCTTGAATTTCGCCGTTTGTCAATGACGCCAGCCGGACCATCAGGCGGTCTTCATGCAGAAACGGCCACCAGCAGACCGGAATGCCATCCGGGTCATTGTCATATAGAAAGCAGATCTGGCCGTTGGGCGTGGTGATCTGCCCGTAGACGCAGCCCCTCCCTGCTTCCCGCCAGACCGAAGTTCTGTGGTTCAGGAATTCCTCCGTTCCGACCAGATCACCGCTGCGGATCTCGTAGAACATGACGGTTTTGCCGATAACGGCGTCCAGAAAAACCTCGGGCGTGATCAGGGTTTGGGCCGGGGCGAGACCCGGCCACAACACCAGAGCGGCGCCGCCAAGGGTTTTACCAATTGTCACGGAACCACCGCACCGCGCGCTTGAACGGGCGCGCGGCATAGGTATCGACCGGAATTTCGAAATCCCACCATTCGTCCTGCGGATGTGCCGCAAACAGGCTGAGACCTACGGCTGAGGAAAAGCCCGGCCCCGTCGCCGATTGCGGCAGGCCGTGAACGCGCAGCGGACGGCCCAGGCGGACCCTTTGACCCAGAATGCGCGTGGCCAAACCGTCCAGCCCCATGATCTGGCTGCCGCCCCCGGTCAGAACGATCTGCTGGCTGGGCATATGTTCGAACCCGGCGGCATCCAGCCGCACGCGGACCTCTTCCAGAATTTCCTCGACCCGAGGCCGCATGATACCGATCAATTCAGCCCGGCTGACGGTACGGCGATCATGCTCCCAATCGCCGGTATCGCCGCCGATATCGATCAGGTCGCGATCATCGGCCCCGGTGGCATGGACGCCGCCGTTAAAGGTCTTGATCCGCTCGGCCACGGCAGTCGGCACGCCGAGACCCATCGAGATGTCCTGCGTCACGTGATCGCCGCCCATGCGCACGCAGTCGGCATAGATCATGTGTTTCTTCATAAAGATCGAGACGCTGGTCGTGCCACCGCCCATGTCGATACAGGCGGCACCCAATTCCTGCTCATCCTCGACCAGCGCCGAGATGCCCGACACATAGGCCGAGTTCGCAATCCCCGCCAATTCCAGATCGCAGCGTTTGATGCAACGCACGATGTTCTGAATCGCCACAGCGTCGACAGTCAGCATGTGCATGTCCACGGCAAGGCTCTGCCCCAACTGCCCACGCGGATCGATCAGGCCCGAGCGGTTGTCCAGCGCGAAATTCACCGGCTGGGCATGCAGCACCTCGCGCCCTTCGCCGTAATCGGGCACGTCGCAGGCGTTCAGAACACGGCCGACCTCGGCCTCGGTGACAAGCTGACCTTCCAGATCGACCTGCGCGTCCAGCCCGTAAGAGCGCGGGTTTGCCCCCGAAAACGATGCGATGACATGATCGACGCGGATATCCGCCATCTTCTGCGCCGCCTGCAGGGCGGTGCGGATGGCGCGTTCGGTTTCCTGCATCGCGGTAACTTCGCCGAACTGGACCCCGCGCGAACGGGTGGTCGCAGCCCCGATCACCCGGAACCCGGTTTGACCGGCCATGGAACCGATCGAGTTATCCTCGGACAACCGCCCGGTGCCGTCGAAGCGCAGGACAAGGCAGGCGATTTTGGAACTGCCCACATCCAGAATGGCGACAACGCCACGTTGCATCGCCTGCCGGCGCATCTGCCGCATGGCGCGTTGGGACTGATAAAGATCGGTCATCATGGTTGCTACTGCCCGTTACTCGCGTTCACTTTTGTATTCCACCAGTCTTCGCTGGCGGCTTTGGTCATTCTCATAGTTGGCCGGTTCCCAAGGCGCATGTCGACCACGGCCACATCACGCTCCAGCAGGTCCTGCACCTCGTTCACCGCCAGCACACGCTCCAGCGCGCGCACCGGGCGCTCGGTCGGCAGCATGATCCGCTGACCACGATCCAGCACCAGATCCCAGCGGCGCTCACCCACGCGCACCAATCCCCGGACACGAGTGCCAAGGCTGCGCGAGGTCTGAAAAATCTCAAGCGCCTCGGCCACATGCGCATCCGCACCTTCGCCCGCAATCAAGGGCAGGCCCGCATGATCCTTGCGCGAGGCCGCCTGATCCACGTGCACACCGGTCTCATCCAACAGCTCAACGCCGTCACGGGTGCGCCAGACGATCACGGGCTGCCGTTCGACCACATCGACCTGAAGGATGCCTCCGGGCCGGATTCGCACGGTCGCGGATTTCACCGGGTCCAGCCCGGTGATCGTGTCGCGCATCTGTTCGACATCCAGATCCCAGGAACTGATCGGGAAATCCAACGGCACCACTTCGCGAATATCGTCGGCCAGACCGGCCCCTGCGCCATCAATGGCCATCAGGTTGACCATGAATTCCGGACGCTCCTGAATCGAGGTGCGGATGTCGGCGATATAGGTGCTGACCGCCTCGCGCCGATCTTCCGACGCAAAGTACAGGCCGATGGCAGCAGCCACCGCGCAAATCGGCAGGCCCAGCTTGACACCCAGTCGAATGCCCGGCGTCAGCATCCACCGCTGGAACCGATAGCTGAGCCGCGACGGCGCAGGATCAGCCCGGCGCGCTGTGCGGTTGAACAGCTTTACTCCGCTCAAGCGCAGAACGGGCTGAGTGTCATGGGGTTCCGTATCCGCAGATTCAAAATCGGCATCCGGACCGGCCAAGGCCTTGGTTCGGTGAATCACTGGCGCGCGGGTGGCTGTCAGCGGTCGCATGAGGCGTCCTCCACCATCCACACACAAAGCTGGCCGAATGTCATGCCCAGATGCTGCCCCTGCTCGGGCACCAACGAGGTCGGCGTCATGCCCGGCTGAGTATTGGTCTCCAGCAGGAACAAGCCGTCGCGCCCCTTGCTGTCGTCCCAGCGGAAATCGGTCCGGCTGACGCCCTTGCAGCCCAGCACATTGTGGGCGCGCAACGCGTAGTCCATGCACAGATCGAAAATCTCGGACGGAATCTCGGCAGGCAACACATGCCACGAGCCGCCGGGCTTGTATTTGGCGTCATAGTCATACCAGCCGCCATCGGTCATGATCTCGGTCACGGTCAGGGCGCGATCGCCCATCACCGTCACCGTCAACTCGCGCCCCGCCACGTATTGTTCGACCATCACCTGATCGGGCATGTCCTCGGACAGCTGCGGCGGGCCGTTCGCGTTTTCATGCACGATATAAATGCCGACGCTGGACCCTTCGTTGTTGGGCTTGGCCACGTAGGGCGGTGCCATGACATGATCGGCCATCACATCCGACTTGGCGGCAATCACGCTTTCCGCGATGGGCAGTCCGGCCACCCGAAACGCCTCTTTGCTGCGCTGCTTGTCCATCGCCAAGGCCGAGGCCAGCACGCCCGAATGCGTATAGGGAATGCGCATCCATTCCAGCAGGCCCTGCACACAACCGTCCTCACCCCAGCGGCCATGCAGGGCGTTGAATACAACATCCGGTTTGATGTCCAATAGGCGCGCATAGAGGTCGGGACCCGCGTCCAGCTCGACCACTTCAATGCCTTCTCCCACAAGGGCGGCTGCGCATTCGCGCCCGCTGCTGAGTGACACCTCGCGTTCCGCCGAGGGGCCGCCCATCAATACCGCCACTTTGGGGTTTGTCCTGCTCGACATACCCAACGTGCGCCTCAATGTCCCCGGACCTTATGTGGTGGTCCGTACTGCGTTTATGCCTTTGATCCGTCGCCTGGATTTGCCTGTTATGGTCTGACGGTTGGGGCTTTATTCTGTCAGCGGATCGCCGACCCGCATGATTTCCCACTCTAGCGTGATGCCGCTTGTTTCGTAAACCTTTTTTCGCACCTCTTCGCCTAGCCCTTCGAGGTCGGCAGCGGTGGCGTCACCGGTATTGATCAGGAAATTCGAGTGCTTCGGGCTCATCTGCGCACCGCCCTTGGTGGCCCCGCGCATCCCCGCGTCATCGATCACCTTCCACGCCTTGAGGTCATGCACGTCGTCTTCCCGCCCCGTTGACGAGAACCCCGCCGGGTTACGGAAGGTCGATCCGGCGCTACGGTCCTTGGTCGGCTGCGTCTCATCCCGCTTTTTCAATTGTGCGTCCATGCGGGCGTGCAGTTCTTCCGGATTGCCCGAGGGGCCTTCGAACGTCGCCGAAACCAACACCGCGCCTTCGGGCAGATCGGTCTGGCGGTATCGGAAGTTCAGATCCGCTGGGGTCAGGTCCACGACCTCACCCTGCCG
This sequence comes from Ruegeria sp. AD6, assembly GCF_056542325.1. Classification (NCBI taxonomy): domain Bacteria; kingdom Pseudomonadati; phylum Pseudomonadota; class Alphaproteobacteria; order Rhodobacterales; family Roseobacteraceae; genus Ruegeria; species Ruegeria sp. AD6. The sequence continues at coordinate 90,816 of NZ_JBQFZQ010000001.1, read as the reverse complement.
CGTGACGATGGTGGCTTTGCGCAGAACATCCGCTGTGTAACTGCCATAGCAGCCCGCGTTCATCCGCACCGCGCCTCCGACAGATCCGGGAATGGTGCGCAGAAACGTCAGGTCAACCCCCGCATCCGCCGCCTTCCGCGCCACATGCGCATCCAAGGCCGCAGCGCCTGCGGTGACGGTGTTACCGTCGATGGAGATACCATTGAAACCGCGCCCCAGCCGGATCACCACGGCACGCAAACCACCATCGCGCACGATTAGGTTCGACCCGACGCCCATCGGAAAAACAGGAGTATCTGCGGGCAGATCGCGCAGAAAGCCCCGCAAGTCTTCCAGATCGGCAGGTTGAAACAGATAGTCCGCCGGCCCTCCGACACGGAGCCATGTCAGGTCGTTGAGGCTGCGATTTTGGGACAGCCTGCCGCGTGTTGATGGAAGAGTGCTCATGGCCGCTAGATCGCGGATTTAGGCGTCCAAGGCAAGACGTATAAGGGATACGTTTCTCAGACCCGCCGACGCAGCCACCGCCCCAGATAAATCACTGGCCACCGAAGCACGGACATCCCCATTCCCAGCACCAGCAAGCCAATCCAGGGGCCATGCTCGAACGTGACATACCCAACGATTGGGATGCCAACCGCGATCAAGATGTAGGCGCGGGTCCAGTGGTTGTCCTTGCTGGGGATCATCGCCAGCACGTTGGCGGCCACACCCCAAGCAGCGGCGAGAGCAATCGACCAGCTCATTCCGTGACCTCCCGGCCCGTCCATTTGCGCCAGTAAAAGCGGATGGGATTGCGGAACATCGACACGAACCCGGCAAAGGCCGCAACCGACCAGAACCAGCCGTGATCATAACCCAGCCACAGGATCAGAACCGGCGCGCAGATCAGCAGCAAGATACCCGGAGGGAATTGCAGCCGCATCGGCAACAGCGCCACGATAGTCGCGCAGATCACCCAAAGTGCGGCAAAGATCATCGAATAGTCCATTCGCCCCCTCCACGGGTACGCGGTATCAGTGAATACTCTATCACACTTTCAGGTTGTGCGGCAAATGAGGATGAACGTCAAACTGCTTGTTTTCTTTGCAATCTCTCAGGCAGCCCGTTGGCCCACGCGCTGATCGTACCGGCCCCGAGGCAGACGACCATATCGCCCGGACGAGCCTGTTCCCGAACGAGACGTTCCAGATCATCCTCGCTTAGGATCGCGCGCGCATGGCGGTGGCCGTGACGGATCAGACCTTCGACCAGATCGTCACGGGACGCGCCTTCGATTGGGTCCTCTCCGGCAGCAAACACTTCGGCAATGGCGACGACGTCGGCATCGTTAAAGCAGGTGCAGAAATCGTCGAACAGGTTGGACAGGCGGGAATAGCGGTGCGGCTGGTGGACAGCGATCACACGGCCTTCGGTCGCCTGACGCGCGGCTTTCAACACAGCAGCGATTTCGACCGGATGGTGGCCGTAATCGTCGATGATGGTGACTCCATCGACCTCGCCGACCTTGGTGAAGCGACGGTTCACACCGCCGAAATTGGCCAGTGCCTCTCGGATTTCCGCGGCCTTCATGCCCAGATGGCGGGCGACGGCCACCGCAGACAGCGCGTTTGAAACGTTGTGGTCGCCCGGCATCGGCAGGGTGCAGCCCTCGATCACTTTGTCTTCGTATTGCAAGTGGATGTCGAAATGCGCGACGCCGCCCTTGTAGGTCAGGTTCTCGGCCCGCACATCCGCCTGCGCGTTAAAGCCATAGGTGCGCACGCGGCGGTCGGTGATACGGCCCACCAGAGCCTGCACCTCGGCATGATCGGTGCAGCAGACAGCCAGACCGTAGAAGGGCAGGTTCGAGACGAACTCATAGAACCCATCGCGCAACGTGTCGAAATCGCCCCAATGCTCCATATGCTCGGGGTCGATATTGGTGACGATGGCGATGGTTGCAGGCAGGCGGTTGAATGAGCCATCGGATTCGTCGGCCTCGACCACCATCCATTCGCCCTGCCCCATTCGCGCGTTCGAGCCATAGGCGTGAATGATGCCGCCATTGATCACGGTGGGGTCGAAATCACCCGCGACCATCAGCTCGGCCATCATCGTGGTCGTGGTGGTTTTGCCATGGGTTCCGGCAATCGCGATATTTGACCGCAAGCGCATCAGTTCGGCCAGCATATCCGCCCGGCGGACAACAGGCAGGCCTTGGGCGCGCGCCTCATCCAGTTCCGGGTTGCCCGGTTTAATCGCGGTCGACGTGACAACCACTGCAGCGTTCTTGAGGTTCTCGGCCTTTTGCCCCACGAAAATCTCGGCTCCCAGCGAGGCCAGACGGTCGGTGATTTTCGACGCCTTCAGATCCGATCCCTGAACCCTGTACCCAAGGTTCAGCAACACCTCGGCAATGCCGGACATCCCGATCCCGCCGATCCCGACGAAATGGATCGGCCCTACGTCCTGCGGCAGTTTGGTTGCTGGGGTCATGTGGTCTCCTTCTGCGCCAGTTGCTCGACCTGGGCAACCAGACGCTCGGTGGCGTCCGGTGCCCCGACCGACAAGGCGGCGTGGGCCATTTTCTGTGCGGCTTCGGGGTTTGTCAGAACCGTGGTCATTTGCTCGGTCAACGCGGCGACGTCAAGAGCATTTTCAGGGATCATGATCGCCCCGCCCGCCTGTACCAGACCTCGGGCATTGGCGGTCTGGTGATCGCCAGCGGCGGCGGCAAACGGGATCAGAATCGAAGGTCGCCCGATGACCGAGATATCAGCCACGCTGGACGCGCCCGAGCGGCTGATCACCAGTTGCGCGTCCGACATACGGCGGGGCACATCATCAAAGAACGGCTGAACATCGGCGCGGATGCCATGGTCGGCGTAGAAGGCGGTGACGCGGTCGCCATCCTCGTCCCGCGCCTGATGCGAGACGCGGATGTAGGATCGAAGGAATTCGGGCAATGCAGCGATCGCTCCGGGTACGACATCGCTGAGGATGCGCGCGCCCTGCGATCCGCCCATCACCAAAACCGACATCGGGTATTCGCCCGGCGGGATATAGGGGGCAGCCGCACGATCCAGAACGGCGGCGCGTACCGGATTGCCGGTGTGAATACCATGCGCGCCCTCCGGCAAGTCGGTCGGCCATACGCCGCAGGCCACCTGCGCAACGCGAGTGGCAAACAGTTGGTTCACACGTCCAAGAACGCCGTTCTGTTCGTGGATCATGCGCGGGATTTTCAGCAGTGTCGCCGCACCCAGTGCCGGGATCGAGGGATACCCCCCGAAGCCCACGACCACTTCCGGTTTGTCGCGCATCATCTGAAAGGCCATGCTGGCGACGCCGCCAGCAATCTTTGGCCCGACCAGCGCCTTGGCAGCGAGACCCCCACGCGCGAAAGTGGCCGAGGATGCCTCGACAATCTCAACGCCTTCGGGGAAGGCACCGGTATAGCGCGCGCCGCGCGGATCGGTGGACAGGCGCACGCGCCAGCCCTTGTGCAGCATCGCCTCGGCCAGCGCTTGCGCCGGGAACATGTGGCCCCCGGTGCCGCCCGCCGCAATCAGAAGGTAGGGTTTGCTCATCAACCTCGTCCGCGCAGAATATCGCCAAGCTCGCCCTGTGGGCGGGTGCGGGTGAAGGCCAGTAACATGCCGATGGCGATGCCGCCTGCGATCAGGGACGAACCACCATAGCTGACAAAGGGCAGCGTCATGCCCTTGGCAGGCAGCAGGCGCACCGCAACACCCATATTGATCATCGCTTGAACGCCGAACATGCAGGCCAGACCGGTGCCCGCCAGTCGGATGAACATGTCCCGTTCGCGCATCAGCCGCAAAAGCGAGCGTACAACGATCAGCGAATAGAGCGCGATGATGATCAGCACCAGGATCAGGCCGTATTCCTCGGCCGCCACAGCGATGATGAAATCCGTATGCGCATCGGGCAGAGACCACTTCACCTGCCCCTCACCCACGCCAACACCAAACAGACCGCCTTCACGGATGGCGTTGGTGGCATAGCCAAGTTGGGTGGTCGGATCGACCTCTTGATTCAGAAACCCGTCGATGCGGCGCGCAAAGTGGTCCGAGTTGGAATAGGCGAACATACCGCCCAGCACGACCACGCCCGCCATGCCAACCAGCAGCAGCATGGGCGCCCCGGCCACGAAATACATCACGCCCCAGCCGAACAGGATCAGACACGCCTGCCCGAAATCGGGCTGCATCACCAGCATCCCGACAATCGCCATGCACAGTGCAAAAGACCACAACCGCCCCGGAGGGCCGTTGATCTGCTGCGAGGCCGCCAGCAACCATGCGGCCACAACCACAAATCCGGGCTTCAGAAATTCAGAAGGCTGCAACGAGGCGAAGCCCAGCGAATACCACCGCACCGCCCCTTTGCCAAAATCGGTACCAAAGATCGGCAGGAAGGCCAGCGCGACGAACGCCCCCAGAAAGCCCAGAACCGCCAGACGGCGCACAAGGGTCGGAGACATCATCGACGTCAGCAGCATCGCAATCAGCGCCAGCCCGCCGAACAACACCTGCCGTTCAACATAGTGAAACGGATCAAACCCGTTGCGCCCGGCCAGCGGCGGCGATGAGGCCAGCCCCAGCAACAGCCCGATGACAAACAGGATCAGAACGCAGGACATCGTCCAGCGATCAATCGTACGCCACCACTTTGGTAGAATCGGTTCCCCGCGCTGGTCCTGGACCGCGCCATACACCATCTCAGTCATGAGATACCGCCACTTACTGCCTCACTCGTGTCCCGTTTTCGGGATCTGGTTGAGAGTCTACAGGGATTTTGGCGATTGGGCTAGGGAAATGAAGGGCAACGCACAAAAGAACAGAACCCTACTTTTTCTCTGCTCAGCGTCGAGGCTAGAGTTGCGGCATGAAACACAGCATTCTTCATAGCGTAGCCCATAACTTCACCGATTCACTGGCTGGTGGCCTTAGCTTCGTTGTGCCGGGCCACATGATCGGAATTTCGGTGTTTGCCGAGGCGGCTCGACATATAAACGGCTATTTCATCGCCAACTTCCTAACGGGCCAGGCTTGCGGTGAGTTGCTCGACGATGAGTTGGCAACCTTTCTTCCGCTGTTCAGAAACGCGTTCCCTGATTTTTGCGAGCAAAACCAAGTAAACTATTCTGACTACACCGCTTTTCTGGTGCGCTTTATATCTCAGTCAAGCGGAAATAAATATGTGATCACCATCGAAGATCGCAATGGACGTCGATCTTCAAGAGAGTATCTCGGCAATAGTGGCAAGCGCTCTGAAATAGTCGATCCGCTTGGAAGACGCAGACCCAAGAAGCTTCGAGTTCCTCTAGACTAGATCCAGCCCCATCGAGTTATTTTTGCGCTCGAATTCGCTCCAATCGATCCGAGTGCACTTGCCATCCCCTTCAATCCACGCCATCCCCCGCCCATGACCTACGACACGATCATCCTCGGGGCCGGTGCAGCCGGTATGATGTGCGCCGCCCACTGCGGCGGGCGCGTTTTGGTGATCGACCATGCAAAAGCCCCCGGCGAGAAAATCCGCATCTCGGGCGGCGGGCGCTGCAATTTCACCAACATGTATGCGGGACCGGCAAATTTCCTGTCCCAGAATCCGCATTTCTGCAAATCCGCCCTGGCGCGCTATACGCAATGGGATTTCGTCGATCTGGTCGGGCGCCACAATATCGCGTGGCACGAGAAAACGCTGGGGCAGCTATTCTGCGACGGTTCCTCGAAACAGATCATCCAGATGCTGCTGACCGAGATGGAGCGCGCCGGGGCCGAGCTGTGGGTGCGAACTGAACTCAGGGACCTGCGCAAGACCGAGGCCGGGTTTGAACTTGAGGTCGACCGCGAAGGTCAGCGCCTCAGCCTGACTTGCAGCAACCTCGTGCTGGCCACCGGCGGCAAGTCGATCCCAAAGATGGGGGCGACTGGTCTGGCATATGACATCGCGCAGCAATTCGGGCTGCGAATCACCGAAACACGTGCCGCTTTGGTCCCGTTCACCTTCTCGGACGGGAAATTCAAAGACCTCTCGGGCGTCTCGCTGCCAGCGCGGCTGTCAAACGACCGTACTAGCTTTGACGAGGCGCTGCTGTTCACCCATCGCGGGCTCAGCGGTCCGTCGGTGCTGCAACTGTCGTCCTATTGGCGCGAGGGCGAGGCGATCCGCGTCAACCTGATCCCCGATCTGCCCCTGTTCGACCTGCTGCGCGATCAACGTCAAAGCGGCGGGCGCAAGGCGCTAACCACGGAACTGGCCCGCCACCTGCCCGCGCGGCTGGTGGACTACCTCAGCCAGCATATCCCGATGCCGCGCAATCTGGCCGACCAGTCCGACGCGGCGCTCAAAGACCTGATCGCCGCCCTGTCCGATTGGCACCTGACCCCTTCGGGCACAGAAGGTTATCGCACCGCCGAGGTCACTCTGGGCGGGATCGACGCAGATGACCTGTCGTCAAAAACGATGGAGGCCAGGGAGATCCCCGGCCTCTATGCGATTGGTGAAGCTGTGGATGTCACCGGCTGGCTGGGCGGTTACAACTTTCAATGGGCGTGGTCCTCGGGGCATTCCGCCGGAACCGCCATCGCAAGCCGTCAGCACCCTTAGCCGACGACGTTATACCCGCGCCCGCGCATGCAGTTGCGCACAATAACTTCCTGATTCTGGTTGTTCTGCAACGCGCTTGCCCCCGCGCCCAGCAACGCCCCTGCGACAGCCGTCCGGCCAAGGTCGCTGGCGCTGTCATCAATGATCGCCTTCGCACCCGCCGCACCCGCAGCACCAATGGCCGCCGCGCCGGCCGTTCGGCCATCAACAGTTGGCTGTGTCCGGGCCAGAGCCTGACACTGCGCCAGATCCGCGTTGTAATTCGGACCAATATTGCCGTCGATGATCGGCGTATAGTTGGCACCCGAGCTTGCACAGGCCCCAATCAGCAGCACCGCTGGCAAGGCCATCAATTTCTTTCGGTTGGACATATCCGTAACCTCGTTTTCTAACGTCCCGCCAAGGCAAGACCAAATCCGGTGGGGCGTCAAGCCGATAGCGACCCAGAGCAGATGAACCGGCGGTCGATTGCAACCGCGTTATTCAGCCAGCCTTTGCCGCACATTGTCGGCAAAATCCTCACCGCGTTGTTCAAAGTTATCATATTGGTCGAAACTTGCAGCAGCGGGCGCAAGTAACACAGTTTCACCTGCCTCGGCATCCGCCATCGCCTGCTCGACCGCTGCGACCATGGTCGTGCACACTTGCGCATCCACGTTCAGTTGCATGGCGAAACCTGCCGCCTCGCGCCCGATCACATAGGCCTTCAGCACATCGCTTGCAGCATCGTTCAGCGCGTCCAGCCCACCCTCTTTCTCCAACCCGCCGCAGATCCAGCGAATCCGCTTGAACGCGCCCAGCGCCTTCACCGCGCTGTCGACATTGGTGGCCTTGGAATCGTTCACATAAGTCACGCCCCCGGCTTCGGCGATGATCTGGCTGCGATGGGGCAGGCCCGGATAGCTGTGCAGAGCGTCCTCGATCACCCGAGGCGCCAACCCCAGCGAACGGCAGGCCGCATAGGCCGCGCAGGCGTTCTGGTGGTTATGCGTCCCCGGCAGGCCCTTGATCGCCCGCAGATCGATCGAACCCGCCTGCCGCCCTTTGCGGTATTCCGACAAGAACCCCTTGCGGGCAAAAACCTGCCAGCCCGGACCGGTCAGCTTGCGCTCGACCGATATGCGGATCACCCGATCATCCGCTGGCCCCTCGGCCATCTGCCCAGCCAGAAACGCGCCCTCGGCCTCATCCACGCCAATGACGGCGCGATCCGGGCCGCCCTCGGCAAACAACCGTCTTTTGGCAGCAAAATAGCCCCCCATACCGCCGTGACGGTCCAGGTGATCCGGTGAAAGATTGGTGAATACCGCCACATCCGGCGTCAGAGAGCGGGCGAGTTCCGTCTGATAGCTGCTAAGCTCCAGCACCACGACCGAGCCATCGCCGCCCGGATCAATATCCAGCACCCCGCGCCCGATATTTCCGGCCAATTGCGCATCGCGCCCAGCCTCGGTCAGAATGTGATGGATCAGCGCCGCCGTGGTCGATTTTCCATTCGACCCGGTCACCGCGATCACACGCTGCGGGGTGTCAAAATTGTTCCATTCCGGCCCCGCAAAGGAACGGAAGAACAGACCGATATCATTATCGACCGGAACGCCCGCCTCCAAAGCTGCCGCGACAACCGGATTGGGCGTCGGATACAAATGCGGAATGCCCGGAGACACGATCAACGCCGCAATCTGATCAAACGCCCCGTTCCGAAGCAGATCGGTGCAAACGAACCCCTCAGCCTCAGCCGTATCCCGCGCATCCGGATTGTCATCCCAGCACACCGGCTGAGCCCCACCCGCCCGTAGTGCCCGTGCGGTGGCCAGCCCAGACCGCCCCAGCCCCAGAACCGCAACTTTCTGTCCTGAAAACCCTTTGACCGGGATCATGTCCTTTGCCCTTCGTCTAGCTTTGCCTCAAACCAATCCACGCGTTCAGCAATCGGTGCTTTCGGAACAAGCAGAGTTTGAAACCCGAGTTTCGGTAAGCGGTCGCACAAAGCCTCATACTCCGCAAGTGCGTCGGACAAATCGTGCCTTCGTTGTTCATCTTTTTCATAGATTTCAGGCCACGGTGGGAACAGAAATACGCGGCGATCATAGCCGAGGTGCAATATCCTGTTCCGTAAAGCGCTTTCCAGAGCGGCACCGGTTCGGTCGAACCAGATTAAAGCGTCCAGTGCTGAACGGTCGAACAAGACCAACCCATCCGGAGCCCCGGCCATATCATCGAAAGCGGTTTGGATCACCTTTCGACAAAAGGCTTCCGGGTCGGCCCATGGCACGGCACCCCCGCTTTCCCTTTGCTCGTTCATCACAACGCGGCGACCCGGTTCCTCAACCGTCGCATAGCCGCGCCGGGCCATTTCGTTAAGAAGTGTGGACTTACCACCGCCCGAACACCCGGACAGTACAATCCGGCGATCGCTCACCGAACCTTCAACGTCGCCAACCCGATCATCGCCAGGATCAGCGAGATGATCCAGAAGCGGATCACAATGGTTGGCTCGGCCCAGCCCTTTTTTTCATAATGGTGATGGATCGGGGCCATCAGGAAGACGCGTTTGCCGGTGCGTTTGAAATAGAGGACCTGAATGATCACGCTCAGCGCTTCGACCACGAACAAACCGCCGACGACGGCCAGAACCAGCTCGTGTTTCGTGGCCACGGCGATGGCACCCAGCGCGCCGCCCAGCGCCAGTGATCCGGTGTCGCCCATGAACACAGCCGCAGGCGGCGCGTTGTACCACAGGAAGCCAAGCCCCGCGCCGAAGAGGGCCGAAGTGAAGATGAATATCTCACCTGTGCCGGGCACGTAGTGCACATCCAGATACTCGGTAAAGTCGACCCGGCCCACGGCGTAGGCGATGATCCCCAGGGTCGAGGCCGCGATCATCGCGGGCATGATGGCCAGACCATCCAGACCATCGGTCAGGTTCACCGCATTTGCGGCCCCCACGATAACGACAATAGCGAACGGGATATAGAAGATGCCCAGATTGACCAGAGTGTCCTTGAACACCGGCACGGCCAGCTGGTTTTGCAGGATTTCAGGATGATGCAGAGTGGCCCAGAGCGAGGCCAGAACGGCGATGATTACGCCCAGCGCAAGCCGCATCCGGCCCGAAACACCCTTAGTATTCTGCTTTGAAACCTTCGCGTAATCGTCGGCGAAGCCGATGGCCGCATAGGCCAGTGTCACGAACAGCACCATCCAGACATAGGGATTGTCCCACCGCGCCCAGACAAGCGTCGATGTCACCAGCGCGCCGACGATCAGCAACCCGCCCATGGTCGGTGTTCCGGCCTTGGAAAAATGCGCCTCTGGCCCGTCATCGCGGATAGGCTGGCCTTTGCCCTGCTTCCTGCGCAGCACGTTGATCAGCGGCTTGCCGAAGATGAAGCCAAAGATCAGCGCGGTCATGAAGGCGCCGCCTGCGCGGAAGGTAATGTAGCGGAAGAGGTTCCAGAAATCCCCTCCGTCCGACAAGGCGGTCAACCAATACAGCATTACAAAACCCTTCTTACACGAGGCTTATGGGTGCGTTCACCCGTTAAGCGCGCCCCCTTGCCCCATTTTGCGCAGACCGTCAACAATCCGCGCCAGAGCCATGCTCAGCGAGCCCTTGGCCAGCACAGTATCGCCGGTTTTGATCAGATCAGGCAGGTGCACGGCCATCTCGGTGCTGGTTTCAAACCACAGTCCGCGCTTGTTGGCTGGCAGGGCCTGATGCAGAGCCTGCATAAGCGGACCGATGCAATGCACTTGGTCCACACGCGCCATCGCATCGACCTGGGCCATGGCTGCGTGCATGGCCTGTTCCTGCGGCCCCAGTTCTTTCATGTCGCCCAGAAAGGCGATGCGGCGCGCGCCTTGCGATGCAGCAAGCACATCCAAGGCGGCCTCCATCGAGGTCGGGTTGGCGTTGTAGCTGTCGTCCAGCAGTTCGATCTGTCCGCCAGCGGCCAGCAGCAAGGTCTCGCGCACGCCGCGCCCCTTGACCGGCGACCATTGCCGCAGACCGGCGATGGTCTGATCCAGATCAACGCCCAGTTCGACACAGGCGGCCAGAGCGCCCAATGCGTTCATCGCAAAATGCGTACCGGCGGATTGGACGTCGAAGGTGAACTGCGTGTCACCAACCGTGGCTTTTGCCTGAACCGAATCCGGCCCGGCAGTCACATCCGTCAGTTTGTAATCTGCAGCCTTGCGGCCAAATTCAACGATCCCTGCACCGTGATCTTGCGCCGTGTGGCGCAGAATTTCGGCGTGGTCGATATCAGCGTTCACGATGGCTGCGCCGCCGGGTTCCAGCCCCTCGAAAATAGCTGCCTTTTCGTGGGCAATGCCTGCAACCGACTCAAACGCCTCAAGATGAACCGCGGCCACGGTTGTCACCAGCGCCACATGCGGGCGGGCCTGGCGGGCCAGCGGAGCAATCTCGCCGGGGTGGTTCATGCCGATCTCGATCACCGCAAACTCGGTGTCCTGCGGCATCCGTGCCAGTGTCAGCGGCACGCCCCAATGATTGTTGTAGCTGGCGACGCTGGCATGGGTTTTGCCCTGAGTTTCAAGAATGGTTGCCAGCATTTCCTTGGTCGAAGTTTTGCCGACGCTACCTGTCACCCCGACCACGCGCGCTTGTGTCCGCGCCCGCGCGGCCTGCCCGAGCGCCTCGAGCCCGGCTTGCACATCTTTGACGATCAACAGCGGCGCATCTTCGGACACACCCTCGGGGATATGGGAAACCAGCGCCGCCCCTGCGCCCTTCTCAAGCGCCTGAGCCACGAAATCATGCCCGTCACGTGCAGCCTTCAGCGCAACAAACAGATCGCCCGGCTGCAACGTTCTTGTGTCAATCGACACTCCATTTGCCTGCCAATCCGTGGTTGCCCGCCCGCCGGTGGCCTCGGCAGCCTCTGCCGCTGTCCAAAGCGTCATGCGACCCTCCCGTCCAGAGCGGCCACGGAAATGCTCGCCTGCTCGACGTCGTCGAAGGGCAGAACCTGATCGCCGACGATCTGGCCGGTTTCATGCCCCTTGCCAGCGATCAGCAACGCGTCGCCCGGTTGCAAGGCGTCGATGCCGCGAAGAATGGCCTCGGCCCGGTCGCCTACCTCGGTGGCACCAGGCGCGCCGTCCATCACGGCGGCGCGGATGGTGGCTGGGTCTTCGCTACGCGGGTTGTCATCGGTGACGAATACGATATCCGCATGGTTCGTTGCGGCCTTACCCATCAGCGGGCGTTTGGTGGCATCTCGATCTCCACCTGCGCCAACAATGGCGATCAGACGGCCCATCACATGCGGGCGTAGCGCCTTTAATGCCGTGGCAACGGCGTCAGGCGTATGGGCATAGTCCACAAATACTGCTGCGCCGTTGTCACGTGTGGCCGCCAGTTGCATACGCCCCCGGACAGTTGTCAGGTGCGGCAGGGTTTCGAACACCCGCTCGGGCTCATCCCCGGCGGCGATCACCAATCCACAGGCGAGCAGGATGTTCTCGGCCTGAAACCCTCCGATCAGGTTCAGGCGGGTCTGGTAGGTCTTGCCTTGCCAGGAAAACCGCAAATCCTGCCCGGTCGAGTCAAATCGTTGGTTCATAAGGCAAAGATCGGCCTCGCCCAATCCGACTGTCAGCACCGACTGCCCCCGCGCCTCGGCAATCTTGCGCACGCGGGCTCCTTTTGGGTCGCTGAGGTTGATCACGGCGGTTCCGTCATGGGGCAGAACACGGTCGAACAGGCCCATCTTGGCTGCAAAATAGGCCTCGAAGGTTTCGTGATAGTCCAGATGATCCTGCGTGAAGTTCGAAAATCCGGCGGCGGTTAGCTGTACGCCATCCAGCCTGCGCTGCTCTAGCCCATGCGAAGACGCCTCCATCGCCGCATGAGTGACCCCATTCTCGGCAGCCTCGGAAAGACAGCGATGCAGGGTGATCGGTTCGGGCGTGGTGTGGGCCAGCGGAGCGGTCCAGGCACCCTCGACACCGGTGGTGCCCAGATTGACGGCAGCATGGCCAAGCTCGGTCCAGATCTGGCGCACGAAGCTGGCAACCGAAGTTTTACCGTTGGTGCCGGTAACCGCCACAATGGTCTGCGGCTGCTGTCCAAACCACAGCGCCGCCGAACCCGCCAGCGCCTGACGCGGGTCTTCGACCACGATCAGGGCGGCGTCGGAAGCGGCCAATTCGGTTGCCGCGATCCGCGCGCCTTCGGCGTCGGTCAGTACCGCAGCGGCCCCCATGCGCAGGGCAAATTGGATGAACTCACCGCCGTGGACGCGGGTGCCGGGAAGGGCCGCAAACATGTAGCCGTCCTTGACCTCGCGGCTGTCAACCGCCAGCCCGGTGATATCCGGATTTGCGCCGCCGCGTGCGGTCAGGGCCAGTTGGCTGAGTTTCTTTGTTCTTGCGCCCATGACCCACCTGTTCTCTGGCACCCTAATTCGAGGTCAGGGTTATAGCAGCGCCCGCCTCAGGCTCAAGCCGGGGACGCAGGCCCAGCAAAGGGGCAACCCGCCCGATCAGCTCAGCCGCAACCGGGACAGCCGTCCAGCCTGCGGTGCGGCGCTTTTCGCCATAGGCCACGATTGACGGTTCATCCAGCGTGACGATCAGCACGTATTTCGGATCATAGGCCGGAAAGATGGTGGCAAAGGTCGCGATCACCTTATCATCGTAATACCCGCCGCGCGGCTTGGGCTTATCCGCCGTTCCCGTTTTGCCCGCAACGTAATAACCTTTGACATCGCCAAAGCTGGCGGTGCCGTCGGTTACCACTTTGCGCAGCATCTTCTGCGCCTGCGATGCGGCGCTGTCCGACAAGACGCGCGGGCCGTATTGCGGGCCGTTTTTCTTCAGAATTGTCGGGCTGACATAATGCCCGCCATTGGCAATCGCCGCATATCCCGCCGCCAGATGCATCGGGCTGGTCGACAGGCCATGGCCATAAGAAATGGTCACCGTGCTCAACTCACCCCATTTCTTGGGCTTCAGCGGCGCGCCCCCGGCGGCCTCGACAATCTCGAACGGTGTGGGTTCAAACATGCCCAGTGTTTGCAGAAACTCCTGCTGACGTTTGGAACCGATCTGCAAGGCCAACCGCCCGGTTCCCCGGTTCGAGCTATGGACGATCACATCCGCAACGCTGATCTTGCCGTAGTTCTTGCCGTTGAACTCACCAATCGGGAAGCGACCGATTTTCATCGGCCCCGAGGTGTCGATAATGGTCTCGGAGTTCACCAACCCAAGCTGCACGGCCTGCGCGGCAGTAAAGATCTTGAAGACCGAGCCCAGCTCATACACGCCCTGCACATAGCGGTTGAACAACGGGCTGTCCGACGGATCAAAGCCCGAGGTCGGAGGGCGCGGGCGATCGTTGGGATCAAAAGACGGCAGCGACGCGGCCGAGACCACCTCACCCGTATGCGCATTCATCAGAACGGCCGAAGCCCCCTTGGCGTTCATGATTTTCATGCCGCCATACAGCACCTGCTCGACTGCGGCCTGAATGGTCAGGTCCAGCGACAGTTGCAACGGTTTGTTGCCGTTGGCCGGATCGCGCAGATAATCGTCGAATTTCTTCTCGACACCAGCAACGCCGATCACTTCGGCAGCACTCACGCCCTCACGACCAAAACCGGAGCCACCCAGAATATGCGCGGCCAGCTTGCCATTCGGATACAGGCGCATTTCGCGCGGACCAAACAGGATGCCGGGATCACCGATGTCATGAACGGCCTGTTTCTGCTCGGGCGAGATGCGCTTTTTGATCCAAAGGAATTTGCGCTCGCCAGTGAAGTCCTTGACTAGACGCTCTTTATCCAGATCGGGGAAGATCGCCACCAACTGATCCGCCGCCGCAATCGGATCGATCATCAGGGGCGGTTGGGCGTAGACCGAATAAGTGTCCAGATTGGTCGCAAGAATCCGACCCTCACGATCCACAATATTGGCGCGCTGCATGGCAATCGCCGCCCCCGGCGCGCTGGCCAGCGGCTCTTGCGCCTCGGACGTCGCCAACATCCCCATCCGGAAGCCAACAACCGAGAAGGCACAGAAAAAGAACAGGCCCAGCACCAGCAGGCGACCCTCGGCCCTGGCACGGGCGCGGTCTTTCATCTGTTCATGACGCTGACGGATGTTTTCGCGTTCGATGACCTTCGGATTTTCCCCACGGGCACGGGCATCCAGAACACGGGCCAAAGGGCGGAGTGGTGTGCGGGTCATGGAATCTGCACCTCGCCCAATGCCTGCAAGTCAGTAATCGCCTGCAATTCAATCGGATCCACGATGGGCAGATCGGGGTCTTCGGCATAAGCAATCTGATCGGCACGCCCAAACTGCTCGGCCCGCAGGGGCAGCAGACCCAGACGTTCGAAATTCAAATCCGCCAGTTCGCGCAACCGGTCGGGACGGTTCAGATAGGCCCATTCGGCGTTCAGAACCGCCAGACGCACCTGCGCCATGCCAATCTCGCGCTGCAATTTCTGCGTTTCTTTCAACACTTGCTGGGTGCGGTAATTCTCTTGATACGCCCAAAGCGCCAATCCGAACACGGACAGAGCGGTCAACACATACAAAACACTCTTCATCTTGCCCTTCCCCCCAATTGCGGCATTCCGATTGCGCGGGCATCAATTTCCCCCGCCGGAGCCTCGGTTCGTACCGCAACACGCAGCTTGGCCGAC
The DNA here is from genome assembly GCF_056542325.1 of Ruegeria sp. AD6. NCBI lineage: Bacteria > Pseudomonadati > Pseudomonadota > Alphaproteobacteria > Rhodobacterales > Roseobacteraceae > Ruegeria > Ruegeria sp. AD6. The sequence goes on along the minus strand of NZ_JBQFZQ010000001.1, from coordinate 75,514 downwards.
CGCGCGCGCGGGTTTTCCTGCAATTCCTGATCATCCGGGCCCACGGCCTTGCGGGTTTTCAAAGTGAATTGCGGCAATTCCTGTTCCATTTCGGGCGCATAGCGGTTTGCCCGACCGGTTTTGCCCGCGCGGGACTGAAAGAACCGTTTGACCATGCGGTCTTCGATGGAATGGAAGGTGACAACAGCCAGTTGCCCGCCCGGCTTCAACGCCCGTTCGGCGGCCATCAAGCCCTGAAACAGTTCTTCATATTCCGCGTTCACCGCGATCCGCAGCCCCTGAAAGCTGCGCGTCGCTGGATGCGATTGCCCCGGCTTCGGGCGCGGCAAGCAGGATTCGATGATCTCTGTCAAACGCAGGGTTGTGGTGATGGGTTCCTCAGCCCGCGCTTTGACAATCGCCTTGGCAATCCGACGGCTGGCGCGTTCTTCACCGTAGTGAAACAGAATATCGGCCAGTTGCGCCTCGGTCGCTTCGTTCACAAGATCAGCGGCGCTTTCGCCCTCCTGGCTCATGCGCATGTCCAGCGGCCCGTCCTTCATGAAGGAAAAGCCACGCTCGGCCTGATCCAACTGCATGGACGACACCCCGAGGTCCAGCACAACGCCATCCAGACCTTCGGCATATTCGTCCATCCGGGAAAACACGCCGGGTTGCATCACCAGCCGTTCACCATATTCGGCGGCCCAACCCGCCGCCATCTCAAACGCCAGCGGATCGCGGTCCACGCCGATGACCTTGTCAGCCCCGGCCTCCAACAAGCCGCGCGTATACCCGCCCGCGCCGAAGGTTCCGTCCAGCCACACGCCTGAAACCGGCGCCACCGCGCCCAGCAACGGGCGCAACAGAACAGGGATATGAGGTTTATCGGAAGGGGTCTCAGCGCCGGACATGCCGTCACGCGTCCCCGATGCCATCGAGATAGACCATCGGGTCGAAATCGTCTGGCAGATCGTCCATCCACTCTTCAGCCTTGGCCAGTTCCTCGACCTCATAGGTCTCGGGCTTCCAGATCTGGAAGGTGTCACCGGCAGCGATAAAAAACGCCTCATTCTCAAGGTCGATCTTGCTGCGCAGCTTTGCGGGCAGCACCAGCCGCCCAGTTTCGTCCACATTGGTCGGGAAGGACTGACCGTGGAACATGCGCTGCAACATCTTGCGCTCCATCGAGCCGCGCGGCAGTGCATCGATCTTGGCATCAACCTCGTCGATCGCCTGCATTGTATAGCATTCAAGATATTTGCGGCGGTGATCGCCATAGACAATCACAAGCTCAGGATTGTCACCGGGCTGCCAGTTGGGATCGGACGCTTCAAGCACACGGCGAAACGAGGCCGGGATCGAGACCCTGCCCTTCGTGTCCACCTTATGGTGGCTTTCACCTCTAAACCTGCGCGCCAAGACGACTGTCCCTTTCGCTTGCGCCCCACCTCAAATTCACGCTCCCCCCGGATGAAAAACGGCGGGTTGATCTGCTGCCACTGATCAACCCGCCGCATTGACCCGCTTTGCGGGATGTCCAGCTGCGCGCGCCACCTGGGGGGATGTCTGCTCGCCCGCGCGCCGGATCTCTTGAGTGATGAAAGCGAGATGCCTGTATGAAACCTGATTATTTTTGGTCGGGGTCGTTTGGTGCCCCTGCTGCCTCGTCCTCATCGGATAAATAAGGGATGACATGGGAAATCATGGAAATCAACTGGAAAATTTGGCCACTGCGTTCGTCAAGCGGCGATGCGACCATCATATCACTATGATTAACAGGCGTATATACACCGCATATAGACACGCAAGGCATCTATGTACCCATATGTTCCAATTTCTATAAGCGGAAAAGACTTCCCACGATTTCCCAATTTTTTTCAGCTTTACCCCGACTTTCTGGAAATACCGCCCAAAAACCGTGACACCCATCCCGAATCAATGACCTCAAAGTCCACGACAGTCTTGCTTGGATCATCAACCCACAGAACATCCCATGAATTCCCAAGTGGGGCTCGTCACAGCCCCAAACAGGTGGGCGCTGCTGAAATCTTGGGCTTTTACAACGCACAAATTTTCCAAGTTAGCGCCCAAACATATGGCGAATGCTTGCGGTAACTTTTTTCCGCTGCGCAAACCACAACCAAAGGCGTGTCCAAAACCCATATTTATAAGGGAAATCTACAGGTGCCCGCTCAACATTCTGATATCTATGCATTTGCTGCATAGCAGCATTGACGTCGCCCGGTATTGTGCAATCGCAGCATTTGCCTATTTTCAGTCTCAAGCAAGCGCCGGACGACACCGGCACAGACACACGAGACCGAGTAAAGCACATGGCTGTTGCAGCAAATTCCACCGCGCTGAAGGGCGCACACACAAGCGGGCTGAGCGCGCTGATCGAAGCCGCCAAAACCCGCTTTGCCCGTCACCGCATGTACCGCCAGACGGTCAACGAACTGTCCGGCCTGTCCAACCGCGAGCTGGCCGATCTGGGCCTGCACCGCTCGATGATCCGCCGCGTTGCGATGCAGGCGGCTGACGACTATACCGCGCGCTAAGCGCACCGAAACACCCGAGATCAGACCCTTCCTCCTCCCTTTAGGGTCTGTAATCAGCGGCGGCGTCTCTCCTCCTCCCTGACGCTGCCGCACCTAATACCGGCCCTGAACGCCGGAAACTGATACATCGGGGCTCTCCTCCTCCCTGCCCTGATGTTGAAAGCGCGCGGCGACGTCCTTCTCCTCCCTGACGTCGCCGCGTCGTACCCATACCGGGCTCAAACCCGGGTGCTGATACATCAGGGCTCTCCTCCTCCCTGCTCTGATGTTGCAATGAGCGGCGGTTCCCCCTCCTCCTCCCTGGGAACCGCCGCTTTTCTTTTGCGCACAGCAAAAAGGGGCGCGAACGCCCCTGCTTCTTCTGTTCAAAAATACCTCGGAGCGCGAGGCAGAGCCTCGCAAAAAGATCAAAACGGCACGTCGTCCTTGGAAGACAGGAACCGGGAAACAACTTTCTTCGTCCCGGCCTTGTCAAACTCGACCTCGACCTTGTCGCCTTCGATACCAACCACCCCGCCATAGCCGAATTTCTGGTGAAAGACCCTTTCACCCAGGGTGAAACTGGCTACCGCCGTGGCATCGATCACCGTATTGCGGCTTTCGCGCGGTTGCGACATGCCATATTGGCCCTGCCGCGCCTGCATCCGCTTCCAACCGGGAGAGTTATAAACATTCGCCTCCGCCGCGCGGGTTTCGATGCTGGCCGTGGCTTGACGGGTCCCATGTAGTCCCGACGATGTCAGTATTTCAACATGATCCTCTGGCAACTCATCAATGAAGCGCGAGGATATAGCGCTCTGCCACTGCCCGAACACCCGTCGGTTTGCCGCAAAAGAAATCGTACAGACCTCTTCCGCACGGGTGATGCCCACATACGCCAATCGCCGTTCCTCTTCGAGGCCCTTGAGGCCCGATTCGTCCATCGACCGTTGCGAGGGGAACAACCCATCCTCCCACCCCGGCAGGAACACCGCGGGAAACTCCAGCCCCTTGGCCGCGTGCAGTGTCATGATGGAAACCTTGGCCCCATCCGAATCCTGCTCGTTATCCATGACCAGGCTGACATGTTCCAGAAACCCTTGCAGGTTCTCGAAATTGTCCAACTGGTTGACGAGTTCTTTGAGGTTCTCCAGCCGTCCCGGCGCTTCGGGTGTTTTATCGTTCTGCCAGTGACCGGTATAGCCGGACTCGTCCAGAACAATTTGCGCCAGTTCGATATGCGTATGCTCAGGCGCGCCATAGCGGATCGGCGACACGCCATCGTCGATAACCGAGTCATCATCGACCTCAATCCGAGGGCCCCGCGTCATCGCATTCCAGCGCGCCAGACCATCGATCAGTTCACGCAGCGCCTTGCCGCCTTTGCCCTTGATCAGGCCGTTATCGACCGCGATCCGCGCACCATCGACCAGAGACACCCCGTTCTCGCGAGCGACAACCTGAATCGTCTGCTGCGCCTTGTCGCCAAGGCCCCGTTTGGGCGTGTTCACAATCCGCTCAAACGCCAAATCGTCCTCGGGGCTGACCACCAGCCGGAAATAGGCCATGGCATCGCGAATCTCCATCCGTTCATAGAACCGAGGGCCGCCGATCACCTTGTAGGGCAGACCAATGGTCAGAAACCGATCCTCAAACGCCCGCATCTGATGCGAGGCGCGGACCAGAATGGCAATTTCGTTTAGGCTAAACTGCTTCAACCTACTGTTTGAAACTGATTTAAGCATGTTGGCTGCTCCCGGGTCACCTGAAAGCAGCTCCAAAATGAGGTTTTGTGTTTTGAGATCGCTATACACGTCTCCAGTTTCAAATGCTTGTTTGATATAGTCTTGCTGATCAATCGGCCCTAGACCCGCTTTAGCACGCCTATCTAACTCTTGCTCAAAATTCCTTAGACGTGGATTGAAGCGATTTTTTGCCTCGACTGATCTTCCGTTGATGTGGTCATCAATCTTCTCGCCAACCCATCTAGCTTCTTCTTCCCCATCCCAATGACCAATTAAACGAACTGTCCAACCATCCTGTTCAGCGTCAGTCCACAGCTCTTTTCCCAGACGGCCTTCGTTGCCCCGAATGACATTCGAAGCAGCAGCCAAAATATGCGGGGTCGAGCGGTAGTTTTGCTCCAACCGCACCACATAAGCGCCCGGGAAATCCTTCTCGAACCGCAGGATGTTGCCCACCTCGGCCCCGCGCCAGCCATAGATCGACTGATCGTCGTCGCCCACGCAGCAGATATTCTTGTGCCCCCCGGCCAGCAGACGCAGCCAGAGGTATTGGGCGACGTTGGTGTCCTGATACTCGTCCACAAGGATATAGCGGAACCAGCGTTGGTATTGTTCCAGAACGTCCGGGTGAGTCTGGAAGATCGTGACCATGTGCAATAGCAGGTCGCCGAAATCCACCGCGTTCAACTCGCGCAGGCGGGTCTGGTACTGCGCGTACAGCTCGATACCCTTGTTATTGTACGCCCCGGCATCCGCCGCAGGCACCTTGCCTGGCGTCAGGGCGCGGTTTTTCCAATCATCGATGATTCCAGCCAGCATCCGCGCAGGCCAGCGTTTGTCATCAATATTGGCGGCCTGAACCAATTGCTTGAGCAGGCGCAGTTGGTCATCGCTGTCCAGAATGGTGAAGTTCGATTTCAGATCGACCAGTTCGGCATGCCGCCGCAGCAGCTTGACGCAGATGGCGTGGAAAGTGCCCAACCAGGGCATGCCCTCGGCTGGTTGCCCAAGCAGCCGCCCCACACGCTCTTTCATCTCGCGTGCGGCTTTGTTGGTGAAAGTTACCGCCAGAATCTCATTTGGACGCGCTTTCCCGGTGGTCAGCAAATGCGCAATACGCGTCGTCAGGGCCTTGGTTTTCCCCGTCCCCGCGCCCGCCAGCATCAGGACGGGCCCGTCCAACCGCTCGACCGCTTCGCGCTGGGCCGGGTTCAGGTCATCCAGATACGGCGCTGGCCGCGCGGCCATGGCTCGTTGCGACAGCGATGCGCCCTCGAAGGCGTCCATTTCGTCAAAACTGCTCATGGCTCCAAACTACGCCGGATGCGTGCCAAGGGAAAGAGTTTGTTCACGGCTTGTTCACACGCGTTTTTAACTTTCTTAACACACACGGAACAGACGGCGTAACGCGCAGTTCGAACGGCTCATTTTGATCGGCCAAGGCGCGTCGAAGGACCTGCACCGCCTCAAACCCTTGCCGAATCGCCGTGCAGGTCGGATCAATCCGCATGGATTTGCACAGCATGTATCCCGGCATCCCGGATCTGAAACGCCGCGCCCGGCGCAGGTTGCCGCATTTTGTCTGGGAATATGTGGACAGTGGCACCGGAACGGAAACCACTTTGCACCGCAACCGGCAGGCGCTGGACGACGTGCGACTGTACCCCTCGATCCTGCATGGAGAGCTGACGTTCGACACGCGGGTCGAGCTTTTGGGGCAGACCTGCGCCTTACCTTTTGGAAGCGCTCCGATCGGGATGTGCGGCCTGATCTGGCCAAATGCCGAAGCGTTGCTGGCGCGCGCAGCCGCGCAGGCCGGTCTGCCCTTCACCCTGTCGACCGTCGCCAGCCAGTCACCCGAGGATATGGCCCCACATCTGGGCAAAAACGCGTGGTTTCAACTCTACCCGCCCAAAGACCCCGAGATTCGCAGCGATGTGCTGGCCCGCGCACGTGCCGCCGGGTTCAAGACTCTGGTTCTGACCGCCGATGTGCCGGTTGCGTCGCGGCGCGAACGACAGACGCGCTCGGGCCTGACGCAGCCGCCGCGTCTGACGCCGCGATTGCTGGCTCAGGTTGCGATGCGCCCGGCCTGGGCCATGGGCATGTGGCGGCACGGAACGCCCAGGATGCGGACCCTGGACAAGTATATCGATGGCCAGCAGACCCTGCCCCCAACCGCCCATATCGGGTATCTGCTGCGTACCTCGCCAGACATGGATTATGTCAAATGGCTGCGCGATCATTGGGACGGGCCGTTTATCGTGAAGGGCGTGTTGCGACCCGAAGATGCGGAACGGCTTGAGAAAACAGGTGTGGATGCGATTTGGGTCTCGAACCACGGCGGGCGCCAGTTTGACGCTGCACCGGCCAGCATCGACGTGCTGCCCGAGATTCGCGCCGCCTGCAGCCTTCCGCTGATTTTCGACAGCGGCGTCGAGGGTGGCTTGGACATACTGCGCGCCATGGCCAAAGGTGCGGATTTTGTCATGCTGGGGCGGGCGTTTCTGTATGGGCTTGCGGCCCTTGGCGCGCAGGGTCCGGCCCATGTGATCGACATTCTGCGGCAGGATTTGCTGGCCAATATGGGACAAATGGGCATCGCTTCGCTGGATCAGGTGCCGCAGGGTCAACTCTGCGATTGATGCTGCGCCGCAGCAACGCTAAAGAGAAACCGCCATAAGGCGGCGTTTGCGAGCGATAACATGCCGGTTCTACCCAGAACGACTGATATACGTGCGCGTATTGTCCGCCTATTAAACGGCCACACCTAAATGACCGGGACCTAAAATGACCGACTTCAACAAGATCCTGATCGCCAACCGCGGCGAAATCGCTATCCGCGTCATGCGCGCAGCCAACGAGATGGGCAAACGCACCGTCGCCGTCTTTGCCGAAGAAGACAAGCTGGGCCTGCACCGTTTCAAGGCGGATGAGGCATATCGCATTGGCGAAGGCATGGGACCGGTTGCGGCCTATCTGTCGATTGACGAGATCATCCGGGTGGCCAAGGAATGCGGTGCCGATGCGATCCATCCCGGCTATGGCCTGCTATCCGAAAACCCAAGCTTTGTGGATGCCTGTGTGCAGAACGGCATCACCTTCATCGGCCCCAAGGCCGAGACCATGCGCGCCCTGGGCGACAAGGCCAGTGCGCGGCGCGTGGCGATTGAGGCAGGTGTTCCGGTGATCCCGGCGACCGAGGTTCTGGGCGATGACATGGACGCGATCCGGGCTGAGGCGAAAGAGATCGGCTATCCGCTGATGCTCAAGGCGTCCTGGGGCGGCGGCGGGCGCGGCATGCGTCCCATCAACTCCGAGGATGAGCTGGAAGAAAAGGTGCTGGAAGGTCGGCGCGAGGCCGAGGCCGCATTCGGCAATGGCGAGGGCTATCTGGAAAAGATGATCACCCGCGCGCGTCATGTCGAGGTGCAGATTCTGGGCGACAAGCATGGTGAAATCTATCACCTCTATGAACGCGACTGCTCGGTCCAGCGTCGGAATCAGAAAGTCGTCGAACGCGCCCCTGCCCCTTACCTGTCCGAAGAACAGCGCGCGGAAATCTGCGAACTGGGCCGCAAGATCTGTGCCCATGTGAACTATGAATGCGCAGGCACGGTCGAGTTTCTGATGGATATGGAAACCGGCAAGTTCTATTTCATCGAGGTGAACCCCCGCGTGCAGGTGGAACACACTGTCACCGAAGAGGTCACCGGTATCGACATCGTGCAGGCTCAGATTCTGATCGCCGAGGGTAAAACCCTGGCCGAGGCCACCGGTGCCGCCAGCCAAGCCGATGTGCGCCTGAACGGTCATGCGTTGCAGACCCGGATCACAACTGAGGACCCGCAGAACAACTTCATCCCCGATTATGGCCGCATTACTGCGTACCGCTCGGCCACCGGCATGGGCATCCGTCTGGATGGCGGCACGGCTTATGCAGGCGGGGTGATTACACGCTATTACGACTCGCTTCTGACCAAGGTCACCGCCAAGGCGCCGACGCCCGAGGCGGCGATTGCCCGGATGGACCGCGCCCTGCGCGAGTTCCGTATTCGCGGCGTCAGCACCAATATCGACTTTGTCATCAACCTGCTGAAGCACCCGACCTTCCTGTCGAATGAATACACCACCAAGTTCATCGACACGACGCCGGACCTGTTCCAGTTCAAGCGCCGCCGCGACCGGGGCACCAAGGTTCTGACCTATATTGCGGATATCACCGTGAACGGGCATCCCGAAACCAAGGACCGCCCGGAACCGCGCACTGATCTGAAAGAGGCCAAGGCCCCCGCCGCTAAGGCCGAACCGCAGATGGGCACCCGCAACCTGCTGGAACAGAAAGGCCCGCAGGCGGTTGCCGACTGGATGAAGGCGCAGCGGCAGTTGCTGATCACCGACACCACCATGCGGGACGGGCACCAGTCGCTGCTGGCGACCCGGATGCGCTCGATCGACATGATCAAGGTTGCCCCGACCTATGCGGCCAACCTGCCACAGCTGTTCAGCGTCGAATGCTGGGGCGGCGCGACCTTCGATGTGGCCTATCGCTTCCTGCAGGAATGCCCGTGGCAGCGCTTGCGCGATCTGCGCGAGGCGATGCCGAACCTGATGACCCAGATGCTGCTGCGCGGCGCAAACGGGGTTGGCTATACCAACTACCCCGACAACGTCGTGCAGGAATTTGTGCGTCAGGCAGCGCAGAACATCGACGTGTTCCGCGTGTTCGACTCGCTGAACTGGGTCGAGAATATGCGCGTTGCGATGGATGCGGTTGTTGAGAGCGGCAAGATCTGTGAAGGCACAGTTTGCTATACCGGCGACATACTGGACCCGGACCGCGCCAAGTATGACCTGAAATACTATGTCGGCATGGCGAAAGAGCTGCGCGATGCTGGGGCGCATGTGCTGGGCCTCAAGGATATGGCGGGCCTGCTGAAACCGGCCTCGGCCAAGATCCTGATCCGCGCGCTGAAGGAAGAGGTCGGCTTGCCGATCCACTTCCACACGCACGACACCGCCGGTATCGCCAGCGCAACCATTCTGGCGGCCTCCGAGGCGGGCGTGGATGCGGTGGATTGCGCGATGGACAGCTTCAGCGGCAACACCTCGCAGGCAACGCTAGGCACCGTGGTTGAAGCCCTGCGTCATACAGAGCGGGACACCGGGCTGGACATCAAGGCCATCCGTGAGATCAGCGACTATTTCGAAGCAGTCCGCGGCCAGTACGCGGCGTTCGAATCCAGTCTGCAGGCCCCGGCCTCTGAGGTTTACCTGCACGAGATGCCGGGCGGTCAGTTCACCAACCTCAAGGCGCAGGCCCGCAGCCTCGGCCTTGAAGAGCGCTGGCACGAGGTCGCTCAGACCTACGCCGATGTGAACCAGATGTTCGGCGATATCGTGAAGGTGACGCCTTCGTCCAAGGTGGTGGGCGACATGGCGCTGATGATGGTCAGCCAGAACATGACCCGGGAACAGGTCGAAGACCCGTCGACGGATGTGGCCTTCCCCGACTCGGTGGTGGACATGATGCGCGGCAATCTGGGCCAGCCTCCGGGCGGGTTCCCCGAGTCGATCATCAAGAAGGTGCTGAAGGACGAAACGCCCAATACCGAGCGCCCCGGCAAGGGGGTCGAAGCGGTCGATTTGGAAGCCACCCGTGCCGATCTGTCCAAACAGTTGGAAGGCATGGAGGTCGATGACGAGGACCTGAACGGATACCTGATGTATCCCAAGGTCTTTCTGGACTACATGGGCCGCCACCGGGTTTACGGCCCGGTCCGCACCCTGCCCACGCGCACCTTCTTCTACGGCATGGAGCCGGGCGAAGAGATCACGGCGGAAATCGATCCCGGCAAGACGCTGGAAATCCGTTGTCAGGCCATTGGCGACACCGACGAAAAGGGCGAGGTCAAAGTGTTCTTTGAACTCAACGGCCAGCCCCGCGTGATCCGGGTACCGAACCGCATGGTGACCTCGACCACGCAGGCGCGGCCCAAGGCCGAGGCCGGCAATCCCAACCATGTCGGTGCGCCGATGCCGGGTGTCGTGGCAACCGTCGCCGTCACTGCGGGGCAAGAGGTCAAGGAAGGCGACATGCTGCTGACCATCGAGGCGATGAAGATGGAAACCGGCATCCACGCCGAACGCGACGCAGTTGTCAAAGCGGTCCATGTTCAGCCCGGCGGTCAGATTGACGCCAAGGACCTGCTGGTTGAGCTTGAGTAACTGACATTCAGGTAATCGACGAAAAAAGGCGCGCCACCCGCGCGCCTTTGTTTTTGCAAGGTCCAACCGTCACGGGTCGGCTTTCCGGCCTTGCCCCCCAGTACCTCAGGGCTCAACTGCCCCCACAACCGCCGCCAATCGTCAGGTCACCTCGGGTCCAACAGGACCATCGTGGCAGTTTCCGCACGCATTCGACCGACATGCCACATCTACACAAAACTGTGACTGGCTGAACTGAACCGATCTGTTTAGTCCCCGTGCCTGTAAAGCCGCCCGGACGACCCGGCGGTTGCATAACGGCCCGAGGAGAAACAGGACCAATGCTATCGATCACCCCGCTTTATGCGGCCCCCATCGCCATTCTGTATGTTGTGCTTAGCCTTCTCGTCGTCCGGTATCGCCGCTCGGGCCTGGTCTCGTTCGGGGATGGCGGGAAGGAAGAAGTGCTCAAGGCGATGCGCACGCAGGAGAACTGTCTGGAATACGCCCCCTTTACCCTGCTGCTGCTGGCAATGATTGAAATTCAAGGGGCCGAGGGCTGGCTGGTCCACGCATTTGGCGCAGCCCTTCTGGTCGGACGCCTGATGCACGCCTATGGTTTCGGCCGCACGCCTCAGATTCAGCCGCTGCGTATGTACGGGATGATCCTGACCTATATCGCCCTGTTGGGTACGGCGATCACCAGCTTCGTTCTGGCCATCTGACGGACCCCGGCGGCGCAAAAGAAAATTTCGATTGCGCCGCATTTTCCACTTGCAGCCCCGCGTGGGAATTTATACATCCCTCCTCACTCAACGGCGCGGGCGTAGCTCAGGGGTAGAGCATAACCTTGCCAAGGTTAGGGTCGGGCGTTCGAATCGCCTCGCCCGCTCCATTGAGAGGTCTTTGGACCGACACATATGTATCTGATGCGGGCGTAGCTCAGGGGTAGAGCATAACCTTGCCAAGGTTAGGGTCGGGCGTTCGAATCGCCTCGCCCGCTCCAGATACCAAAACCTTCAGAAAGCCTTGAATGTCATCGTGGTCAGCGACCGTTCGATGTTTGGGATGACCAGCAGGTTTTCATTGATGAAATGGCCCACGTCCTCGGTTTCCGGGATATAAAGCTTCAGCAGCAGGTCATATTCGCCGCTTGTCGAATAGAGTTCGGAGTGGATTTCGCGCAGCGCGATTTCCTCGGCCACACTGTAGGTGGTGCCGGGGTGGCAGCGAATCTGGATGAAAACGCAAGTGGACATGGCGTCGGTCCTTCAATTGACTTGCCGGCAGGCTGGCACGGGGCCGGGCCGGGTGCAATCCCCTGCAACAGTTTGCGGCGAATGCCACACATGGTCTGGATCAACCCGCCCCACCCCGTCTATAAGCTCCCTCGAAGCAAAAGGAATTCGCCCATGCGCAGCGCATCGATCAGCCGCAAGACCGCAGAGACCGAGATTTCGGTTCAGGTCAATCTGGACGGCACCGGCCAGTATGACAATCAGACCGGCGTTGGCTTTTTCGACCACATGCTGGACCAGCTGGCGCGCCACTCGCTGATCGACATGACCATCCGGGCCAAAGGCGATTATCACATCGATGATCACCACACGGTCGAGGATACCGGCATCGCGCTGGGACAGGCTTTGACGCAGGCGTTGGGCGACAAGAAGGGCATCCGTCGATATGGTGAGTGTCATTTGCCGATGGATGACGCGCAGGTACGCTGTGCGCTGGACCTGTCGGGGCGTCCGTTCCTGATCTGGAATGTGGATCTGCCAACGCCCAAGATCGGCAATTTCGACACCGAACTGGTGCGCGAGTTCTTTCAGGCGCTGGCCACCCATGGCGGTGTCACACTGCATATAGATCAGTTACACGGGTTCAACAGCCACCACATCGCCGAGGCGGCGTTCAAGGCCGTCGCGCGCGCATTGCGGCTGGCAGTTGAGACCGACCCGCGCAAGGCGGATGCGATTCCATCCACCAAGGGCGCTTTGTAGGCGGTCGTAAGGGGCGCTGCCCCTCTTGGCCTGCGGCCAATTCACCCCGCCGTATTTGGAACAAGAAGAAGAACAGGTCCGTATCATGCTGACTGCGATCATTGATTATGAGTCGGGCAATCTGCACTCGGCAGAGAAGGCGTTTCAGCGCATGGCGCGTGAGGTGGACGCGGGTGAGGTTGTCGTCACCTCGGACGCGGATGTCGTGGCGCGCGCGGATCGGCTGGTGCTGCCAGGCGACGGGGCCTTCCCGGCCTGCGCCGCCGAGCTACGCGGGCACAAGGGCATCTATGACGCGATGGTCGAGGCGGTCGAACAGAAGGGCCGCCCGTTTCTGGGCATCTGCGTGGGAATGCAATTGATGGCCTCGAAGGGGCACGAATACACAGAAACCGACGGGCTGGGCTGGGTTGGCGGCGATGTTGTGCGAATCGAGCCGTCAGATCGCGCGTTGAAAGTGCCGCATATGGGCTGGAACGACCTGGTTCTGGAAAGCGACCATCCGGTGTTCGATGGGGTGCGTTCAGGCGATCATGCCTATTTCGTTCACTCCTACCACTTCCGGGTCAGCGATCCGGCGCAGCGGCTGGCCCATGTGGACTATGGGCAAGAGGTCACGGCCGTGATCGGCCGCGACACAATGGTTGGGATGCAGTTCCATCCTGAGAAAAGTCAGGATGTGGGCCTGCGCATGATCGGGAATTTCCTGACCTGGACCCCCTGAGCAATTACTGAACGCGCGTCCAGGTCTGCCCGCGACAGACCAGACCACCAGCAACGCAGCCTTTGACGGTCAGTTGATTCTGGCTGTCCAGAGTCATCTTCGAGTTATAGGTCTTGTCGCGGTCTGGGGCCCAGATCTTGCCATTGTCATAGCTCCCGTCACCTTCAGGGACCATGTCCCAAATGATTTGCTTGCCCAGATTCTCGTATTCCAAGTTTTGATTGCCGCTGCCATCAAATGCACTGTCAATGGTTCCGCAGACGGCGCTGCCGCATTCCGAAATGGATACGTGCAGGTAACCGCCTTCATCACCTGCTTGGGTTTTCCAGATGCCATCGACCGGATCGGCAAAAGCACCGGTGGCCAGTGCTACAAAACCGGCGGCAAGAGTGAGTTTCTTCATAATCAACCTCCCTGATTTGCGGGCAGTCTGACCCGAGGCGTGCGTGTGGGCAAGAATGACCCAGCGTCGCGTTGCATCCCCTGCCCCGCCTGTGCGATATGCCGGGCGTGTAACACTGAGATAGGGCCGCCCGACATGATCCTCTACCCCGCCATCGACCTGAAAGACGGCAACGCCGTTCGCCTGCTGCGCGGAGAAATGGACAAAGCCACCGTGTTCAACGAAGACCCGGCAGCGCAGGCCCGCGCTTTTGTCGAGGCCGGGTGTGAATGGCTGCATCTGGTCGACCTGAACGGCGCGTTTGCGGGCGAGCCGGTCAATGCCGCCCCGGTCGAGGCGATTCTGAAGGCTTGCGATGTGCCCGCGCAGCTGGGCGGCGGCATCCGCGACATGGCAACCATCGAGACCTGGATCGACAAGGGACTGGCGCGCGTCATCCTGGGTACTGTCGCGGTTGAAAACCCTGATCTGGTGCGCGAAGCGTCCAAGGCTTTCCCGGGCAAGGTCGCCGTGGGCATCGATGCGCGCAACGGTATGGTTGCAACCAAAGGCTGGGCCGAGGAAACCGACGTGCAGGTCACTGACCTTGCCCGCAGCTTCGAGGACGCAGGCGTTGCTGCGATCATCTACACCGACATCAACCGCGATGGCGCGATGCAGGGCCCGAATATCGAGGCGACGGCGGCTCTGGCGCAGGCTGTGTCGATCCCGGTGATTGCCTCGGGTGGTGTCAGTTCACTGGACGACCTGATCGCCCTGCGCGACTGCGGCGTTGAGTTGAACGGCGCTATTTCGGGTCGCGCGCTTTATGATGGCGCGATTGACCTGGCCGAGGCCATTCGCGCCCTGTCTTAACCCCTACTGCGCGGCAGCCGAAGTCAGATTGTTCAGCGCACCACGCATCTTTTCGATCACGGGCGAGTTTTCGACATCATCAAGCTCGTCCATGATCTCTTTCGGGTCTTCATAGGCCAGCCAGACCTGCCCGTTTTCGTCCTCATAAGCCTGCACTTTCAGCGGCAGGAACAGACCAGCGCGCGGATCAATCTGCATCGCTGGCGTGCCCAGTGCGGGGTTGCCAAAGATCAGAAGCTGATTGGGCGGGATGGGTGTGCCAACCTTCTCGGCCCCTGCCGCGTGATCGATCCGGGCAAAGACGGTTGCGCCTGCATTGCCCACTGCAGCCTCAAGCGCGTCCAGCGCCTCGGCCACGGATTTGTCGGTTTCCACCTTGATGATATCGTCTGCCATTGCGGCGACTGCTCCTGCAAAAATGAATGTGGTCGTCAAAAAGAGGTTTCGCATCTCATTGATCTCCTGCTGAATTTGGGAACAGTTTTCACAGCTTTGAGAGGGGTGGCAATCACAAGTCTGGCATCGGCGGGGCTTTGCCGGTAGAGGTGCGCCAAGGAACGATGGTCTAGAGTCATCTAGAACCAACAGTTGCAAGAACAAAGGAACCACCTTTTGACAGAACGCTTTGGTTCAATCTTAGGCATCGCAAACAGAGCAAGTGCAGTCCGCGTAAGGAACATCTTGTCGCCATTGCTTTGGTTATGTGCAATTTCTCTTCCCGTTGGACTAGTTGGCTTTGTGCTAGGCAAAGATGGCTTCGAATGGGTTTTCATTACATTAATGTTCGTGCCTATTCTAATGTCTCTAGTCGCTTTCGGATACTTCGCCATTCGGGATCCGCAAAGGCTGCAATCGGAAGAGTACCTATTGAAGGAAGCAAAGCTCAAATTGATGTCAAAGTCGGGAGAAGTAACCGATCCAAACGAATTGGTTTCGGTAGATATAGACTCAGAAAATCTTATCGACGTCGAGGCAAACAAAAATGGCTGATTTTGTGTTTGTCGCTTTCGATAGCTCCAAAGTCGACATCGAAGAGTTGGCTAAAGAGCTCAATTCTACTCTGGACTTGGAAGACTGGTTCACCGTGTTTAATAACGGGCTCCTACTTGAGACCTCTTTGACCGCAAAAGAAATCTCGGCTGCCATTCAAAATCTCTACGGAAAGCTAAATATTATCTGTATTGAGTTTGATGCCTTGCAAGCAACGGGATTGCTCCCGATGGCAATTGCTAGAACAATCGCCTCGAAACGGTCCTGAATATGCTGAAAACCCGTATCATTCCCTGTCTGGATGTTGCCGATGGCCGCGTGGTCAAAGGTGTGAACTTTGTAGGCCTGCGCGATGCGGGCGACCCGGTGGAATCGGCCAAGGCCTATGACGCCGCCGGGGCGGATGAGATCTGTTTTCTGGACATCCACGCCACGCATGAGAACCGGGGCACCATGTTCGACGTGGTGCAGCGCACGGCAGAGCAGTGTTTCGTCCCCCTGACCGTGGGCGGCGGCGTGCGCACCAAAGATGACGTGCGGGCCCTGCTGCTGGCGGGGGCGGATAAGGTCAGCTTCAACTCAGCTGCGGTGGCAAACCCGGACGTGATCGCCGAGGCTGCGGATCAGTTCGGCAGCCAGTGCATCGTCTGCGCCATCGATGCCAAGACCGTCAGCCCCGGCAAGTGGGAGATTTTCACCCATGGCGGCCGAAAGCCCACCGGCATAGACGCGGTGGAATTTGCCAAGACCGTTGTGTCCAAGGGCGCTGGGGAAATCCTGCTGACCTCGATGGATCGTGATGGCACGAAGGCGGGGTTCAACCTGCCTTTGACTCGCGCGATCTCGGACGCGGTGGATGTTCCGGTGATCGCAAGCGGGGGCGTCGGCAATCTGGACCATCTGGTCGAGGGCGTGACCGAAGGCGGCGCAAGTGCCGTTCTGGCGGCATCCATCTTCCATTTCGGCGAATACACCATTCGCGAGGCCAAGGAACATATGGCCGCCGCTGGTATTCCGATGAGGCTGACATGAGCATTCTGCACGATCTGGCCGCCACCATTGAGGCACGCAAAACCGCCGACCCTGAATCGAGCTGGACCGCCAAGCTGCTCGCCAAAGGCCCCGAGAAATGCGCCGAGAAGTTCGGGGAAGAGGCCGTTGAAGCCATTATCGAAGCCGTCAAGAATGACAAGGCGGGGCTGACCTCTGAGGCGGCGGATGTGCTGTATCACCTGCTGGTCATGCTGGCGGCGCGGGACGTGGCACTAGACGATGTGCTGGCCGAACTGGCACGGCGCCAGGGCCTCAGCGGTATTGCCGAAAAGGCCGCGCGCCCCAAGGGGTAAGCTGCGGGGTTTCAGAACGACCGCCCCGGCCCTATGATCGGGCTGTGCGGTCTGTAACCCTGAGGGCATAAGAATGATCAGAGCTTTGGCCTTTGTTCTGGCCCTCGTGATACTGGGGGCCTGTGCCTCCCCGCCGCCGTCGACCGGCGACGAAGTCCAGCGTCTGGCCACCGAAATTCGCGAATTGGGCCCCGGCATCGATCCCGAAGAGGCCGACCGCGCCGCCCGGATCGCCTATGCCTATACCGCGCAACTGGTGCAGGAATACCAGATCACAGACCCGCCCCTGATCCACAATGCAAAGGTCAACAGGGGGCTGCGCCCGCGCGGGTTGTGCTGGCATTGGGCCGAGGATGTCGAACGACGTCTGAAGCAGGAACAGTTCCAGACACTGACCCTGCATCGCGCCATCGCCAATGCGGACAATCCGTTCCGAATCGACCACAGCACCGCCATCATCAGCCGCGCCGGAGACCCTATGGACCAAGGCATCGTGCTGGACCCGTGGCGCTATGGCGGCGTGCTGTACTGGTCCCCCCTGTCAAAGGACACAAGATACGATTGGGTGCCACGCAATGTGGTTCTGGAAAAGCGTCGCAAGGCGCAGGTGGCCCGGCTGAGGCCCTACCCGGCTGAATAAGCTAAAGCTTGGATGAGATGATGCCGGTGCTGAATCCACCCATGCGCAACTCGCCAAACAGGCGCTGATATTCGATCTTCGGGCAACGGTTCATCACCACCTCAACGCCGCGCGCCTGCGCTTTGGCAGCGGCCTCGGCGTGTTCGACGCCGATCTGCATCCAGACGGTCTGCAGATCGGGGAAGACCTCCAACGCCTCATCCACAATCGGCGGAACGGCTTCGGACCGTCGGAAGATATCCACCATATCGACGGGCTCGGAAATCTCGGCCATGCTGCCGCGCACTGTCTGACCAAACAGGTCCTTGCCCGCGTGGCCCGGATTGACAGGGATCACGGTATACCCCTTCAGCGACAGGTAGCGCGCCACGTAATAGCTGGGCCGCACAGGATTCATCGAAACGCCGACAACAGCAACACGTTTGGTGCACTGCAGGATACCTTTCAGATGATCATCGGAATAGTCAGGCATAGCGGCATCCTAAGCACAGACCGCAAAAAGAAAAAAGCGCCCAAGAAGCCTTGGGCGCCAGTTGTTGGAACGAGGGACAGTGAAATGACCCGCGGCAGTTCCGTTCCGCGGTCACTGTGACATTTAAGCATGATCCGGATGAAAAAAAGAGGGGGCCTTCTTTTTTGTGATGACTTTTCACAAAAAGAGGAAACCAACCTATTCCTCGTACAAAACCACCGGCCAGTTCTGTTCGGCCATCTGGATGTATTCCGACCTGTCCTGCTGCCAGATCTGCTCGATTTCCGGCGAATGCGTCAGGTACAGTCGGCCATCCACCACCTGCCACGCCATCGGGTCGGTGCTTTTCAACACACCCTTGGCCATCGCGTAGGAACAATACCCGCCAAATTGAGGCGCATAGGCGCGCGGATTGCTTTCAAAACGCTCGCGGTTTTCCTGTGACGCGAAATGCCATTCGGCCCCTTTCCACATCACGGCAATCGTCGGCTGACCCTGAATCGGAACGTCGCTGTCAAAATAAGACACGGGATCGTACCCCGCCATTGCGGCCCCTTCGGTCGCGAAATAGACAGGTTTATCCTGCGCCTGAACGGCAGGCGCCAAAGCCAAGGCAAATATTGCACCAAAGATGGAGCGACGACGAAGCATCACGGAACCCACAACTGAGAATCGAGAGTATCAAAGTGCAATTTTTTGACGCTTCGGGAACCCCTGTTGACGCGGTTGTGAACGCCTGTGCTGCCTGGGTTGCAGTTTAGTCGAAAATATCCTCGATCACGTCCCAGGCTTCGTCCAGCACCCGATACAGCACGCTTTTCTTCTTTTTCTTCTTGCGCGTCTTGGGCGGGGCAACATGGCTGATAGCGGTGCGTTCCTGCCTGGGCTTTGCCACTTTGCGCTTTGGCAGCTTCTTCAGGTCATGCAACGGCGCGCCGCAATTGGAACAGCTCAGCTCGTGCCGGTTCTTACCGGTCAGAACCAGCGCAGCCCGGGTCCCGCAGTAACAGCAGGTGGCGATTTTGGATGGTCCGGAAATGACGCTCTCCTGTTCAATGGTGACGTGAGACATATAAGGCGATTGCCGCCGCATTTGAGACGTTCAGGGATCCGAACCCGCCGGATGCGTCAATTTTCACCAGTTGATCAACCGTTTCCTTGGTCTTTTGCCGCAATCCCGGCCCTTCGGCACCCAGCACCAGGGCCACGGGCCGGTCGCGCTGATCGCCCAGGGCGGTTTCGATCGTCTCTTGCGCCTCACCGTCCAGCCCAAGCACCAGAAAGCCCATTTCCTGCAATTCGGTGATCGTGTCGGCCAGATTACGCACCCGAAGATAGGGCTGACGCTCCAACGCGCCGCTGGCCGTTTTCGCCAGCGCCCCGGTTTCAGGGGCCGAATGGTGCCGCGTTCCGATCACGGCGCTTGCGCCCAGAACCTCGGCCGAGCGCAGAATCGCCCCCACGTTATGCGGGTCGGTCACCCGGTCCAGCAGGATCACGCGCGGGTGTTCGCGCCCGATGCAGTTTTCAGCCAGACCGCCCCACTCCAGCGGCTTGACCTCAAGCGCCGCACCCTGATGGACCGAGCCTGCATCGATAGGTGCCGTGAACTTGCGCGGATCGACCATCTCGGCCTCGATCCCTGCAAATTCAATGGCTTCGGCCAGCTTGTCGCGGGCATTTCGGGTCACGATCAGGCGCAGTTTTTGGCGTTTGGGGTTCATTAAAGCGTCCCGCACGGCGTGCAGGCCGAACAACCAAACGGTCTCTGCAGCGGCGGCTTTTCGCGCCTGTTCCTTTTCGACGACCCACTTGGGTTTTTTCATTTTGGGGGCCTCCGGGCCGGGAATTCGGTTTCCTGCGTCAAAGCGGAATTTTCCTGTTGACGCTCCTTTGGTGCGCTAGTAATCACGCCTCCACGTCAGGTGCAACGCCTGACAGTGGGCGACAGGCCGCAAGGTGTGGCAGGGGACTGTAACTCCCTCGCGGAGACGCACGCCTGGTTCGATTCCAGGGTCGCCCACCACTTCTCCATATACATGAAATCAAGGCAATGGGCGGTTATCACTTGCGCCTGGCAGGCCTTTTCGCCTGCGGACCTCCGTTCGGACCCGCCACCCCAAAAACCACGCTTTTTATGCCACGAAGCTCTTTTGCCCCTCGAAACCGACCCGTCCGATAACAACAACGTTCTAGAACGTGCTCTTGTCGAATCAAGGTGTTTCATGTTCTGTCGCCCGCGATGGTTCCCGACCGCTTTCTGCGGACGGGATAAAAGGGAATACGGTGCGGCCCCATGGCCAATTCCGTGACTGCCCCCGCAACTGTAGGCGGCGAGCGACCCGAGATCGTCCACTGGGCATTTGCCTGGGAAGGATCGGGACAGCGTTGACCCGCAAGTCAGGAGACCTGCCATCCGAATTTGAATGAACCTGGGCGGGGTGTCCCAGAGGGAGATGACAATGTTTCAAACGGCCTGTGCCGTCCAAAACCTTGCACTCGCTTTGCCCTCGACCTCGCGAAGGAGGCGATGCTTTTGTCATTGCAAACAAATGAATTTCCACCCTGCAACCCGCATCGGGTGACCGTTGCCCCGGTGACCTGCAACACCCCTGTTTGCGCGCACGCCATTGGGGTAACCCGATGACGCGGCACATTACCCATGACGACTCGGGTGCACGAGGGCGCTGCCTAACCGAATTCAGCGTTGTGGCGCTGATTGCTGGCGCTTCGGCCGTGTCGGCTGTGTTGTGTCTTGCGATTTACGTGGTGCTGTGATGACGGCTGTCTTGCAACTCCGCGATCTGACGCTTGGATACCCTGATCTGACGCTGTTCCGTCGCCTGTCCATGGATATTGAAGCCGGCACAACTCTGGCCGTTCTGGGGGCCAATGGGTCGGGCAAAAGCACGTTTGTGAAGATGCTGCTGGGTCTGCTGGATCCGCTTTCGGGCAGCATGAACTGGCCCAATGGCCGCCCCGGCGCCATCGGCTATCTGGCGCAAATGACCGAGTTTGACCGCCGCTTTCCCATCCGCGTGCGCGATCTGGCCGCGATGGGGGCCTGGCGTGGGTTTGGCTTCCGATCCGGTCTGGACCGCGCCGCGCGCGACCGGATGACCGCAGCACTGGACGAGGCCGGGGTTCTGGACATCGCCGACCGTCCGCTTCACATGCTGTCGGGTGGCCAGCTTCAGCGCGCCCTGTTCGCGCGTGTCATCATGCAGGACGCCCCTTTGATCCTGCTGGACGAACCCTTTGCCGCCGTTGACCAAAGCACCGAGGCGCATCTGCTGACGATCATCCGCCGCTGGCGCGATGAGGGCCGCGCCGTTGTGCTGGTCGTGCATGACCTGTCATCGGTTCTGGACCATTGCAGCCATGCCCTGCTGTTGGGCGGGCAAGAAGCGACCCATGGTCCGGTGAATGACGTCCTGACGCCCGACCGGCTGGTCGCGCAGGGGTATCTGTCCGAGAGTCAGGCCTCGTGGATGTTCCGTGGAAACCCTTCAGCATCGGAGCATGCCCATGTTTGATCTGCTTACCGAAATGTGGAGCTTTGCCTTCATGCGCCGCGCCTTTGTGGCGACCACCGTTCTGTCGGCCTCGGTCGCGCCGGTGGGGGCATTCCTGGTCCTGCGCCGCCTGTCACTGGCGGGTGAAGCCATGGCCCACGCGATTACGCCCGGCATCGTCATCGGGTTCGTGACGGCGGGTCTATCGGTCATGTCGCTGTTGGTCGGCGGGCTGATTGCTGGGGTCGGGGTGGCCATCCTTACGGCCCTGCTGGCGCGCCGGACGATCCTGCGCAGCGATGCCAGCCTTGCCTCGCTGTACCTGATCGCCTTGGCCGTAGGGATATTCATTCTATCCGCAGCCGGGTCCGCCGTTCCGCTGAAAAGCTTCCTGTTCGGTTCGATCCTCGGAATTGACGATGCGTCGATGATGCTGGTGGGTGGGGTCGCGACGGTGACGCTGGTGGCCTTTGCTGTCCTGCTGCGCCCCTTGATTGTCAGCACCTGCGACCCGGTGTTTTTCGAAACCCAGACGCGCCGCCCCTGGCTGGTCGATCAGGGCTTTATGCTGCTGCTGGTTCTGAACCTGCTGGCCGCGTTCAAGACGCTGGGCACACTTATGGCTGTTGGTCTGATGATCCTGCCCGCAACCGCCGCGCGGTATTGGGCAAGTACCATCACGGCGCAGCTGGTTTTGGGTTTCCTTTTCGCCCTGTCCAGCTGCTGGATCGGTCTGACCCTGTCCTACCTGTTTCCCGACACGCCATCCGGCCCGGCCATCGTGCTGGTCGCGGGCGGGTTCTTCCTGTTTTCGGCCATCTTTGGGCCGCTTGGTTTTGGCGGACGGCTGCGCAAACCGTCCGTTTCGAAAGACATCCCCGTCGCGCAAGTTCCACAAGAAGAGAGAGCTCAATGACTCTTATGAAATCCCTCTATGCCGGTATTGCCACGGCATCCCTCGCTCTGGTTGCCCTGCCAGCCTATGCAGGTGAAGACCACGTCAAGGTCGTCGCCAGCTTCTCGATCCTCGGCGACATGGTCGAAGAGGTCGTGGGCGACCTGGCCGATGTGACCACAATCGTTGGCCCCGATGCGGACGCGCATGTGTATCAGCCGTCGGTTGCGGACGCCAAGGCCGTGGCGCAGGCGGACATCATCTTTGTCAACGGTCTGGGCTTTGAGACATGGTCCGACACGCTGATCGCGGAATCGGGCACCGAAGCCACCGTGCATGTCGCAACCGACGGCATCACGCCGGTCGAGGTCGACGGTGCAATTGACCCCCACGCCTGGAACTCGCTGTTGAACGGCGTGATCTACGTGACCAACGTGGCGGACGCGATGAAAGACGCCATGCCCGAGCATGCAGATGAAATCGCCGCCAATGCCGACGCGTATATCGCCAAGCTGGAGGCACTGGACGCCGAAACCAAAACCAAACTGGCGAACCTGCCCGCAGACCGCCGCACTGTCGTCACTGCCCATGACGCGTTCGGCTATCTGGCGGACGCCTATGGCATGACCTTCCTGGCGCCAGTCGGCATCGACACCGAAGCCGAGCCGTCCGCCAAGGAACTGGCCGTTCTGATCGACCAACTGAAAGCCGAAGGTGCGGCAGCCTTGTTTGTTGAAAACATCACCAGCCCGGCCTTGGTTCAGCAGATCTCGGACGAAACCGGTATTGAGATCGGTGGCCGTCTGTTTTCGGACGCCCTGTCCGAGCGTGGTGGCCCGGCCACAAGCTATCTGGCGATGTTCCAGCATAATCTGGGCACGCTGCTGACTGCGCTGGAAACCCAAGGCGCGAGCTGATGATACCCGGTCGAGGCGGTTTTCAAGCCGCCTCGTACCACCTCAGGCAGGTTGCAACCGGTTGCAGCCGCTTCGCAATAGTGCATAATCAAACCCAATGATTATCGCGACCCCACCCACACCCCAACCGC
Source organism: Ruegeria sp. AD6 (assembly GCF_056542325.1). Lineage (NCBI taxonomy): Bacteria > Pseudomonadati > Pseudomonadota > Alphaproteobacteria > Rhodobacterales > Roseobacteraceae > Ruegeria > Ruegeria sp. AD6. The sequence goes on along the minus strand of NZ_JBQFZQ010000001.1, from coordinate 52,155 downwards.
ATGAACGGTACGCCCTGTGAGCGTGACTTTGAAAGATGTTGCGGCGCTTGCCGGGGTGTCCCGATCCGCCGTTTCGCGCACCTTTACCGAAGGGGCCTCGGTCTCGGCCAAAACGCGCAGCAAGGTTGAGAAAGCGGCGCGAGAATTGGGGTACAGCCCGAATGCGCTGGCCTCGTCGCTGACGACCGGGCGGACCAAGCTGATTGGCCTGATCTCGAATAACTTCCATAACCCGATATTTCTTGAGGTGTTCGACCAGTTCACCCGCGCCCTGCAGGAACGTGGGCTTCGGCCTTTGATCGTGAACCTGACGGATGAGACCGAGCCTGCCAATTCCGTGCGAATGCTGCGTCAGTATTCAGTTGATGCGGTCATTGTCGCGTCATCAACCCTGCCCCCCAGTTTTGCCAAGGCGTTCCACGATGCGGGCGTGCCGGTGGTGCATACCTTCGGACGGTCGGCGACCTCGCCCGAGGTGCATGTGGTCGGCATCGACAACGTCGAATGCGGGCGCATGGCGGCGCGCGAACTTGTTTCGCGCGGGTACAAGCGCGTCGGCTACCTCGGTGGGCCAAAAGATGCGACGTCGGCCATGGATCGGTATCGGGGGTTCATCGAGGAAACCGACCAGCATCCCGACCTCGACGTGTCGCATTCTTTCGCGGATAATTACTCGTTCGAGGCGGGGCGCGCGGAAATGCTGCGCCTGCTGCAAGGCAAACCCGCCGAAGGGTATTTCTGCGGCGACGACATCCTGTCTATCGGCGCGTTATCGGCGTTGAAGGATCACGGGCTGAAGCCGGGGCAGGACATCGGAATCATCGGCCTGAACGACATGGAAATGGCCCGGTGGGAAAGCGTCGATCTGACCACCATTCACCAACCGATCAAACAGATCATCACCTCATCCGTTGATCTGGTCGAGGAGATGCTGAAAGAGCCTCAGAGATACCCTGAGGCCCGGATTTTCCCCTGTCGGGTGATCGAGCGGGGCACGTTGCGGCGGCCCCGCCCTTGATCAGCGAAACATTGGCGGGCGGGCGTCTTTCCACGCACCCTGCTCTTTGCCGGACGCGACAGCGGCGTGGACTGCCGCGATAGACCGCACCCCATCCGCAGCGCCGGGCAAGCCGTCGCGCGTCTCGCCCCGGATCGCGTCAGCCAGATCGCAGTAGATATTGGCCACGGCCAGCGGAAAGCCTTCGGGGTGCGCAATCGCCACTCGAGACAGGCGTTGCACTTCATCGTGCAGCCCGCCCTCGCCCTTTTCGATGATCTGGGTGCGCCCACCGACGGGCGTGTAAATCAACTGGTTCGGCTGCTCGGACGCCCAGCGCAACCCACCGGTTTCGCCGAACACCTGAATGTCGAACCCGTGCTGCCGCCCGATGGCAACGGATGAAGTCCACAGCCGCCCGACCGTGCCGCCTTCCATCCGGAAATTCACCATCGCGTCGTCTTCCAGTTCCCGGCTGGAGATGGTCGAGGCCATATCGGCGGACAAGGACTTCACCTCGTCATCGCAGATGAAACTGGCCATATGCAGCGCGTGGATGCCACAATCCGCGAATTGGCCCGAGACACCCGCCATCGCCGGATCGTAGCGCCAGCGCACGCGCGGGTTGTCGGCATCCGTGGCATCGCCGTGGTGCCCATGGCTGAAATTGGTGACAACCAGACGGACCTTGCCAATATCACCCGCCCGTACCATGGCGCGGGCCTGACGAACCATCGGATAGGCCGAATAGCAATAGTTGACCGCGCAGATCTTGCCCGAGGCTTCTGCGACGCGAACGATCTCTTCGCCCTCTTCCACTGTCATGGTCATCGGCTTTTCGCACAGCACGTTGAACCCGGCTTCCAGAAACGCCTTGGCGATCTCGAAATGGGTCGAGTTTGGCGTGGCAATCGTCACCAGATCGACGCGATCGTCGCGGTCTTTCTCCCCTGCCAGCATCTCTTGCCAATTGCCATAGGCGCGGTCGGCAGCAATACCCAGCCGTTGCGCGTATTCACGGCCTACCTCGGGCCGATGATCCAGCGCGCCTGCGGCGAATTCGAACATCCCGTCCGCCTGCGCGCCCAACCGGTGGGCGGGCCCGATCTGGCTGCCTTCGCCACCACCGATCATGCCCCATTTCAGCTTTGCCATGGTCTTGGTCTCTCTATCGATTGTATCGTTAAGCGATCAGAAATCGCTGATGTTTTCCCACTGCCGCTGGTCCGATGAGGCCAGTGCCGCCGCCAGCACCCGGTTGACCTGATGCCCGTCGCGGAATGTGGGCCAGATCGCTTCGCCTGTGTGGATAGCCCGCAGGAAATCCTTGGCCTCGATGATGATCTGATCCTGATAGCCGGTGCCGTGGCCGGGTCCCTGACAGAAGGGTTCGTAATCCGGATGTGCCGGGCCGGTCAGGATTTTGGTGAATCCCCGCTGCGCCTCGGGCCCTTCGCGCCGATAAAGCCATAGGGCATTCTGATCTTCCTGATCAAAGCGGATCGCGCCTTTTGTTCCCGAAATCTCATAGGCATAGCCCATCTTCCGCCCCGTCGCGACGCGGCTGAAATAGAGGTTCCCCATCACGCCATTTTCAAACCTGCACATCATCTGCGCGTGATCGTCATTTGTGACCTCTCCGCCGGGGCGGGTGCGGTGCACGGTTTCCACATCGGCCATGACCTGCGCAATTGGTCCGATCAAAGCCATCGCGCCGTTCACCATATGCGGGGCCAGATCACCGATTGTTCCATTGGCCATCCCCGTCGTGCGCCATGTGGCGGGGGCTTGCGGGTCAGCATAGAAATCCTCGGTATGCTCGCCCCGAAACCAGGTAACATTGCCAATCTCGCCCTCGGCGATCAACTGGCGGGCGTACTGGCTGGCAGGCGTGCGGATATAGTTGAAACCGACCATATTTACGGTACCCGCAGCCTCGGCAGCGTTGACCATCGCCTGACTGTCCTCAAGCGACGCACCCAGCGGTTTTTCGCACAAAACCGGCTTGCCCAAAGCAAAAGCTGCCTCGGCGATCTGGCGATGGGTTTCCTGCGGGGACGCGATCACCACAGCCTCGACCTTTGGATCCTCGACCAAAGCGCGCCAGTCATGGGTCGCGCGCTGAAACCCATAGGCTTCCCGATACCGCTCGGCGCTTGCTGGCGTGGACGCGCAAATCACCTCAAGCCGAGGTCTGAGCGCCGTGTTGAACACCGCACCAACGGCGGACATGGCAACGGAATGCGCCTTGCCCATATAGCCGCCACCAACGATTCCAATTCCGATTTCAGGCATCTGTCACGGCTCCGAACATATCATTTGCAACCGGTTGCAAAATCAGTATCGTGTGAATCGATTCAACGCAAGGTCCAAACTTTGCCGACGCCCCTAAGCCGGAGGAATATGACGTGAGCGCTTTGATGGACGGTATCAAAGGGAACCGTTTTGCAGTTTTCGGGCGTGCTGGCATGGACCTGTTTGCCGATCCCATCAACGTCAAAAGCGAAGATGCCGAGACGTTCCACGCCGATCTTGGCGGATCCTCGGCCAATATCTGCGCGGGTCTGGTCAAGCTGGGCAGTCAGGCATCGCTGGTCACCTCGGTCTCGGATGACGCAATCGGGCGTTTTTGCCTGAACCGGCTGCGGCATTACGGGGTGGATACGTCCTATATTCGCGTTTTGGGCGGCGAATATCGCACTTCTCTGGCGTTGTATGAAAGCCGGACCGAGAACTTCCAGAACGTCATCTATCGCAATGGGGCCGTCGATTTTCAGGTGACCGAAGATGACGTGGACCGGGTCAACTATGGGGAATTCTCGGCTGTCCTGTCCGCCGGAACGGTATTCGCCTCGGAACCTTCCCGAAGCTCCACGTTCCGCGCTTTTGACAATGCACACAAAGCCGGGTTGCCGGTGATCTTCGATGTCGATTACCGGCCCTATAGCTGGCCCTCACCCGAGGTGGCCGCCGATGTCCTGTCCCGCGCCGGAGAGGCCAGCGACCTGATCGTCGGCAATGATGAAGAATTCGGTTTCATGGCCGGTGGCATCGAAAAAGGGTTCGACAAGGCCCGGGAACTGGCCTCGAAACCGGGCCGGGTTGTCATCTACAAGATGGGCGAAAAGGGTGCCGTGACCCTGACCGACGGGCAAGAGATTCAAACAGGCATCTTCCCGGTCGATGCGATCAAACCCGTTGGCGCGGGTGACAGTTTCATGGCCGGTCTTTTGGCCTCGATCGCTGCTGGCGCGTCGCTGGAACAGGCGGTCCTGCGCGGTTCAGCCTGTGCGTCCATCGTGGTTTCCAATCCCGGCTGCGCCCCCGCCATGCCCACAACCCCGGAACTGAATGCGTTCCTTGCCGATCATCCCGGCCCGACCACATAGGAGTTTCCCATGCATATCGCGCCCTATGACAACCAGAACAAACCCATTGTGGATGCCGACGATCCGACGGTGCCGCTGAACTATTTCAACATCGTCAAACTGCGCCGTGGCGAGGCGTTCGAATATCAGGTACCGGGGTATGAGACCTGCATCGTGCCCGCCACCGGCAGTGTGGATGTAGATGTCGAAGGGGCGCATTTCCCCAAGCTGGGCAACCGGGGCGAGGATGTCTGGGATGGCGAGCCCGAGGGCGTTTACGTTCCGGTCGGGGCCAAGGCACAACTGGTCTGTGTATCGGACGAGGCCGAGGTTTTCGTCGCGGGCGCGAAGTTCGACAAGGTGCTGGATCCGTTCGACGTGCGCGAACATGACCTTGTGCAATATGGCAGCGATGACACCAAAACCCATCGTAAAATCAAACACATCCTTGGCCAGAAACAACATGACAAGGTTGGTCGCCTGCTGGTGAGCGAGTTGTTCACGGTTGGTCAGGGCGGCTGGTCAGGTTTCCCCAGCCACAAGCACGACACCAACCGCCTGCCGGATGAATCGCGCCACGACGAGACCTATAATTTCCGCTTCAAACCCAACTGGGGCTCGGGCCTGCAAATGCTGCAGCGCGAGGACAACGAGCCGGGCGATGCCTACCACATCGTCGATGGCTCGACGATCTGCATCGACAAGGGTTATCACCCCTGCTGCGTGCTGCCGGGGTATGAGATGTATTACTTCACCATCCTCGGCGGTCTCAGCCAGCGGTCTCTGGTGCAGTATTTCCAACCAACACATGCCTATCAGATCGAAACGATTCCGGGCATCAAAGACATGATCGCGAAGTTCAAATGACCCTCGTCACTCTGAAAGACGTCCTGCAACCGGCCTACGAACAAGGCTATGCCGTGGGCGGGCTTGTGACCCTCGGCTGGGAAGACATGCGCGCCTATGTGGCCGCGGCCGAGGCCGAAAATGCCCCAGTGATCCTGCAAGCCGGACCCAGCTGCCGCGAGCACACCCCCCTGCCTATTCTGGGTAAGATGTTCCGGCATCTGGCCGAGAACGCTTCGGTGCCGGTAGTGGCCCACCTGGATCACGGCTATACGTTTGAGGAGTGCAAGATCGCACTGGACAGCGGCTTTACCTCGCTGATGTTCGACGGATCGCGCAAGCCCCTGCAGCAGAACATCGACGAGACTGCCGCAATTGCCGAGATGGCCCACGCGGCAGGCATTTCCTGCGAGGGCGAGATCGGGTTCGTGGGTTATTCCGGCGGCGAAGGCTCGAACGGGACCGACCCGACCGAGGCTGCGCAGTTCGCCCGCGACAGCGGCGTGGACGCGATGGCGATCTCGGTCGGCAATGTCCATTTACAGCAAAACAAGGAAGGCGGGCTCGACGAAGACCGCATCCGCCAGATCGACGCCATGACCGAGGTTCCACTGGTCATCCATGGTGGTTCAGGCGTGCCGGTCGAACAACGCGCGCGCCTCGCCCGCGAGACCGCAATTTGCAAGTTCAACATCGGAACCGAACTGCGCATGGCCTTTGGTCAGGCCCTGCGCGAGGCCGTGAATGCAGACCCCGACAGGTTCGACCGCGTGACCATCCTGAAGGAAACGCATGACCCCGTCGAGGCTGCTGCTCGCATGGTGATCCGCGCTTTTGGTGCGCCGTCGCAGCGATAGAAGCAAAAAGGCCCCGGAATGGCGGGGCCCGGTATCCAGCAGGCGCTAAGCGTCACGCTCCATGATCCATTCGACCTCGGGGGCCGGGACGAACCGCCATTTTCGCAGCGGCCCGGCCATGACGTTCAGGTAGTACATCTCGAACCCATAGGGCGCGCCGCAGGGGTGGTGGCCGCGCGGGACGGTCACGACGTCGCCATCAGACACCGCCATAGTTTCATCCAACTGGCCGTCATCGGTATAGACCCGCTGAATGCCGAAGCCGTTGGACGGGTTCAGGCGGTGGTAATAGGTCTCTTCCAGATAGGTGATGCGGGGGTAGTCGTCCTCGTCGTGACGGTGGCTGGGATAGGACGACCAGTGGCCGTTTGGCGTGAATACCTCGGTCACCAGAAGGCTATCGGCGTAGTCCTCGGCCTCCATCGCTATGTTGTTGATATAGCGCGTGTTTACGCCCTTTCCGCGTTCGGTCAAGGTTATGCCATCGGGGCCAATACGCCGCGCCGCATGACCGCTTTTGCCCGGTGCCGAACAGACGGCGATGACACAATCGGTTTCTGCCACCGCTTCCCATTCGGTTCCGTTCGGCAGGTACAGGCAATGCGGTGGCGTCTTCTCGAACACGTTCATCCGGTCACCCAGAACACCCCAATCCTGCCCGGCCCCGGTGATCTGTGCCTTGCCCTCGACCATGACCAGAATGACCTCACGATCACCGGTGGCCTCAAACGCCGTGTCACCGGAACGCAAGTGATAGAGACCAAACCCGACATACCGCCACCCGGCGCTGGCCGGGGTGATATCGTGAACCTTGCCGCGCGTGCCGAAGGGTTTCTTGAGCAGATCTGCCATTTTGTTCTCCTTGCGGGCAGCCATTCGGGCCGCCCGATTGTTGTTTCAGGCAGCTTGCCTTTGGTTCAGGGCCGAAAGAACCTTGGACAGTTGCGCCTCGGTCCAGCCTTCCGCAACAGCGCAGCGCAGTATGTCCGCCTGGCTTTCAGGCGCGTTGCCCCCGACCGGAGGGTCCGTGTCGAGATTAGTGGGGAAGGGATAGCCCTCAGCCGTGGCCGCAATCGCGGCCTCCAACTGCGCAGCGTCCAACGCCCCGCGCTGCTTCAAGGCAACCAGAGACGGGAACACCGCCAGCGACATCGCCTGACGATCCACCGCCTCCATCGCACGCCCGAAGGGTGATGAGATTTGCAGCAGGTTCGCCATGCGGTGAATGTCGGCGCTGCGGTTCTCGCCCGCCGCGTGGAACAGGGCCGGGTTGAAAAACACCGCGTCGCCCTTTTCCAGTGGGAGCTGGATATAGCTGTCCTCGAAATACGCCCGGTGGGCTTCGTCGTGGAAGGCCAGATAGCCCGGCGGGTAGAGCTGCGAGAACGGCAGCAGCTTGGTCGGACCGCTTTCCACCGGCATGTCGCAATGCGCAACCGCACCCTGCAGCGTCAGCGAGGCTGTTACCAGATGCGCATGGGCCGGGTATCGGGCCGCGCTGTCCGCGTTTTGAAACCCAAGGTGATAGTCCCGATGCGCCTGTTGCGCCTTACCGCCGGGACGCACCTGATTGATCTGTGCCGTCACCTGATAGTGCGGCCCAAGCCATGCTTCACAAGCCGCCAAAATCGCCGTGTTCCCGAAATAGAGCGCAAAGCCTTCGGGGTCGCGCAGGCACTGTTTTTGCAAGGCGTTCCAGATCCGGTCATTCGCGCCTGAGGCGGCGAAATGATCACCCTCACCCGCCCCGCTTAGGCGTTCTTGCTCGATAATCTGACGAAACACATCCGTCGCCCGATCAATGATCGAGGTGTCCGGATACGCCCCTTTCAAAGCGATCACACCGGCGGATTTGTCCAGAACCCAGCCCCACTCCGCCAGCAAAGCCCGGCGTGTATCCGGCTGTTCCAACATCGGACGCAGCGCCTGCATGTCATAGACGGGCACGTTCTTTTCGACGGAGGCCGCAAAAGGCACCGTTTCAGCCAAAAGGTTCTGAGAGGTCAACACCTTGAATTCATCCAGATCACAGGATTCCCGGTCGAAATAGCCGACATATCCAAGCTGTTGAGTCACCATGACAGTCTCCTTTCTCATGGCTTTTGGTGTTGCCCCTTGGGGCTGGGTGTTACGCCGTGATCTCCAATCCCGCCCGTTTGCAGACCTCGACAATGTGGTCGTAGCCCATCTTGGAATACTCATAGGGCGGCGCCTTGGCCGGGTCCTGCTCGGCCTCGACCACGATCCAGCCGTCGTAATCCATCGCTTTCAGCGCGTTTGCGACCGCCTGAAAGTCGATGCAGCCATCGCTTGGAACGGTGAAAGCGCCGCCGACCACCGCATCCAGGAAAGAATGGTCATTCTCGCGGGTTGTCTGCACGATCTGAGGGCGGATGTCCTTGAAATGCACGTGATGCACCCGGTCGCCCCAGCGGTTCAGGGTTGCCATCACATCACCGCCGCCAAACAGCAGATGGCCGGTGTCAAAGCACAGGTTCACCTCGGGGCCCGATCCCTCCATCAGCCAGTTCACGTCATCCTCGCTTTCGATGATCGTGCCCATGTGGTGGTGATAGGCCATCGGCATCCCCTGATCGGCCATCCATTTCGCCAATTCGGTGATCTTGGCTGCGTAGGCTTTAACCTCATCCTTCGACAGTTTCGGACGGTGATTGACCGGCGTGCCCATCTGCCCCTGCACGGTGTTCGAGCATTCGGCATAGACAATGCACGGGCTGTTCAGCGCAACAAACTGCTCGACCTGTTCACGCACCGCCTCACGTTCGGTCGCGAAGTCGTTGACCAGCGACGCACCGGAACACCAACCGCCGCACAGGGCGATGTCGTTGCTATCGAGATAGGCGCGCAACCCTTCGGTGTCGCCGGGCATCCGCTGGCCGCGCTCGATGCCTGTATAACCAATCTCTCTGGCCTCTTTCAGCGCCTGTTCCATGGTATAGGCCGCCGTCAGGTCGGGCAGATCGTCATTCTGCCAGGCAATCGGAGAGATACCGATCTTCACGCTCATTTCGTATTTCTTTCCTTGATCGCAACTTCATAGGCCGCGCGTTTTTCGTTGACTTCGGGGCGGATTGAGACCTCGGGCACAGCGACTTCCCACCAGGTACCGCCATATTCGGTGGACGGGTAGGGATCGGTGTCGATGACCACCACATAAGGCCCTTTGATGTCGGCGCGCTTGGCCAAAGCCTCTTCCAAGTCAGCAATCGAGCTGACCTTGACCGAGGTCGCCCCCATCGCCGCCGCATGTGCGGCAAAGTCGATGGCCGACGGTGTCTCATGCACCGCGTGATCCAGCAGATTGTTAAACTCGGCCCCGCCGGTGCCCATCTGCAAGCGGTTGATACAGCCAAAGCCCCGGTTGTCGGTGATGACAACAGTGAAGGACACGCCCATCATCGCGGCAGAGGCCATTTCCGAGTTCGCCATCATATAGGTGCCGTCGCCGGTAAAGCAGATCACGTCGCGCTCGGGCTCGGCCATCTTGATGCCCATCGCACCTGCGATCTCGTACCCCATGCAGCTGAACCCGTATTCCATGTGATAGGCACCGGGGCGTGGGGCCTTCCACAGCTTGTGCAACTCACCGGGCATTGTTCCAGCGGCGCACATTACAACCGTGTCGTTGTGCGAGGCACGCTGAACCGCGCCAATCACCTGCATGTCGGTAGGCAGAGCGTTCCCGTCACCGGGCGCGTCGGTCAGCTTGTCGACCTTGCCGAACCAATCGGCTTTCAGGGTATCGGCCACTGGATCGGCGCTGTAGCCCTGCAAGCCTGCGCCCAGCTCTTGCAAACCCACGCGCGCGTCGGATTGCAATGGCATCGCCCCGTGCTTTTCGGCGTCATAGGCTGCGGTGTTCAGGCAGATCATCTCGCGTTCGGGGTTCGAAAACAGGCCCCATGACCCGGTGGTGAAATCCTGCAACCGCGTACCAACCGCAAGAACCAGATCAGCCTCGGCGCAGACATCATTGGCCGGTTCTCCACCGGTGACGCCAATGGGCCCCAGATTCAATGGATGGTCCCAGGCCAAGGCCGATTTGCCCGCCTGCGTTTCAGCGACGGGGATGTTGTGGGTTTCAACAAAGCTTTGCAGCGCATCGGTCGCGCCCGAGTAATGCACCCCGCCTCCGGCTACGATGACCGGGCGCTTCGCCGCCTTGATCGCGGCAACGGCGCGGGCCAGTTCGCCCTCGTCCGGGCGGATGCGGCGCTGATACCAGACGCGGGGCTCAAAGAAGCTTTCGGGGTAGTCGTAGGCCTCGGCCTGCACGTCCTGACAGAAGGCCAGTGTCACCGGACCGCAATCTGCCGGGTCGGTCATGGTACGGAAGGCGCGCGGTAGCGCGGTCAACAGGTGTTCGGGGCGCGAGATGCGGTCATAGTACCGGCTGACCGGGCGGAAACAGTCATTGGCGCTGACCGTGCCGTCACCGAAATTCTCGATCTGTTGCAGCACCGGGTCCGGGCCGCGCGAGGCAAACACATCGCCGGGGATGATCAGTACCGGCAGTCGGTTCGCATGAGCCAATGCCGCCGCCGTTACCATATTCGTGGCCCCCGGCCCGATGGATGAGGTCACGGCCATCGCCCGCGTGCGACGCATCTGCTTGGCATAGGCAATCGCGCAATGGGCCATGGTCTGTTCGTTGTGACCGCGATAGGTGGGCAGGCTGTCTTTGACCGCGTGCAAAGCCTCACCCAGACCGGCCACGTTGCCATGGCCGAAAATGGCCCAGACTCCGGCGATATAGGGCTCTCCGGCCTCATTCATCTGCGCCCCGAGATAGCGCACCAGAGCTTGCGCCGCGGTCAGTCGGACTGTCTTGCTCATCATGATCCCTTTCAACACGAAGCCGCCATGGGCTTTAGGTCGGTTTTCACATTTCTGAAGGTTCCAGGCCACCCAATCTGACCTGTGATTTATGTGTGGCCTTGCACCACTGAATGATCGGGCACCCCGCATGTCTGCGGGGCACCCGTGTTTTAAACGGTCCCGCCCAGCGAACCTTCCAGTTCGGCCAGTTCCTGACCGCCAGCCATAAGGTCCTGAAGTTCCTCAGGCGTGATCTCACCCCGTTTGGCCGTGCCCAGCGTCTGTCCCCGGTTCAACACGGTAAAGCGGTCGCCCACCGCCAACGCGTGGCGGACGTTGTGGCTGATGAACACGACGCCCACACCCTGACTGCGCACCTTGTCGATGGTCGCCAGAACGTTCGAAGTCTGACGCACCCCAAGGGCCGAGGTCGGCTCGTCCAGAATCAGGATCTTCGCACCGAAATGCACGGCGCGGGCAATCGCAACTGTCTGACGTTCCCCACCCGACAGCGTGCCGACGGCCTGATCCGGGCCACGCAGGTTGATGCCCATCTTGCGCATCTCTTCCATGGTGATCTCATCCGCCAGTTTCTTGTCGAAGAAGTTGATCCCGGCCACTTTGCGTGTCGGTTCATTGCCCATGAAGAAGTTGCGGCTGACGCTCATCAACGGGATCATGGCCAGATGCTGGTGCACCGTGGCGATACCCGCTGAAATGGCGTCACGCGGGTCTTCGAAATGCATCGGCCTGTCTTCGAAGAAGATCTCACCGGCGGTTGGCTTGTGCACACCGGACATGGTTTTGATGAAGGTCGACTTGCCCGCGCCGTTATCTCCCAGCAGGCAATGGCATTCCCCCGGTTTCAGGTCGAAACTGACGCCAGCCAGCGCGATCACCGAACCAAAGTGTTTCTGAATGTCGACCATACGGATGATCGGCTTTTGCTCTTGCGAGTCGCCGTGGTGGAATTTGGTGTCTTCGGTCATCTCAGCGTTCTCCTGTGATGATGCGACGAATATAAGTGTTCAGGATCACCGCACCCAGCAGGATCACACCCAGAAACACCCGGAACAGCGAACTTTCGACGCCTGCAAAGAACAGCCCCTGCTGCACCACACCAAAGATAAGCGCGCCCAGCGCCGCCCCCAGAACCGAGCCATAGCCGCCGGTCAGCAACGCGCCACCGATGACCACGGCGATGATTGCCTCGAACTCTTTCAGCAGACCACGATCCGCGCCGGCCGAACCGAATTCCATGACCTGACAGGTCGCAAATACGGTGGCGCAGAAGGCGGTGAACATGAACATCAGGATTTTCACCTTGTTCACTGGCACACCCGAGTTTCGCGCGGCCTCGGCATCGCCACCGGCCGCAAAGATCCAGTTGCCAAACTTGGTTTTGGTCAGCAGCACATGGCCAAAGATAATGATGACAATCGCCCAGACGATCAGCATGGGGATACCGTCAACAACAGGTTGACCGGCGCGCGTACCGCGTTCGAACGTGGCGATAATGCCGTTGTCGCCCAGCCAGACGAACAGCCCCTGCAGAACTTTCCCACCAAAGATCGGGGCCAGCCAGTCGCCTTCTGCCGCGTCGCGGATACCGCCGATGATGGTCTTGTTCTCGAAGGTTTGCGGCAGATAGATGGTAAAGCCCCGCAGCACGAACAGCGCCGCCAGCGTCACGATAAAGCTGGGCAGCCCGGTGCGGATCACGATCCAGCCGTTAAAGGCACCGATCAGCATGCACATAATGAAAGTCACAATGATCGAGATCCAGGCGGGCCAGCCCAGGATCACCAGAAAGATGGCAATCATCATGCCCGAAAAGCCGATCATCGAGCCGACGGACAGGTCGAATTCACCCGCGATCATCAGCAAGCACGCGCCGACAGCGATGATCATGAACTGAGCGGACACGGTGCCCCAGTTCATCACGCCCTGCGCGTTGAACATGCCGGAATCAGCGGCGAATAGAAGAAAGAAGGTAAAGACTGCGACGGTTCCAACGATCCCGCCCAGCTCGGGGCGGATCAGCCAGCGGCGCAGCGCGGACATTTCCTTGACGCGTTCGTCAGCGACTTGGGTGGTGGACATGGGGTGCCTCCACGATTTGAAAGGTGCGGATTGAAGTCAGGCGGGTGGCGCGCCCTGGCGCCACCCGGTTGGGATCAGCGGTATTCGCCCGCGTGTTCCTCGACTTTTTCAAGGGCGTCTGCGGTCACAAAACCGGGGCCGGAGTTGATGTTGTTGCCCGGCAGAACGCCGTAGCGATGGTAGTTGGTCAGGATCACAACCGGCAGATACGCCTGCAGGAAGGGCTGCTGGTCGATGCCCCACTGAATGGTGCCGTCCTTGATGCCTTTGACGATTTCCTCACCCAGATCGAAGGTGCCGAAATAGATGTCACCGGCCATGCCGTTTTCCTTCAGCGCCGCCACGGTGGGATCAGCCGACACCGGACCCAGAGTCAGTATGCCATCGGTATCCGGGTTTGCGGACAGATAGGCCAGAACCTTGTTCTTGATTTCCGCCGGGTCGGTGCCGCTGTCCAGCATCGCATCGCCCAGTTCAACACCCAGACCATCGGCAAAGCCACGGCAACGCTCGCCCACCGTGGGCTGCTGGATCGCGTGGTTCACGCACAGGAATTTGGTAACGCCGTCACCTTTTGCGCGCTGACCGGCGGCAAGACCGGCGTCATATTCGGGCTGGCCGACATACATCAGCGCTCCAACCTCGCGCGCCTGATCCGGCGTGCCGGTGTTCATGATGATAACGTCAATGCCCGAGTCCACGGCAGATGTGATCGGACCTTTCAACACGTCATAATCGGCCAAAGTGGTGATGATCCCGTTCGGCCCCGAGGCCGCCGCCTGATCGATGATCCGCGCCATGTCGGCGATGTCGCCGGTGGGCGGGTTGCGATACTCGACCTCGACACCCATCTGATCACCCGCCAGCGCGATGCCGTTCTTGATCGTGTTCCACCAGCTGTCGCTGTCCGGGGCATGGCTGACCAGGATGTACTTTTCGCCTTCCGCCGCAGCGCCCGTGGCCGCTGCAACCGCCACAGCACTGGCCATCAGCACTCGTTTCACAAACTTGTTCATTTGGTTTCCTCCCATAAAAACCGTCTGTTTTTGTCCTGGGCTATCCGCCCCATTCACTCGGTCGGACCGAATCTGTCGTAGCCGGAAGTGGTACCGAGCCGTTTTCAGTTTGAAGAAATTCGCTCATTTTGCAACCGGTTTCAAAATTTCCGCCATTTGGACGGGTGCGCCCGAACGTGCGGATTGCGTTGCCGCTTCGGCCATGGCCAGCGCAGCGACACCGTCATCCAAAGTCACCGGAACCGCCGCGCCCGACGTTGCGGCCTGGACAAATGCATCCCATTCGGCCCGATACGCAGGCATATAGCGTTCAAGGAAAAAGTAGGTAGGCTTGGCCCCGACAACGCCGTCCGACGTCGATTTGACCACCGTATTTTCCAACATGTTCTGGGCCTGCAGCAGTCCCTTTGATCCCAGCATTTCGACCCGTTGGTCATAACCATAGGCCGCACGGCGCGAGTTCTTGATGACCGCGATCCGACCGTCCGCGTAAGTCATTGTGACAACAGCGGTATCAACATCCCCGGCCTGCCCGATCTCAGGGTCCACGACCGAGGATCCAACGGCGGAAATAGAGGTCGGGATTTCCCCCATCAGATAGTTCGCCATGTCAAAATCGTGGATCATCATGTCACGGAACAGCCCGCCCGAAACCTTGATGTAGCTGACCGGTGGGGGTGCCGGATCGAAAGAGGTGATCGACAACAGCTCAGCCTTGCCAATCTCACCTGCGTCCGCTGCCGCCTTCATCGCAGAGAAATTGGGATCAAACCGGCGGTTGAACCCAATCATAACGGGTGGCTTGCGCCCGGATATTGTATTCTGACAAGCGAGTGCCCGCTGCAGGTCCAAATCGACCGGCTTTTCGCACAAAACCGCCTTGCCTGCCTGCGTCGCGGCCTCGATCAGGTCCGAATGCGTGTCGGTCGGTGTTGCGATCAGTACCGCGTCAATATCCGGGTTATCGATAATTTCGTCCGAGCTTTGCACCTGCGCGCCGTGCGCCTCGGCAAGTTGCGTCGCGGCTTCGGCCATTGCGTCCGACACCGCACATAGCTTGCTTTCCGAATGCGATGTAATGGCTTGCGCGTGGACACGTCCGATACGACCAGCACCAAGCAGCCCGACCTTGAGCATGTAATTCTCCCGAATCTTACTTGGCGTCACAATGTTGCTCTTTGCAACCGGTTGCAAGAATTTTTTTCGGGATGCCACGAGGAAACAGGCAAACACCGGCCAAGCGCCTTTTGACGGATGGGAATCACCCGTCGGACTTACGCCTAAGGTTGGCCCTGTTTTGATCAAAGGCCCCGAAAATCGCTCGAATTTTGTGGGAAATCGCAGAAAATCCGACCAGAAAAGGCGATCCGTACGGGAATCCCCCAATATCCGAGGCCTTAGACTTGGGCTAGTTTGAGGTCAGCGGATTACACTACCACTCAGTAACCCCTTACGAGGGGCTGGCCTGACCCCCTCACCCAGCCCCTCACCCTCCCCCAAGGCCAAAAGAAAATGGCGCGTTTGAAACAAACGCGCCAAGTGTCTTGGGGAGAACTTTAAAAAAACTCACGTCATAAAACCAACTGACGCCAACTCATCAATAGGGTCACTTTGACTGATTCTGTGGGGCCGGTCAGTGACCCGGATCACACAAACGAGATTTCGCGCGCGATGGGTCGGTTGCATCGGTTGGAAATGGCGATCCCTGAAGGACTCGAACCCTCAACCTGCTGATTAGAAGTCAGCTGCTCTATCCAGTTGAGCTAAGGGACCGCTGCGCCCTTCTTGCGGTTTTTACGGGCGGGGTTCAAGGCCCAAGCGCATGAAGGCGCTGTTGGGATCATCCTCATAGCCGTAGATCGGGCCGCAATAGGAATATCCCAATGCTTCGTACAGTTTGCGGGCGCCGTCATATTCCGGCAAATGCGCCGCGCCGGTTTCCAGAACCAGCGCGGATAACCCTTCCGACCGGGCGTGTTCCGCAAGATGATCCATCATCGCGCGCGCAAGCCCGCGTCCGCGCGCTTGTGACAGGATGTGCACCGATTTCACCTCGGCCGTTTGGTCCGGCAACAGCTTCAGCGCCCCGCATCCCACCGGTTGATCGCCGTCATAAACGGCCCAAAACCGGATCCCCGACCCGGACAGCGCATCGGCATCCATTGTATGATTGCTTTCCGCAGGGCCAGCCGTTTGGCTATGGGCAAAATGCGCCTCGACCACCGGGCGCAAAGCGTCCGATGTGGGGTCGGCCTGACGAATGTCGATCACTCAGTGCGTCCAGGGGCCGCGCCGGTCGGTGGCGAAGTTCTCGCCATAGCCCCGGGCGCGCAGGTTGGGTTTGCGCTTATGCGGCTCGCTGACCTGCGCCTCGATACCGTTATCCTTGGCGTATTCCAGCGCCTCTTCCTTGGTATCGAATTTCAGCCGAACCTGAGTCTGCGTGTCATTGGACGAGGTCCAGCCCATCAGCGGATCAACCTCGCGCGCCGAGGCGGGGGCATATTCCAGAACCCATTTGCGGGTCTTTGCCATGCCCGAGGTCATCGCATTTCTTGAAGGCTGGTAAATCCGTGCGCGCATGTCGCCTCTCCGTCCTCACTTGGCTGATCATGTTTATGCGCCACGCGAGCGGCGCGGACAAGTCCGCAATTGTCGCGGGTTTCAGCGATCCGACTGATGCCAGAAACTGTCATCAACGTGGCCTAAAAAGGGGTTCAGCTCATGATGAGGATTGCAACTTGATCCACCACGAAAGAACCCTTGAAATCGATGCCCGGCCCGAGGCCAACCGGGCCGTTCTAAGCCGGTTTATGAACACTGACGAATTTCCGCCACAGGTGCAATCGGATCAAATCCCGGACGGTCGGCTTGCGTATTACTGAAAGGCGTTTTCAAAAACCAGATCAGGACTTGCAGTTGGACAAAATAAGAACAAATGTAAGGGCCTGACCTGGAGCCTGCCCATGCCCTATGCCCATTCCGACAAGACCCAACTGACCGCCGAAGACGTCCGCGCCCGCCTGAAACTGGAAGGCGGCAAACAGTTCGTGATGCATACCGAGTTTGCCCCCGCAGGAGACCAGCCGACAGCGATCAGGGAACTAGCCGGCGGCGTTCTCGACGGCGAGCGCGATCAGGTCCTGCTGGGCGCGACCGGGACGGGCAAGACCTTCACCATGGCCAAGGTGATTGAAGAAACCCAGCGCCCCGCCATCATCCTTGCCCCCAACAAGACGCTGGCGGCGCAGCTATATGGTGAGTTCAAGGGCTTCTTCCCCGAGAACTCAGTAGAATACTTCGTGTCCTACTACGATTACTACCAGCCCGAGGCCTATGTGCCGCGCTCGGACACGTACATAGAAAAAGAATCCCAGATCAACGAACAGATCGACCGAATGCGCCACTCGGCCACGCGGGCGCTGTTGGAACGGGATGACGTGATTATCGTCGCCTCGGTGTCCTGCATCTACGGCATTGGTTCGGTCGAGACCTACGGGGCGATGACGCAGGACCTGAAGGTTGGCAATGAGTACGACCAGCGGCAGGTGATGGCCGATCTGGTGGCCCAGCAATACCGCCGCAACGATCAGGCCTTTCAGCGTGGCTCGTTCCGGGTGCGGGGCGATTCACTGGAAATCTGGCCCGCCCACCTTGAGGATCGCGCCTGGAAACTGTCCTTCTTCGGTGAAGAACTGGAACAGATCACCGAATTCGACCCGCTGACCGGTGAGCGCGCAGCAACGATGGAACAGGTGCGGGTCTATGCGAACTCGCACTATGTGACGCCGAAACCCACGATGCAGCAGGCGATCATCGGGATCAAAAAGGAGCTGCGCATCCGGCTGGACCAACTGGTGGGTGAGGGAAAGTTGCTGGAAGCGCAACGGCTGGAACAGCGCACCAATTTCGATCTGGAAATGCTCGAGGCCACCGGTGTCTGCAACGGGATCGAGAACTATTCGCGCTATCTGACAGGCCGCGCACCGGGCGAACCACCCCCGACCCTGTTCGAATTCATCCCCGACAATGCCATCGTTTTCGCCGATGAAAGCCATGTCAGCGTGCCGCAGATCGGCGGCATGTACCGGGGCGACTATCGGCGCAAGTTCACGCTGGCCGAACACGGGTTCCGCCTGCCGTCCTGCATGGATAACCGGCCCCTGAAGTTCGAAGAATGGGATGCCATGCGCCCGCAATCCGTCTTTGTCTCGGCCACCCCCGCCAAGTGGGAGATCGAACAGACCGGCGGCGTCTTCACCGAACAGGTGATCCGCCCCACCGGCCTGCTGGACCCCGAGGTCGAAATCCGCCCCGTATCGATGCAGGTGGACGACCTGCTGGACGAGGTGCGCAAGGTCGCCGCCATCGGCTTCCGCACGCTGGTCACGACGCTGACCAAACGCATGGCCGAGGACCTGACCGAATACCTGCACGAGCAGGGCATCAAGGTGCGCTACATGCACTCGGATATCGACACGCTGGAACGCATCGAAATCCTGCGCGACCTTCGGTTGGGCGCGTTTGACGTGCTGGTCGGCATCAACCTTCTGCGCGAGGGGCTCGACATCCCCGAATGCGGGCTGGTCGCCATTCTGGACGCGGATAAAGAGGGGTTCCTGCGGTCCGAGACTTCACTGATCCAGACCATCGGCCGCGCCGCGCGTAACGCCGATGGCCGTGTTATCATGTATGCCGACAAGATCACCGGTTCGATGGAGCGCGCCTTGGGCGAAACCAACCGCCGCCGCGCCAAACAGCTTGCCTATAACGAGGAACACGGCATCACCCCCGAGACGGTGAAAAAGAATGTCGAGGACGTTCTGGCCGGGCTCTACGAAGGCGACGTGGACATGAATCGCGTCACCGCCACCATCGACAAACCGATGCACGGTGCCAATCTTGAGGCCCATCTGGACGGTCTGCGCGACCAGATGCGCAAAGCCGCCGAGAACCTGGAATTCGAAGAGGCCGCCAACATCCGGGATGAGATCAAACGTCTGGAAGCGGTCGATCTCGCCGTCGCCGACGACCCCATGGCGCGTCAATGGGCGGTCGAGAAAGCCTCGGAAGACGCGGTTAGGTCGCGTGGGCGGTCAACGGCTGGGAGGCCGGGCCAACGGGGTGGGAATGTGAAGCGGCGGAAGAGGTGATAGCCTCTACTTTTTTTCGCCAAGTGGCTTCAAACCCAGGGTATCTCGATAGGCATTTATCGCAAATTCTCGCTGCGCCAACCACTTTTGTCTCTCAATATCCCAGGTTTTTAGAGCTACCTGTTCAGTCGCTCTCGCTCGTTCATACGAACCGATTACCGTGCCAAAGAGAAGCATCAATGAAAATGCCAAAACAGAAGCTGAAACGTTAACGGCTTTGTTTGCTTCCTTTGTGATCAAAAATATCGCCAACCCGCCAATAAACGTCAATGCTACCGGCAAAACATTACCTGCAGCGGCAGTACGGCTACTACCCATAAGTAACCCGATAACGCCTGCCAAACATCCAAAAACCAGAACAAGTCCTAAAATCGTTCCGTAAGAAACGTCCATTTTGGCTTCGGCGCTAACGCATCTGTCCCTCACCAAATTGAACAAAAACAACGCTAAGACTGAAGTTAGGGCCAGTGCTAAACTGCACCCAAACAATACTGCTGTTTTCTCCAAAGATAGTAACAAATCAATTTTATACATTGAGTTCATCCAGTGTTAGCCACGGGGCAAAGTTGTTTGGATCTCCGAATGCATCTGGTGATGGTTGGTTTGCCATGAAGCCCTCCCAGTCATCACCAAACTCAAGTGGGCTTTCGAAACAATTTAGCAGCTGTGTTGATTCATCTAAACTCAACGTCTCGCCGGATTTCCGTTTTAGTGTAAGTAGCTTACAGCCACCGCCTTCCTGCTCAAGCTCGCTGCTTTGGCCAGCCGATGCATCATCTTGCTCCGTTTCATCTTCGGCTGTTGAATCTGAAAACTGTGCGAATGTGGTTGTGCTGAATAGTGCAAATACCACAACTATTGATTGCAAATACAAACTACGTTTCATACCAAACCCTCAAAAACCAACATACCTTATCATCTTTTTTTGGCATCTCATAATCTTACCAAAGGCGCTGGATGGATTTTCAACTCATTCCTCCAATGCTCTCTAAACTCAAAAAAGGGGATATGACCCTTACCTACTCACAAACGTATACTAAGAACTTGCAGCCAAAACCCTTCTATTTCGCGTTTGAGATCACAAATTGTGGTTCCAAACGGTTGCCGTGACGCACCCCAACACGTTCTCTCTAGGCGTGAGATCTAATGCGCCATTCACCGAGTGCACGGCGCTCGTGTGGTACAGGCAAAGGACCAGGCGCGCTTCTCAGGAAAATCTGTCAGCAAGCGTAGGATGGGTGCTCGCACCCATCTTTTTTGTGATGAACATTGATGGGTGAAATCACCCATCCTACAGCCCGACACTACCCTTACAGCCCAACGCCCTCTCCTCCACGTTTGAAAAAACAGGTTGTGTTTTCAAAACGGTTGTCATGACGAACACTCCACACAGCCTGCTCGAATTCCAAAGCGCCATTGACCGGGTACGGGGCACCCGCGTGGTGCTGGCCGAGGATCTGGCGCAGTTTTATGAAAAATCCGTCAGCGCCTTCAATCAGGCCGCCTCGTGCACTACTAACGTCTGTCGTAAAGACAGATCACCACCCTTGCCCAAGGCCCATCGACAGCTAAGTTTCCGTCATGCGCCTTCTTCTGCTCACGATACTCCTCGCCACCCCGGCCACCGCATGGGAGGCCTCGGTGGGTCAAATCTGCACCCTGTCGCATGACACCGAACAGGCCGAAATCTTCCTGACCTACGACCCGTCCCAACCTCTCTATACGCTGACGGTCACGCAAAAGACCGAGGCCTGGACACAGGCCCCATGGTTTGCCATGCGGTTTGAGGGGCCGAACCCGATCGAAATTGCCACCTCGCGCCATGTGTTGTCGGACGGTGCGGCCTCGCTGACTGTCACGGATACCGGGTTCGGAAATGTGCTGGACGGGTTGGAATATAATCAGACCGCCTACGCCTTCACTCAGGACGGGGTGGCCGAGTTTCCTTTGGACGGTGCTGCGCCGCAGGTCCGCATTTTTCGCGACTGCGCCGGGGCTCAATTGTCCTGAGGTGAAGAAATCAGGCCGAACGGATCAGGGCCGCACGAATTTCGCGTTCCCCACAGCGCGTTGTGTTGCCGTGCCGGATGTGGGTGATTTGTTGGCGCGCACCTGACCTGACTTTTCGCACGAGACACCGTTGCGGTCCGGGTCATAGCGTTCGTGATACCCGGCATAACCTTTGCGGAATGGACCAAAGCCAAGCTTTGCGGGTGCTTCACAGCCTGACAGGGCGATGAGGTGCAGGATCGCTCCGTTCCGGTCGAACTCGGACATTCGGATGTAGATGTTCGCCGCAATCAGTGCGGTTGTCAGAGGTAAGGCCACGACCATCAGCCCAATGCGAAAAGGCGACAAAGCCCGCCGCCGCGTCGCGTCAGCGCGCAGGTGTCGCTTTGAGGGCTGCGGGTTCAGGTTATCCTGTTCCTGCGTGAGGCGATCCAAATCCATACCCCGTCTGTACACGCGATTTGTGGCAAAGCCGAGGCGGCGGCGACCCGACGGGCTGGAACTGTGTCCCTCAAACCCGTATCAAATGGTCACCTCTGACGCGACAGCAAACCGAGTGCGATGCCCAAGGCCGACCCATACCAACCCACGGACGACGCAGCGCGCAAGTTGGCGCGCGATCTGGTGGGCAGCGCTACTTTTGCCGCGCTGTCCTTTCTGCGCCCGGACAACGGCTTGCCATCATCGTCACGCATTGCACTGGCGACGGATGAGCAAGGGCAACCGATCTCGTTGATTTCAACGCTGTCCGATCACACCCGTGCTCTGCACGCGAACCCAGCCTGTGCGCTATTGATCGGAGAACCGGCGGACAAGGGCGATCCGCTGACCCATCCGCGCCTGACGTTGCACGCCACAGCACAGTTGGTCGCCCGAGGCACACCCGATCATGAGGACCTGCGCCTGCGCTATCTGGAGTTGCGCCCGAAAGCCAAGCTTTATGTCGATTTTGCAGACTTCGGGTTTGTTCGCTTTGACATCACCGACGGGCTGCTCAACGCAGGGTTCGGAAAAGCCTACCGTCTGAGCCCTGCGGATTTCTAGACGTCATCGGACCACGTGAACCGCGCATTTTGCGTGGCGCACCACATGCGTCGCGGTAGACCCCAACAGCAGGTCCTGCATCCCCGGCCGATGCGATGCCATGATGATCAGATCCGGGCTGTGTGCCTCGGCCCAGTCCAGGATACTGCGGCCCGAATGCCCCTCGATCACCAGCCCTTCGGCATTGGGCAGTTTTGCGGCAAGGTCATCCAGCTCGGTCTGAATGGCCTTGCGCGCTTCGGTCAGATATTCGGCGGGCATGTAGGAAATCGCATAGTTGGGAATATGCTCGACAACATGCAGCAAGGTGACCTTTGCGTCCGGTGTTGCCAATACCTCGGCCAGTTTGATCGGGCCGGACGTATCCCGTTCGGTGTCGAAGGAAATGGGGACAAGAATGTTGTGATACATTTTAGGGCCTCCGTTTAACCGCAGTCATAGTAAACCACGCGGAAATCAGAGGCCTTGATCCAGGTCAGGATCGGTCAAAGGTTTCGGCCACCTCGTACATGACCGGTTCGAAACTCTTGCATAATTCATTGAGCTTGCGGTTGCGGTCCCGCATCTCGGGCGTGCGCAACATGGCCAGGAAATCCTCACGGCGTTCCCACTGTGAATAGTTGGCAATGCGGGTCTGCGCGTCGTTCACATGAAGGCCCGCTGATACGAATCCCGGCTGCTTGGAGATAAAGCTGGAATAGGCATCCGTCAGCGCTTCCAACAGGTCCTGACAGGTTCCCGGTGTCATTTCAAATGTTGTAATGACGGTCTGCACGGTTGCGGTTTTGGCGATGGTCGGCATCTGATCCTCCTTTGGCTGATCTCAGCCTAGCACAGGAAACCTATAAGTCGCGCAATTCCTTGGATTCTTGTAATTTTGGCAAGAGAATGACGGCCGCCCGCTTGGGGCGACCGCCTGAGCACTTACCGCTCCATTCGCACCAGAACAGATGCCGTACCCCTCAGGTTTTCCTGCCACCGCAGGCGAACACCGTCTTCGTTGTTCCCCTGCTCGACATCGACATAGGGCGTGGCATAGCGAACTGTGCCAAGCGTACTTCTGAGCGCCCCCAGCGCGGTGACGGAATCGCAGCTTCGCGCCTTGCCCTTGAATGGCAAGCGGGCAGAGGTCCAAACGCTCCATGTCCCGGCAGCCGTGTTCTGTGTATGGCGAAGCCGAAGAGGGTTCGCTACTTTCTTGTCGATACCGTGAAAGGTGTTGTTCTGGAACGTCACATTGACGTGGCGATCCTTATTGAGGTCAGCAAACGTTGTATCCACCCGCTCGGCGCGTTCAATGTCGCTGCTGCTTGACCGGAACACGTTCCCCGTTACCGAAAGCCCGTTCAGAAAATGCCCCGGCCCATGGGGGCGGACCACGATATAGCTGAACCAGGGCGGTGCTTCGCTGGAATAGAAGATGTTGTCCGTGATGCTCATGGCGCTGAACGAATTGCCCGAAACATAGCTGGGTTCTGCGTCGCGCTCGTTGCTCCATTCGATAAAGCAGTTGTCGATGTAGTTCTGGGCAATGGTCGAGCTGTTATAGGTGCCAATCATGATCAGGCCAGCGGTGCGAACGCCCTGCGGAATGCTGTCCCCCTGAAAGAAATGATTGCCCAAAATCATGTTGTTGTCGCCGCCCACCACGGCGAAATGCTTGAACCTTACGACACGGTTATGGCGCAACTTGATGTCATTTGCGTTTGTGTTCAGCGCAATCGAGTTACGCTCGGGTACGGTGAAGGATTCCTCGGCGGACAGGAACTGACAATTGTCGATCAGCATCCCCTTGCACCCGGTCCCGGTTGACGAGATGCCGCGATCTTTGGGGCGGCTGATGAAACAATCGTTCAGCGAAAACGTGCTGCCCGACTGCGCCAGACGGATGGCGCTGCACCGGCTGTTGCACTGGAATTCGATCTGCTCCATGCCGAATTTGCGCAGTGTACTGAAGCCGCTGAAATCCAGCAGATATTTGAAGGACTGGAATGTATAGGTCTGCGTGCCCGAGGCGTCATAGATCGGCGCATTCAGCGTGATCTCGCCCGCGCCGACATCCTTGGACCGCACGTAAATCTCGCGCCCCACGCCTGCGCCCTGCACCAGTGATCCAACAGGGATGTTCGCCACATTGGCCACATCCGTAAGGCGGGTATTGTCGGAAGGGTCATAGGTGGCGACCGAGGTGAAGGTCTCGGTGTCCCAATCCGTGCTGCTTTTGACGTCGAACTGTCCGTTACGGATCACACGTCGGGTGGAGAAGCCTTGCTTGTTGGGCACAGCCGCCGCCATATCAATCGGCCCCGTCACCGCGACCTTGCGCCCGCCCAGATCCAGCGAGTCGTGGTCCGAATTGTTCAGCAACGCCTGAAATGCCTTTTTGAAGGCCAGTTCCTCATCCCCGAAAGCGGTGATGTAGGCAGGCAGATCGAAATTCTTGGTCAGCAGCAGCATCTTGTCGTCGGGCATGGTCACCGTGCCTTCGAAATCCATCTCGGACGCCATGCTGGTATTTTCGGCCAGATGATATGTTCCCTGCGGAACATAAACCCGACGACCGCCCGCAGCCTGATCCGCCGCTTCGAACGCAGCCGAGTCATCGGTGACGCCGTCGCCAATGGCCCCGTAATCGCGCACATCCACAACGCTGATCATCTCGCGCAGGAACACGCCGGTCACATCCGTGATCTCGATGTCATCGACCCGCACCAGTGCGCCGTTGGCACCAAGGATATCCAGACCAAAATGGCCGTACAGCGCATCGACACCCCAGGGCATGTCCACCCCGGGGCGACGCCCGGTGCCGACGATTGCGGTGATTTCATGCACCGCCCCGTAGCCTGAAAGTTGCGTCGCCGGCCCCTCTTCGATCACGCCGGTCAGGTTTGTATCCCCGGCCCCGCCAGCCCAGGCCGCAATCCGAACCTCGGGCAACGGACCGCTGACGGCTTTGACACGCGCCTTGATCTGCAGATAGCAGCCGGGCAGCAGTGGCGTCTGGCCCATATAGCGCAATTGCTGCGTTGGATTGACCTTCAGAATCTCAAGACAGCCGCCAAAATCCGCATCCGCTGGCACAAATGCCCCCGTGCCCGACCCGGCATAGGTGGGCGAGCCCGGTGTCCCGTCCCCCGCAGACCAAACCCCCAGACCATCCGCGAATTGAGGCGGCATGAAAACGATGCCGTCGGTGATTGCCTTGTTCATAGAAATCCCTTTCCCAATCGCGCCGCACAGAACAGCGACACGTTCAAACCCTCAGCCCGGGTCCACCCCGAACGCGAAAGTCTGAGTATCCAAAAGGGATTAACTGCGGCTCATCCCACCGTGACGGTGGCGTTGCCTCAGGCTGATGGGTCGGAATTGCCCAGCAATTGCACGCCGTTGATTTTCCAACCGTTTTCCTGCTCGATCATCTGGTAGTCGAGAATGTGAACCCGGCCGTCGCCATCCACGATCATGACCTTTTGCCACAGCGCGCCCGCAATCTCGCGCAGTTCCAGAAACCGCACCTCGGACGGCCGCCACACCATCGGATAGCCGTTGCGCACCATGGCACCAAAGTTGTCGGGATTCTGGAACAGGCGCTGGATATTCGGGCTGGCAAAGGTGAAGGCGGTGGCGAAATCATCGGCTTCGAACGCTTCGATCTGCGCCGCGATATTGGCCTCGATCTCTTCGCTCTGACCATAGGCACCCGAAGCCAGAGCGACACTCAGGGATACAGCAAGCAAAAATCGACGCATGGGGCCACCTCCTGACGGAAGGGTAGCCCCAAGCGGGATCAGGTCAAATCAGACCAGCTCTCCGGCCAGGGCCTTGTCGATCAGTGCGATCGTCTCGGCCACGCCGTAAAGCGCGATGAAACCACCAAAGCGCGGCCCCTGCGAGGCCCCCAGCAGCACCTCATAAAGCGCCGTGAACCAACCGCGCATCGGGTCGAACCGCTCGCGTCCGATGGAATAGACCACTGATTGCAGCGCCTCGTCCTCGACCGGGCCGTCATAGGCCTCAAGCGCAGCTTTCAGCGCCTCCAGCGCTTCGCGTTCCTGATCGGTTGGCGCGCGGTGCTTGCGGGTCGGTTTGACGAAGTCGTTGAAGTAGCGCACGGCAAAGCCCGCCGCCTGATCCAGATCGGGATGGCTTTCCGCAGTCGCGTCGGGCGCGTAACGGCGGATAAAGCCCCACAACGCCTCTTTGTCCTCGGCCCCGGACACTGATGCCAGGTTCAGCAACATCGCAAAGGGCACCATCAGGGTCGACTCGGGCACCTCTCCGCCATGGATATGCCAAACCGGGTTGTTCAACTGCGCCTTCAGGTCCTGACCCGGATAGGCACGCAACTGTTGATGATACTCGTCATAAGCTTTTGGGATCACATCAAAATGCATCCGCTTGGCGGTCTTGGGCTTTTGATACATGAAATAGGCCAGCGACTCGGTCGGCGCATAGGTCAGCCATTCGTCAATCGACACGCCATTGCCGGAGGACTTGGAGATCTTCTGACCGTTTTCATCCAGAAACAGCTCATAGCTGAAATGCTCAGGCGCACGGCCACCCAACGCACGGCAGATCGCGTCATAGATCTTTTCGTTGGTCGCGTGTTCTTTGCCGTACATCTCGAAATCGACGCCCAGCGCCGCCCAGCGCGCGCCGAAATCCGGCTTCCACTGCAGCTTCACGTGGCCGCCGGTGACGGGCACGGTCCATTCCTTGCCGGTTTCATCGTCAAAGGTCACCGTGAAGGTCTCGGCGCAGACCTTTTTCATCGGCACATACATGACCCGCCCGCTTTCCGGGTGCAGCGGCAGGAAGATCGAATAGGTCTGCTGGCGTTCTTCCCGCAGGCTTTTCAGCATGATTGCCATGATCTCGTCATAGCGTTCGACCGCGCGCTTGAGGATCTCGTCAAACTGCCCGGACTCGTAGAATTCCTTGGCCGAATAGAACTCGTAATCGAACCCAAAGGTATCAAGAAACCGCCGCAGCATCGCGTTGTTGTGCGCGCCAAAGCTGTCGTATTCACCGAACGGATCCGGGACCGAGGTCAGCGGGCGCTGCAAATGCTGTTCAAGTATCTCAGGGTTCGGTACATTGGTCGGAACCTTGCGCATCCCGTCCAGATCGTCCGAGAAACAGATCAGCTTGGTGGGGATATCCGACAGCGCCTCGAACGCACGCTTGACCATCGTGGTCCGCGCAACTTCGCCAAACGTGCCGATATGCGGCAAGCCAGAAGGGCCATAGCCCGTTTCAAACAGAACATAGCCCTTTTCCGGCGCATTCTTCTGATAGCGTTTGAGCAACCGGCGCGCCTCTTCAAAAGGCCAGGCCTTGGACGACATTGCGGTGTCACGCAGTTCAGACATTTCGATATGCTCCATCGGGAAGGCTGTGCCGGTCACCCGATGCGACCGGACCGACCCCTCCTATTGTGCTAGTGCAGCATGAGTCAATAATGGCTCATGCTTTTTCGGCCCAGCAAGCGTGGCAGGCTGGTCGCGCGCAGACGAAATCGGCCTGACTGGTCAGCCAATCCCCAAGATCGCGCGCGCCTCGGCCGGAGATGCGACCGCGCGCCCGGCGTTGCCAGCACATGTGGCCAGCGCTTCGATCAACTGCCCGTTGCCCGAGGTTTTGTCGCCTGACGGCAGATAGAACGTGTCCTCAACCCCGGTGCGCAACATACCACCCAACTCGGCGCTCAGCTGGTGCACTGGCCAAATGTCCGCCCGCCCGATCAGCGTTGTCTGCCATTTTGATCCGGGGATCATGTATTTCTGAAGCAGACGCAGCAGTTCACCATCCACCGGCATGCCCGAGGCGACACCCATCACAAGGTTATACTGTGCTTGCCTGGCCATTCCCGCACGCACATACATCTCGACCGAGCGGACAATGCCCACGTCAAAGCACTCAAACTCGGGAATGCTTCCGGTCTCTGCCATTACGTCCAAAAAGCCCTGCACCTTTTCGGGCGGGTTATCGAATACCATCGGTGGCCAGGCCCAATCGCCCGAGGCCCGCAGCTTGAGGTAGTTCAGCGTCCCGGCATTGCAGGCCGCAATCTCGGGCCTGAGTTCACGCAACACACCGACCGGTGCGCTGATATCCGCACCGGGCAAGCCGGTGGTCGAATTGATCAGCACGTCCGGACAGGCATCGCGGATTGCATCTGTAATGTCACGGGCAACTTTTGGATCCCAGCTGGGTAAGTGGCCGCGACCGGGGCCCTGATCCCGGTAGTGGACATGAATGATCGACGCCCCCGCATCATAAGCTTCACGCGCCGAGGCTGCGCAGTCTTCGGGGGTAACCGGAACGGGATGCTGCATCGGGTTGGTCAGCACACCGTTCAGCGCACAGGTCAGGATCGCCTTATCCATGGTCAAGGCCGTGGCAGGCACCAAACGCAGCGGGTTTGATGGGGGTGGTTGGGTCGTTCAAATGGGGGCTCATAAAGGCTCCTGTTCGGGGGGATTTGCATAGATTGCATCGATTAAAGCGGCATGGTTTTTCTCGATCACCCGTCGCTTCATCTTAAGGGTCGGGGTCAGTTCATCGGCGTCCTGAGACAGAGGTCGGTCCAGAATACGGAATTCATGCACCTGATTGACGCGAGAATAACGAGGGTTGATCTGGGCAATGGCGGCAGCGACAACCTCTTGCACGCGGGGATGCAACGGTGTCGGGTTGTCCAACCCTTCGGCCTCGGCAAAGGCGGCCAGCGCATCTTCCGAGATACTCAGCAGCGCGGCCACGAATTTGCGCCCATCTCCCAGCAACATGGCGTGTTCGACCAGCGGAATATCCGTCAGGTCATTTTCAATCGCGGCGGGCGAGATGTTCTTGCCGCCGGTGGTGATCAGAATTTCCTTCTTGCGCCCGGTGATTGTGACAAACCCATCCTTGTCGATCTGCCCCAAGTCCCCTGTCCGAAGCCAGCCATCTTCGGTTAGGGTATCGCTGCTGGATTCAGGGTCTTTCAGATAGCCATCAAAGACGTTTGGCCCGCGCACCAGAATCTCGCCATCCTCGGCAACGCGCGCCTCGATGCCCGGCAGCGGTTTACCGACACTGCCCAATCGGTTGGCGTTGGCGCTGTTCATCGTGCTGGGGCCGCAGGCCTCGGACTGGCCGTAGCCTTCGTAAACATCGATGCCAAGGCCGGAAAAGAACTGCAGCGTCTGGACCGAGATCGGCGCCGCAGAGGACAGGATCGTACCGCAATCCGCCAGCCCCAATGCGCGGCGCACCCGTCTCAGCAACAGCCGATCAGCCAGACGGTATTGCAGCGCAAGGCCAAAGCCGGGCTTTTGACCCCCAAGCCGCTTTTGAGCCACCTCCTGCCCAACACCCAGTGCCCAGCGCGCCATCGCGCCTATGGCCCCTTTTGCCGCAGCAACACCCGTGGTGATCCGTTCTTCGATCTTCTGCCAGACGCGCGGCACGCCCAGAAACACCGTTGGGCGGCACAGGGGCAGCACATCGCGCATGGTCAAAGGGTCCAGACAATACCAGACCTGACTTCCAAACACGGCCTGGCCCAAAATCGAGTTGTTGAACTCTGCAATATGGGCCAGCGGCAGGTATGACAGCATACGCGCGCCGTCCTTGACCTGCATAAACTCACCAAGCGTCTGCGTTATCCAGATCGCAGCGCGATGCGACAGCACAACCGCCTTCGGTTTCCCCGTGGTCCCCGACGTATAGACCAGAAGTGCCGTGTCTTTCAGCGTCAATGCACTGCGGCGGGTGTTCAATTCGGGCTGAAACTCTGCCCCACCAAGCCCAAGGAAATCAGGCCAGGACAGCACATCGGCCTCGGCCACCTGTTGGTTCATGGACACGACGTGGCGCAGACCCGGGGCATCTGCCCGCACCGATTGCACCCGCGACAGGTTTTCGTCGGTGTCGCACAAGACCAACGGGCAATCCGAATGGCGGATGATATAATCGACCTCTTCGGCTGATGAGGTGAAATAGATCCCTGTCGGATTGCACCCGGCGGCCATTGCGGCATGGGCCATGACCACCCATTCCGGGCGATTGCGGCCGAGAATGCAAACGACCTGTCCGGGGTCAAGCCCCAAGGCGATCAATGCACGACCCGCCCGTTCCACCTCGGCCCCGAACCCCGACCAGCTTTGCGATTGCCAATCCCCATCAACCTCGTGCCAATAGGCGGGCGCATCCCCAAGACGCCTGACGGTGTCGATCAGGTGAAGCGGTACGGGCTTCAGGGTATTGGCGTCGATCGGCTGCATCTCGTCCTTTCCGGGGTCAGGACCGTTTATTGCCGGAACCGCGATCCGGGCGGCGGCGTGGTCTCAGGCGGTCCAGCAAAGCACTGGGCGTTTTCCATCCATTCCCTCGCCAGATCGCCCGAAACGGTCAGATCAGTGTCCACATAGCTGCGCGTCTGCGTCACCGTCTGCGCAAACCCAAGGGCCGAACCGCTGATCTGCCCCACCGACGCGTCGCCAAATTGCCAGACCTCGCCCGAGGGCGCAGTCAGTTCGACGGCAGGCATCGCAGGCGGAACCTCTTTCCCGCGCAGTTGGAACGAAAACCCGAATGTGTTGACGCCCAGAATGACGATGTTCTTGATCCGGTCGCTCTCGGTGCGTTCCGCGCCGAAAAGGTCAAAGACCTCGTGCCCATGGGCCCAGGTCTCCATCTGGCGCGCGCTGATGGACGACCGCGCCGACATCGACGGTCCCACCCAGGGCAGGCGCGTTTTGGGATCCACACCCTGCCAACGGGTGGCCATATCGCGGAAGTAATCCCGCCAGAGGGTCAGCAGCGCCTCGCCCCGTTCCGAGATGGCGGCGTTTTCCATGGCCCGAAACCCCAGCGTCTGGATTTTGGGCAGGCTTTCACCCAGCATCGCATTGAACGCATCCGCCGAGGTCAGCGACAGATCGGCGGCCCGGTTCCAGAAATGCAGATGCACCAACACATCATTCACCGTCCACCCCTTGAACTGGGTGGGCGCATCCCAACGTCCGTTGCACTGCGCCTCGATTACGGCAGCCAATGCTTCGCTTTCCTCCAGAAAGGCAGTGACCTGTTCCATTATGTCTCCAACAGAGTATTGAGCCGGTCGACGGCGTCCAGAAAATCGGCTTTGAAATCCTGAACGACCTGCCCGGCCGAGGTTGTTTCATTCATCAATCCAACCGCCTGTCCGACCCAATAGGTCGCCAGTTCGGTCGCACCTTCATGCCCGGCTGAGGCCAGTTTTTCGGTCAGATGCAATGCCGGCTCGCTGACGATGGTCTGGAACGGCATCGGCAGAGGGGGCACATCGCTGTCCTCCCACGCATCTGTCCAGGCCGATTTCAACTGTCGGGACATCTTACCGGTACGCGACTTGCTGCGCACAGTGTCCGAGGACGTGGCCGCCAGCATCTTGTCCTTGATCGGCTGCGCCGGTTCCCCTTCGGCAGTTGTCAGCCAAACCGAACCGCACCACGCGCCCGCAGCCCCCATTGCCATCGCCCCCGCCATCTGCCGACCGGTGGCAATACCGCCCGCCGCCAGAACCGGCCTGCCCTGCGCGACCGAGACGATCTCGGGCGTCAGCACCATGGTTGAAACCTCACCGCAATGACCACCCGCTTCGCCGCCCGCAGCCACAAGAATATCCACCCCGGCGGCGATCTGCCGTTCGGCGTGTTTCTTTGCCCCGACCAGAGCGGCCACCGGAACGCCCCGCTCATGCGCCATGTCGATCATGATCTTCGGCGGCTCACCCAAAGCGTTTGCGATCAGCTTGATCGGGAACGAGAACGCAACCTCAAGCATAGCCTGCGCGCCTTCTGCATCCATGTTGCGGGCGAAATCCAGGAACCTGATCCGATCCTCGTCAATCCCGGACGTGTCGATGCCATGGCTTTGCAGGACCTGTTCGGCCAGATGTTTCTGCTCGGCGGGCAACGCGGCCAACAACTGGTCGGGGTCAAGCGCGGCACCAGAGGCCGCAAGGTTGTTCGGCACGATCAGGTCCACGCCATAAGGTTTGCCATCGACGTTGGCGTCAATCCATTCCAGTTCCTGCCGCAACTGCTCGGGCGTGTACATCACCGCGCCGAACACACCCATCCCACCGGCCCGCGACACCGCAGCGACCACATCCCGGCAGTGGCTGAAAGCAAACAGCGGAAACTCCAGCCCCATATTCTTGCACAGATCGGAATTCACGGCGTGTCTTCCTCCAACGCGATCATCAGCGCGCCAGCGGTCAGCTGCGCACCGGCCTGGGTGACAACCTCGCGGACCTGTCCGTC
Source organism: Ruegeria sp. AD6 (assembly GCF_056542325.1). Lineage (NCBI taxonomy): Bacteria > Pseudomonadati > Pseudomonadota > Alphaproteobacteria > Rhodobacterales > Roseobacteraceae > Ruegeria > Ruegeria sp. AD6. The sequence goes on along the minus strand of NZ_JBQFZQ010000001.1, from coordinate 19,627 downwards.
GCGCGTGGCCGTGATCTGGTGCTGCATTTTCATCGCTTCGAGAACGGCCAGCGTCTGGCCCTTTTCGATCTCATCACCCGGCGCGACGTTGATCGAGACCACAACCCCCGGCATCGGAGCCACGATCCGGCTGCCGCCCGCATCGTCGCCTGACGCGGCCAACGGATCGAAAATCGTGAAGGTAAGGTCAACTGTGTCGCGGCGCAGACCGAATTGGCCGTTGCCCCAGCGGGTGAAGCTGACGGTAACGCGCCGCCCGTCCAGCGCCAGGGTTGCGCTGGTGTCGCCCATGCTCTGAACCGTCACGACAAAGCTGTCATCGCCGCAACGGACGTCGAAATGATCGCCAACCGGTGAGACCGAGACCTTGGCCTCGGCCTCGCCGTGGATCAGTGTGACCATGTTCGGCAGCGGCGCAACGCTGTGCCAGTCCAGCAGTTCTTCGCTGACGACGGTGGATCGCGCAAACAGGCGGTCGCGGTCCTGACAATGGATCAGAACGGCGGTCAACGCGAAATCGGCGGGCCGGGCCTGAACCGGGTCGACGCCATCGGGATAGGTCTCGGCGATAAAGGCCGTGGTGGCCGACCCGTCGGCAAAACCAGGCTGGTTCAGGGCGTCGATCAGAAAGCCGCGATTGGTGGTCAGACCCAACAGCGCGGTTTCCTTCAGCCCGGCGACCAGACGGCGGCGCGCCACGTCGCGGCTGGGGCCGATGCCGATCACCTTTGCCAGCATCGAATCGTAAAAGGGCGAGACCTCACTCCCCGTTTCGATGCCGGTATCGGTGCGCATCCCTTCGCCGTCGGGTGTTTGCCACAGGGCAATCGGGCCAGTCGCGGGCGCGAAATCCGCGCCGGGGTCTTCGGCATAGAGACGCGCCTCGATGGCGTTCCCGTCAAGCCGCACATCCGCTTGCGTCAACGGCAGGGGCAGGCCCTGCGCCACGATGATCTGCAACTCGACCAGATCGAGGCCGGTGATGGCCTCGGTCACCGGGTGTTCGACCTGCAACCGGGTGTTCATTTCCAGGAAATAGAACGCACCCGAGGCATCCAGTAGGAATTCCACCGTACCCGCGCCGCGATAGTCCACCGCTCGGGCGGCGGCGATTGCCGCGTCGGTCATCTCCTTGCGCAGCTTGGGCGTCATCACCGGGCATGGCGCTTCTTCCAGAACCTTCTGGTGACGGCGCTGGACCGAGCAATCGCGTTCGCCCAGATGCAGGGTTGTGCCGTGATCGTCGGCAAAGACCTGAACCTCGACATGGCGCGGTGCAATGACGGCTTTTTCCAGTATCAATTCGCCGGACCCAAAGGCGTTTTCCGCCTCGGAGCGGGCCAGTTGCAATCCTGCGGCCAGATCGTCGGCACCATGCACGATGCGCATCCCGCGCCCGCCGCCACCGGCAGCGGCCTTGATCATCAGCGGGAATCCGATTTTGGCGGCGGCCTCGGTCAACGCGGTGTCGGATTGATCCTCGCCTTCATAACCGGGCACGCAGGGAACCCCGGCTGCTATCATCAACCGTTTCGCGGCCGCCTTGTTGCCCATCGCACCAATTGCTGCGGCAGGCGCGCCGATAAAGGCCAACCCCGCAGCACCCACGGCGGCGGCAAACGCCTCATTCTCGGACAAAAAGCCATAGCCCGGGTGGATCGCCTGTGCGCCCACCTGTTGGGCTGCGGCAATGATGGCATCGCCGCGCAGATAGCTGTCCGCCGGGGCCGAGCCACCGATATGAACCGCATCATCCGCCAGTTTCACATGGCGCGCGTTGCGGTCCGCGTCCGAGTAAACCGCGACCGTCCGCAGGCCCAGCCGCCGAGCGGTGTCGATGACGCGGCAGGCGATCTCACCCCGGTTGGCAATCAGAATTGTGTCAAACATCTTCGGCCTCGGCCCATTTCGGATTTCGTTTCTGCATAAAGCTGGTGACGCCTTCGATCCCTTCGGGCGACAGCAGGCACCCGGCGAAGTCGTCGGCGGCGCGGGCAATCTGGTCCTGTCGTGGCAGGCTTTCCATGTCGCGCAACAGCGCTTTGGTCACCGCCAGAGCATTGGGGGATACACGGGTGATCTGCGCCCGAATGTCGGTCAAGGCCGCATCGATCCCGTCTGCGCCGCTGACCAACTGATCGACCAACCCAACCTCAACGGCTTGCTGGCTGGTCAGAGTGGCAGCAGACAGCATCAAACGGCGTGTCTGACGCCGCCCCAGCCGCCGCTGCACCATGGGTGCGATCTGCGCGGCGACGATGCCGATCCGGGTCTCGGTCAGGGCGAATTTGGCGTTTTCCTCGGCGATCACCAAATCACCGCTGCAGACCATGCCAAAACCTCCGGCCATGGCGGCCCCTTCGACCACGATGACCACGAATTGCGGCAACTGATCGATGGCATCGAACACCTGAGCCCCACGGATCGACGCCGCGACGACCTCATCGCGCGCATCGGCTCCTTGGAAAGCGGATTGAAACGCCCGCAGGTCCCCCCCGGCGCAGAACACCCCGCCCCGACCGCGCAGGACCACGCCGCGAATGTCACGGCGTTCCAGCAAATTGGCGCAGAGGGCCAGCAACTCATCGATCCGCTCGAACGTCAGCGGGTTGCGACGGGCCGGTTCGTTGAACCAGACCGTCAGCCACCCGCCCTGCTGTTCAAGGTCCAGATGCTTATAGGCAGCGCCGTCCATCACATCCGCCCCACGCCAAATGCGTTGGGTTTGAGACGGCGATTGCGGCCTTCCTCGACCGTTTCCAGACACATGGCCAGAACCTTGCGGCTGTCGCGCGGATCGATGATGCCATGGTCCAGAACACGCCCCGAGGTGACGAAGCTGTCGGATTGTTCGTCAAATATATGGCGGATGATCTTGCCTTGCTGCTCCAACGCCTCTTTCGGCACGTCTATGCCCTTGCGCTTGGCGGTCATGGCCTGCACGATACCCATGGTCTTGGCAGCCTGTTCGCCCCCCATCACACCGGATTTCGAATTCGGCCAGGCAAACAGAAAATCGGGCGCAAAGCCACATCCGGCCATGCCGTAATTCCCGGCCCCGAAGCTGGACCCGATATACATAGTGATCTTGGGCACCCGCATGTTGGTGACTGCCTGAATCATCTTGGAGCCGTGCTTGATCATGCCCGCTTGTTCATAGGCGGTGCCGACCATGTAACCTGTGGTGTTGTTCAGGAAGATGACCGGGATGTCCGCCTGATCGCAAAGCTGGAAGAACTGCGTGGCCTTGTTTGCCCCTTGCGTATCAATCGGACCATTATTGCCAATGATGCCGCAGGCAAACCCGTGGATCGAGGCGCGCATACAGACGGTGGCCGGGCCGAAATCCGGTTTGAAATCCTCAAACTCAGACCCGTCGACCAGACGCGCCACCACCTCGCGCACGTCATAGGGTACCTTGGGGTCGGCAGGCACAATCCCGGCCAGTTCCGCCGGGTCATAGACCGGAGGTTCAAACGCGTGGCGCGGCGGCATGGACTGGCCCTTGTTCCAGTCAAGCTTGCCGACCACATCGCGTGCCATGGCAATCGCCTGCACATCATCCTCGGCCAGATACTCGACCAGTCCGCTGACCGAGGCGTGCATCTCGGCCGAGCCAAGCTCTTTCTCATCCGCCTCCTCCCCGGTGGCCGCATAGACCAGAGCGGCCCCGGCCAGCGCCGCCATGCCGTTCTTTTTCACCCCGATCACATAATCCGACAAGCCGGGCATATAGGCCCCGCCCGCGGTCGAGGCCCCGTGCAGAACTGCGATTGTGGGAATGCCTGCCGCGCTCATCCGGGCCAGATTGGCAAAGGCTGTGCCGCCCTGCGCCCACATCTCGACCTTGTAATTGGTCAGGTCGGCCCCCGCGCTTTCGACCAGATGAACAAAGGGCAGCTTGTGCCGCAATGCCAACCGCTGCACGCTTAGCCCGGCCTCAAGCCCCTTGACGCCCATCGCACCAGCTTTGATGCCGCTGTCATCCACCCAGATGATGCAGCGCACGCCGTTCACAAATCCGATCCCCGCGATCAGCGAAGACCCCGGCACCGATTTCTCTTCTTTCGAACTATCGATCAGATACCCAGCAATGGTGTGCAGCGCCAGAAACGGCATGCCGGGGTCAAGCAGCCGGGCCAGACGCTCGCGCGGTAAAATCTGCCCGCGCTTTTCGAACCGCTCGCGTTTCTGTTCCGACAGCTTCACGGGCCGCGCCTCAAGCTCGCGCAGTTTTTCGACCAGAGACAGCATCGCCGCCTGATTTTCGTGAAAAGTTTCGCTGCTGGTCTGAATTGATGATTGATATGGCACGGTGGCTCTCATATAAAACAGGACGTCCTGTTTTTTTTCACAAGTCCAGAGCAGCCTGTCAACATGAAAACCAACACGACTTCGTCTGACGCAACTGGCACATCGCCCCGTCGCCAGCAGGATCGCGCCGTTGCGACACGGCGCGCGGTGCTGGATTCCGTGATCGAATGCCTTGACCAACTTGGCTATGCCGAGACCAGTTTCAGCGCGATCCAAAGCCGGTCAGGCCTGTCGCGCGGATCGGTGAACTATCACTTTCCAACCCGCCACGACATGATCGTGGCCGCTGCGGAACTGATGTTGGACAACGCTCGCGCCGGGGCAATCAGCTATTTCGGACGCGCGCATGGTCAGGACAGCGCCGGGGACTATGGGCAGATCGCGCAATTGCTGTGGTCAAGGGTTGTGAACACCTCGGCCGGGCGCGCCTTTGTCGAGCTGATGGTGGCTGCGCGCACCGACCCCAATCTGGAATTCGCGCTTAACGATATGCTGGCGCAGTGGGACGCGGACTTAAACCAGAAACTGCGCGCCACCTATCCCGATGATCCGGAATTGATGGTGATGGTCTGGGATCTTTGCCGCACCTATTTGCGCGGGCTGTTGATTCAGGCGCGTTTTGCGCCGGACCCGATGGCCCTACAATCCAAAATCGACCAGTTCTCAAAAATCGTCTGGCAATTCGTTCAGTCCAGAAAAAGCACCTGATCACAGTTCCGGGGAAAGAGCATCATGTACGACAATACGCGACCCGACCGTCATTTCAGCGCAGAACATCAGGCCTTCCGCAGCAGCCTGCGCGCCTTTGTCGAGGCCGAGATCATGCCCAATATCGACACATGGGAAGACGCCGGTCGCCTTCCCCGCGAGCTGTACAAGAAAGCTGCCGAGGTTGGATTTCAGGGCGTCGCCTTCCCCGAAGATCTGGGGGGCGCAAACGGTGATCTGTTCATGCAAGTGGTCGGCACCGAAGAGATCGCGCGCTGTGGTGCGGGGGGCGTTGCAGCCTCGCTGGGGTCTTTTTCGATTGCGCTGCCTCCGATCGCGCAAAGCGGCAACGCGGCACTGCTTGAAAAGTTTGTGAAACCGGTGATCGCAGGCGACCGCATCGCGGCGCTGGCCATAACCGAGCCCGGCGGAGGATCGGACGTGGCCGCCCTGCGCACCACGGCGATCCGGGATGGTGACCATTACATCGTGAACGGGGAAAAGACCTTTATCACCTCGGGCATGCAGGCCGATCAACTGACCGTGGCTGTGCGCACAGATCCTGACGATCAAAGCATGACCGGCATCTCGTTTCTGGTTGTCGAAGGCGACACGCCGGGGCTGACCCGGACAGAACTGAAAAAGATGGGCTGGTGGGCGTCGGACACCGCGCATCTGCATTTCGACAACTGCCGCGTTCCGGCTGAAAATCTGGTGGGTATGGAAGGCGAAGGCTTTCTGGCGGCCATGCTAAACTTCAACAATGAAAGACTGGCCCTGGCGGTGCATGCCTACACAATGGCGCAGGTCTGCTACGACGAGGCCCTGGCCTGGGCCAGACAACGCACCGCCTTCGGCAAACCACTGACAGCGCGTCAGGCCATTCAGCACAAGCTGATCGACATGGCGGCCCGGATCGATGCGGCCCGAACCCTGACCTATGACATCATCTGGCGCTACATGCAGGGCGCTGACCCCTTGAACGTCCACGTCGCCCGCACCTCGATGGCCAAGGTAACAGCAACTGACGCGCTGAAATTTTGCGCCGATGAGGCGGTGCAGATTCTGGGCGGTGCGGGATATATGCGGGGGACGGCCTCGGAACGGATTTACCGCGAAGTGAAGGTGATGACCATCGGCGGCGGCACGGATGAGGTGCTGCGCAATCTGGCAGCGTCACAACTGGGGATTTGACGGGGCATTCATCCTCAAAGTTTCATCTGTCACCTGAAGCACATCGGCCTGCCTACAGATCAATTCAAACCGCTTTGCGTGCTGGAATTTTACCGGTCCGCATACGACCCCGGTCTGACGACCGGGGTCAAAGACAGATCAATGGCCGGTCAGGACCAGAGTGTTCACCGGCATCAGGATCAGTCGCAGACGCAATCCCGCAGCATGAACCACGCCGATGGTGTCGACGACATGCAGGAAGGCCCCTTCCCAAAACCCAAGGTCTTCATGCTCTAGCCGTTCGTGGTTGTCGGTGTAGACATTTGCCAGACAGTTACTGCCCGGCGGAATGTCGTCGGTCATGCCTTTATACAGTGGCTCCATATACACCAGAATAGAACCGGGGTTGTTGTTGGTCTGCACGTCCCGCAACTCATCCGACGGGCGGATCTGGCCCGAGGGGATCACGTCCTGCACTTCGACCACGACCATCGGGATCACGGTAAAGGGTTTGGTCATGCAACCCAGCTCTCCGATCATGCCGGGTTTGATGACTTGTGCAGAAAGCTGGTTGAATGCAGCCTGAAACCTGTCATGCCCGAAATGCGACGGCACCAGAATACCGGCAGGTCGCAAAAGCGGGCTGACGTAATCCCCCACTTGCAGCCCGAATTGTTCGACCCGACCGGTTACTCCGGCGTTGATCACGGTCTTGTCCAACTCGGTCAGCGCGGCGTCCAGTTGGGCGTTGGCGCTGGCTAGCTGGGCCGGGATCAACTCTTCGATCTGCTGAACCACCGCCGCACGCCGGGATTCCGCAGCCGTGACCTGCGCCTCGCGCTCCTCTACCAGGTTCTCCAACCGCTCGATCTCGGTCAGACGAACGGCGCTCGATCCTTCATCCCGCAGCGTGGTATTGCGTTCCAGATCCTCAAGCGATTGATCCAGCGCGGCGCGGGCACCGGCGATCCCGGCGTCGGCTTCGGCCAGATCGGTTTCGGCCACTTTCAGCGAGGCCTGCACCTGAGCAACCTGCGCATGCGCGGCCTGAACCTGCGCCTGCTGAGTGAAATCCTCGATCCGGAAAATCGGCTGGCCCGCCTGCACCAATTCGTTGTTGCGAACGTAGACCTCGGACACGCGCCCACCCAGTTGCGGCAGGATGGTGACCGTCCGGAAATAGGACGCAGCGGTTGTGCTGGCCGGGTGGAAATAGAACAGCGTGGTGATTACCGTCAGGGCCAGAATGGCACAGGTGGTCAGCCCCCAGCGCAATTCATACCACATGGTAAACAACGTAATCTCATGCCCGATCCGCTTACCTTGGACAAAGCGGCGGAACAGATAGTCGGGCAGCACCGTAATCAGGGCGCAGATCATCGTCTCGATCATGACTTAATGCTCCTGCGCTTCGGTTTTGTCCGCACTCGGCGCGGCTGGGGGCGGCGCTTCGGGTAGCGTCTCTGGCACAGGTGACCGACCCAAAGATCGAATAGCGTCGGCAATGTTCTTCATCGGTGTCGCAAAATCCGGGAACTGGAACCCGGCAACCAGAATGGCCGCAATCCAGAAAATTCCGTTATGCGTGAACAGGGCCAACAGCGCCAGAATTCCCACCAACTGGAACTGCGGATGGTTGTTTTCATGCGCCATTTTCTCGGGAACCGAATGAAGTGTCAGGTAGCCAACACCGATCAGCACCACAAGCACCACAAAGAAAACGACCATGGCGGAGAAAAGGTAATCGCTTCCGTCGGCTGCGACGACGTATCTGGGAATATGCCCGGTGGCCATTGGATGAAGCTCTGCTGCGGTCACCTTACCCTCCTGTTTGTTTTGCTACTTCTTTGACCGGGTTGAAGCACAAATTCAAGCTTGCTTATAGTCCACGGACCGACTGTCGAGACGAACAGGGACCTCAGACACCGATATGAAACCTGAAACCCTTTGGGGTACCTGCCTAAATGAAAGCACATGATATGATTGATTTCCTCATCATCGGCGGCGGCATTGCAGGGCTGAGCGCAGGCGCCCGGCTGTCACAGCACGGGTCCGTAACCGTGTTGGAGGCAGAAGATGCAGTTGGGTATCATGCATCCGGTCGATCGGCCGCCCTGTTCGAGCAGAATTACGGCCCACCATCGGTGGTAGAGCTGAACAAAGCCAGCGCCCGGTTTCTGCATACAGAGAACGGAGGCTACCTTACACCCCGTGGACTGATGCTGGTCGCAGCCAAAGATCAGCGTGAAGCCTTCAATGCTGACCTGAGCAGTCTCGACATGAGCAGGGTGTCGGTCGAAGATGCAGTTTCCCGAATACCAATTCTTGATCCCGCAGGTGTTGGCTATGCCGCACTCAGCGAAGCCGCGTTTGACATCGACACGGACCGCCTGATGCAGGATTTCTCGCGCACCATTCGCAGAAATGGCGGGGCCGTGCTGACAAAGCACAAGGTGACAGCCATTCACAAATCGGCGCATTGGCGGGTCGAGGCCGGAGACGTATTCGACGCCCGCTACCTGATCAACGCGGCAGGCGCATGGGCGGATGAGATTGCACAACTGGCCGACGTTCAGCCCATCGGCATCACCCCGCGCCGCCGTTCCATGGCGCGAATCCCGGCCCCAGGAGGGCACGACGTCTCGGGCTGGCCGATGATGCTGGGCACAGACGAAAGCTGGTATGCTAAACCGGATGCGGGCAAGTTGCTGGTATCTCCGGCCGACGCAACACCGGTTACACCGCATGACGCCTATGCGGACGACATGGTACTGGCCGAAGGCTTGGCGCGGTATGAGGCTTTGGTGACCGAACCTGTCACGCGGATTGAAACAAACTGGGCCGGGTTGCGCAGCTTTGCGCCAGATGGGACGTTGGTGTTGGGCCCCGACCCGCTGGAACGGTCGTTTATCTGGTGCGTTGGTCAGGGCGGGTACGGGTTCCAAAGCGCGCCAGCCGCTTCTCAGTTTCTGGCAGATCTTGTTGTCGGAAACACTCCGATATTTGATCAAACCATCATCGACATGCTAACCCCGGACCGATTGAACAGATGAGCAAGCGCATCCCTCCGCCAAATGCCAGCGTCGCCACCCCGGCGGAAAACGGCAAACTGGTCGCGCCCGCCGCCACCCGGAACGCAGGCGTTCTGAGTGACCTTTTGGAAGCGTGGGCCCCCTCCGACGGCTCCGCCCTCGAAATCGCCAGCGGCACGGGCCAGCATGTTTGCGCCTTTGCCGAGCGTTTGCCCAACCTGTTCTGGCAGCCGACAGAGATTGATCCCGAACGCCGCGCCAGCATTGATGCATATGCACTCAATCTCCCCAACATCGCACCGGCTTTGGAACTGAACGCAACGCAAGCGGGTTGGAGCAAGCAATTCGCGCCGAAGGACCTGATCGTGCTGATTAATCTGCTGCACCTGATCAGTTGGGAAGAGGCGGAAACTCTGGTGTCGGAAACCGCAAAAAAGCTCTCACCCGGTGGGCGCTTTATTCTGTACGGCCCGTTCAAACGGGACGGGCTGTTGACCAGTGACGGAGATAAACGGTTTCATGAGGCGCTTGTCCTGCAGGACCCCGAAATTGGTTACAAAAACGATGCCGACATTCGATCAATGCTGTTTGCCAAGGGGATGAAGCGCGTCGAAACCGTTGAAATGCCCGCAAACAATCTGGCCTTCATTGCCACGGCATAAGTCAGCCGGCCTTGTTCAAAAAGCCTGCTGTCGCAGGCTTGCCTCCGGCGGAGGTATTTTTGAACAGAAGAAGTAACGGATCGTTAACTCTGATCGGCGACAGTGTTTTTGCGGTACAGGCGGAGGCGCCGATGACCGTAACAGGAGAAGGCCCCCCTCGCCAAAAGCAGGGGGGCTGAATCTTGTGACCAGCCCCCGCTTCTCTTGTTCAAAAATACCTCCGCCGGAGGCATGGGGCGCCGCAGGCGGCCCATTTATTGCGACCCATTAGCCGTCCTTGCGGATGACCTCGTTTTTCGGGTCATACGGGCTGTCGCAAGTGACAACCGCATCCCACAGTTTGTCCTGCATTTTGACCTGCAGCTTGGTGCCTTCGACCGCCAGTTCGGGTTTCACGTATCCCAAACCGATGGATTTTTCGAACGCCACCGAGTAGCCACCCGAGGTCAGACGTCCCACGCGCTCACCTTCCGGCGTATAGAGCGCCTCGCGGCCCCACGGATCGGCATCGTCCGGCCCGTCGATCAGCAGCGTGCAGCATTTCACGCGCACGCCGGTTTCTTCCAGCTTGGCCTTGCCGTGGAAATCCTTGGACAGATCGACAAAACGCGGCAGGTCGGCCTCGAGCGGGGTCGCGTCGCGGCCCAGTTCAGTGCCGAAAGCGCGATAGGATTTCTCTTGCCGCAGCCAGTTCTGGGCGCGGGCGCCGACCAGTTTCATGCCGTGTTTCTCACCGGCTTTTTCCAGCAGGTCGAACAGGTAGTTCTGCATCTCGATCGGGTGGTGCAGTTCCCAGCCCAACTCACCGGTATAGGCCACGCGGATCGCGTTGACCGGGCACATGCCCAGTTCGATCTGGCGCGCCGACAGCCACGGGAAGCGCTTGTTGGACAACGCAGTGTCCGGGTCGGCGTCCTTGATGATCTCTTTCAGAACGTCACGCGACTTAGGTCCGGCGATGGCAAAGACGCCCCACTGGGTGGTCACGTCCTGGATTTCGATATAGCCGAACTCCTCCATCTTGTCCTCGGCCGCCTTGCGCAGGTAGTCGGCGTCATACTCGGTCCAGGCACCGGCAGAGACGATGTAATAGTTGTTCTCGCCATTGCGGACGATGGTGTATTCGGTGCGGGTGGTGCCATGCGAGGTCAGCGCGTAGGTCAGGTTGATACGACCAACCTTGGGCAGCTTGTTGCAGGTGAACCAGTCAAGGAACGCGGTCGCACCGGGGCCTTTGACGACATGCTTGGTGAAGGCCGAGGCATCGATCAGGCCGACGCCTTCGCGGATCGCCTTGGCTTCTTCGACGGCATATTGCCACCAGCCGCCACGGCGGAACGAGCGGCTTTCCTTGTCGAAATTGTCCGCCGCGTCCAGCGGGCCAAAGTAGTTGGGACGTTCCCAGCCATTGACCCAGCCGAATTGCGCGCCGCGTGCCTTTTGGCGGTCATACGCAGGGACGGTGCGCAGCGGACGGCAAGCCTCACGCTCTTCATCCGGGTGGTGCAGGATGTAGACGTGTTCGTAGCATTCCTCGTTCTTGCGGGCTGCGAATTCGGTGGTCATCCAGTTGGACGAGTACCGCTTGGGGTCCAGCGAGGCCATGTCGATCTCGGCTTCGCCATCGACCATCATCTGCGCCAGGTAATAGCCGGTGCCACCCGCAGCGGTGATACCAAACGAGAAACCTTCGGCCAGCCACATATTGCGCAGGCCCGGAGCCGGACCGACCAGCGGGTTGCCGTCAGGGGTGTAGCAGATCGGGCCGTTGAAATCGTCTTTCAGACCGGATTCGGCGCAGGAGGGGACGCGCTCGGCCATGGCCATGTACTGATCGGCGATCCGGTCCAGATCCAGCGGGAACAGGTCGGCGCGGAAGCTGTCGGGCACGCCATGTTCGAACTGTGCGGGCGCGCCATGTTCGTAGATGCCCAGAATCCAGCCGCCGCGTTCCTCACGCGCGTAGGATTCGTTGTCGGCGTCGCGGACAACGGGATGCTCGGGGTTGCCCGCTTCGCGCCATTTGACCAGTTCGGGGTCCTTGTCCATGACGATGAACGTGTGCTCGACCGGGATCGCGGGCATCTTGATGCCCAGCATCTTGGCGGTGCGCTGCGCGTGGTTGCCTGATGCGGTCACCACATGCTCGGCGGTGATCACCACCTGCTCATCGGACGGGATAAGGTTACCACCTTTTTCGATCATCTTGGTGCAGGTGACTTCCCAATGGGTGCCGTTCCAGTGGAAGGCATCGGCCTGCATCTTGCGTACGATGTCCACGCCGCGCTGGCGCGCGCCCTTGGCCATGGCCTGCGTCACGTCGGCCGGGTTAATATAGCCGTCTTCGGTGTGATAAATCGCGCCTTTCAGATCCGAGGTCTCGATCAGCGGCCAGCGGTCCTTGATCTGTTCGGGCGTCAGCCATTCATAAGCGACATCGCAGGTCTCGGCAGTCGAGGCATAGAGCATGTATTCATCCATACGCTCCTGCGTCTGCGCCATGCGCAGGTTGCCCACCACGGCGAAGCCCGCGTTCAGGCCGGTCTCTTCCTCAAGCGTCTTGTAGAAATCGACCGAGTATTTGTGGATATGGGTCGTCGCGTAGGACATATTGAACAGCGGCAGCAGGCCCGCCGCGTGCCAGGTCGAGCCCGAGGTCAGCTCATCCCGTTCGATCAGCATCACATCGTCCCAGCCCGCTTTGGCCAGATGATAGGCAATCGAGGTGCCGACGGCACCGCCGCCAACAACCAGTGCTTTGACTTGGGTTTTCATAACCGGGCGTCTCCCCTTGAATTCAGTTGCACCCATATGGCGCAAATCCAGGGCGCGGCGCGACATTCATCCGACCGGTGATAAGAAAAAAACGACCCGCAGGCTGAATCAGTGTCCTAAAAAGTCGCAGTGAGACAGCGAATATGGCCCCGCGATACAGCGGGCTATTGGTCCGGAACGATCTTTCCCGGGTTCATGATATTGTCCGGATCCAACGCAGCCTTGATCGTGGCCATGTACCGGGTCGCAGCGCCAAGTTCCTTGACCAGATAAGGGCGCTTTCCCTGACCAATTCCGTGCTCACCCGTGCAGGTTCCATCCATCGAGATTGCCAGATCGTTCAGCCAGCCAACGAACTGATCGGCCCTGGCAACCTCATCTTTGTTGTCCATATCGATCAGGGGTAACGTGTGGAAATTCCCATCGCCCACATGCCCTACAATCGGCGCGATCAGGTCCAGTTCGGCGGCTTTGCCCTGCGCGGCACCAACCGCTTCGGCCAAGCGCGAGATCGGAACGCAGACATCCGTCGATATGCCCTGTGCGCCGGGGCGCAATTGCAGGCAGGCCCAATACATATCATGACGCGCCTGCCAAAGCTTGTTGCGTTCTTCGGTGGTCGAGGTCGCAGCGAAATCGGCACCCCCGAATTCAGCGGCGATCTCACCAAAGGTTGCGGCCTGTTCCGCCGCGCCATTCTCGGACCCGTGGAATTCCAGCAGCAACAGCGGAGTTTCGGGCAACGTCAGGCCAGAATAGGCGTTCGCGGCCCGAACCGACATCTCATCCAGCAGTTCAATCCGCGCGACCGGGATGCCGTATTGGATTGTCATCATCACCGCCTGACACGCGGCATCGATGGTTGGGAAAGAACAGCGGGCCGAGCTGATCGCCTCGGGTATCCCGTGCAACCGCAGCGTCAGTTCCGTAATAATGCCCAGCGTCCCCTCGGCCCCGATCAGCAGCCGGGCCAGATCGTAGCCGGCCGAAGACTTCTTGGCGCGGTTCCCGGTTCGGATCACCTGCCCGTCTGGCATCACGGCCTCAAGGCTCAGCACGTTGTCGCGCATGGTCCCGTATCGCACGGCATTGGTGCCCGAGGCCCGCGTTGCGGCCATTCCACCCAGCGAAGCGTTGGCCCCCGGATCGATGGGAAAGAACAAGCCCTGATCGCGCAGATGGGTGTTCAGGTCCTCTCGGGTGACGCCGGGTTGCACGACACAATCCAGATCGCTGGCATTTACCGCCAGCACCCTGTTCATCTGCATCAGATCAACGCAAACCCCACCGGCTGGCGCATTGACGTGCCCCTCAAGCGAGGTGCCGGTGCCGAAGGCAATCACCGGAACCTTGTGGGCCGCGCAGGTTTTTACGATGTCGGCGACCTCGCTGGTCGTCTGCGGAAAGACGACGGCATCGGGGCTTTGGTTCGCGATCCACGTCGTGGTGTGACCATGCTGTTCCCGGATCGCGGCGCTGGTTTGAAGCCGGTCGCCAAAGCGCTGTTTCAGAATTCCAATCGCCGTTTCAATACCCGCGTCATTGCGGGGCAGCGCGGTTGCCTGCACCATCTTGGTTCTCCCCTGCCCGACAGGGTGCCGGGCCTTTCAGTTCATGACTAAAAGGCCAGGCAACGCGGGACAAGTCCCAAGACCTATTCGCCCAGCGCGATGCCTTCGCGCCGAGGGTCCGCGCCACCGCTCAGCCCGTCGCGAATTTCGATGGCGTGCAGGCCCGAGGTCAGGTCGCGGGGGTTCACCTCGAACCCAAGCTCGGTCAGGGCATCGACATAACCTTCGGCGGTGGTCCCCAGTTCAACGTCATAGGTGCCGAACCGGTTTACCAGATGCGGCAGCGAGACGGCCTGCTGCACATCCATGCCCCAATCCGCCCAGGCGATGATCGACTTGGCCACGTAACCAATGATACGGCTGCCGCCGGGCGATCCAATGGCCAGAACCGGCGCGCCGTCCAGCATCACAATCGTCGGGCTCATCGACGAGCGGGGGCGTTTGCCGGGCTCCAGCCGGTTGGCAATGGGTACTCCGTCCGAATGGGTCTTGAACGAGAAATCCGTCAATTCGTTGTTCAACAGAAACCCGTTGGTCATCAGCCGCGAGCCAAAGCCGTTTTCGATGGTCGTGGTCATCGACAGGACATTGCCATAGCCATCCACAATCGAGATATGCGAGGTCGAGGGCAGTTCCAGCGAGGCATCATCGGCCCAGTTCAACGCGTGGTCGAATTCGGGATTGCCGGGCGTGACCTCGGTCAGCGCGCTTTCGGTGTTCAGCAAGGCAGCGCGTTCCGACAGGTAGTCCGGGTCCACCAGACCATTGGTCGGCATGGGGACATAATCGCTGTCCGCCATGTACCGCCCCCGATCCGCAAAGGCGAGGCGCGAGGCGTCTCCGATCAAACGCCAGGCTTCCATGCTGTCTGGCCCCATGGCGGACAGGTCGAAATTGTCCAGCTTGCCCAGAATCTGCCCCACAGTCAGCGCGCCCGACGAAGGGGGCCCCATACCGCATACATCAAACGACCGGTATGCGGCGCAGACCGGCTCACGCTCGATCACCTGATACAGCGTAAGGTCAATGCCCGACAGAACGCCCGGATTGCCCGGAGCGGTCCGAACGGTGTTTACGATGCCCGCGGCGATATCACCGCCATAAAACCCTACGGCCCCATCGGCAGCCAGTGTCCTCAGCGTCTCTGCATAGTCGGGGTTCACCAATCGCTGCCCTTGTTGCAAGGGTTCGCCGCCGGGCAGGAAATACTCGGCCGTTGCCGGAAAGCGGGAAAGCCGTTCGGCATCATTCTCGACCAGCGTGGCGAGGCGTGGCGACACAAGGAAGCCGTCCTCGGCCAGCCGGATACCATCTGTGAACAGGCCGGGCCATGGTGAGCGGCCCCAGCGGCGGTGCGCCTCTTCCAACAGCGCGGGCGTTCCCGGAGTACCCACCGACAGCCCGCCGACAACCGCGTCGAAGAATTTCAGCGGTTCGCCGTTTTCATCGTGAAACAGCCTCGGCGTCGCCTCCAGTGGGGCCGTTTCGCGCCCGTCCAGCGTGGTCAATTCTCCTGTGGCGGCATCGTACCAAACCAGAAATGCCCCGCCCCCAAGACCCGAGGATTGCGGCTCGACCAGCCCCAGAACGACCTGAACAGCAACCATCGCATCCGCAGCCGAGCCACCTGCGCGCAGCACCCGCGCCCCGGCTTCGACGGCCAGCGGATTGGCGGCGGCGACCATCCAATTGTCGGATTGCACCGGTACGCCTGCGGCCTTCGCCTCAAGCGCGGCAACCACTTCTTCGGTAAGGGCCTGAACCTGACCTTCCGTTGCCCCTTCGGGCGCAACCGCATCTGCGGTTTCCTGCGCAACAGAAGGGGCAGAAAACGTGATCGCAGACAGTATGAGACCTGAAATATAACCGGAACGCATCGTATCCTCCAATTCAACTATTGCTTTCAACAGTGTACGGGCCACCGCAACACCGCAACCATCGGTTGATACAGAACCGAACGACGGCAGAGTTCCGCCACACCGTTCATCACCCAATCTGCGCGGTCCCGATCGTATCGTTGCATGCCCTCAAATTCGGGCAGCCAGCCTTCCCGCCGGATTGTCCAGCATTCATATGTCGGTTTCAATTGGTCGGGTTGGTCAAAACTGCCCAAATGAACCTCGACCTCTTCTCCGGTTTGGGCAAATACCGGCGAACCGCAGATCGGACAGAACGACCGCCCTGCATGGCTGCGGACCTCTCCGCTGATCTCAACCGCGTCCGTGGGAAAGATGGCAGCGGCATAAAACAACGCTCCGTGATGCTTACGACAGTCAAGGCAGTGGCACATCCCAACCCGCGACGGAGGCCCATTTGCCGTTACGCGCACGCTGCCACAGCGGCATCCGGCCCGATAAACCTCCATCACAGTCCTTTCCCAATGCGCTATAGCATAGCGGGCACAACCTGATCCGGCGGGCGGTGGCCATCCTCAAACGTCTTGATGTTGATGATCACCTTCTCGCCCATCTCGATCCGCCCTTCCAACGTGGCCGACCCCATATGCGGCAGAAGCACAACGTTCGGCAATTGCCGCAGGCGCGGGTTCACATTGGTGCCGTGTTCATAAACATCCAGCCCGGCCCCGGCGATCTCACCCGCGCGGATCAGGCGGGTCAGGGCGTTCTCGTCCACCACCTCACCCCGCGACGTGTTCACAAGCACTGCCGAGGGCTTCATCAGCTTCAACCGTCGCGCATTCATCAGGTGAAAGGTCGATGGCGTTGACGGACAATTGACCGAGATCACATCCATGCGCGCCACCATCTGATCCAGGCTTTCCCAATAGGTCGCCTCAAGCTCTTCCTCGGTCTCGGGGCGCAGGCGGCGGCGATTGTGATAATGCACCTGCATGCCAAAGGCGCTGGCACGGCGGGCAACGGCCTGCCCAATCCGGCCCATGCCCAGAATGCCCAGACGTCGACCACCGATCCGGCCACCCAGCAATGCTGTGGGTGCCCACCCGGCCCAATCGCCCTGCTGCATCACGGCCAACCCTTCGGGAATGCGGCGCGTAACCGCCAGAATAAGGCCCATGGTCATGTCGGCCGTATCGTCGGTCAGCACACCCGGCGTGTTCGACACCAGAATGCCGCGCTGCCGGGCTGTGGCCACGTCGATATTATCGACACCCGCGCCATAGTTTGCGATCAGACGCAGGTTCTCACCCGCCTGCCCCAACAATCCACCGTCAATTGTGTCGGTCACTGTGGGTACCAGCACATCGGCCTCTTGCACCGCCGCGACCAGTTCTTCGCGTGTCATGGGCGCGTCATCCTCGCGCAGGCGAACATCGAACAACTCGCTCAACCGCGTTTCCACTGCCTCGGGCAACCGTCGCGTTACAACAACACTCAGACGTTCTCTTGGCACCTCAGCCCTCCCATCGCTTTGCAAACGCGCGCGCTCCATGGCATCGTGGCGCAGGATAAGGCGGGGCACAAGAACCCCTAAGGCATTGAGTCGACCTTTTTTCGAAAGCAGATCAACAGGCACAAGAGCAGACAGTCAGTGAGTGGTCTTCTACCGGTGAAACGCCGCTGTTTGGCGATCCTTACCGTGGTTCTTATGGCGTTCGGCCCAATCGCCGCCGCGACGCAAGAGGCGCGCGGCCCTGTCACGAATCTGCCCCTGCCCCGCTATGTCTCGATGAAAGCGGCCGAGGGGAATGTGCGGCGCGGCCCGTCCCTGACCCATCGAATCGACTGGGTGTTCAAACGTCGGGGCATGCCGCTGCAGATCACGGCAGAGTATGGCAACTGGCGCAAGGTACAGGACCGTGACGGAGCAGGCGGCTGGGTCCATTACGCGTTGCTGTCAGGTGTTCGGACCGTTCTGATCGAATCCGATATGTTGCCCGTCTACGCCCGCCCTGACCCAAATTCTCAGATCAATGCGCATTTCGAAACCGGAGTCGTCGCCCGCCTTGGCACCTGCTCATTGGATTGGTGCCGTATATCCGCAGGCGGCTATCGCGGCTGGACCTTGAAATCCAACCTCTGGGGCGTCGAACCCTCCGAAATCCGCGAGTAAGAGCCACCGCCTTGTGCTGGCTGCACCGCGCAATCGTTCGGGCGCGACCGAGGTTCGAATCTCTGGCAATGCCCCGCGACGCAGCTAAATTGACCTGACAGGGCCGAGGGGACACCATGAAAGCCATCACATATTCAGCATTCGGCGATGCGTCAGACGTTCTGAAACTGCAAGACCTTCCCGACGTGCCTCCGGCCCCAGGTGACGTGACCGTTGATCTGGCCTTTTCCGGTGTGAACCCCTCGGACGTCAAAGCGCGTGCCGGATCCAGACCCGGGGTCACGAAACCTGCGTTCCCGGTTATCGTCCCCCACAGCGACGGGTCCGGTGTAATCTCTGCCGTTGGAGAAGGCGTTCCAAAATCGCGGCTGGGTCAGCGCGTCTGGATATGGAATGGCCAGTGGAATCGCGCCTTGGGAACAGCGGCCACCCAAATCACACTGCCCTCGGATCAGGCGGTTGCCCTCCCGGACGCCGTCTCCCTGGAAACCGGGGCAGTTCTTGGCATTCCGGGCCTGACGGCCAGCCACGCTGTCTTTTCAGGCGGTGAAATTGAACGCCAAACCATTTTGATCCACGGCGGAGCAGGCACGGTCGGCTATCTGGCCGTCCAAATGGCGAAATGGGCAGGCGCCCGTGTCATTAGCACTGCACACCCTCGCAACTATGAGCGCGTGCGACAGGCCGGATCGGAAACGGTACTGGACTACAGCGATCCCGATCTGGCCCAGCAAATCCTTGCCGCCAATGATGGCGTTCCGATCAACCGAATCGTCGATGTTGAATTTGGCCGGAATGTTGAAACAAATACTGCCGTGATCGCCGAGAATGGACGTATCAACGCGTTCGGCTCTGCGCAGGAGATGTCCCCCACCCTGCCCTTTTACCCCCTGATGTTCAAAGCTGTGACGCTTGAGCTTATCCTGATCTACCTTCTGCCGCCTGCACCGCGATCTGCGGCGATCAATCGGCTGCATGCAGCATTGGAAGATGGCAGCTTGATTTGCCCGGTTGAAACGATCCTGCCGCTACAGGATTGCGCATCCGCCCATGACCTTGTCCAAACCGGCAATCGCAACGGCGCAGTGCTGTTGAAAACCACCTGACGACCGGCCAAAAATATTTTTCCAAGGCAGTCGCATTTTTTACCCAAAAGCCCTTGAACCCCGCCAACAACAATCGTAGATAGCCGCTCACCGTTGGGGTGTAGCCAAGTGGTAAGGCAGCGGTTTTTGGTACCGTGTATCGTAGGTTCGAATCCTACCACCCCAGCCATGATTTTCCATTAAATCACACACTGAATAATTGGTTGCCGATTGTGGCTAATTTTCAGGGACTTAGTTTTTGACGATTCGAGCTG